>CAWACV010000002.1:0-388392 GCA_963780725.1 uncultured Gammaproteobacteria bacterium
CCGGCTCCAGCCGCCTGATTGCACGTTGAAAGGCTCAGGCCGGCTAACAGCAGTCCCCGGCGGACAGCTATCGCCAGACCAGACATCCTAGGCGCAGCTTAAGGATCGGTCCCTGACCGCGGCGCTCCGTTCGCCGCGGCCAACAACTCCCGGCACAGAGGACAATCGGCATGGCATCCGAGCAAAAATTCTCGCGCCTGACACTCACGGCCATGGTCGTCGGCTCCATGGTGGGGGCCGGCATCTTCTCGCTCCCCGCGCGTTTCGGCACGGCAACAGGTCCGTTCGGCGCCATCGTCTCCTGGCTCATCGCCGGCGGCGGCATGCTGATGCTGGCCTTCGTGTTTCAGTCCCTTGCCGTGCGCAAGCCAGAGCTGGACGCCGGCATCTATGCCTATCCCAAGGCCGGGTTCGGCAATTACCTGGGTTTTGCGGCGGCCTTCGGATTCTGGATCGGCACCTGTCTCGGCAACACCACCTATTTCATCCTGATCACATCCACACTCGGGGCCTTTTTTCCGGTCTTCGGCCATGGGGACACCGCAATCGCCGTGATCTCGTCGTCCGTGGTCCTGTGGGCAGTGCACTTCACGGTGCTGCGCGGCATCAAAGAGGCCGCATTCATCAACAAGATCGTCACCGTCGCCAAGATCGTGCCGATCGTGCTCTTCATCGCCATCCTCGCCTTTGCCTTCAAGTACGACCTGTTCCAGGGCAGCTTCTGGGGCGGTGGGGCATACAGCGGGGCGGAGATCTTCAATCAGATTCGCAGCACCATGCTGGTGACGGTCTTCGTCTTCATCGGTATCGAGGGTGCAAGCGTCTACTCCCGCTATGCCAAGAAGCGCGAGGACGTGGGCTGGGCCACGGTCATGGGCTTTATCGGCGTGCTGTGCCTGCTGGTGCTGGTCACCCTGCTGCCCTATGGCGTACTGGCGCGGCCTGAGCTGGCGGGGCTGCGTCAGCCCTCGATGGCGGGCGTGCTGGGGGCCGTGGTCGGGGACTGGGGCCTGATCTTCGTCAGCGTCGGTCTCATCGTGTCGGTGCTCGGGGCCTATCTCGCCTGGTCCCTGCTCGCCGCGGAGGTGCTCTACTCGGCGTCCAAGAGCGAGCTGGTACCCAAATGGCTGAGCGGGGAGAACGCGAGTCAGGTCCCTTCCGCCGCCCTTTGGCTCACCAACAGCATGGTGCAGGTCTTCCTGATCCTGACCCTCTTCGCCCAGGAGGCATTCAATCTGGCGCTCGACATGACCAGCGCCAAGACCCTGATCCCCTATGTGCTGGTCGCGGCCTTTGCAATGAAGCTCGCGATCACCCGCGAGACCTATGGACCCGAGTCGAGAGATCGGGGTCGGGACCTGCTCTGGAGCACCCTGGCCACCCTCTACGCCATCTTCATGCTCGTCGCGGGCGGGCTCAAGTTCGTGCTGCTCTCCTGCATCATCTTCGCCCCCGGGACCCTGCTCTTCGTCTTCGCCCGCCGCGAGCAGGGCCGGCGGATCTTCACGACAGCCGAGATGGCCCTGTTCGTTGCGGTACTCCTTGGCGCCGCCGTCGGGATCTACGGCCTCGTCACCGGCCTGATCGTTATCTAAACGCGGAGGACCAAACCCATGAGCCCCACCACTGCTGGCAACGCGTCGGTCTACGGCGTCCATTCCGAGGTCGGAACCCTCCGTAAGGTCATGGTCTGCGCCCCCGGGCTGGGGCACACCCGCCTGACGCCGAGCAACAACGACGACCTGCTGTTCGACGATGTCCTCTGGGTCGAGATGGCCAAGCGGGACCACTTCGACTTCATGACCAAGATGCGCGACCGCGGTGTCGAGGTCGTGGAGATGCACAATCTCCTGGCCGAGACCCTGGCCATCCCCGAGGCCCGTTCCTGGATCCTGGACCGCAAGGTCACACCCAACAACGTCGGTCTTGGTCTGATCGAAGACACCCGCGCCTACCTGGAGAGCCTGCAACCCAGGGTCCTGGCCGAATACCTGATCGGCGGGCTCTCGGTCGTCGACATACCGGACCAGTTTGCGACCTCCGATTATCTGTCCCTGGTCCGCGAGGCCCATGGGGTCACCGAGTACCTGCTCCCTCCCCTGCCCAACACCCTCTATACCCGGGACACGACCTGCTGGATCTATGGCGGGGTCACGCTCAATCCGCTGTACTGGCCGGTGCGGCGGGAAGAGACACTGCTCACCGCCTCCATCTACAGGTTCCATCCGAGCTTCGCCAATGCCGGGATCAAGGTCTGGTGGGGCAACCCGGACGAGAATTTCGGGCTCGCCACAATGGAGGGCGGCGATGTGATGCCGGTCGGCAACGGCGTCGTGCTCATCGGCATGAGCGAGCGCACCTCCCGCCAGGGCATCTCCCAGGCCGCCGCGGCGCTTTTCGCCCAGGGGGCCTGCGAACGGGTCATCGTCGCCGCCATGCCGAAGCTCCGTGCCGCCATGCACCTGGATACGGTCTTCACCTTCGCCGACCGGGATCTGGTCACCCTCTATCCGCCCATCATGGATCGGGTGCACGCCATCTCCATCCGGCCCAGCGACCGGCCATCCGGGATCGAGGCGACCATGGAGAAGAAGCCATTCGTCGACGTGGTGGCCGAGGCACTGAATCTGAAGAAGCTCCGGGTCATCGAGACCGGCGGAGACCACTACGCCGCAGAGCGCGGGCAATGGGATAGCGGCAACAACCTGGTCGCACTCTCCCCCGGCGTCGTGGTCGCCTACGATCGCAATACCTGGACGAACACGGAGCTGCGCAAGGCCGGTGTGGAGGTCGTCACCATCGTCGGTGCGGAGCTGGGCCGCGGACGCGGCGGCGGGCACTGCATGACCTGCCCGCTCATTCGCGATCCTATCGATTTCTAAGGCCGGCTCGGGGTCCGCAAATGAATGCGAATGGGCGGATCTCGCCGCGTTGCGCTCATTTGCGGACGGGTTTCGCTTCCAATGTCTTGGCTTGGACGCTCGGTGCTGCGCTAATCCTTGGGCAGGCGGCCCTGGCCGCCGGGCTGCCGAATAGCCCGACGGCATCCGCCGCAGACCCGGTCGCCACACACTTCGAGCGCGGTCTGGCCTATCTGGCCAAGGGCGACTATGCGACCGCCGTGCTCGAGTTCGAGCAGGTCTTAACCTTCGATAACCTGCCCCCGGACCTGCACGAGCAGGCGGAGATCTATGCCCGCGCGGCCCGGGACTATGCCGCCGGCAAACGGCTCTCCGCCTTCGGCTATGCGGAGACCGGGGGCGGCTATTACCGGGAGAACCGCACCAGCTCCACCCGCGCGGCCGGCAACGAGCCCGCACGGGACTGGTTCTGGAAGGCGCGTGTCGGCGGTGGCCTGAGCTATCTGCCGGGCCGGGACCTGTCGCTCGACGGAAGCCTCGACTATCGGTTCAGGTATTACGACGACCCCGATCGGCGGGACGACTCGGATCTGCGCTGGCGCGCCGTGCTCACCCAGTCCCTGCCGAGCGGCAGCCAATCCATCGGGGTGCGCGGCCGGGCCAGCTATCGGGGCGATCCGGGCTACCGCCAGGACTACGGCATCTTCGTCAATCGCGCCTTCGATCCGAACCCGGAGAATCGCATCGCCCTGGAGGCCGAGCTGCGCACCCGCCAGTACCCATCGGACCTCAAGGAGCGCAGCCGCGACATCGGACAGCTGTGGCTGAGCTGGACCCGCGCGCTCCTGGACGGACGGGCCTCCCTGACGCTGCGCCTGAATGGCGGACAGGAATGGTCCACCCATGGCCGGCCCGACGGGGACAACGCCTTCTACGGCGCGGAATTCAACTGGAGCATGGACTTCAACGACGCGCTCGGGGCCTTCCTGTTCGGGCTCTGGGAGCGCAACGACTATGCCGACGAGCGCTTCCAGCTCGACGAAGAGGATCTTCCCGTCGGCTCCTATACCCGCAGCGACGACATCTACGAGCTGGGCGGCGGTCTGACCTACGCCTTCGCCCCCGGCTGGTCCGTACGCCCGGAGGTGCTCTGGCTCCGGGACGAAAGCAATACACTCTGGGGGAACTACAGCTCCACCGAGCTGTGGCTGATGGTTCGGAAGTCGTTCTAAACCGCGTCCAGAGCGAGATACTGAGTTTCGAGTGAGCTCAACGTTTGGCGCATCCACAGCACTTGGCGGGGACGCGGTTTAGGTTTTTTATATTTTTTAATCTCTTAAAGCGCGCACGCTCCGACAGTCGTCGATGCTGCCAAGGTCGATCCAATCCAATAACATCGCATACCGCGCCGGGCGCGGTTTAGCCCCCGGAGGGATCATGTCCGATCAGACCGCGCGCGACAGCGCACAATCCCAGTCGCGCAGACGCAGGCTCGAGTTCCCCAGCGCCGTGACGACGCTGGCCATCGTCAGCGTCCTGGTCTGGGTGGCGGCCCTGTTCATCCCATCGGGCAAGTACGCCACCGACGCCGACGGCTCCCCCATCCCGGGCAGCTACCAGCGGATCGAATCGCCGCTCACATTCGGCGAGCGGGTCGAGCAGCTCATCCTCGCGCCGGTCAACGGCATCTATGGCCTGCTGAGCCCCGTGCGCGGATTCGTCGATACCCAGACGGTCGGGCGCCTGTTCGGCCAGATCGGCGTCATCGTCTTCATCATGTCCATCGGTGCCTTCATCTCCATCAGCTTCGCGACCCGCAGCCTCGAGGTCGCCGTTGCGGCCCTGGCCAATCGGCTGCGCAGCCGCGGATGGCTGCTGATCGCGGCCGTCATGCTGCTGTTTTCGTTGCTCGGCTCCACGATGGGCTTTTCGGTGGAGACACTCGGCTTCTATGCGCTTTTCCTGCCCCTGATGGGCGCGCTCGGCTACGACCGGCTGACCACCGCGGCGATGCTCATCGTCGGCGCGACCATCGGTGTCATGGGGTCCACCGTGAACCCGTTTTCCATCGGCGTCGCCGCTGGCGAGGCCGGTGTCGGCATCGGCGACGGCATCGTGCTGCGCCTGATCCTGTGGGTGCTGCTGACGGCGATGGCCATGGGATGGGTGCTGCGCTACGCCGCCCGGGTACGCGCGGATCCGAGCGCCTCCCTGGTCGGCTTCGACCAGGCCATTCCCGAGGACGAAGCGGCCACCGATCAGGCGGTCGAGGACACCCCTCGGACCCTCACGGGAACCCAGAAATGGGTCCTTGCGATCACCGCCTTCGCCTTCGGACTCATGATCTTCTCCGTCATCCCCTGGTCCGGCATCTTCAGCGGAACGACCGGGCCGGCCGACTACTATGTCACGCACGAGATCGCCGCAGAGGTGCCCTACTGGTTCGAGCTGAACTGGTGGTTCCCGCAGCTGGCCATGCTGTTCCTGATCGCGTCGGTCCTCGTCGGCCTGGTGGCGAGGATGAACGAGAAGGAGATCGTGCGGCTCATTGCCGCCGGTGCCTCGGACATGATGGGGCCCGCCATGGTCATGCTGCTGGCCGGCGGCGTCTCGGCGATCATGACCAACACCCAGACCCTCGACACCATCCTTCACGCGATGGAGCAGGTCATCGCCGGCGCCTCGGCGGGGACCTTCGCCGTTGCGGCGATGGCGGTGAACGTCCCGCTGGCATTCGTGATCCCGTCGAGCTCCGGCCATGCCGCACTGGCGATGCCGCTGCTCTCGCCGCTCGCCGACTTCGCCAACGTCAGCCGGCCCATCGCCATCAGCGCTTGGATCTCGGGCCACGGCCTGGCCCTGCTGGCGTCTCCGACCAATGTGGTCGTCGTGGGCGGACTGGCCATCGCAGGGGTGGGCTACGACAAGTACTTGCGGTTCCTGTGGCCGCTGCTGCTGGGCCTGTTCGTCGTGGCCGCCGCGACTGTCGCCATCGCCGCTACGCTGGCTTAGTGCCTGGAGATCGTCTGCCGGGAGGGGTGCTTAGTCGAAACCCATCGATCAAAAGAGGTCACCAGTCATGGAGTGGGCGAAAGTCATCGACAATCCCCTTTTGAAGAACCTGCCGTTCAAGATCGAGCTCAACAAGTGGGGCAAGATCCTCATGAGTCCAGCGAGCAACAATCATGGGCGTCTCCAGTATGAGATTGGGGCTCATATCGACACGCATAAACCCGGCGGAAAGATTATTATGAATTGCTCGATTCAAACCAGCGATGGAGTGAAGGTTGCCGACGTCGCCTGGGCTTCGGATGCGTTTATCGAGAAATATGGATACAATACCCCTTATAATAAGGCCCCTGAAATCTGTGTTGAGATAACCTCCCCGTCTAACTCAACGGGCGAGATCGAAGAAAAAATTCAGCTCTACCTGGCTAAGGGAGCGATTGAGGTTTGGATTGTCGATGAAAATGGCACCACATCCTTCTATTCTTACGAGGGCCAAATTGCCAACAGTGTAGAAGTTCAAGGCTAACATCTGCGGTTTCCGTGGCTGCTGCTGGGCTTGTTCGTTGTGGTCAGCAACACCGCCGCGACTGCCGCTATCGCCGCTACCCTCGGGGGTCGCTGCCGATCATCGGGACCGGGCGTGGGAAAAGAGCCGGAAAGGCGAAAGGGCCAAATGTCCATCTTGCCTTCATCGGAATGCTAGGATGCGAGACCTGAGGATCATCTAGGCGACCCCGCCTGATGTGATGTGTGACCCCACCTGATGTGCGCACGGCTAACTGCTGCGGGCAGGTCGATTGTCGTTCAAGCGCCTCCAGGTGCTGGCGCTCTCGATCAGTTACGGGTATAGGGGCGGCACTCAGCAGGGGCATCGCAAGCATCTGTACGGTTGAGTGAAACCGCTATACTATAGTGCATTCCTCGCAAACCGCTTTAGGATTTGTATCCTGCGGTACTAGCCTTCGGAGCGCTAGACGCTCTAGGCGGCGACATAGCGTAGCTGTTGCAGGATGGTCCAATGCTCCGAGCTGCTATTCTGCGCGAAAGGCGCGTGGACGCCCAGGAGTTCGCCGCGGAAGCGCAGGTGTTGCTACCAAGCCCGAGGCTGGCTTCCAGTCGGCCGGATCCATTTAGCACTGTCGCCGAGGCACCCCAGCAGCGTCGAACAGGTCGTAGATGCCCTGAATGACGCTTCGTCTCCCTCTTTGCGGGCAATATGTATAAATGGCGCGCTGGGCCGCACGCGAAAAGGATACGAAAAAGGTCGACAGCGACTCCTCTGGATCCCGATTGTGGCTCCACCATGCCGAATCGTCGAGCCCCACGAAGGCCACGGTATGGAACTCCAGCCCTTTGGACTTGTGAACTGTCATCAGCGGAACGCAATCGATGCCTTCGTGGGCATCCAGCACTTTGTCCCAGCTTGTTCTCCCACGGCAACACCCTGTGAGATGGATCACGAAGCCATCGAGAACCGTGTTCAGCCAGTCTCCCTGGCGATATTCGGGATTCGCGGCGCGCATAGCGTCTAACCCCAGGAATCCGACCAAGGTATTGACCACGGCGGCAACTTCTGCCTGGAGGCTGGGGACGGAAGCTATTGCGTATCGGAGACGCTTATGCAAAGCGTGAAGCTCTTCGGCTACAGCGGCGTTTCCGCGCTCATCCTCACTGTACACTCCGCGAACAGCCACAAGGTTATCGAGGCAACGTGTCCAGTATCGGCCGCCTCGTTGACGCGCTCCCAGACGCAGCAAGTCCAGCAAAAGCCGATTTGCGGGCTCCGCGAGGAGATCCTGCAGTAGCAGATTGCTAACAACCACCTTGGACTCGTTGCGCAGCTCGATACCTTGCAATTCGAACCAGGGCGCCAGTTGGGCCATATAGTTGTCAGCCCGTTGCCGGACCAGCAGCACATGCTCGCGGGGACCGCGGCCGTGCTCTTTGATACTTGTGGCAATCTCCAGCGCGAGCCATTGGGCCTCAGCCTGAGTCGTCGGATACTCGCACACGACACAGACCTCGCCGATCTCATCCGGGGCGGCCCGCGACTCCATCGTCACCGCTTCGGCGTCCAAGGCAAGGGCCAGGCGATTCTGCACCGCGACCAGCTGCGGCGAGGATCGCCAGTTCCAGACAAGGGATTCTCTGGTTGGCCGAAACGCGCCGTCGAGCTCGGCGAAGGCGTTGTCCAATGCCATTGCCCAACCCATGATGCGCTGCTTGGGATCGCCAACGGCGGTCAGGATTGCTCTGCTCTCGACAAAGGCTGTGGAGACCAGATCGAATTGGTCGCGCGTCGTATCCTGAAACTCGTCCAAGAAGATATACCTGTAAGTCGCGCGCAGCGCCTTTGCAACCCCTAGATTCGTGCGCAGCAGCATCTCGGCCAGGCGACCGATCATCGGAAATGTAAGTCGACTTGGCGAGCTCTGGAGCTGCTGTCGCCACCACTCGCCAGCAGCCCAGCGTCCAGCCTGAGCTCGATGGTCCCAAAGGCCATCCGGCAGAGGTGCTGACACTACGTGGTCGCGCTCAAATCCCCCTGCGGGAATCGCAAAGATATGATGTCTCTGGGTGTCCGGGAGGCTCCGTGCCAATGTATCGAGAAAGTCCTGGTAAATGCGCTCCGTCGCATAGAGCGGCTCATAGTCCGGCGACGGGCGCCAAGTGTCAGGCAGGCCGGAGCGAAACCGGTCAAGCAATCCTTTGGCAAAGGCAGCATAGGTATAGGAATCGAACCGGCGCGCCTGCTCCCCGCTACAGCGTTCGTCGATGCGTTCTTTGATATTGCGAGCCGCGTCCTTTTTGAAGCTGAGTGCGAGAATACGTTGAGGTGAGGGGCAAAGGCCGGTGTCCAGCAGATATGCCGCTCGCTGCGCGAGCAGCTCCGTTTTGCCGGCACCGGGACCTGCTACGACAGCACAATGCCCGGTGGATCGCACAACGCGCCAGGCGGCTGGCTCAAGGTCGCCGATGCCATCGCCAACCGGGCGCCAGTCGCCGGGGGAGATGCGACCGTGTTGCTTGGTCATCGCTGCTGACGCCTCACTGTCGTATCGACATGATTCAACAGACGCCGGTAGACATCTGGCATCTTATCGGCCAATTCGACGTCATCGATTGCCGCGAGCGCTCGCAGATGTGTGGCCGGCTTGCTGTGGGTCAGGAACAGATAGCGGTACCAAGGAAAAAGCGCGTACTCGTCGGGACATTCGTCACGATACACTGCCGGGCCTTTTCCGGCAGTGCCAAGTATCGCATCGGCAGCGGACTCTTCGCTGCTGCGCGGTTGTCCCGTGGCGGTTTTACGATAGGCATCGTGGAATGCCGTCAACATGGAGAGATCGAGATCAAGCGGAGCCGAGAAATAGACTCCCCACTGCTCGAGCCACCTCACCCAACTCAAGATGATTGCCAGAGGAGCGACCGGGCATTCGGGGAGCCGATCAAACGTTTCCTTGTTCAGCACCTCGTTGCCGTTGAGCTTGAGGAGTTGATCGCGTGGGTACCCTAGAGCTATCAGGCGGCTGTGCGCATCGTGAATACGCCCCCAGTCACCCCCTCCGCGCCCAACATCCAGGTCCAGCAATGTGGCATAAGGTATCCCCAACTCTGCCAGGAGCCGCCAGAAATGGTTAACGTGCCTGCCTCCCAGTGGCACGACGGCAACGAAGCTCGGATCGACATCGAGCCCTAAGGAGCGAGCGAGCCGGGGCAGAACGACCTGCTCGGAATCCCCCTCGGCGAGAATCGCGAATCGGGCGAAGTACAGCTCTGGGTACGCTTGGATCGCTCCACGCACGTACTTCGCCGCTTGCTCGTCGTCATCGGGCAAAGTAAGCGAGCGGACCGTACCGCAGCGCGTCGTTCCGTCCAAACGGCAGAAGCGCACCGCCAGCGGGTCCACCCGGCCCAGGATTGCCGGCGAGTGACTGCTGACGACGGCCTGGGCGCTTGGCCCGGTCGCAATTGTCAGGAGTTGGCCGATGATCCGCGACAGGTAGAAGGGGGCCAGATGGTTCTCGGGCTCTTCGATCGCAAAGACCGTCAGGGCTGGCGCACGCAGCTTCTGCGTATCGAAGGGGATCGCGAGACCGGACTGCACATTCTTGGCGGCGGCGATTGCCTCGCGCTCGATCTCGAACACCGCGGTGACCACCGCGAGATAGAACAGGGTCTTCTGGCCGTCGCTCAATTGGTGCAGCTCGCGGCTGCCGCCCTGCTCGTTCGGGTGGAAGCTGACGCCGATCTTACGCACCATATCCTCGAAGCGCCGGCTGAGCAGGTGAAGCTCGGGCGTCGCGTCGGTGCCAGCGTCATGCAGCGCCTGCCAATGCGCGGTCAGCCGGGCCTGGATGATGCCGATGGCCTGTTCGTCCGCAAATGCCTGGCCGGCCTGCTCGCTGGCAGACTCCAGTCGCTCGCGGACACCTTGGGACCACAGGATGGTCCGACTCAGGCGCTCGATCATCTGCCGCACCGCGACCTGAAGCTCGCTGGACGCGCCGCGGGCGGCGGGGAGGTATTGAACCTGGATCAGCCCGCGCTCATGGGGTTGGACCGGCGTCAGCGCATCCGCGGGGAGCTCGGCTGCGCTATCAGTGATCCACCATAGACGCTGCTCCACCTCACCCTCGCTGGTGCCGTCGCTGACCCACTTGGCCGCCAGCCTAATCCGGCAGTAAGGCGGTACGCCAGGCGCATCGACGACCATGTGCTTAAAGGCGGGAGGGACCGCATCGCTCTCTGCATCTGCGGCAAGCTCCGGAAACTCCAACCTTGCCTCGATCCACAGGCTTGCGGAATCGCGCGCCGTCTCGGCCTCGGCGATGGGGACATGGAAGTCCTGCGCTACGACTGTTCGATCCGCGCGGGCGATGCCGAACAGACGGCTCAAGGCGATGAGCAGCGCTGTCTTGCCGCTGCCGTTGCTGCCGACCAGGGCAGTGAGACCTGGGTCGAGCGGGACCTCGGTAGGATCCGGGCCGAAGCAGCGGAAGCTCGAAAGGGTGATTGATCGGATTTGCATGCCGTCCCTTGTTCGTTTTGTTGGGCGACCACCCATGCCAATGTACGCTTGGCACGCTGCCGACGAGACAGGATGTGCGCGACTTTGGCGGGCGGACTATTGCTCCGGGGCCGGCCGGTTCGTACCTGATCGGTCGGATCGATCCGTGTCGGCGTAACCGAGTCGCTGCCGCAGCTCTCCGGCAAGGACCTCCGGCCAGAACAACGGAAAATCGGCGGCAGCGCTGGCCTTGGCGCAGGTCTCCATGGCCTCCTGGAGCTGGGCTGCGCGAACCTGGGTCGCGCCCTGCATCTGGCGGGCGACGATGCGAACGAGGCCGGCGACCTGCTCCGCCATGCCTGCGAGCTGCAGCCCGAAAACGCCTGGGCGCGTTCGTGGTTTGGTCTACTGCTTGCCGACATCGGGCGGATGCAAGAGGCGGAACACCAGGCTCGCCAGGCGCTCGTCGGCCATGAGCGGCACGCCGTATTGCTCCACAACCTGGCGCAGGTGCTCGTCCGCTATCACCAGTTGCGCAGATCCGTTTGCGCCGCGGTCGGGAAGTCAGTCTCGCAGAAGTAGTAGACAAACAGCGGCTTAGGGCCTTTGGTATGGATGGTCTGGATATCGTCGCGGACCTTGCCCGGCGGACCGCTACGGCCCAGGGTGCAGGCGCCGACACAGGAGTCGTCTGGCTCCAACCCATCCTCGCGTCCCTTGGCACCCACCAGATCCGCGTCCTGGCCCGGCACGTTCTCGAAGTCGCGGCCCTTGTCGCCGTGTCCGGCGACGAAGCTGGACATTTTGATGTTGACATGGATGCGCCGCCGCGCGAGCTCGGCGCAGACCTGCTCGAACAGGGTCTCGCCGTTATCGGATTGGAGGGTACTGAGACGGTATCTAATGCGGTGTCGGAGGCTGGGGTCCATGCTTGCTACCGGTTCTTCTTATTCGGCCGGGGATTGAGGCCATTGCAGTCCCCCATGGGTCACCACCCCGGCATGCGAAACAGCCGGCCGCTGTCGTCCTCGTCATGAAGCAGCAGGACCACTTCGTCGTCGTGAAAGACAAAATGCTCGCCGGTCTCGCCCATCGGCAGGTCTGAGTCGATCAGGGTGACGATCTGCTGGATGCCCTGGGCGGCGAAGCGGCGAATAATCCTAATCAGGTTGAGCTTCTTGCGGTTATCGAGACCTTCCAGCAAGCCGTCGTGATACAGGAAGCGGATGTAAGGCTGGTCCAGCATGGCGCGGGCGACGGCGAGATCGAACGCGGCACAGAGCATCTGGCGGTAGGTCTTCCCTTGATCTTCACTGCTCGGCTTGCCGTCGGCACCCAGATATTCGGCGGAAAACTCAATGTTCCCTTCCTTGTTGACGCGCGTGGCGAGCAGGGCTTCGCGGTCGAGAACCTCCCGCGTGAATTCGTTGATATAGCGGCGAATCGCCTGATATCGGCTGTCCGGCAAGCGGGCTTCGGCGTCGATGTTGTCTTCAAGACTGTACTGGACCTGCGCGCGCTGCTCTTCCAACTGGCCGCGCTCGCGGTCTTTCTCGCGCAGGCGCAGGAATGCGTCGCGCTGGGCGATCAAACGCTCGGCCTCGGCGCGGAGCGTGACCAGACGTTTGTTGAGCTCGCGGTACTTTTGGATCGAGTCGGCGTCCCGCAGGAAGGCCAGCGCCTCGCCACGACGACGATTCAGGTCGTCTAAGCGTCCCTCCAGCGCCAGCATATCCGCATCCAAGGTCTTCAGCTCGGCAAGGAGGTAGCCCTTGCGCTCGTCCGTAATGGTACGGTTGAAGCGGATCAGGTCCTCGAATGCCTTCCGGATCTGGCCTGGGAACGACTGGCCGGCCTCTTCGAATAAACGGCTGGCGCTTTCCGGATCGAAGACCACCGCATGCTCTTCCAGCGAGCGGGCGATCTTGGCACGGTTGGCGGAGAGATAATACCGCTCCTGGTTGGCAGCGGCGATCTGCCCATCGATCTCGTCAACCAGCTCTTTGTTGACTTGGGAGTCCGCCAAACGGAAGTCGAAGGCTTCAATGCGCTCCGCAAGGGACCGGGTCTCGTCGGAGCGTAACGCCAGCAGACCTTCGATGGTGTCCAGGTTCGTGTCGACCCCGAGCAGCTCGGTCCGGACGGCGCCGATCACTTTCTTAAGATCGTCGATCTGCTTCGCAAGATCGAGGCCCGACCTCACAAGATCGGCATCGAAGCCCAGCAGATGGGCGATGTAGGGCTTCCAGTAGGCATGTCGACCCTTGAATTTGTCGAGCTGAAAGACATCGTTAAAGTCCTTTTGGGTGCGCAAGGCGTAGCTGACCGGCATCCGGTAATCCCATGGTTTGACGGCGCGCAGATCCAGCGCGCCATCGAGGATCTGGCGGGCGCGATCGAACGGGACACCTGCATGGTCCCAGTCCGAGTCCGCCAGTCGGGTGAAATTTGCGAGAGGCTCGGCGTGATGCTTGAACGCGATGCGGGTGTTTTCGGCCACCGAACGCCGGATGGTCAGATAACCGCCGGACAGCAGCTCGATTTCCAGAAAGAGCACGAAATCGGCGAACAGCTGCGGGTGCTTGAAAAGAAAGAACTTCTGATTACGCTTCTTGAGCAGGCAAAAATCGATCACATGCGCCAACGTGGTCTTGCCGAGGCAATGGGTATCCTTGTCCCGGTTCTCCGGCACCCGAATCTCCCCGAGCACCACATTGAAACCGGGATTGAAGCGGATCGGCCCGAGTCGGTCCGGCCGATTACAATAGAGTTGCGACAGGCGCATGGTCAGCGGCCTATGTATTCGAACGCGTCGGTCTTTGGCCGGTACTCGACCAAGCCCAGCAGAAACAACAGGCTGAGCGCAGGGAGGAACAGCGTTCCGACCCCGACCTGGGCTCCCGCCAGGTACTGGCGAAGCTCGTCGAAGCTCTCAACACGCCGCTCCCTCAGGCGCCGCAACAGCAGCACAGAGACCGCGATAACGGTCTTGTCGGGGTGGGCGTGCTTGGATGGCTTAAGCATCGGTGTCGCTGCCCAGGTCGCAGTTCCAGTACATGTAATAGAAGACGGTTCGCGTAAGGCGTTTGTTGACCCTTAGGTCGTAATCGCGATCGATCAGCATCTTGTACAAGCGCTCCAACACCTGGTCGAAGCTGTGGCGCTCCTCAAGGTGGGTCAGAATGAACCCATTGAGGTCTTCGACCGTATCTTCGTAATGGCGCAGATAGGCACCGTTCTCCGGTGCCGCAAGGAAATCCTGAACCGGCCTGAACTCCTTGATGTAAGTTTCGATACGCTTTGCGTAGTCTTCCGCAAGCCCGTTGATCAGATTCTTCTCTTTCAGACTGATCCTGCGCTCCGGGGGCGGAGTATCCTCGTCGGTGGCTGCCGATAACGCATCCCGCGCCTCTGCAAATGCCTGTATGACTCGAGCGAGGTCGCCTGGATCGACGAAGGGCTGCACATCGAACGGGCTGATGCAAGCCCATCGGAGGATATCCGGCTGTCGGGTCAGGAATCCGTCCAGTACCTCCTCGCCGCACAGATACACAGCAGATTCGTCGATGCCCGCTGCGATCGCAATGCGCTTGCGGATTTTCTGCTCAGCTACGCCCGCTAAACGGCGGTTGGAGAACAGCAGGTAGTAGTCGAGCTCGCCAGCGTGGCGCAGGCGTCGGACCCGTGCAAGCTCTTGGCTGAGAACAGAGCTCGGGGCATCGCCGGAAAAATCCGGATCGGAAAACTTGCGGTTGATCAGATCCGTGTGCTTGGCCTGGACAACAATGCGTCCATCCCAGGGGTCAACTGAACTCGGAAAACGATCGGCACGGCCGTGAAACCGAGCATCCTTGCCACCGTCCGGTCCCTTGCTGAAACTCTGGATGCCTTGACCCAGCAACCAAGAGCATATGGCGACTACCAGTCGCTCGAACTGATCTTCGCTTAGGTCGTGGTAGTCGAGTCTCATCACCTTCCTCTTGGCGTAGCTCGGCACGCCGCATCAGGGTTTGCTCGTCCGCACGGAGTGAGGGTATCGCAAACACGCGCGCGGGCGCCAGAGCGGATTTGATCAAGGCGCGGCTAAGGAATGACTGGTTCGGCCGGACTCGGAAAGACTCAATCGCGCACATAGTCCCCGCCTATGATGCGAAGACCGAATGGCCGCAAACGATGTCTATCCGGCCATCCCGCAACGCGCTCTGGGCCACACCAACCTCGTCGACGCGCTCCGAGAATGAAAAAGGAATGGAAAAGGGGGCCCGCTCGAGTTTCTCCCTGTTTTTCCTGTGCAGCGACTTGGGTTACTGCCGCGCCCGCGGGATAAACGCTAAGCAGTTCGGCGAACCCTACGATCTAACCACCGCTTCAGAGACGTTTGGCTTTCCCCAGAAGGATTTCCAGCCAACAGTCCCTCTACGCTGATATCTTCGTCGATATCTTCCCAGTGGATACCGTGCCCGTTTCCAATCAGCCTCCATCTGCTCCGTTCTTCGGGACTCGCATGTACTAAACGGGGAAACCATTCAATAGGAACCGATATGGTCCGGCCGTCGGATAGATCGACGCTAAGGGTATCCTCTGAAACGGATACGTTGTTCGCGGTTGACGCGTCAATCCGAACTGCCAAAGTAGTCATTCCAAGCCTCCACCAGCTCTTCGCGATGTGTCTGAACGAGCTCGTGCATTCGGCGGATCTCTGCACGCTTGAAGCCTCCGCTGCTCCGCAGTCTTATCGGATCTAGCCAGAACTTACAGACCTCGCTGTCTCTTTCAATATGGATATGCGGTGGTTCATCTCGGTCACCCGCGTAGAAGAAGAATCTGTACGGACCAACTCGGAAAACCGTTGGCACTTCACGAAACCCACGGTGCGAAAGAGGCCCGCCGAGGACAGCGTGCAAGACCGACAGCAGCAGGAGCTGCCGCTCTAATCATCCGATATTCGAGTCTTGCTATTCCGGCATTACACATCAATCGGACCTACGGGCGCACCGGCACCCTGTGGAATAGCCGCTATAAGTCCTCGCTGGTCCAGGCAGAGACCTGTCGGCGGCTGCGCCAGCGCTACATCGAGCTTGATCCGGTGCGCGCCAGCATGGTAACGGAGCCAGCCGACTACCGCTGGTCCAGCGACAGCGCCAATGCGTTGGGCGTGCCCAACGCGATCCTCACTCCCATCCCCTGTATCTCGCCCTCGCGGCCGACTCCGGCGAGCGCCACGAAGCCTATCGTGCGCTCTTTCGCACTGCACTGGGGGACGCGCCGCTCGCCGACTTGCGACCAAGACCAGCGTCCGTAGGCCGACAGGGACCTGCTGGCCTGCAATCCAGCCTAAGCCTCTGCAGGCGTGCGGATCAAACCGCATCCAGGATAGCCTTCGGGTTCTTCGTCGCAATACGCAAGAGGGTGCGCGCCGCACCCGAGGGCTCTCGGCGACCCTGTTCCCAATCTTGCAGTGTGCGGACGGAGACGCCAAGCAGCGAGGCGAATTCCTTTTGCGAGAGACCGACCCGCTGGCGTGCCTCTGCGGCGGCAGTCAAGGAGACCTCTGTCACGCGGACCGCCTGATTGCATTTCATCTGGCGAACCGACTCGAGCAGATCGTTCTGAAACTGCGCCATGTCCTTATCCATGCTCTACCTCTTTCTTAAGCCGTGCCAAAAACTCGGTCGGCAGGTTGTCGAATTTTGCCTTCTTGTATGCGATGAGCAGCCAGATGCGGCCGTCCCGGCCGTTGAAGTAGATGACCCGGGCACCGCCGCGTTTACCCATTCCACCACGGATCCATCGGACCTTGCGGCAGCCCCCTGAGCCGGGAATCACATCGCCTGCATCATGGTTCGCGGCGATCCAATTGACGAATGCCTGGCGATCTCCCTCGCTCCAGATCTCCGCGGCATATTTCTCGAACACCGTGGTTTCAGCGACCGTCCTCATGTCTCCCATGATACGGCATCGCCGTATCATGTCCAGTGTTATGGGACGAGGGGAAATGGGCCACCATGTCGCGCCCGCGCCAGTTCGTTGGCGACCGTCTCGATCGCCAGGATCCCGGTGGTCCTGGCCCGCTTGCGGCGGTCGTAGCGCTTGATCGCCGGGTTCCAGCGCACCGCGCGGTTGGCCGCCTCGATGTAGGCCCAGGCCAGTTGCAGGTGGATTCCACCACCAGGCCCTCGAAGGCCTCGCGGTAAGGCTCCAAGGCTTCCGGGCGCCCGCCGCCTCGTTGGCCAGGCGCTGGCGGTAGACGACATGGTCCTCTTCGTCCGACAGCGCCACGACGCTGCTGTTGGAATCTAGGTCGATTCCGCCGTACAGTTTCATCGTCGACCCCCCCCGCCGGGTCTCCGGCTCAGGTCGTTCCCTACCTGAACTGCAGGCCCGCGGGCGAGGTCGGCGAGATGATCTTCAGGCTCGTTTTCTCCCTCGGCCCCGCACCGCGGTGCACTGCGGCGAGCCACTAACGACCGAGGAGGATTGCCGATGAACGAGACGACCTTCGACCCGCTTCCCCGGCGGGAGGACCCGCCGGTGAATCGGGTGACATTGCGACATCCTTGGCATTGGCTCAAGAAGGGGTGGCGGGATATCGCCGCGGCCCCCGTCTACAGCCTGCGCTACGGCGCCGGCATCGTCCTGATCAGCGGGTTGATCATCCTGCTGACACTAGTCGGGCATCTGACCTTCCTGGTGCCCTTCCTCACTGCCGGGTTCTTTCTGATGGCACCGCTACTCGCGATCGGACTCTATCGGATGAGCGCCCATCTGGAGCGGGGCGAGCCCCTGACAAGCTGCCAGGCGCTCGAGGCGGTTAAGCAGAATCAGGGACAGCTGGGCATCGCGACCGGTTTCCTCTTCATGATCATGCAGCTGTGGATACTGGCATCGGTCTTTCTGTTCATCATGCTGTTCCAGGATCCCTTCCCGACCTGGGGCAATTTCATCCCGGTGGTGGTGCTGTCGGGCGAGCACACGCCCTTGGTGGTTGCCGTCGTTCTGGTGGGCGCGCTTTTTGCCGCCTGCGCCTTTTGCGTCAGTGCGATTACGATCCCCATGCTGATCGACCGCCCCGTGGACGGGTTCACGGCCATGCGGACCAGCCTTCGGGCGGTCACGCACAATTGGCTGCCCATGCTGCTGTGGGCGGCGCTCCTGGTAACGATCGTGGGCGCGGGGCTTCTGACCTTCTATCTTGGGCTCTTTCTGGCCGTACCCCTGGTAGGCCACGCAACCTGGCACGCCTATCGGGACCTGGTGCCGCGGGCGTCTTGAGGCTAGGCAGCGGCGGGGACGGCGACGGCTAGGGGTGCGATCAAGTCGCGTAGTTGACGAGCGCGCAGGGCCTGAGGGAGCAAGGCCTGAAGCTAAGTATCGGCCAAAGCCGCCCTGGTCTTCGCCCCCCCGGCCTCGACCGAGCTCACGGCCCGGCGCAAGCTGGGGGTAGCGCGGATGACGAGCTTTTCCAACTCCACGATCAAGAAGAACACGAACCCTCCCAGGAACAGCCAGGGCCAGACCTGGAGCGGAATCGCCTCGTTGTGGAACAGGTACTGCAACGGTGGCGCATAGGTGAACAGGAGCTGGAGCGCCACGACCGCCCCGATTCCCATCGGCAGATAGCGGTTGCCGCGATGGGCCTTGATGGACAGGGACGAGTCGAGCAGGAAGCGGCTGTTGAGAAGGTAAAAGACCTGACCGATGGTGATCGCATTCACCGCGACCGTGCGCGCCAGCTCGTCGGATGCGCCCTGTCCCTTCATCCAGAAGAACGCCGTCAGGGTGTAGGCGAGCAGGGCCAGCCCGACGAAGACCACTCGCCAGATCCCGAATCCGGTGAGGATCGGGCGGTCGACCGCCCGCGGCGCTCGCCGCATCACGTCCAGCTCGTGGGGCTCGAACGCGATCACCAGGCCGAGTGCGACCGAGGTCACCATGTTCACCCACAGGACCTGGGGCGCCGTGATCGGCATGGTGAAGCCGAAGAAGATGGCCACCGCGATGACCAGCGCCTGGGCGACGTTGGTCGGCAACATGAAGAGGATGGCCTTCTCGATGTTGTTGTAGACGGTGCGCCCCTCCTTCACCGCCGCCGTGATGGAGGCGAAGTTGTCGTCCGCCAGGATCATTCCGGCCGCCTCCTTGGTCACCTCCGTGCCCTTGATCCCCATGGCGACACCGATGTCCGCCTTCTTCAAGGAGGGCGCGTCGTTCACGCCGTCCCCGGTCATGGCCACGATCTGCCGGTTCGCCTGGATCGCCTTCACCAGCCGCAGCTTGTGCTCGGGGCTGGCGCGGGCGAAGACATCGACGTCGCGTACCGTCTCCTGCAGGGCCGCCTCGTTCATCTCCTCGATCTCGGCGCCGGCCACCGCGGTCTTGCCGTCGCCGATGCCGAGCATCCGGGCGATGGCCGCGGCGGTGATCTTGTGGTCGCCGGTGATCATGGTGACGCGGATACCGCCGTCGTGGCAGGTCTTCACCGCCTCGATGGCCTCCTGGCGCGGCGGGTCGAGCAGGCCGATCAGGCCGAGCAGGACCAGGTTCCTGGGCAGGTCGGCCGGGCTCAGGGTGCCGGCCGCGAGACCGGGATTCTCGATCCACGCGAGCGCCAGCACGCGCTCGCCCTGGCCCGCCAGCCGATCGGCCGTCTGCATGAAGCGCTCGCGCTCGAGCGGCACCGCCGCGCCGGAGGCGGTCTGCTGGCGGTCGCAATGGCCCATGATCACCTCGGGCGCACCCTTAACCAACAGGATCTCCCGGCCCTCGGCCGAGCGATGAAGCGTCGCCATAAACTTGTGCTCGGACTCGAACGGGATGGCGTCGATGCGCGGCCAGGCGGCCAGCTCCGCCTGGCGCTCGATGCCGAGCTTGCCCGCGAAGGGGTAAAGGGCCCCCTCGGTCGGGTCCCCCTGGACCTTCCAGACACCGTCCTCGTTGAGCAGGACGGCATCGTTGCACAGCATCGAGACCCGGCCCATCAGGTCCATCACCGGGTCCTTGCCCGCGGGCTGACCATCCTTCTGGACTTCCCCCTCGGGCGCATAGCCGTTGCCGCTCACCTGATACTCGGATTCGGCCGTGGCGGCTGAGACGACCATCATCTCCATCAGGGTCAGGGTCCCGGTCTTGTCCGAGCAGATGCGCGACACCGAGCCCAGGGTCTCCACCGCCGGCAGACGGCGGATGATGGCGTTACGGCTCGCCATGCGCTGCACGCCGATCGCGAGCGCAATGGTGATGATTGAGGGAAGGCCCTCCGGGATCACCGAGACGGCGATGCCGACCACTGCCTGAAACAGCTCGATGAAATCCATCCCCTTCACCCACTTGCCGTAGGCGAAGACCAGGACGCTCACCACGCCGATGACGGCGGTGATGGCGTAGCCGAACTTCTTGATCTGGCGCAGCAGCGGCGTCTCCAGCGCGCTCACGCCGGCGAGCAGGGCGTTGATGCGGCCGAGCTCCGTCTCGCTGCCAGTGGCGACCACGACCCCGGTCGCCCGCCCGGACACCACCATGGTCCCCGAGAAGCCCATGCTGTGGCGGTCGCCCACCGTCGACTTCTCGGGGACGGGGTCGATCAATTTCTCCGCGGGTACCGACTCGCCGGTGAGCGCCGCCTCCTCGGTGCGCAGGTTCTTGGTCTCCACGAGACGCAGATCCGCCGGGATCTTGTCGCCGGACTCCAGCAGCACGATGTCCCCGGGGACCAGGTCCTCCGCCGGGATCAGTCGCGTCTCGCCGCCGCGCACCGTACGGGCCTCGGAGGAGAGCATATTGCGGATGGACTCCAGGGCCTTCTCCGCCTTGCCCTCCTGGATGAACCCGAGCAGGGCATTGATGAGGACTACACCCAGGATGATCCCTGCGTCGATCCACAGGCCCAGCATGAGCTTGGTGAATCCGGCGCCCAGCAGCACGTACACGAGGACGTTGTTGAGCTGGGAGAGAAAGCGCATGAAGGGCCCACGCTGCTTGCCGGCCGGCAGGCGGTTCGGTCCGTACCGGTCAAGGCGGGCGACCGCCTCCGAGGCATCGAGTCCCAGCGCCCGATCGGTGGCGAGCCCCGCCAGCACCGCATTCACGCCTTGGGCATGCCAACGGGGGATCGGGTTGGCATTCCGGGTTTCCTCGGCCTTAGCCATCGAGATTCTCCGTTGTGTGGGGCCGGTGGGCGCATCGATGCGCCCACCGGGTGGTCATGGGCCCGTTTAGCAACGCAGGGCTGGGCCGGGATCGTAGCCTACTCCTTGCGTCGCGAGTCCTTCCCGAGATAGAAAGTCAGTGACGCAATCACCAAAGCCACCGCCGCGCCGAGATCGAGCAGGTTGCGCTCGCCGTCCCAAGCCACCGCTTCGCGCAGGAACAGCACCGCCAGTACGGCGATCACGACACTCACCAGATTGGCCTTGAGATCGTCGAGATGGTGAACCTTCAGCCAGGCTGGCATGGGAAGCGAGTCGTCCACGAACAAGGCGTAGAGGCTCAGACTGATGATATACATCGCGATCGCGATCAGAAACACGTCGACCGCCTCGATCAGCCCCACCGCGAGCGACTTCGAATCCTTGGCCGAGATCTTGCCCGCCGTGATGACGTCGACCAGAGTGGCGCCGATTACAACCACTTCGTACGCCATGAGCGACAAGGCGGCAATGAAGGTGCCTGCCACGGCAATCAAGACAATATAGCGGCTCGAGGCCAGAATGCGGCGTAACATGGCGAGGGCTCGGCGTTAAACTGACGACCTGCGGGGACGGATAGTGCGACGCATTTTAGGCGTGCTCGCAGATCGCGGACAGACCCTACCGATCGGCCTTGCCGACGAAGCCCAACCCTTCGGACCCCCGTTGGAGCCCCTTGACATGAGCGCTGACGCTGACCATCGCGGCGCCAACCTGCCCCCCAAGACCCTCTCGCGCGTCCAGTCGAGCCGCCTTGAGCAGCGCACCCTGTGGCTCTCCATCTACGGAGTCCTGCTCGTCGCGGCCGGGAGCATCGCGTGGGGCTTGTTCATCGAGTCCGATGTGGTCATCCTCAACGGCATCTTTTCGCTCTTCAGTCTGATCAGCGGCGGACTCAGCCTGCTCGCCGCCAGGCTGGTCGTAAAGCCGGAGGACCGCCGCTTCCCTTATGGGTACTCGCACTTGGAGCCCCTGGTCCATAGCGTCAATGGCCTGATGCTGCTCATCATGTGCGTCTACGCCTTCATCAACGGTGTCGAGGGTATCCGGGCCGGAGGCAATGTCGTCGATGTCGTCGGCGTCATCTGGTTCAGCGTCGTGACGGCCGTTTTCAGCTTCGGCCTCGGGCTCTACGAGATGGCGGTGGGGCGCCGTATCGGCTCGCTGCTGCTCGAGAACGACGGCAAGACCTGGCTGATGGACGCCCTGTTCAGCCTCGTCACCCTGTTGGGCTTTGCAGTGCTGCCCTTCCTTCCCGATCCCTACCGCGACATCTGGGCCCGGTATGCCGACCCGGCGATGGTCTCGGTCCTGGCGCTGCTGCTCCTGCCTGTTCCCCTGGGCATTCTCAACCGCAGTCTGCGCGAGGTGCTGCTTATGTCCAACGCCGACGACGCGCTGGTGGGGAGGATCGAGGCAGTCCTGGCAGACCTGAAGGCGAAGCACGATATACTGCGCACCGTCCACCACATCGCCCGGTCCGGGCGCACGGTGTTCATCGAGATCGACCTCCTGGTCGGTCCGGGCTTCGCCCTCCAGACCGTGGCGCAGCAAGACGGCCTGCGCCAACGCATCTGGAAAGCGATGGATCTTCCCTTGGATCGGGCCTGGTTGTCGATCGCCCTGACCACCGACGCACGTTGGGTCTAGGGATGGAATGTCGCGGAAGCGACGCGATCGGCTCGATGCATGCCGTCCCATCATGATCGCGTGGCCAGATTCAGCTTTGCGCGCGGCGCTGGGCTCGTCCTATGGTAAGCGAGCTAATACCGCTCCGTGAAAATTTTCGGACCCGTGCGTCTGTCGACGCACGAGGGCTTCGAGCTAGGATCGCTCGCGCTGGCTCGGCGCGAGCGGTCTCTGCCAAGCCCAAAGCGGGCGTCATCACGCCTCCCACATTGTAGCCAAACTTCCGTTCGAGCTGTCGGTCCAACTTTCTCGACAGCAGCTGCGGCCGGCTTACGGGGCAGGATTCGAAGGGGCACCACTGGACTGTGGCTGCTCCATCCTGAACGCGAGTGCCAGCGGTGGACAAACAACGCCGACCTGTGTTGAAGGTGAACACGGTGTTTGAGCCGAGTCGCCGCGGTGAGCAGGCGTTGATCCGGGCCTATGCGCACGTGGTCCCGACCATCCGCCGGCCCATCGCGACGGCACTTCCGGCACGCGAGCCGGAAGCGACTCGGCTCCCACCCCATTGCGTGGGAGCGCGTTGCTCATGATTCCATCCCTCCCGATCGCTGCGGCGCTCTATGCGCGCGTGTCCTCGGACCGACAAGCCGCGGCGCAGACCATCGCCAGCCAAGCGAGCGCGTTGCAGGAGCGCAGCGCGGCGGACGGAAGCGCCGTGCCAGCTGAACGCACCTTCATCGACGACGGCTACAGTGGGGCCACACTGATGCGGCCGGCGTTGGAGCGGCTGCGCGATGCGATTGCCCTGGGGGCGGTCGAGCGCCTCTATGTCCACTCGCCCGATCGCCTGGCGCGCAAGTACGCCTATCAAGTGCTGCTGGTCGACGAGTTTCGCCGCGCCGGGGTCGAGGTCGTCTTCCTCAACCATGCCGTGGGGGACAATCCCGAGGAGGAGCTCTTGCTGCAAGTCCAGGGCATGATCGCCGAGTACGAGCGGGCCAAGATCCTCGAGCGCAGCCGTCGGGGCAAGCGCCATCGGGCGCAGAGCGGTTGCGTCAACGTGCTCGGCGGGGCGCCCTACGGCTACCGCTACATCGGCCGCTGGGAGGGCGGCGGCGAGGCGCGCTACGAGATCGTCCCCGAGCAGGCGCAGGTGGTGCAGCAGATCTTCGCCTGGGTAGGCGAGGAGCGCGCGAGCCTCGGCGAGGTCACACGGCGCCTGCGTGCGCGGCAGGTGCCGACCCGCACCGGCAAAGACTGGTGGGACCGCACCAGCGTGTGGGGCATCCTCAAGAACCCCGCGTACTGCGGCCGTGCGGCCTTTGGCAAGACGCATGCGGGCGCTCCCCGCCCGCGACTGCGTCCCCAACGGGGTAAGCCCGCCGAGCCGCGGCGCGCTCGAGGGGTTTACGACACTCCGCCATCGGAGTGGATCCACATCGCCGTGCCGGCCATCGTCAGCGACGCCCAGTTTGCCGCGGCGGCCGAGCAGTTGGCGGAGAACCGCCGTCGCGCGCGCACCCGCCAGCGTGGCGCGCGCTATCTGCTGCAGGGGCTGCTCAATTGCACCTGCTGCGGCCATGCTTTCTACGGTAAGGCCATCGGTCTGGGCGCCGCCAAGGGCAAACGCCGCGACTATGCCTATTATCGCTGCATCGGCACGGATGCCTATCGCTTCGGCGGAGAGCGGATCTGCCCCAACCGTCAGGTGCGTACCGACCGCTTGGAGACAGCGGTGTGGACCGAAGTGACAGCCTTGTTACAGAATCCCCAGCGGCTGCTGGCCGAGTACGAGCGGCGTCTCACGGCCGCGAGCACGGGTTCGGAGTGCGCGGCCAGCGCCGCCGTGGCCGCGCAAATCCAGCGGGTGCGCCAAGGCATCGGCCGGTTGCTGGATACCTATACTGACGGCTATGTCGAGAAGGCCGATTACGAGGCGCGCATCGTGCACCTGAAACAACGCTTAGCCGCACTGGAGGAGCAGGCCCGGCAACTGGAGGATGTCGCTCGGCAACGCGCTCAACTGCAACTGGTCGTCGGACGCCTAGAAGCCTTTGCCGCGCAGGTCGACGATGGCCTGGAGCACCTGGATTGGAGCGCGCGTCGGGAGCTCATCCGCACCCTCGTCAAGCGGGTCGACATCGGTCCCGAAGAGGTCAACGTGGTGTTCCGGGTCACCCCGTTACCCGACCCCGAGACCCCGGAAGAAGGGCGTTGTTTGCCACTTTGTGGGAGGCGTGAAGCAGCCCCTTATAGGTCATCCTCAGGATTCGGCCGAGATCGGGCCATCAAGCTAGAACCGGTAACGCAGCCCCAGACTCGCCATGTCCGCATAATCCGAGTAATCGCCCGTCAGCCGGTTGCCCTGGAGCGCCCCGCCGCTCGCCTGGGGTGTGGTCTGCTCGCGCAGATCGACGCTAAAGTCGCCGATCAGGACATAGCTATAGGCAAAATCCACCACCAGATTGTCGCGCACCGCGTAGCTCGCCCCCAGGGTGATCCAGCGCGGGTCCCGCTCCACCACGCGCGGACCCTTGGTCGCCTGGGGGATCGGACTCTGGTCGTAGATGAAGCCAGCGCGGAAGCTCCACTGAGGGTCATAGCGGTATTCGGCACCCAGGTTGAATTGCCAGGCGTCGTTCCAGTCCTGCGGGTCCACGAAGTCCGGACGGCCATCCTGGTAGCGGATGCGGATCTCCTGAAAATTGTGCCAGCCGGTCCACAGTGCCCCCGCCATCACCGACCAGTCCCGCCCCAGGTCCCGAACGAGACCCAGGCGCAGGGTCGCGGGCAAGGTCAGACGCGCCGTAGACGACAGGACCTCAGTACCCATGGCACCGGCGGTGACCTGGGTCACGGCCATGGGCACCCTGATCTCGTGCTCGCCTTCCAGGGTGAAGTCGACCTTGGAGCGGTAGGCGACACCGAAGCGGGTCTGTGGATCGATTTCCCAGAGCACCCCCAGGTTCCAGCCCAGTGCCCAATCGTCTCCGGAGAGCCGACTCTCCCCGTCGAGCTTGGGATTGGCCGGCACGACGCCCAGTGCCGGAACCGGGCCGCCGAGCTGGGCGGTCAGCAGCGATCCGAAATCGATGGCATTGGTCAGCTCCGCGGTTCCATAGACCAGGTCGATTCCAGCCCCCAGACTCAAGTATCGGTTCACCCGGTAGGCCAGGGCCGGGTTGATATCGAGTGTCGTGACCTCCGAGTGCAGGGCGTGGTAGCGCCCCACCCAGCCCCAGTCGTAGTCGGTGACAAGGCCATAGGGCACGTCTACGCCGATCCCGAAGCTGACATTGGCGGGCCCCGGCTGGCTGTAATAGAGGCCCGGGGTCCAGGACAGCGGTGCGCCATTGTGGGTGCCCGGCCCGCTCAATGGTGCGCCGAAGGGGTCGGTGGAGCCGTCGTCGGTATAGTCCACAACGGGTCTGACCAGATTGAATGCCGCCTCCACTTGACGACCGGGCAGCAGCGCCAATCCTGCGGGGTTGAAGGCCAGGGTGGATGGGGTCTGAGCCAGGGCCGCGGTGCCCGCGTTGGCGCTCCCCGAGCACTTGACGCACAGGGCGGGCAGCTGGAATCCCCCGGACCGGGCAGTCCCGGATATCCCGGCCAGGGTCGCGGCGATCAGGCAGGCACCCAGTGCCCTGGCATAAGCGCGAGCGTCCGATCGGCGCAATGGCTCGCGGAAACGGATCGAGCAGGACTGGAGACGAACGAAACGGTCGAGACGGTGAAGGCTCATGGGGCGAAGGGCCTGTTGACACAAGGGTGCATCCAACGCCGCGCGCCGTGGGGCGCCGGTGCGGCGGTCCAGGGGCGCAATCCGGCACCGGATGGGGACGGCCAGCGCGGACGGCCGACCCAGGAATCCCCCCGAGCGCCACCCACCCCTGACCCGCAAGAGGCCGCAAGATCCCCAAGGTTGCGAATCTTAACCCGAACCCTTATATCCCCGCCCGCGGCGATCTCGAAGATCGGCGCACTCGTCAGAGCCCCTCCACCACAGCGGTCACTAGCCTGGTACGCAGGGCGTCGGAGAGCGGGATCAGGAGCAACATGTCGTGGGGGATGGACGCGGCGGCGATGGCCACATCCGCATCCACCCCCATTTCCCGAAGGTAACGGAAGGACTCCGCCACATAGAGCTGACCGCCTTCGTGGCTGCTGTAGCGGCTGGGGACCTTGCTTCGATGAACGCCGAGCCGCGCGGTCTGGGTCGCATAACGCTCCGCGCCCCCGGCCAGCACATCGATACAGGCGGAGGTGCAGGCCCGATCCACCGCGGTGCGCAGCCCGTTGGCGCGCAAATAGCGCCCTAGCTTGCGGGCCTCGGAGACCGAGCCCCCGGGGCTGTTGATGATGAGCCCCACCGCCCTGTTGCCGCGCAGCTCCCGGATCACCCGGTCCGCGAATCCCTCCCCGATCTCGGCCCCGTCCACCCGCACCCAGACAGCCCTCGGCCGGCTGCTCGGATCGAAGCGGACCAGGGCGGGCTGGACCCCGGTGAAGGCTGCCAGCTCCGCGCAGGACTGAACGGCGCGGCTGCCGAGGGCGGCACCATCGGTCCGATAGGCCAGGACCATCCGGTTGGCCCGCTGGACGACCTCCTCGATGGAATAGCCGTAGCGCTGGGCGGCAGCGAGGACCGTCGCATCGGTTACGGTGTTGTCCATGTTCTGGCCAACCCGGAGCAGATGACAGGCGGCGACCGTAGAAAGCAGCTGATCCCGGGAGACCCCGCCCGGCGGCTTAGCCCTGCCCAGCCCCTGGCCCCCACCGGCCGCGCAGCCGGCGAGGGCCAGGACCCAGAGCGCGATCAGAATCGGCGCCCAGGCGATGAGCCTTCCCAAGGAGCGGTCCGCGGACGGGAGACTCGCCGCCTTCGGGAGGAACGGCCCCTCTGGGCTCAAACGGCAAATGGACAGCACCGGCAACTCGCGCCCTCCGACTCTCGTCGCACCCTGGAGGCGCGACCCGGCGCTAGGCCCGGGTCTCGACCCCCACCAACCGCAGATGCTCCTTGACCGCCTGGATCGGCACCTCCCGTCGGTGGAAGATCCCGGCGGCCAGGGCCGCCTCCACGCCCGTGGCCACAAAGACCTCGGAAAAATGCTCCACCCGCCCTGCCCCGCTGGAGGCGATTACCGGGATGGTCACCGCCTCGCTCACCGACCGGACCAGCTCCAGGTCGAACCCGATGCCGGTCCCGTCCCGGTCGATGCTGTTCAGCAGGATCTCGCCGGCACCCAGGTCCTCGCAGGCCCGAGCCAGCTCCACCGCATCCACGTCGCGACCCTCGCGACCGCCCTTCACGGTGCACTGGAACCAGCAGAAACGCTCCCCGTTCGGTCCCGGGGTCGCGGTCTCCACCGTGAAATGGGGTGTGGCTGCCGGCGAATCCACATAGACGCGGCGCGGGTCGATCGAGATCACCACCGCCTGGTTACCGTAGACCCGGGCGATCTCCTCGATGGCGCTCGTGCCGTCCTTGCCGCCGCGCGCGCGATACTGCTCAACCGTCTCCACCGCGTCCGAGCCGATCGAGACCTTGTCCGCCCCGGAGCGGAAATACTCGTGGGCCACGTCCAGGGCCGAGTAGTGCCGACCGTCCGCGTCCGTGAAGGCGCGGATGCCACCGCCGATGGTGAGCGGCACGAAGACCCGCTCCGAGGCGCGCTTCAGGACCTCCAGCATCGGCTGATCGGCGAGCGGAAAGTCCCGGAAGGCGGTGATATTGAGGAAGGCGACCTCGTCCGCCCCCTCCTCGAAATACCGACTCGCCAGGTCGACGGGCTTGCCCAGGTTGCGCACATCCCGACAGCCTTCCTTCTCGCGCACGTCGTACTGATCGCCCTTGGTCACCACCAGGTCGCCCTGGTCGTTGGTGCGCACGTCCAGGCACGCGATGATCCGTTTGGCGAAGCGCGTGGGCTCGGCGACCGCGCGCAGTACATCCGGCGATAGCTCCCCGCCCTCCTCGCCCGCCAGGAAGTGCCGGAGGAGCTTGAGGCCGGCCGCCCCGCTCTTCTCCGGGTGGAACTGCACCGCCGCCACCCGGCCCCGCTGGACGGCACTCAGGAAGGGCTGGCCGTAATCCGTGGTCGCGAGCCGCCAGTCCGCGTTCTCCGGACCCGGCACCGCGTGGTAGGAATGGACGAAATAGAGCTTCTCCCCGCCGTAGTCCGCGAAGAGCGGCGAGGGACGCTCCACCCGCACCCCGTTCCAACCCATATGGGGGACCGACAGCCCCTGGCCGTCGAAGCGCCGGATCTGCCCGGGGATGACCCCGAGCCCAGACACCCCTGGGGACTCCTCACTCCCCTCGAACAGGGTCTGGAGCCCGATGCAGATCCCGAAATAAGGCCGCCCGGCCGCCAAGTACTCCTTGAGCGGCTCCACATAGCCCAGCCGGTGCAAGCGCTCCATCGCCGCCCCGAAGGCCCCCACGCCGGGGAAGATCAGGCGCTCGGCCTTCAGAATGTCCGAGGGCCGCTCGATGTCGGTCAGCTCGAAGCCGAGCGCATGGATGGCGTTACGCAGGCTGCGGACATTGCCGGCGCCATAGTCCAGGAGCGAGATCATGCTGGGGTCGTCTCTCAAAGGTGAGGCCGGGACGCCCGCGGGCGTCGCGGTCGGCGCGAGGCGTAAGTGTAACCCGGCGGGGCGGGACAGGCTTTCTCGCGCGGCGCAGGGACTACGCGCGCGAGCGCTTCCGTATCCGGACTCAATCCGGGCTCATCCCAACCGCGGCCCGACCTCGATCCCCTCCGCATCGACCACCCGAGCCAGCGCGGCCTCCATGAGCGCCCGCGCATGGGCAGTAGTGGCGTGCAGGACGGCGTGCAGGGCCGAGTCGTCCGCATGACGGGTCTCGCACTCCTCGCAATAGCCCTCGAAAGCGGCGAGTGCGGAGACCAGATCGGCCAGGTGGTGGGGGCATTCGCAGCGCAGACTGGGGGCGGCGGCAATACGCGCGAGCTGGCCCTCTGCAAAGCGCCGGGGGGGAATGGGGAGGGCGATATCCAGGCCCTCCATAGCGTCGGGTTGGCACTGGGGGAGGCTCCGGGCGCTCCGATGATAGGCGAGACACCAGCGTTTGAGCTCGGCCCCATCCACCGGGGCGCGCTTAGCGAGGATGTGCCGGACCTCCAGGCGCTCCAGGGCTGCCCGGCTGGCAAAGTGGTAGACCAAAATGGCACGTGGGGCGCCGGATTGGGCGAGCAAATGCGCGAGCTCGCGGACCTGGTCGACATGCACCGTCGGGCAGTCGAGCAGCACCAGGTCCGGCGTGTCCCGCGCGGCGGCGGCCAGCAGTGCCTCCGGGCGGTCGTAGATACCCATGAGCTCGAGCCCATCGAGTGCCGCGCCTGCCAGACGCAGTCGCTCGCCCAAGGCCGGCCCCAGCACCGCTACGCGGCAAGGGCGCTCGGGCTCGCGCCGAGGCTCTGGCAGGTCGGTCCCGCTGAATCGCTCGCGCAGCTGTGCGAGGCTTAAGTTGGCGACGCTGCTGATGGCATCGCCCCGGTCTACAAGTCGCTTGATCAGGGCCAGGCGCCCCACGTCCTCGGGTCCGTAGAGCCGGGTACCGGAGTCGGAGCGCACTGGGGCGACCACCGTGTAGCGGCGCTCCCACACCCGCAGGGTATCCGCCGGGACCCCGGTCAGACGCGATACGGCACCGATCCGGTAGGTGGGGGCATTGCCCTGCACAATCTCAGTCGTCAATCGCACCTCCCCTGGATATGCCGCGTGTCCAATGCTCGAAAAGCCTCGATGACCAACCGATGGGCATCGCGGCGAATGGACGCAGATCCGCACTGGATGTCTTCGGAGACCGGCGCACGCGACCGGAGATCCCGAGCTGTCCGGATCCGGATAGCGAGCCCGGGCGATTCCGGTGCGCTTACGCGCCACGGGTAAATGGAGACGAGGCAGGGTCTGTCCAAGCCTTGTCCAACGCTGCGGGCCTGGAGATGCCAATCCGGCGCGCCAGACTCGCGGCGATCCGGGACCCGTCGCCCGACAATTATCGCGCGCAAAAAAGGCGTTTCCGGTATCTTCCGCGTGTCTTGCGCACGCGTACGAGATCTCAATCTATGCAGGGCATTGCCCCCTGGATCGTCGCCTTCCTGGCAACCGGCTCGCTGATCCATGTTCTGGCGCCCCTGTCTCGGCGCATCGGTCTGGTGGATTCCCCGCGCGGGCACAAGGCACATCGCGGCCAGGTCCCGCTGGTCGGCGGGGTCGCGATGTTCTGCGGTTTCCTGTTCGCCATTCTGGTCCCCTCGGTTCCGCTCAACGAGCTGCGCCCACTGTTCGCCGGGGCGGCCCTGCTGGTGATCGTAGGGGTGATGGACGACTTCCACGAGCTGAATCCTCACAGCCGTTTCGTCGCCCAGATCGCCGCCGCCCTACTGATGAGCCTGTGGGGAGGAGTCGCGCTTCGGGATCTGGGATGTCTGGTCGGCCCGGAGCCAGCAATCCTTGGTGCCTGGTCGATCCCTTTTACCCTGTTGTCCGCGGTCGGGGTGATCAACGCTTTCAACATGCAGGACGGCATGGACGGGCTCGCCGGCGGGCTCGCCTTGATTGCCTTTACGCTGCTCGGCCTGGCTGCCTGGCACGCCGGGCTCGCCGTGAGCGCACTCGCACTGGTCACACTCGGCGGGGCATTGCTGGCATTCCTGCTGTTCAATCTACGCTTCAATGGCCGCAAGCAAGCCATCGTTTTCATGGGTAACGCCGGCAGCCTCTTCCTCGGTTTCGTGCTCGCCTGGTTTCTAGTGAGTCTGAGTCAGGGCGACTCGGCGCCACTCGATCCGGTCACCGCGCTGTGGGTCGTCGCACTGCCGCTCATGGACACGGTCGGGATCATGCTGCGCCGGACCCTGCACGGCCGGTCCCCCCTGCTCCCGGACCGGGAGCATCTGCACCACCTGCTATGCCGGCTCGGCCTCGGCGTGAACCGGTCGCTCGCCCTGGTGCTCGGGACAAGCGCCGCACTGGCCGCCATCGGTATAGCGGCGCAAGCGCTGGAAGTCGCAGAGCGTTACCGGTTCGCCGCCTTCCTCGGCCTCTTCGCGTTGTACTTCGTGGCCATCGAGCTCTCATGGCTGCGCCTGAATCGGACCGGACGAGTGGCGAGCGCCCGCGCCGACGGCTGGCCGCTTGTGCCAGAGCCCGTCGCGCTCCACTCCCAGGGCCAGCCCAAGCCAAGGCAGAGCCAGAAGCACCATAAACAGGCAGGCGTTCGCCGGGATATGCAGATTGGCGTCAGCGCCCGAGTGGATCAGGATCGCCGTTACACCCATCAGGCTGGCGAAAGCCATGCCCCGCAATAGCGGGTCAGCCCGCCGCCGTAGGACACGAAAAGCCGCCGCCAGGGATAGCGCAACGACTGCAACCAAGAGCGCGCTGCCAACCGCCCCGTACTCCAACTGAAGCTCCAGTAGATCGTTATCCGCGTGTGCGAAGTGCAGGGGAAGCGACGCTGCATCGCGGTATGCGGGATAAACGGCGTAGAAGCTCCCGCCTCCGCTGCCCAACCAGAAATAGTCCTCAAGGTACCCGGCCGCCCTTACGCCGAGCTGGTAGCGCGCCTCCTCGGCGATCACGGTCCGTTCCAGGCGCTCGCGCACACGGTCGAGACCGAACCAGCTACCTAGGATCAAGATGTCCACCAGTACCAGACTGATTAGCAGGATCAGCACCGGGCGCGGCGAGCGCCTGAATGCAAGGACGCCGATCATGCCGGCAATACCCAGGCTGGCGAAGAAGGCGATGTTGCCCATCCGCGAGCCGGTCATCACGAGCGCGATCACCATGATCGCCAGATAGATGCGAACCCGCGCCTTGCGGCCCAGCAAGGTCCCGACCCAGGCGCGCAGACGCTGCCTCCAGGTGGCGAAGCCGGCAGACTCCGCCAGGTCCGAGATCAACAGCCCAATACCTAATGCGATGGTCATCTCGAAAAAGCCGGCGAGGTGGTTGGGGTTCCCATAGGTGCCATGGGCACGGACCATAGGCTGGATGAACCAGAACCCGGTGCCGGACAGTGCGAGCAGGCTTGCCAGCATCGCCTGCGCGACCCCCGCGATCGTCAAGGCACCGGCCAATAGACGCAACCGTCGCCGACTGCGCACCAGAACCAAGGTCAGTACCAGCACCCCGGTCAGGGCGAGGCCAAGCCGCCAGGCGACGAGGGATGCGTGTGGCTCCAGGGTTAGGGGGACCGCATCGGCAAACCGGTCGTCCCCTAAGGACGCGGCGGTCTGCACCCAATGCCGATGGAACTGGGGAGATAGAGCTTCCAGCCAGTCCAGAGGCAGGGGCAGAAGCTGAAGCAGACCGTAGAGCAGCCACAACCCCAGCACTGCGAGGACAGGCCGCGCCGCAACCAGTGCGTCCGTCGGACCCACTTGTCCGGCGCGCGCTCGCCAGAGCCACCACGCGAGTAAGACGAAGACTCCAAGCTCCAACCCCGCCTGCGCCCAGGGACGGTTGCTGCCGAGCGGCCAGGGCGCCCAGATCAGCAAGGCCAAGAATGCATAGAACAAACCCCGATCGGACGACCCGCGACGCTCCGGGGCGGGCGCGCCGGGCCGAGTCATGGGAGCACCGGCGACTGGACCACGATCTCCCGATACAAAGTCCATAGCCGCGCGTCGGCGGAAACCAGAGGCAGAATCGTCGGCTCGCGGTCGAGCTCCGCCACTCGCTCTAGGGTTCGGCGCGGGTTCAACAGCAAACCATGCGCCAGCAGGTCCGACACCGCCTCTCGGCCGTCCGCGTCGAGCAGAGGCCAAGCGACCAGCCCCAGGTCCACCAGCGCCCAGAGCGCGGCGGGCTCCGAGCGCCCCAAGTCGTATGTCCGTCGATACAGCCGGTTGAATTGGGGGCCGACCTGCCCGAGCTTGATGTCCGTCCGCAGGATCGGGACCAGGCTCAACGGCCAGGTGGGCCGTCTGCGGGCCGCCTGCACGTAGTGCGCCCGTGCCTGCGCCAATAACGCGTCCTTACCCTTGGAGCGCGGAGGCAGCTTGAGCGCCAACCGCTCCAAGTGCTGACCGAGCCTTTGCCCGTACAGTGGGTTGCCAGGGTCCAGACGCTGGGCCCAGCGGAGCAGGTCGCGCACCGCCTGGTCCTGCGGGCTACCGGGGGAAAGGCGACCGCCGGGCAGGGTCGCGGACAAGCGCTCGGCCCGCCATTCGAGCACGCTCGCGACCCCGGTCGCCAGAGACCAGGCAGCGACCATTGCGGCCGCCGCGAGAAGCAGCCAGATCCACTGCGCGCCTATGGACCGTACCGACATGGATTGCGACAAATTGGAACGGGCCGCGTCGGCCCTGGGGTCGAAAGCGAGGGCTGGCGCCTGGACTCAAGCGTCCTTGCCCGATTCGCCGTAATAGCGGGAATACCCTTGATAAGCATCGGAATAGCGGCGGTAGCGCCCGTAGCCGTACTGACCGTAACCTTCCCCGCGGACATTGTCGAACTGATTGAGGACTGCACCGACCAAGGGGGCATCGACGCGGCGCAGGCGACGCATGGCCAGTTGCACGAGCTGGCGCGGGGTCGCATCGGCCTTGATCACGAAGACCACCGCGTTGCACATCCGAGAGAGGACCAGGGCATCGCTGACCGCCTGAGCCGGGGCCGAGTCCAACACCAGCCGATCGTAGCGCTGCTCCAGATCCGCGAGGGTCTGGGCGAAATGTTGCGACGAGAGTAGCTCCAGCGGATTCGGCGGAAGCAGGCCCGCCGGGAGCACATCCAGCTCGGTGTCGGGCAGCCTGTGGATGCAGTCCGCCAAGCCCGAGGTCCCGGCGACCAGATTGGATAGCCCAGGCGCATCGGGGGCAAGGCCCAGCTTGGTCCCGATGGACGAGCGGCGCAGGTCGGCATCGATCAGCAGGACTCGCTCCAACTGACTCAGGGCCACCGCCAGATTGCTCGCGATGGTGGTCTTCCCTTCGCCGGGCACGGTGGAGGTCACCAGCACGATCCGATGGGGATCGTCCAGACCGGATAGGACCACCCCGGTTCGGACGGTTCGAATCGCCTCGGCAAAGTCCGATTTGGGGTCGTCTATGAAGACGCGCTCCGGCGCCCATCGGGATTGTCGACGCCCGCGCCGCAGCGGCACCGTGCCTAGTGTGGCGAGCTGAGTGTGGCCCTCCACGTCCTGCGCACTCTTCAACGTGTTGTCCAGGCGCTCTTCCAGAAAGGCCAAACCGATACCGAGCAGGAGTGCCAGAAAGACCGCGACCAGGACGATGCGGGTCTTACGCGGCTGAATGGGCTGCTGTGGGACCTGAGCGACATCGACCACCCGCGCGTTGGTGGATTCTACGTCGGCACCGAGATCGGTCTCTTTGAACCGCGTGAGGAACATATCATAGAGCTGTCGGTTGGTTTCCACGTTGCGCTTGAGGGAGCGCAGCGTGAACTCCTTGCGATTGACCTCCTGAGCGCGAGACTTGAGCCGATCGAGCTCCGCCTCCAGCTGCTCGGCCCGGACCCGGGCGATGTCGTACTCTTTTTTTACCCCGGCGATGGTGTTGCTGATCTCTGCGCGCAGCTTGGCACGGATGGTCGCAAGGTCCGAGCGCGCGGCAACCATCTTGGGATGCTGCGCCCCATAGCGCTCCGCAAGCTCGGAGGCATCCCGCTCGGCGCGCACCTCCTCGGTCTTTAGGGTCTGGATGATCGGATTGCGGATCACCACCGGGTGCGAGGCCAGCTCAGCGCCGTCCAGATTGACGAGCTTGCGCACCTGCTCGAACTCGTTGCCCAGCCCCTCGCGCTTCGCCCGCGCCTCCACCAGGCGCTCGGACAGGTCGGAGAGCTCTTTGTCGGTGAGATCGGTCTCCCCGTCCATGTCGACCAGACCCTGTTGCTCCCGGTAGCGCTGGAGCTCGCGCTCGGAGGACTCGACCTGCTCGCGCAGTCCATCCAAACGGCCGGTCAGCCAGGACGCGGCCTTCTTCACGGTCTCCAGACGGGTCTCCAGCCCGAGCTCTACATAGGCATCCGCGTAGGCCGCGACCACCCGCGCCGCCAGCTCCGGGTCATGGGCGGTAAAGGACACGCGGACGATCTCGGAGTCGGGGACCACCTCGGCTTTGACGGATGCGCTCAGTGCATCGACGATCGCCCGCCTGGCGTCCGACTCCGAAATCGGCGGGCCGGCGTCATCGCCGAGCCAGCCGGCCGCCAAACCGCTCAGATCCAACCTGAGCCGCGCCCGCCGCGGAGGCTCCTGGCGTGGGTCAAGCTCGGGATGGTTCCACAGCTTCAAGCGTTCGGCGACGTCCTCGGCCAGCGCCCTGGATTCGAGGAGCAGCACTTGGGTCTGCAGATAGCTCTGGCTCGAAAGGTACGAATACCAGCCGTCCACCGGGCTGTCCTGAACCGGGCTGAATCCGCGGCGGTTAGTATCGACCAGCAGTGTGGTGGACGACCGATAGACGGGCTCCAACGAGGCAGCGACCAGGGCGGCAAGCAATCCGACCGATAACGCCAGCCCAAGGATCTGCCACAGATGCCGACGGACGACCCTCCAGTATGCCTGCACATCGGGCTCGACCGAGACCGCACCGGTCGCGGGGATCTGCACCTCCCCGCCCGCCACGCCGGGGAGCTGCTCCAAAACGGCCTCGCGGCGACTCATCAGAAGAAGCTTTCTTTGACGACCACGGTGTCGCCGGGGCCGATTTGGTCGTCCTGACCCACACGGCGCTCCTGACTCGGGTTGTCTTCGGACACAACGAAGACCTTGTTGCGCGAAGCGCGCTCCGTGTAACCACCCGCGATGGAAATAGCCTTGCGGGCCGTCAGCCCGGGGAGATAGGCATAGCTGCCCGGTTTGTTGACCTGACCCATTACGAAGAACTGCCGATATTCCTCGATGCTGACGCTGACCCGGGGATCGACGAGGTAGGGGCCGCGCAGCCGGGTTGCGACCAGATCCTCGAGCTGACCCGGGGTGAGGCCCTCTACCGGCAGCTCGCCGATCAGGGGATAGGCGACGGTCCCGCGCGCGCTGACCCGCTCGGTCACGGTGAGGTCTTCCTCTCCGAACACGGCGATTCGCACTTTGTCGCCGGCGCTGAGACGATAGCTCTGGAGACCATCGGCCCCGACCGCCGCGCTCGCCGACACCCAGAGGGCGAGGAGCGTCAAGATGAGCATCAGGGGTTGCAGCGGGAGTTTGCGGGTCATCGGCACTCGGCTTCCGAAGTACGGCAGGGATCTGGGCATGATAGCGCGACGTCCCAGCTTACGCCGCACCCCAGGACCTCGAATTCTCCGGGGACATCCGACAGCGCTGGGTCCGTCCGGCCCCCTGACCGCCAACGCTCTCCCCTCGGGATGCGTTGCATCGGGGACAGTCCCCGGAGCGGCGGACTGGTGTGTCGCTCAATAAGCGGTTCTCAGGGAGAACAGGACCGCGTTATCGGTGTATTCCGCCAGGGACTCGTCCGATGTACGCGACTCGTAGGTGTAGTCCAGCCCCAGCTCGAGCCACCGGCGCATCTGATAGAAGACCCCGCCGGAGGCACCATAACGATGGTCTACCCGCGACTCGCCGATATAGTCGTCGTCGGTACCCAACACCCCGAAACGGGTATAGATCAAGGGCCTCCAATAGTGGACCCAATCCAATCGCAGAGAGCTCACCACCACGGCGTCCGCCGCGCCAGTGGTGGTCTCGGCAGGGGCGCGGTCGGTCACCAGATTGAAGGTCGAGTAAGTCCGCGGTCGCCATTGCACCTGCGCCGACCACCCCAGATCGCTGACATCCTCCCGCTCGTTGGCCCAGAAATCCTTGGTCATCCAACCCAGCTTGACGGTGCCGCTGGTCTTGGCGGTGACATCCCAGGTCACGCCCGCGTAAGCGATCGTCTGGTCGCTGTCGAGGCTGACGGCACCGGGTTCTTGGCGGGTGTATTCGATCTCCTCCCATCCGAGATCCAGGAGCAGCGAGACCTTGGGTCTGACCCGGGCAAAAAAAGTAGCCCCCAGGACGGTGCGGTCGTTATCGCGGTATTCCTGATCGTTGTTGGTATAGTCCCGCATCCGAAACCCCGCGAGCAGATCGACCCGTCCGCGGGCGCCAGGAGCCCCGTAGCTGTAGCCGGCGGTGACTCGGTTCGAAACCCAACGGTCCGGATCGTCTGAAAAATTGGCCCGCGACGAATCCACCGGGGAGCCCGTACCGCGCCGATCGTGCCAGTTCCAGTACTGGTAGTCCAACGAAGCCCGGTGGCGCAAGCTCAGGTCCCAGTTAGCGGTCGCAGTGGCCTGCTGATCGAAGAAGTCGTCTTCCGAGCTGGAGAAGACCGTACCGATGCGCGCCAGGTAAGACAGGTTATAAGAGTTCGCGCCGTGCAATGCGTTGAGCCGGATTCCGGGCTCGACGACGCTCTCCCACGTGCTCATTATGCCCAGTCCGCCGAGCCGATCGATCTCGTTGTTGCTGCGGTAATAGTTGGTCTCGTAGCCCATCAGCAGATTCAGCCACGGGTAAGCTCGAAACCCGCCCAAGGCGAATCCGCTACCTAAAGACTGGGCGCAAGCCAAACCGGGCAGCACGCACAGCAGCAGCAAGACCGCGCGTCGCGTATAGCCGCGCCCCTTCGAGGCCTGCGCATTGCGCAAAACCGACGAGCAGACGCAACGGCCGCTACGGGAGGCTGGAGGCAGCTCCGGGATCGATAAACGGATCGAACGCATCGTCGTAGAAGCCTCCACCGACTAGACCAAGGTTATAAAGACTGCCGTAAATCGCCTCGTCTCCTTCCCCGAAAGCGGCTGGGGGCACAAATTGCTCTGCCGCCCGACGGCGATCCTCGATGTACTCGCGGTATTCGTCGTCGATCAGGCCCTTCTGCATCATGCGCTCTAAACGCTCGCGCTCCAAGTCGCGCTGGGCCTGGTCCACTGGCGCGGCGACACCCGAGACTGCCGACGCGCGCCGCCGCTGCGCGATCTCCGCGGCCGCCGCAAGCACCCCGGCATCGATCAGGTGGCTCGCAGACGGCCCTTTGACCAGCAGCGCGCGGGAGGCCACCTCGGAGGCAACCTCAGCGCCCTTGCCATCTTTACCACAGGCAAGGATTGTGTCGCGCACGACGGTGAACACGTCGTAGCCGGCGATCAGCAACGACTCGGCGAGGTCGCCCAGCGTGTTGGGTCCCGCGCAGAGCCCGGCAAGCCTGGACTCGAGCCCATCGGGATTCACCCCCTGCGATTTGAATCCCTCCGCCAGTGCCGCGACCGATTCCTGTCGCACCGGGGCCGCGACACCCGCGGCGGGCACCGCCGCATACACCCCGGCGCACAGGCCGATACCCACGGCGCAGACCAAAATCTTAACGTACATGGTTGGGACTCCAGCCGTTACGGGCTTCGGGCGGATGGCCCCCGAGCGCTCCGGGCAGTCGACGCGGACTGGCCCTGATTCGCCACAATCGTACACCCGCGGATTATACACCCCCGCGCGACGCACGCACGCACGCGCTCCGCGACACCCGTTACTGGGGCGTCATCTGGTCGGACCGCAGCTTGGGCGTGAAATAGATGTCCGCCCACTCCGGGTCCACCGCGCACCCGGCGCCATCCTGCAACGGCTGATCGTAGTCTTTCCAGCCGCGAAGGCCAGTGCGCAGCGACGAGACATTCGCGTAGCCCAGCAGGTGCATCGCACTGGCCGCCAGTACACTACGATATCCTGATCGGCATACTAAAACCACCTCGCGCTGCCGCGCCCGGACCAGCTCGGGGACAGTTTCCTCGTACTCCCACTCGCAGGCCGATTCGAGTATCCCCCGAGGAACGTTGAGCGACCCTGGGATGTGCATCGCGCCGAACTCCTCCGGCTCGCGCACATCGACGATCAGGATATCGGGATTCTCCGCCATCCGCTCGGCAAGGTCCCAGGGCATGATCTCTCGGATGTCGGCCAAACATCCCTTCACCAGCTCGATAAAGCGCTTCATGTCGATCTTAAGACTCCGCATGCGGGTCGGGCGCAGCGCGGATTCTAGGGGCTTGCTCGTAAGCACGCACTGCGCTTTCGGACTCTAAGACTCCGTGCGCGGCTGAGCGCGCTCGCACAGCCCGCGCTCGACGGCGATCACCGCTGCCTCCACGCGCGAGTGGACCTCAAGCTTGCGCAGGATCGCCTTGACATGGAGCTTCACGGTCCCGTCGGCGATCCCCAGGCGCTTGCCGATGGTCTTGTTGCTCTGCCCCTCGACCAGGTGGCACAGGATTTGATGCTCCCGGGGCGTGAGATCCACGCCGCGACCCTCTCTGTCCTCGGCCCGGGACTCCCCCTGGACCGCGCGTGCCAGGACCCCGGCCAGCTCAGGGGCCACGACGATACGCCCGCGCACGATCTCGCCTAAGGCTGCAATCAGCGCGTCCGGCTCCATGTCCTTCAGCAGATACCCCTGGGCGCCGCCCTGAAGGCTCTCTACCACATCGCGCTCCTCCGCGCTGGTGGTCAGCATGGCGATCGGCATCCCGGGGTGACCGGCGCGCAGCTCCCGCAATGCGTCCACCCCGCTGCGCTCTGGCATCCGCAGGTCCAGCAGCACGACGTCGGGCAGGCTCTCCGCCACCCTCCGTATTCCCTCGGCGCAGTCGCCCAGTGCCGCCACGACCTCGATCCCACGGCGCTCCAGGAGCTCCTTGAGGCCGAAGCGGAACAGTGCATGGTCGTCGATCAACAGGACGCGCATCGGATCTCTGCCCGGGACGGACGCTCGCCGCGCCGACCGGCATCCAGGACCAGCTCCACGCGGGTCCCCTCGCTGGGCTCGCTCTCGATGCGCAGCTCCGCGCCGATTCGCCGCGCGCGCTCCTCCATGATCGAAAGCCCGAGGTGGTCGCCGCCCCGCTCGCCAGCGCCGGGGACATGGAAACCAAGCCCGTCGTCCTCGACCAGAATCACATGGCCACCCCCGGGCTCCCGGGTCAGGAGCACCCTGACAGTGTGGGCCTGGGCATGCTTACGGATGTTGGCCAGGGATTCCTGGACAATACGCAGGATCTGCAGCTCCTGGCTGGCGGGCAGATCGAAGGGCGGGCACTCGTTCTGGAACAGCACATGGGCACCGGTCTCCAGACCGAGCCTCAGGGTGAGCTGCTCCAGGGCCGGCACCAGGCCCTGCCGGTCCAGGGTCGCGCGGAAGCTCGACAGGAGCTCGCGCAGCTCGGTATGGGCCTCGTCTACGCCGTTGCGCACCCGCACCAGGTCGGTGCGGGCCGACTCCGGGACTGGCGCGTCCTCCAAGGCATCCTGGAGCATGCGCACCTGAAAGCGCAGGCTCGCCAGGGTCTGGGCGAGCGAGTCATGCAGCTCGTGCACCAACGAGCTGCGCTCTTCCACGATGGAGAGCCGCCGCGCCTCGGCGTCCGAGCGGTACTTGGCGATCGCCACGCCTAAGTGGTGCCCGACGGTGAGCAGCAGGTCCATAATGTCCTCCCGGGCGCTGACCCCGGGCCGCTCGACGAAGATGGTATAAACCCCCAACAGCTCGTCGCGATGCTCCAAGGGCACAGTAATTACCTCAAGCTCATCGGCGGCGAACATGCGCCGGCCGTAGACCCGCGAGCAGTAACGTGCGTCCTTGTCGCACAAAATATCGCCGGGCGAAAGCACGCTGCCGCACAGACACAGGTCAACCGGGGCCAGGTCCTGCTGGCGCACCAGATCGTCGTCGAGCCCGATGGAGCCGAGCAGGCGCCGCGTGCCGTCGGCCATCACCAGGCGGACCGTAGCCGCGCGCCCGTTAACCATCTCCTTAAGCACCCGCAAGAAACGCAACAGCAGGGCCTCCAGGCTGTCGGCCTGGTGGATGCCGGCGGCCACGTCGTAGAGGATCTTGAGAGAGGCGGTCTTCTGGGCCAGGCGCATGGTCTGGCGGGCGACCCTGCTGTCCATGTCCTCGTAGAGCTCGGTCAGCTCCGCATTGAGGCTGCCGATATCCCGCGCCATGCGGTCCAGCACCCCGGCGTCGTGCAGGGATTTGCTGGCACCGGGCTCGCCCTGATTGATGCGCGACACCGAGTCCTCCAGATGCACCAGCGGAATGAGGAGCCGGCTGCGCAGCCGCAACCAGACGAGCGCAAAGGCGGCGCATCCGCTTGCCAGGAACGAAAGGCACACCATTCGAGGCCAAACCAGTCCCGGGTAATGCCAGTGCACCGCCAGCATGGCCAAGGCGACCGCCAGGGCGACCCCCACCAGGGCCAGCGGCCCCGCCAGACCCGCCGCCCGCAGCATGGAGAGGACCCGGGCGGAATCCTGGCGGCGGTCGGGCACCGGGGCATGGCCGAGCGAGTCGCGCTCCGCCCTGTCGGTCCGCTCGGCGGCGATCTGCCCGTCGGGTAGCGCCTGGGCCGTCATGGAGCGACCCCACTGAGCGCCGCCGGCCGCTCGCTGGCCTCGCGCTGCTGAAGCTCCCACATGGCGGCATAATGGCCGCCGGCCGCGAGCAGCTCGCGGTGTGTACCTTGCTCGCGGATGCGTCCGTGGTCGAGCACCAGGATCCGGTGCGCGTCCACCACCGTCGAGAGCCTGTGAGCGATCGTGAGCGTGGTGTGGTCCTCCGCCACTTCTGCGAGGGTCTGCTGGATCGCCTGCTCGGTATGGCTGTCGAGCGAGGAGGTCGCCTCGTCGAACACCAGGATACGCGGGCGTTTGAGGATTGCCCGGGCGATCGCCACCCGTTGCTTCTCGCCGCCGGAAAGCTTCAAGCCCCGCTCGCCCACCACCGTGTCCCAGCCCTCCGGCAGCCCCTCGACGAAGGTGCGGATATGGGCCATCTCCGCGGCCCTCAGGACCTCGGCCCGGGTCGCATCGGGGCGCCCGTAGAGCAGGTTGTAATAGATACTCTCGTTGAACAGGACCGTATCCTGAGGGACGATCCCGATGCCGGCGCGCAGACTCTCCTGAGTCACGCCGCGGATGTCTTGACCGTCGATCAGGATGCGCCCGCCGGTCGCATCGTAGAACCGAAAGAGCAGCCGGGCCAGGGTCGACTTGCCGGCCCCGCTGTGGCCCACCACCGCCAGTGTGCGGCCCGGCTCGATGCGGAAATCCAAGCCCTCCAGAATCGGGCGCTCGCTCTGGTAATGGAAGTCCACCTGCTCGAAGCGGACCTCCCCGGGTCCGACCCGCAGGGGCGGCGCGCCAGGTGCGTCCTCGATCTCCGGGCGGCGCTCCAAGAGCTTGAACACCAGGTCCATATCGGCCAGTGCATACTTGATCTGCCGATAAACGACACCCAGAAAATTCAGCGGAATAAATAGCTGGAGCAGGAGCGCGTTGACGAGCACCAGGTCGCCTAAGGTCATGGTACCGCCAACCACTCCCTGTGCCGCCAGGACCATCAGCAGAGTCACGCCGAGCGCGATGATGGCCCCCTGGCCAAAGTTGAGCACCGACATGGATGTCTGGCTCTTGGCCGCCATCTCCTCCCAGCCGGCCAGGGTTCGGTCGTAACGGTCGAGCTCCAGTCTCTCGTTGCCGAAATATTTGACCGTCTCGTAGTTCAGCAGGCTGTCGAATGCCTGAGCATTGCCGGCGGAGTCCAGCCGGTTCATCTCGTGGCGATACTCCATCCGCCACTCGGTGATCGCGAAGGTGAAGGCGACATAGACCGCCACGGTGCCGAAGGTGACGAGCGCGAAGGACGGCGCATAGCGCCCGAGCAGGATGACCCCGACCAGGGCAAACTCAACCAGGACCGGCAGGATGCTGAACGCCAGATAATTCAGGATGGTGGAAACCGAGCGGGTACCCCGCTCCAGGTCGCGGCTGACCGCGCCGCTCTTGCGCTCCAGGTGGTAACGCAGGGACAGGGCATGCAGATGTGCAAGCACCCGCGTGGAGAGCCTGCGCATGGCCCGATAACGGACCCGGGCGAAGACCACATCGCGCAGCTCGTTAAACAGGGCAGTGGCGAGCTTGAGCGCCCCGTAGGCGACGAGCAGCGAGAGCGGCAGGACCAGGGTCTGGGCGCGCGCCCCCTCGAAGGCATCGACGATCCCTTTGAGCGCCAGCGGCACCCCCACGTTCGCCACCTTGGCGAGCACCAGGCAGACCAGCGCAGCCACCGCACGGCCGCGCAGATCCCACAGATAGGGCAGCATGCCCCGGAGGTTGTGCCAATCGCGGCGGTCCCGGTGGACGCGCTCGGTCGCGGAGATCCTGGTTTGCATCGGCTCTGGTTGCTTTACGGGCGCCGGGGTGCCAAGTTGATTGTCCGGTGTCCCGAGGTCCCGGGGGACCCGCCCCGGCGGCTCGCCCCGAACGCTATAACGAGGTTGAGGACCGATGATGGCAGATCCTACCCTAGACAGCACGGGCTGCGGCCTGCTCATGCCCTACGCCCTGCAGGTCCTGGGCGACGAGATGGAGCCCGAGCTCCCGGACCGCTGCATCGTGATCGTGGAGCCCACGGACCGCCGCAGCAATGGAAGCTATGTCTTCGCGGAGGTGGAGGGTGTACGGTGGCTACGCAAGTATGTTAAGGACGAGCGCGAGCGACTGGTGGCGGAGAACCCGGCCTACCCCGACATCGCGCTCGACGGGCTCGACTGGCGCGTGATCGGGGTCGTGATCCAGCGTAACATCCGGCGTCAGATCAAGCACTATAAGACCCCATGAACATCGAGAGCCTCTACCCCGCCGTGGACCGAGTGCGGGAGTACCGCTTTGGCGCAAGCTCCAAGGAGGCGAGCTTCCTGCGCGCCTACCCGGCTTTGGTGTCCGCCGCGCGCCTGGTTTCGGACGATCCCACGGAGCCCTTCCTGCGCACCGCCGCGCTCGCCTACGCCTGGATGCCGCGTGCGCTGAAGCTCGACGACGACTTCCTTTCAGCCGCCGTGGCCGCCTTCGACAAGGCCCGGGGCGACGGGGTAACGATCTGCGAGGAGCTGATCGGCCCGGTGGCCGCTTGTCTGGGCTCTCTGGTTGGGGCCTCCAAGGTGCTGCACCTCGCCAATCCCGCGGTCTTTCCGATCTGGGACAAGCGCATCGAGCGCTTCCGTTTGGGCGAAGCCCCGACTGCGTATCACATGGGCCAGACCCGTAACTACCTGGGATTCATCGAAGACGTCTGGGGCATCACCTCCCACCCGCTCTTTCTCACCTTCCACCATGACTTCTGCACCGCCTGGCAGGAGCGCTTACAGCGGCTCCATATCGCTCCCTACCCCCTGACCGAGCCGCGGGTGGTCCAGTCCGCCACCTCCGAGCTTGCGCGGGGCTGAGCCGAGGCATGGCGGCGGGCCCGAGCTTCTTTTGTCGGCATGCCGGTCCCGATAGGCGCAAAGCGACGGCATAGTGCCGCCCGCGAGTTGTTTCGAGGGGGTAGCCCATGAACACCGACCTCACCCATCTGGCAAACGCCGATACGGGGCACGCGGTGGAGATTGCACCGCGAGTCTGGTGGGTCGGCCATGTCCTCCCGGACGACGTCTTCCAGTGCCACGTCTATCTGGTGGAGCAGGGCGACCAGTCGGTGCTGCTGGACCCCGGCTCGGGCCTCACCTTCCCCGGCACCCTGCGCAAGATCGAGGAGGTGATTCCGTTCTCCCATATCCGCTATTTCGTCTGTCACCACCCGGACCCGGACATCACGGCAGCCCTGCCCCTGATCGACCGGATGATCGACCGCCCGGACGCGGTGCTGGTGACGCACTGGCGCACCCAGGCGCTCATCAAGCACTACGGGTTTAAGCTCCCTTTCTGGCTGGTGGACGAGCACGACTGGCGCCTGCCGCTCCTGGACCGGGAGCTGCGCTTCGTATTCACCCCTTATGCCCATTTTCCCGGGGCCATCTGTACCTTCGATCCGGCGACCGGGGTGGTCTTCTCCAGCGACCTGTTCGGCGGGTTCACAGAGCGCCCGGCCCTGGTGGCGGCGGACGAGTCCCACTTCGAGGCACTGCGGCCCTTTCACGAGCACTATATGCCGAGCCGGGATATCCTGGACTTTGCCGTGAGCCAGATGGAGCGCTTCCCGATCCGAATCATCGCGCCCCAGCACGGCTCCATCATCCCCGAGCGCCTGGTCCCCTTCATGGTGGAGAAGCTCCGCCACCTGGACTGCGGCATTTATCTATTCGCCCGCGAAAACACCGATTTTCTGCGGCTCTCGCGGCTCAACCAGACGCTGCGCGAGATTACACGGACCATGCTCCTGTACCGGGACTTCCGCGACATTGCCGACCAGCTGCTCAAGGTCGTTCAGCGCAACCTGCCCGCCGACCGGATCGACTATTACGCCCTGCTCGACGGCGGCCAGGTGCTCGTCCTGTCCCACGAGACGCGCTTCTCGGGGTTCCAGGAGGAGGCCCCGCCAGAGGTGGGGCGTATCCTGGGTACCACCAAAGAGGTGTGGACGCGCGCCCATGAGTTGGAGCCGGATCTGGCCGGTCACCGCCTGCACGACGGCCCGTTCTGCAGCCGCGACGACGGGCAGGGCGGGCAGATCCTGACCTTGCCGATGTTCTCGCCCCAACGCAGCCGCCTGGAAGCTGCCGCCCTGATCCACCTAAGCCGCCAGATCCCCATCGGCCCCGAGGAGGAGCAGTTGGTCCAACAGCTCGGAACGCCCCTGCAGGTGGCCTTGGAGCGGGAGGTCATCTACCGCACCATCGAGGCGGAGCGCCAGAAGGCCTATCAGCGCTCCATCCGCGACTCGCTCACCGGACTCTTTACCAGGGTGTATATGCACGACGCAATGGAGCGCCATTGCAGCCTCCACGACCGAAACGCCGGGGCACCGGTGGCGGCGGCGATGATCGACCTGGATTATTTCAAGCGCGTCAACGACACCTTCGGTCACGGGGCCGGGGACGAGGTGCTGCGCCGGGTCGCCCAACTGGTGCGCGAGGGCTTAAGGGATTCGGACATCCCGGTGCGCTTCGGCGGGGAGGAGCTCATCGTATTTCTGGTCGGGACCTCGGCCTTGGGGGCCACCGAGTACGCGGAGCGCATCCGCAGTGCGATCGGGCGGCAGCCCTTCGAGCTGGGCAATGGGGTACGGGTCCCAATCACGGTCAGCGTCGGGGTCGCCGTGCGCGATCCCGGCGAGCCCCTGGAGTCGCTTATCCGGCGCGCCGACGAGGCCCTGTATAGTGCCAAGCTGGGCGGACGCAACCGGGTGGAGCTGGCCCGAGCGCTTGCCGACACCCCCGCCCCAAATTAAGCGCTGGCGCCCAAAGCCGCCCCGCGGTGGGCGCTGAGCAGAGATTGGGCTACTCCATGCGGCTGGCCAAAGACCGGGGCGGACACCCGCGTATGCGAGCTCATCGATGGTTTTCAGATGGGAGCGGGACCGCCGGGAGGGGCGCTGGCTCCATCCCCGGCAACTTGCGCACATAGCCCGGAAAGTCCGGGTTGCTCCAGCCCGCCGGGGCCAGCTTCTCAGGGGGTAGGGGCAGCCGCGAGGTATAGTCCAGCACGGCAAGCTCCTCGCGCAGGGTGAACCCATGGATCTGCTTGACCATCCTGGGATCGGAGTTCTTGCGCCGCCCGCTGCGGATTGCATCGAACTGACGTACCAGATAGGCATAGTGCTGACCGGCGATCTGGGGCAGGTGCTCCGCCTCGTTGCCCAGACCTCGATCGCCGTGACAATGACGGCAATGGCTGCGAAATAGCCTGCCCCCCAGCTCAAGGTCTACCCCCGGACCCTTGCCGTTGTCCGGGGTCATAGGCAATTGGGACACATAGGCTGCCACGTCCGCAATGTTCTGGGGACCGCCCAGGACGCGCGGCACAGAGAAAGGATACATCAGCGGATTGTCGCGATTGCGGGCGCGGATATCGGCCAACTGCTTGACGATCACCGTGCGCAATTGGCCCGCGATCTGAGGATAGGCCCCGTCCGGGCTGCCCCACCCCTCTGGCCGATGACAGACTGCACAGATCCCGAAGACCCGGCGCCCATTGTCCAGGCTCGGGGTCAGGGACATGACCTGATCGTATTCCAACTTGGCCACCTGGGCGGGCGTCTCCTCAGCCCCCAGCCCCACACGGCAGGTCAGGGTCAGGACGAGTGCGAGCGCAGACCGGAGGTCGCGTTCGGGTGGAGACGCGGGGAGCTTCACGAGTCACCTCCTGAATGGTACACCGTCGGCGGTAGCCGCGGGACTCTTGTTCGGATATTGGCTACATGGGGCCTGTTAGACCCGAGCGCATTCGGGTCGCCAAGATGGCCTCCCATAAAGCCGCGAGAGGCGCCCCGGGGGCCGCGGGGGGGCCCTCCAGCACCCCCGGGCGCTGGCGCAGATAAAACCCTCAGGAGCCCTTCAGGGTTCCAGTGATATTGGCGTGGAAGATCGCTTTATGCACATCGCCCAGGCTCAGCATACCCAGGAGCTTACCGCCCTCGGCGATCGGGATACGCCGAAACTTGTGCCGAACCATCACGGTCGCGGCGCGCAGCAGATGCATATCCGGCTCCACCGAGATCGGATTGCGGGTCATCAGCTCGCCGACCGTCTTCTCCAACACCTCCTTGTAGCTGCCCATCTGTCGATCCATGTCCACCGAGTGGAAACCCTCTGTAACCAGATTTTCCATGGTCGGGAACAGGCTGTTCAGCACATCCTTTTCGGCGATGAAGCCGATCAGGCGGTCCTCGTCGTCCACCACCGGCAATCCGTGGAAACGATAGAGGCACATCAGGGAGGCGACCTCCATGACCTTGGTGTCGGCCTTGACCGAGCGCACATGGCTACTCATCACGTCTCTAACTTTCATCGGCTGGTGTCCTTCGTCTAGTGGGTGGGGCCGCGCGCCCTTGCGGTCCCGGACTGGCCGGGCATGCGCGTGGGGTTAGATTATACTCGCAGCGTCGGCCCGATCTCGACGGCACCTCGGGGGCGTTTACCCCGAAGCTAACGCAGGTTATGCTTCAGGCGCATTGTTTCACTGTTTCTTTCAGACGATCATGGACAGCAGCAACGCGCCGGACGCCGTATCCGAGAGCCCTGCGGCCGAGCCCGCAAACGAGGCGCGCCTGGCAGAACAGTCGGTTGGCCGTTACACTGTCGACCGCACCAGCGGCCTTTACCAGCGCAGCAGCTCCTCCCGCCACGGCCGCTCCCGCCACGGCGGATCCCGGGAGGCCAAGCTCCAGCGTCGGGTCTGGGTTGCGCGCATCTTCGCGTTTGTCGCCGTGGTCGGTGCTGTGGTGGTCACCATGATCGCGATCCGCACCCACTCCGAGCTGGCCACCGTCGAGGCCGAGAACAACACGCTGGCGAGCGAGCTCAACCGTGCCCAAAACGAGGCCGATCGGGCCAAGAAGCTCGTCGCTGCCCAAGAGGTGGAGCTGGGCGCGCTGTTGCGCCAGCGCATCCCGGGGGTGTCGCTGATGGAGCTCGACAAGCTCTATGACGTGAACAATCGCCACGTCAAAAAAATCAGCTTCTCGGAGTCGGGGGTCGCTGCGAACAAGCGCCTGACCTACTACGCGGTGCTCAAGAACACCGGGAACGCCCCGATCAACCCCGCCGCCGCCATCCTGCTGTTCGATCGCAAGGGGCTCCAGACCGGTATGGCACGCATCGAGCGCGCTGCCGCGACCCCCGCCACGGACAAGGATGAGCTCGCCCCCGGCGAAACCCGGACTTATTCCGCTCCGGTCGTGTCCGTCCGCCCGGACAAACCCCACTATTTTCTGGTCGAGATCCAGTAGCGGACCAGACCCCGCCGTGGGCACGCGATATTGCGACTCGGGGACGCGCCAGTCTACCGAGCCATCCTGATCGATCCGCCCCCCTAGCACGCCGGATCTGCCCGCACCGCGACGCGTCGCATCGTTCACCCGGGATGGTCTCTCGGCTCGCGCCGCGGCCTATCGCTCCCAAGCCCGCCCTATCGCGCAGGTCCGCGCCCGCTCCCAGTCCGGCATCCGTCCGACCCCCCCGGAATCCGCGCAGCCCGCGCCCATAATCCACAGCCTGCCCATAGCCATTCCGCCGCTCTCCCGCCCATCGATCCGCAAGATGTTGTGGTTGACTGATCGCCAGCAGCGTATATATTGATTCGAAGACCAGACTGCGCACCCGACCACCCCCCGGGTCCAACGCTCGCACCACCAGTTGCCAGACCCCAAAGGCCCGATCAGGAGGAGCCATGTCCGCACCCGTACAAACCCAGGAAACTGCCAGCGACAACAGTCCCGGGACCCAGGACCACGCCGCCTCCGATACCCGACCGAGCCCGGCCCACCCCACCCCGGAGATCGCCGCCCACGCTCCAGGCCGGGTTCAGGTCATCCGACGCAACGGCAAGGTCGCCCACTTCGATCCCAACAAGATCATGGTCGCCATGACCAAGGCCTTCCTGGCGGTGGAGGGCGGCCACGCGGCTGCCTCCAGCCGCATCCACGACCGGGTGGCCGAGCTGACCGAGCAGGTCTCCGCCGCGCTCACCCGCCGGCTGCCCGGCGGCGGCACTGTGCATATCGAAGACATCCAGGACCAGGTGGAGCTGGCCCTGATGCGTGCCGGAGAGCACAAGGTGGCTCGGGACTATGTGCTCTACCGGGAGGAGCGCGCCCGCGAGCGGGCCCAACGTGCAGCCGCCAACGCCGCCGTCGCGGGGCAGGAGCCCACCCGCATTCAGGTCACACACCCGGACGGCAGCACCGGTCCTTTAGACCTGGAGCGCATGACCCGCCTGGTCGACGAGGCATGCCGGGACCTGGACGGGGTCGATGGCCAGGCGATCGTCGCCGACACCTGCCGAAACCTCTTCGACGGGGTCAAGGAGTCCGACGTAGGCCAGGCACTCGTCATGTCCGCCCGGACCCTGATCGAGAAGGAGCCCGCCTACAGCCAGGTCGCCGCACGCCTGCTCCTGGACCTGATGCGCCGCGAGGCCCTGGGCTACCTGGACATGGCGGCGGATGTCGAGACCCAGGGGGACCTGGCCGAGCGCTATAGCGACTACTTCGCAGCGTACATCCGCCGCGCCGGGGATCTGGAGCTGCTGGACCGCCAGCTTGCCCGCTTCGACCTGGGAAGACTGGGTGAAGCACTCAAGCCAGAGCGGGACCTCCAGTTCACCTATTTGGGCCTCCAGACACTCTACGACCGCTATTTCATCCACACCGCGGGTGGCATCCGGTTCGAGCTGCCCCAGGCATTCTTCATGCGCGTCGCCATGGGGCTCGCCATCAACGAGATCGACCGGGAAGAGCGGGCCATCGAGTTCTACGAGCTGCTCTCCAGCTTCGACTTCATGAGCAGCACCCCGACGCTGTTCAACTCCGGGACCCTGCGGCCGCAGCTCAGCTCCTGCTTCCTCACGACTGTCCCGGACGACCTGGACGGCATCTACGGCGCCATCAAGGACAACGCCCTGCTCTCCAAGTTCGCCGGCGGCCTGGGTAACGATTGGACCCGGGTGCGCGGCATGGGCGCGCACATCAAGGGCACCAATGGGCGGAGCCAAGGCGTGGTTCCATTTCTCAAAGTCGCGAACGACACCGCCGTGGCGGTCAACCAATGCTTCGCCCCCGAGACTACCGTTTTCACCGCCGATGGACCCAAGCCCATCGCCGCCGTGAAGGTCGGCGACCTGGTCCTCGGCCAGCGCGGCCGATATCGCGAGGTCAAGGACCATTTCGTCTATGACCAGAAAGACGCGCCTATGGTGCAGGTGGCGGTCAAGCACTCGGTGAACGACCTCAAGGTCACCGCCGGACACCCCTTCTGGGCCATTCAAGGCGTGCCGATGGAGCAGACCATCGAGCGGACCCTGAGCCAGATCGAAAACGGCCGTTTCAAGCCGGACTGGATCGAGGCCGGGGCCCTCGCCCGCGGCGACTACGTGGCACAGGTCATCCCCGCCGAGACGGTCCCGGTCGCCGGTCTCGACCAGGCCGATGCCCGGCTCTACGGTATCCTGCTGGGCGACGGCCATCTCACGCGCGGCTACGAATTCGGCGTCTCCGGAAACCCCGGCCGGGACGACGGACACCTCCAGTTCGTCCGGGACTATCTTGCCAAGCGCGGTATCCACTATTGGGAGAACGCCCGGGGCGACAGCTATCTCCAGATCAAGTGGTCGGTCGGCCGGGGACTCGCCCGTTGCGCCACCACCGGTCAGTACGTTGGCCTCGATCAGGCCAATCTGCCCTTCTGCTATGAAGACCTCTACGACGATCGAGGCAACAAGCGGATCAGCCGCCGCTTCAGCCATCTGCCGCACGATCAGACCCTGGCCTTGATCCAGGGTCTGTTAGAGACCGACGGCGGGGTATCCCGTGGCAAAGAGATTTATTTCACCAGCACCTCCGCCCCGCTGGCCGAGGGACTGCGCTATCAGCTGCTGCGACTCGGCATCCCCTGCGCCGGTCAGTACCGGGAGCGCGACAACGCCCATAAGGGAACCCGCAGCGACGGCTCCGTGGTCTCGTTCGCCGGCACCTCCCGGGCCTTCGACCTGCGAGTCCCCGCCGTGCCCCAGATCGCAGGGCTGGTCGGCGCCCCCGCGCTCACCAAGCACAACTGGTTCCGCCTGGGCAATTGGATCTTTACCCGCGTTAAATCTGTGACCCCTATCGCCCCGGTTCCACGCGTCCACGACCTCAAGGTCGAAGGCGACGAGACCTACATGACCGCGGCCGCACTCGTCCATAACGGCGGCAAGCGCAAAGGCGCGGTCTGTGCCTATCTGGAGACCTGGCACATCGACATCGAGGAGTTCCTGGACCTGCGCAAGAACACCGGCGACGACCGGCGCCGCACCCATGACATGAACACCGCCAACTGGGTGCCGGACCTGTTCATGAAGCGGGTCGCGGAGGACCAGCACTGGACCCTGTTCTCGCCCGACGAGACCCCGGACCTGCACGACCTCATGGGCCAGCCATTCGAGCAGGCCTATCTGGCCTACGAGGCGCGCGCCGAGCGCGGCGAGATGAAGGTCAGCAAGCGCATCAAGGCAGTGGACCTGTGGCGCAAGATGCTCGCCATGCTCTTCGAGACCGGACACCCCTGGATCGCATTCAAGGACCCCTGCAATGTCCGGTATACCAATCAGCACGTCGGCACTGTGCACAGCTCCAACCTCTGCACCGAGATCACCCTGCACACCAACGATCAGGAGATCGCCGTCTGCAACCTGGGCTCGGTCAATCTGGCCGCCCATGTGACGGACAAGGGGCTCGACACCAAGCGCCTGCAACGCACGGTCCGCACCGCCATGCGGATGCTGGACAATGTCATCGACTACAACTTCTACAACGTCCCCCAGGCCCGCAAGTCCAACCTGCGGCACCGTCCGGTCGGGCTCGGGATCATGGGCTTTCAGGATGCGCTCTATAAGATCCGAATCCCGTACGGCAGCCCGGAGGCCGTCCAGTTCGCCGACACCAGCATGGAGTATCTGAGCTACTACGCCATCGAGGCCAGTTCGGATCTCGCCGCCGAGCGCGGGCGCTACCAAAGCTTCCAGGGCAGCCTGTGGAGCCAGGGTATTCTACCCATCGACAGCATCGCACTCCTTGCGGAAGGCCGCGGCGGCTATCTCCAGATGGATACCAGCCACACGCTGGATTGGAGCAGCCTGCGGGAAAAGGTCCAGTCCGTCGGCATGCGCAACGGGAACTGCATGGCCATCGCCCCCACCGCGACCATCAGCAACATCGTGGGGGTGAGCCAATCCATCGAGCCGACCTACCAGAACCTCTTCGTCAAATCCAACCTCTCCGGGGAGTTCACGGTCGTCAACCCCTATCTGGTCGCGGATCTGAAAGAACGGGGCCTGTGGGACGCCGTCATGGTCAACGACCTCAAGTATTACGACGGCTCGGCCCAACCCATCGACCGCATCCCCGAGGACATCAAGGGACTCTACGCCACCGCCTTCGAAGTCGACCCCCGCTGGCTGATCGAGGCCGGCAGCCGTCGCCAAAAATGGCTGGACCAGGCCCAAAGCCTCAACCTCTACATGAGCGAGCCGAACGGCAAGAAGCTGGACAATCTCTACAAGCTCGCCTGGGTTCGGGGGCTAAAGACGACCTATTACCTGAGGTCCATGGGCGCGACCCATGTGGAGAAATCCACCATGACGGATGCGACCAAGGCCAATCGGCTGAGCGCGGTGGGCGGGAACTACATCTCGCTGGATAAGAGCAAAGGGAGCGGGAAAGCCAACGGGGGGGCTGCGCCGAAAGCGTGCTCGATCCTCGACCCCGAGTGCGAGAGTTGTCAGTAGTCAGTTATAAGAAGCGGCAAGGACGCACCGCGTGTCCCACTGCGGAGGTGGCGCCCGGTGCACCGGCGCTGGGCGGGACGGGCAAAAAAGAGGGGACCCTCGTAGCTCGGCCCCGCGAGTGCTTGACTTGCGGGTTGTAACCCGAAGAGTCGGAGGTGTCCCCATGAGCAAGGGTAGATATCGCACGGTCGAGGTCAAGCAGGCGGACTGGGAGGCGTGGGCCGCCCAGGCGGCCGGCGGAGTGGTGGCGTTGGCGGTGGACGTGGCGAAGGAGGACTTCGTCGGTCGGTTGGACATCCGCGACGGCGCGCACCTGGGTCGGGTGAAGTGGCGCCATCCCGAGGAGACCGGCGAGTTGCTCGCCGGGATCGCGCGTCTGGCGGCCGTCGCGCGGGTGGAGGCGGTCATGGAATCGAGCGGCACCTACGGGGATGCGTTGCGCTGGCAGTTGCGCGAACGGGGCGCCGAGATCTATCGCGCGAGCGCCAAGCGGGTGCACGATGCGGCGGAGGTCTACGACGGCGTGCCCAGTCTGCACGACGCCAAGGCGACCGACATTATCGCGGAGCTGCATGCGCAGGGGCACACCCAAGTGTGGTCGGAGCCGGACGCCCAACGGCGCGGACTCAACGCCCAGTTGCAGATGCTCTACCAATGCAAGGCGCTCTACCAACAGCAGATCAACCGCTTGGAAGCGCTGCTGGCACGCCATTGGCCGGAGGCGCTGGCGATTCTGGGGCTGGGCAGCGCGACCCTGCACCGCTTGATCGCCGACTTCGGCGGACCGGCCCAAGTGCACGCACTGGAGCGACAGGCACGCGCGCTCATGCGCACGACCGGACGCGCCGGGTTGGCCGAGGAGAAGATCGCCGCGGTGCTCAAGAGCGCCGGCACCACGCTGGGCCTGCCGTGCGTGCTCGAGGAGCGCAAACGGCTGCGTTGGGAGGCCAAGCGCTTGATCGCGAACGGCGAGGAGCTGCGCCGCATCGAACGGCTGGTCGCGGAGGCGGTGGGCGAGGACGCGCTGCTCGAGCGCATGGCCCCGGTGGTCGGGTCGGTCACCGGCGCGGTCTTGGTCGCCGCCGTCGGCAATCCGGCGAGCTACCCCGATACGGCCAGCTACCTCAAAGCGCTCGGGCTCAACCTCAAAGAGCGCAGCAGCGGCAAGCACAAAGGGCGGCTCAAGATTACCAAGCGCGGCCCGTCGGTGGCGCGCTTCTATCTCTACTTTGCCGCGTTGCGCCTGCTCGCCAACGAGCCCACCGTGGCCCGCTGGTTCAAGACCAAGACCGAGCGCCCCGGCGCGGTCAAGGGCAAACAGGTGGTCGAGCTGATGCGCCGGCTCGCCAAGGCCCTCTGGCATCTGGCCCGCGGGCGGGCGTTCCGGGCCGAGCGGCTGTTCGACCAACACGCGGTCGCGGGCACCTGAGCGCGCGCGCGACCACCGAGCGGGAGGGCGTTGCGATGCGCTAAGAACGCGGCAAACACGGGCAGTCACGGTGTTTCCCCGGCGTCGACCTCCGTTCCGCCCTCGGGTCGCTTGCAGACCCCACTGTAGTCATGAGGCGACGCCCGGGACGGCCCATGGGACGCATGCCCAATGAAACTGATCCGATGCCGCCTGCGGTCGCTTCGGCCGCCCCGCGGACATCCCATGCGAGAGGTTCGGCCGACCCCATGGCGGACCGTCCGCGAACACCGTCCAGACCCGCGAGGATCTTGCGCGCGAGGGCCGTCGGCGTTTCGCGATAAGATGAGCTTATCGGAATCGGCTCAGGTTTTCGCGTGGGCCTAAGCGATTGACGATCGAAATTTTTTACTGCTTGCATTCGCTATGAGAGGGCGGATGCCCGATAGAGCGATCCGCCTTTGGCGCGGCACATCCTTCACTTCTCGGGGTCGCTCTTCACGGATTAAGGCCCGTCTTCCCCCGACCGCACTCGGGCCCCGAGACAAGGCGTAGCGCGGTACCAGCAGTCCGGGACCTTCTCGACGCGGCAGCCGTTCGACCAGATGACGAGGCAGGCGATGCTTGAATACAAAGGGTATCTCGGGACTATTGAGGCCGATGGTAGGACCTTTTGCGGCCGAGTGGCTGGACTGCGCGATGTCGTCACTTTCGAGGGCGAGAACTACGCCGAGGTCGACCAGGCATTCCGCGACAGCATCGACGACTATCTTGCCTTCTGCGCAGAGCGCGGCGAGCAACCCGACCGACCATTCAGCGGCAAGGTCCCCTTACGTCTACCCCCGGAGCTTCACCGCCGCGCCGCAATCAGGGCACAGGCGGAGGGTCTCAGCCTCAACCAATGGATCGCCAAGCCGATCGAGTCGGCGGCTTGAGGCTGCCGCACCGCAGGGAAGCGCCAACACTTGCGATTTGGTACCTTGCCGCGCGACCCTCTGGGAACCAATGGACAGATCGAGGCAGGCGGATGCTCGTTGTGATTTCGCCTCGCTGGAAATGCGGAAAACCTCATGACGTCCAACACGGCGAGGCAACTTACCTTCTTCGTCTCCCCCAAAGAAAGTCCGCAAAGAAAGGTGGCCCAGTTGCGGCGACACATCCTGCGCTTCTCGGGATTTCCGGGGGTCGGTCGAAGGGGCTCCTGCCCCCGCGGCCGACGCGCGGGCTGTATCCGGAACTCCCTGCAATGCTCAGCGGGGCAAATGGCATACTTCCGCGCCTCAGCCTTCTGACGGGTGCTCAGGCTCAGGGTGAACTCAAACTCATCCCATTGCACACAACTCGATCGAGTGGCGCCTGCTGACCAACCGCACCGCCGCGTCGCTGGAGGCCGTCGTCGAGACAATCGATTGGTACCGGGCGCGCTGGGAGATCGAGCTGCTGTTCTTGGTCCTCAAGGAAGGCTGCCGCATCGAGACGCTGCAACCGAGCACGATGGAGCGCATCGAGCGCGCCTTGGCGCTGTTCCTGGTCGTCGCCTGGCGCATCGCCCGTCCGATGCGGCTCGGACGAACGCTTCCGGATCTCGACGCGTCCTTGCTCTTGGAGCCCGAGGAATGGCAGGCCGCCTATATCCTGGCCAAAAAGCCCCTGCCCCAGCAGCCCCCGCGGCTCAACGAGGCGCTGCGCTCGATCGCCCGCCTGGGCGGGTTTCTCGGGCGCAAAGGCGACGGCGAACCGGCCGTCAAGACGATCTGGCTCGGCCTCCAACGCATCATGGACTTCGCCGCCGGGATCAAATTCGCCAGGGAGGCTCATGAGTTATGAAATGTGTGGAATGGGATGGGCTTAAACCCAGCTCGTCGCGCTTGTGCAGGCCGTGCAAGCGCGTGGTGCCGCGGTAGATATAGTCCTCCCCGGGGCCCAGATCGAAATCGAGGATGTTGACCGAGATCACCTTGGCCAGATCCGCATAGGGCTGGCCGGCGTCCAGATGCTCGACCAGAGTTCTAGCGCTGCCGTTATCCGCATCTCCAGGTGCGGCCCACCTGGCCGACGCTGCCGTTATTGCGCCACTGGAGGATGCAGCGCCGGGCGCCGGGTTTGGCAAAGACCGGTGGGACGGTCAGTTGCACAGTCTCATGCGGTCAGGACGACCATGGATCGATCAAGTCCACCCCCGTGGGTGATAATCGTCCGTGTCCCGGGTCGCAACGGGCATGCTATGGACCAGCGCAATGGCCGCGATCTGACCGTCGCCCACCTTCACGGTACGCCCGAGGCGCTCCACTTCGTCCACGATCTCTCCGTAGATCCGAGCGGCTTGCGTGTCGAACGGGAAGGTCCGTCCGAGAAACCGGTCGCGCTTCGAGTCCCAAAAGCCGAGCAAACTTTGCTTGCGTTTTCCTTCCGGAAGACGCGCGATGCCATAGCGCAGCTCGGCAAGGACGATCGTCGGCAGCGCCAGGCGTGACTCGTTGTTTTCCAGCCATCCGACCACGCGCGCCGAGGGGTCCGGTTTGGTCAGCTCCGAGAGTACGTTGGTATCGAGCGGGATCACAGCTTAACGACCGGTTGCGCGCGATCCTGCTCGGCGATGAAGACCTCGATGTCCTCTCCCGGCTCGACCAGTGCCAGCAAATCGTATGGGAATGCCGGTTGGCCCCGAAGACCGGATTGCTCGGCGGCCTGATCGAGCAAGCCTTTGACATAGGTTTCGAGACTGCGCCCGCACGCCTGCGCCTGTTCCTTGAGCTTCGTCTTCGTATCTTCGGACAGATCGCGGATGGTGAGGCTCGCCATGGTTCTTACCCCGGTCGGATTGCGACAGAAAGATGATTGCGCACCGCCATCGCCTCTGCAACCGGCCGGCCGCGATCCGGGGCGGTCGGGGCAACCTGGGTGCCGATCATTGGTCGCCCGGCGCCGCCCCCGGCAGCAGCGCTTGGATGCGCTTGAGCAGATCGGTCAGGAGCTTGGTGTCGCCGGGCTTGTGCTCTATCTGAAAGTCCCAGCGGCCGTCGGGGTGGCGGCGGATGCGGATGTGGGTGCGCAGCAGAAAGACCACGGCCAGCAGCACCGGGACGCCAAGGCCGGTCGCGTCGAAGCGGTCCGGGGCCGGGGAGCGGGCGAGGCGGTCCAGGCGTTGGGCGCAATCGGGGTCCTCGCGCAGCCAGGCCAGGGTCTCGAGTGCGAGCCGGGCGCCGGTCGCATCGTCGGGTGCGGTCGCGCCCAGGTCGCGAAGGGGCGCGGCGCACTGCGCCGAGAAGGCGGCGAAGTCCGGATCGGAGCGGGCCAGGGTTTGCAGGAGTGACCGGTCTTGGGCGGTGTTCGGGGTCGGGTTGGTCATGGTCTTTCTTGCGCCTGAGGTTGTTCGCTGAATTGGCGTTCCAGGTCTGCGAGATTGGCGATCTGGTCAAGACCCGCGTCTTGCCAGGACTGTCTGAGCTGGGTTTGGGTGGGGGCGTCCGCGGATTTCAGGGTGCGCAGGAAGCTCGTAAGTGCCAGCCCGAGGTGGTGGGGGTCATTCGAGTTTGCCACCAGCCCGATGGACCTCAGGAGCCACGAGCCAGCGCTGGCGAAAGCGCGCTGTTCTTCGGCGATCGTCCCGAGTTGGTGGTAGGTGGCCGCCGCGCCGTGCGCGTTGCCCTGCTGCTCGAAGATCGCCAGCGACTTGCGGTACCATGCCTCGGAGCTGGCGAAGTCGCGTTGCGCTTGGGCGATCATCCCAAGCTGGTGGTAGGTGAGCGCCGCGCCGTGGGCGTTGCCCTGTTGCTCCTTGATGGCCAGCGATTTGCGGTACCATGCCTCGGCGCAGGCGAAGTCGCGCCGCTCTTCGGCGATCCTGCCGAGCTGGTGGTAGGTCATCGCGGCGCCCTGCGCGTTGCTCTGTTGCTCCTTGATCGCCAGGGACTTGAGGTACCATGCCTCGGCGCTAGCGAAGTCGCACTGGTCTTGCGCGATGATCCCGAGCTGGTGGTAACTCATAGTCGTGATGTGCTCGTCGCCCTGTTGCTCGGAGAGCGCCAGCGACTTGCGGTACCAGGCGTCGGCGCTGGCGAAGTCGCGCTGGTCTTGTGCGACCATCCCTAACTGGTGGTAGGTCATCGCCGCGAGGTGCTTGTCACCCAGTTACTCTGAGATGGCAAGCGATTTCCGGCACCAGGCTTCAGCGTCGGCGAAGTCGCGCTGCTCTTGTGCGATCCTCCCGAGCTGGTGGTAGGTGCGTGCCGCGCCCTGCGCGTTGCCCTGTTGCTCCTTGATCGCAAGCGACTTCCGGTACCAGGCATCGGCGTCGGCGAAGTCGCGTTGCTCTTGGGCGATGATCCCGAGCTGGTGATAGGCGGCGGCCCGCACTTCCTGGTAGTTCCGCCCACCCCAATGGCTCGCGAGCGACTCGCACAGCCGCCGCGCCGCGCCGAAATCCCGGCGATTCAGTGCAAAGGCGGCCAGCGTCTCAGTCAAAGCGGCCAGTTGCATATCCATACCGAGCGTATTCGCTAGCCCCAGCCCCCGGTGGAAGCTGGCGCCATGGATCGCGAAGGGGCCGAGCTGCTCGTGCAGTTCCATCGGGGCCAACTCATCGGCCAAGCGGCCCATGACCTCGACGAATCCGCGCTCGGCCAACTCTGCGGTCGGTCGGCGCTGGGCCAGATAACCGCTCAATGCCGGGTGCAGCCGATAGACGCCATGTCCGATGTGCTGCAAGAGCCCGCCGGTCTCCAGTGCCGCGAGACAGTGCCCCAGGGTCTCGCGCCGCACCGGCGTGCCAGCGGCCTCCGCGACCTGTCCCAAGACATCGATCTGCACAAACCGCCGATGTAACCCAATCAAGTCCAACACCGGCGCGAAGGCCTCGGGCAGCCCGGCATCGAGCAGCGACAGCGCGGCGAAGATCGCCCGAGTTCCCGCATCGCCCGCGGCGCCGACGAATGCGGCTTCCAGCTCCCCGAGCAGCGAGCCGACGTCGGTCTCGGCCAGACGCGGCAGCACCGCGCGCATCGCCAGCGGATGTCCGTCGAGCGCGTCCATCAGCGCCTTGAGCCGGTGGTCGTCGCGGTCGGGCTTGAGCCCCAGGTCGGCGAGCACCGCGTTGCAATAGGTCCAGCGTTCCTCGCCAGCGAGGCCAGCCAGCGGCAGCCGATAGAGGGTGCCGGCGTCGAGCCAGTGCTCCGGCGAGCGGCTGGTGACGAGCACCCGGGTGCGACCGCCGCGCAGCGACTTGAGCAGGCCCTTGAGCCGGTCCCGGTCGGACTCGGCGAGCAGCGGATCGACCTCAGTGCTAGGGATACCGGCGGCGGACTCGAAGTTGTCCCAGACCAGCAAATGCGGCGTGCGGCGCAGCGCATCGGTCAGCGCAGTCAGCTTCTCGTCCATCGGCACTGCTGTGGCGTTGAGTCCGAACAGCGACTCGATCAGCGGGTTGACGACGGACTCCAGGCTGCGCAGGTCGTCGAATGCGAGCCAGTGGACGGCGGCGAAGGCGGCGCCTTCCTCGGGCGCGCCCAGCCCGTGGGTCTGGGCGAGCCAGTCCAGATACCCGCGCACCAGAGTGCTCTTGCCGATGCCGGCCATGCCGTGGATCAGGACGGCCGCCTGGGGCCGGGCCTGGGATTGGCCGAGCAAGGCGCGCTCCAAGGACTGGATGGCCTGCTGGCGGCCGACGAATCCATGCTCGCCGAACCGGCGCGCCTCATCGGGGAGCGCCGCCAAGGCCCGGTCGGCGCCGTCCGCCGGGGCGGCGGCGAGCGCGGCCACCGGCAGGTCCAGCGCCTCCTGCTGATAGAGCACCGGCACCAGCCAGTCGGCGAGCGGGTGCTCGCCGCGGGCGCAGGCGCGACGATCGTGAAGCAGCATGGCCTGGCGCCCGACGCGCACCGCCTCGGCGACCGCGCCGTTCGCGAGCAGCCGGTCGTAGAAGGCGGGGACGAACTGCTGGGCGGCGCTGACATAGAGGTTGTAGCCCATGGCGACGACCGCGCGCATGCCGGCCTTGAGCAGTGCGGCGGCGACCGATGCGAAGGGGTCGGAGGCGCGGCCATCGATGCGGGCGGACTGGCAGGCATTGAGCACCATGATGGGGATACGGTGCTCGCCGAGCAGCGCGGTGAGCTTGGCGGCTGGGATGGGGTCGGGCTCGCCCGCGGCGTCCTCGAAGATCAGTCGGCCCTCGGCGCCGCGGAAGCTGTGGGGGTCGGGGTGCGCGTCGGCCTGGCCGGGCGGTCCGTAGCCGCCGTGTCCGTCGAAATGGACGATGTGATAGCGGCCGGGGCGCTGGCGCAGGTGCTCGGTGAGATTGGCGAAGGTCGGCGGGCGCAGGACTTCGAGTCGTACCGGCAGTCGGCGGTCGCGGACCTGCTCGACCAGCGGCCGGGCCAGCGCGTGGTAGCCGACATCGGTCTCGCCGTAGGGGCGGGCGATGACGAGCAGGATATGGACCCGCTCGCGCGGCAATTGCTCGGGCAGCGGCAATGGGTCGTGCAGCTCGCTCAACTGGCGCTCGATGCGGCAGGCGTGGGCCAATGTGCTGCCCTGGGGGTCGCGCAGTGCCTCCCAGGGCCAGCCCAAGACACGCGGGTCGTCGCTCGCGATCTTGAGCGTCAGGTGCTCCAGGCCCTTCTGGCGCGCCTCGTGGTACCAGATGAGCGCCTGGCCCGCGAAGAGACGCGCGAAGCATTGCTCGCCCCAGCCCTGCAAGGCCGACTGGATGCGTTCGGCCAGCTCGGTGTTGGGTGGGAAGGGATAGTCGAGGAATTGCTCCAGATACCAAGCGTGGTCCGCGAGCAGATGGCTGTCCGGGCGGCCTTCGACCTTAACCGCATCCGGCGGTGCAAGCTCGGTCTCGGGGCCGGGCTTGCCGTCCGTTTGGCGCACGACCCGAAAGGCGTTGACGGCGGTGTGGCGGACGATCAGGGTGCTGTGCATCGGGGTGCTCCGTTTTCGGTGCCTGCTGGTTTCCTGAGCCCCCGGCGAGTCTGCGCAGGCGCCGACCCCGATCATATCGTCTTGAACACAGGCGCCTAGAGCTGCCAGAGGCTTAGGGTATATCCTGCAATCAGCGGGTCGTTCGTGAGCAGCGTCATCGGCTCGACTTGGGCCTGGGCGATCAGTAGACGGTCGAACGGGTCACGGTGCAACGGCGGCAGATGCCTGACCCGGGCAGCGTGCATCCCGTCGATGGGCAGCTCGGCGAAGCCGATTCCCAATGCCGCGGTGCGGATCGTCTCCGGCTCGAAAGCGAAATCGGGGCGCCCCAGCGCGCGCTTGATTGCGATCTCCCATATGCTCGCCGCGCTGAAAAAGACGCCGTTCTCCGGTGCTTCGAGCGCGGCCCTGGCATCGGCCGGCAGGCGTGCAGGCTCGATCAATGCCCAAAGCAAGACGTGGGTATCGAGGAGCAAACGCATCAAGTCCGCTCGAAGTCGTCCTGCAGGTCTGCCGGTAAGGGCGCATTCCACTCCTCGGGCGCCGGGACCTTTCCGGCCAGCGGTCCGAGCACGCGGGGCTGGGGCTTGGCGGCGATCGGAACCAGGCGGGCAACCGGGAGTCCGGCGCGCGCGATCACCACCTCCTCGCCGGCCTCCACCCGCTCGATCAATTGGGAAAGCCGCGTCTTGGCCTCGTGTATATTGACCTGGGTGTGCATGTCGGCTGTCTCCGGTTAGCTAAACCCAGACTAGACCGCTCGGCCGGTTCGCTCAAGTCGCTTGCCAAGCCGGTGCGAGGATCGGCGAGCCCCATGCGCGCGATCGGCCGCTCGGCCGGGGGTTGCCGTCCCCGCGACGGAGGTTCGGCATCCCCGGGACAAGTCGGGGAGACGCTGACGGGCGGGGCGGGCTGGGGCCTCAGGAGGGGGCGACGGCGAGGGCTTGGGCGATCGAGTCGATGAGCCCCTGCGTCTTGGCCTCCATGTCGGCGGCGCGGCCCTGGTAGTGGCGGAAGTCGCGCAGCGCGGCCTGGGCATAGGCGTCGGCGCGCCGAAGCAGGTCGCGGCGGCGCGGGGGCTCGCGGTCGGCGGATTGGAAGTTCAGGAGCGCCAGGTTGAAGCGCGTCTGTCCGGCGCCGTGGCGGTTGCCGGTCCGCTCGCAGATCTGGATGTCCTTCTCGAAGTGCTCGCGGGCGTGGTCGGTCTGGCCGATCTCGGCGTAGAGCGCGCCCAACTGGCCATGCAGCGGCCCGCGGTCGGCGACCGCGCCGACGGGCCAGAGCGCCAGCGCATCGAGATACGCGGTCTCCGCCGCTTGGGCATGGCCGAGCAGGATCGATTCAGGCTCGCCCCGCACGCGCGCCTCCCGGAAGCGCTCGTGATGCACCATCCCGATCTGCTGGATGCACTGGGAGCGCCCCAGCGCATCGTTCGGCTCGCGCAGGTCCAAGCTCGTGCGGTAGGCGAGCTCGGCCGAGTCCAGGTCGCGGATGGCTGGGATCTGCACGTAGGCATAGCCGAGGTTGTGGTACACGTTCGCCTCGCCCACGGTGTCGCCGACGCGCCGGGCATAGTCGATCGACTCGCGGTAGCGGTCCGTACAGTCCGGGTCGCCCCGCTCGCGCAGCAGTTCTCCCAGCATGTGCGTCGAGACGCCGAGGGTCCGGATGCGGTTGCGCCGCTCCGCATCCAATGGCGCGTCCCCCAGCAGCGCGAGCGCCTCGGCCGCCCGCGCCCGGACCCAATCGACCCGCCGCGACTGCAAGGCGGTGGCGCGGTCGAGGTCGCGGTCGCGCTCCCGGGCCAGACGGACGCGGTACCCCATGACCAGGCTGTAGGCGTCGTCCCGCCCAGGGACCGGTCCGTCGTCCGCGGTGCAATAGTTCGGGACCAGCGCGTCGACCATCCGCGCCCATTCGGCCCGGCGCCCCTGGTATTCGTAGAGCACCTTCAACCCTTGCATGGCCCCGACGACCGCACCCCAGAGCCCCAGCCGCCGGCCGCTGCGGCGGGCATGCAGCAGGTTGGACTCCTCCAGCGCGAGCCGCCCCATCCCCTCCCGGCGGCCCGCCTCGATCTCGTTATGGTAGTAATTCCCCAACTTGCCGACCGCCTCGACCCAGGCCCGTAGCGCGGACTCGGCGTCCGGCCGGCCCTCGCGCCCGTCGCAATGCCGCGCGAAGACCTGGCGCAGAAACCAGGGTAGCGCTGGGTGGATGCCGAATTGGGCGCCGTCCAACCGGGTCGCGATCCCGATCTCTGCCGCTCGCCCGAGCAGCGCGTCGAGCCGGTCCGGGTCCCAGCCTTGCAGCGCGGGCAGCGCTGGGTCGCCCTCGCCCATCCAGACCAGCACATTGACATCCGCCACCCCCTGAAACAGATGCAGCAGCGCCACGACCGCCAGCTCATCCGCCGCGAATGCGTGGGCGAACCCATAGTCGAGCGAGGCCGCGAGCGAGCAGTCGCGCCCCTCGGCTGCATCGGCATCGTCGATGGGCGACTCGCCGGCGCGGATGGCAGCGACGAATGCGCCGATCCGCACGCGCCCGCGCAGCCCGGCGCGCACCGCCTGCCCGACCAGCACGCGCAGGGTCAGCGGGTTGCCTGCGCAATAGTCGATCAGCGGCGACCAGTCGGCGCCGATCTCGGCGCGCCCCAGCCCGTGCGACTCGCCGAGCGCAAGCGCGAGCGCCGCCGAGTCGGTCGCGGACATGGGCGGCATCTTGATCGGGCAGGGCAGATCGCCGAGCCAGGCGCGCTCGTCGCGCCGGGAGGTCAGCAGCAGTCGCGCCCGGGTCTGTCCATCGAGCGCGATCCGTTTCAGGAAATCCTTAAGCTGAGACTGCTCGTCTGCCGTCCAGTCGGACTCCGCCCCAGCGGGGAAGCCGGCCACCGGCTCCAGGTTGTCCCAGATCCAGAGCACGGGCTTGGCCCGCAGCAGTTGCAGGACCAGTGCGCCGCGATCCTCGCCCTGCTGGGCATACCAGTCGATCCCGTTGGCATCGAGCAGTGCGCGCATGGGCCTGGACTGGGCGACCTGATCGAGCAACGCGTCCAGGTCGCGATGGCCCTCGAAGGAGGAGAAGATGACCAGGGGGTCCGCGCCGAGCCCGCCGGTCTCGGCATACCAGCGGGCGAATTCGACCGCGGTCGCGGTCTTGCCGGCTCCGGCATAGGCATGGAGCAGGACGATGCGATGCCGGTCGAATGCGCGATCGAGCATGAGCAAGGTCTCGTCGCGTCCGACGAATCCCCGGTCGGGGCAATAGCGGCGCAGGATCGGGTCGTCGAGCGCGATGTCCTGCATGCCGCCGAGCCCCAGCCCGGCGCCCGGTCCGGCCGCGGGCGGCGGGAGCAGCGGCCGGTCCATGGCCTCGTAGACCACCGGGACCAGCCAGTCCTCCAAGGGGCGCGGCTCCAGCCCGATCCAGCGCTCCGGGTTGCGGCTTAAGTGCTTGCGCGCCGCGCTCGCGGCCTCGCCGAAGCTGACTCCCCGGGCGAGCGCGGCATAGAGCGCGCCGACATATTGCGCGGCGGTGACCACATAGACGCTGTAGCGCATGCCGAGCACGGCCGGGATGCCCTGATCGGCGACCGCTTGGACGAGCGAGCCGATGGCGCGGCGCTCCTCGTGGACCGTGGACGCCCCCTCGGACTGGGTGGCCGGTGCCGCGGTCGCGGTGTGCATGGCCGATTGGCAGGCGTTGAGGACCAGCATCGGGCAGCCGGTGTCGTGCAGGAGCTGACCCGGCTCGGCGCCCCCGACCGGGCGCATGCCCTCGGGGCTCCCCGGATGCTCGAAGAGCAGATAGCCGTGCGGACCGGGCGCGGCGGCACCGAGCTTGAGCCCGCCCTGTCCCGCAAGCCAACCGGCGAGCGGGGTCTGTGCGAGGTCGTTATAGATGCCGCGTCCGTCGAAATGGCAGATGTGATAGGGCCGGCCCTCGGACTTGGCGCGGATCAGGGCTTGCTGCAAGGCCTCGAAGGTCGGCGGGCGCAGCGCATCGATCTCGAAGCGCGGTCGGTCGGGACCCAGATCGCGCAGCAGTCGGTTGGCGATGGCGCGCAATTGCACATCGTCCCGGCCGCCCGGCCGGCAGACGACATAGAGCAGACGCAGCCGACCCTCTGCGGCCGGCTGGGCCGGACAGAAAGCGATGTTGGGGTCGGGCTGGACCCGCACGAAGGCGCGCACCCGCAGTGCGATGGCCGAGCTCGATTGGCGATCGCGCAGCAACTCCCAGGGGATGGCGGCGGCGCCCGCGACGCTCGCATGGATCTCGATGCGCAGATCGGCGAGCCGCTCGCGCACTGCGTACCAGATGGCGCGGGTGCCGGGGTTGGAGTCGAGGACCTGATCGTAGAGCGCTTCGCCCTTCTCGCGCAGCGTGCGCTCGATCTGCTCGATCTGGACCGGGGCGACCAGCGGCGCGACCTGTAGATAGTCCTCCAGATACCAGCGCAGGTCTTCCTGCTCCTGCGGGGTCAGCGCGAAACCGGTGCGCGACTCGGCCTCCAGCTCGGGCTCGTTGGGTCGGGTCAGACGCAGCCGGACGGGCCAGAACGGGTCCGAACCCTCGCTTCGGTCCTGCTGGCGGATGCGCAATACCGCGGACATCGTCGACCCTCCGGGCCTTGAGCGTTCTCTCGATTAAAGGCCGGCGACGACCTCGGGGTCCAGGCCGGTGGACTGTGCGATGACGCTCGCGGCCACGCCGTTGGACTTCATCGCCCGGGCGATCTCCAGCGTGCGTTCTTCGCGTCCCTACTCGCGGCCCTCGATCTTGCCGAGCCCATAGTTCGACGCCACCAAGCTCGCGTGCAGATGCAGGTCGTCCTGCCAACGCTCGTAATCGGCGCGCTCGGCCGGTGCGAGCTTGAGCACGTCGAGCTTCTCCTTGGCCTCGCTCAAGCCCTTGGCCGAGAATCCGTCCTGGATCGACTCGTGCTTGAGGAAATAGATCCATTCGTCGAGGGTGTCGCGGGCGATGTCGTCGAACCGCTCGACCTTGATCAGATAATACTCCGGGAACAGCTCGCGGGTGCATTCGCGCCCCGGAAGCAGTTGGCGTTGGGCGAGGCTTAAGGCATCCCATTGCACACAACTTTAAGTGTGCGATATAAGATGCTGCCTTTGGATAGTTTCCGGGGGGGCATCGTGGGCTGGGCAGACGAGGAGTTTCGGGGGATCGATCTGGGCGACACGCGTCGCGATAAGCGCGCGGTGCGGTTGCTGGAGCGCTTGGCGGAGCGTCTGACGGCGAGCATCCCCGGGGCCTGCAACGGCTGGGCGGAGACGCAAGCGGCCTATCGGTTTCTCGGGGGCGAGGAGTACGACTTGCACCCGACGTACGCAGTCAGCCCCGCCCGCGAGCCGTTGGGCGTGCTCGATGCCTGGATGTGGGCGCGCGAGCCCAAAGACCCCGACGGGACGCGCCCGGGGATCACGGAGAGCGTGCGCTGGAGCGAAGGGTACGCCCGGGTGGCGGAGCTGGCCGCCGAGCTGCCGCAGACTCGGTTGGTCTATGTCGCCGACCGCGAATCCGACATCCGCGCGCTGATGGTGCGCGCCCGCGACCTCGGCACGCCGGCGGACTGGCTGGTGCGCTCCAAGCACAACCGCGCGCTGCCCGAGGGCGGGCGGTTGTGGGCGACGGTGCTGGCGAGTCCGCCGCTGGGGGAGATCCGCTTCGCCCTGCCGGGGGGACGCGGGCGCACGGCCCGCGAGGTGCGCCAGGAGTTGTACGCCCAGCGCGTCTCCTTGTCGGACGGGCGTCGCGGGACCTTTGAGGTCACCTGCGTCGTTGCCCGCGAGATCGGCGCTCCGCCCGGGGTCAAACCGATCGAGTGGCGCCTGCTGACCAACCGCACCGCCGCGTCGCTGGAGACCGTCGTCGAGACGATTTGGCTCGGCCTCCAACGCATCATGGACTTCGCCGCCTGGATCAAAGTCGCCAGGGAGGCTCATGAGTTATGAAATGTGTGGAATGGGATGGGAAAGAAGATGCAGGTCCAACCGCCCAGCCTAGAAACCAGAAGATACGAGGTTGATAATCAAGTGCCGCTTTCCCGGCCTAAGCGCTTGGCTCATACACCGCCAACACGTTGAAATTGCGAGGCAGACTATCAATGGCAAAACTCGGAACCAAGGCGCATCCGATCATCGTGCGCGTTCAATCTGACGACAGAGCTCAGTACGTTGCAGAGACCTGTCGCCAACACGGTTGGCAATACATCATCGGATTCGAGTCCGACAAACCCGAGGACATCTCGGATCTCGAGCGGATGCTTAACCCGACCGTCCCCGCACGCTCCGGCAAGATCGACCGGAACGGACCTTGCCCCTGCGGGAGCGGCAAGAAGCATAAGAAGTGCTGCGGAGCGGTCGCGACTCTACAAGCATAGGCAACTCCCATGTCGAACCATTCCGAGAAGGTCCCAAAGGCAATGGCGGACACCTTCGCCGCGGTGACATCCCTGACCGATGCCTTCTGCCAAGAGCACCTGAACGACGAGTACGGGCAATTGATGCGCTTTGCGGCGGCCGCATTGTGCCGCAAGCGGCCCTCGCCTCTGGCCTCGGGCTCGACGGCGAGCTGGGCGGCTGGGATCGCCCACGCCGTTGCGACGACCAACTTCGCCTTCGATAGCACCCAGACGCCTCATGTAAAGGCCCCGACGCTGTACGCGGCATTCGGCGTGGCGCCGGGGACCGGTCAGGGGAAATCGAAAAAGGTCCGGGACCTGCTAGGCATGCATCAGCTGGGCCTCGATTGGTCGCTGCCCAGCCGCTTGCATGACCACCCGATGGCCTGGCTGGTCCAGACTGGGTCCGGTTTCATCCTCGACGCCCGCCAACTGGGGCGGGAGGAGCAGGTGCGGCTGCACCGATTGGGGCTGATACCCTATGTCCATGCGGACCGCGTGGCGTCTTGAGCTCGCGTGCCGCGGGAAGGGGGTAGCGACAGATATTCCGAGAGCCAGTCGGAATCGCCATCCGCCGCCCGGTCCCGCGGGCGCGTCACGCCCGTTCTAGCGATCGGGCACAACGCCGCGCAATCCGCACCGCTGGGATGCATGCCCCCGCCAATAGCAGCGCGGTGGTCGGCTCGGAAACGGGAAGGGCGCGGATGTTATCGACGCCGAGCAGGGCGACGACCGCCGGCGGCGGGAAACTGGGGTCTGGGTTATGGATGATGCGCAGGGCAGTGACGTTGCCCAGCAGGACGTCTAGGTCGCCCATGAGTAGCGTCAGCGCGGGCGGGTCGAGCGCGAACTGGACGGTTGTCCAATCGCCGCCGGCCGGCAACAGGACGCCTGAGGTTACTGCGGCGTCCGCTGGGGGGCCGACCGTGGGGTCTTCCAGAAAGAGGCGAATCGTCAGGTCCTGGGTACCCAGGTTCAGCAAATCCATAGCGATCGAGCCGATTCCGGCGCCTGGGTAATCGCCGGCCCACTGACTCAAGTTAATTGCGGACATGCGTCCGCCGGCACCGGCACCGCCTACCGCGGTCATTTGCAGATACCGGTCGCCCGTACCCGATGGACCGCCGGTGGCGATATTGACCGGCGGGGCGGGATGGGGCGCCCCCAGGAGCGCGACCGTCCATCCTTGAGTGGTGCCATCGGAAAAGTCGTCGATCTGGCCGACGACCGCCGCATGGGCGATCGGCGCGCCGAGTAGACAGGCGGCAAGTACCGCCGCAGTAGGAAAGGCTGTCGAGCGCTTCATCTTCCGACCCTCCGACCTTACGTGTCATTAAGAGCTTGCATGATGAAATCGAGCCATCGACGGGTGCCCGCATCCGTCCGAGTCGCGTCTTGCCGGAGCGCCCGGAAGGCTCGTGCGAGAGGGGTCGGGCGACCGCCGAGCGGGTCGCATTGGGGCGCGGCAGCCGATGCGGTCTACCGTAGGGCTGGGTATCCGGCAGCATCGCTTGCCCCACAGGCGTATAGTCGACGCTCGGCGCGGACAGCAACCCGACGGTTTTTGGGCGTTGGAAAGACCTTCTGAAAAGCGCGTGAAAAAGCCTTGGGAAAGGCGGCAGCCTTGAGTGCGTAGCCGGAGATGTGCCAGCCTTGGCTCGCATGGACCCCATCTCCCACCGGACGGGTCCGGCCAACTCACAGCGTCCGGATTGCCGACATCGCCCGGGCGATTCGCGACTACCGCAGCTTGGCCCGCACACTCGATACCTTATCGGCCATCCTCTGCTCGCGGTCGTTGCGCGTGCCGAGCGTGACGACGGTGGAGATACGGGGCACACCCATGCCATGCAGGGTTTCGTGGCAGCGTTTGATGGCCGCCATAACGTCATCCCATTCCCCCTCCAGGTTGGTTCCATTGGCATGCAGCTCATAAGTCAGTCCGGTCGCTGCCAGGACGCGCTCGCAAGCCGCGACGTAGCCCGATAGCGAGGTTCCGGTACCGATGGGAATGAGCGTAAATTGCGCGATGACGTTCATGCTGGCCTCTCGACGGCGTATCAGCCCCAAGTTCAAGACCTTGACGCAGCGGTGCCTTTTGGGATGGGCAGCCTGCCGCGATCAGCGCCGGGTGTCCGTATCCTGCGGACTGCTTTCGCTGGCGAGCCAACCCAGCAGAAAGGCCTCGGCGGCATTCAGATTTGTCTGCGCCCGCGGCGAGAGCCCCTCCCCCAATTCAAAGCCGTATCCACGAATGGCCAGCAGCCGGCAGTCCGGGGGCGGGGCCGCGGCGATCTGGCGACAGACCCGCAGCAGTGCGCCAGGGCTCATGGCATGGGTTGTAAGGGTAGCACCCAAGTCGGCCCTAACCGGGGTGAAGTCGAATGGCTCTGGGCCGACGAGTGCGGCATCGACGATGACCGCGAGATCGCGCCCGGCGAGATCCAGCGCATGCTCGATCTGTAGCTGGAAGTCTGTGAGCAAATCGAGCGCCAGGCCGGGGACCGACATAGGCCGGGCCTCCAGGCGCTCGATGAGTAGAGGTCCCAGTGCGTCGTCGCCCCGGGATGGGTTGCCGCAGGCAAGGATAAGGACCCGCGACAAGGCCGGCTTCATAGACTAGTCGGCCAGGACCGGATCGACGGGGCGTTCCAGCGAGCCGTCCGGATGCCGATAGAGCCGGTCGAGTGTGCGACCTTGCGCATCCACCAGGTCAAGCTCCAGTGGCATGCGGCCTAGGGCGTGGGTGGCGCAGGAGAGACAGGGGTCGTAGGCGCGGATAGCCACCTCGATGTGGTTAAGCAAGGGCTCGGTGAGCTCCCTGCCGTCCAGGTAATGGGCCGCCACCTGGCGGATGGATGCGTTCATGGCCTGGTTGTTGTTGGTGGTCGAGACGATGAGGTTGGCGCGGGTCACCAATCCGTCGTCGTCGATCTCGTAGTGATGGAAGAGTGTACCGCGGGGTGCCTCCACCACACCGATGCCCTTGCTGCGCATCTCCCCGCGCAGGCGCAGATCCGCGCCCAGCAGGTCCGGATCGGAGAGCAGCTCCCGCATCGCCTCCGCGCAGTACAGAAGCTCGATCAGACGCGCCCAATGGGTGGCCAGGGCCGCTTGCAACGGCCGGCCTTCGCCGGCTGCGGCAAAGTCCTGGCGCTCCTGCTCGGCGAGCGGGGTGTCGAAGCGGTCGCAATTGTTCACCCGTGCGAGCGGTCCCACCCGGTACCAGCCATGCTCCGGACCCAGCTCCGCGATGAATGGGAATTTCATATAGCTCCAGGACTTGACCTCTTCCTGGATGATCTGCTCGTAGTCCCGGTAATCGTGATGGTCGAACAGGGTCTTGCCGGTCGCATCGCGCAGCCGCAGCCCGCCATGATACAGCTCGAAGGCCCCGTCCTCCCCGATCAGGCCCAGCGTGTTGGCATCCACCGCACCGAACCGGTAATGGAAGTCCGGGTTGCTCAAGACCAGATGCTTGATGAGCTGAACGGCGCCCTCGGACCATTGGACCATCCGATCGATATCGGCCTGGAGCAGGTCCCGCTCCTCCGGAGTCAGCGACTTATTGACCCCGCCCGGGAGCGCACCGGTGCCATGGACGCGCTTGCCGGCGGTGACCCGGATGACTTCCTGGCCGAACTTGCGCATTAGCACGCCCTGGGTCGCGATCTCCGGGTGCTCCTGGATGACTCCGACGATATTGCGGTGGGCCACCGCATCGTCGAACCCGAATAGCAGGTCGGGCGACGAGAGATGGAAGAAGTGCAATGCATGGGACTGAAAGGTCTGGCCCAGGTGCATGAGCCGGCGAATCTTATCGGCCGTGGGCGTAAGCCGGTCTACGCCGATGAGCTGATCGCATGCCTTGGCGGCGGCCAGATGATGACTCACGGGGCAGATGCCGCACAGTCGCTGGACCAGCACCGGCAGCTCCCAATAGGGCCGACCCTGGATGAATTTCTCGAAGCCCCGGAACTCCACGATGTGCAGCCGCGCCTGCTGGATGCGGTTGGCCTCGTCCAGGAGCAGAGTGACCTTGCCGTGGCCCTCCACCCGGGTCAGCGGCTCGATGCAGACGCGCCTCAGGGTCTCGGGGTGACGGGCGGTTTCGAGCGAAGCGGTCATGTGACGAACCTCGGAATGATTGGAGGGCCGCGGGCCAAGGGCCGAGGGCCGAAAGACGGGATTCAAGTCCCAAGGCCCTTGGCCCTTCTTCAGTCGTACCGAATCTGCGTATACGGGAACGCAATGGGCTGGCCCGACAGCAGCTCGGTCAGGAAGGTCCAGATCGCGTCCGCGGAAGGCGGGCAGCCGGGCAGAAAATAGTCCACCTTGACGACCTCATGGATAGGATGGACCTGGCTCAGCAGGAGCGGGATCTCCGGATCGTTGGGGATGCCCGGATTATAGACACCGACCCCCGACACATAAGCCTCTTCCAAACACTCCTTGACGGTTAGACGATTGCGCATGGCGGGGATGCCGCCGTTGACCGCGCAGGCACCCACCGCCACCAGGATCTTGCAGTGACGCCGAAACTCGCGCAGCACCTCGACGTTTTCGGCGTTGGCGACCCCGCCCTCGATCAGGCCCAGGTCGCACTCGCCGATGGTCTTGATGTCGGTGATGGGGCTGCGGTCGAAGGTTACCAGCTCGACCAATTGCAGTATTCGCTCGTCGATGTCCAGGAAGGACATATGACAGCCGAAACACCCGCACAGGGAGGTGGTGGCGACTCGGATCTTCTCGGTCATCTCAATCCACCTCCGACTCGTGGGCACGCAGATCGCCAACCTTGTCGATGGGCTCGCGATCATAGAGCCGCTCGCCGATAGGCCGCTCGAACCCTTTATGCTTGGGCAAAATGGCACCGACCGGGCAGACATGGGCGGCACGGTCTTCTGCAGCGAATCGGGAGTCGCCTAATAGACCGCTCGGGGAGTCGATGACCAGATGGCTATCGAGGCCCCGACCGCTGATGGCGAAGACGCGCTTGCCGTCATGGTCGCGGCTCGCCCGCACGCACAGCTCGCACAGGATGCAGCGGTTGAAATCGATGATGAAATCCGGATGGGACGCATCCACCGGGCGCGCGGGGAAGAACGGCGGATAATGGGGCGAGAGCATCCCGATGTAATAGGCGACCGCCTGGAGCTGACAGTTGCCGCTGCGCTCGCAGGCCGGGCAGACATGGTTGCCCTCCGCAAACAGCATCTGCAAGACCGACCTGCGGCTCTCCTGGACTGGCTCGGAGCTGTTGTCCACCTCCATCCCCTCGGTGGCCGGGGTGGTGCAGGCAGAGACCTGTCGCCGACCGACCCCCACTACACAGACCCGGCAGCTCCCGTGAGGCGCATAGTCTGGGTTGTGACAGAGATGGGGGATATAGACGCCGGCCGCGGTGGCCGCCGCCATGATGGTCTGGCCGGGAACGAAATGGATCTCGCGGCCATCGAGCTTGAAGCTGTGGCTCATACCGACTCCTCCAGAGCCTCGGGGATATGGGCATCCGCATCGTCCCGGCCGCTCAAGGCGCGCGCCTCCGAAAGCGCGGCGTCCAGGTCGAAGGAGGGCGTGTAGTCCTCGCTGCGCAGTCGTCGCCGATAGATGTCCGGGAATTTATCCAGGGTATTTCGGATATGTGTCGGGGCGGTCTGGCCCAGACCGCAATAGCTCGCCAGTCGCATGACCCCGCCGATCTGGCGCATCTCTTCAAGATCGTGGGAGGATGCCTGGCCGCAGGCGACCTTCTCCACCAGGTTGTGCAGCAACCCGGTGCCCACCCGGCAGGGTGTGCAGAATCCGCAGGACTCGTGGGCGAAGAAGGCGGCAAAGTTGCGCACCATGTCCAGCATGTCGCGACTGTGGTCGAAGACCATAAAAGAGCCCGCGGTGGACAGATCCTCGAAGGCGATGATGCGGTCGAAGTCCGCCGGCGACAGTGTGGTGCCGGCCGCTCCGGAGATCTGGAGCGCCTGGACATGCTCCGCCCCGCAGTCGGTCAGCACCCGGTGCACCGGAGTACCGAACGGATATTCGTAGATCCCCGGGCGCTCGCAGTCCCCGCTCACCGAAAGGATCTTGCTCCCTGCGGACTGGTCGGTCCCTTCACCGCGGAACCAGTAGCCGCCCCACTGGACCACCCGGGCCGCGGCAAGGAAGGTCTCCACGTTATTGACTACGGTCGGGCGATCTTTATAGCCGCAGACCACGGGGAAGGGCGGGCGCTTGCGGATGACCCCGCGCTTACCCTCAAGGGACTCGATGAGCGACGACTCCTCTCCGCAAATATAGGCCCCGGCACCCAGATGGATGGCGATATCGAAATCGAACCGGGGGATGCCCAGGATTGACTGCCCGAGCAGCCCATCGGCACGCCGGCGGGCCAGGACCGATTGAAGATGAGGCACCAGATAGGCATATTCCCCGCGCAGATAGATGAATCCGCGATGGGCGCCGATGACCCCGGCGCAGATGGTCATGCCCTCGACGACCAGATCCGCGAAACCGGTCAGCAGCACCCGATCTTTAAAGGTCCCGGGCTCGCCCTCGTCCGCGTTGCAGACGACATAGCGCTCGGCCCCCGGGGCCTCCCGGGCGAACTTCCATTTAAGCGCGGTGGTAAAGCCAGCGCCCCCGCGACCGCGCAGCCCCGAGCGCTCGATCTCGGCAAGTGCCGCGTCGGACCCTTTGTCGATGAGCTTGCGCAGCCCCGCCCCGTCGGTGACCGGATTGCTGAGCAGGAGCCCACGGCGGCGCAGGTTGTCTTCCACCCTGAAATAGTCTCCCGGCCAGTGGTCCAGCGGGGTGCCCTGCTCCACCAGGTCGGCGATCCGGTCCACCCGCCTTGGGTTGAGCGCGGTCACCGCCCGGCCGTTCACCAGGAGCGCCGGACCCTGGTCGCACATGCCGGTGCAGGAGGTGAGATCCAGGGTCACCCGACCGTCCGCCCGAGTCTCCCCCGGACGGACACCCAGCCGCTCGGCGAGCAGGCCGACTAGGCGCTGGTTGCCGAGCATCCGGTCGGTGATGTTGTCCGAGAACAGGATGTCGAAGTCCCCGCGGGGACTGTCGTGCAGGAAGGCGTAGAAGGCGATGGCGGCCCGCACCTGGGTGCGGGTCACGTCCAGGGCCACGGAAAGGCGCTCCACCGCCGCCGGGGGGACCCAGCCGAAGCGGCGCTGCACCGCGATCAGGTGCTGGAGAAGCTGCTCCGGCTCGCGCCCGAGGGTATCTAGGGACTCGGCGACGAAGCCCTCCACGTCCTGGATCTGGGATTCGCTCATGGTGACCTCCAGCGCTAGGGGTTGCTGCTCTGCAACATAGGCAAATAGTAATGGAGCGGCAACCAAAGGGACCCAGCCGCGGTTGTCGAGTCCTTTGACCGAGGCGGGCTCCGGTCCCAACTAAAAACCCAGGGAACCCCTTGACAAATGGCGAGACGGGATCTACTTTACATAACGCAGGCGCTCAACCGAGGCTTGCAGGCAAAGCGGTTCGCAAGAACGCAATGATCCATATTGCTCGAATTGAGGATATGACCATGACGACGATCGACTTTTCGCCCCTCTTCCGGTCCATGATCGGATTCGACCGGCTCTCCAACGCCTTGGAGACCGCCTACCGGACTGAGCCTGGCGGTTACCCTCCCTATAACGTGGAGGCCACCGGCGACAACGACTACCGGATCACCATGGCAGTCGCTGGCTTCACGGAGACGGATCTGGCATTGGAGGCCAAGGAGAATATCCTGACCGTTACCGGCACCCGTTCGGAAGAGCCGGAGCAGCCCAACACTCGGTATCTCTACCGCGGCATCGCCAACCGCAGCTTCGAGCGCAAGTTCCAGCTCGCGGATTATGTGCGGGTGGTGGACGCCCGCCTAGAGAATGGCCTACTGCATGTAGACCTGCGGCGCGAGATCCCGGAGGCTATGAAGCCCCGCAAGATCGAGATCCGCGGCACCGAGCCCGGCCGGCTGATCGAGGGCGAGGGCATGGAGAGCCGCGCCGCCGCTTAACAGCGGTGGTTTGCGGGTAGAATGGGGCCGGGCGCAAGCCCGGCCTCTTACGTTTGCAAACGGGTCTGCCGCCGAAGTGCGTGTCGCGGCAGACCATCCTGGAGCGACAAGGACTGCAATGACCTTGTTCGGCGCCGCTCTTAGGCGGCGGTGCTAGCCGCGACGCTGGCGGTCTTTCCCAGCTTCTGGGCGAGCGCCGCGAGCTCGTTGTCGATCGTTAACAGCGCCTGACCCTGGTCGCCGAAGAGTCTCAGGCGCCCGATGATATCGCTCACCGTAGCCTCCTCCTCGATCTGCTCGGTGACGAACCACTGGAGAAAGATGTTGGTCGCGTGGTCCTTCTGCGAGAGTGCGTGGTCGACCATATCGTTGATGGCCCCGGTGACCTTGCGCTCGTGCTCCAGGGTGCGCTCGAAGAGCCGCAGCACCCCCTCCCCCACCGTCTCCGGTGCCGGAACCGCGTTCAGAGCGACTGGCGCGTCCTGATCGATCAGGTAGCGGTACATTTTCAGTGCGTGGACCATCTCTTCCCCGTGCTTGGCCAGGAACCAGGCGGCAGTCCCCCTCAGGTGCATGGATTCGGACTGCGCCGAGAGTCCCAGATACAGGTAGGCGGAATAGAGCTCGCGGTTGATCTGTGCGCCGATCAGAGCGGCCATGTCGTTCGAAATCATTGTTGGCGGTCTCCTGCTTGGATCGATGGGTAACCGACGCGACGGTCGGGATAGCCGAGGTCCGCGCAACACGCAGACGCTAAAAATGGATTTGACCGTCGGATACCGCTTTTCAAGCTCGAATCAAACGGTCAGGTATTGCCGCACCAGATCGTCGCCCATCTCGGTCATGGGTCCGCTTGCCACCAGGCGACCCCGATCCAGGATGACGAATCGGTCCGCCACCCGGCGGGCGAACGGAAGCTTCTGCTCGACCAGAATCACGGTGAGCTTCAGATCGTCGATCAGTCGGCGGATAATCGACCCGATCTCGTGGACGATATTGGGTTGAATACCCTCGGTGGGCTCGTCCAGGATCAGTAGCTTGGGGTCGATACAGAGCGCCCGGCCGATAGCAAGCTGTTGCTGCTGCCCCCCGGAAAGGTCCCCGCCCCGACGCCGGAGCATCTGCTTCAAGACCGGAAAGAGCTCGTAGATAAACTCGGGTACCTGGCGCATCCCGTCCGGACGCGCGGGCAGTCCGATCTTGAGGTTCTCTTCCACCGTGAGCAAGGGAAAGATCTGGCGGCCCTGTGGCACGAATCCGATCCCTAAGCCTGCACGCCGCTCTGCCGGGAGCCTGACCAAGTTCTGGTCCGGATAGGCGAGCGCGCCGGAGCGAATGGCCAGGAGCCCCATGATGCATTGCATGAGCGTGGTCTTGCCGACCCCGTTGCGGCCCATGACACAGGTGCATTGACCCTCTGGGATCTCGATGTCCAGATCCCAGAGTGTGTGGCTCTCGCCGTAGAATTGATTCAAGCCTTGGATGTGGAGCATGGGGCGACTCGTTACAATCGGCTTCTCGATCTGCTCGCTCAACGCGGTCGATCTCCTCTAAGGCTTGAAATCCGGCGGTCTGCCGGCAGTCTGGCCCAACAGCGCGCACACTGGCTCGACCGCACAGGCACCCTGGCGCAATGCTTCGACATTCATTCCCCCAAATAGACCTCCACCACCCGCGGGTCGTTCTGGACCTCGTCCATCGACCCCTCCGCCAGTACCGACCCCTGGTGCAGCACGGTCACACGCTTGGCGATGGATCGAACGAAGTCCATATCGTGCTCTACCACCACGACCGAGTGCCGACCTTCCAGCGACAGTAACAGCTCCGCGGTACGGTCCATCTCTTGGTGGGTCATGCCCGCCACGGGCTCGTCCACCAAAAGTAGGAGCGGGTTCTGCATCAGGAGCATACCGATTTCCAGCCATTGTTTCTGGCCATGGGAGAGTGCGCCTGCGATGCCGCGTGCCTGCTCCTTGAGTCCGACGATGCCCAACACCTCGTCGATGCGGTCTCGCTGCTCGCCATCGATCCGGGCGAGGAAGGTCGGCCAGACCCGCTTGTCCCCGACCATGGCGAGCTCCAGATTCTCGAATACCGTATGCTGCTCGAAGACCGTGGGCTTCTGAAACTTGCGCCCAATGCCGGCCTGGGCGATGCGCGGCTCGTCCAGCTCCAGAAGGTTGATGTTCTGGCCGAAAAAGCAATAGCCCGAATCGGGCCGGGTCTTGCCGGTCACCACGTCCATCATGGTGGTCTTACCCGCCCCGTTGGGTCCGATGACGCAGCGCAGCTCCCCCACGTCGACATAAAAAGACAGGTCGTTCAAAGCCCTGAACCCATCGAAGCTCACCGTGACCCCTTCCACGTAGAGCAGGGTCTTATGGGAGATATCGAGGGTCTCGGCCAGGGTCTTGCCAGGATTGAGATACTGCCAACGCTCGACTTGCCCGCCCATCAGACGGCCCTCCGCAGACGTAGAAGCCCGGCGACCCCGCGGGGCAGCAAGAGCGTCACCAGGACGAAAAGCCCGCCCAAAGCGAATAGCCAGGCATCCGGAAAGACCGCGGTAAAGGTGCTCTTCCCGTAGTTCACCATCAGCGCGCCAGCCACAGCCCCGTAAAGCGTGGCACGCCCGCCCACCGCGACCCAAATCACCATCTCGATTGAATTCAAGGGCGAGAATTCCCCGGGATTGACGATCCCAACCTGTGGAACATAGAGCGCCCCTGCCACCCCGGCCAACATGGCGGAGAAGGCGAAGATGGCCACCTTCACGCGCTCCACCCGATAGCCGATAAAGCGGGTGCGCGACTCGGCATCCCGAATGGCCACCGCCACTCGCCCGAGACGCGAGGTCACGATGGCCCGGCAGGCGAGGTAGCCCAAGGCCAGCGCTAAGCCCGAGGCGACGAACAGCCCAGCCCTGGTGCCTGGGCTTTGCAGGTCGAATCCTAAAATGTCCTTGAAATCGGTAAGCCCGTTGTTGCCGCCGAATCCCATCTCGTTGCGGAAGAAGGCGAGCATCAGGGCATAGGTCATCGCCTGGGTGATAATAGAGAGATAGACCCCGGTGACCCGGGAGCGGAACGCCAGATAGCCGAAGACATAGGCCAGAACGCCCGGGACCAGCACAGCCATCAGGGCGGCAAACCAGAACATATCGAAGCCGTGCCAGAACCAGGGCAGCTCATTCCAATTGAGGAATACCATGAAGTCAGGCAGCACCGGGTCTCCATAGACCCCCCGATCGCCGATCTGACGCATCAGGTACATCCCCATGGCATATCCGCCCAGGGCGAAAAAGGCACCGTGCCCCAGGCTTAAGATACCCAGATAGCCCCACACCAGATCCACCGCGACCGCCAGCAGGGCATAGCACAGATACTTGCCGAGCAGGGTGACGGTATAGGTCGACAGGTGCCATGGGCTGGACTCGGGCACCGCCAGACTCGACACGGGTACCAGGATAGTCACGGCCAGCAGCACGGCCAGCATGACCTGCCCGCCGGTATCGCCCCGCAATGTTCTCGTTAATCCCATACTGTCGCGCTCATAGTCGGTGATGACAAGAATCTAGCCGCAAATGAATGCAAATAATCGCTAATAAGATGCCTGTGGCGCGTAACCGTCGCAAGGGCTCTTCCGGTTTGGGAGGCGCGCAAGGCTCGCGAGTGCGTATCGCCGACGCGGGTCTACGGCCGCCTAAACGCTCTTCTCATTTGCATCTATTTGCGTTCATTTGCTGCCTAATTATCCCTCCGCCGCCCGCCCGCGCTGGGGAAAGAGCCCGCGGGGCCGTTTCTGGATGAACAGGATGATAAAGCAGAGCACCAGGATCTTGGCCAGCACTGCACCCGCCCATGGCTCCATAAGCTTGTTGGCGACCCCCAGCGTCATGCCGCCGATCAGAGTCCCCCACAGGTTTCCCACGCCGCCGAAGACCACCACCATGAATGAGTCGATGATGTATGCCTGCCCCATATTAGGACCGACGTTGGTGAGCTGGGACAGGGCTACCCCCGCCACCCCGGCAATCCCGGCCCCGAGCCCGAAGGTCAATGCATCCACCCGGGCGGAGCGTACCCCCATGGCACGCGCCATGGCCCGATTCTGGGAGACCGCCCGTACCTGAAGCCCCAGTGCGGTGCGCCGCAGGATAGCGAGCAGCCCGGCAAAGACCAGCAGTGCGAAGACCAGGATATAGAGTCGGTTATAGGTGATGGCCAGGACTGGATTAATCTGCCAGGAGCCGCTCATCCAACTTGGGTTCTGCACCGCGACGTTCTGGGCAGAGATCGTGGTGCGCACGAGCTGCTGAAGGATCAAGCTAATGCCGAAGGTGGCGAGCAGGGTCTCCAACGGTCGACCGTACAGAAAGCGGATCACGGTGCGCTCGATGGCGATACCGAAGAGACCGGAGACGACGAAGGCGGCAGGGATAGCCACCAGCAGCGAATAGTCGATGAGCCCGGGCATGGCCTGCTGGACCAGATAGGTCGTATAGGCCCCAAGCATCATGAGCTCCCCGTGGGCCATGTTGATGACTCCCATGACCCCGAAAGTAATGGCGAGCCCAATGGCCGCCAGCACCAGGACCGAGCCCAGACTGAGCCCGAAGAACAGGGTCTCGGCCCGGGCGTTCCAGGCCAGACTGGAGTCGATTCCTGCCAGGGTACGGGCTGCGGCGGCCCGCACCGCCGGGTCCGGATCGGCAGCGGCGAGACCGGCAAGCGCATTGCGGGCCTCGGGCTGGAGGCTGCCGTCAAGATCGGCCACGGCGGCGATGCGGATCTCAATCCGGTCCGAGCGCAGACTCGCAACTGCCAATGCCAGTGCGATCGCCTCGCGCACCGCCGGGTCCTGCTCTTGCGCCAGTTGCTTGCCCAGCGCCTCGATGGTTACCGGACTACCGTCGCCCATCATCTCCCGGGCGGCCTTGAGCCGGGCCGCAGGGTCCGCGCTCGCCAGCGTGCGGGCGGCGATGGCGACCCGCAGGGCGGTGCGCATGGCGTTGTTCAGAGCGATCTTCTTTACGGCTCCCCGCTGCGCCTCGCCTAGGTCCTGACCCGTGAGCGGGTTCGCGAGACGCAGCGTCGCCCCGGTCTTGTGCACCAGAACCACCGCCGGGGTGCCATCGCGCGTATAGAGGTTGCCCGCCAGCAGGGCCTTAAGGACTTCGAGAGCCCGCGAATCCCCGCTCGCCGCGAGCGCATCGACACCCTGCTGCTTGACCGCAAAGTTGCGGTCCGCAAGCTTAGGCAGGGCATCCTCCAGGGTAGCGGCCGCGAGGCTCGCCGTGCCGATCAGGCCCAGGAGCCAGATCGACAGCAAGGCGACGAGCGAGGCGCCGCGGCGGGCGCCTGGGTCGGCATTGGACATGGGCTTTCACCTGGAACCGGCGTTGTTAACCGCTTTTTATCGCTGGCGGGCTAGCCCGCACCAAGCGAAGCGCCGAGCCCCCGCCCGCCGTTCGGGCGGGAGAGGGGTGCGGGGGCCTTCAGCCCTATTTGGCCTGTGCCCCCAGGCACGTCTTGGTCTTGACGTTGTAGTTGCCGCAGTTGATGGGGTCGGTCCAATCGCCCTCCAGGTCCTTGGAGCCCGGGAGGAAATTGGACCAGGCATCGCCGGGGACAGTCCCCTGGGTCTGCCAGACCACGGCGAACTGGCCGTCGTCCTGGATCTCGCCGATCAACACCGGTTTGGTGACATGATGGTTGGGCAGCATCTTGGCGATCCCGCCGGTGAGGTTCGGGGTCTCGAGACCCACGATCGCCTTGACCACCTTATCGGTGTCGGTGCTGCCGGCCTTCTCCACAGCCTTCACCCACAGGTCGAAGCCGATTTTGTGTGCCTCCATCGGGTCGTTGGTGACGCGCTTGGGATCCTTAATGAACTTATGCCATTGCTCGATGAAGGCCGCGTTCTCGGGGGTGTCCACGCTCATGAAGTAATTCCAGGCCGCGAGATGCCCCACCAGCGGCTTGGTGTCTATCCCCGAGAGCTCCTCCTCGCCCACCGAGAAGGCCACCACCGGGATGCTCTCCGCAGAGATCCCCTGGTTACCCAACTCCTTATAGAATGGGACGTTGGCGTCGCCGTTGATGGTGGAGACCACCGCGGTCTTCTTGCCGGCGGAGCCGAACTTCTTGATATCGGAGACGATCGACTGCCAGTCCGAATGACCGAAGGGGGTGTAGTTGATCAGGATGTCCTCGTCCGCCACGCCCTTCTGCTTCAGGTATGCCTCGAGGATCTTGTTGGTAGTGCGGGGATAGACATAGTCGGTACCCGCCAGCACCCAGCGCTTCACGCCCAACTCGTCCATCAGGTAATCCACGGCCGGGATGGCCTGCTGGTTGGGGGCCGCACCGGTATAGAAGACGTTCTTGGACGACTCCTCGCCCTCGTACTGCACCGGGTAGAAGAGCAACCCGTTGAGCTCCTCGAAGACCGGGAGCACGGACTTGCGGGAGACCGACGTCCAGCAGCCGAAGACCGCGGCCACCTTGTCCTTCTCGATCAACCCTCGGGCCTTCTCCGCGAACAAGGGCCAGTCGGAGGCTGGATCCACCACCACCGCCTCGAGCTTTTTGCCCAGGAGGCCGCCTTTTTTGTTCTGTTCGTCGACCAGCATCAACACCGTGTCCTTGAGCGTGGTCTCGCTGATAGCCATGGTGCCGGACAGTGAGTGGAGGACCCCGACCTTGATGGTGTCGTCGGCCGCCGGGACCTGAAACGACACCGACAACCCCAGGGCCAGGCCGGAGCCCAGCACCAATCGCTTGATCAAGTCGCTCTGCTGCATATGTTTCGCTCCGCTGTTGACGCGTTATCGATACGAGTGCGCCCGAGGCACTCGCGCCGAGAACCTGAGCAAATTCCGGACCAGACGCGGGTTGCGGGGTTTCACGCGCCTACCTACCTCGGCGCTAGGAATCAACGCCCCATTGCGGTGCGCGCGCCCCATTTCAGTGCGCCGGTTGCGACCAATATGACCAGGGCGAGGCAGGGGCGGACTGCAACCGGTCACGCTCGGAAACCGGGGGCGCGTCATTCCTCGGCGCCCCGCTTCGTGGGATGATCGGTCTAGGCCGCCGCACCGACGGCACAGCCGGCACAGCCGCATCCATGAGCCAGCACCCCATCGTCTTCACCTTTTTCCTGGTCTTCACCGGGGCCGCGATCCTGGCGACCCTGGCGCTCGTCGCCCGTCAGTCATTGTTGGTGGCCTATATCGGTCTCGGAATACTGTTCGGCCCCTGGGGCCTCGACCTCGTTGCCGATGCGGAGCTGGTCTCGGAGACCGCCCATGTAGGCATCATGTTCCTGCTCTTCCTGCTCGGGTTAGATCTGACCCCGCAGGACCTGGCCCACAGCCTGCGCAAGACCACCCTGGTGACGGCCGGCAGCGCGCTCCTGATGCTGGTCGCCGGGGCCGCAATCGGGCTGCTGGTGGGCTTCCCCACCCTGGAGGCATTGATCGTCGGGGCGGTCATGGGGTTCTCGAGCACCATCATCGGGCTCAAGCTGCTGCCGACCACGGTGCTGCACCACCAGCGCATGGGGGAAACGATCATCAGCATCCTGCTCTTGCAGGACCTGGCTGCGATCGCACTCTTACTGGTGCTGAAGGGCGCGAGCGAGGGCTCCGCACCCTGGGCCGAGGCGGCACTGCTGCTGCTGGCGCTCCCGGGCCTGTCGCTCTTGTCCTGGGCGGTCTCGCGCTGGATCCTGATCCCCTTGATCCGCCGCTACGACACTTTCCGGGAATATGTCTTTCTGATCGCGGTGGGTTGGTGCCTGGGGATGGCTGAGCTGGCCAGGGTGCTCGGGCTGTCTCACGAGATCGGCGCATTCATCGCCGGGGTCGCACTGGCGTCGAGTCCCATCGCACTCTATATCGCGGAAAGTCTGAGACCCCTGCGGGACTTCTTCCTGGTCCTGTTCTTCTTCGGAGTGGGTGTGCAGTTCAACCTGGGGATGGCCCCCGACGTGCTCATGCCGGCCCTGATGCTGGCGCTTGCCGCCCTGGCGCTTAAGCCCGCGATCTTCCAGTGGCTCTTGGTGCGCACCGGGGAGCCGCCCACGCGGGCCTGGGAGATCGGCTTCAGATTGGGCCAGCTGAGCGAGTTCTCGCTGCTCATCGCCGCGCTGGCACTCTCCACCGGATCGCTGGGGGCGCGCGCAGCTTACAGCCTGCAGATGGCGACGGTGCTGACCTTCCTCGTCTCGTCGTACTTGGTGGTGCTGAGATTTCCCACGCCGATCGCCATCTCCGACGAGCTGCGACGAGATTAGACCGAGACCGGCAATCGACCGCCGAGCACGCGGGTCAACCCAGCATCGCGTCGTCCCACTGGCCCTCGCCCACCGTCTGGGGCTGGGGCTCCACGACCCGGTCGGCGAAGGCCTTGTCCAGGATCTTCACGAAACACTTGGTTTGAGGGGAAAGGAACTTGCCGCGGCGCTGCACGATGCCGTAGCTGCGCTTGGGGAAGTACTGATCGAGCGGTATCCGGCAAAGATGCTCGTTTCCGGTCAGACAAACATCGGTGACGATGGAGATTCCCATCCCCAGCTCCACGTACTTCTTGATAACCTCCCAACCCCCAGCCTCTAGAGTCACTTTATAGGCGAGGTTGTGCTGCTTGAACACCAGGTCCACCAGACGCCAGGTGCTCAAATGACGGGGCGGCAGGATCAGCCCGAAAGGCGCAATGTCTTCCAGGGTAACCGACTGCCGGTTGGCGAGCGGATGGTCCTTGGGGGTAATCAGGGTCGGCCGATAGGTCACGAAAGGCCGGTAAACGATGTCGTCCGGGACCTCCATCATGGAGCCCACGGCCAAGTCCGCCGTATCGGCCCGCAGCATGGCGAGCCCATCGCGGCCGGTGACGTTATGCAGCTTGAGCTCGATTCCCGGGTAGCTCTCCACAAAACTGCGTACGGGCTCCGGCAGGATATAGAGGATGGTGGACTCGCCCGCGGCGATATTGAGCACCCCCTGGTCCACCCGGCCGCACTGTATGGCAAAGGCGTCGTGGAGCCGGTCCATACCCTCGACCAGGGGCTCCGCCATCTGGAATAGCAGCTGGCCTTCCGGCGTCAGCCGGATCTTGGGCCCGCGCCGTTCGAAGAGCACGGTGTCGAGCTCTCGCTCCAAGGCCTGGATCTGCAAAGAGACCGTGGGCTGGCTGAGAAAGATCTTATCCGCTGCGGCACTGACGCTGCCGGTGCGGGCCGCGTGGCAAAAGGCCCGTAGCTGCTTTAATCGATTCTGTTTGTAATGGATCTGGGATCCGGAGCCCATAGCGTCTTCCGAACGGTCCGGTGATGGAAGAGCCGATACTACCCGATGTCGTTCATTGAGAAAAGCAATACCGTAGGGGAAGGGCCGAGGGCTAAGGGCCAAGAGCCAAGGAACGGCCCCCTCGGCCCTCGGCCCTTCATCTTAGGGCTCATCGAGCTGCCGAAGTATGTTGCGGGCCACACGCCGCTGGGACTCGTCGCCCTCCTCCAGGACCTCGTAAAGGATCTGGCGGGCGGCGAATGCGTTGTTGAGCTCGCGCAGCCGGTTGGCACGCTGGATCTTGTCGTCCACCCGGTCCGCGGGGGGGGCGACGGCCGGGGACGGCTGACCCGCGGGGGCGAGCCCCTGGGCATCCATCAGGTCCAGCTCGGCCTCCATCTCGTCCTCGGTCAACGGCCGCCAGCGCTCGCGGTCGTCTGGGCCGCCAGGATCCAGCTCGCTTCCGACCTTGCCCGACGGCGAGAACGCGGGATAGACCGGACGCTGGCGACGGGGGGCGCCGGCCGCGGGTGCCGGAACCAGTGCGGACTCGGCCGCCTCCCGGGCCGCCCGCTGGCGCAGGATCAGGCGCGAGGCCATCACCCCGAGCTCGAACAAGAGCCACATGGGAATGGCGAGCATGGTCTGAGAGAAGACATCGGGGGGGGTCAGAATCATTCCGATGACGAAGGCACCCACGATCACATAGGGGCGCTTGGCGACCAGTGCCTCGGGGGTCGTGACCCCGATTGCGACCAGCAGGACGGTCGCCACCGGAACCTCGAAGGCGACCCCGAAGGCGAAAAACATCGTGAGCACAAAGTCTAAATAAGACGAGATATCCGTCATCATCGCCACCCCGTCCGGGGTGCTGGCGGCGAAAAAGGCGAAGACCAGCGGGAAGACTAGGAAATAGGCAAAGGCCATCCCGACATAGAAAAGCAGGATACTGGAGACCAGCAGCGGCACCGCCAGACGCTTTTCGTGGCGGTAAAGTCCGGGGGCCACGAAGGCCCAGAGCTGGTAGAGCAGATAGGGCATGGAGACGAAGACCGCCGCCACCAGCGCCAGCTTGAATGGCGCAAGGAAAGGCGACGTGACCTGGGTGGCGATCATGGTGTTGCCTTCCGGCAACTGGGCCATGAGCGGCTCCGCCACGAACCGATAAAGATCGTTGGCGAACGGGAACAGCAGCAGCACCGTGACGGTGACCGCAACCGCCATCCGGATCAGACGGTCGCGCAGCTCGACCAGATGCGAGATAAAGGGCTGTTCGGCGCCCGGACCGTCGGCTTCTTCTACGGATGGATCCATCGGGGCGGAGACCTGGAATTGGGGGGTCTGACAGGGACCGGCCGCCGGAGCCTTAGGGCACCGGCGCGGGAGGCGACGCGGACCGGACACCAAGGCTCGGCGCGCGATCGCCTCGGGATTGCATCAACCTGGAAAACGCTCCTAAACGGCGTAAAACGCGGAACAATCGATCGGCAGACTCGCCCGCTCAGGGTTCCGGGGACTCGCGGGCGGAGACGGGGCCTACGCCCATCGCCGCACTTTGCGGCGCCGACCCTTCGCTCGTCGAAGCCTTGACCGCGGGCTCGGGATGCGACGCGCTTGGATGCGGCGCCTCCAGGATGGTTTCGAGCGGATTGCTGCGCGCCTGCTTCTCCAGGATGTCCTTGAGCTCCGAGGCCCGAAACTCCCGATCGATCTCGTCCTTGACCGACGACAGGGTGCGCCGAGCACGCCCTAGCCAGAGCCCGGCGAGACGCGCCACCCGTGGGAGGTCCTTAGGCCCGATCACCACCAGGGCTACCACCCCAACCAGGACCATCTCCCAAAAACCGACGTCGAACATGGGGAGTTACCTTGGCGACTCGCGTGCGGATCCCGGCTCGGGGTCCGTATCATCCGATAAAGTCAGGGGGCGAATGCTCGTGTCAGGTTCTCATCGGCCCGGAAGGTACGCGCCTAGCGCTCAGACCCGGGGCCGATCCTGACTGGCAGGCCTGCCCGCTGGCGCCTCGCCCCCTGCGTGCTGGACCGGCTCCTGCCCGAGATGTTTGGGGTCCTGGTCGTCGTCTGCCTTTTCGCCCTCGCTCATGGATGCGCGGAAGCCTTTGACCGCGGCCCCCAGATCGGAGCCGACGTTCTTGAGCTTCTTGGTGCCGAACACTAACAGCACGACCACCAGAAGGATCAACAGGTGCCAAATGTGAAGTCCGCCGAGGCCCATGGTCTTCTCCGCCGCCGCCCGCGGGCGGTCCGAGCTTAAGGTTTAAACGCCGACGATGCCGGGCATCGCCCGTTGCGCCGAAGGTCAGCGATCATACCCCAATCGCCGCCGGGCGAGCAGCCCTCGACTCAAGACCCCCGCGCCGCCTTCTCCGCCAGACCCGAGAGCCCGAACCGCCGGTCCAGCTCGGCTAAGACCGGCTCCGGCCCGAGTCCCTGATGGGCCAGCAGCACCAGGCTATGAAACCACAGGTCAGCCACCTCGCAGACGATCCGCTCGGGCACCCCGTCCTTGGCCGCCATCACTGTCTCGGTCGCCTCCTCCCCGATCTTCTTCAGGATCGCGTCCAGACCCTTGGCATAGAGCCGGGCGACATAAGACGAATCCGGGTCGGCTGACTTGCGCTCTTCCAGAACTTGAGACAGGCGCACGAGGATATCGGTCATTTTTCTTTACGGTGGCGAGTGGCTGGGGCCTTAGTCTAGCCTGATCGGCCGTGCGGGGCGAAGCGGCCCGCTGGGCCGCGCGGGCTGGCCCTGGGTCCGGGCGCTAGCGCCATCGAGACAGCGCGTCGGCCCCCGGAGCGGCGCCCGAAAACCATTGTCGCGCCTGCGCCAACCGCAGCAGCCGACCCGGGCGCGGCGCCTGCGGGTCCAGGTAGAGCGGGAGTGTCATACCCTCGCCGATGGGCGGCCAGGGGGGCGGCGGGCGCTGGTAGCGTCCGCGCCGGTCGCGCATGTGGCTACGGTCGCTCGCGAATGCCCCCAGAAACGACTCCGCCGGGACGATCCGCAGCAACGGGGCGTAGATGGCCGGGAGCCGGTCGGCCAAGGCAAAGGTGTCATCCAGCCAGTCGATGCCGGGGCAGGGCAGCGGCAGCCGGCTGTCCTGGTCCCAGACCCGGCGCTCTGCATCGACGACCACCGCGTGATAGTCCCAGGCGATCGGATGGCCGGGTGGCGCCGCCCGCTGCTCCAGCATGGGACAGCGCCCGGCCCGGCTCAGGATGAACATGACATGGCGCTCGCCCTGTCCCAGGGCCGGGTCGGAGCAAAGCCACCAGGCGTTTTCCTCGCAATAGAACGGGTGATAGCGCAACGGCAGGCTCCCGGGACAGGGGAGGGATCGATCGCGAGTCTCTCGAAGACATCGAGATACCTGGGTTAGGGATAGAGATGCAACCCCAGGGTCTGCTCCGCCCACGCCGCCTCGTCCGCCGCCAGGCGGCGCTCCAGATCGCCGGGCTGCGCCTCCCGGTCGTCCACCCAGTCGCGCAGCCCGGTCCCGCCAGCCAGGAGGTCGACGGCGAGCCGCTCTGTCTCGTACTCGTATGGAAAGGAGCGCCAGATGGGGTAGTCCGGATGGGCGAGCCGGATACACTTGAGGAGCAGTGCGATCAGGCGATAAGGCTTGAAGCGCTCGTGCCGGTAGCGGTCGTGATCGGTATGGATCTGAAGCCCGGAGCAGAGCCGGCCGGCGTGCTTGTGAAATGTGGGCTCGAACCAGCATGGCCTGATCCAGGCACCGCTTGTCCAGTCCGGGCAGAGTCGCTCCATGTGTCTCAGGAGCGCGCCGAAGTCCAGATCCGGGGCACCCGCCAGCTCCAGTGCGACGGTGGTTCCACGGCCTTCCGAGAGCGTAGTGCCCTCGATCAGCACGGTGCCGGGGAAGCAGCGGGCCATGTTGAGGCTCGATGCATTGGGGCTGGGGTTGACCCAGGGGCGCTCGGCCAGCGGCCAGCCATAGCCCGGGGCCTCCTCGGGCCGGTAGCCGGACATGGGGACCACCTGAAGGTCCAGGTCCAGCCGCCGGCTCGACTGGAACCAACGTGCCAGCTCGCCCAGCGTGAGCCCGTGACGCATGATAAGCGGCCCGGCACCCACGAAGCTCTCCCAGCCGGACGCCAGGATGCTGCCCTCCACCGGCCGCCCGGCCGGGTTGGGCCGGTCCAGCACCCAAAGCGGCTTGCCCACGGCCGCGCAGGCGTCCATCAGGTAGGCGAGCGTCGTCACATAGGTGTAGATTCGCGTACCGATGTCCTGGAGATCGATCAACAGCACGTCGAAGCTATCCATCATCCGTGGAGTCGGGTAGCGCACCTCCCCGTAGAGACTGAAGACCGGAATACCGTGGATCGGGTCCTCGAAGTCGGCGCTCTCCACCATGTTGTCTTGCTTGTCCCCGCGCATCCCGTGCTGGGGCCCGAAGGCGGCGGTCAGGGTCAGGTCGCCCCGGTCCGCGAGCGCGTCCAGGCTGTGGCGGCCGTCGGCGGTCACCGAGGCTGGGTGGCCGACCAGGGCGATGCGCCGGCCCTTGAGCGGTGCGCGCAGGGCGGGGTCGGCGAGCAGGCGATCGATTCCGAATCGGATCATGGTCGGACCTGGGAGCAGCGGCTGGGGTGCGGCGCACCCGGGACAGCGATTGTCCCTGCAACCGGGGAACGACTCAATCCAGCATAAGATGTCCCATGCTTCGCTCCGACTTCCGCTTCGATCTCCCCCCCGAGCTCATCGCCCAGCGCCCACTGCCCGAGCGCGGGGCATCCCGACTGCTCGCACTGGAATCGTCGGACCCGGCCCCCAGGGACCTGCTGTTTGCGGACCTGCCCGCACTGCTGCGTCCGGGGGACCTGCTGGTGTTCAACAACACCAGGGTGATGCGTGCCCGGCTGCTCGGCCACAAAGAGACCGGCGGGCGGGTGGAGGTGCTGATCGAGCGACTGCTCTCGCCGGACCTGGCCCTGGCCCAGGTGCGCGCCAGCAAGTCTCCCAAGCCTGGGATGCGGATCGCGCTCGACGGCGGGAGACAGCTGGAGACACAAGGCCGGGAAGGGGACCTGTTCGCGTTGCGCGCCCTGGACACCACCTTCCCCGTGCTCATGGAGACCCAGGGACACCTGCCGCTGCCCCCCTATATCGAGCGCCCCGACGACTCCTCGGACGCGGAACGCTACCAGACTGTCTATGCAACCCGCGAAGGGGCTGTGGCCGCGCCCACCGCTGGCCTGCATTTCGACCGGGACATGCTGGTCCGTCTGGACGAGATGGGCGTCGAGCGCGCCGAGGTGACCCTGCATGTGGGTGCCGGGACCTTCCAGCCGGTGCGCGTGGAGAATCTCGACCAGCACCGCATGCACGCGGAATGGCTGGAAGTGGACGAGACTGTCTGCGCCCGGGTCGCGGCGACCCGGGCAGCCGGCGGGCGGGTGGTGGCGGTTGGCACCACGAGTGTGCGCAGCCTCGAGAGCGCGGCCGCGGGCGGGGAGATCGAGCCATTGCGCGGGGACAGCCGACTCTTTATCCGCCCCGGCTACCGCTTCCGCGCGGTCGATGCCATAGTGACCAACTTCCACCTCCCCGAGTCCACGCTCCTGATGCTGGTCTGCGCCTTCGCCGGCCAGGACCGCATCCTCGCCGCCTACAGGCACGCGGTGGACGCGCGCTACCGGTTCTTCAGCTACGGGGACGCGATGTTCCTTACCCGGCTGGAGGCGCAATGCTAAGCGACCGAGCCCGAACGGACCCAACCCGAGCTTGTCGGCCACCAGACGAACCCGCACCTGCATCCAGCAAACACGCCTAACTGGCCGCCAGTGCCAATTGCCACTCGATCGAAAAAAGGAGCCCCCATGCTGACCCTGCACATCAACGGCACCGAGCACCAGCTGGACCTGGACCCGAACATGCCGCTCCTGTGGGCGATTCGCGAGCATTTGGGGCTCACCGGAACCAAATACGGCTGCGGAATGGCCCAGTGCGGGGCCTGTACGGTGTTTCTCAACGGCGCCCCGGTACGCTCCTGCTCCACCCCGCTGTCGGTCGCCGCCGGGGGCAAGGTGTTGACCATCGAGGGGCTGGCCCAGGGACAGGGCCAGCACTCGGATGCGCTGGGCCGGGCCGGGGCTGCGGTGCGCACCGCCTGGTCCGAGCTGGATGTGGTCCAGTGCGGGTTCTGCCAGTCCGGCCAGATCCTTTCAGCCGCCGCATTGCTGGCGGAGAATCCGGACCCGACCGACGCGGAGATCGACTCAGCCCTGTCCGGGAACCTGTGCCGCTGTGTTACCTATGTCCGCATCCGCGCGGCCATCCGGCGCGCCGCAGAGTCCTTGGCTTGATGGAAGACGCGATCATGAGCACCCAACCCATCGAAAACCTAAGCCGCCGTGCATTCGTTCAGGCCGGGCTCGCCGCCGGGACCGGACTGCTGCTCGGTCTGTGGGTCGGACCCGGCACCCGGGCCGAGATGCTGGGGGCCGGGCCTGGCCTGGCCGGCGGGACCAGACGCGCTGCCGGCGGCTTCTCGCCCAATGCATTCGTGCGTATCGGCACGGACGACACCGTGACCGTGATCGTCAAGCATTTGGAGATGGGTCAGGGGACCTATACCGGGCTGCCCACCCTGGTTGCGGAGGAATTGGACGCAGCCTGGGAGCAAGTCCGGGCCGAGGGCGCCCCGGCAGACGCCAGGCGCTACAACAACCTCTTCTGGGGCGACGCACAGGGCACCGGGGGGAGCACCGCCATCGCCAACTCGTTCGAGCAGCTGCGCAAGGCCGGGGCCGCCGCACGCCACATGCTGGTGGCCGCTGCGGCGGAGCGCTGGCAGGTCCCGGCAGCGGAGATCCGGGTCAAGGAAGGCGTGTTGAGCCACCGGGCCGGACACAGCGCACGCTTCGGAGAGCTGGCGGAGGCGGCTGCGAAACAGCCGGTCCCGGCGGAGGTGAAGCTCAAGGACCCGTCCCGGTTCACCCTCATCGGCAATCCCAAGCTCCGCCGCAAGGACGGGCCGCCCAAGACCGACGGCACCGCCATCTTCACCCAGGACCTGCAACTGCCCGAGATGCTCACCGCATTGGTGCTGCACCCGCCGCGCTTCGGCGCCCGGGTCAAGCATGTGCGCGACACCGAGGCACGGGCCATCCCCGGGGTCGAGCGGGTGGCCGTCATCCCCACCGGGGTCGCGGTCATCGCCCGGGACTTCTGGACCGCCCGGACCGCCCGGGACGCGCTGCGCGTGGACTGGGACGAGTCGCGCGCCATGACCGAGGGCTCGGACGAGATCCTCGCCCGCTACCGTGAGCTGGCCAAGACCCCCGGCGCGGTCGCCCGAAACGACGGCGACGTGGAGTCGGCACTGTCCGGTGCCGCCCGGGTCATCGAGGCCGAGTTCAGCTTCCCCTACCTGGCCCATGCAGCCATGGAGCCGCTTAACTGCGTCGTAGAGCCCACCGAGACCGGCATGCGGATCTGGAACGGGGAGCAATTCCAGACCGGGGATCAGACGGCCATCGCCAAGATCCTGAACCTCAAGCCCGAGCAGGTGGAGATCCGCATGCTGTTCGCCGGCGGATCCTTCGGTCGCCGCGCTAATCCGGCCTCCGACTATCCGATCGAAGCGGTCGAGTGCTACAAGGCGCTGGGCTTCCGCCGTCCGGTCAAGCTTCAATGGACCCGTGAGGACGACATGCGCGGGGGCTGGTACCGCCCGCTCTATCTGCACCGGCTGCGCGCCGGGGTGGATGCCCAGGGCCGCCCGATCGCCTGGGACCAGCGCATCGTGGGCCAGTCCATCCTGGCCGGGACCCCGTTCGAGTCGACGATGGTCAAGGATGGGGTTGACCAGACCTCCGTGGAGGGGGCCTCCAACCTGCCCTATAAGATCGCCAACCTGCGCGTGGACCTGCATTCGCCGAAGGTTCAGGTCCCGGTTCAGTGGTGGCGCTCGGTGGGCTCCAGCCACACCGCCTTCGCCGTGGAATGCCTGATCGACGAGCTGGCGCAGGCCGCTGGCCAAGATCCCGTGACCTTTCGCATGCGTCTGCTCAAAGGCCACCCCAGGCACCAGGGAGTGCTCAAGCTCGCCGCCGAGAAGTCAGGCTGGGGCAAGCCACTGCCCAAAGGCAGCGCACGCGGGGTGGCAGTGCACGAATCTTTCGGAAGCTACGTGGCCCAGGTGGCGGAGGTCACGGTACGCCGAGGCGGCCAGTTCCGGGTGGACCGTGTGACGATTGCCGTGGATTGCGGCATTGCGGTCAATCCGGACCAGATCCGCGCCCAGATGGAAGGCGGCATGGGCTACGGACTCTCCGCCGCGCTGCTCGGGGAGATCCGCATCGAGAAGGGTGCCCCAGTCCAGTCGAACTTCCACGACTATCAGGTGCTGCGCATCGAGCGCATGCCCCAGGTGGAGGTCCACATCGTCAAGTCCGCAGAGCCCCCAACCGGGGTCGGCGAGCCCGCCACCCCAGTGATCGCACCCGCGGTGGCCAATGCGCTATTCGCAGTCACCGGACAGAGGCTGCGCAGCCTGCCGTTGCGGTTGTCGGCTTAGCCGACTTAGCACGGCGGCTTCCAGCGTTTTGCGGATCGCAACGGCGGGTCGCCCGATTGGGCATCCGCCCCAAGGCACACTGATTGAGGCCTGGCGCGCACCGCAACCGCAGCCCACCCCCGATGCCGCCGCACTACACCAGGCTCGACCCCGGAATCGCCGCGCTCGTGCGCCGACTGCGCTATCGCGCCCAGTCGGCCAACCATCGCCTGACCCTGGTCTTGAGCGGCGCCCCGGACTGGACCGCCGCCGCGGCCCGAGCGGCGCTCGCGGCCATCGGGGAAACGCCCGCTCCGGCAACCGTCTGGCTGACCGACCGGGACCTCTGGGGGACAGCGCCGCCCCCGGGCGCACTGCCCCTGGACTCAGGGACCCGGCTGATCGGCACCGAGTGCGCCTTGCTGGTCTACGACGCCTGGTCCGGATTCGACCCGGACGGGTTCGGCGCGGCATCCGGAACACTGCGTGGCGGGGGGTTGCTGCTGCTGCTCGTCCCGCCGCTCGACGCCTGGCCCGAGCTGCCGGACCCCCAGGCCGAGCGCATCGCTGTCTGGCCACATCGGGCCGAGTCGGTCGACGGACGATTCGTCGGGCGGCTGGCTCAAGTGTTGCGCACCCAACCGGGCTGCCTGATCCTGGCCGAGGGCCGGGAGCCCCCGGAGATGCCTGGACACCCGGCCCCCCTGACCTCTCCCCCGCTCGTGCAGTCGGACCCCGCACACCCAGCCACCCCGGACCAGGCGATCGCCGTCGAATCCCTGGTCCGACTCGCCCGCGGACGCGCCCGCCGGCCACTGGTCCTCACCGCCCATCGCGGTCGGGGCAAGAGCGCCGCACTCGGCATCGCCGCCGCCCGGCTCGTTCGCGAGGGGCTGGGGCGGATACTGGTGACCGCCCCCCGGCGCGCCGCCTGCGATGCGCTGTTCCGGCACGCGGCAATCCTCTGGCCCGAGGCCCGGCCATGCGAGGGTGGACTCGGCGCCGACGGGCGCGCCATCGTCTTCCTGTCCCCCGATGCCATCCTGGAGACCCATCCGAGCGCGGACCTGCTCCTGGTCGACGAGGCGGCCGGCATCCCGGCCCCCCTCCTCGCCGGGCTAACCGGGCGCTATCCGCGGATCGCCTTCGCCACCACGGTCCACGGCTACGAGGGCACCGGGCGCGGCTTCGACGTGCGCTTTCGTGCGACCCTGAGCCGGCTCACCCCCGGTTGGCACGGACTGACCCTGGACACCCCGATCCGCTGGTCGGCCGACGACCCGCTGGAGTCGCTGGTCCTCCGGGCACTGCTCTTGGACGCGGCCCCGGCGGCAGGCCCAGACCTGGCGGACGCCGCCCCGCAGACCTGCCGTTTCGAGCGACTGGACCGGGACCGGCTGGCGGCGGATGCCGACACCCTGTCCCAGGTCTTCGGGCTCCTGGTCCTGGCCCATTACCAGACCCGTCCGCTCGATCTGCGCATGCTCCTGGACGGGCCGAACGTGCGGGTCTATGCCTTGCGCCACGGACCCCGGATCGCGGCAACACTGATCGCCGCGCAGGAAGGGGGCATGGCGGACACGGAGCTCCGCCGGGCCATCTATGCCGGGGAGCGTCGGCCACGGGGACACCTGCTGCCTCAGACGCTATCCGCACACGCCGGGCTGGAGCAGGCCCCGGCCCTCGAATATCTGCGGGTGGTGCGCATCGCGGTCCACCCGGACCTCGCCCGCCGCGGACTGGGCCGGCTCATGCTCCGGCGACTCTACCGGGATGCGCGCCGCGACGGCATCGACCTGCTGGGGACCAGCTTCGGCGCCACACCGGAGTTGATCCGGTTCTGGTGCGCCTGCGGCTATCGCCCGGCCCAGATCGGCACCGCCCGCAATGCAGCGAGCGGGGAGCATGCACTGGTCATGCTGCAACGCGCGAGCCCCGCCGGCTGGGCGCTCGCGCATCTGGCAGAGCGCAGGCTGGAGCGGCGGCTCCCCACGCTACTGCCCGGCCCGCTGCGTCAGTGGGACCCGCGAGTCGCCGCGGCCCTGGTCGCGGCCATGCGAGCGGAGCCGCCCGACTCAGACCCGGACGAGTCCCGGACCGATGCCGAGATCCGATCCTTCGTCTGCGGCCACCGAACCCTGGACGCCGCACTCCCGGTCCTCGCAGCGCTCGCCCGCCGCTGGCTCGGACCGGCCCTGCGCGCCGGACGCATGGACCCCGAGGAGTCGGCACTCGCGATCGCCGCGACCCGCCAGCTGCGTCCGCTCGCCGAGCTGGTCGAGCCATTCGGTGCCGCGGGGCGGGAGGATCTGACCAGGCGGCTGCGGGATGCGGTCGGCAGATTGGTCGGCGCGCCATGAGACCCTCTCCGGACCGGACCCGTGGGGTCAGTCGGTGGAGCGGTCACCGCAGTTGACGGCGGCCGACCGCGTTTGCAGCCCCGCCAGTACGAAGGGGGCGTGTCGCAGTCCAGCGCTCGCCAGGGCGCCAACGTGCGTCTCAGCTCGCCTCGCCACCGCTCAACCCCCGTTTATCCAGCACCCGCTTGGCCTTGCCTGCGAAGCGCTCGATGCTCCGCGGCTCCACCAGGTCCACCTCGGCGCGCACCCCGGCAACCGTGTGGATCTCGCGCGAGATGCGCTCGCGCAGGGCCTGCATGCGGTCCATGCGGTCGGAGAAGAGCTCGGCGCGGATCTCCACCTTGACCGTCACCTGATCCAGTGTCCCGGGGCGGGCGACCTCGATCAGGTAGTGGGGCGTGGTTCCCTCCACCCGCAGCAATGCCTCCTCGATCTGGGACGGGAAGACGTTGACCCCGCGGATGATGAGCATGTCGTCGCTGCGCCCGGTGACCCGGCTCATGCGCATGGTATTGCGCCCGCAAGGGCATGGCTCACGGTAGACCCGGGCAATGTCTCGGGTGCGGTAGCGAATGAGCGGCATGGCCTCCCGGGTCAGGCTGGTAATGACCAGCTCCCCGGGCTCTCCCTCGGGAACCGGCTCCAGGGTCTCCGGGTCGATGCACTCCACCAGGAAGTGGTCCTCCTGGAAGTGCATGCCGTTGCGGGCTGCGCACTCGCCGCTGACCCCTGGGCCTATGACCTCCGAGAGTCCGTAATTATTGAATGCGAGTATATCGAGCTGCTCCTCGATTTCCCTGCGCATGTCCTCGGTCCAGGGCTCGCCGCCGAAATGACCGAAGCGCAGCGGCAGAGAGCGCGGGTCCAAACCGAGGTCCCGGGCGTAATCGGCGATGGTCAATGCATAGCTCGGGGTGCAGACCAGGACCTCGGGATGAAGGTCATGAATGATGTCGATCTGGCGTCTGGTATTGCCGGAGGCCACCGGGGCGATCGCCGCCCCGACCCGCTCCACCCCGTAATGCAGGCCGAATCCTCCGGTGAACAGCCCATAGCCGAAGGCGATCTGGACCGTATGCTCGGGCCTTAATCCGCCGGCCACCAGGAACCGGGCGCACAGATTCGACCAGGTCTCCAGATCCCGGGCAGTATAGGCAACGAAGGTAGGCTTGCCGGTGGTGCCCGATGAGCCATGGATGCGTGCCAGGTCTTTGCGCGGGACTGCAAGAAAGCCGAGCGGGTGATGGCGGCGCAGGTCGTCCTTGGTCGTGAACGGCAGCCGTCTGACATCGTCCAGTGTGCGGATGCTGCGGCGCGCGATATCGTGCAGGGTAAAATAATCGCGATAGAAATGGACTTGGGAGACCCGCTCGACCAGATCGCGCAGACGCTCGATCTGGAGCGACTGAAGCTCCTCGCGCGGCAGGGTTTCGGCGGCATCCCAGACGCGGTTCTCGATTTGGAAGCCGGGGGTCGGCATCGGTATCTGACCTCAAGAGATAATTTTGTGCGCAAACGAGCGCCAACGCATGCAAACGAAGCAAACGAGTTGAATGTCTCGGACACGGCGCGCGGCGGACATGTTCTTAGTTGCGCACGTTGGCGCTCGTTTATTCCCCCTCGGTCTTAGGGGACGTGACTGAAGAGCTCCTCGGCCTCCACCACATGCAGCCCCGCGGCCTCCAGGACATCGATGGCGTGGTCCGGGTCCTCGAAGCGGAACAGCAGCACCGCCCGGTCTCCGCGGCGCAGCGAAAAGGCGTACATGTATTCGATGTTTACGCCCGCCCCTTCCAGGACCTTAAGCGCGCCGGCCAATCCGCCGGGGCGGTCGAGCAGGTCGACGGCGACCACCTCGGTGACATTGACCACCCAACCGGCGCGTTCCAGGACGGTGCGTGCGCGCTCCCAGTCCTTGACGATGAGTCGCAGGATGCCGAACTGTGCGGTGTCGGCGAGCGAGAGGGTGAGCAGGTTGATGCCCTCGGCGGCGATCGCCTCCAGGGGGGCGCCGAGGCGCCCGGGGCGGTTTTCGAGGAACAGGGACAACTGGTGCAGCTTCATGGGGATTGCCTTCGATGCCTGGGTGCGCGGGGCGGTTGCGGATCAGAGCGCGCGCCGGTCGAGCACGCGCTTGGCCTTGCCTTCGCTGCGCTCGAGGGTGTGGGGCTCGACCAGGCGCAGCTCCACGCGGATGCCGCAGATGCGCTCGATGGCCTGGGCGAGGCGCGCGCGCACGGCCTCCAGCGCGCCGATGCGGTCGCTGAAGACCTCGGCGGTGACCTCGACGTCGACCGCCATTTGGTCGAGTCCGTGGCTGCGGGTGAGCTCGATGCGGTAGTGCGGCAGCGTCCCTTCCACCGCCAGCAGGGCGGCCTCGACCTGGGAGGGGAAGACGTTGACCCCGCGGATAATGATCATATCGTCGGAGCGCCGGCCGATGCGCCGGATGCGCCGGAGCGTGCGACCGCAGGCGCAGGGCTCGGGGACGATGCGGGTGATGTCGCGGGTGCGGTAGCGGATCATCGGCATGGCTTTTTTGCTTAAGGTGGTCAGCACCAGCTCGCCCTCTTCGCCGTCGGGCAGGGGCTCGCCGCTCTCGGGGTCGATAATCTCGGGGTAGAAGTGGTCCTCGAAGACGTGCAGTCCGGCCTGGGCCGCGCATTCGGAGGCCACCCCGGGGCCGACGATCTCGGAGAGCCCGTAGATGTCGTAGGCGTGCACCCCGGCGTTGGTCTCGATGTGGCTGCGCATGGCGTCCGACCAGGGCTCGGCGCCGAACACGCCGACTCGCAGCGGCAGCTCCTTGAGGTCCACCCCCAACTCCCGGGCGCGCTCGATGAGATGCACGAAGTAGCTCGGGGTGCAGCACAGCGCGGTGACGGCGAAGTCGCGCAGGAGCATGATCTGGCGGTCGGTGTTGCCCCCGGAGACGGGCACCACGGTGGCGCCTAAGGCCTCGGCCCCGTAGTGGGCGCCCAAGCCCCCGGTGAAGAGTCCGTAGCCGAAGGCGTTCTGCAGGATGTCGCCGCGGTGCAGGCCGCAGGCGGCGAAGGTGCGCGCCATGACTTCGGCCCACACGTCCACGTCCTCGCGGGTGTAGGCCACCACGATGGGTTTGCCGGTGGTGCCGGAGGAGGCGTGCAGGCGCACGATGTCGCCCATGGGGCTCGCAAAGAGTCCGTAGGGGTAGGTGTCGCGCAGGTCGGTTTTGACGGTGAAGGGCAGCCGGGCGATGTCGGCGAGGGTTTCGATCGCCTCGGGGGTCAGGTCGCGCGCCTGCAGGCGCTCGCGGAACAGGGGGACGTTTAAGTAGGCGCGCGCGACCACGGCGCGCAGGCGCCGCAGCTGGACTTCTTTCAGTCGCGCCGCGGGCAGGAAGTCGGGGCTGCTCACGGGGTGGAAGCCCCCGGCGGCGTCGTTCCACAGCTCGGTCTGCATGGGGTGGCCCTCGTCGGATGGCGTTAGTCTGCGGCGGCCTCGGCCGCCGCGCGGCCTATGGCGAAGGCTTGCTCGTTGAGCGCGTGCAGCTTGGGGGCAAGGTGGGCGTGCAGGGCGGCGAGCCAGTGTTCCCGGGGGATCTCCAGGTGCGCCGAGAGCGCGCCCAGGAGGGCGACGTTGAGGCTCTTTTTGGTCTTGAGCGCGCCGGGGGGGATCAGGTCGGGGCCGATGACGCGCCCGTCGGGTTTGAGGACGCCGCGGTTGACGGCGATCTGGCTGTCTTCGATGACGACTAAGGCATCGGCCTCGCCGGCGGGGACCATGGGGCTCCAGACGCGCGCGCCGAAGCGCACGTCGCTGGCGACCGAGCCGCCGCGTTGGCTCATGCCGTGGAGCTCGCTTTTTTTGACGTCGTAGCCGGCGCGGAAGGCGGCGTCGGCGAGGATGTCGGAGGCCTTGAGGACGCCTTGGCCGCCGAGTCCGGCGATGACGATGTTGGCGACTTGGTTCATTCGAGGGCTCTCAATCGTCGACGACGGCGGACGGGCAGGCGTCGCGGCGCTCGGCCGCCGCTTGCTCGTAGAAGCGGATTTTGGGGGCGGCCAGGACGCACGGCTGGCGGGCGACGACGAGCGAGGTCTCGCGACGGGCGAGGAGCTCGCTCAGGAGGCCCGCGAGGGTGCCGTCTTCGCTGGAGAGGACATGGACGTTCTGCACGCCCATGGCGCGGCCCAGGTCTTCGAAGCGGATGCGCCCGGTGGCCTGGTGGCCGAGGGTGCGCCCGGTGCCGGGGTGCTCTTGCTGGCCGGTCATGGCGGTGGTGCCGTTATCGAGGATCAAGACGACATGGCCGCTCGGCGGGGGGTTGTAGACCAGCTCGGCCAAGCCGGTGAGTCCGGAGTGCACGAAGGTGGAGTCGCCGATGACGGAGACGACGCGCCGGGCCTGGTCTTCGGGCAGGACGTGGCGCAGGCCGAGTCCGACGCCGATGCTGGCGCCCATGCAGACGCAGGTGTCCATGGCGGAGAACGGCGGCAGGACGCCCAGGGTGTAGCAGCCGATGTCGCCGGCGACGATGCAGCCCAGATCGCGCAGGGTCTCGAAGACGGTGCGGTGGGAGCAGCCTTGGCAGAGCTCGGGGGGTTTGCCCTTGGGCGGCACGGGCTCGGGGGAGGTATCGCCGGCGAGGATGCGGCGCACGCGCGCGACGTCGAGCTCGCCGAAGCGGTAGCTCTCGGGTTTGCCCTCGGCCGCAATGCCGGCGGCGCGCAGGCCCTCGACCAGGAGGGGGTCGCCTTCTTCGAGGACGACCAAGCGCTCGACGCTCTCGGCGAAGGCGCGCAGGGTCTCCAGGGGCAGCGGGTAGGTCAGTCCGAGGGCCAATAGCCGGGCGTTCGGCGCGGCCTCGCGGGCGTGCGCGGCGGCGATGCCGCTGGCGACGAGGCCGAGCGCGGGACGGGAGCCGACCGGGGCGTCGCCCTCGGGCTCGAAGAGCCGGTTGGGACCTTCCGCGTCGTTCCAGGCGGCGATGTCGGCGAGCTTGCCGCGCAGCCGACGGTGCGCGGGTTTGGCGTAGGCGGGGATCATGACCCGCGCCGGGAGGTCGCGCGCGAAGCCCGGGGCGGGGAGGCCGGCGTCGCCCGGGCGGGCGCGCACGACGGTCTTGGCGTGGCACACGCGGGTGGTGACGCGCAGGAGCACGGGGATGCGCCAGCGCTCGGAGAGCGCGAAGGCGAGCCGCGCGAAGTCGTAGGCCTGCTGGGAGTCGAGCGGCTCGAGCATGGGCAGACCCGCCGCCCGCGCGTAGTGGCGGTTGTCCTGCTCGTTCTGGCTGGAGGCCATGCCGGGGTCGTCGGCGGACACCACCACGAGCCCGCCCGCCAGGTCGGTGTAGGCGGCGGTAAAGAGCGGGTCGGCGGCGACGTTGAGCCCGACGTGTTTCATGGTGCACAGGGCGCGCGCCCCGGCGAAGGCCGCACCGAGCGCGACCTCTAACGCGACCTTTTCGTTCGGCGACCACTGGGCCCGCCCGCCCAACCGGTCGAAGGTCTCCAGGATCTCCGTCGAGGGGGTCCCGGGGTACCCGGTCCCGAGCCGCACCCCGGCGTGCAGCGCACCCAGCGCGATCGCCTCGTCTCCGCTCAGTAGCTCCGCCGTCTCGCTCATCTTGTCCGCTCGCGCTCGCCGCGCACGCCCGTGGAAAACGCCGGACATTAGCCGCAGCGCCTCCGCCGCGCAACCGCGCTGGGTCAAGTCGCGGAGCTGGAATGTGTCGAACGTCGCTCCGGACGCAGCGCCGACGTCGAGCGTAGATTGGATGCCGAGGCTTTAGCCGGGCGATCCCTGCCCTATCCGAGCCCCGGACCGGCTAAAGCCTCGATCGGCAGTTTGCGACGGTTGCGCGGGGTGCCCCCGCGCAATCGAACAGCCCGTCGCGATTCGCGGACGGAGCCCGGACGGGTCCAGGTATCCGCTGACTCGCCGCTCTAGCCGTTCATCCCGCAAAACCCGCCGTTGCAGCAGGACCCCGCATTGGCGCAGGCCGGCGCGGGTGCCGAGCTGCTGCCGCGGCTCAGGCTGGAGATGATGTTGCCGCCGGTCGCCAGACGATGGACAGGGGCGTCCGCCGGCGTGTCTCCGGCGTCCGCACCCGCGCGGGCGCACAGCTCGCCCCAGGTGGCCAGGCTCTCGCTCATGCGGTGGCTGACCTCCAGGACCTTGCCGTTGGCGTCGCAGCGGTAGTCGTAAGTGGGCATCGAAATCTCCTGGGTATATAGAGGATCGCTAATATGCGGCGATTATAGGCGTTGCGGGCCGGTCCGGAAAACCGCAAGGATCGCTCGGAGAATGGGCAACCGCGGCGGCGCCGAGCAGCGCAGCCCGCAACCCGCGCGTATCCCCATGGGCGGCATGCGCCTCCCAGCCGAGATAACAGTCCCAGACCGCTTTCAGAGCGAGCTCGCCGCGGGCACAGGCGCGGGCGGTCCGCGCCAGTCGGCGCCCGAACATGACCCCGTTGCGACGCTTCAGGCGCCGGTGACCCGGGTAAAGCCGAAAGCCCAGAAACGCAATGCCGGTCGAGACGGGATAGACAGTGCTCGAAGCCTCGTGCAACGTCAGGCGCAATGCCGCAAGCCGCTCGCGAATCGCCGACCTCCAGGCCCACAGGCTCGGCTTGTCGTCGGCGAAGAGCAAAAAATCATCGACATAACGCAGGTAGGCTGGGCAGCGCAGCTCCCGTTTGACGAGCTGGTCGAGCTCGTTGAGATAACAGTTGGCCCAGAATTGGCTGGTGAGATTGCCGATCGGCAGTCCGCGCGGCCGGGCGGCGGCGAACAGATCGTCTCCAGGGAAATACACTTGGGTATATTCGCGCTCCAGCACCCCGGCGCCGCTGGCCAGGATGGCATCGCAGAGCCCGAGCGTATCCTCGCAGGCCAGCTTGCGCGCCAGGATACCGCGCAGGATTGCGTGGTCGATGCTCGGGAAAAACTCGCGTACGTCGCATTGCAGGCAATAGCGATAGCGCCGGGCGAAGTCTTGCGCGCGGTCCAGCGCCGCGTGGGTGCCGCGGCCGACACGGTTCGCGCAGCTGTCGTCGATAAAGGTGGCCTCGAAGACCGGCTCGATGACCCGGCACAAGGCGTGATGGACCACCCGATCGCGAAAGGGCGCGGCCGAGATCAGACGACGCTTGGGATCGCGAATATAGAAGGACCGGTAGGCGCCGGGGCGATAGGTCTTGGCCTTCAGCGCGCGCTCCAGATCCAATAGCCGCTCTTCCACATGAAACTCGAAGCGGGCCACCTCGGTCTTGGCGCGCTTGCCGCGCACCGCGGCCCGGTAGGCGTGCCACAGGTTCTCGAAGTCGCAGATGCGGGGATAGAGCTCGGCGAAGCGTCTAGCCATGTCGGTCCGCCGATGCGGCCTTGTCGTCGTTCCGGCCGACAGGGCGATGCCGGTGCAGATGCGGTGAGGCTTGGGTGCGCGCGGCGCACGCGACAGAAAGACCGGAGAACAGAAAACAGAAATCAGGAAACAGAATGAGCCAGGGAGACTCGCACCAACCGAAAACCCAGGAGGTCGTTCCAGTTGAGCGGGAGGTGCCTGCTACGGGAAGCGCCCCGACAAGAACGCGGCGTGTTATACCAGGAACCGCCTCGGGTGATACGCAGGTCCGCCCCGGTCGATGCATCGCGGTCGTCCTTTGGGTCCAATGGCCAGCGATAGGTCGGTTTGCCGATCAGGGGTCCCCAGCGGGTTGCGGTCCATTCCCAGACGTTGCCGGCCATGTCGCGCAGACGCTCCGGGGAGTCGGCAGGAAAGAGTCCGACCGCACTGGTCGCTTGAAGACCGGCCTCCTCGGTATTGGCCGCGCCCTCCTGCCAGTCGTTGCCCCAGGGCCAGCGACGGCGCTCGGTGCCGCGTGCGGCACGCTCCCATTGAATCTCGGTGGGCAGGCAGATCGCTTGATCGTCGCCGAGCAGGCGGCGGCGACGCAGGTCCTCCGTCAGCCAGCCGCAGAAGGCCATGGCCTCGAACCAGCTCACTCCGATAACCGGATGGTTGGGCAGCACCCAGTCCCTATAGCGCGGGTCATCCTGGAACCAGGGCCCGCGACGGGCCTGCGAGCCGCGCTGCTCGACCCATTGCCGGTAAGGACCTTTCTGGTCTTCTGGGAAGTCCGGGTCCTCGAGTGCCTGATCGAGTCCCGGATTGCCGCCGTGCCACCAATCTTGCGCCTCGTCCGAGAAGCGCCACCAGGCCGGAGGGCTGGTCGCACCGGGCTCGCCATAGCCGCCGGCCCGCACGAAGGCCGAGAACTGGGACTGAGTGACGGGATAGCGGGCGATCTCGAAGGCCGGTAGCTCGACCTCCTCCCCGCCCTTCTCGTCGTTGTAGGCATCCGGGTCGCCGGGGTCGCTGCCGGGCTTGAAGCGTTCCTTCGTCGAAATCGCTACCCAGTCGAAGTCGCGTCCCGGGTCGAGAGCGAACGGCCTCGTCTCGTCCGAAGTCCAGCCAGCAGGCACGATTCCGGGCCTGGGGTCGCCCTGCCGGCCGACGAGTCGGCCCAGCTCCAAACGCGTCAGCGGGGCCGGGGCGGGGTCGTCGATCAAGCGCCGAAACCAGTCGTAGAGGCGCTGTTTCGCCTCGGCCAGATCGCGTCGCTGATGAGCGGTCAGGGTCGCCTTAGCCAGTGCCGCTTGCAGATCTTCCAATGCGAGCCCGGCGGCGAGCGCGACCTGATAGCGCCGGTCATCCAGCTCGGGGTCTGCCGCACCGTCGAGCAAGGCGCGCACCAGGCCGATCGCCCCCGCCGCGTTCGTGACCCGCTCTTCCCCATCCGGCGGGCGGGCGAGCCGCACGACAGCGAACCGCGCCAGCTCGCGCCAGGCGCCCGGATTCGCCCGCAATCCTTGCCCGAGCGCTTCCTCCAAGCTTGGCGTCGGCGGGTCGCCCGGTTTGGGGGATGGGGTGCGACCAGCTCGCAGGCGGCCAGATACTCCTGGAACTGGCGATGTACATAGCCGTAACGGGCCGTGAGGCCGGTGCCGCCGCGCGCGAACAGGAGCGCGGCACGCTCCAAGATGTACCGCCCCACGGCATGGACCCGATGGTTCGGGAGCTCGGCGGGGAGCACGGAGGCCAGCGCACCCAGGAACTGGCTCTTCAAGATCTCGATCTGCACATCGCCGCGGTCACCCCCGGCCATCGGTGCCCCGTCCCGACGCCCCTCCTGGGCCTCCAACGAGAGACGCTGCAAGACCTCGCGCAACCGTTCTCGAGTCAGCGCGATACGCATGTCCGGCTCGATCTGGTCGGGGCCGGGGTGCTCGATCCGCTCGCGCCAGCGCTGCACGAAGAGCGTCGTGGCCGCTTCCAAGAGCCCGGCACGATCGGTCGGCAAGGGTTGAGAGTGACCGCGACGCGCGAGGCTCAGTGCGATCAGCAGGGTCAACAACAGTGGCCGGGTGGCCAGATCGGCACGCGCCGGCTCGCTCGCCAAGTCGGCAATCAGTGCGCGCGAGCCAGCCTCATCCTCGCCGAGCGCGCGATGCCATTTGTCCGCCAGCTCTTGGGCCTGACTGGGTTCGCCGGGCGCGCCAACCGTTAACGGCTGGAGCCGCCAGACCGCAAAGCCCTCCAGTGCCGCGTCCGGATAGACATAGGGCCGGGCGGTGACCAGCAGCGCGCACTGACTGCCAAGCTCGTCGACGAGTGCGAGGACCAAGTCCCGCACGCGCTTGCGTTGCTCCGGATCGAGCACTTCGTCGAGACCGTCGAGCAGCAGCAGACCGCCCCCCTTAAGCCGGTCGCGCAGCCCATCGACGGCAGCCAACACGTCCGGGCGGTCGCGAGTCAGTGTGCGCTCGCGCTTGCCCAGTTGCCGACACAGGTCATCGCTGAGCGCTCGCCAGAATGGCTCGGTCGGCCCATCCCCGGTCGGCGGGTCCTCGCGCCAGACGCCGAGCTGGCGCAGATCGAAGCGCACCACGGTGCGGCGGCGCAGCGCATCGGGCCAGTCCCGTGGCCAATCCGCGCCCGACTCCGGCTGCCGACAACGGTGGATCAGGTCGCCGACCGCGGATGACTTGCCGCTGCCGGCCTCCCCGACCAATACGGCCCGCAGACCTCCCGGAGCCTTCTCGATCCCGTCGGCCAGTGCCTTGACCATGGGCACGGCAAGCGCGGTCTCGCGCCGGAAACTCAGGCGCCGGAACTCGGGGTCGTTGATCTGGTCCGCGTCCACCTCGGCCACGTCCAGCGGCACATAAACGGCGGCCAACTGCACCTGGCCGCGGCCTTTGTCCCCGCAGTGGTAGCCAAAAAGCCCGCTGATCGACAGGTCTTGAGCGACGGTGTGCTGGACCGCGAGATAGTCGTCGGCGAGCCGCTTGGCGTCGAGCATTCCGGGCGGCGCTACCGCCATGTCCGAGGGATTGCCAAGCGCGCCGCGGCCCGCGAAGGCGTGCTTGACGGCCCAGACCCCCAAGGCGGCAGTGCCGGTCATCGCCGCGAGCGCGACCGCGAGGTAGCGATCGAACCATGGGTCCTCGCAGCAGTCCAGGACATGGAATCCGATCCTGACGAGCACCGCGAGCGCGAGCAGGTTCAACAGGACTGCGACGCACAGGATAAACCACCGCGACGGCGGGCTTGGCGGCCATCCGAGTCTCCATATCACGGTCTTTCTCCCCCGAATCCGCGCTTGCGTCGTTGTTAAGGCGCCCCGCGCCGTGCCCATGCCAGGCTCGGACAGGACGCGGGACTGTTCGACTATTCGGCCGGCCGCCTTGCGGCGGACGCGACCCGGGACGGACCTAGCTGGCTTGTTGCCCGTCCCGCCGCGCGTAAGCGGCGGGAGCTTCTGGCGTGTGCAATTCAGCTCCGTGAAACAAGCGATGGAGACTCGCACCAACCGAAAACCCAGGTTGTTGTTCCAGTTGTTCGGGTTGTTCCTGTTACGGTAAGCGCCCCGACAAGAACGCGGCGCGTGCGGTCCGGCCCGAGCGGAGGGGGCCGTCAATTTTCCCCTGCCCGCCGCCTGGCATTGTCGGTCTTGATCCAGGCACCGAGCAAGCGGCCGACCTCCGCTAGCAGCTCCGCGGCATGGCGGTATTGGCCATGGCCGAGGAGGCCCAGGTCGTGGGCCAGGCGCAGCTCGAAGCGCAGCCGCTCCAGTGCGAGGTCGGCGCGGTGCAGGTCCGGGGTCGGAGCCTGCGACTTGGCGGCGGCGATCAGGGTCTCGTGGAAGTCCAGCGCCTGGCGCTGGATACGCTCGCTGAGCACGAAACGATGGCTGCGTGGGAAGCCGATCGCGACCGGGATCAGCCAGTGCAGCAGGTCGTAGCTCTTGGCGAACAGCGGGGATTCGGGCATGGGCGCTCCGGCGATTGGCCTGCAACGGCGCACGGGCGCGACACGCTCGGGGGCGCGTAGGGTGCGCCGCGCGCACCGAGCCCAGCCGCGATCTTGCGGGCCGGACGCGAGGCCATGGTGCGCACGGCGCACCCTACGATTGGCGCGAGGGACGCGCTATCAGTTCTTACATCGAATAATATGGAATACGGCCCATGTCGGAATATCGCCGCGTGCGCATCCCCGGAGGTTGTTACTTCTTTACCCTGGCGCTTTATGACCGCCGGGCGGCTGTGCTGACGGACGAGCGGGTACGGGCCGCGCTGCGGGCGGCGACGATCGAGACCCGGCGGGATTATCCGTTTTGCATCGATGCCTGGGTGCTGATGCCCGATCATCTGCATTGCATCTGGACCCTGCCCGAGTGCGATTGCGACTATGGCCGGCGCTGGTCCATGATGAAACGTCTGACCTCCCAGGCCGTCGATCTACCGGATCTGCGACCGCCTTCGGACTCGCGTCTCAGGCGCCGGGAGTCGAATCTGTGGCAGCGGCGGTTCTGGGAGCACGCGATTGCCGACGACGACGATTACGCCCGGCATTTCGATTATGTCCATTGGAATCCGGTGAGGCATGGGCTGGTCGGGGCGGCGCGGGATTGGCCTTGGTCCACGTTTCACCGTTGGGTCGGACTCGGGGTTTATGCGGACGATTGGGGTAGGGCCGAGATCGGCGACGACGCTTGCGATTACGGTGAGCCGCCTTGGTGTCGGGGTGTGGGTCGATAGACCGCTGGGCCGGTGGTTTGGCTCGGTGCGCACGGCGCACCCTACGAGGCGCGGGACGCGGGGTGCGGGCGCTCGGTGCTCGCGGTGCAGCCTAAGGGTCTGGGGCTATCTCGGGCTTCGGGGCCTCTGTGCCGTCGGTCTTGTCTCCCAGGAGCCGCCGCACGGCCACGAAGAACACCGGCACGAAGAGCACGCCGAGCAGGGTGGCGCCGACCATACCGCCCATGACACCGGTGCCGATGGCGTGCCGGCTGTTAGCCCCGGCGCCGGTGGAGAGCGCCAGCGGCATAACGCCCAGGATGAATGCGATCGATGTCATGAGGATGGGACGGAAGCGCAGTCGGCTGGCCTCCAGGGTGGCGGCCAGGAGCCCCATTCCGGATTGCCTGGCAGTGTTGGCAAACTCGATGATCAGGATGGCGTTCTTGGCGGAGAGTCCGATGACTGCAATAAGCCCCACCTTGAAATAGACATCGTTCTCCAAACCCCGCAGCCAAGTGAAGCTCAAGGCCCCCAGCACACCCAAGGGCACCACCAGCATGACCGCCACCGGGACCGACCAGCTTTCGTAGAGTGCGGCGAGCGCCAGAAAGACCACCAGGAGCGAGAGCGCAAACAGGACCGGGGCCTGCTGGCCAGAGATGATCTCCTGGAGCGAGGCACCGGACCATTCGTAGCCGATCCCCTGTGGCGCAACTTGGGCGACCAGGCGCTCCATGGCATCCATGGCCTCGCCGGAGCTGTGGCCCGGGGCTGCACCGCCGCTGATCTGGACCGCGCCATAGCCGTTGTAGTGATCGATGGCAGGGGATGCGATGCCCCAGCTGGTGCCGACCACGGAGCTCAATGGCACCATGTCGTCCGGACCGCCCCGGCTGCTGGGGATGTAATAGCGGTTTAGATCCTCCGGGCGGCTGCGGAACTCAGCGTCGGCTTGCAGCAAGACCTTGAGGACCCGACCCTGGTAGTTGAAGTCGTTGGCGTAGACCGGCGCCAGCATGAGCTGGATGGCATCGTAGATGTCGTCGAGCTTGAGGCCCATGGACTGCGCCTGGACCCGGTCCACGTTAAGCTGAACCTGGGGTGCGTCTTCGAGCTGATTGGGCCGCACACCGGCCAGGACCGGCTCCTTGGCCGCGGCACCCAAGAGCGCGTTGCGGGCCTCGATGAGCTTGTCGTGACCGAGCCCGGCGCGGTCTTCGAGCCGGAAATCGAACCCGCCGAAGCGTCCCAAGCCCCGCACGGTGGGCATGTTGATGACGAAGATGCGCGCGCCCTTGATGGACTGAAGCGCACCGTTGGCCTTGGGGATGAAAGCGGCCACGGATTGATCCGCCCGGGTGCGCAGACTCCAGTCTTTGAGCCGGATGAAGCCCATACCGACATTCTCGCCCTGCCCCAAAAAGCTGAATCCGGCGACATCGAGCACCCGGTCCACCTCCGGCAGTCCGCCGAGGATGGTCTCCATCTCGCGCAGGACCTTGCCCGTGCGCTCCATACTGGCCCCTGGGGGCAGTTGGATAATGGCGAAGACATAGCCCTGATCCTCCTCCGGCAGGAAGCTGGTGGGCAGCCGGGTGAAGAGATATCCGGCCAGGACCGCCAGCACGACGAAGACGACCATCCAGCGCGGGGTGTGTCGGATCGCCTTGCCGACCCGGGCCAGATAGGTGCGCGCGAGCCAGCCATAGGCGCGATTGAATCCGCGCAGCAGCCAATTGGGGTGGTGGCCCGGGGGTTTCAGGATGGTGGCGCACAGCGCCGGGGTAAAGCTTAAGGCCATCAGGGCAGAGATGCCCATGGAGATGGCAATGGTCAGCGAGAACTGCCGATAGATGGCCCCCACGCTCCCGCTCACCAGGGCCATGGGGATGAAGACCGCGGCCAGGACCAGGGTCATGGCGATGACCGCCCCGGTGATCTGGTCCATCGCCTTGCGTGCGGCATCGCGGGGCGACAGTCCCTCCTCGGTCATGATGCGCTCGACGTTCTCCACCACCACGATGGCGTCGTCGACCACCAGTCCAATGGCGAGCACCAGCGCGAAGAGCGAGAGCACATTGATCGAGAATCCCGCCAGATACATGCCGGCGAACGCGCTGGTGAGTGCCACAGGCACCACCAGGGTCGGAATGAGCGTCGCCCGCAGGTTCTGCAGAAAGAGCAGCATGACCAGAAAGACCAGGACCACCGCCTCAGCGAGCGTGATGACCACCTCCCGGATGGAGATCTCGACGAACTGGGTGCTGTCGTAGGGGGTGATCCAGGTCACGCCGGCCGGGAAATAGGGCACCAGCTGGTCCATCTTCTGCCGGACCGAATCGGCCACCTCCAGCGCATTGGCTTCCGGGGCGAGCTGGATCGCGAATCCGGCGATGGGCTCCGCATTCAGATGCACGTTATGACCGTAAGACTCGGCACCCAGCCCGATGCGCGCGACATCCTTCAGGCGCACCGTGCTCCCGTCCTCGCTGGTGCGCAGGATGATGTCGCCGAACTCGTCGACGCTGGTAAATCGGCTGGCGGCACTCACCGACGCGGTGAACCCCTGGCCGGGCAGTGCAGGCTCGGAGCCCACCGCACCGGCGGCCACCTGGATATTCTGTGCGCGCACCGCATTCAGGGCATCGGAGGCACTGAGGTCATAGCCCCGGAGCTTGTCCGGGTCCAGCCAGATGCGCATGGCATAGCCGGAGCCGAACTGGGTGGCCCCGCCCACCCCGGGCAGTCGCCGGATGGGGTCCAGGACCTGGGATGCGATCAGGTGATTGAGCGCATAGGTGTCGAGGCCCGGGTCGGTGGATTTGAGCGCCACCACCATCAGGAAGTCGTTATTGGCCTTGGCGACCGTGATGCCGTTATTGACCACCTCCTGCGGCAGCCGCGGCTGGGCGACGCTGAGCCGGTTCTGGACCTGGACCTGTGCGATGTCCGGGTCGGTGCCGTTCAAGAAGGTGAGCGTGATCTGCATGGTCCCGTTGGAGCGGGACGTGGAGTCGAAATAGATGAGATTGTCGACCCCGGTGAGCTGCTGCTCGATCACCGAGGTGACGGTCTTCTCCACGACCTCTGCGCTCGCGCCCGGATAGCTGGCACTGATACTCACCTGAGGTGGCGCAATGGGCGGATAGGCGGAGACTGGCAGTCTGAAGATGGCCGCGGTGCCGGCCAATGTGATCAGGATGGCCAGGACCCAGGCGAAGATCGGCCGGTCGATAAAGAAGCGTGGCATGTCAGGCCCCCGGTCTGCCCGAGGGCGCGGCGGCCGTGGCGCCGCCCTTGGCACCCGGGGTCGCCACCCGGGCGGCCGCCCCCGGCTTGACCTTCTGGATACCGGAGACGATCACCCGGTCTCCGTCCTTGAGCTCCCCGGCGAGTATCCAGGAGTCCCGAGTCATGCCGAAGGTCTCGACCCGGCGCTGCTCGACCTTGCCGTCCTGGTCCACCACGAAGACGAATGCCCCCTTGGCGTCGCGGGATACGGCCGCCTGGGGCAGCAGAAAGGCGTCGTCCATCTGCCCCAGGGTCAGTCTCAGGTTGACGAACATCCCGGGGAGCAGATGGCGCCTGGGGTTGGGCAGGACCGCGCGCATCGAAAGCGAGCCGGTGCCCGGGTCCACCGAGAGATCGGAGAAGTCGATGGTTCCCGTTTCCGGATAGGGGGTACCGCTGGGAAGGATCAGCTCCACCTTGGGCGGGGACTTGGCATCCCGGGCCGCGGCCCGCTCCAGGGACTCCAGCTCGGCCACGGTCTGGCTGAAGTTGACATAGATGGGATCGATCTGCTCGATGGCGGTGAGCGGGGTCGTCTCCCCCTGACCCACCAGCGCACCCTCGGTGACCAGCGCCCGCCCGGCGCGCCCGGCGATGGGGGCTGTCACCCGAGCGTAGCTCAAGTCCAGCCGGGCGCCCTCCAACGTCGCCTTGGCCTGTTGGACCGCCGCCGCAGTGGTGCGCTCGTTGGCCTGTGCTGTGTCCAGGTCCTGCTGGGAGAGTGTGCGCTTGCCCCGCAGCTCCTCGTAGCGGCGGGCGGTGAGTGCCGCGTTGGCGGCGTCGGCTTGCGCCTTGGCCAGTCCTGCCTCAGCCGCGTGGAGCTTGGCCTCGAGCTGGGCCGGGTCGATCTGGAACAGCACATCCCCGGCCTTCACGTCCGTTCCCTCCGTATAGACGCGGCTCAGGATCACGCCCGCAACGCGCGCCCGCACCTGGGCGACCCGGGTCGCGGCCAGACGACCGACCAGATCCCTGGTCAGCGGGAGGGTCTGCGACTGGGCGGTCACCACTTCGACCTCGGGAGACGGCATCTCCGGGGGCTTGGGCGGCACCTTCTCGCAAGCGGCCAGACACCAAAGCGCCAGGGACAAGGCGAGCGTGCCGAACGATCTCGGGTACATGAACGATGACTCTCCAGATTGCGGACCCGGCCCGGCGCGACCGGACTGGCGGTTCGCCGGAAACCGTTCATAGTCCCACAGCCAGGCGTGCAGAAACTTTGAAAATTGGCAGCGTCAGGCCCGCAGCAGACACAGCGGCACCCGCATCTCCGAGCGGCTCAGGCCCCCATGCTGGCCGATCAGGTACCGGCGCTCCTCGAACGGCAGCCACTGGCGGACGATCCGATTGCCAGTGGGAAGGATGCAATAGTCGCCGATGCGCTCGTCGAAACGGGGGTGCGCCGGGCCCAGGCCGAACCAGCCCGAGTCCCTCGTCTCCCGGCTGGGGACTATCTCCACCAACCCGGCGAGCGGTCCGCGGCAATAGTCCAGGAAGGCCGACTCCCGGCCGCAGCGCAGATAGGCGAAGGCGGCCCTGGGCTCGCCGCACAGCGGCAGCGCTAGACAGGCTTCAAGCGCCGGATGCAGGGCCAGATCGATCAGATCGTCCGGGGCCGTATCCAGCTGCCCGTGGTCTGCACACACCAGGATCAGGGTATCTGTGCCCGCGGCAGCCACCAGGAAGTCGGTCAGCGCCTGCTCGATCTGGCGCAGATGGACGGCCGCCTCCGGGCTTTCCATGCCTTTGTCGTGGCCGATGGAGTCCAGGTCCGGCCAGTAGGCATAGAGATACTTGGGCACCCGGTCCCGGCGCAGTGCCCGGGCCATTTGCCGGAACATGTCTGCAAGCCCGTCGTAGGCCAGGATCTGAGCGGCGCCGCAGTGCGACTGGTTAAAGTCGGAGCGGGCAATTCGGTTAGGGGTAACGACCAGGGAGCGCGTGGAGATGCGGTCGAAGACCGGGCGATGTCCGAAGAGCCGCACCGGGTCGATCCCGGACTTGCGGTAGGGCACCCCGCCATAGCGCGGGGTCCCGGGCAGAACCGTTATCACCGCGCCCAGCTCCCCCATCCAGGTGTACCAGCCGGTGAGCCCGTGGAGCAGCGGTGCGTCCCCGGTGAGATAGGTCGTGATGGCCGTGGCGGTCGTGGACGGAAAGACCGAGTCGATGGACCCCAGCCGGTGACGGCTGAGCAGACCGTCCGGGGAGCGCCGCATGAGCCAATCGTCCCCCAACCCGTCGATCACCAGCAGGACCAGATGAGTGGCCCGAGCCAGCTCGCGAGGCGGCACCAGGGTCAGGGACGGGTGCTCGGCCCGCCCCCCGCGCGCCTGGATGATGGACGCCATCAGGTTGACGATGCACCCGCCGCGGTAGTCGGGCAGACAGCGGGCGTTAGGCGCGGAGATGGGCACTTGGATCATCCTGAATTCGACAGCGAGTACGCGAAAAACGCCAAGATAACCCTCGAATGCGCACATCGGAAGGCGCGCCGCCGAGATTCGCACCGGCGGCCGGAGAACCTGTGCCTATTATCGCCTCCAGGATATGGACCCTCAGGCTCAATCCGCCGACCGACCGTCCACCCCGATAGCGCTCGCAGACGCGGCCTCGGCCCCCCGCCATAGGACGGGCTGGGAATATCCCTCCCAGCCCCAGCGCAGCCAGTCGAGCAGACGATAGGCGAGCCACAGCGCCCAGGCGAGCATGAGCCCCCGGTAGACCCACATCGGCACCGAGATCGCCGTCACCTGGGGCAGCTCGGGTCCGCCCCGGTCCTGGTACCAGCGCAGCCACTGCCCCTGAGAGCCATTCCCCATAATCTGCATCTCCGGTGCGCCCAGGAGCCCCTGCGAGACCGCACCCACCAGGGCCGCAAGTGCGCCCAGGGTGAGCAGCGCGAGTGCGACCTGAATCAGGTTGTAGCGCCAGCGGGGGGCCTGTGCGGCGAGCCGCCGGCGCAGCCCCAGGGCGAGCAGCCAGCCCGCCACCAGGACCAGGACCCAGGACTGCGCCAGGGCGAGCCCGATGCCGAGCAGGAGCCAATCCCAGGCATTGAGCGGCACCCACCGTACCTGACCCAGTGCCAGGGCGAGGACCGCCAGGACCGCCAGGACCCCCCAGAAGAGCACGACCGGCCCGATCCGCGGCCCCTGGACGAACAGCACCCAGCGGTTCTCCGGCATCTGCACCGCCAGATCCAGATTCACCGCGGGACTGCCCAGGTCAGGCGTGGCGGGCCTGAGAATCGGCCCGATCCCCCGGGGCTCCCGCCACTGGATCGACACGGACTGGGTCCCTGGAGCCAGCGGCACCTGAAGGGGCGAGTCCAGGCCCGAGGCCCCGGTCCCGGGCAGCGGCAGCTCCCGTCCGTCTACCCGGAACAGGGTAGGCACCGCCCCCGGGGGCAGTCCGATCGCATGGGTCCCGCCCTGGGTACCGCGCAGTGTCAGGGCCAGGCTGGCGTCCAATACCCGCCGGCCGGGGACGACGGTGAAGTCCACCCGGTCCAGGATCAGGGTGCGCCCGGGTACCGCCGCCGGGCGGGAGACCGAAAGCTCCAGAGACTCCCCGGGCAGCGGTCGCCAGGTAGGCAGCCAGCGGTCGGACTCCGAGCGCTGCGCAACCGGGGCGATGCCGCTCCAGTGCAGGTGCCAGCGGGGGCTGAGATCGAGCGACCAGGTCTCGCCGATGCGCGGATCGGCCCCGGCCGAGAGACGCAGTGCGGACTGGGGCTCCAGGGTGGACTGCCAGCCGGTCTCGGTCTCCCCGGGGGCCAGACTGACCAACAAACCGCCGTCCTGCACCCGCACGCCCGGGGTCTGTACCGACTCCCCCGGGAGCAGGGGCACCGCCAGGGCCACCGGAAACTCCGCCGGCGAGAGCCGGCGCACCCGGGTCTCCGCCCGCCAGTCGATGCCCAGCCTCAGGGTTCGCTCCACCTGGAGCAGCGGCGGGAGCGCCCCTTGGGAGAGCGGTGCCTGACTCTCGCCCCCGGGACCGGCGACGCGCACCAGACGCACCTGTGCCCCCGGGTGCCCGGCTGCGTCCAGGCCATCGAGGCTCCAGCCGTCGACCCGGACGCTGACCTGCCGAGGCCGTAGCGGAAAGGGGATCTCTACCTGGGTGCGATCCGGCAGCGGTCCGCCCAGCTCCAAACGGTGCCGGCCAGGGGTCAGGGGCACCAGCAGCCGATCCTGCCCGTCGCGCCGCAACCCGTCCAGGGGCGCCCCGTCCAGGGTCAGATCCGTGGGCAGCCAACTGCCCGGGCCGCCCGGCACCGGGGCTGCCACCGGGACGGCGGCGTCCAGGGTCAGGACCAGGCGCAAGGACCTGGGTCCCGCATCCAGGGACAGGCTTCCCAGGTCCACGCAATCCGGAAGGCAATCCGGTGGCGCAAGCAGCCGCGCTTGCAGGTCTTGCAGCAGCTCGGGGGGCGGCAGATCCGCCGCTGCGGCTGGCCCGGACGGAACAACGACAGACAGGACAAACCCGACGCCGAAGGCCAGGATCAGGGAGAGGGACAATCGCGACTCGAAGTCCTCGCTTGGACTCAGCCCGGAGGCCGGGAGCGCCGGGCGCTCGGGCGGCGGGGCTGCCGGTCGGCCCAGGAGTCCTGCCATGCGCAGACCAAGCAGCACCGACAGCGCCGCGCCAAGCAGCGACCATATCAGGTGCCAGAGCGGGGACAACAGCCACAGCCGGGCAGAGTCCCCCGCCTCCATGGACCCGTTCCAGGCCAGCACGATCGCGCGCCAGCTCCAGTCCGGGATCCCTGACCCGCTCTGCACCCGCGCGTCCGGGTCCGGCTCGTCCAGGGACGGGGCCGGGGCGACGGGCGGTGCAGCCGAGCGGCCGGCGCTCGCATCTTCGGACTGCAAACCATCCGGCTCGGCCTCGGCGAACGGCGGCGCCTGCGGCTCCGGACTCGGGGCCAGGCCGGGCAGGACGCTGGGGGCGACCGCCGAGTCCAAGTCCCCCCGATCCAGGGCGCGCACGATGCCCCCGCTCCCGTTCCCGCTCAGGCCGACCCAGGGACGCTCCAGGTGGGGATAGAGTCCCTGGCGGACCTGACCCACCAGGAAGGGCAGCCCCACCAGGAGCAGGGCCACCAGGCTCAGGCGGTAATACCAGCGCACGGCGGCGCGCAGTCGCAGAGCCCCCGTCCCCGCCGGGTCCCCGGGCAGGAGCCGCAACAGGGCCGAGGCGACCAGGAGGTGCAGCCAGATCAGGTGCGGCGCGCCTGGGACCCGCCACGTGAGCACCAGGGCCGCCAGGGCCAGCAGCCCCCAGGACGCGCCCCACAGCCGCCCGACGCCGAGCGCCAGGATCAGGACCAGGAATAGATCGAGCAGGGTCCAGCGGGCGAGCCAACTGTCCGGCAGGTTGTCGGTCCCGGAGACCGCCAGCAGGTCCCAGCCCGGGGGCAGATAGAGCCGTGTGCGAATGGAGTCGAAAGGCACATCCCAACCGGAGGCCGGGACCAGCCGCGGCTCGCCGGCTGCCGGGCCCGCCAGACGGCTGTCCGCCGCCAGGTCCAGCCGCCCGCGGCGCACCTCAACCCCGGGCGCATCGGCGTCCTTCAGCCGGGTGATCAGGCGCGGCTCGCCGTCCACCCGCACCTGGCCCAGATCCAGGGGCGCAGTCGCCTCCAGGCGCCAGCTGCGGGTGAGCTGACCGGCGATGCGGTCGCGCACGCTGTAGCCCCCGCCCGCCAGGTCCAGCCACAGGTCCCGCTCCAGGGCCAGGCGGTCCGGACCCGGGTCCGGGTTGCCGCGGCGCAGCACAGCGAGCTTCAGGGTCTCCCCTGGGCCCAGCCGATAGGCCGGGAGTCCCAGCCAGTCCGCGGGCACCCCGGTCTGACGCGGGTCCACCGGCGGGACACCCCCAAGCTCCACCTGGCGCAGGTCGGGGCGCGCGGCGAAGGACCAGATCTCGTATTCGGGCCAAGGGTCTTCGCGGGCCGGGCGCTTCAGCTCGGACACAGACCCTGGGTGCTGCGCCGCCAGCTCCACCACCCAGTTGCCGGGACGCGCCTGGACCCACAGTCCGCCGTCCGGGTCGAGACGGGCGGGCAATGGGCTCTGGATTCGCAGCGGCAGCCCACCGGGAAGCAGGGCCGATCCGATGTGCATCTGGCGCGCCCGTCCGGACACGGCAAGCTCAAGACGCGTCGTCGCCCGCAGGGGGAGGTCGTCGTCGATCCGGCGGTAGACCGTCAAGCCGAGCCTGTCCCCCTCCTGGGCCGGGGCCGGGTCGCCGCCTTCGCCCAACCACAGCCGCCCACCCCGATCCACCCGTGGGACGGGTACCGGCACCCCATCGAGGGTCAGCGAGAGCAGCCCGATTTCGGCGGGCACCGTGAGTCCGTCCGGGAGGCCCTGCCACTCGAACCGGCCGCCGATCGCATGGCGCCCGGGGGACAGCTTGACCGACGGCACCCCGGCACGGAGCACGCTCGGCAATGGCTGGTCGCCATCGCGCACATCCTGAGGCCAGGCATCCCGGTCTCCAGGCAAGGGCACCCAGGAATCCGCATAGACCTGCCAGACCTGCGAGAAGGTCCCGCCCACGGGGCTAAGCGCCAGATCGAGCCGACCGGGCCAGGCGCACACCCGGGCCGCATCCGCCGCATCGGAGCCGTCCGGGGACAGGGCCGAGGCCACCGGACAGGCGCGCCGGTCGAGCGGGTGCAGCACCCAGGGCACCCAGGGCACCAGTGCGTCCGGGACGGCGGGCCCCGCCGCGGCCGGCAGCGCGGCCCAGAGGAGCAGCAGAGACAGGAGGGCGGTAGGCATAAACTGACTCGCCGGAATGCGATTGCCGTGCGCGCAGTGTAGCGAAGACGGCGACGGACCAGGCATCCTGGCGATATCCTGCGAATCCTGTCCGTGTCGCGCACTGGCCCCGGCCCGCCGCGGTCTTGGAGACGGACCACCGTACACTGCCTCGGAACGGCAGCTCGCAACCGCACTCCCTGCACCCGCCCGAGGCCTGTGCGAGAATCCAAAGCCCCGCGGTATAACCCCTCGACCCGAGACCCATGAGCCCCGCAGCCCCATCGACCCCCGACCTGCATTCGCCCCTTGCACCGCCCCTACCCTCCCGCCCCGGCGAGCGTCTGCTCTGGGGCCGGCTCCAGGGCGCCGGTGCGGCGCTCGCTATCGCAGGCGCGGCGCGCACCCACCCGGGCCTGGTGCTGGCCCTGGCGGACGACGTGCAGGCCGCCGCCAACCTGCGCGCGGAGCTGCGGTTTTTCCTGGCCGGGGACGAGGTGCCGCTGCTGGTCTTCCCGGACTGGGAGACCCTGCCTTACGACGTCTTCTCGCCCCTGCCAGAGCTGGTCTCGGAGCGCCTGCTGACCCTGCACCGACTGCCGGACCTGAAACGCGGCGTCCTGGTCGCCCCGGTCGCCACCCTGATGCAGCGGCTCCCCCCCCGGGACTATGTGGACGGACATTCCCTGGTCTTGGCGGTCGGCGATCGGCTCGACCTGGACGCCACCCGCCGACGGCTGGAGCGCGCCGGCTATTCCTGCGTCTCCCAGGTCATGGGCCATGGCGAGTTTGCCGTGCGCGGATCGCTCCTGGACGTCTTCCCCATGGGCAGCTTCGATCCGCTGCGCATCGACCTCCTGGACGAAGAGGTCGACACCATCCGCAGCTTCGACCCAGACACCCAACGCACCCGCGAGCGACTCACCCGGGTACGGGTGCTCCCTGCGCGCGAGTTTCCGTTGAGCGAGGAGGCGATCTCGGGCTTCCGCCAGCGCTACCGGTCGGTCTTCGAGGGCGACCCCAAGGCCAGCCTGATCTATCGGGAAGTCTCGGAAGGCCGGACCCCGGGCGGACTGGAATACTATCTGCCGCTCTTCTTCGAGCAGACCGCGACACTCTTCGACTACCTGCCCGGGTCGGTCCTGGCACTGGAGTCCCTGCACAGCCGGGAGCGCGCCGCGGACTTTATCGAGTCGGTTGCCGCCCGCTACGAGCAGCGCCGCCACGACGTGGAGCGACCGCTCTTGCCCCCCGCGCGGATCTATTTGCCCGCAGACGAGCTGGCCGGCAGGCTCAATGGACTCTCCGGGGTCCTCTATCAGCGCTCTGAGCTGGAAGAGCGCAAACGCGGCTATACGTCCGCCCATAACTTCGCCACCCGTGCGCTCCCTCCGCTGGCCATCCAGGCGCGCGCCGCGCACCCGGCCCAGGCCATCCAGGACCTGATCGCGGAACCCGGCCGGCGGGTGCTGTTCGTTGCCGAGGGCTTGGGCCGGCGCGAGATGCTCAACGACCATCTGCACGGATTCGGCATCCGCCCACGCCAGGTCGAGGGCTGGGCGGCCTTCCTGAAAGGCAAAGATCCGGTCGGACTCACGGTCGCCCCCCTGGAGCAGGGCCTGCTGCTCGAGGACTTGAATCTCGCCATCGTCACCGAGACCCAGCTCTACGGCGAGCGGGTGCGCCAGGAGCGCCGCCGCCGCGCCCGCGAGCGCGATAGCGAGTCGATCGTCCGCAACCTCACGGAGCTCACCGAGGGCGCCCCGGTGGTCCACGAGGACCACGGCGTCGGCCGCTACCTGGGTCTGGTAACCCTCGACGTCGGGGGCATGACCGGCGAGTTTCTCACCCTCGAATACGCCAACAAGGACAAGCTCTATGTCCCGGTCAGCTCGCTGCATCTGATCTCCCGCTACACCGGCGCCTCCCCCGAGACCGCCCCCCTGCACCGCTTGGGCGGCGACCAGTGGGACAAGATCCGCCGCAAGGCCGCCGAGAAGGCCCGCGACGTGGCCGCGGAGCTGCTGGACATCTACGCCAGGCGCGCCGCCCGCGAGGGCTATGCATTCCCGGCGACCGGCGACGACTATGCCGCCTTCGCCGCCGCCTTCGCCTTCGAGGAGACCCCCGACCAGCAGCGCACCATCGAGTCGGTGCTCGCCGACATGGCCGACCCCAAGCCGATGGACCGGGTGGTCTGCGGCGACGTGGGATTCGGCAAGACCGAGGTCGCCATGCGCGCAGCCTTCGTCGCCGTCAACGGCGGGCGCCAGGTAGCGGTGCTGGTACCCACCACACTCCTCGCCCAGCAGCACTACGAGAACTTCTCGGACCGCTTCGCCGACTGGCCGGTCAAGATCGAGAGCCTATCGCGCTTTCGCACACCCAAGGAGCAAAAGGCGATCCTGGAGGGGTTGGCCCAGGGCACCGTGGACATCCTGGTCGGCACCCACAAGCTCCTCCAGCCCTCGGTCAAGTTCAAGAATCTGGGGCTTGCCATCATCGACGAGGAGCACCGCTTCGGGGTGCGCCACAAAGAGCAATTGAAGGCACTGCGCGCCGAGGTCGATGTGCTGACCCTCACCGCCACGCCGATCCCCAGGACGCTCAATATGGCGATGTCCGGGATGCGCGATCTCTCCATCATCGCCACCCCGCCGGTCGAGCGTCACCCGATCAAGACCTTTGTGAGCCCCTGGAACGATGCGCTGATCCAGGAAGCAGTCCAGCGCGAGCTCAAACGCGGCGGCCAGGTCTATTTCCTGCACAACGAGGTGGAGACCATCGAGAAGCAGGCCGCCGCACTCGCCGCCTTAATTCCGGAGGCGCGTATCGAGATCGCCCACGGTCAACTGCGCGAGCGCGATCTGGAGCGCATCATGCGCGACTTCTATCACCAGCGCTTCAATGTGCTGGTCTGCACCACCATCATCGAGAGCGGCATCGACGTACCCAGCGCCAATACCATCGTCATCAACCGCGCCGACAAGCTGGGGCTCGCCCAGCTCCACCAATTGCGCGGACGGGTCGGGCGCTCGCACCATCGCGCCTATGCCTATCTGATCACGCCGCCCCCCAAGAGCATGACCGAGGACGCCAAGAAGCGGCTCGAGGCCATCGAGTCCATGGAGGACTTGGGCGCAGGCTTTACCCTCGCCACCCATGACCTGGAGATCCGCGGCGCCGGAGAGCTCTTAGGCGACGAGCAATCCGGGCAGATCCAGGAGGTCGGTTTCAGTCTCTATATGGATCTATTGGAGCGTGCGGTCCAGGCATTGAAATCCGGGCGCACCCCGGAGCTGGACCGGCCGCTGGATCACGGGGCGGAGATCGATCTAGGTCTACCGGCGCTCTTGCCGTCCGATTATCTGCCGGACGTGCATACCCGGCTCGTCATGTACAAGCGCATCGCGAGCGCCCCCGATCTGGATGGGCTCAAAGAGCTGCAAGTTGAGATGATCGACCGCTTCGGGCTCTTGCCGGACCAGGCCAAGAATCTGATCGGCATTACCGAGCTGAAGCTCAAGGTCCAACCGTTCGGGATTAAGAAGATCGAGGCCGGGCCCGCTGGCGGGCGGGTGTTGTTCGGGGCAGAGCCCAAGATCGATACCGGACGGCTGATTCGATTAATTCAGTCGCGCCCCAAGGAATACAAGCTCGAGGGGGGGGATAAGCTAAAGTTCTTCCGGGAGATGGCGGACCCTGCGCAGCGGATTGCGCAGGTCGGGCAGGTGGTGGAGCTGTTGGTGGGGTGAGCAGGAGGTCGAGGCTTTAGCCGGGCTAGCCCCTAAGAAATGCCAAGAGGCCGAGGCTTGAACTAGAGCTAGCCCGGCTAAAGCCTCGGCCTCCGGCTAAAACCTCGGCCTCCTGACCAGCTAGAAATCGTCGCCCTCGATCCCGGCAATCTCTCCACCCTTCCTCATACAATCGTCCAGCCACTCGGCACCCCGCGTCCGCAGATAATAACCGAAGCTTGAGAATTCCCAATCCCGGGGATGTGCCACATACCCGTGCTTGACCGGGTTCATATGAACATAGTTGAACCGCGCCCACCAATCCTCGTTCGCGCGGATACAGGTATCCCAATAATTCTCCCACACGACCCGCCCCCGCACCCCTGCGCGGGTATTGAGGGCATGTGCCGAGGCGCCGTGCAGCTCCGCGACGAATCGGCTCAGTTGTTGGTCCGGCGGGGTCTGGAACAATAGATGGTAATGCTGATCGAGTATGACCCAGGCGCGCAGGCGCATCCGGAAGCGCTGGGTCTTGGCCTTGAGGATATCGCGCACCAGACACTTGTCCTCCGCTGACTGGATCAGCGGCGCGCGGCGGAAGGTCGCGGCACTCAGCAGATACCACTGGTCGTCTTTATACAGGTGCGGGGGTCGGTGCCGTTCGACCATCGTCTTGGCCCTACTCGCTGATCGTTGGGGTATGGCGCAAGCTTAGTCCCGGCTTGGGTCCTCTTGTTGCCGCCCGGCTAAAGCCTCGACCTCCGGAGAGCGACGATGCCAGGAGGCCGAGGCTTTAGCCGGGCTAGTCCCCAGAAGAGTAAGTATCCCCCGGCAAAGCCGGGGGCTTTAGATTGTGAGCCGCTCAAAGCGGCTAATCGGGGTCGCTAACGCGGCCCCGACGGTTTGGTGCCACCTAAAGGTGGCCGGTCAGTCGAGCAGTCGCAACTGCTCGATGCGCTGGTCCTCCTGCTCTTGTCGGCGGATGTAGTCCCGGATCCGGGCCTCGTCGCGGCCCACCGTCGAGACAAAATACCCCCGCGCCCAAAAGTGCTGGCCCACGAAGTTCCGCCGACGCTCGGCGTAGGTTCGCGCAATGTGGATCGCGCTCTTGCCCTTGATGTACCCGATCACCTGCGAGACCGCGTACTTCGGCGGGATCGCGATCAGCATGTGCACATGATCGCGCATCAGGTGCCCTTCTTCGATCCGACTCTCCCGGTGCTCCGCGAGCGTCCGGAACACCTCCCCCAAGTCGCGGCGAAGTTGCTCGTACAACGTCCGACGCCGACACTTCGGGATAAACACCACATGATATTTACACTCCCACTTGGAGTGGCTTAGGCTTTCAGTCTTGTCCATCGGGACTCTCCAACAACGTGTGCTTGGCGGCTCACGTCGCGGAGTGTCCCCGATGGACTCCCGGAACTGTCAAACTTCTACTGTCCCCCCGGCAAAGCCGGGGGTTTTCCTACGTTAATAATCCCCAACTCAAACAGCGGGCCACTCGGCGCCCCCGCAAGTACACCGACGGCATCGCCGCCACATGAGCGCGCATGACCTGCGGCTCGTGGCAAATACCTCGCCCTCGATTCACTTGGTCGAGGCCGGTTTTCTCCACTTGCTGATGGACGCCGCGCCCGCCGTCTGGGTTGGTGGGGTGAACGAAGGAACAGGAGGTCAAGGCTTCAGCCGGATGGGTCGGACAAACTCTAGACCTGCCATCCACCAGTCTCTCCCTCCGGACGGGGCTGCAACGCTCGCCGACAGGCACCGATGGCCGAGACAGCGCCAAGTCAGCGAGCGATTGATCGATCGAGATTTTCCGCAATCAGGCCAGAACCGCGCACGGTCGGCGACCACACTGCTAAGATGTCTCGGACTGCCCCCCGCGACTGACAGAGCGTACCGATGCCGAAAAGCCTGATCGAAAGCAATCCCTATCTCGGCGATCCAGAGGAGCGGCGCGCCGCGTTGCGCGTCTCGGTTGCCAGCTCGTCGGCGGTCGAGGGAATTCGCCCCGAGCATCCCGATAGAACGGCCACCACGACCGAGCCCGGAAAGCGTCTGCGGGCGATTCGCGAGCGGGCGCTGGCGAAAGGAATGCCCACGCTGACGCAAGACGAAGTCCTAGCCGAGGTCACGCGCCGCCGTGACGCGCCGATCAACAATGGCTAAGCGCACCTATTTCGATGGCATTGTCTTGATCGCGGCCTTTCGCGGACACACCGCAAGGCCACTCCTATGAAAATCCGAGCCATCCACACGCAAGACGGCGGACCGATCGGCACCCAGGTATTCGATCTCAAGGACTCCTGGACCGACGCGATCGCCGCACGGGTGCTATTGAGCGGTCCCAACGGTACCGGCAAGTCCTGGATGCTGCGCGCCATCGCCACACTGTGGGGCGCGTTCGGCGAATGGCTGCACACCCGCAAGGTTGTGCCCGCCCGTCACGGCGACCTGGAATGGCTGCGCCAATGGGGCGGGTTTGCGCTCGTCATCGAGCAAACCGGATTCGGCGACTCGCCGCTGGTGCTGGTCTATGGCTCCAAGGATTTTGTCGACAATCTGGAGCAGCGCTATCCGGACCATGCCTGTGTCGGCGAGCGCGTTTCCCGCTCGGACAACGGACGCTCGCTAATCCGCACGCTCATCCTCCGCACGCTCGTCTGGAAACCGCAGGGGCTTGCGCTGGACCGCTGGGCCGAGTCCCGACACCGGATGCTGGTCTCTGCGATCGAGGGCGGTTCGGCCAATCTCGTTTTCCTGGATGCCGAGGAACGGCGCTGGGTTAAGCCCAGACGCGGTCTCGGCGAGATCAAGCCCGAGGATCTTGGGCAACGCTGGCTTGCAACCTACCGACCATCCGAGCAGTGGGAAGGTCAGTTAGAGTCATCGCTGTTGGCGATGAAGGCCGCGGAGCCTGGACGCTTTTCGGACATGATTCGCGACATGAACGGATTTCTCTCTGGAAAGCGCATCCTGACCGAGATCGTATTGGGCGATAACCGACTGCAAGTCGTGCTCGACGGACGCCCTGGCAAGGTCCATGGTCTGGACGATCTCAGCGCCGGCGAGCATCAGGTGCTGATACAGCTCTACATGGTCGGCCGCTGGCTCGCTCCCGGCGGAATCGTGCTAATCGACGAGCCGGACCTGCACCTGCACCCTTCCCTGATCCCCGGATTCCTGGCCCAATTGGAACGGATGGTCGAGCAGCGCCACGGGCAATTGTTTCTGACCTCCCATCTTCCCGATATCTGGAACCGCTATGAAGCGCTCGGGCAGCGCATTCTGCTGGAAGCACAGGCATGAGTCCCAAGGAGCTCGCCAAGCGAATTCGCGAGACTCGGGTCGGTGCCCAACAAAAGCGCGTATTCCTGGTCGAAGGCACCGACGACGTCAATGCCTGGCGGATTCTGCTACAACGCTTCGTACCGGATTGGGAACGCCGTTGGGCGATCGCCCCGGCGGGGAATAAACGGCAGCTCTTGGACTTGTTGAAGCTGGAGCCCGACTGGCTTGGTCTGGTCGATCGCGACGAATGGGACGATGCCGCAATCGCTGCACACCGGCAGGAACGGTCAAACCTGATGGTCCTGCCCCGCTTCTGCCTTGAAAATTACATGATCGACCCGGCGGAGCTCTGGCCCGCTATTCCCCCGCACCGGCAAGCGGCTGTCGCCGGCGGTCAGACGGCGTTCGCTGCCATGATCGAAAAGGCGCTGCCGAAATATATCAGACATGCCACGCTTTGGGCTGTCGTCACCCCGCTCTGGAGCGGTTTGCGCGCGGTCGGTTTCAAAGAGGCATTGGCCTCCGAGCAAAGCCTGGAAACCGCCCAAGACGACAACGCGGTGCAGCAGATTCTCGACGCCTGGGATCGACTCCTGGATCCGCAGCGCATCTTTTCCGAGTTCCAGGCCCAACTCGCAGTTGCCCGTATGGCATCGGTCGGCGAGCAATATGCACGATGGGTCCATGGCAAGCTGTTCTGGGGGCAGGCTGTCAACCCGATCATGAATACGCTATTCGGGCAGACGAAGATGGGGGAGCGCCGACTGGCGATTCTGCACCAGATCCCGAAGTCCGCCGATTTACAACCGGTCTTTGATCTCATTGCGACCTGAGACCGCGCGTCGTGTCTCCAGAACGGCTTTTCACGCACTCGCCCGCCACAGCGGAACCGGATCGAGCCCACTGTCCGAGATCGATGCACGACTCAATACCGATAATTCGCCTTACCTGATTGCTCGGCATATCAAACCGCATTGGATTTCCTGCCGCTGGACCACAGACTTGACGGCAACCCCATCGACGCTGCCGAGCCCCGGCAATGTCTGGAAGCCATCCATAATCCGCCCTGACCCATCGACGCATGGCGTATGGATCATGGCCAGGATGGAAATTCAGGCGGGGGCTCGTCGTCCACACTTACCGCGGGCTCGGTGTCGATCACATACTCCCCACAATGAGGGCACTTGATGTTGTACGGATCGAGCGCCGAGGTGTCGTGAAAGGTCCAATAGGCGCCGAGTTTGAATAGTTGCGTCTTGTAATGCGGTGTCTTGCAGTTCCAGCAGTGGTTGCGGAAGACCAGATGGCCGCATTGAACGTTGCCGCAAGATTGCCTGAAAGACGACCCCGGCTTCTTACTTGGCTCCTTGAAGTCATGGCCGCGGCACGCGGGACAGAACGGCACGAGCTTCAGCGATGGCGCCAATGGCTCGGCTGGATCCAGGCGAGTGAACAGATTCAAGTACAAGTGCATCATGATCAGTCGGACCAGCGGATCAACCGCGCCGGGTCGCAGCAACACCGCGCCGATCCGGTGATCCGGGTCTGACTGATCCCAGGCGGGCCGTGACTCCGGGGCAGGTGTAAAGTGGCCCCCGCCATAGCGGCAGAAACGTTGCCATTCTGAGGTTGAGCGACGGTCCCGCCCCGGATGCAACACGAACACCCGATAACGTCCGCCAAGATCGTAACCCTTCGCCAGTAACACGCCTAGCTTGTCCGCGAGATCCGCCCCGGGCTCTCCCGATGCAATAGGCTTGAACTGATGGAACTTCGCGTCCATCATCAACCCACGGCACGGCAATGCCGCCGAATCCCCTACATGCTCATCGTTGTCGGCGAGAATGCGGCCCAACCCGCTGTCGCCGGGCAACAACGTCAGGGCGAAATCCGGCTTGCGAACCTCTCCTTCGATGTTGATCTCGGGTTCATACTCAAACAGCACCGAACAGTTCCAATCCGGATTGTGCAGCTTAATCCGAAGCGTCTTGCTGTCGCACCATTGTTCGACCAGGCGGACCAGCAGATCGTCCCGATATCCCGGCTCCGGGACCATCCGAAACTCCTCGGTCAGTACGCGCAAAAGTCGCAACAAACACCAGCGCTCATAGACCCGCGGCAGATCCTTGATGCCTACATCATCCATCCGCAACAGCCGGTCCAACTGACTAACATCGAGATTGGCAGCAGCCAGCGCTCGACGGAAGGCCGCCAACGCACCTCGATAATCTGGATCTTGCACATAGGTCATCGAACCCGTAAAGGCTAGGTTTAAGGTCGTCGCGATACCGAGTGTTTGGGCGCGCCGCCGCACTGGCGCGATCTGGTCGGCCAGGTTCTTTAGGTCCGCAGCCCTGGAACGCCAGTGATCCCGCATCTTGATAAGTCGGTCAACCTGACGCAGCTCTGCCGCCCGATCACGCTCTTGTTCTTGGCAACCCCTGGCATTAAGTTTTCGCCGCCATCCGCTTTTCTCCAAATCAGCTCTTTGGCGCAGCAAATGCTCTAACCCGCGCTTGATTTTTTGTTCCCAACTTGACTCTATTTCCGATAGGCCGGTTACCCGATATTTAAACCAGCGACGTTTGCTTTGTCCACGATCACGATCAAGACAGTGGAATGACCCACGCAGCGTAAATTTTGCCCGTGGGCGGAAAAACGTTGTTACCGTATCATTAGCAATACCATCAAACCATAGCCTGATACCGACATTGTCGGAGGAGCATTGTCCATCGACCATGATCAAGGTTGCCCAGAACGCGCTCTCCATGGTGCCGTCATTGGGCTTGGGCGCGTCCACCTGGAATCGAATAGTTGACGCCTTAGATGTTAAAGGCCCAATACGAAGAAGCGCTTCCCTGGTATCATTCAAGATACATTTCATGCTTTCCAGCTCGGCCATCTCTTGGCTGAGTCGTTCCGGAGCGACTTGTACCCACCCATCAAGCACACCCGCTCGCCCATCGGCCTCCACCGCACGGCGATCAAGGTCTCGGGCGTATGCATCCGTCGCCCCCTGTAGCGCCCGCACTGAACGGTCCAATCGCGTGGCCATGGCCAGCAATTGCCGGTTCTCGGGCGTATCGAACGAGGGCGCATGACCGCGACCGGTCACCAAACGCGGTGCACCGCGCAGCGCTAACTCCTGAAAAGTTCGGGGGGTCGGGCGTACCCGCTCGGCAGGCTGGAGCGTCTGGCGCTCCCGCAATTCGATGTGCGGTCGTTTAAACGCACGCCGTGCATGCTGGGTAAAATCGCGGACCGCCGCGAGGTACTCCTCATTGATTCCGCCATCAGCGCGCTGATCGGAGACAGTCGTTGGGCTCTTGGCATCGAGGATGAGTTGCCAGAGGCCGTGGCGGAACTCCTCCAGCAAGGCGTCAAACTCGTCGATGCTAAAACCCGGAGTCAGGACCCGCAGCGTCACCTCGTTCCGACCAATTTGCAATAGTACCGTTCCCGGATGGTTACGGGTTGGAGCCTCGTGACACTGCCAACCCTTGTGCCACTTCCCCTTTTCGATCCACCAGGTTCGCCCATCGTCGCCAGTCACCGGGACAAGCCGTTGTTCAGTGCCGTCCGCAAGCACAATCACCGGAGGCTGGTCCGTATCCTGCTCCGGTCGGATACCAAGCTGACCCTGCTGTCCAGGGCTTACCTTCGGATACGCAAAGGTCTCCGCGAGAAAACGGCCGGGGCCAGCCTCGACCAATGCAATGCTGGACGTGGCTGAGATCACCCTTAACGGCCTGTCCTGCGCCGCCCAAGTAACGGCCAGAATCCGCAGCTCGCACGATGCTGGTGCCACGGTCAGGACCAGTAGTTGAAGATGCCGTCATTCGCCTGCGCGCGCTCAATGAGGGATTCCAGTTCAGCGCGCGCCCTGAACAGCCCGCCTTCGGGGAGCCGCTCGGCAACGTCTTTATAAAAGCGCTCAACCACTTCGGCAATCGTCTCTTTACCGCCTCTGGCCCGCTGCTTGCTATCAAAGGAAAAGCGCGGCAATAGCTTTTGCCGGAGAAGATGGTTGAGTACGAATGAGTCCAGCTTGTCTTGCGACTGTTCACGCGAAATCAGTCTCAGCCATTGCTCCCGATAAGCACTCGCCTGGCGAATCAGCCGCATCCCTACATCGATACCTAGCGGATTGAAGTAATCTTGAGACCAGCCCCTCAAGACTCGCGACACTTCATCGCTGCCGTCTGGATCGAACGGCGGGTAGACATTCCGCGGGAACTCAGTCGCCGGGATTCGCACCCCTGTTTGCGGACAACCATCACTCTTAACCTCGTCCGCAACGAGCTTCCAATAATTGAGTGGACTCTGAAACTGGATCACATGGGCGCGGTCGAGCACCTTTGGCGAGAGGTAATGGGTCGTTGCGTCCATATTCACGGTCCCGACAAAGCGAACATTCCACGGAATGCGCAGTTGCGACGGCACTGTGAGCACACCGGCGATCATCCGGCGCAGACGCGCATGCATCTGTAGCATGGACTCGCCGTCTTCGATACCGAGTCGCTCTTTGAGCATCTGCGCGATCTCGCGATGCTTGAGAAAATCGCCAAGTCCCTGCATATTTTTGCCGGCCCCGGCCTCAAGCAGGATATCAACGAAAAGTTTGAACTCGGTCCGCACATGCCCTGCCTCGTCGTCCGAGTACAGATCAATGGTCGGTTCCTTGGAGCGTTCCTCCAACGCCGACAGGAAGTCGGCGAAGTAATATTCCACCCGTGCGAGATTCATCTCGTCAAGACAAATGATATGGAGCCGCTCAGGGTCACGCTGGGCCGCGATTATCGCAGCGAGGAAGGGTGTAGTCAGGTAGCTGCGCTGCAGCGGGTTGTAATAGCCGGTTAGGTCCTCGGCGCTGGTCCAGTTCGGCTTGACGGGGATAATGTGTGTGACATTACCGGTGGCCTCGGCGAAGGACTTGACCAGCATGGTCTTGCCGGACCCGGACAGACCGGCGAGGATCACGAAGTCCCCGGTCAGCATCAAGGCATGGAATGTGCGCAACAACACCTGCGGGTAGACGCAATTCTTGCCGTACAGGTATCTCTGCATGTGCGAAACGACTCCCGCATAGCCTCCGTCGAGGTCGGCGAGGGTCGGCCAATCCGCGGTGCGTTCGTCACGCCCCGAACGATCAGTGCCCCGTAGTTCGGCATACTGCTCCTGGGAAATAAACTCCAGTGCCAGCAAACGGTCCGCCCTTTCACGCACATACTCGCGTAATCTTTCATTCTGATTCATGAGTCTCAGCTCCTCCTCGGCCTGTGCCAACCTGGCGGCGTCGAGCTCTGCACGAAGTCGCTCTAGCTCTACTGTCTGTAGTTCGGTGGCGAGGGCAAGATCGTCTGCCAGCGCTGCCTTTTCCGTCACTAGTGCAGCCTCGGCTGCCCGGCGCTCATCTTCACAGTCGGCCTCGATTTCCGCCAGAATTCGGTCGCGTTCCGCGGTTGCCTCGTCAACTTGCTGTACGAGGACCGAGAGCTCGTTTTTTGTGGCATCGGTCTGGGTGGCAACCTCGGCAATGCTGGCCTGTAATTCCCTCGCAACATCCTCAAGATCGGCGACTCGCTTCTCCTCCTCGCGAAAGCGCATGACCAGGTGCGGCTCATTGAGCGAAACATAGGCCCGGAAAAAGGTTTCGTCGATATCGATGCTGCCGTCTTCCAGTCGCCTCGCAATTTCCGATGGTATCCGCGGCAATGCGCGTACGGTGTCGAATCGAGCGTTGATAAGCAACGGGTTCTGGCGTTTCTCTTGGATATCGGTCGGGGCCAATTGTATGGTCGCAGAAGCGATCTGGCCCTCTTTGAGAGGGAAGCTGCCCCGATCAATGCGCGAACTACTGCGAACGATGAGCACAGCACGGCAGGAAAGATCACGATCTGCAATCGGAAAAACAAGCCTATTCCCCGACGCATCCCGGACCTCCTCAATCCACCAACCCCCATCTTCACGGCGTTTGATCACACCGATGATCGTCGGACGCGACATGGACCACTGTTCCAGCAAGTAAGCCATACGCTGCTCAGGGGTCATCTCGCCGATCTCAGCCGAGGTCTTATACTCCGACATCCGTTCGCTCATTCCGCGGTCTTTCGCTCAAGATTCATATCGGGGGTACGTGGGTCAGATCCACTGTATCAGGCGGCAACGCCCAATGCCTCCGCCTCGTCATCGAGCGCACCCCACTCAAGCCGGCCGTTATTGACCAACAGAGTCGATACCGTCCGCTCGGAGACATTATAATGCTGAGCGGCGTCTTCGCGTGCCTGCTCCGAGTAATCGCCGTCCAGAAATACCTCCAGTGCCTCGATCAGGCACAGAAGCTCGGCTGCAAATGCGCGCTGGAGCTTTTGCCGGTAAGTGTGTGCCCTGGTGACCGGGATCAGTTGCTCATCGAGTCCGCTGGCAATCCGGTCGCCAAGCAAGCGGGAAAGCTCGAATCGGCGCCCCGTCAGGTAATTCGAACGGTGGACGATCCGTCCCCATCCGTGGGGCTCGTCGTCGAGCGCGAATGCGAATGGAGAGGGCTGCACTCGTTGCAGTATCGCGTGCGTTACCGCGCAAAGCTTGGCAAAGCTTTGATCGGAAAGTGATTCCCGTGTCAATTTGTGCTGTTCGCGCAGTGCTCGGGCCGCTTGATATCCGATCGCCAGGCGGGCATTGTCGAGCGTGCGCCAAGATCCAGACCCGTGATGCGGGGAATGTCGGCGGGTCGCGCGTGAGCTCCGAAATCGGCCGCCCAGGACTTGACCTCGGCCGCAGTGGGAAGGCTGCGACCCGGCCGATGGTCTGCCGAGATCTCGACGATAGCGTCGTGCCCGAGTGCGCCCGCGTCGGCGAGCAATTGCTGGATCTGGTCCGCATCGCCCTCGTCCGCATCGTACCCGAGGACTACCTCCAATTCCCGTCGCGAAGCAGTGTCCGGGTCGGCACGCTCAGCCAGAACCTCGGTCCATATCCGGTCGAAGTTGGTCGGCGCGACCCGATCGGCTCGCAGCTTGCCTTGAATCTGAGCCATGAGCCGATCAAGGGCCGACTCGAATTGCGTCGTGGGCAAGACCACCGGCCAGTCGGCGGTGAAGCGAAACGCGCTGAACCCTTGCGGTCGGGTGGGCTTCGCAATGAGCAGGGTCCGCTGCCGATCAGAGTAGATCGTGATATTGGGCCGCAGGTAACCAGCACCCACCGTGCCCAGACAATGCGCAAACTGCCAATCTGCCGCGGGTGTATCCGGCCGCGGCTCGCGCGTCAGTCGCCACCAGTTCCAGGCGATCCACTCGGCCAGGTGGTAGCCGGACACCAGAGGACCGCGCCGGACGCAATCGACGAAGCCGTCTTGGCCCTCGCTCAGCAGGATGTTTCCGAAAAGGACCTGGAGCAGGCCGAAGCAGGACTTCTCTTCGGGAGGACCTTCTTCGAGACGCTCCCAATCGAACCTGATGGCGAGCCCTGCGCTCATCGTTCGCTCCATACCTTCAATACCCATTCACGTTGATACCTCTCGGCCTCTTAGTCGAGTCGGCAGCCATGGTTGCTATCGCGACCCCACTTTGCCTCATAGGCTTCGCCTTGGTCGTCGATGTTTCAAACACACTTCGGCAAATCTTCGACGCAAGTAGTAATGACCATCCCCCAAAGGGCCTTGATCAGGATCCCAGCCAAGCCGTCGATGACATTCGTCCCGGCCGGAGGCCGCTCCTACGGGCGTAGGAGCGGCCCCCGGCCGCGACGGGGCGATGCAAGGTCCTGCGGCGCTTGCACACGGTCTGCACGCACCCTGTGCACGTTGCGCAGGTGGGGTCGCCCCCCACCACGCAACGCTCGGTTCCGGCGGATGGCCAATCCTATACGGCTAATATTCTCCCTCCCGGGCCAGGAATCGCTGGGCGAGGAACAGGGCGGCGATGGAGCGCGCCTCGTCGAAGTCGTCGCGCGCAAGCAGCTCATCCAGGTCGGCGAGCCGCCAGGGGACCGTCTCGATGGGCTCGGGCTCGTCCCCGGGCAGTCGGCTCGGGTAGAGGTCGCGGGCCAGCACGATGAGGCTGCGGTGTCCGATATAGCCGGGAACCAGCGAAACCCTTCCAAGCGGGTCGAGCCGGCGGGCGGCGAAGCCGAGCTCTTCCTGGATCTCCCGGTTGGCCGCGGCCAGTGGCTCCTCCCCCTGCTCCACGATCCCCTTAGGAAGCCCAAGCTCGTAGCGCTCGCTTCCGGCCCCATATTCGCGGATCAGGAGCACGCCACCGGGGTCGGGCATGGCGACGATCAGGACCGAGTCCGCTCCCGCCGGGATGCGCTCGAAGGTGCGCTGGCTGCCGTTGGCGAACTCCAGGTCCACCTGCTCCACCCGGAACAGTCTGCTCTGGGCGACCAGTCGCCGGGCCAGGATGCGGGGATTGTCGGGCATGGACTGGGTTTCCTCTGCTGATGCCCCCGCCGGGTATCCCCAGGGGGCGTTAACGGGGTCGCACGACCCGCTTTCGATCCGCGACGTGCACCGGGCGGACCAACACACTGACAAGGCCCGAGACGATGATCGACTGGAACGGGATCGATGCCGTCTTCCTCGATATGGACGGCACACTGCTGGATCTGCATTTCGACAACCACTTCTGGCTGGAGCATGTGCCGCAGCGTTATGCCCAGGCCCGGGGTCTCACCTTGGAATCAGCCAAGGCCGAGCTCCTGCCGCGCTATCGGGACATCGAGGGAACGCTCGACTGGTATTGCGTAGACCACTGGAGCCGGGAGCTCGAGCTTGACATTGCACTGCTCAAGGCAGAGATCGACCACCTGATTGCAGTCCACCCCCATGTGGTGGATTTCCTGGAGGCCCTGACCCGCCGCGGCAAGCGCCGGGTGCTGGTGACCAACGCACACCAAAAATCCCTGGGGCTCAAGATGCACCGAACCCGGCTCGCTCACCGGTTCGATCGGATCGTCAGCGCCCATGACCTGGGGCTGGCCAAGGAAAACCCCGGGTTCTGGACACGCGTCCAGGAGATCGTGCCCTTCGACCCCGAGCGCACGCTGTTCGTCGACGACAGTCCGCGCGTTCTGCGCGCCGCCCGGGACTACGGGTTCGCCCATCTGCTGGCTGTATTGGAGCCGGACTCCACGGCACCGCGCCGCTCGGCGGAGGGGTTTCCGGCCATCGCCCACTTCGGGGATCTGCTACCCGGACTCGCTTGATTGGGCAATTAAACCGCGTGCCCCGCGGCTGAAATGCGCTTTCTGGAGCTCAAGACGCCTCGGTCTCCGGGACATCCGTCGTCAACCGCTCGGCCCCGGACTCGTCGCCCGCCGGCTTGCGCCGACGGCGCCGACGGCGCCGCTTGGTCGGGTCCGCCGCTTCGACGGCGGCCGGGGCGGACCCCTCGGGCACCGACGCGGCGGCGGTCGTCTCGTCGTCGGTGGCGGCCGGCGACTCCAGCCGAGCGGCGGGGGCCTTGCGCGTCCGGCGGCGTGGCGGTGCCGAGGTCAATGCTGCCTGCTCGGGCGCCCCGCCGGTCGCGGCCTGTGCCTCGACAGGGGTCTCGCCCGCGGCCTTGACCGCGGTCTCCACGCCCTCGGCCGGCGCGGCAGTCGTCCCCGAGCGTCTGCGCGAGCGGGGCCGCCTGACCTTCGCCTCGTCCACGGGCTGCTCGCCAGCGGGATGCTCGGACTGGGAAACGTCGGGCCGGGGACTGTCCGCCGGGGGCAGCTCCGGCGCGGGGCGCTCCGCAGGCCGGCGCTCGCCGCGACCGTGACGATCGTCCCGGGACCCCTCGCGGGACCCGTGCCGTCCGTGACCGTCCCGCCCGCCCTCCCGACGATACTCCCGGTCCTCCCGGTCCGGGCGCAGCCGGCTGCGCGGGTCAACATGGGCCAATAGCTCCGACTCCACGCGCTCCACCGGGATCTTGGCGCCGATGAATCGCTCGATGTCGGGAAGACAGAAGGCATAGGTCTCGCACACGAAGCTGACGGCATCCCCGGCCGCCCCGGCGCGGGCGGTGCGCCCGATTCGGTGTACATAGTCCTCCGCGTCTTCGGGGAGGTCGTAGTTGACCACATGGGTCACGTCGGGGATGTGCAGGCCGCGCGCCGCCACGTCGGTGCCCACCAGCACCGGCAGGTCTCCGTCGGTGAATCGCTTGAGCAGCGACAGACGCTTCTTCTGGGGTACGTCCCCGGAAAGCACCGCGGTGTTGATGCCGTTGCCCTGAAGGTAGCCCCAGACCCGGTCGGCCTCGCGCTTGGTGTTGACGAAGACCATTACCCGGGGGTCCTCCCAGCCCCGGACCAGCCCGATCAGGAGCGGGATCTTCTCGGAGTTGGCGGTCATGTAGCAGCATTGGCGCACCCGCTCCGCGGTCACCCGGTCTGACTCGATCTTGACCATCCGGGGATGGTTCATATGCTCGTAGGCAAGCTCCAGCACCCGGTACGACAGGGTTGCGGAGAAGAGCATCCCCAAGCGCTCTTCCGGGGGCGGCATCCGCTTCAAGAGGAACCGGATATCCTTGATAAAGCCCAGGTCGAACATGCGGTCCGCCTCGTCCAGGACCACCGCCTCGATCGACTTGAGGCTAAAGACATGCTGCTTGAAATAGTCGATCAGACGGCCCGGGGTGCCGATCAGGATGTCGATCCCGGCGGCCAGGTCGTCGCGCTGCTGCTGATAGCCGGTTCCGCCGAAGACCAACCCCACCCGGAACCCGGTGTGCCGGGCGAGCACCAGGGTGTCCTTGTGGATCTGCACCGCCAGCTCTCGGGTCGGGGCCACGATCAGTGCGCGCGGCTGGGAGCGGGGCTCCGCGTGTCCGTGCCCGTGGCCATGCCCCTGCTCGGGACGCGGCGCCGCGGCCAGCATCCGCTGAAGGATCACCAGCAGGAAAGCCGCAGTCTTGCCCGTGCCGGTCTGTGCCTGGCCGGCAACGTCTTGGCCGGACAGGGCGATTGGCAGAGTCTCCGCCTGGATGGGGGTGCAGTACGTGAACCCGGCGTCAGCGAGTCCCTGGAGGATGCGGGGGTCGAGGGCGAAGCTGTCGAAGCGGGTCGCGGTCAGGTGTGTTTCGGCCATTGAAATACCAGGTTCCCGATGTGACTGCCCCGTTTGCGGCGAGGCTTGCAAATTCTCTGCGCTTTGGATCAAATAGCATCTTACCCAAGGGCCTATATCAACGCCAATTCGCCCGCCCGCCGCCGAGCTCCAAGGTCGCCCCTTGCGGTTGGCCCGACCCCTAGGCCCCATCCTCGGAACCCGTCCCTTCAAGCCGTTGCCCGAGCTTAAGTTTCGACGATGGCTAGCCGGATCGGGATCGCCGGGCCCAGACTTCGGATCATGGCTCAGCGTACCCAGGTAGCCAGACTAGACCACCCGACCGCTCCCCCGCGGCATGCCCCAACAAGCGGATGCGCCACCGGGCATCGGAGAGCGCTTAAGGCTTGGGGGGCAAGGCCGAACGCCGCGGCAACCGCACATCAATCCCCGACGCCAACACCCGAACGAGAGAGAACTTCAGTGAGCGATCGCATCGTCCATGTGACCGACGCCTCCTTTGAGGACGAGGTCCTGAAATCGCCCGAGCCCGTCCTGGTGGATTACTGGGCCGACTGGTGCAGCCCCTGCAAGCTGATCGCCCCGGTCCTGGACGAGATCGCCACCGAATATGCTGGCCGGATCAAGGTGGCCAAGCTCAATATCGACGAGAATCCTACCACCCCGCCCCGCTACGGCATTCGAGGCATCCCGACCCTGATGCTGTTCCGTCAGGGCGAGGTGGAAGCAACCAAGGTGGGGGCAGTGTCCAAGGCACAGCTCACCGCCTTCATCGACAGTAATCTCTAAGACCCCGGTCCCCGGCCCCGAGCGCATCGGGGTACCGCCGGGGACCAAGCCTGACGAAGCTCAAGCGGCGTCCGCTCGGACGCCCGCTCCCGGTCCCACGGCTTCCCCGAGCCGTCGCAGTCGCGACGCCGATCCCTCGCGGGGCACCGCGCATCCCCCCTGACCCCTGTCCGACGAAGACCCCCCAATGAACCTAACCGAATTAAAGAAGACGCCGGTACCCGAGCTCGTCGAGCTGGCACAGTCCATGGAAATCGAGGGCGTCGGCCGCTCCCGCAAGCAGGACCTGATCTTCGCGATCCTGAAGGCCCAGGCCAAGCGTGGCGAAGACATCTACGGCGACGGCGTGCTGGAGATCCTGCAAGACGGATTCGGCTTCCTGCGCTCCGCAGACGCCTCCTATCTGGCCGGCCCCGACGACATCTATGTCTCCCCGAGCCAGATCCGACGCTTCGCACTACGCACCGGCGACACCATCTCCGGCAAGATCCGCCCGCCCAAGGACGGCGAGCGCTACTTTGCGCTCTTAAAGGTCAACGACATCAACTTCGACCGGCCAGAGAACGCCAAGTCGAAGATCCTGTTCGAGAACTTCACCCCGCTCTTCCCCCAGAAGCGGCTCGGGCTGGAGATCGGCAACGGCAGCACCGAAGACATCACCGCCCGCACCATCGATCTGGTCGCACCCATCGGCAAGGGCCAGCGCGGGCTCATCGTCTCCCCGCCCAAGGCGGGCAAGACCATGATGCTTCAGAACATCGCCCAGTCGATCGCACACAACCACCCGGACTGCTACTTGATCGTGCTCTTGATCGACGAGCGCCCGGAAGAGGTGACCGAGATGGCCCGGTCGGTGCGCGGCGAGGTCATCTCATCCACCTTCGACGAGCCCGCCACCCGCCACGTCCAGGTCGCCGAGATGGTCATCGAAAAGGCCAAGCGGCTAGTGGAGCACAAACGCGATGTCGTGATCCTGCTCGATTCCATTACGCGCCTGGCCCGCGCCTATAACACCGTGGTCCCCTCCTCCGGCAAGGTGCTCACTGGCGGCGTGGACGCCAATGCGCTGCAACGGCCCAAACGCTTCTTCGGCGCGGCGCGCAACGTCGAGGAAGGCGGCAGTCTGACCATCCTCGCCACCGCCCTGGTCGACACCGGCTCCCGTATGGACGACGTGATCTACGAGGAGTTCAAGGGCACCGGCAACATGGAGATCCACATGGACCGCCGGATCGCCGAGAAGCGCATCTTCCCCTCCATCAACATCAACCGCTCCGGCACCCGCCGCGAAGAGCTGCTGATGCCTGCCGCCGAGCTCCAGAAGATGTGGATACTGCGCAAGATCCTGCACCCCATGGACGAGCTGGCCGCCATGGAGTTCCTCCACGACAAGCTCAAGGCAACCAAGACCAACGGGGAGTTCTTCGACTCCATGCGGGGGTAAGCGACCGCCCAACCGCCAGGCGCGGAACCGCAGCCGGTTGCGATCCGCGGCCTGCACGGCCACCTGCCATCGCTTCGGAACCGATAGCGCACCCAGCGGCGTTTGAGGCCACTCCCCAGTCTTGCGAGAAGCCAAGATCCCATGCGCGCCATGATTCTCGCCGCCGGCCGCGGCAACCGTATGCGCCCACTGACCGACCATACCCCCAAACCGCTCCTGCGCGTCGGCGGCAAGCCCCTGATCCAATATCACATCGAGCGTCTTGCCGCGGCAGGGATACGGGAGCTGGCGATCAACCACGCCCATTTCGGGGAGCAGATCGAGGAGACCCTGGGGGACGGCTCGGGCCTCGGGGTATCCATCCGCTATTCGCCCGAGGGCGAGGGCCGGGCACTCGAGACCGGCGGCGGGATCTTCAAGGCACTCCCGCTACTCGGTCCCGCACCGTTCCTTGCGATCAATGCGGACATCTGGACGGACTGCCCGTTCGCGGATCTGGACCGGGGCCTGGCCGCGGACGATCTAGCCCACCTGGTGCTTGTGGAAAACCCGGCCCATCACCCCAGCGGGGACTTCGCATTGGACAACGGGCGGGTGCGATCGGATGGCTTCCCCCGCTACACGTTCAGCGGCATCGGCATCTACCGTCCGGCGCTCTTCGACGGCTGCACGCCGGGCGCATTTCCACTCGCCCCCCTGCTGCGCCGGGCCATGGACCGGGGACAGGTTGGCGGACGGCTCCACCTGGGCCATTGGCACGACATCGGCACCCCCGAGCGGCTCGACGCGCTGGATAGATGGCTGGCGGCACGCGGTTAACGCCGCCGGGCGGGGAACCGAGCAACCTTGCCGGCGCGCTATGCGCAATGGCCTGCATCGTCCCTATCTCCGAGCAAGACATCTGAGCAGTGCCCGGAAACCGCTTCGCGCGGCGATTCTTTAGCCCGCCGCGGGTTAGACTCGCGGCGACTCGAACCGCCGGCCCCCCAAATGACAGAGCGCCCTACCTTACCCAGCCCCCAGGAGCCGATCGCCGGGCTCCAGCGCCGGCTCGCCACCCGCTATCCCGGCCGGATCAGCGGTGCACTGACCCAGCCGGCGCTCCAGGCGCGGTGTCTGGATCTGCCGCCGGACCTGGACCCTAGGCTCAAAGATGCACTGCGCGCCCGCGGCATCCCAAGCCTATACAGCCACCAACGCCAGGCGTTCGACCTGGCCCGGGCGGGCCGGCACCTGGCGGTGGCCACCCCGACCGCCTCCGGCAAGACCCTTTGCTACAATCTGCCGGTGCTCGATGCGGTGCTCGCGCGCGGTGCCAAGGCGCTTTATCTCTTTCCCACCAAGGCACTGGCCCAGGACCAATCGGCGGAGCTGATCGAGCTCAACGGCGCCGCTGATTTAGGGGTGCGCGCCTATACCTTCGACGGCGACACCCCAGGAGACGCCCGCAAGGCGGTGCGCACCCGCGGCGACATCGTGCTCAGCAACCCGGACATGCTCCACCAGGCGATCCTGCCCCACCACACCAAATGGGCACAGTTCTTCGAGGGTCTGGCCTTCGTCGTGGTGGACGAGGTGCACGGCTACCGCGGGGTCTTTGGCTCCCACGTGGCCAATGTCTTTCGGCGCTTGAAGCGCATCTGCCGATTCTACGGGGTCTCGCCCACCTTTCTGTTTACCTCGGCCACCATCGCCAACCCGGCTGAGCTTGCCGGGCGGCTGTGCGGGGAAGAGGTCACCGCCATCCTGGAGAGCGGCGCCCCCCAGGGCGAGCGACATCTGATCCTGTGGAACCCGCCGGTGATCAACCCGGATCTCGGCATCCGCGCCTCGGCCCGCTCCCAGACCACCCGCATCGCCCGGCTGGCCGCCAAGGCCGGACTCAAGACGATCTGCTTCGCCCGCTCCCGGCTGATGGTCGAGGTCATCACCAAATACTTGAAGGACGTCTTCGACAAAGACCCGCGCCGGCCGCCCCGGGTGCTCGCCTATCGGGGGGGCTATCTGCCGAGCGAGCGGCGCGCCGCCGAGCAGGCGATGCGCGCAGGCCGGGTGGACCTGGTGGTGAGCACCTCCGCGCTGGAGCTGGGGGTGGACATCGGTGCCCTGGATGTGGCGATCCTGAACGGCTATCCGGGCACCGTCGCCGCCACCTGGCAGCGGCTTGGCCGGGCCGGACGTCGGCTGCGCCCGAGCTTAGGCGTACTGGTCGCCACCAGCGACCCGCTGGACCAATACCTGATGCGCCACCCCGAGGTCTTCCTGGGCGCCTCCCCCGAGCACGCCCGCATCCACCCGGACCAGCTCCTGATCCTGCTCGATCACGTGCGTTGCGCAGCCTTCGAGCTGCCCTTCCGGGACGGGGAGGTCTTCGGCTCCGAGGACCTGGCGGAGATGTTGGGCTACCTGCGGGACGAGGGGGTCCTGCAACGCCAAGGGGACCGCTGGTTCTGGGTGGCCGAAAGCTACCCCGCCAACGCGGTGTCCCTGCGCTCGGTGGCAGAGGGCAACTTCACAGTCATCGAGACCACCGGCGGTGCCCAGACCGTGATCGCCGAGGTCGACTGGTCGAGCGCCCCGGCGACCCTCTATGTCGGGGCCATCTACATGATCCAGGCCCAGCCCTACCAGGTGGAGCGGCTGGACTGGAACGGGCGCAAGGCATTCGTCACCCGCACCCAGGCCGACTATTACACCGACGCCATCGACTACACCAGGCTCAAGATCCTGGACCGCTTCGAGGGCCGACCCACGGCCCCAGGTCCCAACCCGCCCGGGGCCTTGGCCCATGGCGAGGTCCATCTGGTGCGCCGCTACCCGGGCTACAAAAAGATCCGCTATTACAGCCACGACAACGTGGGCTACGGCAACATCGACCTGCCGGACCAGGAGATGCACACCACGGCCGTTTGGTGGCAGGCCGAGCCCCGGGCACTGGAATCCGCCCTGCCCGACCGCCAGCTCGCCATCGAGGGCTTCCTGGGGGCCGCCTATGCACTGCACCATATGGCCGCCCTGCGCTCCATGGCGGAGCTGCGGGACTTAGGCCGTGCCGTCGGCGACGGCCAGGGGACCTGGTTCGCCGTCGCCGGGGCGGACGGCCGCGGCCAGATCCGCGGACCGGACAATGCCCCGGCGGACCCCGCCGCGGACGACCGCTTCGAGCCGACCTTGTTCCTCTACGACAACTACCCGGGCGGGGTCGGGCTCTCCGCGCCGCTCTACGACGCCGCGGAAACCCTGGTCCGGGACGCACGCGCACTGGTGGCAGACTGCGACTGCACCGGCGGATGCCCGGCCTGCGTGGGGCCGATCCTGGCCGGGGACGAAACCCGGGCCATGGCGCCGCGGGCGGCGGCGCTGGCGGTGCTGGCACTGCTGGACGCGACCGACGAGATCTCAGTCGACGGCCAAGCCGCCGCGAAGACGGCAGACGACGGGATGCCGGACCTTGGAGCTCGCTGACCGACTGCGCCGGCTACGCGGCACTGGTGGGTCTGCGAATCCGCCGGATGGCCCGCAAGCGGCAGCCGTGGGGCCGACCCTTGCCGAGCGACTGCAACGGGCACGCACCGGGCGCGCGGGCCCCGGCGCAGCCCGGGTGCCGGACGAGTCCGCGCTCGCAGACGCACTGGGTGCGCAGCCGATCGCCCCCGGCGTGCTGATGCTGGAGCGGCGTCTGAGCGCGCGGCTGCGGCATGGGCGGGGGCGCTTGGGGGTCGCCGCGGAGCTGGAGTGGCTGGCGTGGGAAACCGTCGCGGGGCGAGCGGATGCACGCGGCGCACCCTCCGGGAGCGCGTCCGGCGCGGACTCGCAGGCTCAAGCGCAATGCAGTGCCCCACCCTGGCTCTGTCTCGACACCGAGACCAGCGGGCTCGCAGGCGGCACCGGCACCTGGGCCTGGCTTGCCGGGCTGCTGCGTCCACAGGGCGAGGGCTGGATTCTGCGCCAATATCTGCTCGCCCGGCTCGATGCCGAGCCAGACTATCTGGAGGCACTGGCCCACGAGCTCGATGCCCCCGTCCGGCTCGTCACCTATAACGGACGCGCCTTCGACGCCCCGCTGCTCGCCACCCGCTTCCGGCTCGCCGGACGGCCGGATCCCCTGGCCGGGCTCCCGCACCTGGACCTGCTGGCCCCGGTGCGCCGCGCCTTCGGTCATACCTGGCCGGACTGCCGCTTGGCCACTGCCGAAGAGCGGTTGCTCGGGGTGCGGCGCACCGACGACCTCCCCGGCTCGCTGGCCCCGGCAGCCTGGCTCGGCTGGCTGCGCCGGGGAGAGTCGGGACCGCTCGCCCGGGTGCTCAGGCACAACCGAGACGACCTGCTCACCCTGGCCTGCCTGCTCCCGGCCCTGGACCGGGCCTACCGGGACCCGACCGCCCACGGGGCCGAGGTGCGCACGGTCGCCGCCGCACACCTTGCCCAAGGCGACCGGGATCGGGCGCTCGCTATCCTGGCCGCCGGCCGGCGGGAGCTGGACCCGGCCGGGCTTTCGGATCTTGCCCGACTCTACCGGCAGGCCGGGGACTGGGGCCGCGCGGTCGAGATCTGGGAGGGACTCGCGGCTACCGGGGACACACAGGCGCAAGCCGCACTGGCGCGCTACCACGAGCATCGCTCCGGCGATATCCAGAGGGCACTGGCACTCGCCGAGGCCCTCCCTGACGGTGCCGACCGGGAACGCCGCAGGGGTCGGCTGCGCGCCAAGCTAGACCGTGCCGCGGCCAACCTGTGCCTGGGACTGCCCGGAAGCGACTAACGTTCATCCTGGAAAAAGCAGCTCTGCCGCAAACGAACGCGAAAAAACTCAAATAATCGATAACCCTGGAAAGAGCGGCTCTCACGCGATGGCGCCGAGCTCGCCAAGGTCTTTCAGAGCGTTATCGGCGTTGGGTGGCTCACCCGTCCGGAGCCTGGATGTTGCATACATCCCTCTGTTTTTCTTGGCGCCTTGGCGCGAGCGATTGCCGGATTTAGGTTTACAGGTTCAGGCACGGTTCAGCTTGTTTACGGGATAATAATATCCTGTCGCTCCCGCCTAACAGGAGTCTCGCTTGAAGACCTCCGCTTCGTCGCTGGCCATGGCCATGCCGCTCGTCGCCGCGCTCTGCGCGGCCCTGGCCGGTTGCGCGACGGATCCGGCTCAAATCCGCCGGGTACCGCCGCACCTGGCCTGCATTCAGGTCGACCGGCCCGATTTCCTGAACGACGGCGGAGACGGCGAGGCCCAGGTCACGATCGAGGAGATCGACGGCATCCGTACCGGAGGCCCCGAGCCCTACTGCACCGCCCCGGGGCTACGCCGTTTAGGTGTGCGCGCCGTCGGCGGCAGACAGGCCGCGCAAGACTATGTCGATTTGCAGCTTGAAGGCGGCAGCCTGTATTGGCTGCGCGCCCGGAGCTGGGGGATCGCCTTCCGCTTCCAGCTCTGGAACGTCACCGCCAATCCAGCCGCGGTCAGCGCATATTTCGACATGAAGGGAAGCTATATCGGCGGGCCCACGGTGGTCGCGGTACCCGTGCGCGTCTATGGCGGCTCCCGGCCCGGATATCGGCGCAACGCCGCACCGACTCGCGTGCGGACGTCCGCACCGCCGCCGGTCCAGGTCTACACCGTGACGCCCGCCGCCCCCAATCCGCCCTCCACCGCCCATCGCCCGCGAGACCGCCGCAGCGTCTGGGCCGATCGGGACGGCACCGGGGGACCCGCGCGACCCGATCGGGGCGACCGCCCGGCCCGCGAGGACGGCACCGCACGCGTGGCTCCCCCGGATCGGGGCGGCTCTTGGGCAGACCAAGACGACACCGGCGCCGCCGAGCGCCGCGACCGGGGCGCCCAGGACAGCCGTCGCTATCGCCGGCCGGACCTGGGCCCGACGGGGATACTGCCTCAGGATCAGCCATGGGGCACGGCAGGACCGGTCTCCGGCGACGCCTGGCAGGGTCCGGCCCGAAAAGGCTCTCGAGGCTCGCCTGCCACGGCTGGCGAACAACGGGAGGCCGACAGCGGCCCCAGCTACCGCAGTGGCCGGGACGCTGGGCGGATGACCCGGTCGGCTGACCCGGAGGACCCGGGAACGGCCATCGCCCCGAGCCGAGGCGAAGCCCGGGACCGATCGGTCCCGCCCATCCATACCCCCGGCGGGCAGACATGGGAGCACCAGTCGTCGCGCCCCGAAGCGGCGCCGCCGGCATCGGAGCTACAGCCCTCGTCGGCCTCGCCGCGCGCCGATGAGTCGTTGCACTCCCCGGAGCCTCGGTCCTCGTCGGAACCGGAATCCGTGCCGGAATCGCCGCCCGCCTCGGAATCGGCATCCGCGTCGGAACCGGCACCCGCGTCCGAGTCGGCATCCTCGTCCGAGTCTCCGATGGAGCCCAGTCCGCCACCCGCACCCGAGCCGCCCCCGGAGCCCGAGCCGCAGCCCGAGCCCGAGCCCGAGCCCGAGCCGCAGCCTCCCCCACCCGAGCCGCCAGCGCCTGCCCCGGCCCAATAGCGGGTCAAAAGCATCCCGGGTGCACGATTCGCAGGACACTGGGCCAGACCCGCGCCGCGCGCTCTGCAAAAACGCCGCGAGCGGCTCCAGACCTAGGCCTCCAGGGAATGCGGATCGCTCAGCGCCGTCCCTCAGCGCCCCTGAGCGCCGGTCACCGGCACGAAGCGCACCGGCAGCAGCGCCTTCCCCCGTAACCGACCCGCCGCGTCCTTCTCGTAGACCGCAAGCTCCTGGATATCCCAGGGCTCGCCCACCGGGATCACCAGGCGCCCGCCCGTCTTAAGCTGGTCGATCAGTGGCTCCGGGACTCGCGGTGCGGCGGCGGTGACGAGTATCCCGTCGAAAGGGGCGGCCTCCGGCCAGCCTTTCCATCCGTCCCCGGCGCGCACCTGCACGCCCGTGTAGCCCAGCCCGGCCAGGGTCCGTTGCGCCCGCTTCGCAAGCTCCGGGACTATCTCCACCGTGTAGACATCCACACCAATGGCCGCCAACACGGCCGCCTGATACCCGGAGCCGGTGCCGAGCTCGAAGACCCGGTCCCCGGGGTCCACGCCGAGCAATTGGCTCATGATGGCGACGATATAGGGCTGCGAGATGGTCTGGCCGCCGCCGATGGGGAGCGGGTGATTGCGGTAGGCCAGTGCCTGATGCTCGGCGGGGACGAAGGCGTGGCGCGGGACCTCCCGGAGCGCCGCGAGCACCGCCGGACTGAGACGGTCGAACCCCAGTGAATCGGCGGTGGCGCTTACTTCCGACTCCACTTCCGCAATCAGTGCGTCGCGGCGCGCCTTCATATCGGCATCCTCCGTGGTGCAGGCAGCGGACAGTGCCAGGCACAAAGCCAGCAGAGACGCCAAAAAGGCCACCCGGACAGGATTGGAGCGCGGACTGCGGGACGGGACGGCCGAATCATGGGGCATAGCGGTCCGGTTCGTTGCGGTCGCGATGGGTGGTCCGGCGCACCGTGCTCGGCGCCGATTAAGCAAGTTTAGCACCGTGCCCGATACTGTCCGCCCTCGCCATCGGCCAACCTGGTGGACGATCGGCTGCCGTCAGCCGGGACCGAACAGCGACTCCGCGGCGCGCCTCAATGCATCCGCATCCGCGTCCGGCACCGCCTGGCCGGGCCTGGGTTTCAGCGTCGGCTCGAACAGCTCGCAGAAGTTGGATCGTGCCTTGTCGATCACCCGATCCACCTGGGGCTCCATACATTCGTTAGCCCGTCCCGGGGCATAGTGTCGGCAGTTGCGGCAGCAGTGGCTCGGCTTGCCGCAGCCCCCGCAGACCGATTCCCGACCCAGATCCAACCGGGTAAGCCCGGTACCGCAATGCCAGCACTGGCCCTTGATCTCTTCGCCCATGTCGCTCTCCGAATCGATGGCCCGGGCGCCATGATCCGGTACCGGGGGCCGAGTGCCAAGCGGCGCATCCCGCGAATCCTTCAATCGGACCCCTGCGCCGCGCTGGCGACCCGAAGGCGCCAGGGGCGGCAGGCGCCGAGGGCGAGGGTGCTCCGAAACGCTCCGGCTCGAACACACGCCGCAAGACCCCGCGGACGCCGGTCCTGGCGACCCGCTTCGATGCCGTCTTCACCCAGCGCACCTGCTTCGAGACCCTCGATCGGACCCTCAAGCGCCTGTACGCCCGCCGGCAGAAGCTGCTGCTAGCAGCCTGTCGGGCTTGGCCCTCGGCGAGGCCGTCGAGGTCCCCCGCAAGGCCGTTTGTTGCGCAAAAGAGACGCTGTTCGCGCGGTTTTCGGCATAAGACGAGGATTTCGGAGGTATTTTCCTTACTGCAGGCGCAATACGGCCATGCGCTTTAGATTCCAGGCCAGGCACACCAGCCGCCATTCGTTGCGGACGTTGTCCAGACCGCGGGTGAGAAACTGGCGAAACCCCATCGCGGATTTGATAATCCCGAAGACTGGCTCGACGGTTCGTTTACGCAAGGCGTAGACCGCGCGCCCGGCCGGACTCTTGAGCCGGTTGGCCATGCGCTCGACCGGGGTCGCGTCGGGCGCCGGGGCGGGCGGCTCGTCGAAGCGCTCGGACCAATGGGGGTGGTGGGCGTCGCGGGCGACGGCGATCGAGGGCTCGATCCCGGCGGCCTCGCACGCCTGCACATTGGCTGCGCTGAAGTAACCGGTATCGGCCAGCAACTGCTGCGGGCACGCCAGATCCGCGGGCAGCGTCTGCACGTTCTCCAGCATCGGAACGATTTGGCACTTGTCGTTGGGCGCCTGCACGACGTCGGGCACGACCACGAGCAGGGTCTCGGTGTCGACGAGCGCTTGGGCGTTATAGCACTGCTCGAAGCCGCCGCCGGCCACCGGCATGATGCGGGAGTCTTCGTCGGTGAGATTGACCTGATCTTCCGGGCGCGGGCCGGGCACGGGCGGCAGGGGCGGTTTGCCCCCGGGTTTCTTGCCCGTGGCCGCCGCCTTGGCCGCGCGTGCGGCGAGCTTGGCTTCGTAGTCGGCGCTCTCGCGCGCGAAGCGCTCGGCGGCGCGCGCTTCGATCTTGGCCTTGGCCTCGGCGATGGCCGCCAGGCGGTCCTCGCGGCGCTTGAGCTCCTCGGGCACGCGCATGCCGTCGGGCACGTTCGCGCCGTCCGCCGCTTCGGCCAATGCCAGCAGCTCTTGGACTTCGGCCTTCAGCTGCGCCTCGATCGTCTCGGCATGGCCGTAGGAGAGCGCGCTGTGGCGGCTGGCGTTGGCGTGGAGCTTGGTGCCGTCGAGGCTCACGGTGCCGAAGCGGCTGAGCCGGTTCTCCCGCGCGACCTGCAGCACCTGCACGAACACCGCTTCGAACTGCGCGGCGAAGCGCCGCCGGAAGGTGGCCAGCGTGGTGTGGTCGGGGTGGCGGTTGCAGGCGATGTAGCGAAAGGCGAGCGAGTCGTAGGTGGCCCGTTCGATCTTGCGGCTGGAGAAGCAGCCCGTGGCGTAGCCGTAGATCAGCAGCGCCAGAAGGGTGGCGGGGTGGTAGGGATCGCTGCCCCGCCCGCCGTAGTCGCGCTCGAGCTCGCTCAAGTCCAGCCCTTCGACGACCTCGACGACGTAGCGCGCCAGGTGGCCCTCGGGCAGCCACTCCTGCACCGAGGGCGGCAGGAGAAAGTCGATGTCGCGGTCGATCGGTCGGAAGCGGGTCATCGCGTCAGGTCCTCGGGAGCGGTGCCGCTATTCTACCGGGCGGCTGCGCCGCCCGGGGCTGGGAAAGCCCGACAGGCTGCTAGTGCTCCAGCGGCCCGACATCCCGCTGCACGCCAATGGCAGCGAAAACGACATAGGGGTTACGTCATCCGCAACCCGTTCCAACGGAAGCCCGACTTCGGCGTGGCCAACGTCAACTGCTGCCTGGGGGACCTGCTCGCCTCCGCGCAGCTGCCCGCGGCGACCGTCTACCGCCGGACATTTACTCGGACATAAATGCCGACCGCTGCTTTAGGAACATTTGTCAATCAATAATATGCGATCATCTTCCAGAGGACATTTTTCCAGACAAGATCGCCGATGCACGAGCTTGCGAACCACAGGCTGATCGTCGAGACCGCGCGCTTCGGCCCGTTCGCCTTCCAGGTGGGCATCGACGCCGTATCGGTGGAGACCCCCTTCTTACGCGTCAGCGACGCCCGCCAGCGTTTTCAGGGATCGCCGCTGTCCCAGGTGGCCAGCCAATTGGAGCGGGAGGTGGTGGCCACCAGCGTGTTCGGTACCAACAGTATCGAGGGCGGCACCCTCTCCGAGGAAGAGACTCGACTGGCGCTCGACATCGATCCGTCCGGGGTCCAAGACATCGAGCAGCGGCGCGTCCTCAACATCAAGGCCGCCTACGATCTCGCGAGCCGGACCGTCGCGGAGCCGAGCTGGCGCCTGGACCTGTCCTTCGTCCTGTCCGTTCATGCGGCCATCACCGACGGCATCCCCCACGCGCACAACCAGCCCGGTCTGCTGCGGGACAATCCGAAAACGATCGTCACTCAGGTGGGCGATCAGACCCACGGCGGACGCTACAAGCCGCCCCAATTCGGCGGCGACGTGCGCCTGCTGCTGGACGCTCTGCTGCACTGGCACCAGGAGCTGGTCGATCTTCAGGTTCCGGTCCTGATCCGCGCGCCCCTGGTCCACTATTATTACGAGCTGATCCACCCTTTCCGGGACGGCAACGGACGCGTCGGGCGCGTGCTGGAGGCCAGCCTGCTGCTAGGCGAAGGCTTCCGCTACGCCCCCTTTGCCCAGGCGCGCTACTACCTCGACCGGATCGACCGCTATTTCACCCTGTTCAACGTCTGCCGCAAGGCGCACGACAAAGGCGATCCGCATCCCAACACCGACTTCGCGGTCTTCTTCCTGGAAGGCATGCTGATCAGCCTCAACAGCCTGCACGACCGGGTGAATCGCCTGGTGCATATCCTGCTGTTCGAGAACGATCTAAAACGCCGTCACGACGAGAAGCGGATCAATACCCGCCAGTACGCCATCGTCGCCCAAGTGCTCGCCGCCAGGGGTCCCCTCCCCTTGGCGGACCTGCGCCGCGCGCCCTGGTATTGCGCGCTCTATCTTCAACGCACCGACAAGACCAAACAACGCGACCTGCAAGGTCTGCGGGAGCAAGGATTGCTGGTACTGGACGAGAACAACCGTCTCTGGCCTGGTTTCGCGCAGGCGGACGCACAACGCAACCGCTAAGGAAGCCCCATGTCCCGGACATGGGGGGTCCACTTTAGACCTCGCTGGACGCGCCGACACCGAGGCGCCAAGAACGCCAAGAAGAGGCACGCCCAAGGTTAGCCCAGTCGCCCCGCCACACCACCGGCGGGTTCTCCCCTGCCGGGGCGAGGTTGAGGCTCGTGTCGTGGATGCGGTCGAAGGACTCCCGGCTCTCCATCATCGATCCCGTCTCAAGCCGCCGGGTCCGTGTCCGGATCGATCCCCTCGGCGCTCGGCAGCTCGCGGATGCGCGCCCCGTCGTCCGGGTCGAACAGAAGCGCGGCCCCTTTGGTGCACCCGATGCGATAGCCTTGGCACGGCAGGTGGAGCAGCGGATCGGCCGCGCGTCCGCCATTTTTGACTATACTTGGTGCCATCTGGCTTTTTCGGAGATGACCCATGCCCCCGGCAGCTGCACTATCCGCTCCGCCGTTCCTCGCGGTCGACGACTTACTCGGCGGCCAGCGCGTGCTGGCCTCCATCCCCCGCTCGGCGCTCGACTGGGTGGCCGTGATTCGCCGCGGCATTCCCGCGTCTGCCGTGGATGCCCTGACCGGACTGACGCACCTGACTCAGGCCGAGTTGGCGTCCGCCGTGGGCATTCCCGAGCGAACCCTGGCGCGTCGCAAGCGCGAAGGCAAGCTCAACAGCGAGGAGTCGTCCAGACTGATCCGGCTGGCCCGTGTGGTCGCACGCGGCGAGGAGGTCTTCGAGGATTTGGACGCGACCATGGACTGGCTCAAATCGGCAAACGCCTCCCTCGGCGGCATCACCCCCTTGAGCTTGCTCGATACGGACATTGGCGCCGAGGGCGTGATGGATACCCTCGGGCGGATCGAGCACGGCGTCTTCGCCTGATGCCGACCGTCTGGCGGATCGTCACGGCACGCTTTGCCGAAGTCGCCTTTTCCGGGGAGGGCGCCAGACGTTATGGAGGCCGCTGGAACCGCAAGGGCGTGTCGCTGGTGTATACCGCCGGCAGCCAATCGCTGGCCATGCTGGAAATGCTCGTCCAGGACGAGCCCCTGCGTGCGCGCTACATGATGATTCCGGCACGGATCCCAGCGGACCTGACCATCGCCCGGCTGAATCGCGAGCAGCTCCCCCCCGACTGGCGAGACCCTGGGGCCGTGGAGACCCTGCGCACCCTCGGCACCGAGTGGGCGGCGGGGCTCGCCGCCGCTGTGCTCGCCGTCCCCAGCGCGGTCGTCCCTGACGAGACGAACTATCTGCTCAACCCGCGACATCCCGATTTTGGCCGGATCGCCGTAGGCGCAGCCCGAGAGTTGATCACCGATTTGAGGCTGATGAGAATCGAGACGGGATAAGTCGACCCGCGCCCCGTGGCCCATGAGCAACAGCCATGCGGCTACCCGATCGTGACTCTCGTTACCGCGCTCCGGCGTGGCCACGGGCCCTTCGAAGCCCCGCTTCGCGAAACCCTGGCGCCTCGACCGCCGGCAAGGCGTCCGACGGCCATTGGGCATTCGGTTCCAGCCCAGTCCCCGTCCGGCCCCAGCCCCGCGCCTCCACGCTGAGCCGATGCCCGAACAGGGCCAGGACATCCGCGTCCGGGTGGAGTGCGCGACCGGCCGATACATGGGACTCCGTATGCGCCGGGGCGTCGAATACCGAGCGGAATCGGTTGGGCCATGTCGGGCGGTGGCGATACCCTTGCCGCCGAGCCCGCCGCACAGGCCGGATACCGCGGTCTGTGACTGGTCGGCCCTCGCTATCGCGCCGCCACCAAGAGGCGGAACCGCTGTCGCGTTCCACCCTTGTATCTTGCGCACACCAAACGCAACAAGCGCCCTATTTTTCCCGTTCCGTCTTACGGGCAACGCGGACTCAGACGGCAATCGCCACGTCGCCGTATCGGAGCACGAGCGGGTCATGGGTCAGCAGCCGCAGCGGCTCGCCGCGCGCTTGAGAGACCAGCAGTCTGTCGAAAGGGTCGCGGTGATGGTCCGGAAGGTGCTCGACGGCGGCAGCGTGCTCCGGGGCGATGGGCAGTAGCCGGTAGCCGGCCTGCCGGAACCAGTCGAGTGCCTGTTCCCCGGAAATCGGCATGTCGCCGCGGCCCAGGGCGTGTTTGATGGCGATCTCCCAGACGCTGGCGGCACTGACGAGGATATCGTTGGCGGGATCCTCGATCAGCACGCGCGCCCGCTGGGACAGCCGCGGGTCATCGGTCAGTGCCCAGAGGGCGACATGGGTGTCGAGCAACAATCTCAAGGATTCTGGCCACCTGCGAACAGGTCATCCAGCTCGGCATTGCCGAGGTCGATGGACTCGGGGACCTTGAACTGGCCGGCGGCGATGCCGATGCGCCGCTGCGTCGGCCGCGTGGCCAGCGGGACCAGTCTGGCGGCGGGGCGACCGTTGCGGGCGATGATGATCTCTGCCTCGGCCCCGCTCTCGACGCGCTCCACAAGCCGGGAAAGCTGGGTCTTTGCTTCCAGAATGTTGACGGTCGGCATGGCGATGCTCCACCTTCGTCAGGTCTGGCCAGAGTATGACGGTCATTTGGCTAGCCGGCTAGGCCCAGACCCCGGCGCACCTTGGTCCCACTGCCTTCCGTATACGACTTCGGGAAGCGGCGATGGCAGGCCGCGGGCGACAGCGACGTAGCGGTGTTTCATCGGGTTAAAGCAGACAGTGTCCGCACCGCCATGCTCCCCCGCCCGAGGCGATCATCGTGGAGCGGATGCCTGCCAAGTCGCTGAGCGCGGACTCGGCGAAGCTGACCCTGGCGACGCTCATGCCCCTAGGCTAAACCGAATCTGGCCTTGGCCTCAGAGAGGGAGACCTCGCGGCCGGCGTCCAGATCGGCCAATCCCACGACCACCGCGCGCATGGAGGCGCACCGAACCACAGAGGAGCACCGTGCATGCCGCCGGACCCGAACACAGATCTGACCCGTACCGACATCTTGCCGGATGCCTGCGGCCTGTTCGAGGCCATGAGATCCCCGGTGCGCGATCGCTCGCAGGACCCAACCCCCGCGCCCGATTCCGCGGCGGAGTCCCCGGCCCGCATCCTGGCCCGCGGCTATCGGGGCATGCGCGTGCTCTTGGCGGAAGACGACGAGATCAACCGCGAAGTCGCCCGGGAGCTACTGACCGATGCCGGCCTGGCGGTGGATCTGGCCGCGACCGGACGCCAGGCGATAGAGCGGGTCCAGGCGGGGGACTACGCCTTGGTCCTGATGGATGTGCAGATGCCGGAGATGGACGGCCTGGAGGCGACCCGCCTGATCCGCGCCCACCAGAACGGCACGCACCTGCCGATCCTGGCCATGACCGCCAACGCCTTCGAGGACGACCGCCACCGGTGCCTGGAGGCAGGCATGGACGATCACATCGGCAAACCTGTGGAGCCTAACCGGCTCTACGCGGCACTGCTGCGTTGGCTGCCGGTACCCTCGCAGCGGTGGCAAGCGCCCCTTGGGCCGTCCGTTGCGACCCCGGAAACGGACGCCACACACTTGGCCTTGGGGGAGCGGCCGGGGCTCGGCCTGCCGGCCTTACCGGGATCGGCGCACGACCGCCCAGGGACCTACGCGCGGCTGCTGACCCTGTTCGCTCAGGGCCACGCCAACGACACGGGGGAGCTGCGCCAGCGCCTGGCGGCCGGGGAGCGCGACGCGGCGCAACGCCTTGTTCATGCGCTCAAGGGTTCGGCCGCCATCTTGGGCGTCGGGGCAGTGCATGAACGGACATTGAAGCTGGAGCTCGCACTGCGCCAAGCGGCCCCCGGAACCGAGGTCGAAGCGCACATCGCCGCCCTGGATGGAGCGCTCGCCCCCCTGTTGGCGGCGATTGTCCGGATCGATGCCGCGGCGCTCGACACACTGCCCGCGCCGCCGGTCGCCGATGCCATCCAGGTCGCGGAGGTCCTGACCAGGCTGGGAGCCCTGCTGGCCCAGGACGACACGCGCGCCCGGGAGGTCTGGCACGACGCCGCCCCGATGCTCTGGACCGCCCTGGGGCCAGTCTGCGCCCGGTTGGGGCAGGAGATCGAGTGCTTCGACTATGGCCAGGCATTGGAAACACTGCGCCGGGCATTGGCCAGCCAGGGGTCCGAGCACTCGGCACCACGCGCCTGCTGACCTTCTGCGCGACCGCCCGCTCCAAACCAGTCGCTAAATCAGCAGCGCCAGCACCGCCCCGGTCATCAAGGTCGCCAAGGTTCCCGCCAGGATCGACTTCATCCCCAGCCCCACGATCTCGTCGCGCCGCTCCGGTGCCATCGCGCCCATCCCGCCGATGAGTATCCCCAGGCTCCCGAAGTTGGCGAATCCGCACATGGCGTAGGTCATGATGAGCCGGCTGCGCTCGCTTAAAGCGCCATCCGGGAGATTCGCCAGCTCGAGATAGGCGACCAGCTCGTTTAAGACCGTCTTGACGCCCATCAGCGAGCCCGCGACAGTGGCCTCGGACCAGGGGATGCCGATCAGCCAGACGGCCGGAGCCATGACCCAGCCCAGGACGCGCTGGGCTGTGAGCGGGGCGCCGGCCAAGTCTGGCAGGAGTCCCAGGAGCTGGTTGACGATGCCGACCAAGGCGACCATCACCACCAGCATCCACAGGATATTGAGCCACAGCGGGATGGCGTCCAGCGTCCCGCGGGTAATGGCGTCCATGGCCCCGCGCGCCTGGCTGGGGATGGGTGTGGGGGTGTCTTCGGCGGGCCCGCGCTCCGGCACCAGGATACCGGCGATCATGAGTGCGGCTGGTGCGCTGATCAGCGATGCAGTGAGTATGTGGCCCATGGCATCCGGGATGGCGGTGCTGAGTATCCCGGCATAGAGGACCATCACGGTCCCGGCCACGGTGGCCATGCCGCAGGTCATGACCCCGAACAGCGCGCTGCGCGAGAGGCTGAACAGATAAGGCCGGATGAGAAGCGGGGCCTCGGTCATGCCGATGAATACATTGGCGGCAGCGGCGAGCCCGAGCGGTCCGCCGGTCCCCATGATGCGGCGCAGGACCCAGGCAAATCCCCGCACCACCGCGGGCAGGATTCGCCAGTGGAAGAGCAGCGCCGAGAGCGCGCTGATGACGAGCAGCAGCGGGAGCGCCCGGAAGGCAAGCACGAAGCCGTATTGCGGGTGTGCCAGGTCGAAGGGCGCAGGCCCCCCGCCCAGATAGCCGAAGACCAGCTCGGTGCCCTGCGCGGTGGCGCGCTCCAGGCCCAGCACCACATCGTTGAGCGCCATGAAAAACGCCTTGGCCGGCGGGAGCTTGAGCAGCAGTGTGGCAAGTGCGACTTGGAGCGCGAGCCCCGAGACGACGAGCCGGGCGCTCACCGCCCGGCGGTCTTCGCTCAAGGCCCAGGCGATGGCGGTGATGACGGCGAGTCCGAGCAGCGGCTGGAGCAGTGCGAGAACCGAATCCGTGTCCCACCCATCTCAGTGATGTCCGGGCGGGGCCGCGTGGGTATGGACGCTCGCGAATAACTGCCCGGCATCGACTGCATCGACCCGATAGAGCCGGTTGCAGAACTCGCAGGTGACCTTGATCGCCCCCTGCTCGGCCAGGATGGAATCGACCTCCCCCTGGCCCAGGGTGCGCAGCATGTCTTCGATGCGCGTACGCGAGCAGCCGCAGCGGAAGGCCATCGGCTCGGACTCGAAGAGCCGCACGGTCTCCTCGTGGAAGAGCCGGTAGAGCAGCTGCTCGGCCGGAAGTCCGGTCAGCTCCGGGGGCGTGATGGTGTCTGCGAGCAGGCAGATGCGTCCCCAGTCGTCCGACTGCGCCTCTCCGGACAGGTCCCCGGGCAGTCGCTGGAGCAGGAGTCCGGCTGCCTGGTGTGCATCGGCGGCCAGCCACAGCCGCGTGGGAAGCTGCTCCGAGTCCCGGAAATAGCCCTCGATCGCCTCCGAGATACCGCCGCCCTCGAGCGGGACTATGCCTTGATAGGGCTCCCCTCCTCCGCGCTCGATGCTCAGCACCAGCCGGCCCTCCCCGAAGCAGCTGCCCAGATCGCCGCCCGCCGGCACCTCGCCCTCCCAGCGGGCGATCCCGCGCAGGGTGCGGGCACTGGTCGCCTGGGCGACCAGGGTGCGCAGCGGTCCGGACCCCTGGATCTGGAGGATCAGCGAGCCTTCGAGCTTGACTGTGGCTGCCAGCAGGCAGACCGCGGCCAGTGCCTCGCCCAGGTGGACACGCACCGGCTCCGGGTAAGGGTGTGCATCGAGCACCGCCCGCCAACTGGCGTCCAGATGGACCAGGTTGCCGCGGATTCCGGTGTGCTCGAAGAGGAAACGGCGTAGGCTGTCGCTGTCGGCCATAAGGATTTCTCGAAGGACCTGCGAGGATCTGGTGGAGCGCCAGGGGTTAACCCCGAGGCGCGAGGGACAAGATGCCTATTGTGCCGTCGGGTCGGTCCCAACGCACCCTGCCCGGGCTTTGACTCGCCCCCGCCCTGCGGTCCACACTCTCCGGCCCGCCCCGCGAATCGCGGGGCGCCGACACCCATCGACATCCAACCAGGAGACCCTCGAATGGCAAAAGGCGACAAAAAGACGTGCCGCGGCAAGATCTTTCGCGGGAGCTACGGCAAGTCGCGCCCCCAGCGCACGAAAAAGAAGGGCGGCGCTAAGGCTTAGAGCGCTCCCCGCCGGGCACCGGGCACAAGTCCCCGGTGCAGCGCGGCGGAGAACCTTGGCGAGCGTTCCTATAGCCCGATCTCGGCGAAGAATCCGTCCACCGCCGCGGTCAGGGTAAGCTCGCCGGCCAGGACAGCGGGCTCGTGATGGCGCCGCCACAGTGGCATGAGGGAACGTGCCTGGTACCATTCCTGATAGAGGATGCGGGCGATCGGCCCTCCCTCCTCCAGAAATCCGGAATCCTGGAAGTCCCGCACCGCCCGCACCCGGTCGTAGGGAAAACGCTCGATCTCCCAGTGCCAGCGTCCACCGCGCCACTCCAGCAGTGCATAGCTGCCGCGCGGGTCCCCGTCGAAGGGGGAGCCCACCGAGCCCACGTTGAGCACCGCGGTGCCGTCGAGCATCCGCTCCATGGGCCGATGGGTGTGGGCGGTGACGAAGAGCGCCAGGTCCGGCGGGATCTTGCCGCGCAGGACCTCGTCCGGGACTCCGGCGGAGACCCCGTCGCGGTTGCCCGCCATGGTCCCGTGAGTGACATGGACCCAGCTCGCCCCGCCGGGGTCCTGAAAGCACAGATGGTCCGGCCAGCCCGTCAGGGCCTGGAGGCTGGGGGCCACCTGGCGATAGGTCCAGTCGGCGAAGCGGCGCATTTCCTCGTCCAGGGGGTCGCGCGGGGCCTCGCGACCGCAGCGCAACACCCAGTCCTCGTGATTTCCCTGGATGGGAAGCCAACCCCGCTCGCGCCGCAGCCGGTCGAAGAGGTCCAGGCATTCGCGACTCTTGGGACCTCGGTTGACCAGATCCCCGGCCATCGCCACCAGGTCCGGTCCCCAGGCCAGTATCCGCTCGACCGCCTCTTCCATGGCCGGGAGAATGGCCTGGACGTCCGAAAAGATCGCGACCTTCATGGGCGGCTCCCAATGGGCTGGCTCGACGAGCCGAATCCCGCCACCTTACCGACTTTGGCCCCGATCGAAAACCCGTGGAACCTGGCGTTGGGCCGATACCGGCGGGTTCTGCGGGTGACGGGCCCCCGAAACCGAGTCCCAACGGCGTTGTCTGCGACGGAAAGCGGCACTTACACTTGGAGGCCGGGCCCGCTCCTGTGCGCGGGGCCCCACCATCCGCGGGACATGACATGAGCAAAGACGAAGACGGCGCCGAGCCGGATTGGGAGACACCGCTCTCTCTGACCCTGACCCCGGCACTCCTGATCCACTCCCTGATGGACACTGCAAGCGCGGTTCATACTGGCTGGACGAGCTGCCTGGACGAGTCTCTGATCCTCTCGAACCTCGTGGCGATGGACGACCGGGCCGGCAACTATGTGCGGTTGGCGGAGCAGGAGTTCGTGGAGGACGGCAAGCAAGAGCCGGTGTGGCACGACTGGACCCTGGAGGTGCGTATCGGCACCCTGCTCACCACCGGCCACTGGCAGATCGAGGTCTCCGCCCATCCCCAGGAGTGGGACTGGAGCGCCCGGGAGGCCCGCCGCGCCTTCGAGCGCGCCTGTGTCCTCGTGGGCCGGCGGGTGCGGCCGTCCCTGGCGGTGGAAGAGCCGGCCCCGGCCGAGCCCGTGCCGCGGACCAGCCGGCACTGAGCCGGACCCGATCGAGCGGCTTTGCGCCGGGCGACTTGCGCCCGGACGCAAGCTCGTCCAAAGTGAGGCGATATCCCGGCTTCGGCCCGGACTCGTATCGAATATCGACCCCCTACCCGCGGAGCGCCCAATGAAAATCAACGTCGACATGGACATCGCCCCGGAAGAGGTGCGCAAGCTATTCGGTCTGCCGGACGTCGAGTCCTTCCAGCGACAGCTCATGGACGACATCCGCGAGCGCATGATGGCGGGGGTGGATGGTTACGACCCGCTCAAGGTCTTCCAGCCCTACATGTCCGGCACCCTGGCTGGCTGGGACATGTTCCAAAAGATGCTGACCGGCGCGGCAAGCCTGGCGAGCCAGGCTCCGGCCAAGACCGCGGATGGGGACGGCGAAAAGCGCTAGCAGCGGTTCGCGCCACCATCGCAGGCATCGCGAATGTCGAGGAGCGGAACCCGGGGCAATTCCATCCGATACCGCCGTGGGCCTCGTGCCGAACGACGGCGTCGGGCTCAGGGCAGCGGATAGACCCAACCGCCGATTCGGCCGCCATCGGCACTCGATCGACGCTCCGGCGGGACATCCAGCAACGTGAATCGGCCGTCGATCTCGAACAGCGGAATCCGGCGGGAATAGGCGTGCGGGTCCTGCCAGGGCCGGTTGTCGTAGTTCTCCTCGGCCAGCGCGACCAGACCGCGCGCGCGATCGACATCCACGACCACTGCGACATGCCCGGCACGCCATTCCGGGTCGTCGCGCTCGGCGAGGTACAGCAGCAGGTCGCCGCGCCGAGGCGCACGCCGGGCGGTCCCGTTGAGCGACCGACCGAGCGGGACGGTCTTGCCGGATTGGAGCGTGTGGAGCGGCGGCTGGCCGTCTAGGCAGCGGCTCGGAGCCCGATTCGGCTGAAACCCCAGCCTCCGACCCCAATCTCCAGTGGATGGGCGTTAAATGGGACACGAGCGGAGGCACGACATGATCTTCAGACAGCTCTTCGACCGGGAGTCGTCCACCTACACCTATCTCCTCGCCGAAGACACCGGCGGAGAGGCACTGCTCATCGACCCGGTCATCGAGCGGGTGGAGCAGTACCTGGGACTGATCGCGCAGCTCGATCTGAGGCTGGTGCTCGCCGTGGACACCCACATCCATGCCGACCACGTGACGGGCCTGGGAGCGCTCCGCGAGCGCACCGACTGCGTCACGGTCATGGGCGAGCAGAGTCGGGCGGACTGCGTCTCCTGGCGGGTTCGCGAGGGGGACACCCTGAGGGCGGACGGCCTGGCGCTCGAGGCGCTTTACACGCCGGGGCACACGGACGACAGCTACAGCTTCCTGCTGCGGCGCGGCCATGGGGCCGACCGGGTTTTCACCGGCGATACGCTGCTGATCCGCGGCACCGGCCGAACCGACTTCCAGAACGGCGACCCGGCGGCCCAGTACGAGAGCCTGTTCGGCAAGCTGCTCAGCCTGCCCGACCCGACCCTGGTCTATCCGGCCCACGACTATAACGGCATGACGGTCAGCACCATCGCCGAGGAGCGACGCTTCAACCCCCGTCTCCAGGTGCGGGACAAGGCGGAGTACGTGGCCCTCATGAACGGGCTCAAGCTGGAGAACCCCCGACTCATGGACATCGCGGTCCCGGCCAATCGGGCCTGCGGGGTCAAGCCGCACATCGCAACATCGCCCAGCTGAGCGCCCTCGGGCGCCGGGTACCGAAGCCAGTCCAGCAGGGCAACTGGGGCGAAGAGGCCGTCATTCCACGCACTCCCGCGACCAGGCACGGATGGCGGCGATCTCGGGGACGTCGATCCCAAGCGAAGACAGGAAGGCATCGTGGGCCGCGGGCGCGACGCGCTCGAATTCCCGGTGCCAGCGGTGCATGCCGGCCTCGTCGAGACCGGCGGTGCGCAGCATCGCGACCCAGGTCTCTTTGCTCAAGATTGCGCCGCTCAGATCGGCGGTGTCCGATTCGAGCAGCCGGAGAATCAGCGCCTGCTGCTCGCGCAATCCGCGGATCTCCCGGTCGATGGCGAACAGGCGCTCCTGCAGCACCCCGCGCAGGCCATCGCCCTCCCCTTCTCGGCTCAGGATGCCGCCGATGGCCTCCAGGGAGACGCCCGCCGCCCGATAGCGGCAGATCTTCTCCAGACGCTCGACGTCGGCCCCGACGTAGAGCCGGTAGTTCCCGGCGCTGCGCCCGCGCGGTGTCAGCAGTCCGATCGTGTCGTAGTAGAGGAGCGTGCTGCGCGCCAGCGCGAAGCGCCGGGCGAGCTGGCCGATGGTCCAAGTCTTCGCGGTCATGGGATGCATACTGAAAGGCGATGGCGGCGGCCGCACCGCGGGGCGCAGCCGCCGCACGGGTCGGGACCGCCTAGCCGGCGCGAATGCGGGCGATCTCCTCGGCGGGGATCGCGAGCCATTCGAGGAAGGCTTGATGCTCGGCGGGATAGCGCGTCTCGAACGCACGGTGCCAGCGCTGCATGGCGTCCGCGTCCATCCCGACGGCCTGGAATAGCTCGATCCACCGGTCTTTGGTCATCTGCACTTGGGACATGGGTCTCTCCGTATCCTGGTTAAGCGCTCGCCGGCCGGCGAGCGCGGGAGAGAGACTCGGGTATGAAGCCGTCGTCAGGTCAAGCGCGCAACCGTAAGTCGCTGTCCAGATTCCCGTGGAATCCCCAACCTGGGCCGCCCGGGAACCGGCGCGGGGAAAGGATGCGAGGGCGGTTCCCCCGAAAACGAACGGGCAGGGAGAGTACGGGGTTACCGCGGTATGATCTCGCCCCCCAACCATGAGGCCAGGCCCAGCCATCCGCTGGCCCACTTCGCCTCGACGGAGCGACACCGCCGATGCAGACCCGCGCCCACTCGCTCCTGGAATCCGCCGTCAATGTCGTCGTCGGCTACCTGGTGGCCCTGGTCTCGCAGCTCGCCATCTTCCCCTGGTTCGGTATCCATATCCCGCTGAGCGACAACCTGCTCATCGGCCTGTGGTTCACCGGCATCAGCCTGGTGCGCAGCTATGCGTTGCGCCGGTGGTTCAACCGGCGCGCTCGACATCCAAGCCTCGAATCGGGTCGAGACACGTCGAAGCCGGACTGAAGATTCGGCCACTCCCAGGTCTGCGCCCGCGTCCGGTGCTTGTACATCGACGCCGCCGTCCTCGCCGGCAAGCTCACAGCCCCCGGCTAGGCCGAAGACAAACCCCTCGGCGGGCCGTCAACGGCCGCATGGACAGCAGGCCCTTCGTCCACGGACTCCGGGCGCGTGGAAGGGGATTTCGATCGGCAATTCTTGCGTTTAGGTTTTCCGGGAAACGCGACCAGACGCGATCCGGAGGATTCAAACGCCCCGCAGCTCGGCCCTGATCGTTTCCCGCACCACGTCGGCCAGGGTGTGACCCTGGGCGACCTGACGCAATGCCTCGTTCATCAGGGTCTGGTAATTGCCGCCCGTCATCTCCGCGCGGGCCTTGAAGACCGCCAGCGTGGCGTTGTCGACGCGAATCGTGATCCGCGACTTGCCGCCTTGATCGGCTTGCAGGCAGGTCAAGGCCGGGACTTCGGCCACCGGTCGAGCGTCCTCGAAGTCCAGTCCGGCGTAGCGATTGTAGTCAGGATCGGAATTGGCGTTCATAGCGTTGGCGTTGCGGTTGGTTAGCCTTCCAGGCCGAAATCAGGCGGATACGCTCTTCGCGTAGCGTCCAACGCATGCACTCGCAAGGGTTGCTTTCGTCCGCCCGCTGGCCACGTCCGCAAGAGAGACGGCCCCCTCCCCGGCCTTGTGGAGCGCGATCCCGTGCACATCGACCTTGAATGTCCGCCAAATCGATAGCGATTCGCGCCGTTCCTCAACCGCCCGTAAGAGCGCCGCCCCTGGCGCGACCAACGCCAGTCACGGCAGCACGACCCTCGCGGCCAGCCGCCCATCCGCCCGCAGGCGGGCCCGACGGATAAACGAAATCCAGCGCATCCAACGGACTCTGCAGCCCCTTGCCTCCGCGATTCAGCACATACGTATAAATCATGGTAGTCGAGACATCCGCATGGCCCAGCAGCTCCTGCACCGTCCGGATATCGTAGCTTGCCTGGTCCCCGGCGGGGTGCTGTCCGCCGCCGGCGCCTGGCATCCGGCCAGGAGCACCTATCCGTTCCCGGTGCGGGCATTGTCGCGGCATTTCCGCAGCGGGTTCGTCAGCCGGCTGCGCCAGGCGTTCGAGGCCGGTCGGTTGCCGCGCATTCGCGACCGGGCGGAGGTGGGCCGGGTGCTCGACGCACTCATGGCAAGCGACTGGGTGGTGTACTCCAAGCCCTGTTTGAACCGCACCGAGACGGTCGTGGACTATCTCGGCCGCTACAGTCGCCGCATCGCGCTGGCCGACAGCCGCATTAAGGACTTCGACGGCGAATCGGTCGACCTGAGCTACAAGGACTATCGCGACGGGGACCGGCGCAAGGTCATGACCCTGACCGGGGAAGAACTGCTGCGCCGCTTCCTGCTGCATGTCCTTCCTAAAGGATTCATGCGGGTCCGCCATTTCGGCTTCCTCGCCAACCGCTGTCGGGCGCGGCGTTTGGCCGAGATCCGCACCGCGCTGGCCGCTGCGCCGCCGCCCGAGGATCGGCCCCGAGCCGGCCGCGCCGTTCGACGGCTTTCCCTGTCCCAAATGCCGCACCGGACGGCTGCGCGTAACCGCGCATCTGGCCCCGCAGCGGATCGCGCCGCACCGGCGCGACGGAGGATAGCGACCGCCCGCGCCCCGCAAGCGTCCCCGCTGCGTCCCCCGCGGACAGGCCGCCCGGCGGTCTGCGCCGGCGCTTGCCCTGAGCCGGCAAATCGGTTAGGTTCCGACCCCATCGCCTTGATCGCAAAGCCCTACGGAGCCGCTCGGATGCCCCTTCTTCGCCTTGCCGATCGCCGCCCGACCCCGCCCGCGACCCCGCGCGGTCGCCGTCCGACCGGGGCCGGCGGATACAATCCCCTACGCTTAAGGTGCGCCCCGCCCGCGCGGGTCCCGCCTGCCCCGGCCACCGTGCCGGGATCGGATTAGTCCAACAAGCGTTTATCCGCCGTGCGCGCCGGACGCCGCGCCCCCACCGGGGGTCCGTGCGGCGCGCACGACGGATAAACGCTTAGTCGTTAGGTGCCTAAACCACTTACCTTGGAAAAGCAGCACATAATCAACGAGATCAAGAGAACCGCCGAAGCAAACGGAGGTGTTGCTTTGGGCGTTCGGCGCTTCCAAACTGAGACAGGCATCCGACAAAGAGATTGGCTTGGCCGGTACTGGGCAAAATGGAGCGACGCAGTTTCCGAGGCCGGCTACGAGCCGAACGAGAAGTCGCAAGGATATACCGACGACCACTTGCTCCGAGTATTCGTGGAATACATTGAAGAAATACGACGGTTCCCGACGGACGCTGAGTTTCGCCTTCACAGTACGCAAACCCCGCACTTTCCCAGCGAGAAGGTGTTTCGCCGTTTCGGCGGAAAGGCACAGTTGCTCAAGTCTCTTATTTCTTGGTGTGAGCAACATCCTGTAAACGGCGAAGTACTTGCTATTTGCCGAAGCGCTGCACAGGACACACCGCCAAGTTCCGCGTCCCCCGCATCACCCGAGCAAGCGGATCTAGGATACGTTTACTTAATAAAATCCGGACGTCACTACAAAATTGGCCGAACCAACGCTCTTGGACGGCGGGAATATGAGCTTGCTATTCAGTTGCCGGAGAAATCCAACGCCGTACATGTAATCGCAACCGATGATCCAGTGGGCATAGAAGCTTATTGGCACAACAGGTTTTCAGAGAAGCGTAAGAATGGCGAATGGTTTGAGCTTTCGTCGGCAGATGTTAGCGCCTTCCGCAGGCGCAAATTCATGTGAATAAGTCAACGCACCTAACAATTGGCTTGGCGCCGACCCAATACCGCGCACGAACCTCGTCGCAAGAGAACAGGGTTGTGTCGGCGCGGTATTGGGCCGGCCAGTCCACGCGTTAGACAACACGATGGGCAAGGCAAGTGCAAAACGTAAGCAGTTTTTGTCGCAGCACCCGCTGTGCTGCTTTTGCGGAGGCGAAACCCCGTCGGCCGAAGAGGATCACGTACCATCACGAGCCTTCTTCACCAATCGTCAGTGGCCCGAGGGATATGTATTTCCGGCTTGTGTGAATTGCAACCGAGTAACACGCAACGCCGAAGCTGTTTTGACATTAATAGTGCGCCTTACTTTGAACTCGGATGATCCAGTTCACGAAGCTACGCTTCGCAGATAGGTGCCTAAACCACTTACCTTGGAAAAGCAGCACATAATCAACGAGATCAAGAGAACCGCCGAAGCAAACGGAGGTGTTGCTTTGGGCGTTCGGCGCTTCCAAACTGAGACAGGCATCCGACAAAGAGATTGGCTTGGCCGGTACTGGGCAAAATGGAGCGACGCAGTTTCCGAGGCCGGCTACGAGCCGAACGAGAAGTCGCAAGGATATACCGACGACCACTTGCTCCGAGTATTCGTGGAATACATTGAAGAAATACGACGGTTCCCGACGGACGCTGAGTTTCGCCTTCACAGTACGCAAACCCCGCACTTTCCCAGCGAGAAGGTGTTTCGCCGTTTCGGCGGAAAGGCACAGTTGCTCAAGTCTCTTATTTCTTGGTGTGAGCAACATCCTGTAAACGGCGAAGTACTTGCTATTTGCCGAAGCGCTGCACAGGACACACCGCCAAGTTCCGCGTCCCCCGCATCACCCGAGCAAGCGGATCTAGGATACGTTTACTTAATAAAATCCGGACGTCACTACAAAATTGGCCGAACCAACGCTCTTGGACGGCGGGAATATGAGCTTGCTATTCAGTTGCCGGAGAAATCCAACGCCGTACATGTAATCGCAACCGATGATCCAGTGGGCATAGAAGCTTATTGGCACAACAGGTTTTCAGAGAAGCGTAAGAATGGCGAATGGTTTGAGCTTTCGTCGGCAGATGTTAGCGCCTTCCGCAGGCGCAAATTCATGTGAATAAGTCAACGCACCTAACAATTGGCTTGGCGCCGACCCAATACCGCGCACGAACCTCGTCGCAAGAGAACAGGGTTGTGTCGGCGCGGTATTGGGCCGGCCAGTCCACGCGTTAGACAACACGATGGGCAAGGCAAGTGCAAAACGTAAGCAGTTTTTGTCGCAGCACCCGCTGTGCTGCTTTTGCGGAGGCGAAACCCCGTCGGCCGAAGAGGATCACGTACCATCACGAGCCTTCTTCACCAATCGTCAGTGGCCCGAGGGATATGTATTTCCGGCTTGTGTGAATTGCAACCGAGTAACACGCAACGCCGAAGCTGTTTTGACATTAATAGTGCGCCTTACTTTGAACTCGGATGATCCAGTTCACGAAGCTACGCTTCGCAGATACGCCGCAACGGTTGAGCGCAATAATCCAGGGTTAGTTCCGTCCATGATAATGAGCGCACGTCAACGGCGAAACTTCCTAACCACGCATAATATCGCCTTGCCACCGAATACCGCTAAAGCAGAGGCTCCACTCCTCAGCTTAGGCCATCCCGTAATTGATAGATCCATTCGACTTTTCGGCCGCAAAATGATGCTGGCACTCCATTATTTTCATCTTGGTCAGCCTCTTTCTGCTGACGGCTGTATCGTTTTGCGTTGGTATACAAATCTTGAATTTCTTTTGGGGCGCCTGCCGGAGCAGGTTAGCCAAGCCCTCGGTGGCACACCAAAGATCGTGCGCGCAAACACATCATTGCAGGAGCAGTTTTACTATTTCTACGCGATAACCGAATGCGCACTCGCTTCAGCATACCTCATTGTATTTCGGAATAGTTTCGCTATTCTGGGATTTGTCTATTCAAACAGGGACCCTTGTGAAATGCGACAGCGCTTTCCTGACCATGATGTGTTCGGAGCCTTTAACCATTATAGTCATGTGCATATCAGTTTATAGGTGAAAAACAGATGCGAGTATTCCGGTTCAGTGCCTTAGAATACTTTGGTATTGAATCTTCTATAATTTCAAATGCTCGCAACTATAGTCTCCTAACAATGCCGGTCGAAAGCTATCACTCGGATTTTCCGGAGGAGGCAGCCAAGAGCTGCGTAGCGTGCGTCGCGGTGATCCCAGCGTTCGGAACTTGATGTCGGTAAGCCGGATCTCATGCCAAAGAATTATTGCATATACGCTCTAGTAGACCCTCGAGATAGAACAATATTCTATATTGGGAAGACCAGAAAGCCCCCTCTCGTTCGTCTCGAAGAGCACCTGCAGGACTGCGAGGGTATGTCGCCAAAACAGGAACGGGTTAGAGAAATATACGAGTCTAGCGGCGGCCAGCCCGAGTTAGTAGTATTAGAAAGTAACATTGCAACCGACAAATCTGCATTTACAAGAGAGATATTTTGGATGGAGATTTTCGCTATGGTAGGTGCAAGGCTCACAAACGCCTCCGTAGATTATGATGGAGTATATTTTTTAGCTGATTACCATCTAAGCAGCCTTTCCAATAGTACAACTGATTTAGATGACGATAGCAGTAATGCTTTTAAGGATAAGAAATTGTCATGGAAGGTTGGTCTTAAGCCCGCAGAAAAGCACACGACTTCCCGTCGTGAAAAATTCTTGGATGACGCATTTTTTCAGGTTGAACTATGTGAGTCGTTCGGCCAGAAAAGCGAAATTGTTCTCCTCGATCTAGCCAAAAAGAGAACTCAGAATATCGCTGCCGGTCGATTAAAAAATCACGGCTTCCCGGTCACGGAAGAGGAACTATCTTTGCTGGTGAAAAGAATTAGGAGAGGAGACACTGTTAGTCAGATCGTTAACTACTTTCAGCGCAGTGAAAGTAGTATTCGCAGTATATTGCGACGGCAAGGATTCGATATTCAGTTTGACTACACAAAGAACCAAGGAAATTGACTCAAAATTGAGCGAGTTAGAGTTACGATGGCAGTTTACTTAAACCAAGAGCGAAAGAATGCCTCCGGCGTAGGGACTCCGGTTGCCCGGAGCCCCCGCCACAGACCCGGAAGTGCAGTATTCCCGCATCCGGTTCCTCGGTCGTACTCGCTTTCGCGCGAGCGCGAGGTTTCATGCACGCGAATACCGGGGACCGAATACCGGGGACGGACCCAATGCTGTTCACTTTGCGATTTCGACTTGCCAATCGTAGCGAAGGTTGAGCGGCTCGTTGCCTTTGCGCGGCAGAAACTGCTTGGTGCGACGTTTGACCAAGCGCGGGTTCGAGCGCCCGCGCGGACTGGTCAGGACCCCGTCCGCCGCGGCGTCAAGGAGGCTCTGCCACCACGCTGGGAACCGCTCTGGGGGGAAGGGCGCCGCTGGCGGGGAGCTTGCGGCGCATGAGGTTCAGGCTGTGCTTGAAGCTCAGGTCGTCGGGGGCGCACTCCCGGGCGAGCGCCGCCTCGCACATCGACTTGCGAACCACATGATGTGTCAGCAGCAATCCCCAAAACTCCTGCCGCACCAACTCCGGGGTCTTGCTGCGAAGGACGACGTCGGCGCCCTTCAGCGCGGTCTTGAGCTCGGCGAAGGCGGTTTCGATGGTGCAGCGCTCATGGTAGAGGGCCGCCAATTCGTTGGCTGGCGCCGTGCAGGGGTCCAGCAGGGTCGTGATCAGCCGATAAATCGGCTCCGTGTCGGGCACGCCGGGCAGGCGATAGTCGATCGCCCGGACCGTCAGGGGCGGCGCGTCCTGCTCGCCCATTGTCCTGCGGGTCAGCGGCGCAGGTCGGATCTCGGAGAGATAGGATCCGTCCGGCAGGCGCTTAAGAACCGGCAGCAAGCGATTCTTGGGGACTCGCCAGAGCAGTTGCGCCCCCGTGCGCGCGGCGGCCGCCCACAGCGGATAGCCGGCGAAGCCGCGGTCGGCCAGGCACAGCATGCCGGGCTGCAAGGCCTCGATGGCGCGATGCGCCAACCCGACCTCCGGGTCGCGGTAGCCGCCCAGGGCCACGCCGAGCAAGGCATGGGTGCCGTTCTCCAGCAAACCGACGAAGCGGATCTGCGGATAGCCGGTGCGTCCGCGATGGATCCCCGGCGCGCCGAAGGTCTCGCGGTTGGCCGTTTCGTCGGCCACCTCCAGCGTACTGCCGTCGAGGCTGACCACCCGCCAACCGCGGTAGAACGCGCATGGCGTGGCTGCGGTGGCCAACGGCGTCAGCGCCTCGTCGGCGATCGCACGCATGACCTCGGCCCCCAAGCGGGCGCGTGCCGCGCCGATCGCCGACTTGCCGACTTCGCGGCGGATCGCGTCGGCGCCCAAGAGCTCCATCCCTTCGGTCACCACCCGCAGCACCTCTTCGGTGTTGACTCCCTGGTACAACGCCAACGCCATGACGTAATAGGCCACGGCATGGGCCGGGAAGTCCCGCTGCCGCCGGCTGTGCTTGCCGTGCTGCGTCAGGACGCGATCCACCGGATCCGGCGGAACCAAGCGGGCCAGCAGCCCGAGACTCAGGTAGTCGGCGATCCGGATCGGTCCGCCCAACTCCAAGGCTTTTCCGGCCATCTCCAGCACCTCGTTGCCGTTGGTCTCGCACGAAGTGTAGGTCGGAGCTTGCTAAGTGAACAGCATTGGGTCTGTCCCTGGTTGTCGGAAGAAGGCAGCGGAATCGGGCTGCGCTGCATAGGTCCGCACACGCCGTTGAATAACTTCGGTTCGGTGTCCACAATACATCTGGGCTGGCCCCTCGGGTGGCGGTTGTTCTGTCACAACCGACAACTGGCCGCCCGCGGCGACCGGCCCCAAATTTTTACATGATAATCAAATTGTTGGGCTTAAGTCAGTGTCATTCGAGTGCCATTCGGGTCAGAGCCCTTTAATTCAGATGGCCGATTGCGAGCTGAATGCAATAATTGCCTAACGGGCCGCCAAAGAGCGAGCGCGCGCCATCAGGGTCGGAGTTAACTGGCCAGTTCGTGTGGGCGCGCGCAGCCTTAGCCTTGCACGTAATGCAAAGAACCAATGACAGGGAGCATAGCCCATGGATTTCGAGATCATAGGCCAGATTCGAGATCCAGAGACTTTTGCGCAAGGTTCGGGGATTCGCGAGCTCGCAAGGTTGCGAAAGATTCACGACAAGGGGCACTGGAGAAAAAGAAAGGGTTTCGCAACAGTCAAGCTCAAGGACGGCACAATAGTCGAAGCCGAGATACATTGGTACGAAGCATCGGGAATCGGCAAGCGAGAGCTCAAAATCAAGCGTTACATCGGTACCGAGTAAGAACATGCACGCATTCGCGATCTGCACAGACAACAGTAATTATCCGGTTTCGTTAGAGAAAAAGAAGCTCTATGAAGTTATTCCAGACCCTGAAGCCGAAAAGCACGATCAAATTAGAGTGATTGATGAGTCGGGTGAAGATTATTTGTTTCCCCTCGACATCTTTCTAAGGATTCCGCTGCCTGAAGAGGTAGCAGATCGAGTCGCGCAAATCGCATAACACTTAGCTCAGCGCCGACCCAATGCCGCGTATCGAGCTCGTAGCAAGACACAACCTCGTGCCAGCGCGCTATTGGGCCGGCTAGCCAAAACTTCATATAATTCAGAGGAGGTCAGTATGCGAAGTTTTCGTGTGACGGCTCGTGGCGTCTCCGCGCAGATAATCTCCGTTCCAATCGCGACACTTTTCATCGTAATCGTTGGGTGTGGCGTTGTGTGGGCTCAATCTATCGACGCTTTACCCCCAGGCGAGGAGCCAATGCTCGCTGAACCCGACGACTGGGCCGCAGACTTCAATGAAGTCGCAATCGCCTGTTACGCGGGCTCGATGGCAATGTGTGACGCAATCTGGCTTAACGAAAGGGTGTTGATGGACACTTTTCTTTATAGATATGGGCGAACCTGTGGCGGACGCGTGGACTATAGAGCGATACAGCGCTTAGGGGCCAAATGCCTTGACGCATTCCCCGGATATGAATAGGTGCGGGATAGGGGGTCGCCATTGAGCTGAACCGCGCAATGGCGCGACCAGCTCTTTCGTGTCCGGACACGCCTTCGATCATGCCGCGAAGCGCCGATCCGTCCCCGCAAACGTGCCGTCGTTTCTCGTTCGGAAGGCGACGGATCGAGCTCCGGGGACAGAGGAGCCCCGGGTAGAGTAGAGAGCACGCATCCGGCGATCTTAGACTCGGCCTATCTGTTTCGCCCCCCTTCGTTTGACTGTGCCTCAATAGCCGAATCATAGCGACGGGGTGCTAGCCCTCCCATATCGAACCGTGGGAAGATCCATAAGCGGTCGTTTGTTCATCGATCCTCAATCAGATGTACCCCACAACTACGAGCACGGAGTCTCTGAAGAGGAAGTCGGCCTTGATCATAATTTCGGCCACCCCGCGCATGACATTCGTCGCGGCCGGGGGCCGCTCCTACGGGCGTAGGAGCGGCCCCCGGCCGCGACGAATCCGCGACGACCTGCTGCCGGAGTTACGATCAAGGCCGAGGAAGTCGAAGAGATGGCCTTGATCATAACTCCGGCAGCAGGCCGTCGCGGCCAGAGGACCGCTCCTGCGAGCGGAGGCCGCGACGAATGTCATCCGCTGGCTGGCCCGAATCATGATCGGGGCCTCCCCGCCGCACATCCCGACTCTGACCGTCACCGCCCATGAATAGCCCGAATCTTGTAGCCCTCGGCTGGGACAACTGGTTTGCAGAGCAAGCGAGTGCCCATTGCGATCCCGCAGCCTCGGTCGCTCGAGTCGCCGCGGTCGACCGCGACCAGCTGCTTCTGCTGAGCGCGTCCGGTGCGTTTCGCGCCAGGCTCGCAGGGAAACTCCTATACGAGTCTGTGTCTTCCGCAGAGTTGCCTTGTGTCGGCGACTGGGTCTGCGTGGAGAAGTCGCCGGCCGACCGGTTCGGACTGGTGCACGGTGTCCTGGCGCGCAGGACCAGCCTGCGGCGCAAGGCCGCCGGCGACTCGGTCGACTTCCAGATGATTGCGGCGAATGTCGACGTCGTCGTGGTCGTGCAGTCCTGTCACTACGATTTCAACCTCAAGCGACTGGAGCGCTACCTGGTCATTGCCAGGGACGGCGGGGCAAGACCCTGTATTCTGCTCACCAAGACCGACCTGGTGGAGCCCTCGGTTGTGGCCGCCCAGGTGGCGCAAATCGGGAGTGCCGGCATCGATGTGCCGGTGCTGACGCTGAGCAACGTCACTCGGGATGGGATCACCGAGCTGCAGGGCGTCCTCGAGTCCGGAAAGACCTATTGTTTCGTCGGCTCCTCGGGTGTAGGCAAGAGCACGCTCATCAACGGGCTGGTCGGCCGCTCTGTCATGGAAACGAAGGGGGTCAGCGCCAGCGGCGAAGGGCGGCATACCACCGTGCGGCGGGAGCTCATCGTTCTGGCAAACGGCGCGATGGTGATCGATAACCCCGGGATGCGCGAGCTCGGGGTGCTTGGTGTCGGCGACGGAATCGAGGCGAGCTATGCGGATATTGGCGCGCGCGCCGGCCATTGCCGTTTCCGGGACTGCACGCATACCAACGAGCCGGGCTGCGCCGTTCTGCAGGCCCTGGAGTCCGGTGAGATCGACACGGAGCACCACGAGAATTTCCTCAAGCTGAGAAGCGAATCCGACTACCACCAGCTGTCCTACGCCGAGAAGCGCAAGAAGGACAAGGATTTCGGCCGGTTCGTCAAGTCGGTCAAGAAGGGGCTCAAGGAGCGGTAGTTTGTCGTCGGCGCATGACGATTCGCTGCAGGCGTGACGGCTCTGACGGGCCGGGGCCTGAGAGGCAGGGAGCTGACCATGGTCTGTGTCTCGTTGCGGGAGGGGCGGCGCCACTTCGTCGCCATGTGGCGCTTGGTCGTGGCCGGGGAATCGGCGTTCCCGAGCCCCCGAGGCTGGGCAAGTATTCCGCCGAGGCGCTTGTCGTAGCCTGGATGGAGCCCAGCGGAATCCAGGCCCACGATGCAAGCCATTGATATCTTGTGCGTCTGCGAGGCTGCTCCCGGATTCCGCTAACGCTTCATCCGGGCTAGGGGGCTACGGGGACTGCGCCTGCCTGTGTGAGATAGGCGGCTTAACCTCAAATGCAGTCCTCTTATTCGCGCAGTTGCGGGCTTATGCTATCTAAGGACGCGACGGGGCGACTGGACCAACCCCTCGCCAAGAATGGAGATCCCTGCTCGGCCGCAGCCGGGAGCCTGATCGATGTATAGGGTTCGCCCCGCCGAAACCTAAAGACCCGCGGCGTCGCACTTAGCGCTTGGGAAATGCCCCTATGACGAATATCGCTCGATTTCGAGACTTCGTGCAGTCGTTTACCCGGCTCGTCGCTGAGTACGGCGAGGACGAGAAACGAATCTTTGTCGATGGCAAAGCCCTCCTTTCAGGGCTCGTCGCGCAAGACGATTGGCTACCGGAAGAGTTTGCGATCCCCGATCCCGAGCGATACCGGCAATACTTGCTGTATTGCGATCCGATGGAGCGGTTTTCGATCGTCAGCTTTGTCTGGGGACCCGGCCAGAAAACGCCCGTCCACAACCACACCGTTTGGGGCATGGTGGGCGTGATGCGTGGAATCGAGCTCTGCGAGGAATTCGATTTGGACCCTGCGACCGGTCGCCTGGGCGCGGGAGGCACACATCGGCTGGAACCGGGGCAGATCGATCTGGTTTCTCCGCGCGTAGGGGACATTCACAGGGTATCGAACGCCTTGGGAGATCGCCCGTCAGTCAGCATTCACGTCTACGGCGCGAACATCGGCGCGGTGAAGCGCAATACGTACGAGCTTCCCGGCGGTGACAAGAAGCTGTTCGTTTCAGGATATTCCAGCGCGGTTGTCCCAAACATCTGGGACAGATCGCTTGAATCTTCGATCGAAAATTGAGTCTCCCGAATGGCGACAAACGCGTTTCAAGACAAGCCCTTCTCGCTGGCCAGCGAGGAGAACAAGGCGCCGATTCTCGCCGTCATAGAACCACTGTTCGCCAAGGCCCGACGGGTCTTGGAGATCGGCAGCGGCACAGGCCAGCATGCAGTCCACTTCGCCGCCCGGCTGCCGCATTTGATATGGCAGACCAGCGATGTACCGGCCCATCTGCCGGGCATCCGGCTGTGGTTGGCGGAGGCGCGGCTGCCTAATCTGCCGGAGCCCCTGAGCCTGGACGTAACCGGCGACTGGCCCGAGGGTCCGTTCGACGGCGTCTTCAGCGCCAACACCGCCCATATCATGGGAGCGCCGGAGGTCGCCCTGATGTTCCTCGGCGTGGGTCGGATCTTGGCGCCTGGGGCCACCTTCGCACTCTATGGCCCATTCAGCGATGGGGGGCGCCATACCAGCGAGAGCAATGCCCGCTTCGATGCATCGCTCAAGGCGCGGGACCCGCGGATGGGGGTACGGGACCTGGACGATCTGCGGACGCTGGCGGATCGGGCGGGTCTGGAGCTGCACGCCGATCACGCCATGCCGGTCAACAACCGGACCCTGGTTTGGTGTCGATTAGCGCGGGGTAATTCCAAGCAGGTTACGGACGCGTTTCCAGGGATTTAGGGCCACCGGTGCCTTGCCGGCCCCCCGGTCGAAGAAGAAGCCGGTCGAGGATCCGCCGTCGAGGTTGAGCGCTCGATCCACCCGCCAAGGGATCAGTGCACCGTTTGAGGCGAGACATTCCGCGAGGTCGGCGAGGGTGAGCGGGCTGAGTGTGGCGCCGAGGACCCAGTGCCCGCGCCAGTCCGTGGCGATGAAGGTCCGGGGGTTAGGATGGGACGCCGAAAGTCCCCGCACCGCCCGCGCGCCTTCCACGAGATAGGGGCCACTCTGAAGCAGGGCGGCGATGCCCGGGCCATCCTGAAACTGGGCACGCCGAACGAGGTGGATGCCCTGATCGTCGCTGTAGACGACCCCGCTGAGGAGCTTCGCGGTTTCGAGCCGGTTGATCCGGCGGCCCTCGGAAACCATCAGCCCGGATGGCCGCAGGTCCTGGTGGAAGAATCCGCCGTTGACCCCTGCGACGCATCCCTTGGCCCGGAAGGCATCCGCCGGGGTCGGATAGACGGGCTCGGCATCGGCACCGAGATCGACGACCTCCAGGCGAAACGTCTGCGAGGCGAAAAAGGCGAGGTGAGCCCTGATCTGCCGACCGTCGGAGGGACGGACCGCCGACCGCTCGGCGTAGAACAGGTCCGCTGCGATGTCCTGCCGGTCCGATTCCCCCAGGGACTTCCATTCAGTCGCGGACGCGCTCGCGGCAACCATCAGACAGACCCAGAGAAGAACGCGCGGCGAAGTCATGCACCCAGGTCGGAAGGCAGCTGGTTTATAGGCGACGGCGAGGATAGCCCTGTTTCGCGGCCTCGATCATGGTTTCGACCACCCAGTGAATGACATTCGTCGCGGCCCCCCGGCCGCGACGAATATCATCGTTGGACTCGCTCCCGCCCGCCTTGAAGGCGGCCAGTATGTCTTTATCGACGCGCAGGGAGATCGACGTCTTTGCGCAGCCCCGGCATGGACTCCCCGGCGTCCGCCTCGATGGCGGCGGCCAAGCGATCCAGATCCTCTTCCAGGGTTGTATTGCTCGTCGTCGATGCGCCGCGCGCCAATAGCCCGCGAGGGCGTGCTTGAGTGGCTCGGTTATGCACAGGATACTGTGCTTGCTGCCGGGCCAGGTTGCCAAGATGGGGTGGGCACGCAACCGAAGGAGCGTATCCGAGAACAAGGTCTTGCGGGCACGCCCAGGCACCCAACTCCCTTACGACGCAAGCGGTATACTGTCGCGGTCGCGGCGAGTCCCGCGGCCGAACAAGATCTGCAAGGCCAAACGCCACCGGGTCGGACAGATCTTCGGCGCCATCGGGACCATCGACGGTGGTCGCGTTTATGCACGCCAACCGCCGCCCGAGTCGGCTCAAAGAAGCCCAGGAATGACCCAGCTCTTCGAGCGTATCCCCGATCGGCTCTTCTCCCCGCTCGCCAGCGCCAACCGGCGTATCTATGGGGCACTGCTGCTCGACCTGTACCCCCTGTTCTTCGACCGGATCCACGCGGATGTCTTTCCCTCCCGGGAGACGGTGCGTCAGGAGATCGAGGAGCGCCTGGCCGCGATGGCGGGGGCATGGCTGGAGGAGCCGGATGCGGTGCCGACGCAGACCGCCCTCGCTGAGCCCGAGGGCAACCCGGCGACCCAGGCCTACCGTCGGCTGCTCGCCGCAGGCTGGCTCGAGGAAGAGATGGAGGGCTATCGGGTGCGGGTCACGGTCCCCCCGGCGGTCGGCACGCTCTGGGCGAGCCTGATGGAGATAGCTCGCCCGGACCGGGTCTTCTACGGCGGCATGGTGCTTTCCATCTTCAACAATGTGCAGAAGGCCTGGGAGGAGCCGCAGACCCAAGTCCTGGCGCTGCGCCAGGCGGCGCGGGAGGCGCGCCGCTTCTTGCAGCACCTGAGCACAATGATCTACGGGCTCAAGGGGCTGCTGGAAGAGATTAGCGGCTGCGACGACCACCGCCTGATCCTGAGCCGGTTTTTCGACGACTTCGTGGAGCGCATCCTGTTCCAGGACTACAAGCGCCTCAAGACCCGCAATAACCCGTTTCGCTTCCGACAGCAGATCCTGCAGCGGGTGCGCGAGCTGGAATACGACCTGGAGCGCAGGCAGGCCCTGGTGGCGGGCTATCTGGAGCAGACCGGCGAGTCCGACAGCGAGTCCGCCCGCCAGTCCATCGACGACGATATCCGCCAGCTGCGCGACTGCTTCGAGCGGCTCGACGGCCACCTGGAGCGGGTCGACCGCTTTCGCGCCCGGGTGGAGCGCCGCGTCGCCGATACGGTCCGCTACCTGGATCGGACCCAGCCTGGCATGGCGGCACGGATCGCCGGCCTCTTGCGCGGGCTCGGCCCGCGGATCGCCGGGCTGGAGGACGGCGCGTCGACCCCCTTTGCACTGCCCTTGATCGACGTTCTCCCGGTGGGCCCCCAGAGCCTGAAGGAGTCGCCCCGCCATCGCCGCCCACCGGAGCCTCGCCCTCTCGTGAGCCGTCCCGTGGACCCGGCTGTGCAGGCCCGCCAGCAGGCCCTGCGCGCCTACCTGGATCGCCGTCGGATCGACCCGAAGCGCATCGCACTCTACCTGGAGCGTCAGCTGGCGGGCCGGGCGCAGATCGACGGCACCGCCATGACCATCGCCAGCGTCGAGGACTTCATCGCCTTTACCCATGTCCGCCACCTGAGCTACCTGCCCGGGGCCGGGCGCCTGGCACAGGACTATCGCATCGAGCTGCGGGACGGCTTCATGGATAACGACTGGGTGCGCTGCCCCGAGTTTACCGTGCACCGCCGCCGGACCGCCGCGGGAGGAGACCGGAATGCTGCGTGACCTGCGCCAGGTCTGCGAGCACGCCGACGGCGCGGAGCCGGACGACTTCCGAGCGGCGGCCGCGGCCGTGCTCAAGCGCCAGTTCCTGCTACTGGAGCGCCCCGGCGACCGCGACCCCTATCGGCTGATCGTCAACCACCTCGACTATTTCACGAACCTGTTCGACGCCCTGGGCTGGACCCTGCACCGGGACGACCGCGCCGGGCTCATCGGCCTGCTGCCGGGGGACGCGGAGGCATTCAGACACCTGCCCCTGGCGGACAGCCTGATGCTGCTGTGCCTGCGGCTGATCTACGAGGAAGGCATGGAACGGTTCGAGGCCCGAGAGGGGAGCGTCTATACCCAGTCGCAGACCTTGCTCGGCCGCTACGAGACCCTGCTCGGACGCAAGCTGCCGACCCGCTCGGACTACCGTGAGATGCTCCGTCGCTTGCATCGCTATTCACTCATCGAGATCGGACAAGAGACCGAGGACGGGCTCCCCGTGCTGCGCATCCTGCCCACGGTGCGGCTCGTGACAGGCGACCAGGTCCAGGCACGCATCGCCGCCTTTATGGAGGCCACCGGCGAGTCCCCGGAAGAGCCGCAGGGAGAGCCGCAGGACCCGGACGCCGACGATGCGTCCTTACCGTGAAAGTCGCGCCGGGAGCGCGATCCTACTCCCCCTCCCCCCTTGTGGGGGAGGGCCTGGGAGGGGGAACGGCCACGGCGCCCGCAACCTTCATGTTTCGGGGTGGTGCGGGCGCCATGGCCGTTAGCGTGAGGCATTCCCGACACTAGCATGAAGCGCCTGGTCCGCCTCCTGTTGATCAATTGGTACCGCCTGGAGCAGGCGAGTATCGACATCGTCGGTCACACGGCGGTGATCGGTCCCAACGCCTCCGGCAAGTCCTCGCTGCTGGATGCCATCCAGGCGGTGCTGGTCGGGGGCGACAAGCGCTGGTGGAACCCTAACGCCAGCGCCGGGGAGAAGAGCACCCGGAGCCTCCGCGACTACTGCCTTGGCGTGGTGCGGGACCCGAACAACCCGGACCTGTCCCAGGAGTTTCGGCCGCGGGACCAGGCAGTCACCTACCTGGCCCTGGTCTTCCGCGACGAGGGGAGCGGAGAGCCCATCAGCGTCGGACTCGCCCTGCACGCCCGGCTGGACGAGGCCCAGGAAGTGGTCGACGGACGATTCATCGCCCCCGGGCTGGAGCTGGTCCTGTCGGATCTGGTCGACCGCACACTGGAGGGGCCGGTGCCCAAGCCCTGGCAGCGGCTCAAAGCGGACCTGCGGATGCGGGTCGGGGATGCATTGAAGATCCATCCCCAAGTGGGCGAATACCAGCGCGAGCTCTGCCTCGCGCTCTACGACGGCCGTCGGTCCCTGCATCGGGAGAGCTTCCTGCGCGCCTTCCGAAACGCCATTACCTTCGCCCCCATCCGCAATGTCTCGGACTTCGTGCGCGGCCACATCCTGGAGGAGCGCCCCATCCAGGTCCGCTCCCTCCAGCAGGCCCTGCAGCAGTACCGTGATATCCAGACCCGCACCCGCGAGGCCCGGAGCCGCGAGGAGACGCTGGCCGCCATCGATCGCCACTACCAGCGGGCCGAGCAGGCCGAGCGGCTGGGCCTGGCCTGGCGCTGGGTGGAGCAGGAGGCGGCCTTCAACGCCCTGGAGGCGGAGCTTTCGCCCCTGCGCCAAGCCCTGGAGCGGCTCGCCTCCGAGATCGCGGCCCTCAGGGTCCAAATCGTCGACCTGGAGCGGCAGTGGCAGCTCGCAGACAACGCCTTGACCGAGGCCAACCGCCGACTGGCAGCGACCAACGTGGAGCAGCAGCGGGAGCGCATCCGGGCCGAGATGCGGACCGCGAAGACCAACCTGGACGCCGCGAGTCGCGACATCGAGGCGGCCCGGATCGGACTGGGCGCCGTGCATCGCCTGCTGGACAGCGCGGCGCAGCTCGACGACGCCGCCCTGCTCCAGGCGCTGCAAGCCCTCCCGCCCCTGCTGCGCCGGGACGAGGGGCTGCTGGCCGCCACCTGGCCAGCGAGCCCTGGCGAGGTCATGGCCGCGGTGGCCCGCATCGCCCCACGTGTGTCGGAGGCGGTGGGTCGGATGCTCGCGCGCTTCGAGCAGCTGGTCCGCGAAGAGGGCGACATGGCTCGCGCACTCGAAGACCTGCGCGGGCGTATCGCCCGCCTGGAGCAAGGCGGCAGCGACCTGCATCCGACGACCGTCAGTCTCATCGAGCTGCTCAAAGGACATGGGATCGACGCGATTCCACTGTGCGACCGGGTCGACGTGGCGGACGAGCGGTGGCGCGAGGCGCTCGAGTCCTTCCTGGGAGGCCACCGGGAGGCCCTGCTGGTGGACCCGAGTCAGGTGCACGAGGCCGTCGGGATCTACCGGCGCGAGGGCAAGCGTCTCGGCATCCACGGCAGCCGGGTGATCAATACCCTGAAGACTGGCGAGTGGCGGGACCGCCGCACCGCCGGAAGCCTGGCGGAGATCGCGGTCAGCGACGACCCCCATGCCATGGCGTACGTCAACCAGCGCGCCGGGAACGTGCTGCGCGTGGATACCGAAGACGCGCTGCTCCGCCACGAGCGCGCCATCACCGCCGACGGCATGCTCGCCACCGGCGGGGCCGTGCTGCGGCTGCGCCCCGAAGAGCCCATGCTGGGACGGGAGGCCCGCCGGCTGCGGCTTGCGGCGCTGCAGGAGCAGTTCGCCCGGGACGGGCAGACCCACTATCGCAAGCAGCAGGAGAAGACGGCACTCCAGGACCTGCGGGAACGGCAGCTGATGCCGTTCGACGAGCGGCTGCGGGTCTTCCCGGACCTGGTGGCACTGGCGGACGCGCGGCAACAGGCCCAGGCAGACATCGACCGGCTCAAGACCGAGGAGCAAGGGCTGTTGGACGACGCGGACTACCGGCGCCTGCAAGACGAGGTCAAGCGCTGCGGCGAAGACCGAGAGCGCATCAAGGTCCAGTCGGACCAGGCCGCCAAAGACCTGCGCGAGCGCGAGCACAAGGAGCAGGCCCAGCGCCTCGCGCTCGAGCGAAAGGATGCGGAGGCCCGCACCGCGGCCGAGCGACGCGGCGTCGTCCAGCAGACCGCCGGCTTCGATGCGCAACTGGCCGCCGAGCGTCTGGCGGAGCTTCAGGCACAGGAGCTTTTCGCCGAGGAGGCCCCCGCGACCTGGCGCGCACTGAGCGAGGAGGCCGGGCGCCGGGCCGGCGTCCAGGAGAAGACCGCCATCAATCGGCGGGGTCAGGCCCGGGACGGGCTCACCGACTATTGGGCCGCCTGGTCCTCCGACCGGAGGCCCGCCATCGGCGGCCCCGACGACCATACGACACTGGCGGCCTGGGTGGTCCGCGAGCTGACCCAGGTGCGCGACACCCAGCTGGCCCGCTATGTGACCGAGGCCGACAACGCCTTGCGGGCAGCCGAGACGGCCTTCCGGGCCGATTTCGTCGGCAAGCTCCAGGAGAACCTGCAGCTGCTGGAAGAGAGCCGCAAGGAGCTCAACCGCAACCTTCGGCACCGTCCCTTCCACGGCCAGTATTACAGCTTCGTCAAGCAGCCCGAGCCGGACCTCAAGCAGGTCCTGGACTGGGTGCTGGCCTGGACCCCCGAGCAAGGCAGCGACGTCGGCGGCCTGTTCGATGCCGCCGACGACCCGAACCACCCCCACCGCGAGGCCATCGCCCGGGTACGCAACCTGCTCATGGAGGCGGCTGGCACCGAGAGCCCCGGAGCTGGCTGGGACGAGCGCCTGGCGGACTACCGCCAGTACTACCACTTCGACGTGCGCATGAGCGACGACAAGGAGGGCGGCGGCAATCCCGAGCTCCTGTCGCGACGGCTGGGGAAGGGCTCCGGGGGCGAGCACCAGTCGCCCTTCTACGTGGCCATCGGCGCCGCACTGGCCGCCGCCTACCGCATCGAGCGGGACCAGGACGGCACCTGCCGCGGCGGTATGGCGCTCGCCGTCTTCGACGAGGCGTTCTCGAAGCTGGACCTCCAGAACACGGTGAGCGCCCTGGGTTTCCTGGACGAGCTGGGCCTGCAAGTCCTGCTGGCCGCGCCGGACGAAAAATACGGCCAGATCGCCGAGCACGTGGACACCATCGTCAACGTCTACCGGGACGGCGGCAGCGTCCACATCGACGCCGAATACATCAAGCCCGAGGCCCGTCGGGCCTTGGCCGCGGACAACCCGACGGTTCGTCCGGACGCCGCCCGCGATTGACCCGTGAGCCAGATTGCTCGCGCACTCCTGCTCAAGCTCCTGAGCCAGGTCGACCGGGGCGGGAGGGATGCGCTGCCCGTTACGGAGCGGTCCGCGAGGGCGTATTTCGCGGTGACCGACCTTGCGGGGCGGGACGCCATCCATGCCTTTCTTGCCAACGCCGAGGCCGACGGCGGGGTGACACTGGAGTGGGGCCGCGGGGTTGCCACACAGGACCTGCAGCGGATTCGTGTCAGGGACGCGGATCGATTGGCCGCCTGGCTGGGCGTTTCCAGGTCATCGGCACAGGCAGGCGTCATCGAGCGGGCGCTTGACCCGCTCTTGGCCGATGCCCCCGAATGGCTCCGGGACGCCTACGCCGAGGCCTTGGGACAATGGCGGTTGGGCGGCAGCCCCTATCGGACCGCGGCTTGCGAGCCTGGCACGGCCATCCGGCTCTTTTCGGGTCGCCCGCGCCGTCGCCGCAGGGGAGCAGGAAGGTCTCGACTTGCGCCGCTTCAGCGCCAAGCTGCTGGGCGACTCGAAGGCCGTCGAGCTCATGCTGGGCCGTCTGGGCGGACTGCTCCGCCGCAACCCGGAGTGGTCCCAAGAGGAGGCAGACGCGGACCTGTTCCGGTCCCTGGGGCTGGAGAAGTTTCCGCCGCCGCTGTTCGTCAAGGGACCGCTCCTCCTGGACTACGGCGGCGTCCAATGGGATCTGACGCCACTGTGCCCCTATGTCGCCCTGTCCCCGGATGCCGTGGGCGAGGTCCGGCCGACCACCCCGATCCCCTATCTGCTCACCATCGAGAACCTGGCCAGCTTCCAGCGCCATGTCCGGGAAGTGCAAGACTCGGGGGCGGTCATCTACACCGCCGGGTTCCCCGCCCCATCCCTGGTGCGGATCCTCGGCCGGCTGGACCGACAGCTCCCGGCCGGCTGCGCCTTCTTTCATTGGGGCGACCGGGACCCAGGGGGTCTGCGCATCTACGCCAAAGTCCTCGACGCCTGCCCCGTCCACGGTGTCAAGCCCCACCTGATGAGCCTTCCCGATTCGGGCTCCAACCGGTGGTCCGAGGATGCACGCCGAACGCTGGACCAAGAGCTGCGCAAAGGCGGTGCGGCAGGCCGCTTGGCCCATGAGTGGCTTGCCCGCGGCCTGGGTCCGTTGGAGCAGGAAAGCATCGATCCGGCGACCCCGCGGGCGTAACTGGCTGGCGCGTCGCCATTCGAAGATGGCCCTGCAGCTGTCGGCCGGGACAATGCCGCTATACTCGCCCGGAGCGAACCGGGAGACCGCCGATGCCCCTTCAGCCGAAACCCTATTACAGCTTCGAAGACTACCTGGCCGCCGAGCGCGAGTGCATCGACGAAAAGCACGAGTATGTCGCCGGTCAGGTGTTCGCCATGGTCGGGGCGAGCTTCAACCACAACCTCATCGTGACCAACCTGGCTCGGGAGCTATCGACGCAGCTCAAGTCGCGCCCCTGCACCGTGCTGTCCAGCGACATGCGCCTGCGCATCCAAGTTGCCGACGCCTGTACCTACCCGGACATCCTGGTGCTCTGCGACAGCCCGTCCTTCCACGACAGGCATAAGGACGTTCTGAACGACGCCACCCTGGTGGCCGAGGTCCTTTCGCCGTCCACCGAGGGTTACGACCGCGGCGGCAAGTTCGCCTTGTACCGCAGCCTGCCGAGCCTTCGCCAATACCTGCTGGTCGCGCAGGACCGCTGTGCCGTCGATGTCTTCACCCGTCAGCCCGGCGACCGGTGGCTGCTGGAAGCCTACGCGGACCCACGAGCCGAGATCCCGCTCGAGTCCATCGCCTGCACCCTGCCGATCGGCGAGATCTACGACAAGGTGGATTTCGACCCCCCAACCGACCGTCGGAAGACATAAGCGTTCCAAGCATCCAATCCCACCGCCGCCGAAGGAAAGATCATGCCCGCCACGGCCAATCTCTATCGCGACGACTACTGCGCCTGGATCGACGCTCAAGCTGCCCTGCTGCGGCAAGGGCGGTTGCAGGACATCGATGCCGATCTGCTTGCCGAGGGGCTTGAGGCCATGGGACGCCGCGAGCGCAACGAGCTGGTCAACCGGCTGATCGTCCTCATCGCACATCTTCTGACGTGGCGGTATCGAGCCGCCCATCGCTCGTCAAGCCGGCGTGGATCGATCGTCGAGCAGCGGGTACAGATCGCTCGCGAAATACGGCTCAGCCCCAGCCTCAAGCCGTTCCTTCCCGAAGCGATCCAAGAGGCATACCCGGATGCCCGCCACATCGCGACCCAGGAAACGGGCATCGACGCGACCGTATATCCATCGCTATGTCCTTTCAGCGAGGCGATCTGCTGAATGAAGGCTATTGGCCGGGGTAGCGGCGAGGTAACGGGATTAGGCAAGCCGAGCAGACGCACCGTTCATTCGGGGAGGATTTTAGTGGTACCTCCCCAATTCCCCCGCGCTCCCGAACCGGGGGCATCAGGACGAGCGCGCGAGCAGCTATGATTTAAACGTTTCACCTGCACATCTGCGGAGACCAGTATGGAAACCGTGAACGTATCCGATCTACGCAACCGGCTTCCGGAGTATCTGTCGCGGGCAGAGGCCAGTGAAGAGATCGAGGTCACAAGGCGGGGCGAGGTCATCGCCAGACTGGTGCCCGCCCGCGACCGCAGACGGACGGCGAAGGAGCGGCTGGCCGCACTTCGCACCATCGCCAGCGTGGGCGATGTAGTCAGTCCCGTGGACGAGGAGTGGGAAGCGGCACGTTGATCCTGCTCGACACCTGTGTCCTGATCTTCGACGCGCTGACCCCTGAGCGCCTCAGCACGGCGGCTGTCTCCGCGCTGGATCGCGGCGAGGCCGAAGGCACCCTCGTCTGCGCGGACATCAGCCTGTGGGAGATCGCGATGCCGATCGCCAAAGGGCGGCTGAACCCAGGCACGAGCACTCGGGAATTCTGCCGGCTGGTGTTGGATGCCCGCGGGACTCGCGCCCTGCCGATCACGTCGGAGATCGCCGCCCTGTCCACGGAGCTGGACCCGCCCCAAGGGGACCCAGCGGATCGGCTTGTCGCCGCTACCTGCCTCGACCATGACGCAGTGCTGGTCACGGTGGATCGCAAGCTGCGCGCCTTCGAAGGGCTCAAGACGCTTTGGTGAAACCCGCTCCAACAGCTCAGGCGATGGCACTTAAGATTGCGGCAAACGACGCTTGGGATTGGCTTAACTGCGGGTCCGGCAGAACCGAAGGCGAGCTTTCGCTTGCCAGCAACCCCCGATCCTCATCCTCCGACTCGCCGCCACCGGCCGGCCAATCCCAAGTCCCCAAGGCAAACCCCATGGACAACTGCCCATTCTGCCGAATCGAGCCCGCGCGCATCTTCGCCGAGACAGAGATGACGCTGACCATCCGCGACGGCTTCCCCGTCTCGCCCGGTCACACCCTGATCATCCCCAAGCGGCATTTCGCGGACTTCTTCGAGGCCACCGACGCCGAGGCCGCCGAGATCTGGAAGGCCCTGCGCGCCGCCGCGACGGCGCTGACCCGCGACCGATCGCCCGATGGATTCAACGTCGGCGTCAATGTCGGCGCCGCCGCCGGCCAGACGGTCATGCACCTGCACGTCCACCTCATACCTCGGTACCGCGGCGACCAGCCCGATCCACGCGGCGGCATCCGGCACATTTTCCCCGATCTAGCAGACTATTGGACGCCGAGGCCCAAGTGACCGGCCCCGAGATCAATCCCCGCGCCGCCGAGTCCAGCCGGCCCGAGGACGCCTTCGTCGAGCTGTTCGCCCAAGTCTTCGGCATCGAGAAGACCCAGCTCCTGGCCCCCGAGTACCCGGTCCAGGACATCGACGGCGCCACGCGTTTCATCGACTTCGCGCTCAAGGCCGCAGGGCACCTCATCGCCTTCGAGATCGACGGACCCAGCCACTACGCCCCGCCGGACTTCGACCTCGACAAGTTCGAGGACGACATCGGCCGCCAGAACAGCATCATCCACCAGGGCTGGCAGGTCTACCGCTGGTCCGACCGCCAGCTCGCCCGCGAGCCGGAGCGGGTCAAGGATCAGCTCGCGCTCTTCCTGGAGCGGGTCCCCGGTCTGCTGGAGCTGTCCGACTTTCTGCCAAAGCAGTCCGGCGCCTCGGCCGAATTCGACCTCCGCGCCCACCAGCAATACGCCCTGGAGTGGCTGGAGAAGATCCGCGCGGACGGCAAGACCATCGCACTCCTGGAGCACGCGACCGGCTCGGGCAAGACGGTGACCGCCATTCGGGACGCCCGGCGCATCGGTCCCCGCGTCCTCTATGTCGCCCACCGCAAACCGCTGGTGGAGCAGACCGCGCGGGAATTCCGGCTGCACTGGCCGGAGGCGAGTCTAGGCCGGATCGCCGGCGGCATCTGGGAGCCCGAGCGGGACGTCGTCTGCGCCTCCATCCAGTCGCTCGGCAAGCGGCTCGCCGACCTGCCGCCGGACGTCTTCCGGTACATCATCGTCGACGAGGCGCACCACGCCGCCGCGCCCGGATACCAGGCGCTGCTCGGCCACTTCACCCCCAAGTTCACGCTCGGACTCACTGCCACGCCGGACCGGCCCGACGGCCGCCCCATCCTCGAGATCTTCCGCGACGCGGCGCATCGCCTCACGCTCGAAGAGGCCATCCGCCGCGGCGAGCTGGTCCCGATCCGCTGCGTGCGGGTCAAGACCAACGTCGACCTGACCAAGGTCCGCTTCAACGAGGTCCAGTACAACCGGCACGACCTGGAGCAGAGCATCCGGGTCCCGGCGCGCAACGACCTCATCGTCGACACCTACTTGCACCATGTCCCGGGCCGCAAGGGCGTCACCTTCTGCGTCAACGTCCAGCACGCCGACGAGATGGCCGAGCGCTTCCGCGCCCGTGGGGTCCCTGCGCGGGCCGTCTCCGGGGCCATGCGCTCCGAGGAGCGCGAGGCGATTCTGCGGGCCTTCGCCGCCGGCCAGCTCAAGATGCTTTGCGCCTGCGACATCCTCAACGAGGGCTGGGACTGCCCGAATGTCGAGGTGCTGCTCATGGGTCGCCCGACCCTGTCGAAGATCGTCTACATGCAGCAGCTCGGCCGCGGCACTCGCAAGGCACCAGGCAAGGAGTCGCTGATCGTCTTCGACTTCGTGGACAATGCGGGCCGCTACGGCCAGAGCTGGAGCCTGCACCGACTCGCCAAGACCCGCACCTACCGGCCGGGCGGCTACGTCTTCGCGCCCGACGACCGCATCGCCGACGAGCAGGCCCGTGGGGCTCCAGCGCCCGTCGTTCTCAACATCGGCGTCTGGGCGGACCGGATCGAAGAGATCGACATCTTCGACTGGCAGTCCGAGGTCAAGGGCATGCTCTCCGTGGCCGACCTGGAGCTGGCGCTCGCCGCCTCCGAGGGTTATCTGCGCGGCAAGGTCCAGCGGGGCGAGTTGGTCCCGGACCACAGCTTCGAGATCGGCACCCGCACCTACCATTACTTCCGCAAGGACCGGCAAGCCGAGATCGCCAAGCAGTTCGGCCTAACGCCCGTCACTGCGGCCAACATCCGCGAGCGTTTCCTTGCCTTCTGCGAGGAGATGGACATGTCGGCCTCCTACAAGCCGGTGCTACTCCTGTGCCTGCTGAACACCGTGGACGAAGACGGCTCCGTACCCATCGCCACGCTCACCCTCGCCTTCCGCGATTTCTATCTGGATCGGCTGGCCCGCGGGTTGCCCGCCGAGAAGCCGGCGGCCCGGATGTCGCGGGTCGCCGATCTGACGGAGTCCGAGACTCAGCGGCTCATTCTGGAGATGCCATTCAGGAAATTCGCACAGCGAGGGTTCCTCGACTATGGAAGGGATGTCTCCCGGGTAAAATTCGCACCGGCCCTTTGGAGCCGCCTGGCGCCCGAAGACCGGAAAGTGCTCCAGAGCTCGGCGGTCGCGGCTATCGAGCGCTACTTTGTGCTGAGTTCGGCGCAGAATTGATATAGGTAATTTGTAACCGACTTGAATTAGACGAGCGTTGGTTCTACGCAGGCGACGTGCCGGCCGGCGCGGCTGTGCAGGCATTGCAGATCGCCCATGTCCCCACGATCCTCTTGCCGCCGGTCGGAGACACGATAGAAGCTCTACTGGTTATCGGAGAAACCGACCGATCAGGATGATATGGTCAAAGCTCCAGATGTGCGCGTTCGGCGCATGACGGCACCGGCCGACCAGACGGCGCCCGAAGAACTCCATGCGCCCCGACTCTATTCCCACCGCACTGCGCCCTAAGTCGCCACCGCACACCGGGCAATCAGCGACATAACGGACCAGATGCAATGTCGGCGGAGCTTTGCCAGCTGGATCGCGCCGTATAACGAATACGTTCTCGCCATGGGATGCGGCGATGTTCCAGAGCATTGGGGCGATCACCACATTGTCGCTTAGCAGATAAAACCAGCGCCGGATCAGTAGCCACACGACCGTCGCCAGGATGCTGGCGGTTAACAGAAACTTGAGGATGATCGAGCTGCTGTCAGCGTTCGAGGCCGCGATGAGTAAAATCACCAGAAATAGGCTTCCCAGGCCTTGATCATAAAACCGGCCACCGCCCCTGGCCAACGGCCACAGAACATTAACAGATCAGTGACTTACAGGCACATTAGCGGCTCTCTGGGATTTCCCGTGGAGCATTAAAATAATATAATCAACAAGATACGGTGCGGCGTGGAAATGTTGTGGCTCCTGCCATGATCGGCATGGATCACCGTAATGCATTGATCTTTCATGCATACAGCTTGTATCCGACAAGGTCCAAATGTATGCGCTGAAAGAGATGCTCAGGGTTAAGAATGCCGTAACAACGCCTCTTGATGACTTTGATCTTATTGTTTAATCCTTCCACAAACCCACTGTTATGTCGCCCGACAAAATAATTGGTAATTTCATCTTTGCGTGCCATCAGGGTCTTGATAAATCCATCGAAACAACGAATGTCGCTGCGTGTGGCACGGCCCATCCAGGCATTCAGTAAGTGCTTCGCTTGGGCACGGGTTACCTGCCGATCGAAAATCGCTGTTAGTTGATCACGATACAAATAGGCTTTCTTCAAACGCGGCGAATATTGAAACAATTGCTCAAGAGCAGCCCTGTCATCCTCTGTTAAGTCCTCCTCCTTTTTACGTAACGACCACATCACCCCTTTGAATTTCTTGTACGTGGCAGCCGGCAGTTCGCGCTTGAGTCGGCGCAGCTCTTTCTTGCGTAGATCTTCGAGTCCCTCACGATACAATTTGGCGACATGGAAGCGGTCTGCAACGATACGGACTGTTCTCCCGAAAACTTCCTTGGCAGCATTGATGAAGCCGTCGTACATATCCGAACAGACATAGCGTACCGTGCGACGTAAGCGCTTGGGAATGCTTCGGAAAAACTTTATGATCGTTTCCTTCTTGCGGTTTTCGAGGACACCCAGGATTTGGGTTTCATCCCGCCGCCGCGCGGTCACAATCCCGACAAAATCCTGATGCCCCTTTTTGAGCGAGATTTCATCAATACCGATCACTTCGAAAGGTTCCATTGTCGACCAATCCACAGATGTCCCGATATTTCGATCAAGCACGCCTCGGATTGCGTCGTAGGCCACATCCTCCTTGACGGAGACATCGGCAAAGGTGGTGTTGACACAAGCCAGCAAGAGATGCGCCTCGTAGGCTTTTGTGAACGGGCTGCGACGCGCAAACCAGCTGACCTGCTGCGTCGTGGTGGGTTGGCCGTCGCAATCACACTGGTAACGGGGTAACCTAATGCGTAAATACACGGGCCTATCAAGAATGGCGATATGACGTAACGTCACCCATTCACCGTAACCATTCGACTTATCAATTCGCTTATGGCATTTATGACAGGTCGTGCCCCGCTCTGTACTGACCAGCGTGACGATGTAACTTCCGGTGCGATCTTGGTGTGCTGCCTGCACTTGAGTATTGGGGAAGTCGAGCAATAGCTCCAGCGCTTGCCTGAGCGGCTCGTTGTTGGACTCCATGATGACCTTAAGAACTAGACAAGATGTTGAAATTTAAGAATATCATAACCTACTGAGATCCCAAAGAGCCTATTCAATGGCGTTAGGAATTCTTCCCGGAGCATCTCGCCGGGATGGGTGGGTGCACGGTCGGTTGGTATTCTGAACATCGTCTGCACCTCAAGGCGTCATCGAATTCAGCGCTTCCGCGCCAGCGTCAGCCCGTCGCCGATCGGTACCAGGCTCAGCGTCACGCGGTGGTCCTCCAACAGCCGATCATTGAGCGCGCGGATGGCGCGGGTATCCTCGGCTTGATCGGCGGGATCGGCCACGCTGCCGCCCCAGAGGGTGTTGTCGAGCAGGATCAGGCCACCGGGCCGCACGAGCGTCAGACAGCGCTCGAAATAATGGGTGTAGTTGGTCTTGTCGGCATCGATGAAGGCCATGTCGAAGTGCGCTGCCTGCCCATGGGCCAGCAAGGCATCGAGGGTCTGCAACGCCGGCGCCAGCCGCAGGTCGATGCGCTGCTCGACTCCGGCCTCGCGCCAGAATCTTCGCGCGATGCTCGTCCACTCCTCGCTCAGGTCGCAGCAGACGAGCGCGCCATCGGCCGGCATGGCCTCGGCCATGCACAGTGCGCTGTAGCCCGTGAAGGTCCCGATCTCGAGGATCCGCCGAGCGCCGATCAGCTCCACCAACAGGGCCATGAGCTGGCCCTGCTCCGGGGCGATCTGCATGCCGCCCCGATCCAGGGAGGCCGTGACCTCCCGCAGGCGCTGCTTGACGTCGGTGTCACGCACCGAATGCTGGACCAAATACCTGTGAAGCCGATCGTCGACGGCGATGGTTCGGTTACTCATAGTCCGATCGGTATCAGGTAGATGCCAACGACGTAGCTATAGGATGCTCGGTCTGTACAGCCCCCGGAGGAGCCGAGTCCGCGAAGGCCGCGTCTTGGCGACCGCTGACCCACGGATCGCCATCCGGGACGGCGGCGATCAGCTCCTCGGCAAGATCGCAGCTGCTCCATCGTTTCAGACAAAGTTGGTCGGGGCGCGCTTGACGCCCGCGTCCGAGCTGGCTTTCGGCAAGCGGCAGTCGCACCATACTGTTCGCATGTCATCCCTTCGGCATTCGCCATGGCTCTCCCGCAACCGGATCGCGAGCATTTCACCTATGCCGACTATCTGACCTGGCCCGACGATGTGCGTTACGAGCTGATCGATGGCGTCGCCTACCCGATGTCGCCGGCACCGACGCTCGATCATCAGGACGTGGTCGGCGAGATCTACTACCAGCTTCGGCAGGTACTCGGCGACCAACCCTGCCGCGCCTACGTCTCGCCCGTCGATGTGCGGGTTCCTCGCGCCAACGAGGACGACGCGGACATCGACACGGTCGTGCAGCCGGACGTGCTGGTGATTTGCGATCGGGCGAAGACCGACCGCCGCGGGGTGCGGGGCGGCCCGGACTTCGTGGTCGAGGTGCTCTCGCCGGGCACCGCGAGCCATGACCATGTGCGCAAGCGCCGTGTCTACGAGCGGGCCGGCGTGCGCGAGTACTGGCTGGTCCACCCGGTCGACCGCATCCTGACCATCTACCGGCTGGAGCAGGGCCAGTTCGGCGGGGCCACGGTGACGGAGCTGGCGGGCGAAACCCCGGTCGGCGTCCTGCCGGGCGTGGTCATTGCCTGGGATGCCCTGGTCGAGCGTCTCGCGCCACCGGAGGACTGATCGGCACCGCGGCCATTACCGGCGCAAGGACCGCGGACTACAGGTCCCGAGCGCAAATCTGGACCATACTCGAACCTTGGCCCGCGGCGAAGCCAGGATGGCCCGGAGTGCAGATCCTTGGCGATGAGCGTAGAGCCGCTTTCACTCGCTGCGGCCATGATTTCAGCATCCGGTGCCGTGGCCGTGCGGACCCCGGACCAACATTCCTCGGGAGGCGGAACAATGACCAACACCGACGGCGAGTATCTCCGTAAGCCGTCGGGCTTCCGCCACTGGGTGACGGCGGACGGCCGCCCCGGGCCCTCGGGCGAGGGCGGCTTCCCGGCAGAGCCCGGTCGCTACCACCTCTATGTCTCCTATGCCTGCCCCTGGGCCCATCGCACCCTGATCGTGCGGATGCTGAAGGGCCTGGAGGCGGCGATCCCGGTGTCCGTGGTGCATCCGCTGATGCCGCCGGAGAGCTGGGTGTTCGGCGACTATCCGGACGCGACGCCCGACCGCGTCCACGGCTTCCTGGCCCTGCATCAGCTTTACGCGCACAGCGCGCCCGGCTTCGCCGGTCTGGCGACGGTGCCGGTGCTGTACGACACCCGGCGCCAGGTCATCGTGAACAACGAGTCCTCCGAGATCATCCGAATGCTCAACGGCGCCTTCGATGCCTGGGGACGCCGGGACTTGGACCTCTATCCGGAGCCCTTGCGCCCGGAGATCGACGCCATCAACGCACTGGTCTACGAGAATGTAAACAACGGCGTCTATCGGGCCGGCTTCGCGACCGCCCAGGCGGCCTACGAGGCGGCCTACGATCGGCTCTTCCAGACGCTGGACACCCTGGAGGAGCGGCTGTTGCGCCAGCGCTATCTGGCGGGCGAGCGGATTACGGAGGCGGACTGGCGCCTGTTCACGACCCTGGTGCGGTTCGACGCCGTGTACTACGGGCACTTCAAGTGCAACCGGCGCCGACTGATCGACTATCCGAGCCTGTGGGCCTACGCGCGGGAGCTGTACCAGGTGCCGGGCGTTGCCGCGACCGTTCGCATGGACCATATCAAGCTGCACTATTACGGCAGCCACCGGGCCATCAACCCGACGGGTATCGTGCCCAAGGGGCCGGAGCTGCACTTCGAGGCGCCCCACGGGCGGGGCTCGATGGGCCAGGGACCGTCTGGCAGGTCATCGTCGCTTGATGGGGAAGCCCAATGTGGGATGAGCGTTACAGCGCCGCGGGCTACGCGTACGGCACCGTAGCCTAACGGCTTTCTGGTGGCCAAGGCGGATTTGCTCCGCCTCCTTGTCCAGGTGCATCCGTCGCCGTTGCCTCCGCTCCCCCCTATCCGTGTGGAGGGGCCAAACTTAAGTCGCGAGGAGACTTTAGTGCGGGAGGTGCGCCATGACTCTGCTATTGCGTGCGTTCGTACTGGCCCTTGCCGTGGTGTCGGTCGCGTCCGCGGCATCCGCGGACCGAGGGTTTGTGGACGGCCTTCTATCCTTGCCTGGCGCGATCGCCGACGCATCTAAGCTCGATTCGGCCAGGCAAGCGCTCGGGAGAGCCGATTACGAGAAGGCGATTGCGCTTTGCGACGAGATCGTCGCGGCCGGGCGCCTGGAGAACGGAAGGCTCGCCACGGCACATCTGATGCGCGGCCTGGCATTCGAGGCCACCGAGCGCTTCGACGAGGCTTTGGCCGCTGTCGAGCAGGCGATCGCCTTGACGCCGCAGAATGCCGAAGCCCATCGAAACAGAGCGATCCTGCTGGTTAAGACCGGACATGCCCGCGACGCCATCGAACCGGCTCGGCGGGCGCTGGCCCTCGACCGCAATGTCGAGAACGGGGACGGGGTTCTGGGCTGGGTATTTCTCATCGTGGGGTATAAGCAGGCCGCGGTCATGCAGCTCGAGCGCGCCGTCGGCAAGGACCCCAAGGGCCTTCTTGCCCGGCGGGCCTATGCGTCGGCGCTGATTGCGGCAGGAGACTGGGAGAAGGGTGTGGCACAGCTCGCCCAGGCATTGGAGCTTGCCCGCTTGGAACCGCCGCAGACCCGTGCACAGATCCATATGCAGATTGCCATTGCCCAGATCGACCAGGAGCGTTACGAGCCGGCCGCAAAGCATGCACAGGAGGCCCTCGGGCTCGCTCCCAACGAGCCGCTGGCCCAGTATCTGCTTGGTCTGTCCCTCTACCGGCTCGATCGCGACACGGCAGCGCTTGCAGCCTTCGACCGATATCTGGAGCTCGACCCGGCACCCGATCCGCTGGCGCGGTACTACCGCGGCTGCGTGCTGGCGAACCTTCGTCGATTTGCGGAGTCGATCCCCGAGCTCTTGCGTTACCGCGAGGCGCAGCCGGACGATCCGAGAGTGCACTATCGCCTTGGATTCGCCCACGCGATGTCCGGCCAGCGCGCCGCCGCCCGAGACGATTTCGAGCGGCGGCGGACACTCGCCCCCGATCTCTGCTGCAGCAATTTCATGCTCGGGCTCATCGGCTACTTCGAGGGCGACTATGCAGCCGCGGAGACCGATTTTCGCCGCGAGGCGCAGATCCGCCACAGCCCCTACCCGTCGCTTTGGCTGGCGCTCATCGCAGAGCGGCGAGGCGACGATCCAGTGGCGACGCTCGAGCGCGAGCTGCAGGGCGCCAAGCAGGAGCCTGGGATCGAGCCGGCGATCGCCGCCTATCGCGGCGGATCGGAGCAAGCCGCGATCGACGCCGCCCGCCGTGTGACGCCGGAGCAGGACGGGCCGCGCTACCTGTGCGAGACCTATACCTATCTTGCCGAGCGGGCGTTGGTCCGGGGGCAGCGTGCCCAGGCGCGTCAGTGGTTTGCCGCTGCGGTCGCCACCGGCTCGGAGGTATCGGAATGCGTCTTCGCCCAATGGCGCCTGGATGCGCTGAACGGCAGTCGCTGAGCCAAGGCGCATAGCTCAGGGCCTAAGCGAAGTCGAACAGGCTCTGCCATGGGTAGGCTGGGGTAAGCGCAGCGAACCCCAGCGTTGGCGGTCGCGGATGCTGGGGTTCGCAAGCTCGCCCCAGCCCAGGTTTCGGTCGCTCTTGAATCGCGCCTGCGTTTCAATCCGGCTCGCGGCACAGGACCGGCAGGGAGCTGCGCACCTGCCGGTATCCATCAGGCCGCCGCGGCACGGGTGCGGTCAATCCAGTGCAGGACCGTGCCGTGCAGCTCTTTGAGGCCGAGCGGTTTGCTCAGGTAGTCGTCCATGCCGGCCTCCAGGCAGCGCTCCCGGTCGCCGGGCATGGCCAGTGCGGTGAGCGCGACGATCGGGGTGCGCCGCAGGGAGGGGTCCGCACGCAGGCGGCGGGTGGTCTCGAGTCCGTCCATCTCGGGCATCTGGACGTCCATCAGGACGATGTCGGGGCGGCGCTCGCGGGCCAGATCGATGGCCTGGATGCCGGAGCGGGTGGCGAGGACCTCGCAGCCTTTGATCCGCAGGTAGGTCGAGATCATATCCAGGTTGTTTTCGTTGTCCTCGACCAGCAGGACGCGCGGCCGCGGAAACGGCTCGGACCGCGCCTGCGAGTCGCGGAGCGAATCCGGCTCCGGCGGGAGTCGGTCGGCGCTTTGGGCCAACGGGTCCCAGGGCAGTACAAGCTCGAAACGGCTGCCCCGCCCGACCTCGCTCTGCACCTCGATCCGGCCCTGGTGCAGCTTGGCCATACCGGCGGCGAGTGCGAGCCCGAGTCCGGTACCGTCGTATTGGCGCGCGGGCCGGCTGTCCAACTGGACGAAGGGCTGGAACAGGCGCTCGAGCTGGTCCGCGGGGATGCCCACACCGGTGTCCCAGACGCCGATCCGCACCTCTCCCAACTCGGCGCTCGCGGTCATGTCCAATCCGATCTCCCCGCCCGGCGCGGTGAACTTGACCGCGTTGCCGAGCAGATTGACCAGCATCTGCTTGAGTCGGCGGCCATCGCCCCGCACCAGACGCACCTGGGGATCGAGCGCGGTCGAGACTGCGAGGCCCTTTTTCTTGGCCGCGGGTCCGATAAGACGCAGGCTGGCCTCGCAGAGCTGGCTCGCGGGGACCTGGTCCCAGCGCAGCTGCATCTGCCCGGAGGCGACCCGCGACATGTCCAGGACGTCGTTGATCAGCTCGAGCAGGTGGCTCCCGTTCTCGTGGATGGTGTGGACGGCCTTATCCTGATGCTTGGTCAAGGGACCCAGAAGACCGTCGCCCATGGTCTCGGACAGCCCGAGGATGGAGGTGAGCGGGGTGCGCAGCTCATGGCTCATGGCCGCGAGAAACTCGTCCTTCGCCTGCGAGGTGCGCGCCAGCTCCGCATTGGCGAGATCGAGCTCCAGGGTGCGCAACCGCAGCGAGCATCTCGCCCGGCTCGTCGTTGCCCCTGACCTGTATCGGGGTCGAAAAGTCGCCGGTGCCGACCCGCCGGGCGATCACTGTTGCCATGGCGATGGGTTGGCCGATGGTGCGGTCGATCAGCCAGAGGAGCAGCAAGACCGCACCGCTCAGGGCGCCAGCCAGCGCCACCAGAACCTGCCGCTCCAGGACCTGGGTCCCCGCACCGATCTCGGTCAGGATGCGTTGCTTGTGGGCGATCGCATCGGCCACCACCCGATCGATCAGGTCGGTCGGCTCCCGGTCGATGCGCCGCACCCGCCGATCGACCGCCAGCTGCGAGGCCGGGTCGCCCGGTCGAAAGACGGCGAGCGCGGCACGGTATTCCTCGCCAAGTCGGCGATGCGCCTCCAGGAACTGGCTGGCGGCGGCTGGCGACTGGCCATTGTCCGACAGTAATCGGATCAGTCGATCCAGGGTCTCGCGGGTGCGCGTCTCCTCCTGCTCGAAGCGACCGAGATAGTCGTCGAAGAGCCCCGGCTCCTGCCCCCGCAGCAGAATGTTTTTCCACTCCTGGACCTGCTTCTTGAAATGGACTTGCGCCGAGAGTCCGGTCGCGACGATTGCCGAGCCGGTCTCGCGGACCCGCGACGCCTGATCGGATGCCTGAGTCAGCAGGTGGAATCCGTAAAGGCTGGCGCCCAGATTGACGACCAGGATCGAGATCAGCCCCACGGCGAGCTTGGTGCGGATATGCATGGAGTGCGGCGGCGATGGAGACGACGGAGGAGGAGCGAGCCCGATGCCTAGGTCCTCTCCCCGGTCCCAGTCCCGTCCAGCTGCGCCAAACGGGCCTCCAGGGCGGCCAGCCGGGACAGAACGGCCTCCGGAGAAGGCCGCTCGGATGAGGCTTCAAGTGCCGCAACGGCGCGCGCGACGACGGAGGACAGCCGCTCGCCCGGCCGGGCCAGGGCGCGCAGGCGCGCGGCGATGTCATCCGATAGATGCAGGTCGGCCGAGGTTACGGCACTGACCGGTGCGGCCTCGGGGGCCGGCGCGGAGGGGCGGGGCGAGGTCTGTGCTCGCGTGCGCAGGTCGCGCAGACCCGCGAGGCGCGCGCCCGGGGCGGTGCGCATCCGCTCGCCGATCCGCGCGAGACGCGGGCGGGAGGACTCGACCGCGGCACGGATGCGGGCGCGGCGCCGCCATACAATCAGGCCGGCTGCCAGCGCCAGCGCCGCGATGCTGGCCGACAGGAGCCCCGAGCCCCTCGCAGGTGGCGTCCCGCCCTCCCGGTAGGGGGCAGACCCGGAGGCCGCCTCGCGGCGTCTCGCTTCCAACGTGGGTCCTTCCGGCAGCGGCAGATCCGGTATGCCCGTCTCGGGTCTTAGCTGGGACATGTCCGGCGTTGGCGCCGGGAACGGCTGCGCGACCGGCTCCGGGGTGGGCTCAGGGCTGACCTCCGCGACGGGCTCCGGGGTCGGCTCCGGCGGGCGCGTCCTCGTCTGGGGGACAGCTGGGGTTTGCGGGGCAACCCGGGCCATCTCGAAGGAGCGCTCTTCCACGGGAGCCCCCCCGGAGCCCGCGAGCCTTTCGAGATCACGGATCCGCTCCGCATAGGCGGCGCGCAGGCAATCCGCGCTGTCGCAGACGTTGCGCCTGTCGAGCAGCCAGGACTTCTGGGCCCGCTCGGGCGCCGTACCGCGCGCCTGCAATCGGGCATAGACGGCGCCCATTCTGGCATCCTGGGCGCGGATGTCCGGGTTGGCACAGATCAGCCGCTCGGTGGCGGTCCTGGCCTTGGCGCAGTCCCAGGCGGGAACCGGACTCCAGGACCCGGCCGCGGCCGGCGGGCGCGTCGTCGCCCTGGTTTCGGCTCGATTCCCTTCCTCTGCGCAGTTGTCTCGATAGGCATAGAGGTTGCCGTCGCCGTGCCGGGCGCACCAGGCATCGCCCGCAGGGTAGCGGCAGGCGCTGGATGGCTTGTCGATGCTCAGGCATTCGGCATCGGCCGCACCCGCGGCAAAGACACAGAGAAGCGCGGCGACGAGCCGGACGATCGGGTTGTTGTTTTCAATAGTCATTGGGTACCTGGCGCTGCACCCCGGGCCCAGGACCTGGACCCGGTCCATGACGAGCGACGATCCGGCGATGTCGAAGCGCAGGTGCGCCGCCCCGAGGCATCGCCGGTAAGAGCGGCATTATAGGCCGTCGAGTCCGCGACCCACGCCAGGGGAGAGAACGCGCATTGCACGGCGCACCGAGGTTTCCCGGCTAGCCGGCGGCGCTCACCCGAGCCCGAGGTCGCGGTCGTTAAGAACGAGCGGCCCGTCGAGCGTTACCCCGTCCAATACCGGACGGCCGTCTTCGCCCAGGCGCAGACGGCCCGCGGCAAACCAGCCAACCGCCAGGGGATAGATCCGGTGCTCCCGGGCCAGGACCCGGTCGGCCAGGGTCTCTGCGTCGTCCCCGGGCAGGACCGGGACGCGCGCCTGCATGACCCGGGGGCCGCCGTCCAGCTCCGCGGTGACGAAGTGGACTGTCGCACCGTGCTCCGACTCCCCCGCCTCCAGGACCCCCAGATGGGTGTGCAGCCCCGGGTGTCTGGGGAGTAGCGAAGGGTGGATATTGAGCATGCGACCCGCATAGCGCCCCGTCAGCTCGGGCGTGAGGATGCGCATGAAGCCGGCCAGGACCACGAGCCCGGGGGCATGGCGGTCGATCAGTCCGGCCAGCGCGCGGTCGTATGCCGCCCGGTCGGCGAAGTCCTTGGACGCCAGGACCTGGGTCTGGATGCCCGACGCCTGTGCGAGCGCGAGCCCCGCCGCGTCCGCCCGGCTACTGATGACCGCTGCGATGCGGTAGGGCCAGATCGCCTGGCCCTCGATCAGTGCACGGAGATTGCTGCCGCGCCCGGAGATCAGGACCGCGACCGGAAGCGGGGAGTCAAATCCCGCGGGCTGCGGACCCTCATCCGGCATGATCGGGCTCATCCCCGTAGACGACGCAGGGCGGCCCCTCGCAAGGCTCGATCTCGCCCAGCACCCAGGCATCCTCCCCCGCGGCGCGCAGCATCGCGAGCGCCGAGTCCAGGTCCTCCGGGGCGACGCATACCGCCATCCCCAGACCGCAGTTGAAGGTCCGGCGCATCTCGAGCTCGGCAATCCCGCCCTGTGCCTTCAACCATTCGAACACCGCCGGACGCAGCCAGCTCCCCATGTCCACCCGCGCTCGGGTGCCCGGGGGCAGTACCCGGGGTAGGTTCTCCGTGATGCCCCCGCCGGTAATATGGGCCAGTGCATGGACTCGGATGGCGCGGGTCAGCGGCAGGACCGATTTGACATAGATACGGGTGGGGGCGAGCAGTCGGTCGCCTAAGGGGGCACCCTCCAGGTCGCACGCGAGGTCCGCGCCCGTCACCTCCAGCACCTTGCGGATCAACGAATAGCCATTGGAATGCGGACCCGAGGCCGCGAGCCCGATCAGCCGGTCGCCGGGACGCACGCGCCCGGGCAGGATCAGCTCGGACTTCTCGGCGATGCCGACGCAGAATCCGGCCAGATCGTAGTCTCCGCTGCCGTACATCCCGGGCATCTCGGCGGTCTCTCCGCCGGTCAGTGCGCAGCCGGCCAGCTCGCAGCCGCGGGCTATGCCCGCGATCACCGCGGTCGCGGTCTCCAGATCCAACCGACCGCTTGCGTAATAATCGAGGAAAAACAGCGGCTCGGCCCCGCTTACCAGGATATCGTTGGCGCACATGGCGACCAGATCGATACCGATGGTGTCGTGGCGCTTCAGCGCGATGGCAAGCTTAAGCTTAGTCCCCACCCCGTCGGTGCCGGAGACCAGAACCGGCTCGCGGTAGGCATTCGGCGGCAGCTCGAAGAGCGCCCCGAATCCGCCTAAGCCGGTCACCACGCCGGGACGGAAGGTGGCCGCGGCCAAGGGTTTGATACGCTCCACCAGTGCGGCCCCGGCGTCGATGTCGACTCCGGCGTCGCGATAGCTTAAATGTGGGGTCTGGGGGCGGTCGGGGTCGAGGGTCACACGGGGGCTCCGATAGGGGGGCAAGGCGCGATTCTACCAGTCGCAGCGCCGTGCGGCCGGGCGACGGCCCCGAATCCAGCTAAACCCCGGCGAACTGCGCGGCCGAACATTGATTCCCCACGCTTGGACATGGAAGCCCCAGGGGTTAGCATCGATGCCCCAAAACCGAGCAGCAACGCCCGAGGCCGATTCCAGTGAGGAAAAAGGACATCCCCAACATCATCAGCGCGCTGCGTCTCGCGGCCGTCATCCCATTGGTGTGGCTCCTGGTATCGCACGAGCTGGGATGGGCACTGGTGCTGTTCGCGGTTGCAGGGATCTCGGACGGGATCGACGGATTCCTGGCCAAGCACTATGGCTGGCAAAGCCGGCTGGGCGGCATCCTAGACCCCCTGGCGGACAAGGCACTGCTGGTGAGCTCCTTCCTGGTGCTCGGGTCCATGGGCCTGATCCCACTCTGGCTGGTGCTGGCGGCCGTGCTCCGCGACCTGGTGATCGTGGCCGGGGCACTGGTCTACAACTATGTGGTCGAGGAGGTCGAGGCGGCTCCCACCCTCGCCAGCAAGCTCAACACCCTGATTCAGCTCGTTCTGATCGTCTCAGCCATCATGGATGCCGGACCCGTCCCGCTCCCCGATCCGCTGATCGGGTTCCTGACATGGGCCTGTCTGGTCACAGTGACCGTGAGCGGGGTCGAGTATGTCTGGATCTGGAGCGCGCGGGCGCGCGCCCGGGGTTGGCCTGGGAATCGGTAGGCTCGCGGCATGGGAAACGCTTAGCGCCCCACCCTTAGCCGGGGGTCGAAGGCGTCGCGCACCACGTCGGCGAAGAGATTGGCGGCCAGCACCAGGACAAACATGAAGACGAAGGCCGCCGCCAGGGACCACCAGACCACCGGGTCCCGGGCCAGCTCCAGGCGGGCGCTGTTGATCATGTTGCCCCAACTGTTCATGGTCGGGTCCACGCCGATGTTCACATAGGACAGCACCGCTTCCGCAAGCACCAGACCGCTGAAGTCCAGCACCAGCGTAATCGTCACGATGTGCAGTACGTTGGGAAGGATGTGCCGGCCGATGATGCCGAAATGCCCCACGCCCAAGGCCGAGGCGGCCTGCACATAGTCGGCCTCGCGCAGCTTCAGCGATTCCCCGCGCAGCAGCCGGCAAAGCCCGGTCCAGCTCGTTACGCCCAGGATCAGGCACAGGAACAGTAGACGCAGGTCCGCCCGCTCCACCAGGCTCTCGAATTGGTCTGCATTGTTGCTCATGTAGACTTGGAGCATGAGCACGGCGGCGGCGATCAGCAGCACCCCGGGGATGGAGTTGAGGGTCGTATAGAGATATTGGATGACATCGTCCACCCAGCCCCTGAAATAGCCCGCCATGATCCCGAGCAGGATGGCCGCCGGCAACATCACGAGCGTGGTCAGGGTGCCGATGACGAGCCCGGTGCGGATGCTCTTCAAGGTCTGGAAAAAGACATCCTCCCCGACCTTATCGGTGCCCAGGATGTGGTACGCCAGTGCCAGCACCGACGCGGCGCCTAAGATGGAGAGCATCAGTGCCAGGGTGCCGAGCGCGGTGCGCCAGGGTACGGGGAGCCGGCCGGCGAGGATGGCCGAGCGCGTCGCGGCCAGGGTCTCGCCGCGGCGCTTTGCAAGCAGTGCAACCAGTCCCCAGGCCAAGAGCGCCCATACGCAGAGTCCGAGCAAAAGCCCTGCGGCGCCCCGCCACAGGATGTCTGCGGCGCGCCGCTCCGGGTCCTTGAGATGGCTCCCGCCATAACGCAGCGGAGGGTAGTCCCGGACCACCGACCCGTCCGGCTGGATCGTCGACTCCTTCACGAAGAGATGGGTGGCAAAAGGGGCCGAATAGGTCTTCTCGGTGCGGGTACGCAGGGGTGTGAGCGCGGTATCGAGCAGGCTCAAGACGTCCGGTGCGTATTGGATCTCTTCCCCCGGCTTTTGATCGGCCAATCGCACCCTGAAATGGACAGTATCCAGAAGCCCGACCAGGACATAGAAGCTCAAGATCGCCAGGGTCGCCACGCCGACCCGGGAGCGCACCACCCGCCGCCAGGGTGCACGCAGATGCTCGTGCCGCCGCGCATAGAGTCCGAAGGCGATGGCCAGACCCAAGAGCAGGAAGACCAGCAGGTCGGTCCAGAGCAACACCGGGATCAGGGGCATGGCAGTAACCCCTTCATTGCAGCCGCACCCGCGGATCGACCAGCGTATAGGAGATATCGGTCAGCAGCAGTCCCAGGATATAGAGCACCGCACCCAAAAACACCATGGCCCGCACGATGGCGAAATCCTGGTTGTTGATGGCGTCGATGGTATAGCTGCCCAGCCCCGGGATGCCGAAGAACGACTCGGTAATCAGGCTGCCCATGAATAGCAGCGGCAGGATGACCACCACCCCGGTGAGGATCGGGATCAACGCATTGCCGAGCACATGGCGGAACAGGACGCGGCGCTCGGTTAAACCCTTGGCCCGGGCGGTGCGCACATAGTCCTTGGAGATCTCCTCCAGGAACAGGGTCCGGTACCAGCGTACCCCGGAGCCGATGCCGCCGATCACCCCGATGATCACGGGTAGGACCAGGAATTTCCAGGCCTCGATCCCGACGTCGTAGCCGGAGATTGGGACTAAATGAAAGAGCTTGCTGAGTAAAAACTGGCCGCCGATGATATAGAAGAGCCCGGAGATGGAGAGCATGGCCACCAGCATGACCACGCTGCCGATATCCACATAAGTGGCCCGGAAGTAGACGATGAGCAGCGCCAGGCTGATGTCCACCGCAAGCCCCACCAGCAGCACCGGCACTGCAATGGCAAGGCTGGGCCACATGCGTTGCGAGATGTCGTAGCCGATGTCGCGGCCGTCGTCCGAGGAGCCGAAGTCGAAGGCGAATAGCCGCACCGAGCGGTCGAAAAAGATGGTTTCCGTGAAGCGCCCGATACCCTGGGCGGACCCGTTGAAGAGCAACGGCTTGTCGTATCCGTGCTCGGCCTTCCAGCCGGCGATGGCCTCCGCCGTGACGCGTTTGTCCCCAAGCTGCATGCGCGCCATCTGGTCCGGCGAGCTGACGACGAAGAACAGCACGAAGGTGATGAGATTGACCCCGATCAAGATCGGGACGGCATAGAGCAGTCGGCGGAGAATATAAGCGCTCATAGCGCCGTGCTCCGCTCGCGCCGACGCACCAGCCAGAGTGCCGGAAGCACCAGAATCAGGACGACTCCGAGGGCGGTCCAGATGGGCCAGAGGATGGGCGGATTCCATTCGGCACGCAGACGCTCCCGCAGGACCGGGTCTACCCGACGGTATTTCAGCGTATTATTGGCCATCTGGTTGGGGATGGCATTACCGAGCCACTGGTGATGCAGGCTGAACGACTTGGGGAAAAAGCCCCAGGACCAGGGCGCGTCCCGGCGGGCGATCTCGATCATCTCGTCCAGCACTGCCTGGCGCTCAGCACCGTCCGGCATGAATTTCATGCGATCGAAGAGCCGATCGAACTCCGAGCTGGCATAGTTCGACGCGTTTTCCCCCTGGTGCTCCACCTTGCCGTTGGGTCCGTAGAGCAGGAACAGAAAGTTCTCGGGGTCCGGATAGTCCGCGTTCCAGCCCCACATATAGACTTGGCCGGTGCCCTTCAGCATCTTTTCCTGGAAGCGGTTGTAGTCGGTGGCGCGGATGACCAGCTCGATACCCAGCTTGGCAAACTGCTTGCGGATCCAGGTGAGCCGTGCCTTGTCGTCGGGACCCGTGGCCATGGCCTCGTAATTGATGCTGAGTGCCCGGCCGGTCTTCTCGTCCCGGCCGCCCGGATAGCCCGCTTGCTCCATCAGGACCCGTGCCTCGCCGATCGATCGGCGCACCGGATGCCCGTCGCGCCACTCGTAGACGAATGGATTGATACCGGATTCGCCCTCCCGATGCCCGAAGATCCCGGGCGGGAGCGGGGACTGCGCCGCCAGGCCGCGTCCGTTGGCAAAAATGGAGATAAATTCCTCGTAGTCCACGGCGATCGAGATGGCCCGGCGCAGCAGCCTGGCGCGCTCGTCGTAGCCACCCACCACCGGGTCCAGCATGTTGAAGCCCATGTACATGACCGAGGTCTCCACCGAGGTCAGTAACCCGATGCCCCGCTCGCGCATCTCGTCGGTGAGTGTGGGTCCGCCGTCCCCGCCGATACGCACCGCCTGGTCGAAGGCGTCCGACGTCAGCCCCGAGCTGTCGTAATAGCCTTGGAGGAACTTGTTCCAGCGCGGGATATCTTCCTTCTCCAGGCTATAGATGGCCCGGTCGACCAAGGGCAGGGGCCTGCCCGCGTCGTCGAGGAGGCCCCGCTCCCGATCCCCGGGCATCCCTTCGGTGGGGAAGGTCTCCCCGCGGAAATTGGGATTACGGGACAGAACCATACGCAGATTTGGGTTGTTCTCCGAGAGCATGAACGGACCGGTGCCCACCGGATACCAGTCGAGCACGATGTTGCGCGCCTTCATCCCCGGCTGGGCATAAAGGAGCTCAGCCTCCCAGGGCATGGGGGAGAAGAACGGCATGGCGAGCCAGAAGGCAAATTGGGGGTATTTGCCGTTGACTCGGATGCGCAGGCTCAAAGAGTCCAATGCCTCCACCCCGGAGATCCGAGACTCGCGCAATGTCTGGATCCGGGCGATCGGGTCCTGCCCTGCCGCCGATTCCAGACCCTTGGCCAGCTCGGAGAAGCCCTGGATGTGCTCCTGCAAGAGCCCGGAGATCGGCGAGTGCAGCCAGGGAGCGGCGAGCCGCTTGATTTGATAAACGAAGTCCTCCGCGGTGAGCTCCCGGGTGCCGGTCTCCTTGAAATCTGCCAAACGGTTGATGCCCGCGAGGTCCGACTCGGACAATCGGTGGTAGAGGTAGTCCCCGCCAGGATCCCGGGCGAAGGCCGGGTGAGGCTGGTAGCGAATGCCGGGCTTGATGCGCACCAGATAGTCGCTGTAGGCGATGCGCTCCACCGGGGCATCCGCAGGCAGCGGCCGGCCTTGCGCATCGAAATAGGCCGGGACCGGCACCTCAGCCGCAGTCTGGGGCACCAGGGTGTAGGGTCGCAGCAACAGGTGATACTGAAGCGGGGGCTCGTAGATCTGAGCCAGGAATGCATACTCGTTGGCGTTGTAGGAGCGCACCGGATCCAGGTGCTTGGGGCGCTCGTCGAAGGAGCTGTAGACGGTCTTGCCGAGCGACTCGCCGGCCGGATAGGGGTCGTTCCAGGGACCCCCGTCGCAGCCGGCGAGGGCCAGGAGCCACAGCGTCAAGAGGCCACAAGGCCAGGCATGGGGCAAGAATCGGCGCCAGGGGTTGGGGTCGATCCCCTGCCCTTTCGCCGGATGCCGATCTTCGGTAGTGTTGCGGGTCCACATGGGGTCGCCATGATCGCACGGCACCCCGGCTTGGAGAAAGCCATCACCCAGACCAACCGGGCCCCCACGCCCCGCACACCACAGAGAGACGACCGCCCATGGGATTTCTACAAGACAAGCGCATCCTGATCACCGGCGTGGCGAGTAACCGCTCCATCGCCTGGGGCTGCGCCCAGGCCATGCACCGGGAGGGTGCACAGATTGCACTGACCTACCAGAACGACAAGCTCAAGCCCCGGGTGGAGGAGATGGCATCCCAGGTGGGCTCGGACATCGCACTGCCGCTCGACGTGGGCAGCGACCGCCAAATTGCCCATTTCTTCGCCGCACTGGAGGAGCGCTGGGACGGATTGGACGCCATTGTCCATTCCATTGCCTTCGCCCCCAAGCACGAGCTGGAAGGGGACTATGTCGACGCACTGACCCGCGAGGGCTTTGCCACTGCCCACGAGATCTCGTCCTACAGCTTCGCCGCACTGGCCAAGGCCAGCCGACCCTTGATGGCTGGCCGCAACGGCGCGCTGCTCACCATGACCTTCCTCGGGGCCGTGCGGGCCGTACCCAATTACAATGTGATGGGCCTCGCCAAGGCAAGCCTGGAGGCCAATGTCCGCTATCTGGCTGCGTCGCTGGGCCCCCAGGGGACCAGGGTCAACGCGATTTCGGCGGGACCCATCTACACCCTGGCCGCAGCCGGCATTTCGCATTTCCGCGCAATGCTCAATCAGGTGGAGAAACACACCCCCTTGAGGCGCACTGTGACCACCGAAGAGGTGGGTAACGCCGCGGCCTTCCTGTGCTCGGACCTCGCGAGCGGCATCACCGGGGACGTGCTGTACGTGGACACCGGCTACAACATCCTGGGGCTTGGTTGATCGGATAGCGACGAGTGGCCTGGCTTTCGATTTGCGGACAGTCCTGGCAGACGGACGCCCGGCCAACTCAGTTCCAGTGCTGTGTCTGGCATCGGGACAAGGAACGATTCAACAACAAGTGGCGCGAATTCACCGCCCTTCTCATCCCAACCCACCGAACTGGTCGGCCAGGTCGTCACGAACCAACATGCGTCGGAGCCAACGCGGTTTAAGTGTTTCTAATTATTTAAACCGCGCCGCTCCGATCATCATTGGTTGCCGTGAAGCTTAAGTCACTCGAAACAACGCATGCCACTCCGGTCGCGTTTTAATTCAGATCAGGATTTCGTCGGCGTGCAATAAGTCGACGAACAGATCTTTCTTGATCGCCTCCCAATTTCTGCGCGCCTTGGCCGCTGCGCCGACGATATAGCGGCGGGCGATGAAGACCTTGCGGCTATCCTGCTCCGCCTCGTCCATCAGCAACCATCCAGTGTAAAGATAGCTGTAGATCTCCACCAATTCTTTGGCGGCGACGCTTTGGAAGTGCTTGTCGGTCTTATCCGTGACATATTTCAGTGCGTCAAGGAACAGCGCCCGCATCTCCTTCAGCTCGTCCGCCAGACGGGCCAGGTTGCCGGAGCTTTCCTTTTGTTCCCGGGCAGTGAAATCCTCGGCAAAAATATCGTTAATGACCCCACCGGTGGCCGCGACGATTTGCAGTTGCGAGGTGCCCTCGTAGATGTTGGTAATCCGCGCATCGCGGGTCAGGCGCTCGACATTGAACTCCCGCATGTAGCCCGTGCCGCCATGAATCTGCAAGGCGTCATAGGCGATCTTATTGGCGTTCTCGCTCAGCACATACTTGGCCATGGGGGTGAGCAGCGCGGCAACCCGGGTCGCCTCCTTGAGCTTGGCGTTTTCGGCGGTCGAATCCTTGCCCTCGGCCTTGAGCGACTCGACCTTCTCTTCCAGTTTATTGCGCAGGTCAACCCAATGGCAGGCTGCATAGAGGAGCGAGCGATCGCTCTCCAGAGCCACGCGCATCTCCATCAGCAGATTGGTGACCACCGGGATATCGTAAATGGACTTGCCGAACTGCTCCCGCGCCTTGGCGTAGCGCAGGGCTTCCTCGTAAGCCGCTTGTGAGATACCTAGGCCCTGGGCAGCCACACCGAGTCTGGCCCCATTCATCATGTCCATGACATATTTAATCAGGCCGAACTTGCGCTTGCCAACAAGCTGCGCCGGGGTATCGTCGAACTGGAGCTCGCAGGTAGGCGAGCCGTGGATTCCCAGCTTGTTCTCGATGCGCCGCACCTTGACGTTGTCTTTGCCGTAGCAGACGAACATGCTCAGGCCCCGGCCATCCTTGGTTCCCGGCTCGGATCGGGCCAGCACAAGCAGGATCTCCGCATTGCCGTTGGTGATGAAGCGCTTGACGCCCTTCAGTCGCCATTGCCCGGAATCGTCCTGATAGGCCAGCATGTTAACGGCCTGCAAGTCCGATCCCGCGTCCGGCTCGGTCAGCGCCATCGCGCCCGTCGCCGCCCCGCTCGCGAATTGCGGCAAAAATTCCTGACGTTGCTCCTCGGTGCCGTATTTGTTAATGGTTTCGGCGATGTCCTGCAGACCGAACAGGTTCATCAACGAGGCCTCGGCCCTGGCAACCATCTCGATGGCCATGGTGTAGATCGTTGTGGGGATATTGAGACCCCCATAGCGCCGCGGCAGGGTAAACCCCATCAACTCCGCCTTGGTCAGCTGCTCCAGTGCGTGCTGTATGCCCTTGGCATAAGTGACCTTACCATCGGCAAAATGGCTGCCCTCCTCGTCCACCGCGGCGGCTTGGGGGGCAACGCTGTTTGCCGTGATATCGCCGACGATCTCCAGGACCTTGCGATAATTATCCAAGGCATCCTGGTAGTCGGTCGGGGCGTAGTTGTAGCGGCTGGCCTCGGTATACCCGTGCTCGGCGATATCGACAACCTCCTTAAGCCTGAGGCGGTCGAAGTGAAACAGTAGATCGATGTTGTCGGTGAAATAGTTGGCCATGGCTCGACTACTTTAACTTGTGCTTGTAGGCGTCGATGAGCATCGGGATCGTTTCCATCACATCGCCGACGATGCCGTAGTGGCAAACACCGAAAATCGGCGCATCTGGATCGGAGTTGATGGCAATGATCTTGTTGGCGTCTTGCATGCCGGCCCGGTGTTGGATCGCCCCGGAGATGCCGCAGGCGATATAGAGCTTGGGGCGCACCGTGACGCCCGTTTGTCCCACCTGTCTCGCATGATCGATAAAGCCCGCGTCTACTGCCGCACGCGTGCCGGCGACCTCGCCGCCGATGACATGCGCCAAGTCGTAGAGGATCTGAAAATTCTGGTAGTTGCCCATGCCATATCCGCCGGACACGATGATCGGGGCGGCCTTGAGGTCGACCTTGTTCTCCTCGCGATGCTGGGCAACGATACGAACCAGCTGGTCGGCGGCGTCTGGGGTATAGGGGACCGGCGTAATGCGTCCGGCAACCGGTGCTGCCAAGGGTATCTTCTCCATGACTCCCTCGCGCACGGTGGCCATCTGAACCGGGGAATCCGGGCAGATAATGGTAGCGATGATGTTGCCACCGAAGGCCGGACGAATCTGCAGCAGTAGCTGGGAGTAATCTTTCCGCAGATAGGTCACATCGGAAATCTGTAGATCCGTGCAGTCCGCGGTCAATCCGCTGCGGGTATGGGAGGCGACCCGGGGGGCCAGGTCCCGACCGATGAAGGTACCGCCGAACAGGACGATGCGCGGCTGATACCGGTCCACCAGCTCGCTCAGTATCCGGCTGTAGGGCAGCGTGTTGTAGTGCTTCAGATCCGGGTGATCCGCCAACAAGACTTCCGTGACCCCATAGCGAAAGGTCTCCGCAGCCAGGGCCTGCAGGTCGTGGCCAATCAATACTGCCTGCAGCTCCCCATTCAGGCTTTCCGCCAGCTTTCTGCCCTTGGAGAGCAGCTCAAAGCTCACATCGGCAGGCTTGCCCTCGCGCTGCTCGATGAATACCCAGACCTTTTGTTGATTCTCTTTCATAGGGACTTATCCGAAGATGTGATCTTCCATCAGTTTATCGATCAGCGCATACATGCCCTCCCTGGTGGCAGGTATGGTTTCATGTGCGCTGCCGCCCAAGACCACCGACTCGACCTTGTGGACCTTGGTCGGCGACCCGCCGAGTCCGCAACGGTCAAGATCGACCTCCAGATCGTCGGCAGTCAGGGTGGGGATAAACAGACCCTTGGACACATACTCGTCCTTGAGCTGATCCATATACAGCAACGAGTTGGCCTCGGTCATCTTTTCCAACTCGAGAAGGGTATGGGCATTCTTGTAAGCCATGACCCGCTTGGCCATGAAGGGGCGGGGCGTGGCTGCGTCCTTGACCACAGTGATCAACAGCGGGAGCGTGCCTTCCAAAACCTCGAAGCCGTTATCCACCTTGCGCTTTACAGTGATCTTCGATCCCTTTGCCTCAAGGATCTCTTCCGCATAGGTGATCTGCGGCAAACCCAATTTCTCAGCGGTCTGTGGCCCGACCTGCGCGGTGTCTCCATCGATCGCTTGCCGGCCGGCAAATACGATATCGTATGGGCCCAATTTACGCAGCGCCTCTGCCAGGACATAGGAAGTCGCCAAGGTGTCCGCGCCTGCGAATTTTCGGTCGCTGACGAGAAATGCTTCGTCCGCACCCATGTATAAACAGTCGCGCAGCAGATCCGAGGCCTTCAAAGGCCCCATGGTCACCACCCGCACCGTACCGCCGTAGCGGTCCCGCAACTGCAGTGCCAGCTCGAGGGCCACTTTATCTTCGGGATTGAAAATAGTGGGGAGCTTGCTGCGATTGACGGTGCCGTCCGCCTTCATCACCTGGCCGGAGATATTCGCCGTGTCAGGAACCTGTTTGACCATTACGATGGAATGGTAGCTCATGCTCTGCCTTGTGACGCTCTTCTGGAACAATGAGTGAATGCGACCACCGGCAGGCGCAACGATTGGAAAGCACAGGGCTGCCGCGGCTACATAACCCGGGAAATAGGGCGCTGGAATGTTACCCTATTTTGTGATTCGGTGCGATGCATGCGACCGGACCTCAGGCGACGGATCCTCGCCGGCCGAGCGCCTGCCTTCCCTGACTTGGATTCGGGCTAACCAGCCGGAATGAGAACGATGGTTAACTTGAAAACGAAGATGGAGCGAAGACAAGCGCGCATGCGCGCGGCGGGCGGCACACTGGGAGTTGGATTTCGATGTCTTGCGATCGGCGTCTACGCCACCGATCGATCGGCCCGGATGGTTGCCGGCAGGCACCAAGCGCTTAGGGCGCGAAGAAGCCGGCGGCACCGCAAAAGCGGTGTCGCCGGCTCAGGATGAGGGAGACTGCCATCGGCTCGCCAAGCGGGTCGACGGCTCTTGGAGAACGCGCGCAGCAGCCTCAACCCTCGGGCGTCGCGGCTGCCGCAAGCGGCTTGCGCTCGATGTCGGCGCGCCGCTCCATGTCTTGGAGCAACGCGTCCCAGACCTGCCGGCCCATCAACTGGCCCAGCATGGCCGACTCCTGGGCGGCCATAGGGTCGGCCCCGGCGGCGTTCGGGTCCTTGCCGACAGGCTTGCCGTCCTCGACGCGGGCTACCCGCAGGATCGCCGCGTCGCCGTCGTCGAAGGTCGCAGTGCCCACGCTCGCCTTGTCTTTCGCGGGAACCGGCAGGGTGAATGCAACGGTGCGCACCGGCGGCGGGAGCTTGGGGTCCTTGCGGTCAACCAGACCCGCCTCTTCCACCTTGTCCTCACCCGCAACCGTCTTCCAGTCGGCACCGGACTTGAGCTTTTCCGCCCCGGCAGCGGCGGCCTGGGCTGCGCCCTTACGCCCCCGCTCCTTGCGCAGCTCGGCGACGATCTCCTCGCGCACCGCGTCCAAGGGTTTAGCCGAGGAGTCCCGGTGGTCGGTCACCCGGACCACCACCGCCTGAAGCTGGTCCTTCTCGGGCTCGATGACGTCGCTGTTGCGACGCTCGGTCAGGACCTCTTCGCTGAAGGCGGCGGCGGTAACCTTGGGGTTGCCCAGGACACCCGGCGCCCCCTGGCGCGCCACCCAGTCGCTGTGGCGGATCTCCAGCCCCAGCTCCTTAGCCGCCGGCTCCAGGCTGGCCGAGGACTCGTAAACCAGGTTGGCGAGTCGCTCGCCCATGTCGTAGAAAGCGGATTCGGCCCGCTGTTTGGCGATCTCGCCGCGCAGCTGCTCGCGCACCGCATCGAATGGCTTGACCGAGGCTGGCACGATGGCCTCGACTTTAACGAGGTGGTAACCGAAGCGGCTCTTCACCGGCTGGCTCAGCTCCCCGGCGGCCAACGCAAAGGCCGACTGCTCGAAGGCCGGGTCCATGATCCCCTTCTCGATCTCTCCCAAGTCGCCGCCCCGGTCCTTGCTCCCGGGATCTTTGGAGACCTCTTTGGCGACCTTGTCGAATGGCTCTCCGGACTCCAGGCGCTTGCGCACGCCTTCGATTTCAGTACGCACCGCCTGGTCGGTAGCGGCATCCGCATCCGGGGGTACCGTCAGCAGGAGGTGACGGACCTTGCGCCGCTCGGGTTGGCCAAACCGCGCCTGGTCGGCATCGTAGACCCGGCGCAGCTCATCGTCGGGTATCTCGGACTTGGCGGCCAGGGCGGCGATGTCCAGGACCAGATAGTCAAGCTTGACCTGCTCGGGGATCTGGAAACGGGTTGCGTTGGATGCGTAATAGGCCTTGATGGCGTCTTCGCCGATCGGCTCGGTGCCCTCGAAGCGCGCCGCCGGGATGCGTAGCCAAGCGACTTCCCGCTTCTGGCCGGCGAGACGCTGGTAGGCATCGCGCTCGGCCTGGGTCACCAGCTCGCTCCCCACCACCGCCCGGATCATCTGGGTGCCGACGATCTGCTGGCGTAGCTGCAACGCGTGCATGTCCGGGGACATGCCCTGAAGCTCCAGGATGCGCTCGTAAGTGGCGTTGTCGAAGCGCCCGTCCCGCTGAAAGGCGGGCTCCACGGCGATGCGTGCGCGCAGCTCTTCGTCCGACACCCGCATGCCGAGCCGGCGGGCGACATCCGTCAGCAGGGTCTCCCGGATCATGCTATCCAGGACCTCCTGGCGCAGACGTTTATCGTCGAAGCGCCCTGGGTCATAGGCCGCACCGAGCCGCTCGCGCAGCTCCATGCGCGCGTTCTGAACCTGACGGTCCAGGTCCCGCTCCGAGATCTCGACCCCGTTGACCTGGGCGACCATGGGCTCCCCGCCCACACCCAAATAGGACTGGATGCCCCAGAGTGTGAAGGGGACGCTGATCAATAGGATGATGGTCCAGGCGATCCAGCCGTGGGCGCGATCCCGGATGGTCTGCAACATGGCTCAATACTCGAACGGAGGTTGGACTGGCGGGAAACGCCGACCGCATCGGCCGCTTCCCAGGACTTCCTGGGGACTTAGTATGCGCACAAACAAAAACGGGGTACCCTGTATGGGTACCCCGTTCTCACGAATGTGGCGGAGCGGACGGGGCTCGAACCCGCGACCCCCGGCGTGACAGGCCGGTATTCTAACCAACTGAACTACCGCTCCGAAATGCACTCCGTGCGATCTTGGTGGGTGCTGCAGGGATCGAACCTGCGACCCTCGCCTTGTAAGGGCGATGCTCTCCCAGCTGAGCTAAGCACCCATTCAGGGCACCCAACGAAGAAGCGTCATTGTATCGCGTCTTTTAGGGCTTTGCCAGCCTTGAAGGCAGGCGTCTTGGATGCGGCGATCTCGATGCTCGCGCCGGTCTGGGGATTGCGCCCCGTACGCGCCGCCCGCTCCTTGACGGAGAAGGTGCCGAAACCGATGACCGAGACCGTGTCCCCGTTCTTGAGGGCAACCGTAATCGCGTCCGTCAACGCGTCCAGCGCCCGGCCCGCAGCCGTCTTCGAGATATCTCCCGCCTCAGCCATCGCCTCGATCAGATCCGACTTGTTCATTGTTCCCCCAATGTCGTGGCCAATTTGTTCTGCCCATGCCGTTCCGCGGGCCTATCGATCGCACAGCGCCAGCCCGGTCGCCTCCCGCCCCCTCCCAGAGGGATTGAGAGGCCGCCCCCCGCGCCAACCCGCCGTGCCCCCGCATGCTAAAGCGGACTCCGGGGCGTAGCAACCGGGTTTTCGCGTACCGAGACCAAGCGGTGCAAAAAACCTCAATGGTGGGTTCGCACCGACTGATCCCGGGACTGCTCCGAGGTCTTGTCGGGAGACTCCTCGGCGGGGCTTGCCGCATCGCCCCCGTCGGCCTTGGCAGGGATCGGCTCCGGGCGCTGAGTCAGCGCGATGTCCAACACCTCGTCGATCCAACGCACAGGTCTGATATCGAGGTTTTGCTGGATATTCTTCGGGATCTCGGTCAGGTCGCGCTCGTTTTCGCTCGGGATGATGACTGTATCGATACCGCCCCGATGGGCCGCGAGCAGCTTCTCCTTGAGCCCGCCGATGGGCAGAACCTCCCCGCGCAGGGTGATCTCGCCCGTCATGGCAACGTTGGATCGCACTGGGATCTTGGTGAGCGCCGAGACCAGCGCCGTGCACATGGCCACGCCGGCGCTCGGTCCATCCTTGGGCGTCGCCCCTTCCGGGACATGAATGTGCACGTCGAAGGTGTTGTGGAAGTCCGGCGCTATCCCAAGGGACTCCGCCCGCGCCCGCACCACGGTCATGGCCGCCTGGATGGACTCCTGCATCACGTCGCCGAGTTGGCCTGTGTAGGTGAACTTGCCCTTGCCTGGGACCAGGGCCGACTCGATCCGCAGCAGCTCCCCGCCTACCTCGGTCCAGGCGAGGCCAGTCACCTGGCCGATCTGGTCGTGCTCGTCGGCACGACCGTAGCGGAAGCGCTGCACCCCCAGATATTTCTCCAGCGACTTGGACGTCACAGCAGTCGTCGTGCCGCGCTTCTTGAGCAGCACCTCCTTGACCACCTTGCGGCAGATCTTGGAGATCTCGCGCTCCAGGTTGCGCACACCGGCCTCCCGGGTGTAATGGCGGATAATGTCGCGCAACGCTGGCTCGCGGATCGAGATCTCCCCGGACTTGAGCCCGTTGTTCTTGATCTGCTTGGGGATCAGATAACGCTCGGCGATCGCGACCTTTTCGTCCTCCGTATACCCCGAGAGCCGGATGACCTCCATGCGGTCGAGGAGCGCCGGGGGAATATTGAGCGTGTTGGCGGTGGCAACGAACATGACCTCGGAGAGGTCGAAGTCCACCTCAAGATAATGGTCGTTAAAGGTGTGGTTTTGCTCCGGGTCCAGCACCTCCAGCAATGCGGAGGCCGGGTCGCCGCGGAAATCCATCGCCATCTTGTCGATTTCGTCGAGCAGGAAGAAGGCGTTGCGCGAGGCGGCCTTGGACAGGTTCTGGATGATCTTGCCGGGCAGCGCGCCGATATAGGTACGGCGGTGGCCGCGGATCTCGGCCTCGTCGCGCACCCCGCCTAACGACATGCGCACGAATTTGCGGTTGGTGGCCCGGGCAATGGACTGACCCAAAGAGGTCTTGCCCACGCCGGGGGGACCGACCAGGCACAGGATCGGACCCTTGAGCTTGCGCACCCTCTGCTGCACGGCCAAATATTCGAGGATCCGCTCCTTCACCTTCTCCAAGCCGTAATGGTCCTTGTCCAGTACCTGCTGGGCGACCTGGATGTCGTTGCGGATGCGGGTGCGGGCCTTCCAAGGCACGTTGACCAGGGTGTCTACATAGTTGCGCACCACGGTCGCCTCGGCGGACATGGGCGACATGAGCTTGAGCTTGTTAAGCTCGGACTGGGCCTTGGCCTTCACCTCCTTGGGCATCCCGGCGTTTTCGATGCGCTTGGCCAGGTCCTCGATCTCGTTCGGGGCCTCCTCCAACTCGCCCAGCTCCTTCTGGATCGCCTTCATCTGCTCGTTGAGGTAATACTCCCGCTGATTCTTTTCCATCTGCCGCTTGACCCGGCCGCGAATGCGCTTCTCCATCTGGAGGATGTCGTTCTCGGACTCCATGAGCCCCATCAGGTGCTCGATGCGCACCTGGATATCGATCATCTCCAGCACCCGCTGCTTCTCGTCGAGCTTCAGCGACATATGGGCAGCCATGGTGTCTGCCAGGCGCCCCGCCTCGTCGATACTCGATAACGAGGTCAGGACCTCGGGCGGCACCTTTTTGTTCAGCTTGACGTACTGGTCGAACAACGTCACCGCCGAGCGGATCAGGACCTCCTGCTCCCGCTCGTCCGCCTCCAGGGTTTCTGTCAGCGGCTCGATGACCGCCGAAAAGGACTCTTCGGTCGTCAGAAATCGTTCGATTCGGGCGCGCTGATTGCCCTCCACCAGGACCTTCACGGTCCCGTCGGGGAGCTTCAAGAGTTGGAGAATGTTGGCAAGGGTACCGATCTCGTGGAGATCCTTGACCGTCGGGTCGTCCACGTCGGCGCTCTTCTGGGCAACCAGCAGAATCTGCTTGTCGTTGGCCATGGCACCGTCGAGCGCCCGAATCGACTTATCGCGCCCCACGAACAGGGGGATAACCATGTGTGGATAGACCACCACATCGCGCAATGGCAGGACCGGCACTTCTTGGGGGGCCGTCGAACGGGATCGCGAGGAATCTTGCTGTGCCATTAAAGCTCTCTTGGGGTGGCCCCCATTCGGACGAAATCCGAAGGGGATGAACTGCTCGCCGGACTGGGCTCGGCCTGCGGACGAAGGATCGGGGCGTCGCTCGCACCCCGTTAGGCCGAGCCACCGCGCTACGCTCCCTCGCTATTTGGCTGCCGTCGCCCGGTCAGCATGGTGGGTAGAGAGTCGGGACGGCACGTGCCCGGTTCAACCGGCGCTCGCGCTTAATCGATGGCGGGAGGGCGGCGCACCGCCCCCCTTAACGCCTGCGACCACCGGCCACAGGCGGATCAGTCGCCGGAGGCGGCCTGCTTATCGAGCCCCTCGTACATCAAAAGGGGCTTGTTCTCCCCGGAGATCACGGAGCCGTCTACCACTACCTTGCTGACATTGCGCATGGATGGCAGGTCGTACATGGTATCGAGCAGGACCTGCTCCATGATGGTCCGCAGCCCCCGGGCGCCGGTCTTGCGCTCCATGGCCTTGTGGGCGATGGTGCGCATGGCGTCGTCGCGCAGCTCCAGAGTCACACCTTCCATCTCGAAGAGCCGGGCGTACTGCTTGATGAGCGCATTCTTGGGCTCGGTGAGGATGCGCATCAGGGCCGCCTCGTCGAGCTCCTCCAGGGTCGCCATGATCGGCAGGCGCCCGACGAACTCCGGAATCAGTCCGTAGCGGATCAGGTCCTCGGGCTCCACTGCGGCCAATAGCTCCCCGATCTGCCGCTTGTCGTCCTTGCTGTGGACATCGGCGCTGAAGCCGATCCCACCCTTGCGAGAGCGGTTCTGGATCACCTTGTCGAGGCCCGCGAAGGCTCCGCCGACAATAAACAGGATATTCGAGGTATCGACCTGGAGAAACTCCTGCTGGGGGTGCTTGCGCCCGCCCTGGGGAGGCACCGACGCGACGGTTCCCTCGATCAGCTTCAGCAGGGCCTGCTGGACCCCCTCCCCCGACACGTCCCGGGTGATGGACGGGTTATCGGATTTGCGGGAGATCTTGTCGATCTCGTCGATATAGACGATGCCGGTCTGGGCCTTCTCGACGTCGTAATCGCACTTCTGCAAGAGCTTCTGGATGATGTTCTCGACGTCCTCGCCCACATAGCCGGCCTCCGTCAGGGTGGTGGCGTCGGCGATGGTGAAGGGGACGTTGAGCAACCGCGCGAGCGTCTCGGCAAGCAAGGTCTTGCCGGAACCCGTGGGCCCGATCAGAAGTATGTTGCTCTTCGCGATCTCGATCTCTTCCTTGGCCTCCGCTACCTCCAACCGCTTGTAATGGTTGTAAACGGCAACCGACAGGACCTTCTTGGCATACTCCTGTCCGATAACGAACTGGTCCAGGCTCTCCTTAATTTCCCGCGGTTTCGGAAGGTTATTGGTGGCGTCGCCTACCCCCTCCTGCATCTCTTCGCGGATGATATCGTTGCAGAGCTCGACGCATTCGTCGCAGATGAAGACGGACGGACCGGCGATGAGCTTGCGGACTTCGTGCTGGCTCTTACCGCAGAAAGAACAGTAGAGGAGCTTGCCCTCGTCGCTCTTACCGTGACTGTTTCCACTCATCGGGGATGTTACTCCGGGGATCGGTTGGCGACAGGAAAACCGCTGTCCCTATCGGGGCTGACTCAATCATAACGGTTTGCGCTTGGATGGCAAGACGGTCACAAAACCGGGAAATCGACCCAACCCCTGCTCCCCTCTCGACGCAACCAATCGATTTTGAAGAGATGGCTTGTGCAGGAGAGGGTCAAGTCTTCGTCGGTGCCGGACCGCGCGCGGCGAGCACCCGGTCGATTAGACCATAGGCCTGGGCCTCCTCGCCGCCCATGAACCGGTCGCGCTCGGTGTCGTCGGCGATCTTCTCGATGGGCTGGCCGGTGTGCTCGGCCAAGATCTCGTTGAGCCGGTCGCGGATATAAAGGATCTCCCGGGCGTGGATGTCGATGTCCGTGGCCTGGCCCTGGAAACCGCCCAGGGGCTGGTGGATCATCATCCGCGAATGCGGCAGACAGAATCGCTTGCCGGCTGCACCGCCTGCCAGCAGCAGTGCACCCATACTGGCCGCCTGCCCGACACACATGGTACTCACGTCCGGACGGATGAAGCGCATGGTGTCGTAGATGGCGAGCCCGGCGGTGACCGAGCCCCCCGGGGAGTTGATATAGAGATGGATGTCCTTGTCCGGATTTTCCGACTCCAGGAACAGGAGCTGCGCGACGATCAGGTTGGACATGTGGTCTTCCACCGGACCGACCAAGAAGATCACGCGCTCCTTCAAGAGCCTGGAGTAGATATCGAAGGAGCGCTCGCCGCGGGCGGTCTGCTCGATGACGATCGGCACCAGGCCAAGCCCTTGGGGGCTCCAGTCGGTGTGGCTCAGGGGTCTGTTCATGGGATGCACTCGGCTTCTGCTGCGCGATGGGGGGGGGAAGACTCGGGTCCGGTCCGGGCGCCTGCGGCGGTCGCCGGACCGGTAGGGCCGCCTCAGCCGCCTGCGGACTCGGTCAATTGGGCGAAGGTCGTCTCCTCGTCCTCCACCACCGTCTGGCCGAGCACCCAGTCGACCACCTGATCCTCCAGGACCAGCGATTCGACCGGGGCCAGACGCTTGAGGTCCGCGTAGTAGTAATCGACGACCTCCTGGGGATTCTCGTACGTGGATGCCATCTCCTCGACCGTCGAACGCACCCGCGCCGGATCGGCCTTGAGCCCGTTGCGTTTGACGATCTCGGCGACGATCAGGCCCAGAGCCACGCGCCGGCGGGCGCCCCCCTCGAACAGTGTGTCGGGGAGCTCCATCCGGTTTCCGCCCAGGCTGCGGTACATCTGCTCCTTCATCGACCGGATCTCCTCGGCGACCAAGACCCCGGGTACGTCCAAGGTATGGGCGGCGGCGAGCGCTTCCATCGCCCGCTCTTTGGTTCGGGCAGCGATCCGTTGCTTGAGCTCGCGCACCATGTTGGCCCGCACGTCCGAGCGGAAGCGCTCCAGGTCCCCGTCATCGACTCCGAAGCCCTGGACGAACGTCCCGTCCAGCTCCGGGATACGGGGTTCCGCGACCGCATCCAGCTTGACCTCGAAGCGGACCGGCCGGCCCGCCAGATGGGCCGCGTGATAACCCTCGGGGAAGGCGAGATCCAGGGTGCGGCGCTCCCCGACCGAGGCACCGATCAGACCGTCCTCGAAACCGGGGATCATGCCTGCAGAACCCAGCTCGACATGGGCGCCGTTGGCGGTGCCGCCCACGAACGGCTCGCCGTCCAGGGTGCCGACGAAGGAGCACGTGACCCGGTCTCCGGTCTGGGCCGGACGCTCCACCGGCTCCCAGGTCTTGCGCTGGGTGCGCAGGCGCTCGATCATCGCCTCCAGGTCCGCGTCCGTGACCTCGGCCACCGGGCGCTTCACCACCTGGCCGTCCAGGGGGGCGAGCTCAAGCTCGGGCAGGACCTCGAATACCGCCGTGAAGCCGAATCGTTTGGCGGCCGGGTCGATGTCCGGCTCGAACTCGGGGGCCCCTGCGAGACGCAAGGACTGTCCGGAGACCGCCTCGGTGAAGCTCGACTGGGCCAGTTCCCCGAAAACCTCCCGCTCGACCTGATCGCCATAGCGCTGGCGCAGGAGCTTCAAGGGCACCTTGCCCGGGCGAAAGCCGGGCAGCCGGACGCTGCGCGCAAGCTGCTGAAGGCGCTTGTCGACCTCCCCCGCGATTGCCTCGAACGGCAGCTCGATCTTCATCCGCCGAGTGAGTCCCTCGCCCGTCTCCATCGATACTTGCATGCTTCTCGTCTCCCACCGGCGCCGCGTCCGAGCCGGCACCGATCGACCGTTGCTTGACCGCCGGGCGCACCGCCCGGACTCCAAAAACAGTGCAGTATAGCCCGCCTAACCCGCTGAGTCCAAACCGGCCCCGGGATTTGGGACAGAGGACACCCCGCGCTCGGTCTCGCCGGTGCGCCGCAGCTCGCGTTTCATGATCTTGCCGGCAGCGTTGCGGGGCAATGCTTCGCGGATCTCGAAGCGACGCGGCAGCTCGTGGCGACCCAGCCGCTCGCGGCACCAGCCCCTTAGCTCCGAGGCGGTTGCAGAGATCCCGGGCTTGAAGGCCAGGTGCGCCACCGGGACCTCGCCGTGGCGCGGATCCGCGTCGCCCACCACCGCCGCCTCGGCCACCGCCGGATGGGCGTAGAGGACCTCCTCCACGACCCGCGGGTAGACGTTCATGCCGTTGACGATGATCAGGTCCTTGATCCGGTCCACCAGATAGAAATAGCCATCCCTGTCCCGGGTCCCCAGGTCTCCGGTGCGGAACCAGTCCCCGAAGAACGACTCCTGGGTCGCCTCCGGCAGGTTGTAATAGCCCTCCATGACGCTCGGACCCCGCACGCACACTTCCCCCGGTGTATCGTCCGGACACTCCCGGCCTTCCGGGTCCAGGATTCGCATCTCCACCCCGGGGATCGGCAACCCCACCGAGCCTGGCTTGCGCGCGCCGACCAACGGGTTGACGCAGGTCACCGGGGAGCACTCGGTAGGGCCGTCGCCCTCCAACACCGGTACCCCGAAGCGCTGCTCGAAGGCGGACAGGAGCGCCACCGGCATGGCCGCCCCGCCGCTGACGCAGGCACGCACCCGGGCCCAGGCCGCGACCGCCGGGTCGTCCAGCCGCAGCAGCAGTCCGTACATGCTGGGCACCCCGAGAAACAGGGTCGCACCGTGGCTGACGATCGCCTGGGTCACCCCCTTTGGGTCGAAGCGGGCAACCGGGACCATGCCTGCGCCCGTCAGCAGCGGGGTCAGCACGCCGACGGTGGCGGCGAAGGCATGGAACATGGGCAAGACTACCAGCACCCGATCCTCGGGGACGAATCCTAGGGCGAGTGCAACGCTTGCGGCATTGGCCAAGAGGTTACGGTGACTGAGCATGGCCCCCTTGGGGCGACCGGTGGTTCCGGAGGTATAGAGGATGGCGGCGATGGACTCCGGTGGTAGACCGGTAAGCGCAGGCGGCTCCCCGAGCGCCTGGATCAGCTCGGAGAACGACAGAACCCCCGGCAGCTCGCCTGCCGGGTCTTCGGTGCCGATACACACCCGAAAATCCAGCGCAAGACCGTCCAGCGCCCCGGCCGCGGCGGAATCGAACGACTGGTGCTGGATCAGCCCCCGGGCCCCGCTGTCGGCCAGGATATAACCCATCTCCCGAGGACTTAAGAGCAGATTCAGAGGGACCACGGTGGCCCCTGCCTTGAGGATGCCGAGATAGGCGACGACGAATGGGGAGCCATTGGGACATAGAAGCCCGATGCGGTCCCCGTGGCGGATGCCCCGCGCGGCGAGCGCAGATGCAAGCGAGTCGGTGTGACGGTCGAGCGCCGAGAACGAAAGCCCCTCGCCGTCCTCGAAGATGCAGATGGCGTCTTTACGCTTGCTCGCTATACGGCGGAAGCGCTCTGGAATCAACTCGGAGCCTGGGTCTCTGATCATCCCGCAACGATCGGCGCCATTCGCAGCCCCATTAATTAAATACAGCTTCGCTGTTGGTGGGCGGGGCACTAAAGCCCCGCCCACCAACAGCGAAGTCTCAGATCACCTTGGAGAACCCGATAGGCCCGGTCTTGTTCGCCAGATAGGCGTCGAAGGCCATGCAGATATTGCGCACCAGGAGCCGGCCGCGGGGCAGGATACGGATGGTGCCATCGACGATCTCCAGGAGTCCGTCCGCCTCCATGGGCGCAAGCCGCTTCAGCGCATCGGCGAAATACTCGGCAAAACGGATATCCCAGGCAGACTCGAAGTCAGGCATCGAGAGCTGGAAGTTGCAGATGAGCCGGGTAATGGCATCGCGCCGGATCAGGTCGTCGCGATTGAGCTCCAGGCCGCGGAAAACCGGGAGTCGGCCGGCGTCGATGTCCGCGTAATAGGGCTCAAGCTCGCGGCGGTTCTGGCCATAGGTGTTGTCCACCTTGCCGATCGAAGTGACCCCGAGCCCGATCAGGTCGCAGTCCGCATGGGTCGAATAGCCCTGGAAGTTGCGGTACAGGGTGCCGGCCCGCTGGGCCAGCGCCAGCTCGTCGTCCGGGCGGGCGAAGTGGTCCATTCCGATATAGACATAGCCCTTCTCGCCGAGTCGGGCGATGGTCGATTGAAGGATGTCGAGCTTGACCTCCGGGGCCGGCAGGTCAGCCTCGTTGATCCGCCGCTGGGGCTTGAATCGCTCCGGCAGATGGGCATAGTTGAAGACCGAGACCCGGTCCGGGGTCAGCTCGATGATCCGGTCCAGTGTGCGCAGGAAGCTCCCCGCGGTCTGGAACGGCAGGCCGTAAATCAGATCGATGCTGACGGAGCGGAACCCCTGGGAGCGTGCCGCATCCAGCACCTCCAGGGTCTCGGCCTCGGTCTGAATACGGTTGACCGCCGCCTGAACCCGCGGATCGAAATCCTGAACCCCTAAGCTCATGCGGTTAAAGCCGATGCGCCGCAACAGGGCCACGGTAGAGGCATTCGCCTCCCGGGGGTCGATCTCGATCGAGTACTCGCCCTGCGAGTCGTCCACCAGCGAAAAATGCCGGCGCGTCTGGTCCATCAGCGCCTGCATCTGGTCCTGGCTCAAGAAGGTCGGCGTACCGCCGCCCCAATGAAGCTGCGTCACCGAGCGTCCGGCATCGAAAAGCCGGGCCTGCATCTCGATCTCCCGGTGCAGCCGCTCCAGATAGGGCGGAGCCAGGCTGCGGTCCTTGGTGGCGATCTTGTTGCAGGCGCAGTAAAAGCAGACCGTATCGCAGAACGGCAGATGGAAATAGAGCGACAGGGGCCGCCCGCTCAGATTGCTGCGGGCACAGGCGGCAGCGTAGGCGTCGGCGTCGAAGCCCTCGTGGAATTCCACCGCCGTGGGGTAAGAGGTGTAGCGCGGACCGCTCTGGTCATAGCGGCGGATCAGGTCCAGGTCAAATGAGATACCCTGTTCCATCGGTTTCAAGCCCTCGTTCGCATCGGTTGGTCACTGGCCCGAGGCAGCGGTGCGGGACGGATCGCGTCACGCATCGTCACCCTCCATCTCGAGCCCGCGCCTGTGGGTTTCGTTGATCTGCTTAAGCAGCGTGTGGAAAGGGATCTCGTCCGCAAAGCGCCCGGCCAGGTCCATGAACGGCAGGTCTTCCCGGCCGAAGGTGTAAGTCCCCTCCTGCATGGATTGCAGCAGTGCCGCAATACCGTTCTCCAAGGGGTCCAAGAAGGCCGGAATCTTGGAGATATCCTCGGTCTCGTACTCCAGGCAGTCGCGCAGATCCGCGACCTCGAACACTGCCTGCCGTACCCAATCCACATACTCGTCGACACTGCGTGCCCGCCGCAGACTCATGGGTCAAGCCTCATCGAACAATGCCTGATAACGGTCGATCTGCTCGCGGGTCAACAGTAGCACGCCCTCTCCCCCTCGCTCGAACTCGAGCCAGGTCCAGGGGACCGCGGGGAAACGGCGCTCCAGCTCGGGGGCGGATGCCCCCACCTCCAGGATGAGCACGCCGCCCTCGGTCAAGTGACGGCCGGACTCCTTCAGGATACGTATGGCCAGATCCAAACCGTCTTCGCCGCCGAAAAGCCCAAGCTCGGGCTCCCGGCGATACTCCTGCGGCAAGACGTTCAGCTCTGCGCGGGACACATAGGGGGGGTTAGAGACGATAACGTCGTAGCGGTGGCCTTGGAGCGCGCAAAAAAGGTCAGACTCCAGCACCCGAACCCGGTCGCTTAAGCCGTGGCGCTCCACATTGCGGCGGGCCACTGCCAGGGCGGGCGGAGAGATGTCCACCAAATCCACGTCTGCGTCAGGGAGATAGAAGGCGGCGGCGATGCCGATGCAGCCGCTGCCGGCGCAGAGATCCAGGACCCGGCCTATCCGCTCGCCGTCGATCCAGGGCTCGAAGCCGGCTTCGACGAGCTCGGCGATGGGGGAGCGCGGGACCAGCACCGCCGGGGTCACCTCCAGCTCTAGGCCGGCGAACCAGGCACGCCCGGTGAGATAAGCTGCAGGCAGTCGCTCGGCCACCCGCCGCTCGATCAGCTCGGCGGTCGCCACCCGCTCCGCGGGCGTCAGACGGCAGTCCCGGTAGGCCGCCGGCAGGTCGTGGCCAAGATGGACAGCGTGCAGCACCAGCTGGGCCGATTCGTCCAAGGCGTTATCGGTGCCGTGGCCAAAACATAGGCCAGCCGCGTTAAAGCGGCTCGCCCCCCAGCGGATGAAATCCGCAATCGTAATCAACCCGTCCGGCTGCTCTGCCATCGCCACGCGTTTCCCGGCCCGACCGGCCAACCGCCGCCCCGGGGCGGCAAAGGGCGAAAGCATACCACCGAGCCGGGGGCAAGATCAGCGATTGCGCACAACGCCAGCCTAGAGGCTCGATCGGTTCGCGCATGCTCCGGGGGCGCGAGCATGCGGTCTGCCAGACCGCTGCAAATAGACAGAATAATAATTATTTTCAATTGGTTACAGAATAGGCGCGCAACAAGCGCGGCGTCCGAAAACCCAATCGATTCTGCATCGTCCTGTCATTCTGCCTGGCTTCTTCAAGCCGCTCGAACCCCCGCCAAGGCACAGGGTTGTGCAACCCGCGGATCTGGTGCAGGGCGGAGAGCGGCGGACCGTTGCGCCTATCGGGAGCGACCCGGACTCCCCCGGACCGGGGCTCAGGCCGCCCGGCGCTTGCTGGCGGTGTCGATCAGGTCCGCGCGCATCCGCCCCTTTTCGGCACGGCCGCGCTCTACCAGGTCCTCCAGGGTGATCCCGGACAGAAAGCGGAAGATTTCGTCGCTCAACTGGTCCCACAGGTGGTGGGTCAGACACCGCTGCCCTTCCCGACAGTTCTCGCGCCCGCCGCAGCGGGTGAACTCCACCCATTCGTCTACCGCGCAGATGATGTCGGCGATCGAGATCTCGCCCGAGGGGCGGCCTAGATAATAGCCACCGCCGGGGCCGCGCACCCCACGCACGAGCTGCTTGCTGCGCAGGGCCGCGAAAAGCTGCTCCAGGTAGGACAAAGAGATCCCCTGGTTGACAGAGATATCCGCCAGGGTCACAGGACCGGTGCCGGAATGCAGGGCCAAGTCGAGCATGGCTGTAACCGCATATCTGCCTTTCGTCGATAGTCTCATCGTTGATTGCCTGCTTGTGTGATCCGGCCCCGGGGAGCGTCGCGGGGCCGGGGGCGACTCTGAGTAAAGTAGTCAACAAAATCGATATTTCAATACTCCCCGGACGGATTCCAGACGGGGCTCGCACGAGCTCTATCGAAACGTGCTCGCCCGATCCGCGCCAATGGTCCCGCCGAATCGGCGTGACCGGTGGCTCAGGCGGGGCTGGGATTGAGGGCGGGCAGCCGGGCGCGGCGGATACGAGCCTCGCCGCACCGGTGGCGCAGCAGGCTTGGCAAGCGGCCGACCTGGCGCATGAAGTCGCGCTTCCAGCGAGGGAAGTCGATGTCCTGACGGCCATAGAGTGCGGAGTCGAGCTGCTCCATGAGGCGCGTGACCCGGACGCGGTCGGCGCGGGGGCGCAAGGCCAGGATGCGCTCGGCCATGCTGGGGACCAGGCCCCGGACGGGGGCGCGCAGCCAACGCCGCGCGGACTGCTCGAAGCGCTCGCACCAGTCGGCGGGGGTGGCGGCTCGGTTGGCGTAGCGCACGCAGCGCAGAAGCCGAGTGCTCTCGGGCACCAGCTCCAGACCGGCAGTGCGCAAGCGGGCAGCGAACGGCGTGGGACGCAGGCGGCGTGCGGCGGCGACGGCGCTCGCACGTGCAAGGCCGGCCGCCTGGCCCAGGCCGCGCCGGACCAGGACCGCGAGCCCAGGTCCGCCGGCAGGCCCCCGGCGCCGATAGAGGACCCCGCCCCAGTATCCGGCAAGCACCAGCAGTACAGCGACCAGGGGCACCCAGGCCCAGCCGGAGGCGATACCCGCAAGCGAGGGTGGCCAACCGAAGCGGCCGCCCGCGCCTGCGATCTCGACAGTGCGGATGGGCAAACGGGCGTAGCGCTTACCCTCCTCGTTCACGTTCCACCAGGGAACCGCGATCTCGGGCAGTCGCAGGTTGCCGCCCGCCTGGGGGATCAGCGTGTAATACTCGGTTCGTTTACCATCCAGGTCCCTGCCGTCTTGAGAAAGCCGAGTGTCGACCAGGGTCTGCTCTCGATAAACCCGGAAATCCGGACTCGCGAGCTGGTCCTCCAGGCTTGGGAGCTGGCCGGCACCGCCGCCGACTGCTTCGAGCTCCAGGACCAGGGTCACCGGCTGGCCGGGCTCCACCAAATCCGGGCGGTCGATGGTAGCCTTGAGACTCAACGACTTGAGGGGCAACCAGGGACGCACCGAAGGCATCGCAGGGCGCACCTGGAGTCGGATGGGGGTGTCGGCCACCGACCGATAGGACTCGCTGCCGCCGAAGCCCCCTTGACGGGTGCCGTCGATCCGCAGGGGCGGAATCTCCAGGGTGCCAGTGCGTAGCGGCGTGAGTGTCAGTAGAAATCCGGTGGTCAGCTCCCGCCGACCGTCGCTACCGGTGCGGTAGCTCGTGGTCGGACCGGAGAGGCGCTGGATCAGAACATCGTTGCTGGGGGGGATCTGGGGCTCCGCGGTAGCGAGCTGGTCCGGACCGATCAACGAGAGCTTCAGCACCAGGCTCTGCTGAATATAGGGGCTGGTCTCCTCTAGCGACCATTCCAGCCGGGGCGGATCGGAGGCCCTCGGGGCGCTGGGCTGGGCATAGCCCGGACTGTAGCCGGCCGGCCAGCCCTGCCGGTAGCCGGGTTGGTACGGAGACGGGTAGCCTTGCGTCTGACCGGACATCTGACCCGGAGCCTGGCCAGCCGCCGACTGCGGCTGGGCGCTCGGGGGGGCACCCCTGGCGTTGTCCGGCTGCATAGGCCGGTATTGCCAGGGCATGGGCTGGCCGGGCATCTGACCATATTGCCCCGGAGGCGGCATCTGACCGTATTGCCCCGGAGGCGGCATCTGACCGTATTGGCCCTGCGGCGGGCCGTAAGGGTAAGGCGGATAATTGAACGCGCAGGCCAGCCCCCCGCCGAGCGACAGGGCCAGTCCGGCGAACGCGACCCGCCAGCCGATGGGACCGCGAGACTCTGGCGCTACCAAGGCCGGCTCTCCCGCAGGGGCCCGCCGGCCCCTTGCATCGTGCGCATCTCGTCGAGCTTGAACTGGTTACCGATCAGAAGCGTAGGGTCGCCCTCCACCTGGCGGAGACGCTGCTCCAGGATGGCCATGCCGGGTCCCATGGCCATGGGACCGCCTAATGCCGGGACCTCGCCCTGTGGGGCACCCTCGGGCATGTCGGTCATAGGCTGCTGGCCGAACTGGTCGAAGCGATCCACCGCGTCCGCGGCCCCCTCCTCGCTCATTCGCTCCGGGAGCGAGGTGTCCGCCGGACCATCGGGGCGCGTGCCCGCATCGCCGCCCGGACGGGGCTTGCCGGTGCGCTCGCCGCGGTCGCCGCCTAAGCGCCGGTCGCGCTCGGCATCCTGGGCATCCTGGGCATCCTGGGGCTGCGCCTCCCGATCTTGCTCGCTCCCATCGGCCCTGCCGCGGTTGTCCGCCTGCTCGTCGCGGCGCTTGCCCTCGCCGGGGCGGTCGTCTTCCCCGCCATCCTGCGGCCGGTCAGTCCGGTCCTGGGGCTCGGACTGACTCTGCTCGCCCTCCTTCGGCGCGTCTCCGCCGGCCGACTCCTCGCCCTTGCCCTCGTCGGGCTTGTCGGCAGAGCGGTCGGAGTCGCCCTTAGCCTTGGACTCACGGTCCTCGCGCTCCCGATCGGGCTGGGAGCCCTGCCGGTCATCGTCGGGTCTATCCTGACCCCGATCGTCTGCGGACCCCGTCTCGCGACCCTCGGAAGTTGGCTCGTCCGATGACTTGCCGCTGTCTTCACGGTCCTGGGGCGAGCCCTCGCCGCCAGCCTTGTCCTTGTCTTCTGTGCGGTCGCCCTGGCCCTGATCGGTGCGCGCTTGATCTTCTTCGCCCGCGGCCCGATCCGACTCGCGGGCTCGGTCGCCGGGGGCCGAATCGCCTTTGTCCTCCTTGGGCTCGCCACCCTGCCCCTCCCGATCCTTTTCCTGGCTGCCCGCCTGACCCGCCTCGCCAGCTTCAGACCGAGAATCCGCGCTCGGCTCCCCCCCGGAGCCCTGCTGGCCCGATTGGCTCGACTCCTGCTGCTTCTCGCCCTGCTTTTGCTGGTCCTCTTGCTTCTCGCCCTGCTGTTGCGGCTCGCCCTGCTGTTGCTGGTCCTCTTGCTGCTCGCCCTGCTGTTGCTGGTCCTCTTGCTGCTCGCCCTGCTGTTGCGGCTCGCCCTGCTGTTGCTGGTCCTTTTGCTGCTCGTCTTGCTGCTGTTGCTGGTCCTCCTTCTGCCGTTGGCGTTGCTCCTGCTTCTTAGGCCCCTTCTCGGGCTCGGACTGCCGGCCCCGATCCTCAGGCTTCTTGTCTTTCGGCTCCGATTTCTTTTCGTCATAGGCCGCCTGCTCCAACCGGGCGAGCATGGCGCGCGCCAGGGCCAGATTATGGGCGGCATCGTCGTCCGACGGCGCGGCGCTCAAGACCTTCTCGTAGGCCTCGGCCGCCCCGGCGAAGTCCCCGAGCCGGAATCTGGTATTGCCCAGATTATAGCGGGCGGCCTGGGCGTCCTGGCCGTGCTGAGCCTGCTCGAATGCGCGGGCAGCATCGTCGTAACGTCCGGCGCGATACAACGCAACCCCGCGCCGATAGGGATCATGGAAGTCCTCCGCCGCACCCTGGAAGTCACCGGCCTTAAAGCGGTCGAATGCTTCCTGCTCCGCATTCTTGAAGAGTCCGGCGCAAGCCTGAGGGGCCAGGGTGAAAGCGAGCAATAAGACTGCCAGGATCGCCAGCTGGTTAATACCAGATTCGATCGCGACAATCCCTGTCTTTATGTGCGCTAATTTGCGTCCATTTGGGGCCAAAGGATCCTTTCTACTCATGCCGAGACCCTCCGCCGCGGACGGTTGCGGAATTGGGGGAGCAGCAGTCCCACCACCGCCAGGACCGGGACCCAGAATCGCTCGTTCCACAGCCGGGTGCGCTCGTCCCCGGCCTCCGGGGGCAATCGCTTGACCTGAGCCGACTTGAGGATAGCCGCAGTATCGCCGCCCCGGTAATCGGCCCGGCGGTAGACCCCCTGACCCGTCTCGGCGAGCTGCCGGAGCAATGGCTCGTTGAGCACCGAGACCACCGGCGCCCCTGCGCGATCAAGTATCCAGGCGCCCCTGGGGCCAGGTACGCGCCCCCCGTCCGGTGTCCCGATCCCCAGGACCTGGAGCCGGATACCGGAGTCCGCGAGCTTGCGGATACGCTCCAATAGTCCGGGCTCGTCGAAGTCTCCATCCGAGATCAACAGGATCGAACGAGCGCTGTCGGGAGGCAGCCCGGCCAACAGGGTCTCGGCGCGGTCGAGTGCGATGCCGAGCCGACTGCCCTGGAGGCTCGCCAGATCCGTGGAGAGTGCCGGCAGCGCGTTGAGGATGGTGTGGGTGTCCTCGGTGACGGGGGAGAGTACATGGGGTACCGAGGCGAATGCGATGAGCCCCAGGCGCACTGTGCGGTTGGAGACGATGAGGTCCTGGAGCTCCTGCCGGGCGCGCCCGAGCCGGGTAGGCGTCACGTCGTCCACCTGCATGGAGCGCGAGATATCGAGAAGCACCAAAAGATTGTTGCCGGGGTGGAAGAGCCGCACATCGGTGGCGTCCCAGCGCGGGCCGGCCATGGCGAGGAGTAGCAGGGTCCACAGGAGCGACCAGCGTACGAAGCGCCCCCAGCGCTCATTGGTCTCCAGGTCCCGGGTGCCGGTGAGATGCGGCAGCAAATGGGGGTCGGCATAGCGATGGATCGGACCCCGCGCCGCGCGGGCCGCGCTGCGCACCAGCCACACCGCCACCGGTAAGATGGCGAGCAGACCCCAGAGCCAGGCGGGCTGAGCGAAATGGAAGCCGGTGTCGGTCATGGGTCAGTGGCGAGTGGCGAGTGGCGCGTGGCGAGAAGAGCTACCCGGAGCCGGCCGCAGCCGGCCGCTTTAATGAATTTGCATTTATTTGCGTTCATTCGCGGACAATCCTCTAGCGCTGGCTCACCGTACCATCCGTTTGCGCCCTTCCGGGAATAGCCCCAGGGCCAGGAGCGCGAGCAGTGCGAGCCCCAGTGGCCAGCGGAACAGCGGATCGGGCAGAAACGCGGTGCGCGCCTCCGCCTGGGTCTTCTCCAACTGGCCGACGCGCTCGGAGATCTCCTCCAGCGCGCGGGTATCGGTAGCGCGGAAATAGGCCCCACCGGTGGTGTCTGCGATCTGCTTCAGCGTGTCCTCGTCCATGGTGAGGTCGTCGCGGTAGCGCACCCGGCCGTCCTCCATGATGGGGATGCGCTCCTGCTTGCTGCCTACGCCAATGACATAGATGCGCACTCCGGCCATGCGTGCGACCCGCGCAGCCTCCACCGGGGCGAAGCTGCCGTGGGTGCTGTCTCCGTCCGCGATCAGGATCATGACCCTGGACTGGGGCGGGCGCTCGCGCAGCTTCTTGACGCCGAGCGCGATGGCGTCTCCGAGTGCCGTACCCTGCCCCGCGATACTCGCCACCACCCCGTCCAGCAGCTGTCGCACCGCGTTACGGTCCATGGAGAGCGGCGAGAGGACGAATGCCTGGCTGCCGAAGACCAAGAGCCCGATGCGGTCTCCCTCCCGAGAGTCGACGAATCGGCCCATGACCCCCTTGACCACCTGCATGCGCGTGACCTGGCGGCCCTGGACGGTAAAATCGAGCGCATCCATGGAATGCGAGGCATCCACCGCGAGCATCAGGTCGTAGCCCGGGGTGCTGACTTGCGTGTATGGAGTGAGCCACTCCGGGCGCATCAGGGCGAGCACCAGTCCAGTCCAGAGGAGCGCGATCAGGGTCTTGTGTACCCAACCCCCGATCTGAATGCCCGGCCGGCGCACCCGATAGGCAAGCTGAAGCTCGTCGAGCCGGGGATGGAGCAGGGTCTGGCGCTGGCCCTCCAGGGTCTCCTCCGATTCCTCGCCCCGGCGCGGCCAGAGGTAGGGCAGGATGAGCGGCACGGGCAAGAGCAAGGCCGCCCAGGGCCAGTGGAAGTCAAACACTGCCCGACTCCGTACGTTGGTGCCGCGGCGGACCTGACCCCGCGCCGTTGCGGCCGGTGCGCCGAAGCCGGATCTGAGGGATACGGGCCAGACGCAGCCATCGCCGCCACCGGGAACGGGGGCCGGACGCCTTAGGTCTCCGAGGCACTGGGGCCGAGACCCAAAAATAGGCCGCGTCCATCAGCTCCGCGAGCGGCTTGGAGAGTCCCGGATCCTCGGCCCGCCGGGGCGGGGCATAGGGCGCATCGAGCAGTAGCCGACCGCGCTCGTGCCAGGGGAAGCCTCGGGGGTCGTTGGCTGCGAGCCATGCGAGCCAATCCTCGCCCGCCAGCCCGGCGCACGCTGGACGGCCTAGCCTCGCCATGGCGATGCGTCGCAGGAGCTCCGAGAGCTCGCCGGCGGTATCCTTGGGGTCCTGACCCGCCCGTGCGCGGCGGCGCAGATCCCTTAAGGCCGCGGCGGCGTCCCAGCGCCAGCTCCCGAGCGTAATCCCCGGGATCGGCACCCGCAGCCGCAGGAAGGCCCGCCAGTGCCAGAGCGCAAGCCCGATCAGGGCCATTGCACCGAGCAGCATCCACCAGCCGTCCGCTGGCGGCCACCAGGGGATGCCCTCGATGCCCCGAATGTCCCGCAGGGGTCCGAGCCCAGGTTGGAATCCACTAGCCAGACTTGATCCCATTTAAGCACCTCGCGCCCGCGCGCGCTGCTCCAGGGCATGGATCAGGCTGAGATGGATCTCCTGGTCCGTGCACACCGGCATCAAAATGACATGCAGCCGCCGGGCGACCGCCTGGAGCAGATCCCGCCGGGCCTGCCAGGCCTGGCGATAGGCGCGCTGGGCCTGGGGATCGTCGGTGTCGATCTCGATTAAGGCGCCGTCGGTACCGGTGAAGGTCGCGATGCCCATGGCCGGAATCTCCCAATCGGCCGGGTCGTCCACCGGGATCAGGACCACTGAATTGCGTTGAATCAGCCCGCCCAGGACCCGCTCCAGACTCATGGCATCCCTGTTCAGGTCCGCGATGACGAACACCAGGGAGCCCGTGGGCAAGCCGCTGGTAGCCCGTTGAAGCGCCCCGCCCAGGCAGTCGACCGAGCCCGTGCGCTCGTTTCCCGGCTCGGTGAGTGTGCGCAGAAGCTGCCAGAGCGCGCGGCGACCGCGGGAGGGCCGAAAGTGCTGGAGCCCCGCCTGAGTGTCACCGAAGACCAGCCCCCCTACCCGATCGTTGAGCCGGCTGGCTGCCCAGCCGACCAGGGCCGCAGCGCGGGCCGCCTGGACCGACTTGAAGGTCCCGCGGGTACCGAAGGCCATGTGCGGGCCCTTGTCCACGCAGAGCACTACGGAGCGCTCGCGCTCCTCCCGGAACAGCTTCATGTGCGGGCGGTTGGTGCGGGCGGTGACCTTCCAGTCCATATAACGGATGTCGTCCCCCTCCCGGTACTCCCTGACCTCCTCGAAGTTGACCCCCGCCCCCCGGAACACGGAGGCATAGAGCCCAGCGAAGGTGGAGTTGACCAGATGATGAGACGGTAGGCCCAGTGTATGGGCCTGATGGCGCAGCTCCAGCAGGTCGTCTAGGCGAGGATAAAGGCTCATTGATCGACGTCGGGGGTAGCCTTATGGAAAATGGGCAGGATTAACGGGATGGACCGTCTGTTTCTCTTTTCGTCGAAGACCCTATCAATCCTGCGAAACCCTGTTGTCCTGTCCGATGACGCGCCTTCGGACGCAGCACGTCGCGCGGGTCCACGAGACTCTGGCGGGTTGCCCCGAGTCGACGCCGCGCTAAGGTATGGCAACCAGATTCAAGAGCCGGTTGATAAACGCGTCGGTGGCGATGCCTTCAGCCTCAGCCTCGAAGGTGAGGAGCAGGCGATGGCGCAGGATCTCCGGGGCGACCGACTGGATATGGTGGGGGGCGACGAAGGGATCCCCGTCCAGCCAGGCACGGGCGCGGGCGGAGCGTGCGAGCCCGATACTGGCTCGGGGGGAGGCCCCGAAACGGCACCATCGGCCCAGGTCCGCGTCGTAGATCTTCGGGCTGCGGGTGGCCTGGACCAAGTCTACGATGTAAGAATGGAGCTTGGGGTCCAGGTACAGATTGGCCACGTCCCGGCGCATGGCGAAGAGCTCGGTCTGGGAGAGCCGCTTGGAAGGCGGGGCATAGCTCTGCTTCTGCTGCTGGCTGTCCAGATCCAGGATCTTGAGCTCGTCCTCCCGGGTCGGGTAGGTGACCACGGCCTGCATCAGGAAGCGGTCGAGCTGGGCCTCGGGCAGATGGTAGGTCCCCTCCTGCTCCACCGGGTTCTGGGTGGCCAGCACCATGAACAGTTTGGGCAGAGGATAGGTCCGCTGGCCCACCGTGATCTGGTGCTCGGCCATGGCCTCCAGCAGGGCGGACTGGACCTTGGCCGGGGCGCGGTTCACCTCGTCCGCCAGCAGGATGTTGTGGAAGAGCGGCCCCTGGCGGAACTCGAACTCGCCCTTCTCGTGGCGATAGATGTCCGTACCGATCAGGTCCGAAGGCAGCAGATCCGGGGTGAACTGGATACGGTGGAAGTCGCCCTCCAGAGATTCTGCCAAGGCCTTGACCGCTGTGGTCTTGGCCAGCCCCGGCATGCCCTCCACCAGAAGGTGCCCGTCGCTCAGCAGACAGATCAGCATGCTGTCGACGAAAGACTGTTGGCCGATGATGCGGGAGGCGATGTGGTCGCGAACGGGCTTTAGGTCGGCGGGGGTCATACAACTCCGTCGTCCGATAGTTGGGGTGCCCGTGGTCGGGCGTTTTATTGTCCGTCGGCGATCCGGCCGGCGGGTCCTCCAGCCTAATGCTCCGGCTTTTCCTGGTCCGGCGCAAGCGTTGCGGTCGGATGTTCCGCAGGTTCAACCATCGGAATATCCGGAGACGTTCCCGGTCCCCGGCTTCCCCGGTCGGGGTCTTGCCGGGATGTAGCCCGGGGTGCGCGTAGGCCGGCCAGACGCTCCGGTTTTGGAGACAGCGGGACCGGTCCGGGATTTTGTGCACATGGGTCAAAGGCTTGACCGGAAGGCTCAGGGGGTTATCCGAACCATTGCTAGAGCCGCAATTATCTAATTGATTTCTATCATGTAACCATCGGCGGTCAAGTTTCTGCCAATCTGTTTCGGGGCCACTGACGACGCGCTCCGAGAGGCATTCCCCAACGTTTGCACACAGACTTATCCACAGGATCTGTTGGCACTTTCGTAAAACCTTGAAGAAGACAGTGTTACCGATAGATTACAACCGAACGCAGAAGGAGTCGGTCTCAAACCTTTGAAGCCTGGATTGCGGAGCGGGACCAGCCACGGGAAACCCGACAAGCGCGCGCCCGTCTACTCGGGCGCCGTCCCCCGCTTCGGCTTATACTCTCGCGCCTGCCTGGCACCCCAAGCCCTGGCCCCCGGCTGGGGCCGATGCGTCCCGCCGGCCTATTCCCTCCTGGAGCATTTCCCCCGTGATCGAGAACCTTCGCAACATCGCCATCATCGCCCATGTGGATCATGGCAAAACCACACTGGTGGACAAGCTCCTCCAGCAGTCCGGAACGCTGGGGGACCGTTTCGGGCCGGTCGAGCGGGTGATGGATAGCAACGACCAGGAGAAGGAGCGGGGCATCACCATACTCGCCAAGAATACGGCGTTGCGCTGGAAGGACTACCGGATCAACATCGTCGACACCCCAGGCCACGCGGACTTCGGCGGCGAGGTGGAGCGGGTGCTCTCCATGGTCGACTCGGTGCTGCTCCTGGTGGACGCACAGGAAGGCCCCATGCCCCAGACCCGTTTCGTCACCAGCAAGGCATTCCAGCATGGGCTGCGCCCGATCGTGGTCATCAACAAGATCGACAAGCCGAGCGCCCGGCCCGACTGGGTCATCGACCAGGTCTTCGAGCTCTTCGACCGACTGGGGGCAACCGACGAGCAGCTCGACTTCCCCATCGTCTACGCCTCGGCCATCAACGGCTACGCGGGTCTCGCCGACGACGTGCGCGAGGGCGACATGACCCCGCTCTTCGAGGCCATTATCGAGCACTGCCCGCGGCCCCCGGTGGACCCGGACTCACCCTTCCAGATGCAGGTCTCCACGCTGGATTACTCCAGCTTCGTGGGCGCCATTGCGGTCGGACGCATCCGCCACGGGAGCGTCAAACCCAACCAACAGGTGGTCGTGGTCAAGCCCGAGGGGACGAAATACAAGGCCAAGATCGGATTGGTCTACGGCTATCTGGGTCTGGAGCGCTACGAGGTCCCCTCGGCCTCCGCCGGAGACATCGTGGCCCTGACCGGTATCGAGGCCCCCAACGTCTCGGACACCCTGTGCGACCCAGACCATGTGGAGGCCATGCCGCAGCTCAGCGTCGACGAGCCGACGGTGACCATGACCTTCCAGGTCAACACATCCCCCTTCGCCGGGCGCGAGGGCAAATATCTCACCTCCCGCCAGCTCAAAGAGCGGCTGGAGCGCGAGCTGATCCACAACGTCGCTCTGAGGGTCGAGGAAGGCACCGACCCGGAGAAGTTCCGGGTCTCCGGGCGGGGCGAGCTGCACCTCTCGGTACTGCTGGAGACCATGCGCCGCGAGGGCTACGAGCTGGCGGTGTCGCGGCCGGAAGTCATCTTCCGGGAGATCGACGGGGTCATCTGCGAGCCCTACGAACAGCTCACGGTCGACGTGGACGACACCTATCAGGGGGCCATCATGCAGGCCCTGGGCGAGCGCAAGGGCGAGCTGAAGGATATGGTCCCGGACGGCCAGGGCCGGGTACGACTGGACTACGAGATCCCCTCCCGGGGACTCATAGGCTTCCAGACCGAGTTCATGACGCTCTCCTCCGGCACCGGGCTGAAATACCACAACTTCGACCATTACGGACCGGCCAATCAGGGCGGCATCGCCCCCCGGCGCAACGGCGCACTGATCTCCAACGGTCAGGGCAAGGTCTTGGGCTATGCGCTCTTTAACCTCCAGGAGCGCGGCCGTATGCTGGTTGCCCCAGGCCAGGAGGTGTACGAAGGCCAGGTGGTCGGCATCCATGCGCGCGACAACGATCTGGTCGTCAACCCCTTGAAGGCCAAGCAGCTCACCAACATCCGCGCCGCGGGCTCGGACGAGAACATCATCCTGACCCCAGCCATCCGCTTCACCCTGGAGCAGGCGCTGGAGTTCATCGAGGACGACGAGCTGGTCGAGATCACCCCTGGGGCCATCCGTATCCGCAAGCGCTATCTCACCGAAAACGAGCGCAAGCGCCATGCGCGGGCACCGAAGGGCACCTGATCGCGGCCGCGTCGTCGGACGCGTTCCTGTGCCCAGGCCATACTGACCCGCCTGAAAGTCAATGGCTTCAAGAATCTGGTCGGGGTCGATCTGTATTTCGGCCCCTTTACCTGCATTGCCGGGCTAAATGCGGTCGGCATGTCGAATCTGTTCGATGCGATCCTGTTCTTGCGGACCTCCGCGGGCAACTGCGGCACAGCCGGCCCCGTTGGCCAGCTGTGCCGCCCGAGCCCGCCAAGGATCGCTCGGTGTCCGACGCCCAGCTACCGGCCCTCCGCCCCTGCCCCAGGGCTGAAATATCTCTCCCGCAATCGCTCTTGCAACCGACTGTCGGACGTCTGACTGGCTGGCTTAACCGATTCGGAGCGCTCTGGCTGGGAGCAGGTATCGAATTGCCAGCCACGCACCGGTGTGGCTCGGTCCAGGCTCACCTCTTTCCATTTGGGGTGATGGGCCCCGCCTTGCAGCTCGGGCAGACCCTCGCGCACTGCCCCACCCAGGGTGCGAAGCTGCTCGCAGCGGGCCTTGCAATAACCCGAGCGGCAGGCGGAGAAGTCGAATGCGACCAGGACTGCGCGCACCGCCGCCACCGGAACCTCCGCGGTCAGCCAGGGGTAGTCCTGGGGGCCGATGGTGGATTCGTCGTATTCGGCGAAGACCTCGGCCTCCGAAACCGGCGAGACCGGTACGAAGTGCAGCCCGGCGACCGCAGCCTGCGCCTTGGGGTCGTCGGCGGCGGCGGCCATCTGGGCCAATGGGGCGAATGCCTTGACCGGCTTTCCGGCGACATAGATCATCGCGTCCAGCTCCCCGGAGAGCAGCGCAAGCTCGGCCTCCTCAGTCTTCAAGAGCGCCTCCTCGGCCGGGGCGATGCGCAGAAGCTTGAACAGGTTCTTGGCGGTCAGCCAGGTGCCGCTGCCGTCCACCCCGATGGCCACGCGCTTGCCGGTCAGGTCGCGCATGGCGGCAATGTCGCGCCGGGCAAGGATGTGCACCTCTTCCAGATAGAAGGGGAAGATGACCCGCAGGCGCGCCGCCAGCTCGCGGTTGAGCGCGGTATCCCGTTTCAGATAGCCGAGCACGTCCGATTGCACGATGCCAAGCGCGGCATTCTCCCGGCTGTTGATGCGCTCGATGTTGCTCAAAGAGCCGCTGGACTCTTTCACCTCGATGACGAGTCCGTCCCGGGCCGCTATTGCCGCCATGTCGCGGCCGAATTGGTAATAGGTGCCGGTGGGCGAGCCGGTTACCATGCCGATCGGCTCCCCCGCCCCCGCTACACCGGCCAGGACCGCGCAGATGGCAATCAGGCCACGCCGCATTGGGCGCTTGTTGCCTTGCATTCGCATCGTTGACTCTCCGCCTGATTGGGTGTGCGGTCAAGGATATCCCCCGCCGCTACCCCCGGCAAGCCGCCGGGCAGCCCGGCATTTGCGGCAAACGCGCGTCAGTGTTTGCGTTTTCTAGTGGAGCCGACAGCGTGGAGATCTTCTGGAATTAAGCCTTGGCGTGTCCGCTGACGAACGCGTGCAGCGGCTTGCTCTCCTCGAATGCGCGCTGCTGCTCGGGGGTCGACTCGTGCTGGTAAAGGTCTTTCCAGGCGTCGTAGGGCATAGCGTAGACGACCTCCCGGGCGCCGTCGTAGTCGAGGTCGACGCCGCGCTCCCGTGCGGCGGCCAGATACCATTTGGAGAGACAATTGCGGCAGAACCCGGCCAGGTTCATGAGGTCGATGTTCTGCACGTCGGTGCGCCGTTGCAGATGCGCGACGAGCTCGCGGAAGGCTGCAGCTTCAATCTCGATGCGGGTGAGATCGTCCAAAGTCGTGATCCTCCAGGGTCGATCGATCGGTTGGGCTTGGGGGCGCGCGTTGGCTGCGCCGTTTTTGCGCGATCCGCGCGCCTGACCTATGGTGTAGGCGCAAAGGCCAAACCCCACAGCTGTTGGATGGGACGCCTGTTTGGACTTTGGAGCCGACACTTGGCCCTTTGTGGCGCCCTACCGGGAGACTCGCATCCATGAGCTATCTGACCCTGTCCCGCGCCGCCCGATTGGCCGGGGTGACCCGCGGAGAGCTGCAACGACGCATCCGACGGGGGGATATCGAGACATTCGAGGGGTCCGTGGCGGTTCATGACCTGCTGCGTCTCTATCCGGAGGTAAGCTTAAGCAACGACGAGGCACTCGCGCGGGTGGAGCGCATCCGCGATCGGGCGGTGCCCGAGGCTCATGCGACCGATGCAGTGCTGCCGAGTCCCCAAGTGCTGGTTTCCCGGCTCAAGTCGTTGAGCGACACCCTGGTTGATCGGCTGTCCGCACTGGGGGCGGCGGAGACCCTGCTGGATGAGGTCGGGGACCGGCTTAATGCCTTGAGGCGCGGGCCGCAGGAGGCACTGGCCCCGGGGCTGCGCGAGACCCTGGAGTGGCTCGGGGATGCGCGCCGGGGTCTCGCGGCGCGCCCGATCCCGGACCTGAAGGCCCTTCTCTTTGCTAAGGATACATATCTGCGCATCATGGCAGCCAACGTCAAGCTGATCCCAAGCGGCCACGACTTTTTCGTAGAGGGGTCCGAATCGATCCTGGAAGCGGCAGTGCGTGCCGGGATCATGCTCGGTTATGGCTGCGCCAACGGCAACTGCGGGGCCTGCAAGGCACGAGTGGTCGGCGGGGAGGTGTGGCGTATGCGCCCTCACGACTATATGCTGAGCGAGCGGGAGAAGGGTCTGGGTTATGTGCTGACCTGCTGCCATACGGCGGTGACCGACGTAGTCCTTGAGGCGGCGGAGGCGCACTCTGCCGCCGACCTGCCCCGCCAGGAGATCCGCGCGAGCCTGCGCCAGTTGGAGCCGATCGGCCCCCAGTTAGTCTCGCTCAATATTCAGACCCCACGTACCCGAACCTTACGTTTCATAGCCGGCCAGCGCGCCCGACTGACACTGGAGGACGGTGCGAGCCGGGAGCTGCCGATCGCGAGCTGCCCATGCAACGGCCGCAACCTGTGGTTCTATGTGCGCGCTGGCTCGGATCGTTTCTCGGCGGGGGTCTTCGGCGGGCTGCGTCCCGGCCAGTCGATCCTGGTGGAGGGGCCCATGGGAAGCTTCATGCTGCGCGAGGATGCCCCGGAGCCTTCGGTCTTCCTGGCGGTCGGCGACGGGATCGGCCCGATCAAGAGCCTGATCGAGCACGCGGTCTCCATCGATCTGATCGAGTCGTTCCATCTCTATTGGGCGACCGACTATCCCGAAGGCCATTACCACGGGGGATGGGGGCGGGCACTCAAGGAGTCGCTGGACAACTTCGGCTATACGCAGTTGGCGACTGCGGATCCGCAAACACTGATCGACCTGCTCCGTCGCGACCTTCCGGACCTGGGCTCGGCGCGCTTTTATTTGGCCGGACCGGCGGACAGGGTGGGGCCTATCCGGTCCGCCATAGAGCGCCTGGGTCTAGCCGCGGAGCGCCTGGCGATCGAGCACACCGAAAGTTGAGAACTGGGCTCGGCACCGACTCACCCCGGGGCCACGCACACGACCCGCTCAGGCCGCCTGAGGCCGGGCCTGACTCGGCGGCAAGAAGACCGTCCCCTTGCCATAGCGGTTGACGGCCATATTGCGCACCCATTCGGGGGCGTCGACATAGAGCCGAATATAGGTGAAGCCGAGATCGCCGCGGGACAGGGAGGCCACCCAGCGCTCGAGCTCGCGTTCTTTATCCATGTCTCTCCTCCGCTCGTAACGGGGCTGCCGGCCGCCCCTTGGCCGGGATCGCGCCGAATCGACGGATCCCTGTTGCTTTTCGCTGATTGTGGACCAAAAACGCGACGAGCGTGTGACCAAGATCAACGCAGCGGAGCCCCCCGCTCGACCGTTCGGCGGAGTCTGGCCGACAGGGCGGTCGTATCTCTCACTGGACGGCCGGCGCCAGACCCGAGAATGACCGCCTCAAACCGCCATCAGGCATGGTCCCGCCGGACCAGGATCATATAGTTCACGCCCAACCATTTAGTGTATGAGAACGTGCGGGTAAAAGGGTTGACGCGTACCCCGGTCCGATCGAGCACGCGGAATCCGGTGCCCAGACCGGCCAGCACCTCCCGCGGGCGCACCAGCTTGCGGTAGCGATGGGTGCCCCTCGGGAGCCAACGCAAGACGTATTCGGCCCCGAAGATGGCGATCAGGGCCGCGGCCCAGGTACGGTTGATGGTCGAGACGCACATGAGGCCACCCGGGCGCACCAGGCGGGCGCAGGCCGAGAGGAACAGTGGCCGCCGGTCCACATGCTCGACGACCTCCATGTTCAGCACCAAGTCGTAGGTCTCGCCCGTCCGGGCGAGATCCTCTGCCGTCGCCAGACAGTATTCGATGGGTAGCGCGCAGCCCTGGGCATGCAGGCGGGCGACACGTAGGTTTTTCTCGGTGACATCGGCGCCGACGACTTGGGCACCGAGCCGGGCCACCGATTCGCTTAGAATCCCACCGCCACAGCCGATATCGAGCACGCGCAGCCCCTTCAGCGGCTGCGCCCCGTCAGGATCGCGCCCGAATTCCGAGGCGGTGCGCCTGAGCAGATAATCCACGCGGAATGCATTGAGCCGGTGCAAAGGCCAGAAGGGTCCCTGGGTGTCCCACCAGCGCTCGGCCAGCCGCTCGAAGTAGTCCACCTCGTCTTGGTCGACGCTGGTCGCGATGGGGCTCGCCGGGGTCATCGGTGGTCTCCGCTGCGGTGATTTGCCAGTATCCAACAGGTCGTGCCCCCGCGCGGGTTTTCCAACCTCCCAAGGGGCGGGAGGACGGAGGGTGCAGCGCGGCTTGCGGCCAGCCCTTACCCCACGGCACACTTTGCCCTAAGCCCGGGCGGCTCGGGGTCCGGGCGCCTGGGCACATGTCCGAACATCCCCGCGCGAGCGGGTTATCCAACCCACGCGGAGAACCGGGGCCGTCGGCTGCACGCCTTCGTGACGCTCTTCCTCTAGCCGCGCGCCGCGGCCAGATAGTCGGCGGACTGCATCTCGCACAGACGGCTCAGCAATCGCTCGTGGGGGAACTGGACAAGCCCGCCGGAATAGAGCTCGGCGAGCGGGACTGTCGCTGCGATCACCAGCTTGACCCGCTGGTCGTAGAGCTCGTCGACCAGATGGACGAAGCGGCGGGCTGCAGACTCTTGGTCGGGCGCGAGCCGCGGCACCCCAGAGAGGAGCACGGTGTGGTACTCGCGGGCGATCTCGATATAGTCGGAGACAGAGCGCGGGGTCCCGCACAGGGCCGCGAAGTCGAACCAGACTGCGTCGCCGCCCAAGCGGCGCACCGGAAAGGACCGCCCGTTGACGCTGAACCGCTCGACCGGCTCGAGGTGTCCACCCGCGAGTCGGTCGAAGTAGTCGGCAAGCCCCCCTTGGCCGTCGGCGGCGACCCAATAGACCCCGCCGCTCGTCAGGGTGCGCAGCCGGTAGTCGACCCCGCCGTCCAGCTCGTAGACCCGGGTGTGTCGCTCTAAAAGGTCGATCGCGGGCAGGAAGAGCGCGCGCTGGAGCCCATTGGGATAAAGGTCTCTCGGACGCGAGTTGGAGGTAGCGACCAGGGTCATGCCGCGCGCCAGCAGCGCCCTGAACAAACGGTGCAGGATCATCGCATCCGCGATGTCGGTCACGATGAGCTCGTCCAGACACAGCACCCGGACCTCCTGGCGCCATAGGTCCGCCACCAGATCCAGGGGGTCAGGCTGCTTGGGCAGCCGGGCCATGGCGTCGTGGATATCGCGCATAAAGTGATGGAAATGCTGCCGGCGCTTGCCAGCGAGCGGCAAGGACTCCGCGAACCAGTCCATGAGATAGGTCTTGCCGCGCCCGACCCCGCCCCAGAGATACATTCCGTCTACCGGCTCGGCGGGACGGGACCGGGACCAGGGCAAGCTCAACCTACCCCGCAGTCCCCGGGGAGTCTGGCTCAAACGGCCATGGAGATCCCAGAGCATTTGGGCTGCCTCCCGCTGGGCTGGGTCCAGGGGATTAAGGCCGGGTAAGTTATCGGGTTCGCTCACGGGGTCTTAAGTGGACATGGGCGGTAGGCATTGAGGTCGCGAGGTCGGTCTAGCGCGCACCGGGCAGGCGCTTAGCCTGTATTCCGGGTTCGCAAGGGTTACAAACCGCAATCGAGGCAAGGCATCGGGTCCCGGCGGATGCGTCTTTGGCCAGGGTCGCGCGGCGCGACCTACCGAGACCAGAAAGGCCGACCGCCGATCATCGAACCCAATGCGGTCGAAAATATAGAGAGGGCGAAACCTCGGGCGCAACGGGGTGACAAGAGAAGGCTTTTCTAATACTGTAAGTCACATTATTCGTCCACGGCACCCCGTGTCCCTGCCGAAGTCCAGACCCTGGAGGTCTCTGCGGATGCTTAACAAACTCAAGCGCCTGACTACATCCTTGCTCCCGGTCGATCCCCAACGCCAAGGCGAGTGTAACCGGTGCGGCGCCTGCTGCAAACTGCCCTACCCCTGTCCCTTTCTGCGCTTCGACGACGAGGGCCTGTCCAGCTGTGCAGCCTACCGGTTCCGCCCCCCGAGCTGCCGCAAGTACCCCCGCGTCGCCTCCGAGAACCTGACCCCGGAGCAGTGCGGCTTCTACTTCATCCGACCCGAGGAGATATTCGTCAGCGCTCCGGCGATGGACCCAACACCTAACTCCTGAAGGCTTGCATGATCGGATCCGCGCCGCCCGCTGGGACCGGGCCGGCGACAAAGCCGCCCAACCTGCCCCAAAAGTCGCGCGGCTATTCCTTAAAGACCCTCACGCGGCTTACATCGAGGTCCTCCCTCGACTGCGGGCGCGAGCCAGCGGCGATCCGCAGGGTCAGAGCTTCGAAAACCAGGCGCGATAATCGAACCCGAAGAGCGGCTTCTTGGGCCGACCGAAGTCGCGTCTTGGCCCGCGCTTTGCGCCTTTGATCGCACCGCCCGCATCCTCGACCTCGGCTGGCCGCGGTATACCCTGGGTCGCATATTGGTTATTCAGCCGGGCGAGCCCGATCGCTATCGCCACCAGCGTATAAAAATAGTCGAAATACGCCAACCCCAGGAACGCCCCGCTGACCGCATATCCGACAAGACTCACATAGACCATGGAGGCCATGTCCCGCATCCAGACAAGCTCGGGGTGCTGTGCCGCGAATTTCGATACCCGGCTCAGGGTCAACAAACTGACCGCCCCGATCGACAGGAACAGGGCCAGCCCGACGAATCCGTGCTCCCCGAGCGCCTCGAAATAGATGCTGTGAACGTCGTGATAGCGAAACGGCTCCGGGGCATACTTGACGAATACCCAGGGCTGGAATGCCTCGAACCCGCCTCCGACCAACGGACGATCCAACGCAATATAGAGCGCAGTCCACCAGGCATTGATGCGCCCGAGTGCCGAGTTATCCTGATCGTAGGTCTCGATGGTCTCCATACGGCTGAAATAGGTATCTGGCATGAACATAAACGCGGCAGGCAGAATCAAGATCAGCGCGGCCAGCAGCCCCGTCCGTTTCCTGCTTTTCATGGCCAGGTATAGAACCATCGCGGCCAGACCGACCAAGGCACCGCGAGACTGGGTACCGAGGATCGCCACGACGGTCAAGCCGATGGCAGCGATCATGCCGTACCTGACGAGCTTGCCGGTCGCCCTGAGCTGCAGATAACGCATCAGCGGAACGGTCATGATTAAGGCCAGACCGATCTCGTTATTGCCAGAAATGAAGGTCCCGGCCGGCCCTTGGACGTGGTATCCGCCGCCGGTGGCGATTGTGAAGATACCGCCCTTGACGCCATAGATCCCAAGGGAAATCACGATCACCCAGGCCAACGCCTCCAAGCGCTCGCGAGAATTGAGAATCAGGAGGGTCACGAAGGTCATGAGCATGATTCTCCAGACCTTATCCCATTGCTCCCAGGCGGACGCCTGGTTTAGGGCGAAAAAGGTCGTTATCAGCATCCAGACCCACCAGAGGGCCAGCAACCTGGTCAACGTCAGCCAGGGTATCTGTTTCGCCTCCTTGGAGAGGAGGAGAGATGCGAGCAGGACGATTGCCACGATCTGGGCAAACGGCATGTCGGTGGCGAAGCTCCAGCCCATGCGATGAGGATTCATCAGCGACAGCCAGGTCCACACCAGGACGCCGAAAAACGGTTTGCGCAGAATAAACGGCAGGCTGCCGAACACGATTAGCAAGACGACATAGTCACGCATCGGCGGCAGAGACCTTGCTTACCACATATCGGAATTTCCCGGACCGCTCGCTGGGCACATGCGCCACGACCTCTACGTCGATCCGCACCGCGGCCCCCAACCGTTGCTTGAGTCCGGATACGATCGCCTCTGCGACCGATGGGTCATAGTCGGGGCCTGGCTCGACCGAGACCCGGGTCCAGTCCAGAGACTCCTGTACGATCTTGAATCGCTCGATACCCTTGAGGTCGCGGACCGTATAGATCAGTGCCAACCCGTGCATCATGGTGCCGTCGCGTGCGACCACGAAATCGGTCGTGCGCCCCTGGAGCTCCTCAATCACCGGGAGCCCGCGCCCGCAGGGACAATCCGCCGGACCCAGTACACCCAGGTCTCCGGTCCGATAGCGGATGAAGGGGAAGTCTCCGGTGGCGAAGTGGGTGACTACGATCTCGCCGGCCTCGCCATCGGGGAGCACCCGCCCCTGGGGGTCCACGATCTCGACCAGCAGGTCCTCGGCGGTGACGTGCAGGGCACCTTGCGGACACTGGTGGGCGATGAAGCCTGCGTCCCGACCGCCGTAGCCGTTGGCCACGCGACAACCGAAGGTCGTCTCGATCTCGGTGCGCTGCTCGTCGTAGAGCCGTTCCGAGGTCACGAAGGCGACTCGAATGCCCAGATCGTCCATCCGCTGACCGCCGCGGCGGGCGTGGCGGGCGATCAGGGACAGGGACGACGGATAGCCGAACAGCATGCGCGGGCGCAGGCGTCGGATCTCGCGTACGAACCGGTCCAGGTTGACGGGCGACATCTCGAAGGCCGGGATCAGATGGGTGCGCAGGAGCCGATCCCGCCAACGGCGCAGCCGATCCTGGGCGGAGAGCTCGATGGGGGAGCCCCACACCACGGCCTCCGGGTCGCCGATGTCTACCCCCCACCAGCGGGTGGCCCGCCACTTGGCGGCCACGTCGTGGCTCACCCGCTCGCGCCCGATGTAGAACACCAGGGGCTCGCCGGAAGAGCCGCCGGTGTTGAAGCGGGCGAGTCCCCGTGCATCGCGCGCCTTGAGATCCTCGGTGTGGGCACGGATCTCCGCTTTGTCGAGCAGCGGGAAGCGGGCGATCGCCGCGAGGCTGTCGATATCCTCGGGACGGATTCCGTAAGCGTCCATCATCCGGCGGTAATAGGGAACCTGGCCATAGGCGCGCCGCACCAGTGCGCGCAGCCGCTTGAGGCGCAGCGCAGCGAGCTCGGCGGCGTCCCACCACTGGGTCTCGCTCCAGGGCGCGGCGAACGGTCACGCTGTCGTGACCCTTGAGCCGCTCGTGGAGTGGGAAGATCAGGCCGCTGGCGATGCGCGTGTAGATTCCAGACACCGGGGTGACTCCAAACAGTCTCATGGCCGGGCGTTCGGGTAGACGCCCACTGCATCGACGATTTGCCAAGCCGCTGTGACGGGCGCATCAGGCGGGGATGAGCCCGGGCCTCAGCGCGCCGTAGACGGCACGGTAGCGCCCGACGATCGACGACCAGGTGCGCTCCCGCTCGACATAGGCTCGCCCGGCGCGGCGCTGGGCCTCCCAGCGCTCGGGCTCTGCGAGTAGATCGATCGCCGCCTGTGCCAGTGCTTGTGGACTGCCGGCGGCGAACAGCCGACCGGTCTCCCCGTTGTCGATCAACTCCCGATGCCCGCCCACGTCCGAGGCCAGTACCAGCTTGCCCTGGGCCATGGCTTCCAGGGGCTTGAGCGGTGTCACCAGCTCGGTCAGGCGCATGGGCAGACGCGGGTAGAGCAGGATATCCACCAGGCTGTAATAGCGGTGGACCTGGTCGTGGGGAACGCGTCCGGCGAAGATTGCCCGGCCTTCGAGCCCGAGTCCCTGTACCAAACGGCGCAGCCCCTGCTCTTCCGGACCGCCGCCCACCAGGAGCAGACGCACCTCCGGACGCTCGGCGAGAATCCGCGGCAGCGCCTCGATCGCCAGGGCCAGGCCCTCGTAGGCATAGAAGGAGCCCAAAAAACCGAGCACCGTGGCCCCTGAGAGACCCAGCTGCGCGGCCAGGGCCGCGTCCCGCGGCAGCCCGTACTCGAAACGCTCGACATCCACCCCGTTAGGGATCACGGTCACCTTGGACTCCGGGATGCCGCGCGCGACGATATCCGTGCGCAGCCCCTCGCAGATACAGGTCACCGCATCGCAGTGCCGAAAGACCCAGGTCTCCAGGCGTCGGGAGAGGCGATAGCGCAGGCCCCATTCCGACCCGGTACCGTGATCGGCGGCGGCGTCCTCCCAGAAGGCACGGCACTCGTAGACCACCGGGAGACCGTGCCGGCGCGCCGCACGGATGGCGGCGATCCCGTTGAGACAAGGGGAATGGGCATGCAGGAGGTCCGGGCGCTCGGAGGCGATGACTCTGGCCAGACGCCGCGTCAGTCCCCGCACCACCTCCCATTGATTCCAAAGCGGCAGCCGGGCGGCAAGGCCGGTGTCGGCCGGGGTACGGTAGAAGCTCAGACCATCGGACTCCTCCCGATCGGCGGGCCCGCCGCCCTGCTTGGCAGAGGTCAAATGGACCGTCTCCCAACCCAGGGCCCGCTGATGCTCCAGGATGGCGCGGGTGCGAAAGGTATAGCCGCTGTGCAGCGGGCAGCGAGTGATCCAGGATATGCAGGACCTTCACGCCGCATCCTCCCGGACCGGACCGGCAGCCCCCTCCAAGACACGCCGCAGGAATGCCTCGAACATGAGCAGCGCCCAGATCGCTGCGCTGTAGTCCTTGAGACCGGCCTGATGATGCTCGACCAGATGGGCCAGATAAGGACGATCGAACATCCCGCTGTCCGCCAAGCACCGGACCCAGCACGGTGCGGCGCACCCGCTCGCGCAAGGGTCCGCGGAACCAGCTCGCGAGCGGCACCCCGAAACCCATCTTGGGACGGTACAGAATATCCTCGGGCAGATAGGGGGCGAGCGCACGCTTGAAGAGATATTTGCCCTCGGTCCCGCGTAGCTTCAGATCAGGCGGGAGCGACGACATCCACTCCACCAGCTCGTGGTCCAGAAGCGGCACCCGCACCTCCAGGGCGTGGGCCATGCTGGCGCGGTCCACCTTGGTCAGGATGTCCCCGACCAGATAGGTCTTCATGTCCAGATACTGAACCAGAGACAGCGGATGATCGGTGGGGGCTCGCGCGGCGTGGCGGCGCAGGACATCGACCGCCCGATAGCCTTGCAGCTCGCGGCGGAAGCGCTCGCTGAAGAGCCGCGCGCGCATCCCGTCGCCGAGCACCGAGACGCCGTGGAAGTACCCCTCCACCGTGTCGCGGGCCAGGGCCTGGAAGGTCGACTTGGCGCGCAGCACCCGCGGCGCCCAGTCGAGCTTGGGGTAAACGCGTCCCAAGTGTCCCGAAGAGCGGGCGGCGCAATGCCAGCGGCAGGGCCGAGCGCAGTCGCTCCTCGTAGGTATGCCAGCGGTAGCGCCGGTAGCCGGCCAGGTTCTCGTCGCCCCCGTCGCCCGGAGAGGGCCACCGTGACCTGGCGGCGCGCCAGCTCGCACACCCGGTAGGTAGGTATGGCGGAGCTGTCGGCATAGGGCTCGTCGTAGAGATCGGCAAGCGGTCCACCAGGGCGAAGTCGTCCGGGTCAACCTGCTCCACCCGATGGTTGGTGCCGTAGCGCCGGGCCACCTGCTCGGCGAAGCCGGACTCGTTGAACTTGGGGTCCCCGAAGGAGATAGAACAGGTGTTGACCGGACCCTCGGAGAGTCCGGCCATCATGGCCACCACCGCGCTGGAATCCACCCCGCCGGAGAGGAAGGCACCGAGCGGCACCTCGGCGATCAGACGGATACGCACCGCCTCGCGCAGGCGCTCCACCAGCTCCACCTGAAGGTCTTCCTCGCTGCCTTTGGGAGCGGCGCCGAAGGGCACGTCCCAGTATTCCTTGGGCTCTGCCGGAACCCGGGCGCCGCGTTTCAGGGTCAGGTGGTGTCCGGGAGGCAGCTTGAAGGCCGCTTTCAGGATGGTGCGGGGCTCCGGCACATAGCCGTAGCCGAAATACTCTTCCACCGCGCAGGGATCGATCTCCCGGGGCAGGCCGGGGTGCAGATACAGCGCTTTGAGCTCGGAGGCGAAGATCAGGTGCCCATCGGGCAAATGGGCGTAGTACAGGGGCTTCTTGCCGAGCCGGTCGCGGGCAAGAAACAGGGTTTCGCGGTTACGGTCCCAGATGGCAAAGACGAACATACCGCGGAAACGCTCCACGCAGGCGGCGCCCCATTCCTCCCAGGCGTGGACGATGACCTCGGTATCGGAGTGAGTGCGGAAGCGATGGCCTGCCGTCTTGAGCTCTTCGGCCAAGCCCTGGAAGTTGTAGATCTCCCCGTTGAAGACTACGACAACGCTTGAGTCTTCGTTGAACAGGGGTTGGGTGCCCCCAGAGAGGTCGATAATGGACAGTCTGCGGTGGCCTAGGCCCACCCCGGGCTCCAGGTGCACGCCGCCTTGGTCCGGTCCGCGATGGAATTGGCTGTCGTTCATGCGCACGAGCAGCTCGCGCGACACCGCACGCCGACCCCGGCAGTCGAAGATCCCGGTTACGCCGCACATAGAGTGCCCACCCTCAGGGCCGCTGGGGCCCACCAACGCCAAGCATCGCCGGCTCCGCGGCGCGGCCCAGCAGCTCGTCGTAGAGGGCCAAATACTGGCCCACGCATCGGTCCCAGTCGAAACGCCGCTCCACCTCCGCCCGGGCAGCGGCGCCGCAGCGTGCGCGCAGGTCCGCATCGTCGAGGAAGCGCAGCATCGCCTGCGCCAGCTCCTCTGGTCTGCCCGCCGGGACCAGAGCACCGGTGCGACCGTCGGCGACCAGCTCCGGGTTCCCCCCCACGCGGGTAGCGATCGCCGGAAGCCCGGTCGCCATCGCCTCCAGCAATGTGTTGGAGATGCCTTCCCCTAGGGACGGCAAGACAAATAGGTCGAGCAGACGCATGAGATCGGCGACGTCGTCCCGGCCCCCCGCGAACCAGCAGAGCTGTCCGACCCCCAACGACGACGCCTGGCGCTCCAGATCGCCGCGCAGCGCCCCGTCGCCGACCAGGATCAGGCGCAGGCGCGGGATCAGCCCGGGACGCGCGGCGACCACCCGCGCGAAGGCAGCGACCAGGGTACGCTGATCCTTAACTGCCGCCAGACGGCCGACTGTGCCGACTGCCAGTGCGTCCTCCGGCAGGAACCCGTGAGGGGTCAGTGGGGCACGGGGCCCGGATTGCGGCCGGAAGCGATCGAGAGAGACCCCGTTATAGATCTGACGGATGCGCTGCGGAGGGACTCCGACCGTGGTCTCGAGCCAGCCCGCCAGGTCCCGGCTTACCGCCACATAGCGATGTACCAGGGGCCGGACGGCGCGGCGCAGCAGATTGTACTTGCGATTGGTCCCGGCGATGTCGAAGACATCCCGCCCGTGCTCCCCATGGACGCGCCGCACCCCGGGCAGCAAGGCCGCCGGGATCTGGCCCTCCAACGCAGCGAGGTTGCGGGTGTGGACGATGCTGGGACTCAGCCGCCGCAGGACCGACCACAGTCGACCGTAGAGTGCGAAGTCGTGCCCAGGCCGGCGTCCCAGGGTAACCACGAGGAGGCCGGGGCGCTCGATGCGCTTCAGGAACGGATCGGCATCGGTCAGACACACCAGTGCGTGACGGTAGCGGTCCGAAGGGGTGCGGTTGATGATATTGACCAACCCGTTTTCCATCCCCCCGGTACCGAAACGGTGGATCACATGTGCGATCAGCGGTGCCGGCCGCGCGCCTGGCGTCATGGCTTGCCAGCCACCGATCGGTCGAGCTCCGCCTCAATATGCGGCGACAGTGCACCCACGAAGTCCGACAGGATGGGCACCGCCCGCTCCGGATCCTCCGAGTAAGGCGCGGCAACCGCGATCAGGGCGCCGTCTCGGCGCCCCCCGATCAGACGGTAAGCTACCTCCGCCAGCTTCGCCAAGTAGGGGTTGCTGGTCTCCAGTGCGCCCACGCGATACCACTCCCAGACCAATAGATGGCGTCCGGTGCGAGATGCCAGCCGGTGCTGGGTCACGGTCATCTCCCCAGCCGCTGTCAGGATGCGGCGGGTCACGATTTCCTTGTCGCTCCAGTCCGGGTCCTTCTGGACCACCATCTGGTTGGAAGAGCTGACCAGCTCGGAACCCTGGCGCTGACTGCGATAGACGCCCAGATATAACCCTACCGGGCCGCCCGGACTGCGGTAGAAACGGTAGATCTCCCCGTCAGCCCCCACTGCCCGCGGTCGCCAGTCCCACAGTGTAGCCTCTTGCGCATGCCAGTCGCCCACCGGTTGAGGCGCCTGCAAGTCCACGGCCGAGTCCTGCGACTCAATGGGCCGATCGAGCACCCAGGCAAGGCCGGGCCAGAGTGCGAGGGCAGCGACCGCCGACAGTGCGACGGCGGGCAGACCACGGCCGTTGGCGGGGAGGCTCGGCCGGGGCAGCGCGTCCGTCGGCGGATCCCGCCAGAAGGCGCCGACGGCGAACATGACCGTGACCACGACACCGAAAAAAACCCAGCCGTAGATCAGATGATCGACCCCAGTGGCGAGTCGCATGTCGCTCAGATGGGCGATCATCACGATCATGTAGGCGCGCAGGCCATTGGCGAGAACCGGCACCAGGATAGCGAATCCGGTGAAGACCAGGCGCTTCCAGAGCCTGGTGTAGGTCAGGTATGCATAGAGCACGCCCAGGGTCACGGAGGCCAGGAGATAGCGAATACCGCTGCACGCCTCCACCACCGACCAGTCCCCGCTCGGGATAGAAAAGAAGGTGCCGTCCCGAAAGACCGGGATGCCGGTCAGTCGCAGCATGCCGACCGTGAAATCCGCGGTGAAATTCATCATGGGATACATCAGCCCTTCTCCCACCGGCACGGCGAACAGGAGAAAGCCGATAGGAAAGGCGAGAAAGCGGGCCAGGGAGGTGCCGAGCATCGCCCAGATGGCCAATATCCATAGTCCTACAAAGGCGTATTGCTGCACCACCAGGACATCCACCAGATGGCCCAGCAGCCAGAGAAGACCCAGGGGAAGCATCAGCCACACCGGCGTCAGCGTCGGTTGCGGGACGGCGTGAACGAGCGCTCCCCTCCGCTCCCAGACTAGCCACAGGCTGATCGGCAGAATCAGGAAGCCGTGGGCATAGGTGTCGGAGCGCATCCAGATCAAGACCATGGAGCGAGCGGTGTCCAGAAACAGCAGCGCGAGGATCGCCAGCACCAGAGCGAGGGCCGCCAGCACCGCCCCCCACCCCGCGCGCGCCGCGTCGCGGCCGATGATCGAGTTTGCCGTCGTAGCCATTGCGTTTATTACCTAGTATGCCCCAACCGTGCGCCCGCCGCCGATCGCTCGGGCCGACGGCAGCGCCTCCGCCCGAGTGTCCGTCAGGTCACCCGACACGATGTCGACCAACCGGGCGCAGGAGCGCGCCCAGTCGTAGTGCGCTTCTACCAGAGCCTGCGCACGCGCGCCGAGCGCCGGGTGCTTGCCGTCCAGCACGCCCAACACGTCTTGTGCGATACCTTGGGGCGTATCTTCGACCAGGAGATCGCGACCCGGCACAGCGTCGATTCCTTCCAATCCCTTCGCGGTCGTGACCACCGGCCGGCCCATCGCCATGGCCTCAAGGACCTTGTTCTGGACCCCCCGAGCCACACGCATCGGGGCGACCGCGCAACATGCATGCTGCAGATAGGGCCGCACGTCCGGAACGCGCCCGGTCACCAGGATATCCGCGCCCGCCAGGGACAGAACCTCCGCGCCCGGGCGGCTTCCCACCACGGCGAGCAATGCCCGGGGTCGCACCGCCCGAACCTGGGGCCAGATCTCGCGGGCGAGCCAGAGCACTGCGTCTGCATTGGCCCAGTAATCCATGGCCCCGGTAAAGACGATCGGCTCTCGGTCCACCGGATAGGGAGAGGGCACCCCCGGGTCGGGACAGAAATATCCGCAGTCCACGCCGTTATTGACATGGGTCACCCGCTCGCCGAGGGTGCCCACGCGCGGGCGAAACAAATCCGCCTCGCGAGCGGAGACAAATAGGCTTCGATCGAACGCGCCGGCGATCTCAGCCTCTGCCGTGGCCAGTCGCTCGGCCTCCCGACGATAGACCCAGGAGCGGGGCCAGCGTTGGCGCTGCGCGTACTGGCGCCATTTGTCCGAGTCCACATCCACGAAATCGATGACCCGCCAGGCTGCGGCCAGTCGCGGGTCCATGGCGTACTGGGCCATCGCCGAGGAATATGCCAGTACATGACGGACATCGCCTTGAGCCAGCCGAGTGTGGACCCAGCGCCGCATCCGTGCGTCCGCGTAGTAAGGCATCGTCAGGGCACGCCCCGTGAGCAATCCGGTAAGACCCCGCAAGGTCGCGACCACCCGCGGCAACGGCAGAAACAGGGACGAGGTACAGCGTCGCTCAAGCCGCTCGACATGGATCCAGTCGGCGGGATCGTCGATGAAGGCCCCCAGGTGCACGCGAAAACGCTCTGCCAACGCCCCTAGCCAGCGGCAAGAGCGGATCTTGTCCCCCTTGTCTGGCGGGTAAGGTATCCGATGACACAGAAGGAGCAGCTCTGGACGCGTATCCGCCATCGGTGTGTGCCGAGCGCGCCAGCTAGCCCAGATGGCGCGCCAGGAGCGGGCCGACCGCATTGGCGACGCTTAATGGCAGCCGCTTCCAGGCGCGGATAAAATAGCGGTATTTGGGATTCGTGGGATTGACCTCGGGCACCTCGCGGGCGCGCACCAGATGGTACTCGTAATGAAGCGGTACGGGAACGAAGCCCCAGTTCTTCTTGAAATCGTACGGACCCGTGTCGACCTTGCTGCGCCCGTAATCGAAGACCCGCGCCCCGCGGGCTGCCGCGCGGCACATCAGATCCCAGTACATAAAGTCGTTACCCTTCAAGGCGCGGGCTGCGGGCCGACTCCCGCCATAGTAAGGCAGGACCTCGTCTCGGAAATAAAAGCTCAACACCGCGGCCAGGTCCGCTGACCCGTGGGCGATGACGGAGATCTCCGCGTCGGCGTAAAACTCGTCGAACAAAACCCGGAAATAGCGGCGCGGAAACACCGGCGTGCCGAGGTTGCGCACGCTCTCGGAGTAGATGCGGAAAAAAAGATCCGGGTCTGCTGTCAAACGGGATTGAAGGCCAGCGTCGATGCCTTTGCGCACCATGGCGCGCTGTTTGCGTGGAATTGCCTTCAGGTTCTCTTCGTCGCTCCCGGAGATCGACTTGCGGAAAGTGACGTACAAGGACTTGGCAGGCCACTCGGGGCACACCGGCTCGCGATTGCGCATCTCCAGTGCGTCCACCCGCAACCGCTCCGCCAGCCACACCGCCTCAGCCACCAGCACACGGCGCGCATCCTCGCCGCTCGCAGCCACCCCACCGTAGACGCAGCACGGGGCCGAAACCAGTGCGTGACCGAAAAGCCGGCTGCGGACCTCGGCCAGGGGCAGCACCGCAGCAATCTCGCCGCCGCGCTCCGCGAGCAGATAGTGACAGCGGTGGCCTAGTCCCTCGGCGATGACCCGCTGCCAGCCCGCGCGATGGAAAAAAGTCGCCTCGGGGCAGCCCTCGACGAAGGCATCCCAGCGCTCGCGATCCGCGGCAACGTAAGGGCGGACCCGCAGCCCCGGGGTGCCGTCGCTTCCCGCCATCAGGCATCCCTTCCCTGGCCGAGAAAGATCTCGTCCATGCGGCCCCAGCGAAAGTCTTGGAGCAAACGCGCGAGACGCCCTTCCATGCGCCCCAGATTCATGTAGTGGCGTACCCGGGTCTTCAATGGCAGTCCGGTCTGGCGCGGCTGCTCGGGGTCGATCTCCCAGGGATGGAAATAGAAGACACAGCTGGCACGGTCGCGACGATTCACGGTCCGCATGGCCCAGCGCGACAACGCATAGGGAAAAAGCCGGAAATATCCGCCGCCGGAACACGGTAGCCGATGCCCCCCGACCTCCACTGTGGTCAACGGGATCTCGAGCAAAGCCGGGGCCTCCTTGGGCCGAAAGCTGAAGCGTTTCCCGTCCGGCATACCGTAGAGGTCGTGACGGATGGGATAAATACTCGACGAGTACCGGTGACCGGTCTCTCCCAACACGCGTAGCGCCCAGAGATTGTCGCGTCCGATGGAAAAGCTGGGGGCGCGATAACCTAGCACTGGACAGCCGCCGATGTCCTCCAGCTGGGACTTGGCTCGAACGATGTCGGCGCGAAACTCGGACTCGGTTTGCCTGCTCGCCCGCAAATGGGAATAACCGTGGCTAGCCAACTCGTGCCCCTCGGCAACTATGCGCCTGACCATCGCCGGATGGCGCTCGGCCACCCATCCCAGGGTAAAGAAGGTCCCGCGCACCCCGCGGTCCGCGAAGAGCTGCAAGATACGGTCGACCCGCCCCTCCACGCGCTGGGGTACCCGATCCCAATCGTCGCGGCTCACATGGCCCTCGAACGCCGAGACTTGGAAGTAATCTTCCACATCGACGGTCATCGCATTCGTCGGCCCCATGGCGTCGACCCCCTCGATCTCCGCAGCGCCCGGATTGGGAGCTCTATGCGGATGGTTCAACGCGATCCGGTTCATGGCAGATTTCCTGGTCTGGTTGGCGAAAGCCTCGCGCCCGGCAGCGAACCGCTAGCCGCGCGGACCGTCCAGGTCGACCCGTTCTGGCTTGCTGCGAAGCACTCCCCAGGCCAATATTCCATCGCGGATGCGCTCCGCCGCATGGCCATCCCAAAGCTCGGGAATTCGGCCCCGTTTGCCGCCGCCCGACAGGATCTCTGCGACGCTCGCAACGATCTGCCCGGGGTCTGTGCCGACCACCGTGTTGGTGCCCTCGGTGACGGTTACCGGCCTTTCAGTATTCTCCCGCAGGGTGAGGCAAGGCACCCCAAGGGCCGTGGTTTCCTCCTGAAGACCGCCGGAGTCCGTCAGCACAAGTCGCGCTTTCCCGATCAGGGACAAGAGTTCCAGGTAGGGCAGCGGCGGCAGCAGGTTCAGGGCACTATCCGCAGTCTCCAGCAGACCGCAATCTGCGAGCCGCGCCCGAGTGCGCGGATGCACGGGAAAGACCAGCGGAAGCTCCTGCGCGACCTCGCACAAGGTCTGGACGAGCGGCACCAGAATCTGCATATCGTCTACATTCGAGGGACGATGCAGCGTCACCACGCCGTATCCAGCTGACCCGAGGCAACGCTCGGCCCCGGAGATCCCGCGCAGCACTGCAGCCGGGTCCGGACAGCGCGCGCGCTGCTGCATGAGGGTATCGATCATCACGTTACCAACGAAGCGCACGCGCTCGCCGCCGATCCCCTCGCGGGCGAGATTGTCGGCGGCGCTCCGCTCGGTGGTGAACAACAGATCCGAAATCTGATCCGTGAGCACCCGGTTAATCTCCTCGGGCATCGTCCGATCGTAGCTCCGTAGGCCCGCCTCTACATGGATTACCGGTACCCCCCTTTTCGCCGATACCAAGGCGCAAGCGATTGTGGAGTTGACATCGCCAACGACCAGAACGGCATCCGGACTATACCGATCCAGCACCGGCTCGAAACGTTTCATTACCTCCGCCGTCTGGACCGCGTGGCTGCCGGAGCCTACTTCCAGATCCACGTCCGGCTCCGGTATGCCCAACTGCTCGAAAAACGCCGCCTTCATCGCTGCGTCATAATGCTGACCGGTATGGACCAGGACCGGTGCAATCCCGGCGACCGCAGCGAACGCCCTCATAATGGGCGCAATCTTCATAAAATTCGGACGTGCGCCGACCACACAAATAATACACAAATCCTCATTCGAGCTCATCGTAGGCATCCAGATCCAGCTGTATCAATACCGCCTTACGCAAGAGCTTACGCTCGCGCAGCACCGTCGCGCGCAGACGCGACACCTCGCCCTCCAAGGCCGCAAGACGCTCGGCTAAGTCCCCACCCGCCGCATCTTCCCCGCTCGATGCCTGAGCACCGGCGGTCCGATCTGCGGCAGACCCCGACGCAATCCGCAGGCCGGTCGGCGCCCTCGCGGAAGCGGCGGTTTCCGGACGTCCCACCTCGTCCTGCATCTCTGAGGCCACGAGCCGCAGATCCTCTCCCGTCAGGACATGCTTACCCTCGATACAGCCGAACAACAGCAACCTGTCGCACAGTGCGTTGATTCGGCGCGGCACCCCGGCGGTCTGCTCGTAGACGACCGAGAAGACCTCGTCCTCCAGCTCCGGATCGCCTGTCCAATCCACTCGTTTGAGACGGTACTCGATATATGCCCGGGTCTCCTCCGCGGACAGGGGCTCGAGATGATAGGCCGCAATGATCCGCTGACGAAGCTGCTCCATGCTGGGCGCCTGTAGTGTGCGCCGCAGCTCCTCTTGGCCAAGCAGGAAGCTCTGGAAGAGCGAGCGCCCTTCGATCTGGAAGTTTGCCAACATGCGCAACTCCTCCAGGGAGCGCGCAGGCAGATTCTGAGCCTCGTCCACGATCAACAGGATGCGCTTGCCCTCTGCGAAACGCGTACGGGCGATCACTTCCAGGTTGTGCAGCAGGGTCGCCTTGTTCATCCCCTCGTGTGCCAGACCGAAGGAGGCACAGACCATCCGCAGCATATCGTCCGGCTCGACCTGAGTCGTCACCAGTTGGGCAGCCATGATGTTGCGGCTCTCCAGCTCAGCGAAGAGCGTACGTACCAACATGGTCTTGCCGGTACCGATACCGCCTGTGATGACAATGAATCCTTCCCCCTGCTCCAGACCGTAGCGCAGATAGGCCAGGGCGCGATGATGTCCCTGGCTGTCGAAGAAAAACCGCTGATCCGGGGTTAGTTGGAACGGCTTTCCGCTGAGTCCGTAGAGCGCGTCGTACATGGCCCCTCAGCGAGCCCCCTGAGTCCAGTTAAGCGTCAGCCAAACCTCGTTTTGATCGAAGCTCAGCGCGGAGGAATCCGAGCTCCGTCGCGAGTAGGTATAGCTGACACCCGAAGTTAGAGTAGCGTTCACTCGGTAGTTCCATTGCGCCGACAGCTCGTATTGATTGAAATCGTTCGATTCAGAATTGGATTGGCTGTAGGTCCAATACTGAAGCCCCAGGGTGCCGCTCGCCCTCGTGGACATAGCCCGATTGAAGGCCAGGTTGCCCTGGGTCTGATCGATCTGGAGATCGGTAGCCTGGTAGTCCCAGTGACTCTGAAGGATAGAAAAGATTCCGGTGGTCCGACCGAAGCGATGCGCAACGCTTCCATTCAACTGATTCTGAACATAAATCCCAGCGACCAAAGGGGGATTGGATACTGAGCCGGATAAAGTCTGGTTACTCAGCGGGGCGATGATCGGCTGGCCGAAACTATCCTGAAACTGGACCACGTCGTCGTTTACAATGGCAGTTCGCGCATTTGACACTGTGGTTTCGTAGGAAAACGCCAGGCTTGTCTTCTTGTGCGTATGTTGAATACTAGCGAAATAGTCCTGACCGAAGTAGCGCAACCCGTAACCCAGAGCCACCGCCGTATTCTGCGACGGCCTCCAGTATGGAGTTATCCGCCACTGCCATCCGCCGGTCGAAGAGGTCGAGTCGTAGTCTCCGTACTCGTAGCCTACCAAACCCTGAATCTGCCAACGCGGCGTAATCGAGTATGAGACCGTTCCATTGACGTTACCGATCCCACGATTATTGCTTTGCTCATCCTCCAGGCTGAAGATGTTACTGTAAGCGTTAATGCTCCATGGCATACGGGAGAAATAATCGCCGCTCGTCACCGCGAGCGAGCTTTGGGAGCCGAAGCTTGCGTTCTGGCTGCTATCTTCGGCGGTATCGGCGCCGAAGACATAGTTGATGCCTGGGACGATCCGAACCGTCGCAATATCGCCCCGTAGAATCGGAAAGCGAATTACCGGTGCAACCTGAATCGAGGCCGTCTGGGCGAATGCGTCGGGATTTCCCAATGCATTGAAGCCTACACTCGCTTCCGCGGGATCGACCAGATTCTGGTTTGCTCGGGCACTGACCTGAAGTCCAAGATACTCGTCGATCAACTGCAAATTGCCGTCGGCCTGAAGCACTTGGAAGATGTGGTTCAGATCGGAGTGGCCACCGCCGTAAATCAGGGCGCTGGGGCCGTAATAGTAGCGATAGCTCGCGCGGTTCCCCGCACGGCCACCGGCGATATTCGGAAGCAACTGGAGCACTGCGCCAGCCTCTTTACCCTCGCTACTGAGGAATAGATTATCCGTAAGGACGATCCGCGAGAGCAAGCCGACCGACCCGACAATCGGCTCGGCCCCCGCCTGGGACAGCCAGAACGGAAGCAAAAACCCGGCTGCAAGGACGCTCGATGTGCGTGCGAGCAACCTCTTAGTCCCCTTTACCTTCGTTCTCGCCGTAGGAGCCGTATCCGTAACCGTAGCCATATCCGTACCCGTACCCATACCCGTACTTGCCGGCAAACAAATTGCTCTTGCACTTGTTCAGGACGAGATAGACATTGTCGGTCGACTCGAAGTGCGCCAGGGTTTCTTTCACGATCCCTTGGGCGGTGCTCTCGTGCTCCACGACCAGGACCACCTGCCCCATGAGCGAGGCCAGCACGCTCGCTTCGGTGGTTTCCAGCACCGGGGGAGAGTCGAAGAGAACGATGCGATCAGTATATCGCGAGGCCACCTCGGACAGCAGCCGCCGCATGGTACTGCTGGCCAGCAGCTCGGTGGATCTCTTGTGGGCAGTGCCGGCTGGGAGGATGGTCAGTTTCGGGATATCCGTCTTGAGCAGGACCTCGGAGAGATCCATCGACTCGTTAACCAGACGATCGATGAGCCCGGGGCGGTCGCGAATGCCCAATTGCTTCGACAGTCCCGGCTTGGCTACGTCTGCGTCGATCAACAGCACCGTGCTGTCCATCTCCATGGTCACCGAGATCGCCAGGTTGAGTGACGTGAATGTCTTGCCTTCGCCCTGCACCGAGCTCGTCACCATGATCAGATTGGGATACTTCACGCCTTCCAGCGGCCGCTCGAAGGCATTCACCAACAATGGCCGCTTGACGACACGGAACTCCTCTGCGGTACGCGACCGTCCGCCCTCGGGGGAAAGCAGAAAACGCTCGCCGGTGGTCAGCAGGATATCCGGGTTTTCGACGGTCGTGGGGGGGACATGAATCTGTCCCGGTGCGGCCCCGCGGGTTCGCGCGACCCGCTCGCTGCCGGACGGGCGCATGCCGTCGGTGGCGGGCGACTCTCCAGGGGGCGGTGGACGGGTGCCCGCCATGCGCTCGGCTGCGCGTTCGATGATGCTCATTGCGTCACTCCCATCGAATATACCCCCACCGGCACGTAGGTCGGCGTTTGCGAAAGAGCCGGTTGCACCGCCCCTCGCGATTTAGATCGGCAGCTTGGCCATCACGTCGATATGCAGGTAGAAGACCGCCAGCACCCCGCCGAAGGCGACTAGCAGCCCCAGCAAGGTCGTCGCGAAGGCGAATGTGCCCCAACGTTTTTTGCGGCGCTGGGAATCTGTCCATACCATGTTCACGCTGCCCAGGACCTGAAGCCCGGTGGCATCCGCGAGCTGACGGCGATCCCCGAATACGGGACGCATCATAGACAAGAGGAATGCCAAACCGAGGCCGCCCACGAGTGAGCCGCCGAATACGCTGGACGCCAGCAGGACACGGTCCGGCGCACTCGGTTGGTTGGGAACCTTCGGAGGATCCAGCGTACGGAACTTCACGGTGTCGACGCTGGTATCGACCTCGCGGGTCAGACGTGCCTTCTCGATTCGCTCAAGCAGCTGGCCGTGGTTGGCCTTAAGGATGGCATAGTCGCGGTTGAGCTGCTGCTGCTCGGCTTCCACCTGCAGCACTTGGTCGACCGATGCCTGGTATTTTTCGATCTCGACCTTGAGATTATCCGCCAGTGCCTGCTGACTGACGATTTCGGATTCCGCCTCGGAGAGACGCAGGCGCAGCTGCTGGTAGATCGGATTGCCCGACAGCGATTTGACGACACTGTTGCGATCCTGCTTTGCAAGGAATGCCTGCTTGGCCTCCTCGCGCTGCTCCTTGATACGTGCCAGGGCACTCTTCATCGCCACGATATCGGGATGGATATCCGTATAGCGCATCAACATATCGTCGACCTGCTTCTCCATTTCGGCAATCCGGCGATCCGGCTCGGCCAGCTCGGCCCTCAGTGCTTCCGCAAGGTACTGCTCGTAGTCGACGCTCTCGGTACCCTCGTCTTCGACGATCGCGACCTGATCGGCAAGCTGGTCGCGCCGACGCATCGCGGACTTCACACCGTCCTGGGCCCGCTTTAGCGAGGCCTTGGCCGCTTGCAGGCGGGAATAATAAGTGCCGCGGTCCGACAGGATATCGAGATTGCGCATCTTAAACTCCTTGAGCTTGCGCTCGCCCTCGATGAGACGACGCTCGTAGTCCTTAACTTCCCGTTGCAGAAAGCGCTCGGCCGAGTCCTGGTCCTGACGCGACGAGCCCAGATTCGACTCCACAAAGATGGTCAGCATGGACTGCACCACACGCTTGGCCAGGTCCGGCGAACGGTCCTCGAACATGATCAGATAAATATTGTCTCCCTGGCGGCTCAGGCGCACCCTCCGCTTGAGCTCCCCAACCAGCTCGTCCATCTGCTGCGGGGTCTTGGCGCGCAGATCCATGTCGGTCATGCGCGCCAGCTTCTCCATATTCTCGCGGCTGAACAGCACGTTGGTCATCATGGTGACGCGCCGGTCATCGTTGGTCTGCAGCGCCAGCCCACTGAGCAAAGGGGTCAGCACCGAGTCGGTATCGACAAACACGCGGGCCTGGGCGACATACTCGTCGGGCAGGCTCGCGGTATAGAACCAGCCGATCGGGCTCGCGATCAAGGCCACCGCCAACGCATACCAGCGATACCGCCAGATCCCACCGAGATAAACGAATACCAGCCGCAGGATGTCTTGCATGGGTGTAGCGTGGTGCGCGCGTCAGGGATCAGAACCAGGACTCAGGAATTATCAGGATATCGCCCGGCTGCATATCGACGTTGGCCGACATATCGGCATCGTCGATCAAGTCGTCCAGCCTAACTGTGTACTTCTTTTTTTCGCCTTCCTCGAACCGCATCAGGACCGCCCGGTTCCCCGCCGCAAACTGGGTGGTCCCGCCGACCTGGATCATCAGGTCGAGTAGCGTCATGCCATCGATATAGCGCAAAGACCTGGGATTGGTTGCCTGGCCGAGCACGCGTATCTGCTCCGGAAACACGCCTTGGAAACCCTGGACGATAACCGTCACCAAAGGATCGCGCAGATAGACCGACAGGGCCTCCTCTAAGTCGCGGGCGAGCTCGGTCGGGGTCTTGCCCGAGGCCGGGATGTCTTCCAACAGCGGAGCGCTGATATAACCGTCGGGACGTACCGGAACCGTGGTGCTGACCTCGGGGTAGCGCCAAACGAAGATCTGTACCGAATCCCCGGGCCCGATCTTGTACTTGGTCGCGGAGCGCAGCTCGTAGGTTGCCTCCGGGAGCGAGCCGAATCTCGGGGTGGAGCAACCGACCGTCAAGGCCGTCAGGGCCATCAGGCACGTCACGCTCCAGAAGCCGGCTTCACTTACTGGTCTCATGCTTCCCACCCGTCGATTTTGCACATGATCGGACTATGCCCAGACTCCGGCCACCGCCCAACCCTCACTCTTGATACGCCCAACCGCGCCCCGAGCGCCGTTTATAAGGCGCGCGATCCGCAAAATGGACGCGCGGTACGCAGCGTCGCCGATCCCCGACGAAGCGGCGCGGATTATGGCACACGGACCGCCCCTTGGTGCCGCCAATTCGCGAAATCTGCGATCCCACGGACAGACGGTGCCGCCATCCGGCGACCGGCCCGATACGGACGCGCTGCCCGTCACGAGCCCCGGTGCACTCCAGTCGGATGGGTATGCGCTGTTGGCGCGCGGATCGCCCGTATCGGGGAAGCGCGCGGGACAATCCGGATCGCGGTCGAGCCAGAGCCGCTCAAGGGTCCGGGTAGGCGAGCGTGTGCAGCCGGTCGAGGAGCGCTAGGTCGACGAACGCCGCCCCGCCTAGATCGCCGACCAATGCCCGGACCGGCCGGCCCGGTTCGCCCAGTCCGTCCGTGACCAGGGGTGCCGCCCCGAATGTCTGGTGCACGGTATAAGGGCACACCGTCACCAGGATCGCGTGCAGCCCCGCGGCCAGGGCCGCACGCACGCCGTTGTCCGAGTCCTCGATCGCCACGCAGTCGCGCGCCTGAAGCCCCAGTCGATCCAACGCCAAAACGAAGACATCCGGAGCCGGCTTCTTGTTTTGCACCGCATCCCCTGCGGCAACGACCTCGAACCAGTCGCTGAGTCCCGGCTCCCCAGCATGCTCCAGCAGCGTCAAGACATTTTCGGGCGTGGTCGTGGTTGCGATGGCAAGCCGGATACCGGCAACCCGCGCCTCGCGCAACAGGCGCAGCACCCCCGGGCGCAGTGGGATGGCACCGGTACGCAGCCGCGCCAGGTAGTGCGCAGTCTTAGACCGGTGCAGCCTAGCCACAAAGGCATCCCGGTCTGCGGCGGGCTCGAGCCGGATGCCCTCGTCGTCCATGAAGCGGCAAATGCGCTCCTTGCCGCCGGTGATCGCGAGCAGCTCGCCATAGCGATCCACATCCCAGACCCAGCCGAGCCCCGCATCGGCAAAGGCCGCGTTGAAGGCCGGCCGATGCCCGTCGCGCTCGGTATCGGCCAGGGTCCCGTCCACATCGAAGACGATCGCCTTGAAGCCGTACATCTGCCCCCCCAGATTGCTGTCCCGATCACGCATGGGGTAAGAGTACCCTAGGGGCGGCATACCGCGCATCTGCAACGCGATGCGAGTTGCCGGTCTTGCCCGGATCTGGTATTGAAGGGCGTTTTTCGCGGCCGGCCCGCCCGAAGGTCCGGCTGCTGGGCATCCCACTGCGAGCCTGCGGGAGCATTGTTCATGGCCGAAGCGATCCACCAAGAGCCCAAGGCGTTCGGGTTTGAGCCCTACAACGCCGCGAGCGAAGAGGAATATATGAGCCCGGCGCAGGAGGAGCATTTCCGCCTGATCCTGCGCGCCTGGAAGCAATCGCTGATGGAGGAGGTGGACCGCACCGTCCACCACATGCAGGACGAGGCGACCAACTTCCCGGACCCCAACGACCGCGCCACCCAGGAGTCGGAGTTCAGCCTGGAGCTGCGCACCCGCGACCGCGAGCGCAAGCTGATCAAGAAGATCGACGAAGCGCTCGACCGTATCGAGGAGCACGAGTACGGCTACTGCGAAGCCTGCGGGGTGGAGATCGGAATCCGCCGCCTGGAGGCCCGTCCCACAGCCACCCTGTGCATCGACTGCAAAACCTTAGACGAGATCCGCGAGAAACAGCGCGGGTAGACAGGGTCCTGGGGGTCGCCCGGCCCCTAGCCTCCGGCCACCGCCCGGGCCCCGCACGATGGGCTGTCGAGGACGCTTCGCCCCCTCCCCCACCGGCATACTCCATTTCGGCTCGCTGATCGCGGCCATGGCTAGCCGCGCCCAGGCCCGCTCCCGAGAGGGTGAATGGCTGGTACGCATCGAGGACCTGGATCGGCCCCGGGAAGTCCCTGGGGCCGCCCGGGCGCTACTTCACACCCTGCACGCCTTGGGCCTGGATTGGGACGCCCCTCCCCTGTACCAGAGCGAGCGGACCGCCGCTTATGACACGGCCTTGGCTTGGCTCGAATCTTTAGGTCTCGTCTATCCCTGCGGATGCACCCGCAGCGAGATCGCGGCGGCTGGCCGACCGGGACGCGAAGGCCCGATCTATCCCGGAACCTGCCGCAACGGACTCCCGCCCGGCCGCCGCCCGCGGGCGTTACGCATGCGCACTCATCCCGGTCAGATCGACTTTCTGGACCTGATTCAGGGCGAGCAGCGCCAGGATGTCGCCCAAACGGTGGGGGACTTCGTGCTGCGCCGGGCGGACGGCATCCACGCCTATCAACTCGCCGTGGTAGTCGACGACGCCTGGCAGGGCATAGGACAGGTGGTGCGCGGTGCCGACCTGCTCGACTCGACCCCTCGCCAGATCCTGCTACAGCGCGCATTGGGGCTGCCGACCCCGGTCTATGCCCATGTGCCCCTGGCCCTCGACCCGGCCGGACGCAAGCTCAGCAAGTCGCTCGCCTCCGCTCCAGTGGACCCCGCAGACCCACTCCCGGCACTGCGCCGCGCCTGGGACTGGCTCGGCCAGGTGCCTGCACCGCCGCGCTGCACAGTGGCTGGTTTCTGGGTCCACGCGCTCGCTCATTGGCAGATCGAGGGGGTGCCGGCCTGCCGCGCTGCGCCTGCCGATCTCTCCCCGCGCCCCGCGGCTTGCGCGCCATCGGGCAATATCCGAGTCCGGCGAACGGAGGAAGACCCCAACACAGCAACGCGGTAACTTCCAGCGGCTACGCTTAGCCTCGACCCAACAACCACCAACGAGGAGAGCCCCATGGCCGCGGACACCGAAGGCACCGTCACCGCTACACCGCTTTCCCCGGAGCAGTTGACCCGGATGGACGCCTACTGGCGCGCCTGCAACTACCTGGCGGCCGGCATGATTTACCTGCGCGAAAACCCCCTCCTCAGGGAGCCGTTGCAGGAAGCCCACATCAAGAGCCGGCTGCTCGGCCACTGGGGCGCCAGCCCCGGTCTCTCCTTCATGTACGTGCACTTGAACCGCATCATCCGCGAGCGCAATCAGGAGGCGATCTTTCTGGCCGGCCCCGGCCACGGCGCCCCCGGGGTGCTGGCCCCGGTCTACCTGGAGGGGACCTATTCGGAGATCTACCCGAACAAGAGCGAGGACGAGGAGGGGTTGCAGGCGTTCTTCAAGCAGTTCTCCTTCCCCGGCGGCATCGGCTCCCACTGCACCCCCGAGACCCCCGGCTCCATCCACGAGGGAGGCGAGCTCGGCTATTCCATTTCCCACGCCTTCGGCGCCGCCTTCGATAACCCCAACCTGCTGGTGGCAGTGGCGGTAGGCGACGGGGAGTCCGAGACCGGCCCGCTGGCCACCTCCTGGCACTCCAGCAAGTTCCTGAATCCCATCCGCGACGGGGCCGTGCTGCCGATCCTTCATCTGAACGGCTACAAGATTAACAATCCGACCCTGCTCGCGCGTATCCCGAACGAGGAGCTGGCGAGCCTGATGCGGGGCTACGGCTGGACCCCCCATTTTGTGGAGGGCGACGAGCCCTTGGAGATGCACCGGAAGATGGCGGCGACGCTCGACGCCTGCCTGGCCGAGATCAAGGGCTTCCAGCAGGCGGCCCGCAGCTCCGGCCAGGCGACCCGCTGCCACTGGCCCATGATCGTGCTGCGCTCACCCAAGGGCTGGACGGGGCCCAAAGAGGTGGACGGAAAGAAGGTCGAGGGATTCTGGCGCGCCCACCAGGTTCCGCTCTCGGGGCTACATAACAACCCAGCGCATCTGAAGCAGCTTGAGGATTGGCTGAAGAGCTACAAGCCCGACGAGCTATTCGACGCCGAGGGCCGCCTGATCCCGGAGCTTAAGGAGCTGGCCCCCAAGGGCAACCTGCGCATGAGCGCCAACCCCAACGCCAACGGCGGACTCCTGCGCCGCGCACTGCGCATGCCCGATTTCCGTAGCTTTGCCATCGACGTCGGCACCCCCGGAACCGATCGCGCCTTCAACACCAAGCCTCTGGGCCAGATGCTGCGCGACATCATGGCGGACAATATGAAGAGCTTCCGGGTCTTCGGCCCGGACGAGAACAGCTCCAACAAGCTCGATGCCATCTACGAGATCAGCAAGAAGCTCTGGCTTTGCGATTACAAGCCGGAGGATGCCCAAGGGGGAGAGCTGTCCCCGGACGGACGGGTCTTGGAGATGCTCTCGGAGCACACCCTAGAAGGCTGGTACGAGGGCTATATCCTGACCGGGCGGCACGGATTCTTCGCCACCTACGAGGCATTCGTGCATGTCATCGACAGCATGTACAACCAGCACGCCAAGTGGCTCGCCATCTGCAACGAGATCCCCTGGCGGACGCCCATCTCCTCGCTCAACCTCCTGATCACATCCACCGTCTGGCGCCAGGACCATAACGGATTCACCCACCAGGATCCCGGGTTCCTCGATGTGGTGGTCAACAAGAACCCGGAGGTCACCCGCATCTATCTGCCGCCGGACGTGAACTGTTTGCTGTCCACCGCGGATCACTGCCTGCGCAGCATGAACAACATCAATGTCATCGTGTGCGACAAGCAGGACCACCTCCAATACTTGAGCATGGACGAGGCGATCAAGCACTGCACCAAGGGGGTCGGGATCTGGGACTGGGCGAGCAACGACGACGGGGTGGAGCCGGACGTGGTCATGGTCGGCTGCGGGGACATCCCAACCAAGGAGGCCCTGGCCGCCACCGCCATGCTGCGCCAGGCGTTCAAGGACATCAAGATCCGCTTCGTCAATGTGGTGGATCTGTTCCGCATTCAACCGGACAGCGAGCACCCGCATGGGCTCTCTCACAACGACTTCGACTCCATTTTCACCAAGGACAAGCCGATCATCTTCAACTTCCACGGCTACCCCTGGCTCATACACCGTTTGGCATATCGCCGCACCAACCACGCCAACCTGCATGTGCGCGGCTATAAGGAAAAAGGCAACATCAACACCCCGCTGGAGCTGGCAATCAATAACGAGATCGACCGCTTCAGCCTGGCCATCGACGTGATCAACCGGGTACCGCGCCTTCAGGCCAGCGGCGCCCATGCCAAACAGCGCTTCCGCGATATGCAGATCGATGCGCGCCAATATGCCTACGAGCACGGTATCGACAAGCCGGAATACGACGACTGGACTTGGCCGCTGGGTTAATCGCGGACCGATTGCGCATTCCGGGGTTAGGCCAGGAATGCGCGCGAGCGGTCCGCGTCGCCCACTAAGTCCCGACACCCACGACTCCCGACGAGGCATAACCATGAGCGCCGCGGACCAGCCCCCAACCCCCGATTCGAGCCCATGCCCGACCCCGAACCGGGAGCGTACCCGCACCGGCATGTCTAAAGAGGCACTCAAGCAGGCATACATCGACAACCTGTTCTATGTTCAGGGCCGCTTTCGCGAGGTCGCGACCAAGAACGACCTCTACATGGCCGCCGCCTATACGGTGCGCGACCGACTCCTGGAGCGCTGGCTCAAATCTGCCAAGATCTACAAGGACAACAAGTCGCGCACCGTCTGCTATCTCTCCGCCGAGTTCCTGCTCGGGCCGCACCTGGCCAACAACCTGGTGAACCTGGGGATCACGGAGGTTGCGCGCCAGGCGGGCGAAGAGATGGGTCTCGATTTTGTGGAGATCCTGGAGGCCGAGGAGGAGCCGGGCCTCGGCAACGGCGGGCTGGGGCGTCTGGCGGCCTGCTACATGGATTCCTTGAGCACGGTGCAGATCCCGGCCATCGGCTATGGCATCCGCTACGAATTCGGGATCTTCGATCAGGAAATCGAGGACGGCTGGCAGGTGGAGAAGAGCGACACCTGGCTGCGCAATGGCAACCCTTGGGAGATCCCCCGCTACAAGATCCGATTCCCGGTGAAATACGGCGGGCGCACCGAGCAATACCAGGATCTGCAGGGGATTCTGCGCATCCGCTGGATCGCCGATATGGAGATCGATGGGGTCGCGTACGACACCCCGATCATGGGCTACGGGGTCGGCAACGTGAACCTGCTGCGCTTATGGAAGTCCGAGGCCCCCGAATCCTTCGATTTCCAGGCGTTTAACGTGGGAGATTATTACGGCGCAGTGAATGCCAAAATCGCGGCGGAAACCATCTCCAAGGTCCTCTACCCCAACGACGAGCCGGAGGCCGGCAAGGAGCTGCGCCTGAAGCAACAGTATTTCTTCGTCTCCTGCTCGCTCCAGGACATGGTGCGCCTGCATCTGGGGACGGTCGGCACCCTGGATCGCTTCGCCGAGAAATGGGTCGCCCAGCTCAACGACACCCACCCGGCACTCGCGGTGGCGGAGCTGATGCGGCTCTTGATGGACGAGCACGGCATGGGTTGGGATCAGGCCTGGGAGATCACCCGCCGGACCTTCTGCTACACCAACCATACGCTATTGCCGGAGGCCCTGGAAACCTGGTCGGTGGCGCTCTTCGAGAAGCTCCTGCCCCGTCACCTCGAAATCGTCTATGAGATCAACAGCCGCTTCCTGGACGAGGTGCGGGTGCGATTCTTAGGCGACGAGGACCGAGTGGAGCGCATGTCCCTGATCGGCGAGGAAGGCGGACGGCGTGTACGGATGGCCAACCTGGCGGTGGTGGGGTCGAGCGCAGTCAATGGCGTGGCCGCCCTGCACTCGGAGCTGGTCAAGACCACGATCCTCAAGGACTTCTACGACCTGTGGCCCGATAAGTTCCAAAACGTGACCAACGGAGTGACCCCGCGCCGGTTCATCGCCGTGAGCAACCCGCGACTTGCCGCCCTGATCTCGGAAGTCTGCGGTGGCGACCGCTGGCTGCGCAATCTCGACTGCCTGCGCGAGCTTGAGCCCTATGCCGACGATGCGGCATTCCAAGAGCGGTGGCGCGCCGTCAAGACCGCCGCCAAGCGCGACCTGGCCGCCTGGTTATGCCGGCACGCGGGGGTCAAGGTCAACCCCCAGTCGCTATTCGACGTACAAGCCAAGCGCTTTCACGAGTACAAGCGCCAACACTTGAACCTCCTGCACATCCTCACCCTCTACCAGCGCCTCAAGCAAGACCCCAACCTCGCCGTCTCTCCGCGCACCTTCGTCTTCGGCGGCAAGGCCGCGCCCGGCTATACCATGGCGAAGCTGATGATCAAGCTGATCAATGCAGTCGGTGAGGCGATCGACCGCGACCCCCAGATCAACGGCTATATCCGCGTCGCCTTCATGCCCAACTTCAGCGTCCAGAACGGCCAGCGGCTCTATCCGGCAGCGGATCTGTCCGAGCAGATTTCGCTCGCCGGCAAGGAGGCATCCGGGACCGGCAATATGAAGTTCTCCATGAACGGGGCACTCACTATCGGCACCTCGGACGGGGCCAATGTGGAGATCCGCGACGCGGTAGGGCCTGAGAATTTCTTTCTATTCGGCATGACCGCCGAAGATGTGCAACAACGCCAGGCCGAAGGCTACCGTCCCTGGGATTACTACCACGGCGATCATGAGCTCAAATCGGTCATCGACCTGATCGAGTCGGGGGTCTTCTCCCATGGCGACTCTAACCTCTTCCGGCCCTTAACCAGAAACCTGATCGAGCGGGACCCCTTTATGGTTCTGGCCGACTACCGCGCCTATCTTGAATGCCAAGAGCAGGCGGGTCTGGCCTGGGAAAACCGCACACACTGGGACCGTATGTCCATCCTTAATGTGGCGCGCATGGGACGGTTCTCTTCGGATCGCGCAATCCGGGAATACGCACAACGCATCTGGCACACCGAACCGGTACCGGTGGAGATACCGCAAGGCTGGGGGGCGCTCGCGCGTGCAGAGGGCGACCAGGCATAAGGTCGGACCGCCCGGGCTCGCTCGGGTATCATGCCCGGCCATCTAGCCCCGCAGCCCCAATCATGATCCAGCGCTATCCCCTGCCGATCGATGTCGCGGCCGAACCGCACCCGGAAACGACCGAGCTGCGGCATGGATCGCACGACTACCCGGCACGGCTGGCGGAGACGCTCGCCCGCTTCGGGCTGAACCTTTGTATGTGTAGCAGCGATGCGTCCATCCCGGGGAGCTATTGGGGCGATTGCGAGGCCGGCCTGGATGCCGAACGGTTGTACGTTCGCCCCGACACGCCTTTGCATTCGGCGCTTCACGAGGCCTGCCACTGGATCTGCATGGACCGGGCGAGGCGCGTCGCCCTGAACACGGACGCTGGGGGAGACTATGCGGAGGAGGATGCGGTGTGTTACCTACAGGTCCTGCTCTCCGACGAATTCCCCGCATTCGGGCGCGAGCGGATGTTTGCCGACATGGACGCATGGGGTTACACGTTCAGACTCGGATCCGCTCGCGCCTGGTTCCAGCAGGATGCGCAGGACGCCCGCGACTGGCTGCGCCGGCATAGCCTCGTCGACGAGCGTGACCGCCCCACGTGGCGGGCGCGCCTCTGAGGCTCGCAACGCCATGCCCAATCCACCCCGGGTCCTGTTGAAGTCACTAGGCTGCCGGCTCAACGAGGCGGAGCTGGAGGCCTGGGCCGAGGGCTTTCGCCAGCGCGGATTCCTGATCGCCGACAACAACGGGCCAGTCGATCTGGTAGTCATCAACACCTGTGCAGTGACCCAAGAGGCGGCGCGCAAGTCGCGCCAGCTCATGCGCCGCTGCCAGCGCGACCATCCGCGGGCGCGTCTGACTGCGAGCGGCTGTCTGGCGACCCTGGAGGGCGACGCACTGACTTGCACGCTCGGGGCGGACCTGCTGGTGGACAATCGGCACAAAGACCGCTTGGTGGAGATCGCCGCCGAGGCCCTGGGCCTGCCGCTCATGCCGACGCGGGCCGGCGCGGGGGTCGCCGAGTCCCTGATCGCACGCGGGCGCCAGCGCGCATTCGTCAAGGTGCAGGACGGCTGCCGCTATGCCTGTACCTTCTGCGTGACCACCCTGGCCCGCGGCGAAGAGCGCAGCCGGCCCATCCACAAGGTCGTCGACCAGGTCGCGGGGCTCGCTGCGGCGGGCGTTCGGGAGGTCCTGCTGACCGGGGTCCACCTGGGCGGCTACGGCTCGGACCTGGGCTGCAACCTGACCGACCTGGTGCGCGCCCTGCTTGAGCGCACCCCCATACAGCGCATCCGCCTGGGCTCGCTGGAGCCCTGGGACCTGCCCCCGGACCTGTGGGGGCTGTTCGCGGAGCCGCGGCTCATGCCCCACCTGCACCTGCCCATGCAGAGTGGATCGGACCCGGTACTGAGGCGCATGGCACGGCGCTGCAAGACCGCGCAATTCGCCCGCCTCGCCGAGCAGGGCCGCTCCGCGGTCCCGGGGCTCAACCTGACAACCGACATCATCGTCGGCTTCCCCGGGGAAAGCGACCTGGACTGGCAACGCACCTTGAGCTTCGTCGAGGCCATTGGATTCGGCGATGTCCATGCCTTCGCGTACTCGCCCCGGGCCGGCACCCGGGCGGCCATCCTGCCGGACCAAGTCGATCCAGCGCTCCGACGCAGCCGCACCCGGGGGCTCAATGACCTGACCCGCAAGCTGCGCCAGCGTACCCTCGCGGCCCAGATCGGCCAGCGCGCCGCGGTGCTGAGGGAAGCGACGCCCCGCGACCGCAGACCGGGAGAGCTGTTCGGCTACACCCCCAACTACCTGCCGGTCCTGATGGCGCCAAGTGAGCAGACGGTCCCCATCGGGGAGATTGTCGGGGTGGAAATCCTGGGTCTGGACGGGTGCGGCGAAACCCTGCGCGGTCGCCCGATCGCGCCGGAGGTTTGAGCCGCAACCCCCTGACCCACCCGCAGCCGCCAGTTAGAGTCCCCGATTGCGCTCGGCAGCGCGCTCCGCCGCGATGGCGTCCAATCCAAGGACCCGCGTGCCCGCTCGACCGCCCATGGCGTTGAGTCTCCGGTAATCGATTGACGACAGGATCACCGATCGGGGACACCGGAGACCCGCGGGGTGGGCAGTGCGCGACCGAGCCGCCGGGTCTCAACCGGGCGGGGACGCGAAGCGCTGAGACTCGCCGGTCCGGTCGCGGGAGCGAGGCTCAGCGGCAGGTGCCTGCGGAAGTCGCTCTAGACGGACACCCGGCTCCCACAAGCGGGCCATCAGGGCTTGCGTGCCCTGGGGACAACCGCTGGTCAAAAAGCGCTCCAGGCCAACCCGGCCGGCAGGCGCCAGGAGCCCCGCGGCATCCAACCGCCGGCGCACCTGGCGAGCCACCGCCACCCCCGAGTCCAATACCGTGACCCCTGGCCCGGCAAGCTCGCCGATCAATGGCCGCAGGTGCGGATAATGGGTGCAACCGAGCACCAGTGTGTCCGCCCCGCTGGCGATCAGGGGCCGGAGATATTCCATCAGCAGTGCACGGGTCAGGTCCCCATCCAGGTCCCCCGACTCGACCCGCTCCACCAGCCCCGGACAGGGTTGCAGCAGGATCTCCGCCGCGCCTGCCAGCCGCCCGAGCAGCAAGGCAAAACTCTGGCTCGCCAGGGTGCGGCGAGTCGCCAGCACCCCCACCACGCCGGTGCGGGTGAGCTCCACGGCCGGCTTCACCGCAGGCTCCATGGCCACGATAGGTACCGAAAAACGGTCGCGCAGGACCCGCGCCGCCGCCCCGGTGGCCGTGTTGCAGGCCACCACCACCGACTTGGCCCCCTCCCCGATCAAGAACCCGGCAATCGCCAGGGCGCGCGCCTCGACCGCCTCCGCAGACTTGTCCCCGTAAGGCGCATGCCCGGAATCCGCCACATAGATCAAATCCTCCCCAGGCAGCTCGCGACGGATCTCGCGCAGCACCGAGAGGCCGCCGACCCCCGAGTCGAAGACCCCGATGGGGGCGCATGGGCTCATAGCGGGCCGACGGCCGTCTCCGGACAACCGGTATGCCCGTTGCGCTCAGGCACCCGAGCGCCGGCGCTCGGACGCGACCGGGCCCGACGCCAATAGTCCAGCCCCCGGACGGTCAGCTTGAAATAGACGCGAATCTCGGTAGCCGCGGCGGGCACCAGGGACAGGGCAAGCGTCAGGGCGTCGAAGGGGCCTGGCCAGCGTGCAAACGGCAAGGACGCGCAGGACATGCAGGGGCTCCGGAAGGAAACGTATTGGCTAGATGTCGAACCGTGCCCACACGGGACAATGGTCGGAGGGCCGCTCCATTGCACGGATGGCGTAGTCGATGTCCGCGGCCACCAGCCGTTCTTTAAGCGGGGCTGTGACCAGGATCAGGTCGATCCGCAGTCCCCGTCGGGGCTCCCGATCGAAGCCTTTGGAACGGTAGTCGAACCAACTGAAGCGGTCGTCGCGATCCGGGTGCACGATCCGATAAGCATCGTAGAGCCCCCAATCGGTGAGGGTGCGCAGCCAATCCCGCTCCTCGGGCAGGAAGCTGCATTTGCCTTCCCTGAGCCAGCGCCGGGCATTGTCAGCCCCGATGCCGATGTCCAGATCGAGCGGGGCCACGTTCATGTCGCCCATCAGGACCAGGTTCCGATCCGGGCTGAAATGGCCCCGCAGATACTCGGCCAAGTCGGCATAGAAGCGCGCCTTGCCAGGGAATTTGACCGGATGGCCGCGACTCTCGCCCTGAGGGAAGTATCCGTTGACGACGGTCAACTCACCCGAGTCCAGGGCATAGCGGCCGGCGATAGTCCGGCGCTGGGCGTCCGGCGGGTCCCCCGGGAATCCCTTCAGGACATCGATGGGCTCCCGTTTGCTGAGCAGAGCGACCCCATAGTGTCCCTTCTGGCCATGGAACCTGGTGCGGTAACCGAGCCCTTCGACCGACTCCACCGGGAACTCCGAGTCCGACACTTTACACTCCTGGATGCCCAGGATGTCCGGGTCGAGGCCCGCGCGCACCGCCTCCAACTGGTGTGGTCTGGCACGGATACCGTTGATATTAAAGGAGCAGACGGTAAGCATGGCGGCGGCCTCCCGGATCTCGAATCGGCACTCTTAAGAAGATCGTTGTCCGCAAACGAGCGCAAATAGACGCAAAATAAAAAACCGACTCTAATTGCGCTCGTTTGCGCTCGTTTGCGGATCAATCCCCGCCTTCCCGATCAGCTCGAGGATCGCCAGCGCTGCCGCCCGGGCTGCATCGTGACGCATGCCGGCATGGATGCGGGCGTATTCATCCACAATCGCGGCGACACGCTCCGAGTCGTCCAGGAAGGCGAGCAGGACCGGGGCGATCAGCTCGGCCCGACAGCGGCCCTGGAGAAACTCGGGAGCCAGCTCCCGCCCGGCGAGCAGGTTAGCCATGGCGGCATAGGGGACCTTCACCAGCCGGCGGGCCAGACGGTAGGTGATTGGGTGGACGCGATAACCCACCGCCATCGGTCGCTTGAGGAGCAAGGTCTCTAGGGTAGCAGTGCCGGAGGCGGTGAGCACGCAGTCAGCGGCGGCAATGACCTCGCGGCTGCGTCCATCGACCAGGGTCACGGGCAGCCCCGGTGCGAGCCGCTTGAGCTCCGACTCGAACAGTGCACGCAGCCTGGCATTGACCAGGGGAACGACAAAGCGCAGATCCGGCCGGGATGCGCAGGCCAGGGCCGCGGCCCCGATGAATGGGGCAGCGAGATGTCTCACCTCCCCGACCCTGCTGCCCGGCAGGATAGCGATGACTGGGCCAGCCCCTGCCAGCCCGAGTGCTGCGCGGGCGGCGCCCCGGTCGACCTCGAGCGGAATCTGGTCCGCAAGCGGATGGCCCACGAAGCGGGCCGGCACCCCATGATCGCGCAGGAACGACTCCTCGAACGGAAAGACGCACAACATCAGGTCCACCGCCCGGCGGATACCCTTGACCCGCCCCGGGCGCCAGGCCCAGACGGTGGGGCTCACCAAATGCACTGTGGGGATGCCGGCATCTCGCAGGCGCCGCTCCAGACCCAGATTGAAGTCCGGGGCGTCGATGCCGACGAAGACCGCCGGGGGATACCCTCGAAAGTACTCGACGAGGCGCCGACGCAGGCGCAGCAGCTCCGGCAGGTGCACCAGGACCTCGGCGAGGCCCATGACCGAAAGCCGCTCCAGGGGGCACAGGGTCTCGCACCCGGCCTCCAGCATCCGCGGGCCGGCCACGCCGGTCACCTGCAGGTCCGGGACCAATGCCCGAAGCTCAGCGGCGAGCGCTGCACCCAAGAGGTCGCCGGAGGGCTCGTTGGCGACGATGCCGATCCGCAGCATGAATTAACCTAAAATTCGGCAGATTAAACGCGGAGGACGCGAACATCGACGCTGGGCGCGCAGGAATCGCGATTGGCATACGCTTTCGCACATGCTCGCCCTACCGCCGAGCGGCTACGTAACCGGAGCGGATCGACCCATTTTTCTGGTTGCTTCGCGATTGAAATGCTCCTTCCAGGATGGAGGTATCAGCGCACGATGCTGCGGCTGCGCTCCGCCACGAAGTCGGCGAGGGGGGCGACCTCCGGTACGGTCTCGGACAGCTCGCGCAGACGCTCGAGTGCGTCGTCCAGCTTGAGGTTGGCGAGATAGAGCACCCGATAGGCGCGTTTGATGGCGGCGATGGCCGACTCCGGGAATCCGCGCCGGCGCAGCCCCTCGCTGTTGATCCCATGGGGCTCTGCGGGGTGGCCTCCCACCGTCACATAAGTGGGCACGTCCTTGGCGATCACCGACCCCATGGCGCAGAAGCTGTGGGCACCGATCCGGCAGAACTGGTGGACGATGGTGAATCCGCCGAGGATCGCCCAGTCCTGGATCTCCACATGACCGCCCAAGGAGGCGGCATTGGCCATGATGACCTGATCGCCGATGCGGCAGTCATGCGCCACATGGGTATAGGCCATAAACAGGTTGTCGCTGCCGATCGAGGTCACTCCACGGTCCTGGGCGGTGCCCCGGTGGATGGTAACGAACTCGCGGATGCGGTTGCGGTCGCCGATCGTGAGCCAGGTCGGCTCGCCGCCGTATTTCTTGTCCTGGGGGTCCTCCCCCACGGAAACAAACTGGAAGATCCGGTTGTCCCGTCCGATACGGGTCGGTCCGCGCAGCACCGCGTGGGGGCCGATGCGGGTGCCGGCGCCGATCTCCACGTCCGCTCCGATCACCGCAAAGGCGCCGACCTCCACCCCGGAGTCCAGTCGGGCAGCGGGATCGATGACGGCAGTCGGGTGGATGAGGACCTGGCCGGCAGTATCGGTCAAGCGAAATGGTCCCGGGCAGTGCACATGATCTCGGCCGAGGCGACGATACGATCGTCCACTCGGGCCTCGCCGTTGAACTTCCAGATGCCGCGGCGTACCGCCCCCAGGGTGACCTTCATAATCAACTGGTCCCCAGGCTCTACCGGGCGCTTGAAACGGGCCTTGTCGATGCCGACGAAGTAATAGAGCGCCCGCTCTCCCACCTCGTCCGGACGCGACGCCATGGCGAGCAAACCGGTCGCCTGAGCCATGGCCTCCACAATCAGGACCCCGGGCATCACCGGGCGCACCGGAAAATGGCCGCCGAAATAGGGCTCGTTATAGGTGACGTTCTTGAGCGCCACCAGGTAGTCGTCTCGCCTGAAATCCAGCACCCGATCGATGAGCAGGAAGGGGTAGCGGTGCGGCAACATGCTCAGCACCTTGTGGATATCCATGGTCACTGGACTGGCGTTCGGCGTCGTTGCGGGCGACTGCTCGTCCATCGGTATAGGCTGAGATGCCTGCATCAATTGTCCTCCTGCCCGAGCGTCCCGCCCAATGCGGCGACGCGTTCTTCAAGTTGCATGAGGCGGCGCGACAGCTCGTCGAGATGCCGAAACCGCGCCACATTCCGTCGCCACTCCGCGCTCGGCATAGCCGGTATTCCGCTGCTGTAGGAGCCCGACTCCGTAAAGGAGCGTGTCACCATCGCCATGCCAGTGAAGTGGCAATGGTCGCCGATGGTCAGGTGCCCGGCCATACCAACGGCCCCGGAAACGGTACAGTTGCTCCCGATGCGGGTCGACCCGGAAATACCGGTGTTTGCAGCCATGGCGGTATTGGCACCGATGTGTACGTTGTGGCCGATCTGGATCTGATTGTCCAGCTTGACCCCATCGCCGATGACTGTGTCGTCGATAGCGCCCCGATCCACCGTCGTGTTGGCGCCAATCTCCACGTCGTCCCCCAAGACTGCCCGCCCGACCTGGGGGATACGTACCCAGCGCTCCCCGTCCTTGGCGAAGCCGAATCCGGAGCGGCCGATCACGGCCCCCGGGTGCAGCAGGGCACGCTTACCCACCTGGGTACGGGCGCACAGGGTCACGCGCGCTACAAGCCGGCTGTCTTCATCGATCCGCACCCCTTCGCCCACAATGCACCCGGGACCTACGAAGACCCGGGGGCCGATCCAGGCCCCGGCCTCGATCACCGATGTGGGCCCGATCCAGGCGCTCGCATCGACTCGGGCACCGGGATCGACCACAGCCGCGGGGTGTATCCCGCCAACGACCGGGTGTCGCGGATAGATCAGGCGCGCCGCCCGGGCAAAGCTCAAATAAGGGTTGGCGCTGATCAGCACCGGGACCGGCGATTGGGGGGCGTCCTGCGCGGTCAATATGACCACGCCAGCCTCGGTCTCGGGGAGATGCTTGCGATACTTGGGGTCGCCCAGGAAGGTCAGACAGTCCGGCCCTGCCCCGAGCAGGTGAGCAACCCGAGACACCCGGGTCCCGGGATCCCCGCGATAGGGCTCTCCGAGCTCGGCGGCCAATCGTTCCAGGGCGATCCCGGCATCCATCAGCCGCCCGCCGGTCCCGGTGCCAGACACCACGGTCTCACTTGGAGCCAGACTCGCGTTTGAGTCGCTCGATAACCTTGTCCGAGATGTCGATGCGGGGGCTGTAATAAACGAGACCGTCGCTGATCACCAGGTCGATCTCGAGCTCCTTGGCGAGCTCGACCACGACCTCCTGGACTTGCTTGGCCAACTTGGTACGCAGCTCGTTCTGACGCAGTGCGAAGTCTTCCTGGAACTCGTCCTGGTCGTATTTGAGCTTGCGCGTGCGGCTGCGGATATCGTTTTGTAGACGCTGGATTTCGTTCTCGCTCATCAGAGCGCCCTCGCGCTCCAGCTTGCGCTTAAGCTCGGCGATCTGCTCCTGCTGCTTCCGCAGATCGCGCTCGCGCTCCTCCACCTCTGCCTGCAGTGCCTTGCCCGCCGCATCGTACTGGGGGGAGAGCTCCACGACCCGATTCGGATCCACCACCGCAATCTTGTAATCCGCGCCGCCGGCTGGGGCGGCGGCCAGCAATGCGAGCGCGGCGAGCATCGTCGATCCGATCGGTGTCATGACAAGTTGCCCCAGCTCAAAAGGTCTGCCCGATCCCGAATTGGAAGGTCTGGATCTCGTCGCCCTCCTCGCGATTGAGCGGATATCCCAGGCTGACCGAGAGGGCGCCCACCGGCGACAGCCAAGTCGCCGAGACCCCGGCGGAATAGCGCAGCTCCCCAAGATCGAAGCCGGTGGGGGTCACCAGATCTGTGGACTGGGTGACCCACACGTTGCCCGCGTCCAGGAAGAGTCCGAGCCGCAGGGTCTTCTCCAGCTCTCCGCCCACGGGCGGGGGTGCGAACAACTCGACGCTTCCGACGATCTTGACGTTGCCGCCCACGGGGTCGTCGTAAAAGCCAGTCTCGCGCGGGCCCAGGGTGTTGGCCTTGAAGCCGCGCACGGTGCGCGGACCGCCCGCATAGTAGTTTTCGAAAAATGGCAGGTACTTGAGATCGCCATAGCCATCCCCGTAGCCCAGGTCCCCGGACAGCGACAGGACAAACCGGGAGGTCAGCGGGGTATAGTAAGTGCCCTGATAGCCGAGCTTGTAATATTGCAGGTCGCTGCCCGGGACAGAGACATCGCCGCGGACCGCCTGCAGTATCCCCCTTGTGGGGAACACGGCCTTGTCCCGGGTATCGTTGGTATAGTTGGCGCTCAAGAAAAAGTCGTTGTAGGTGTTCCCGTTCTGCTCGACGAACTCTTGGGCTATCTCGGATACCCCAGCGGTGAAATCGGTGTATTGGTAGCGCAGCCCGAATCCAGCACGGCTGGTGCTCGAGATCGGCAGCCCGAAATTCATGCCAAGGACCCCCACATTGGTCGTGTAATCCGATCCGATCAACTCGTCGAAATCGGTCTCCCGATAGGACAGCTCGAAACCGCGGCTGATTCCGTCGATGGTGTAGTAGGGGTTCAAATAGCCGACCTGGTACAGCCGGGTCGCCTCGCTGGTGTTGATTGCGAGCGAGACCCGTTTACCAGTACCCATAAAATTGTTCTGGGTGACGCTGGCATTGAGCAGGATGCCTTGAGACTGGGAGTAGCCGATACCGGCCATGAGGTTTCCGGCGGGCTTTTCCTTCACCGTGACGTCCACGTCCACCTGATCGGCGGAGCCTGGCACTGCCGGGGTCTCGATGGTAACGTCGTCGAAATAGCCGAGCCGGTTCAACCGCTCCCGCGACTCCCGTACCAGTGCTTGCGAGAACCAGGCACTCTCCAGCTGACGCATCTCCCGGCGCAGCACCTCGTCGCGGGTTCGCGTGTTCCCCTTCATGTTGACCCTGCGCACGTATACTCGCTTGCCTGGATCCACGTAGAAGGTAACGGTCACCTGCTTGGTATTGTCGTCGATCTCCGGGGCCGGGTTTACATTCGCGAAGGCATAGCCCTCGTCGCCCAGCCGGCCAGAAATCCGCTCGGCACTCTCTGTGGTCGCCTTACGGGAGAAATACTCCCCGCGGCGGAGCTCGATGAGGGGAAATAGCTGCTCAACGGGAACCGACGGCTCCCCCGCGAGCTTGATGTCGCCGACCGTATAGCGTTGCCCCTCGTCCACCACGACGGTGATATAAATCTCCTTCTTGTCCGCGCTGATGGAAACCTGGGTAGACTTGATCGCAAACTTGACATAGCCGCGGTCCAGATAATAGGAGGTCAGCTTCTCCAGATCCCCGGCCAGCTTCTGCTTGGAATACTGGTCGCTCTTGGTATAGAAGGAGTGCCAGCGCGTCGGACTCAGCTCCATCTGCTTCAAGAGCTTCTTAGTCTCGAACGCCTGGTTACCGATGATATTGATCTGCTTGATGCGGGCGGTCAGTCCCTCGGTCACGTCGATCCGTATGGCTACCCGGTTTCGCTCCAGGGGAGAGACAGTGGAGACAACCACCACCCCGTACTTGCCGCGAGCGAAGTACTGGCGCTCCAACTCCTGCTCGATTCGGTCGAGCACGGATTTATTGAAGACCCGTCCCTCTTTGAGACCGATCTCCTGGATTGCCTTGCGCAGGGACTCCTCGTCGAGGTCTTTGTTCCCCGAAAACTCGATCGAGGCGATCGCCGGGCGCTCTTGGACGGTCAGAACCAGGACATTGCCATCGCGCTCGACCCGCACGTCGTCGAAAAACTCGGTCTGGTAGAGCGAGCGAATGATGTTGCCGGTCACATCTTCGCCAACCGTATCTCCTACCTGGACCGGCAGGTAATTGAAGACGGTTCCAGGAGCGATGCGCTGGAGACCTTCGACACGGATGTCCGCGATCTGAAAGGTCTCTGCGGACGCGTTGGCACCCAACAGGACCAGGATCAGGAATGCGGCGATAGGCCGACGCCAACCGCCGCCGATACATAAAGGTGAGACGTGCAAGGACTGCTCCCCAAGATCGAGCCGCCGCCGACCCCAGGACGGCGGCCAAGGGGCGGTAGTATAAGGGATGGGTTCGGGCTAGCCAAAGACCCGAGACAAATCGACGTAAAAGGCCAGGGCCATCAGGGCCAGGATCAGCCCGATTCCGACCTTCTGGCCATGGGCCTGGGCCTGCTCGGAGAGCGGGCTGCCCTTGACCCACTCGATGAAAAAATAAAGCAGGTGCCCCCCGTCGAGGATTGGAACCGGCAGGAGGTTCAAAACCCCCAGGCTAACGCTGACCACGGCCAGAAACTTCACGAAATAATCGAGCCCATAGCTCGCGGTCCGCCCAGCGGTCTCGGCGATGGAGATGGGGCCGCTTAAGTTTTCCACCGAGGCGCGGCCGACCAGCATCTGTCCCATGACACGCAACATGAGCCTGCTCATGTCGTAAGTCTTGCGCAGCGCCTCGACCAATGCCTCTGCGGGGCCGTAGCGGACATCCACCCGGTAGCGGTCCAGCAGGTCGTTGCGCGGCTCCGCGCCAGCGCCGATGCGTCCGATCTCGGCACCGTCCTGCAGCGTCGCGCGCGGGGTCATCGCGATCTTCAGGCGGGTACCGGCACGCTCGACCTCGGCCTCGATTGGTTTGCCGGGGCTCTTGCGAACCGCACCCACCCATTCCCGCCAATTGGCGATCGGGATACCGTTCGCCTCCAGGATACGGTCGCCCAACTTGAGACCGGCCATGGCCGCGGGCTCCCCGGGGATCAGCTCGCCGATCACCGCGGGCAGCTCGGGACGGCTCGGGGTCAACCCGAGACGGTCGAAGAGCTGTGGGTCCTGGGGCAGCGTCTCCAGGCCCTGCCGGGGGATGAGGCGGTCCAACTCCTCCCCGTTGGCTGCGCGGACCTGCACCGGGACGTCCTCCCCGCCGAAGGACTCCACCAGGAAAGCAAAGGCCGCGCCCTCCCAGGTGGGTGCGTCCCGGCCGGACACTTGCAGGATCTCGTCGCCCTGGCGAAAGCCAGCCTGGGCCGCGAGCGAGCCGGGCGCCACGGCACCGACGACCGGGCGCAGGCCGCTGTCGCCGACCATAAAAACAGCCCAGTAGGCGAAAACGGCAAACACAAAGTTGGACAGGGGGCCCGCGGCGACGATGGCGCTACGCTTCCAGACTGCCTGGCGATTGAAGGCCAGGTGAACCTGCTCCGGGGGAACCTCTTCCTCGCGCTCGTCGAGCATCTTGACATAGCCGCCCAAGGGCAGAGCGGCCAAGACATACTCGGTGCTGTCCGGGCCTTGTCTGTAGGAAAACAGTGGCCGGCCGAACCCGATCGAAAAGCGCAGGACCTTGACCCCGAGCCTGCGCGCCACCCAAAAATGCCCAAATTCATGTACGGCGATCAGTATCCCGAGGGCAACCAGGAAGGCGGCGACGGTGAAGAGCAGGTCCATAGCGGATCAGAAGGCTCCGGAGGCAACGAGCTGCTCCGCCTTTGCGCGTGCGCGCACGTCCAGCTCGACCAGGGTGTCCAGATCCCGACCTTCCACCGGCTCCACAGGGAGCGATTGGAGCACTCCGTCCACCACCCGCGCGATTCCGGGGAATCCCAGGCGCCCGGCAAGGAAGGCGGCCACCGCAACCTCGTTAGCGGCATTGAGCGCCAGCGGGGCTGAGCCCCTGGTACGCGCCGCCTCGAAAGCGAGGCGAAGACAGGGGAAACGCTCCGGATCCGGGGCCTGGAACTCCAGACGCCCGATGCCGATCAGGTCCAGCGGAGCCACGCCGGAGTCGAGTCGGTCCGGCCAGGCCATGGCATGGGCGATCGGGGTGCGCATGTCTGGGTTTCCGAGCTCGGCCAGCACCGACCCGTCGCGATACTGGACCAGCGAGTGGATCATACTCTGGGGGTGAACGACGACCTCGATGCGCTCGGGCCCGGTGCCGAACAGCCAGCATGCCTCGATAACCTCGAGCCCCTTGTTCATTAGGGTGGCGGAGTCGACCGAGATCTTGCGCCCCATGCTCCAGACTGGATGGGCACAGGCCTGCTCAGGGGTGACTGCGGCGAGCCGCTCGGCTGGCCAATCCCGGAAAGGTCCGCCGGAAGCGGTGAGCAGGATGCGCTCTACCCCGACCTGCGCCAGGCCTGCTCCGAAGCCACTGGGAAGACATTGAAAGATCGCGTTGTGCTCGCTGTCGATGGGCAGGAGCTCGGCCCCGGACTCGGCCACCGCGCCCATGAAAAGCGCACCGGCCATGACCAAAGACTCTTTGTTCGCAAGCAGAACGCGCTTGCCGGCGCGGGCAGCGGCCAGCGTCGGGCGCAGCCCGGCTGCGCCCACGATGGCTGCCATGACCTGATCGGCCTCGGGGAGTGCGGCGACCTGCTCCAAGCCATCCACCCCTGACAGAACCTCGGGGGCACCGGGCAGGTCCCGCAGCAGACCGCGCAGATCACTGGCCGCAGACTCGTCTGCCATGGCAGCGAAGGCCGGCCGGTAGCGCCGGCACTGCTCGGCCAGACGCTCGGCGTTGCGGTTGGCGGTGAGCGCCACGACCCGGAATCGCTCGGGATGGCGGCCGATCACATCCAGGGTGCTGAGACCCACCGAGCCTGTGGAACCGAGCACAGTGACGCCGATCATGCGATTACCCCGATCAAGACGATACCGAGGGCAAACACGGGGGCCGCCGCCGTCACGCTGTCGATGCGATCGAGCAGGCCCCCGTGGCCCGGGAGCAGGTTACTGGAGTCCTTAACGCCGCGGCGGCGCTTCAGCAGGCTCTCGTAGAGATCGCCCACTACGGAGAGTAGGACGGTGACTGCGCACGCCAGCGCGGCGAGCAGGGTGCCCCAGCCCCCCAAGGACAGGCCCCAGCCGAGCAGTAAACCGCCAAGGCAGGCCCCCGCCAGCGCCCCGTAGACGCCTTCCCGGGTCTTGCCGGGGCTGAGTGCAGGGGCGAGCTTGACGCGCCCGAAGCGGCGGCCGACGAAATAGGCGGCAATGTCGGCAGTCCAGGTCAGGAGCAACAGGAACAACACGAGCCACGGGCCAGCCGGGCCGCGCTGATGCAGGTCTACCAGGGCCGCCCAAGGGGCGGCCAACACCAACAGACCGATCGGCAGCAACCGGGGGTCCGGGCCATCCCGGGTCGCGACCGCACGTACCCGCAGGAGTGCCACCGCCTGCCCGCCCCACCACAGGACCCCAAGTCCAACGAGCCAGGGGCGCACGGCCGGTGCCACCCAGAGCCCCAGCATGAACAATGCGATGACCGCGACATAGACGATCCGCTGCCGGACCAGGGGCAGCCCGGCCAGGGCAGACCATTCCCAGGCCCCGCCCAGCACCACAGCCCCAAAAAAGACAGCGAAGGCATCGGTGGGCAGCCACAGCACGGCCCCCATGACCACGGGTCCCAGGAGCAGGGCCGTGAGGGTGCGCTGGCATAGCGGGCTTGAGCAGTTCAAGGTGCTAACAGGGCCCGAAGTCGCCCAATGCCCCATGGGAGCGGACCTGCTCGCCGGTGAGACCGAAACGGCGCTGACGGTGGGCATAGTCGTCCAGGGCGATACCGTATGCCACGGCGTCGAATTCTGGCCACAGGAGGTCTGTAAAATAGAGCTCCGCGTAGGCGGACTGCCAAAGCACGAAATTGCTCAGACGCTTCTCCCCCCCGGTGCGGATAAAAAGATCGGGGTTAGGCAGGTCCGCAAACGAGAGACGCTCGGCGATCGCCTGCTCGTCCACCTGCGCCGGGTCCAAGCGCCCCGCCTGGCAATCTGCCACGATCCGGCGCACCGCCTGGGCTATGTCCCAACGTCCGCCGTAATTGGCGGCTACCTGGAGGTTCAGCGCCGTGTTGTGGGCGGTGAGGTCTTCGGCGTCGGCGATGCGCCGCTGGAGCTTCTCGCTGAAGGCCGATCGCTCGCCGATCACGCGCAGGCGCACGCCGTTATCGTTGAGTCGCCGCACCTCACCGCGGAGCGTGCTCATGAAAAGATCCATGAGCAGTTTGACCTCGGTGGGCGGCCGCCGCCAATTCTCGCTGCTGAAGGCGAACAGCGTCAGGGTCCCGACACCGCGGCGCACGGACTCCTCGACCACCGCCCGCACGCTTTTGACGCCCTCGCGATGACCCCAAGTGCGCACCCGATTGCGTTGTGTAGCCCAGCGACCGTTGCCGTCCATGACGATGGCGACGTGTCTGGGTACCCGCCGCTGGGATTCTGGCGACCCGGGCTCAGGTCTTGCGATATCCACTTGTTTTGCTTCGGCAGTGCCGGGGAGTCAGATCGACATCAGGTCTGCTTCCTTCGCCGCAAGCACATCGTCGACTTCCTTCACATATCGGTCGGTGAGCTTCTGCACTGCTTCCTGACCGCGGCGCTCGTCGTCCTCGGAGATGGTCTTGTCCTTGGTTAGCTCGCGCAGATCCGCATTGGCGTCGCGGCGGATATTGCGCACCGCCACACGAGCCTGCTCCGCCTCGTGGCGGGCAACCTTGATGAGATCGCGGCGACGCTCCTCGGTCAACGGCGGCAGGGGCACCCGGATCACGCTTCCGGCGGTGTTTGGATTGAGTCCCAGGTCCGACTGCATGATCGCCTTTTCCACCGCTTGCACCATGCCTTTCTCCCAGGGAGTGACCGCCAGGGTACGGGCATCCTCGGCGGTCACGTTGGCCACCTGACGGATCGGCATCTCGCTGCCGTAATAAGACACCGTGACGTGATCCAGGAGGGATGGATGCGCCCGACCGGTACGGATCTTCGCCAACTCGTGGCCTAACGCCTCGACGCTCTTGGCCATTCGCGCCGCGGCGTCGTTCTTGAGGTCATCGATCATCTTCAGTCACCACTTACGACCAGAGAGCCCACGTCGGCACCGCGCACCAGCCGCAGCAGGGCGCCCGGCTCGTTGATGTTCATCACGCGCAGGGGCATACCGTGATCCCGGCACAGGACGATGGCCGTGGTGTCCATCACCTGGAGCCCCTCGCGCAAGGCGCGATCGTAGCTGATCCGCGGGTAAAAGGTCGCGTCCGGCACGCGCAGCGGGTCTGCGGAGTAGATCCCGTCCACTTTGGTGGCCTTGATCAGAAGGTCTGCCCCGACTTCGACCGCCCGCAGGCTGGCAGCCGAGTCGGTAGTGAATAGAGGATTGCCGGTACCGGCAGCAAAGATGACCGCTCGACCCGTTTCCAGATGGCGAACCGCACGGCTGCGGCTGTAATCTTCGCACACTTGGCCGATCTTTAGCGCGGACATCGCGCGGGTACTCACCCCCAAGCGCTCCAGTGCGTCCTGCATGGCCAGCGCATTCATCACCGTGGCCAGCATGCCCATCTGGTCGCCTGTCACCCGGTCCATACCCCGTGCCGCCAAGGCCGAGCCGCGGAAAATGTTGCCGCCGCCGATCACCAGAGCGACCTGGACACCGGCCTGCATCAGGTCGCGAACGTCCCCGGCATAGCGTTCCAGGGTGTCGGGGTCGATACCGGTCTGGACCGCGCCCTGTTCGCTCCCTAACAGGGCCTCGCCGCTCAGCTTGAGCAGGATGCGTCGATAGACACTCTGGGTCCCCGAGACCGTCGCCATCGCCATGACTCCTCTTTCGCGCCTAATCCCAAGGTCCGGACCGGGGGGCCGCAGACCAATCCTGCGACTGGGGTCGCCCCCCCGAACAGCGGCCCGCTTTAGCTTCCGCGGACTTGGGCCATGACCTCGTCGGCGAAATTCTCGGAGCGCTTCTCGATCCCCTCGCCCACCTCGACCCGGGCGAAGCGGCGGACCTGGGCGCCGGCCTGCTTCAGGAGCTTCTCGACCGTGGTGTCCGGATCCTTGACGAATGCCTGGCCGAGCAGGGTCACCTCTTCCATGAACTTGCGCACCCGCCCCTCGATCATTTTGTCGACGATGTTGGCCGGCTTGCCGCTTTCCAGGGCCTGGGCACGGAAGATCTCTCGCTCATGGTCCAAGGTCTCGGCAGGCACTTCGTCGGCGCTCACGCACAGCGGATTGCTTGCTGCGATGTGCATGGCCAGATCCCGGCCCAGCGCCTCGTCGCCGCCGACCAGCTCGACCAGCACGCCGATGCGCACACCATGGCGGTAGCTATAGAGGGTACCCTCGGCATCGTCGAAACGCACCAGGCGCCGGACCTGGACGTTCTCGCCAATTTTGGCGATGAGCGCCTCGCGTGCGGCATTGACGCTGACCCCGTCGCCAGCGGAGAGTGGGGTCTCGGCAAGCGCGGCGGCGTCGTTCGCGGCCGAGTCCAGGGCAGTCGCGGAGACCGCCGCAGCAAAGGCGCCGAAATTCTCGTCCTTCGCCACGAAGTCGGTCTCGCAGTTGATCTCGACCATGACCCCGCGCTTACCGCCCGGGGCGATGCCGATCGTCACCACGCCCTCGGCGGCGATTCGACCGGACTTCTTGGCTGCCTTGGCCTGTCCGGACTTGCGCATGGCCTCGATGGCCGCCTCGATGTCGCCGTCGGCCTCTACCAGCGCCTTCTTGCACTCCATCATGCCGGCGCCGGTGCGCTCGCGCAGCTCCTTTACAGTGGCCGCTGAAATTGCCATATGAGACTACCTCGCCCTCGAACAGGGCTGTGAGAAAATGAGATACGCGCAGACCGAGGGCACGCCGATCGGCTCCCGCGGTCGTGCGGCGCGCCGCACCGGGGACTAAACCCCTGCGCGCGCAACGATTACTGTACGCCAGCCGCAGCGTGCTCGTGCTCGTGCTCGCGGCCGGAGACCATGCCGACGGCCGTGTTGCGCCCGTCCAGGACCGAGTCCGCGGCGGCGGCGATGTAGAGCCGCACTGCCCGGATGGCGTCGTCGTTACCCGGGATCACGTAGTCGACCTTGCTCGGATCGTTGTTGGTATCGACCACGCCGACCACCGGGATGCCGAGCTTGTTGGCCTCGGTCACCGCGTTCTTCTCGTGACCCACGTCGATCACGAAAAGGGCGTCCGGCAGGCCTTCCATGTTCTTGATCCCGCCCAGGCTCTGCTCCAGCTTGTCGCGCTCGCGGGCCAGATCCAGGGCCTCTTTCTTATTGAAGCGCTCGATGGCACCGCTCTCGAACATGGCCTCCAGGTCCTTCAAGCGCTTGATGGACTGGCGAATGGTCTTGAAATTGGTCAGCATGCCGCCGAGCCAGCGATGATTCACGAAGGGCATGCCGCAGCGCAGCGCCTCCTCGCGGATCGCCTCGCGCGCGGCCCGCTTGGTGCCGACGAAGAGGATTCTGCCCCCGTTGGCGGACAGGGTGCCCACGAAATTCATGGCGTCCTGGAAGAGCGGGACCGTCTTTTCCAGGTTGATGATATGGATCTTGTTGCGGTGCCCGAAGATGAAGGCACCCATCTTGGGGTTCCAGTAACGGGTCTGGTGGCCGAAATGGACGCCGGCCTCCAGCATCTGACGCATCGATACGTCGCTCACGATATCTACCTCTTTAATCTTGGGTTATGCCTCCACGCATCCCATGCGGCAACCCCCCAGGGATCAAGCTCTGGCGGGCACCCGGCAGCATGTGACGATACGTGTGCGGACTAAATCCCCGGACGCGAGGCGACCGGGGTCTCTGGGGCGCAGCCGAGGCGCAGTTCTGCCTCAGGTACAAAAACCGCCCTAAAAACAAAGCGAAAAACCGAGGTTTTTCGCTTGGCTCCGGGGGAATCCGACACCACATGCGGGTGAGACATCAAGGGCCGTTTGCGACAGCGCGCCGCGTTTTATACCATAGCCGGCTTCGCCTAAGCAATTAGAGCGGAGCTAACCTCAAGCAATTCCGCAAGATCCGGACCAGACGTGGACGCATCGGACCGCACTATGAGCGTGCAGATCAAGACCCCTGAGGCGATCGAGCGGATGCGCGTGGCTGGTCGCCTCGCCGCCGACGTATTGGACATGATCGGCGCCTATGTGCAGCCCGGCATCTCCACCGACGAGCTCGACCGGCTCTGCCACGATTACATCACCCGGGTCCAGCGGGCCATCCCGGCCCCGCTCAACTATCGGGGCTTTCCCAGATCGATCTGCACCTCCGTCAACCATCAGGTCTGCCACGGCATCCCCGGCGACAAGCGGCTCAAGCGCGGGGACATCGTTAATTTAGACATCACGGTCATCAAGGACGGCTACCACGGGGACACCAGCAAGATGTTCTTCGTGGGCGAGCCCTCGGTGCTCGCCCGCCGCCTGGTCTCGGTCACCCGGGAGGCGATGTTCCGGGGTATCGCGGCGGTGCGCCCGGACGCCACGCTGGGGGACCTCGGACACGCGATTCAGCAGTTCGTAGAGGCCCAAGGATACTCGGTGGTGCGCGAGTATTGCGGGCACGGGATCGGGCGGGAATTCCACGAGGATCCCCAGGTGCTGCACTACGGCAACCCCGGAGAGGGCGTGGTGCTGCGCCCCGGCATGTGCTTCACGGTAGAGCCCATGGTCAACGCCGGCAAGCGATTCATCAAGCTGCTGCCGGACGGATGGACTGTGGTGACCAAGGACCGCAGTCTGTCCGCCCAATGGGAGCACACCGTGCTGGTCACCGAGGACGGCTGCGAGATCCTCACACTGCGCGAGGAAGAGCGGGCCGCGACGGACGCCGCCTCATGAGCGTCCAGTCCCCAGCCGCCCGCATCGGCGCCTATCGACAGCAGTTGCGGGAGGGCAAGGATCTGCTGTTCGAGCGCTTCGATCAGGGCGTACCGATCTCGACCCTGGTGCTGGCGCGCAGCCAGCTCATGGACCGGGTTCTGGACGAGGTGTGGCGGCACTATCTGGGCGGCAGCCAGGCGGTGGCGCTGGCTGCGGTCGGCGGCTACGGACGCCAGGAGCTTCAGCCAGCCTCGGACCTAGACATCCTGATCCTGCTCGCCCCGGAGGCCGATGGCGCCTTGAACGAGACGATCGGGGAGCTGGTCACCTTCCTGTGGGACATCGGGCTGGAGCCTGGGCACAGCGTGCGCACCGTCGCGGAGTGCGTCGAGGAGGCCGCCAGCGACGTGACCGTGATGACCAACCTGCTGGAGGCGCGCCTGCTCGCCGGCAACCCGGAGCTATTCCGGCAGATGCGCGAGGCGACCGCCCCGGACCGGCTCTGGGACAGCGAGTCGTTCTTTACCGCCAAGACCCAGGAGCAGCAAGCGCGCTGGCACAAGTATGGCGATACCGCCTATAACCTGGAGCCCAATATCAAGGAAAATCCTGGTGGATTGCGGGACATCCAGATGATCGGCTGGGTGACCAAGCGCCACTTCGCCGCCGACAACCTGCATGACCTGGTGGTCCACGCATTCCTCACCGAGGCCGAGTACCAGGCACTGATCGAGGGCGAGACACTCCTGTGGCGCATCCGCTTCGCCCTGCACCGGCTCGCCGGCCGGCGCGAGGATCGGCTGCTCTTCGACTACCAGCGCACCCTGGCCAACCAGTTCGGATTCTGCGACGGCGAGCACAACCTGGCCGTCGAGCAGTTCATGCAGCAGTATTACCGCACGGTGCAGGAGCTCAACCGGCTCAACGAGATGCTGCTCCAGCTCTTCCGCGAGGCGATCCTGCTGCACGACGACATCGGCCCGCCGGTACCCATCAACAAACGCTTCCAGTCCCGCAGCGGTTATCTGGAGGTGACCTCCCCCGCCGTCTTCCGGCGCTTTCCCCTCGCGCTCCTGGAGGTCTTCCACATACTCCAGACCAACCCGCGTCTGGAGGGCGTGCGCGCCAGCACGATCCGGCTGATCCGCGAGAGCCGCCATCGCATCGACGACGCCTTCCGGGCGGACCTGCGCGCCCGAAGCCTCTTCATGGAAATCCTGCGCGAGCCGTCCGGACTCACCCACGCCCTGCGCCGGATGAACCGCTATGGGGTGCTGGCAGCCTATATCCCGGCCTTCGCCAATATCGTCGGGCGCATGCAGTACGACCTCTTTCATGTCTACACCGTGGACGAGCACACGCTGATGCTGCTGCGCAACCTGCGCCGCTTCGTCATTCCCATGCACGACGAGGAGTTTCCACTGTGCAGCGCCGTCGCGCTGCGCATCCCCAAGCTGGAGCTGCTGTATCTGGCCGGGCTCTTCCACGACATCGCGAAGGGTCGGGGCCTGGACCATTCGGTCAGCGGGGCGCGGGACGCCTGGGACTTCTGCCGGCTTCACGGGCTCTCCGAGTTCGACAGCCGGCTCGTTGCCTGGCTGGTGGAGAAGCACCTGCTGATGTCCATGACCGCCCAACGCAAGGACATCTCGGACCCGGAGGTGATCCAGGCATTTGCGGAGCAGATCGGGGACCCGACCCGACTCGATTATCTCTATCTGTTGACCGTTGCGGATTTCCGGGCGACCGATCCGAAGCGCTGGAACAGCTGGAAGGACGCCCTGCTGCGGGAGCTCTACCACAGCACCAGGCGCGCTCTGCTGCGCGGGCTGGAGCACCCCCAGGCACAGGACGAGCTGGTCCAGCAAAAGCAGACGGAGGCCAAGCGCCTGATCGACCGCTACGGCGGCAACCCGGACGCCTGCAACGGGCTCTGGGCGCGTTTCAGCCTGGACTTCTTCCTCCACAACTCCCCGGACGAGATCGCCTGGCAGACCCGCCAGATCCTGGCCACGGACCGGAGCGAGCTGCCGCTCGTGGTCATTCGCCCGGTCACCGCCCGAGGCGGCACCGAGGTCTTCATCTACACCCCCGACCGCGCCAACCTGTTCGGACTCACGACTGCACTCCTCGACCAGATGGGCCTCAGCATCATGGACGCGCGGGTCATGACCACCGACGACGGCATGGCCGTCGACACCTATCAGGTGCTCGATCAGGACGGAAGCCCCGTCGACGACTCGGCGCGCATGGAAGAGATCCGCTTCAACCTGACGACCGCCCTGCGCGACCAGGCCCGCGGCGGATTCCAGGTCGCGCGAAGCCTGCCGCGCCGCCATCGCCACTTCCCGATCGAGACCCGGGTCAGCTTCTCCTCCGACGAGACCAACCGCCGCACCGTGATGCGCCTGACGACGCTGGACCGCCCTGGCCTTCTGGCTGAGGTGGGGGCGGTATTCCAGCAATGCGGGGTGCGGCTTCAGAACGCCAAGATCGCCACCGTAGGCGCGGAGGTGGACGACGTCTTTTTCATCACCACCCTGGACGACGCACCCATCGCCTGCGAGAGCGCGCTGACCTGCCTGAGACGCGAGATCTACAACCGGCTCGAAGACCATGCCAAGCATTGATGCCAGATCGCCGATCGCATTGCAGCGCTGGTCGCCGCCGGCCCGTCCGCGCGGGCTCGGTATCGCGGTCCTGACACTGATGCTGGCGACGGCCGGGGGCAGTCCACTCCTCGCCCGGGACCCGCAGCCGCTGGACACCGACAGCGATGCCCCACCCGGTGGCGCGCCGGCCCACGCCCACCCCGAGCCACCCTGGCTCGACGAGGTGCGCGCCCAGCGCCATGCGTGGGAGGAGCGGCGTCAGGCCGCGCGCGACGCATTCGAGGCGCGTCGGCGCCTCGCCGACCCTCGGGGGGCGGCTCACCAGGAGGCGTGGGAAGAGGATGTAAGGCGCCGCCGCGAAGGGCGCATGCAACGCATGGAGCAGGATCGCGAGCGCTTCCGCGGGTTGAGCCAGCCGCCCCTCCCCTGGTACAAGTCCCAGGCGCCGGTGCCCGGTACGCCCGCAAAGAGCCAAGAGACGCAACCCCACCCCGCCGAGACCCAGGCTCCCGGCACCGGCAACCAATCCGCCGTGACCGTCGCACCCCCCACCGCGGCGCCCGAGTACAGCCCCTTCTCGCCCCAGAATTGGAACAACCTCTGGTATTACAGGGGTTATTGACTGCGGATCTCAAGATCGCTTCGGAAGATCGGGAATTTGACCGAAATTCGACCTAATCTCGACTCGATGTCCCGGCAGGATTCCAGCGCGCGTGCTTAACTGAGCGTCGTAGTCAGGTATGACCACTGGCGTTGGCCTTATCGGAATCGGACCCCGCGCCATAACCAAGCATCCGCGTTCGGCTCCGCCATCGCCGATGGGAAACCCATGAATGACCTCGGTGCAGCGATCCGTACTGACTCATGTTCCCGGAGAACGATAATGAATAAACTATCCTTGCCGCCATTGAGCTTTCTGCTGGTCCTTCCCTTGGGAATGGGAATTGGCACGGCCTTCGCTAAAGGCCCCGGCACCAACCATGGAGAAAGCCAGGCGGGCCTGGAGTACCATTGCGCATCGACCGCTCCATCGAGCGCCCCGGCAGCGAAGTCGCCGCAATGGAGCTCATCGATGAGCTGTGTGCCCGCAACCCAGGTTCGGACAACCGGCCAGGCTGGCTATACCGCCGCGAAGACCCCCTCCAGATGGGATCGTCAGGTGCCGATCGATTAATGGACCCCGATCACTCTCCCCAGGCTGGGAGAGTGATTGCCGCCAGTTCGGTCTTGGCCCGTCGGTTCGCGCATATCCATCGATGGGCCAGATACTCCGCCGATTCGATCCGGTCGAAGCCGACAAATCAGGCATCCATGAGTCCCTCTGCTGGAGTTAATCGACTCCCGATCCCAAAGACGGGGTTTCAAGAACCCCGACGGCGCCTCCGGCATTGACCCTGCTCAAGACTTGCTCGATCCGGCGGTGCATTAAAAAGCGTCTGGTCGCGCCCATTCTTTGGTAAACGACATCCCGATACAATGCGTTGCGAAACGCGTAGCGGGTTGCGATTGTTTCGTGGGGCTCCAGACTGAGGCCCGCATCGGTCAAGATGCCATAGGGACCCGCCAACGTGGCGCATCGGCACTCCTGCGTCTCTTTATCGCTGTCCAGCAGAGCCGCAACGAGCGTGGTCGTGAACGCCGCGCCGACGATGCTCGCCGCTTCCAGGGTTTGGCGATGCCCCTCCTCAAGGCCCGCCAACCGCCGCTCGAGCAGCTCGCGCGCGCCAGCGGGGATACCGTTCGAGAGCGCATCGAGATCCTGCGTCAACTGCCATCTGCCGTCGACAGGGGCCAGCAGACGCTCGGAGAGCCAACTCTCGACCACCGTGCTCAAGAGAAACGGTTGCCCCCCGCACCGGCGATAAAGCACCGGCACCAGGCGAGATACCAGCCTGGTGTCGGCAAACCTGGCAATCAGATAGGCCTCGACCGCAGTCGACTCCAGCTCGGCCAACGGGAGCATCGTGACCGCGTGGCGGCGTCCCCACTCGTCCAGCAGAGTGTTAGAGAGACCCTCCCCGTTCGGACGGACCGAGCGATCCCCGGTTCGCCAAGTGCCGAGGAGGAGTAGCCGCGCAGAGCCGCGCCTGAGCGTCCATGCGTTCAACCATTCCAGGGTCGAGACGTCGGCCCATTGCAGGTCTTCGAGCAACAACAGACCGGGTTCGTCGCGGGTCAGGGTCTCCAGCGCCTCGCTCAGCTCGCGCAACATCCTGGCACGGTCGGCGCCCCGAACCCGCTGCCCGAGCGCGGATTCGCCGCCGGGTGGGATCAGCGCGGGTAGCTGAAGCAGCCATAATGGCGCATGGCGGTCGAGCGTGGCGAACAGACGAGCGCGCCAATGGCCGCGGCCCAAAGAGCCGAGCGCGTCGAGCAGCGAAAGATAGGCCTCGCCTTTGCTAGGTTGCCCGACGCACTGGCCACGCGCCGCCCATCCATGGCCTGCAGCGCTCACCTTCTGCATAAAGGCTTCCGCGACAGTGGTTTTCCCGATGCCGTCAGGGCCGATCAATATGACGCATTGGGGGCGACCTGCTCGGGCGTCGTCCCAGGTCTGTTGCATGCGCTCCAACGCGGCCTCGCGACCGAAGCAATGGCCCTGCGTAGAATCTTGGGGGCGACCGGAGCCAATACCCCCAGAATTTGAAAACGGTGGGTGACCCACTCCGATACGTCCGATAAAGCGATAGCCATAGCGACCGACCGTTTCGATGAACCGGGGCAGGCGCGCGGAATCTTCGAGCAGCTTGCGCAGCTCCAGAATGCACTGCTTTGGCGCAACCTCTGCACCAAAACGGCCCGGCCAAATTGCCTGGGCCAATTCGTCGCGTCCGATCACACGGTCGCGGTGCTCGATGAGATAGCACAAGACCGCCAGCGACTTCAGCCGAATCGGCAAACATTCGTCCTCGCGCCAAAGGCGACCGCCCAACGCCTCCAGCCGAAACGGGGGGAAAAATATCTCGTGCGGTCCCGACATACCCCCTCTTGCAGTGTAATTATATCAAGCGCCGACTATAGCCAAACCCGAAGTCGAGTAACACGCGGACAATTGACAGGAATTGGGGCGAGCCTCAAGCGGAGCGCCTCCGGGGGCAAGAGGCCGAGTGTCGGCGATGTCCGCGCGCCCGGAGCGTCCGGTCCATCCGGGCGAGACGATAGGACCGGGCCTCACAGCGGTTGCGTCTCGTATCGTTGCCGCTATGCTTGGCCATTGACCTCATCGCTATCCCCAACGTCGCATGCTCCGCATCAGACAGACCCAGCGCAGCGTCTTCCGGTCCCAGGCGCGCGCGCGCTTCGAGCAAGAGATGGCCATGCATCTGGCCGCTCGCTCGCCCTATCACGCCCGGGTGCTCGGCAACCTGGGCATGCTCGCCGCGGTGCGCTTCGGCATCGAGCGCGCCGCGCGCCGCGGCTTCAACCTGCGCGGCCCGGTCCGATTGTGGCTGGAGCTGATGTTCCTGTTCGGCGGCCGATTCGACGACGACCCGTTGCTGCCCGCGGATTCCGCGGAGCTGGTCGACTGCCGCGACCCCGATCGCCAGATGCAGACCGCCGAGCGCCTGCATGCGCACGCCTGCGATGTGCTGGCGCGTATCTCCGGGCCCGGCAACGCCTACAATCGCGCGGCCCTCGCCAAGGTCGAGCGTCTGGCCGCAGACCCCGCGCCGCTGCAGCGCGACGGGCTGGAGGATCGGCTGCTCGCGGACTTCGTAGCGGCACATCCGCAGAAGGTCGAGGTGCTGGGCGAGGGGCCGCACCGTTGCCTGATCGCTCGGACGATCGAGCAGGCGCAGCGGTTGGGGGTGACATCCACGCGGGGTCTCGCGTTGTTTCCCGTGTTGGCCTTCATCGTCGGCGCAGGCTTCGCAGATGACCCGCTCTATCCCTGGATCTCGCGCACGCTGATCGACCCGCGCCGGCCCGATCCCGACCAGCGCGCGGCTCGGCTGGAGCGACGCTCGCGCACCTATCTGCGCCACGTCTTGGCCAATTTGGGTATCTGAAGCCCCCCATGTGCAAGGAAGACAACACTCCGCCCTCGCCGCCCAGCGGCGCCCCGGGGGACGACCACCCGTTCGATAGCGACTGTTCGCTCTGTGTGCTGACCAACCTGCACGTCCAGGTGCTGAATGCGAGCGACGGGACCACGCCGCTCCAGGGGGTCGAGGTCACGGTCGCGGGCCATGGGGCCAAGAACACCGACGCCGCCGGCTGGGCCAAATGGCGACCGATCGCCGCTGGCACCTATCGGGTGCGCGCGCGCAATGACATGCACAGCCCGGACCCGGCCGAGAACCCCGCGGTCGCGGTCCCCCACGGCCAGACCACCGAGACGGAGCTGCGCATCCAGCCGGTCGATCTGCATCTCCATGTCGACGCCAACCGGGACGGCACGGTGGACAACGACTGGACCCACAATACGCCATGGACCCCGGGGGCCGGCCAATTCGGCGCCATCGTGCTGTTCAACAACGACAACGACGACCGGGATGCGGCCAAGGAGCGCGACTTCGAGAACGCGCGCGTCGACACCGCGAATGACCTCTCGGATCTGGCGCCGCTCCATGTGCGCCGCCATCCGGCCGGGGTCGCGCTGCCGACAACGGTCACCGCGGAGCTCAGCGTCTCCGACCGCAACAAGCTGCGCATCCAGCGACCGGCGTCGGCGGCCGGGACCGAGGTCGTCGGGCCGGCCCATGCCAGCCTGGCGCTCGACAACCCGACTCTGGCAGGCTCGACCGATCTGCCGTTCCTGATGGAGGCGCTGCAATATCCCGATGCAGCCTTTAACGGACGCCTTACGATCAGCCTGGCGGTTAAGGTCAACGGCGCCACGGTGCGCACCGAGACTGCCGAGGTACGGGTGGCGCCCTGGATACTCTTCAACCACTCCCAGCGCACCGAGAAGGTCTATATCGTCGATACCGGAGACAATGCCGCGCTGCGCACCGCGATCGGTGCCGTTGTCGGCGGCGCAGGCGCCACCATGCAGACGGCCTCCGGTGCGGTGTATAGCGGCGACCGCTGGATGCAGGACGGCATGGAGCCTGGCTTCGCGTCGATGCCGCGCGCCGGCGGCGCGGCACCCGCAACGCCGGCCACCTTACGCACCGCGCTGGACCGAGGCGCGCCCAGTCCGCCCGACCCGCGCAGGACCCAGATCGACTCCTATCCGAAGCGCGAGCTGCTGGAGCGCGACTACGGCTTTCTAGAGGCGACTGCCCCGACGACCGCCGCCGGATCGCTCGACAGCTTCGGCAATCTGGAGTGCTCGCCGGCCTTCACCCACTCCGGTGCCCATGGTCAGCCGGCACGCCGTTATCCGTTCGGCCGTGCGATCTTCGGCGACGACACCAAGGGCAACGGCGCGCCCTCTCGGCGCATGCATGCGCGCGTGCGCGCGCTGCTCGCGGCGCAAACGGTACAAGACCCTTTCCCCATCGACACCAATTGGCTCGTGGTCGGCCATGTCGACGAATTCATTTCCTTTCTGCCGGGGGCGGGCGGCAGCCATGGCTGGAAGGTCGTCATCGCAAGCCCGAGCGAGGCGATGCGGATCGTCCAGGCGCAAACCGATGCGACACCCCTGTTTCACGGGATCGACATGAATCAGTTGGATCCATTCGGCTCCGGTGCGCCGCTCCGCGACACCTATCGGTGGCGCACCTGCGGGCAGATCAAGGGCGCGGGCGGTGCGACCTTCCGCACCTGGCAGACCGAGGCGCAGACCATCATCGACGTCGTGCGCAATACCGAGCTGAAGGTCAAGCTCGATCTGAAAGACAGCGACTTCATCCATCTGCCAGTGCTCTTCGAGAAGCGCGGCAGCCGATTCATCGCCTATACGGCCGGATCGGTGAATATGCTGGTGGTCACCGGCGGGCCGCTCCATCTGTGCGTACCCAAGCCGTTCGGCCCCAGAACCGCCGCGGGCTGCCGCTTCGAGGCAGACATCCGGTCCAAGCTCTCGCCCCATGCAGCCACCGTGCGCTTCATCGACGACTTCCTGACCTATCATGTCGGCCAGGGCGAGATTCATTGCGGTACCAACAGCCAGCGCACGCCGCCGGCGGACCGCTGGTGGGAGCTGACATGGATCTGATCCGCGCCCCATGTACCCGTCGTCACGCCATGGCGCTCATCGGGGCGGCCGTCCTACTGCGACCGGGCACCAGCCCCGGGGAGACCAAGATGTTGAGCGACAACAACCTGCGCATGCTCGCGCAGCTCGAAGGACCGATCTATCGGTCCACGCGCGACGAGCTGTTCCGGCGCGGCGGCAATTTCTCGGACCTGACCGCGCGCTATGCCGGGGACCCGGATTGGCGCGTGCGCATGACCGCCGCAATCCTGCAAGGCTGGACCGAGCAGCGCGGACTCTACGAAAAGGTGCAGTCCGAGCTCGACCGCATAAACCCGGCCGGACGCAGCCAGCGCCTCACCGGCATGGCCGGACTCTGGGAAGAATGGGAGATGCGCGCACACTTGGAGCTGCGCGAGCCGATCCTGCCGCTCGCATGGGAAGGAGTCGCCAAGCTCGCAGACAGCCTGCCGGCCTGGCGGACCGCTGCCTTCCTCGCGATGATATCCGGGGTGCCGAGCGAGCGATCGATCGAGCCAGTCGCGCATGTCATCGAGACCTCCGCCGAACGGTTGCTGCGCGAGCGTGCGGCGCTCGCGCTGTCCAAGCTCCCACGCGAGTCGGCAAACCGACGCTTGGCCCAGCTTTCCGCCCAGGCCGAAGGCATCGCCGATGCGGTGCGCACGGCGCGCGACTTGATGGAATAACGGCCTCTTACACTTGAAGCCACACATCGCCCCATCGTTCCGGCAGCCTGGGGCGGCCCTTTCAGTTGGGAGCCTCCAGTGCATAGAGGCTTCCCCCCAAGAGCGGCCATCCCGAGCATCCGCGCGACCGCGAGCTCCCCCAGAATCCAGGCCGCCAGGGTGTCTCCGCCGCCGTAGATCGGTGCGCCGCGAAGGGCGTTCGCGAGGCTGTAACCGGGGTAGGATTGCGTGGCGGGAGTGGGAACCCGGCTCCCAGCGGGAGCAGTCGGTCCGCGGCCCGCTTGATCCCCTGATAGCCGGTACAGCGGCAGAAATTGCCGTCCAGGGCCTCCCATGCCTCCTCCCGGTCGAAACTCACGCCGTTCAGCAGCCAGCTCGTCAGCCCCATCGCCAGCCCTGGGGTGCAGAAGCCGCACTGGATCGCCCCCTCCTCCAGCAACGCCTGCTGCACCGGGGTGAGCCGGTCGTTCGGCGGGTTCAGCCCCTCCAGGGTCACTAGATGACGCCCCCCCAAGGCCGCCAGGGGCAACGGACAGGCGTTGACCAACCGATAACGCACCCCCCAGCCGCTTTCCAAGGTCCCCAACAGCACCGCGCAGGCCCCGCAATCGCCTTCCCCGCAGCCGGCCTTGGCAGCGGTCAGGCCGCGGCCCTCCCGCAACCAGGCCAGCACCGGACGGGCCGAGTCCGGGAGCCCTTCGACGCGCTGGTTATTGAGCAGAAACGGCCGCATGCCCGCTGACTCAGTCAACCGTTCGCTCAATGCGATAGCAGGAAGGCGGTCAAATCGGCGATCTCCCGATCCGTAAGCCCAGTTGCGGGCATTGGCGAATTGGGGAGGACCGATTTGGGCTCTTTGAGATAGCTCCGAATCCAGGCGGCATCCCGTTTGGCGGCGAGATTGTCGAGAGGACCGCCGAACTGTGCCATCTGCCCGGACTCGCCCGCGAGCGTATGACAAAGGTTGCACATCCTGGCGTTGTAGAGCTGTCGCCCAGACTCGACATCGCCATCCTTCGCGCCGGCCGTCCCAAAGAGCACGAACGGCTCCCGATCCAATCCGGCTCCTTGAAGAGCGCTGCGACCTCTGCCCAGACGTCGTAGATGCCGGTCTTGACCTTGGCGAGCAGATAACCGGCCTGTCCTTCGTGAGGCAGGTGGCAGTCCGCGCAGGCGGCGCTCAGACCCTTTGGATTCTTCCCGCCATGGATATCGTCCGCATAGGTCGCGGCGAATGGCTTCATGGTGTGACAGACGGAGCAGAATTCTTCGCCGGAGGTCGCCTGGATGGCGGTTTCGGTCAGTATCCAGGAACCGGAGACGAAGACCGCCGAGAGCAGGCAGCCTCCCAGGCTAACGGATAGCCATTTGAGTGTTTTCATTACAGGCATTGGCGCGAGCGATGGGCGTGAAGCGCATCTCGCCCTGCGATCCCAAAGTGGCGGACAAACACTCGGGGGAGCCTCCTCGGGCGGCGCCGCTCTGGCGCGTCCCCGGGGTCCGCCGCCGGAGCAGCCGCACTGATCCCAGATAACTTAACCCGATTTTCTGCGGGTTCGCCGCCGCCCGGGCCGGGCCATACTTTGTAATGTTAAATGCAGCATGGGACTGTCCGAGCGGCAGATCTTCGGGGCACGAGTCTGCGACCGTGCCGTTCGCCAGCGAAGACCGGTCCCGGGCGCCCTCGGGGCAGCGCTCGCGACCATGGGAAGGGGCAAACGGCCGCCCGGTGGGCGGGTTTTGCGAGCGGTCGCCCCGAACCGGCGAGCCGACCGGCGGCCATCAATACGGACGCGAAGATCGATGCCGCACCTGTCTTCCAGTCATGTGGTGCTCGGTTCGGCGATTTTTTTTACCTTCGCCGCCCTGGGTTGGGGCCTGACCGTCGAGGTGGGATCCTCGCCGATGCAGTCGCACCTATTCACCCGCCTAACCGCGTCTTTCGGAGTGTCCCTGGACTCGGGCGCGAGCCCGCAGGTGCGATTCCCGGGCGCGGGGCCCTACGACGAGCGCCTCGGGTATGCGCGTATGCCGGCCTTCCTGAGCTCGCTCGGCGCCCAGCGCTTTGTGGTGGACCGCCAAGTCCGGGTCTCGCCGGCCCTGGCCTCCTTCATCGACCTTGGCGGCTTCCCGATCTACCGGGAGAAGGCCCAGGCAGGCCTGAGCCTGATCGACGCACGCGGCCGGGAGGTCTACCGCGCCCGCTACCCGGAGCGGGTGTTCAGCGACTACCGGAGCATCCCGCGCCCGATCGTGCGCTCGCTGCTCTTTGTGGAGAACCGCGAGCTCCTCGACCTGACCCCCGCGACCCGCAACCCGGCCATCGAATGGGACCGCTTCGCCGCCGCGGGGGCCAACGCCCTGTTGGGGGCCGTCGTACCCGCCGGCCAGCGCTTCGGCGGCTCCACCCTAGCCACCCAAATCGAGAAATACCGCCACTCCCCGGAAGGGCGCACCGGATCGGCCCGGGAGAAGCTCCGCCAGGTCTTGTCCGCCAGCGCCCGGGCCTATATGGACGGCCCGGATACGACTCAGGCCCGCAAGCGCATCGTCCTCGACTACGTCAACTCCACACCCCTGGCCGCCCGTCCCGGTTTTGGCGAGGTCATTGGCCTGGGGGACGGCCTGCACGTCTGGTTCGGCACGGACCTCGATGGAGACGTGCGGCTTCTGGACCGGCCCCCCGCCGGCCCCGCGGAGGCGGCGCGCCAGGGGCAGGTCTTTAAGCAGGCACTCAGCCTGCTGCTCGCCCAGCGGCGCCCTTCTTACTACCTGCTCGCCGGGCGGGACAAACTGGAGTCACTCGCCGATGCCCACCTGCGCCTGCTCGCCAGTGCCGGGATCATCGGCGGGGGCCTGCGCGACGCCGCCCTGGCCGAGCCGCTCCGGTTCCGCGAATCGGCGCCCGAGCCCGCGGCGGCGTCCTTCGTGCAGCGCAAGGCGCTCAACGCCATGCGCGGCGACCTGCTCGCCCTGCTGGGCGTCGAGACCCTCTACGACCTCGACCGCCTGGACCTGAGGGCGGAGACCAGTCTGGACACCGAGGCCCAGCGGGCGGTGACGGACGCGCTGCATCTGCTGACCCGCAAGGACGCGGCGACCAAGGCCGGACTCTTCGGCGAGCGGCTCTTGAACGGCGACCCCGCGGGGGTCGCGTACAGCGTCACCCTCTTCGAGCGCGGCCCGAGCGTCAATTGGGTGCGGGTGCAGGCCGACAATCTGGAGCGGCCACTGGACCTCAACGAGGGAGGCAAGCTCGACCTGGGCTCCACGGCCAAGCTGCGCACCCTGACGACCTATCTGGAGATCGTCGCCGAGCTGCACGAGCGCTACGCCGCGGCCCCGGCCTCGGATCTCAAGGAGGTCGCAGCGGACGCTTCGGACCCCCTGACCCGCTGGGCGGTGCAGTACCTCGCCGGGATCAAGGACCGCTCCCTGGGGGCGACCATCGAAGCGGCCATGCAACGCAAGTACTCGGGCAGTCCGGGAGAGACCTTCTTCACCGGGCGCGGGGCCCACCGCTTCGCCAACTTCGACAGCCGGCGCAACGGCTTTCTGTCGGTAGCGGAGGGCTTCCGCTTCTCGGTCAACCTGGTCTTCATCCGCATGATGCGGGATATCGTCAAGTACTACCAGGCGGAGGGTCCGGAGCCGGTCAAGGAGATCCTGGCGGACCCGACCCACCCCATGCGGCGCGCCTACCTGGAGCGCTTCGCCGACATGGAGGGGGTGGTCTTCCTCGATGGGTTCCGCAAGCGTTACGCCAAGCTCGACCCAGATGCGGCACTGGCCCTGCTCGCGAGCCGCGCCCGCCCGGTGCCGCACCGCCTGGCGACCGTCTTCCGGTCGGTGCGCCCGGGGGCCTCGGTGGAGGCCTTCGCCGAGTTTATGACCGAGCGCCTCGATGGGCGCGTACCCTCGGCAAAGGAGCTTCAGGCACTTTACGACAAGTACGGGCCGGATCGTTTCAACCTCCACGACCGCGGCTACATCGCGGGCCTGCATCCCCTGGAGCTCTGGCTGGTCCAGTACCTCCAGACCCACCCCGGGGCGCCCCGCAGCGAGCTGGTGTCGGCCAGCGCAGAGGAGCGACAGGAGGTCTACCAGTGGCTGTTCAAGTCCAAGCGCAAGGGGGCGGCGGACACCCGCATCCGCATCATGGCCGAGGAGGACGCCTTCCGTAAGGTGCACGCCTCCTGGCAGCGGCAGGGTTACCCCTTCGCCTCCCTGGTCCCCTCGCTCGCGACCGCCATAGGGAGCTCCGCGGACCGCCCGGCGGCCCTGGCGGAGCTGATCGGCATCATCCTGAACGAGGGGGTGCGCCTGCCGATAGTGCGGGTGGAGCGTATCCACCTCGCCGAGGGAACCCCCTTCGAGACCCATCTGCGCCGCGGCAGCGAGGCCCCGCGGCGGGTGCTGCCCAGCGAGGCGGCGGCGGCGCTAAAGCGCGCACTCATGGACGTGGTCGCCAACGGGACCGCCAAGCGATTGGTCGGTGCCTACCGGGACGCCGACGGCAGGCCGCTCCCGGTGGGAGGTAAGACCGGTACCGGCGACGAGCTCGCGGACCGCTACGGCCCGGGCACGGCCGCGGGCAAGGACAAAGAGGTGAGCCGCAGCGCGGCCTTCGCCTTCTTCCTCGGCGACCGCTACTTTGGCGTCGTCACCGCCCATGTGCCAGGGCCCAACGCCAAGCATTACCGATTCACCAGCGCCTTGCCCACACAGGTCCTCAAGGCCCTGGAGCCCGCCCTGTCACCGCTGCTGCGCGCTCCGCCGTCCACGCCCATGGCTCGGGAGGGGGACACCGTCGCGAGCGCCGCCCGCGAGGACAGTCGGCACGGCGATCAGGCTCGACACGATTAGCGGGGTCTCTGCTCCGAATAAAGCTCGTAGTTATGCGCAGACGCGTGCTCCCCCCAGAGCTTCTGGATCACGATTCCAAAGAGCTGGCTGATCGTGGGCATCCGGCAGCAACCATCGGCGCCCGCCCGGCGCCGTCCGCGACATCGTCACGGAGCTGCAAGCGATCGCCGACTCGGATGCAGCCTCATCGGTGTCGATGATCCTCGACATGGAAGAGGGCACCCAGCTTGCGCAAGCCGCCTTGGCGGCGGCCTTCGACGATCCCGCTGTGGCGGAGCGAGCGGCTTGCAGTCTTGGCGACGGCGGGGCCTATTCGGGCATCTTGGCGGCCGGCTGCCGCCAGAGCGGAGATGCCTTAGGGGCAAGGAGCCCATTGCAGGGGCTGCCGACCAGAAACGCCACGACCGCTGCTGGGTTGACTATACTCTTTGCGGAGGTTCGGTAACGCTGCAAGCCAATCGGTATGCCCGCCGAACGGGAAAGGAGGCCATATGCATGCCATCCATGTATGCGTCGGTCATTTTATTGCAATCCTGATTACCGCCTGTGCATCGATCTCGCCGGAAGCGCGCATTTTCTACACCCAGCAAATGGCGCGACTTAGTACACAAGGGGTCTCGGTTGTGGGGGATGGCTGCGTCATCCGCGACGAGGTTAGCGACGATGATTACGTCCTGCTCAAGGCGTCGCGCGAAGTTGGCAAGACAGTAACGCGTAGCGCCTCCGACTATCTGACATCGCGCGGCGTCCAGGTAAAGGCCAAGATTGCACCATTCCTCTGCGGCGGCGACGCTGCCCACATGAGCCGATCGCCTGACAAGAGCTGTCTTGTCGCCGAAACGAAAGACGAAGAGCCGAAACGAGCCCGCCTGCCGATTCCTTGCGCAGACGATGTGCGCGGCGATTCGACGTTGGCGGATGCCTATCGAGCCCTGCTGGAGAAAGGCGAGAATACTGAAGTAAAGCTTGATGCTGCAACCAAGGTTCCCGTTGCTCGGCCGCTCGGTTTGAACGGCGAGCAGCTCGCCCGACTAAAGAACGAAATTGCAGATCCGAATGTCTGGATCGTGCACGGTGTCGGCAGCCAGGTATCGATCGGCAAGAGCATCGGTACCGCCGTTCTCACCACCGCCCTAAGCCTAGGCACGATGTCTATTATGGTCGGTGACGGCTATGGCTTCGATGTCGCTTTGGTAGATCTGGACAAGAACCAGATCGTTTGGAGCAACCACGCCTATGGACTAGCCGGCGATCCGACGCGCGCAAGCAGTTTCGACGCAAATTGGGCGAAGATGGCCTTTGCACCTTTCATCCCGGAGGTCGCACCGTAATCCGCATAAGCAGCCCCTCGGCACAGCGCTCGAGCGCGGCGATGCTTACTCGATTACCGAACGCGCCAGCGGGCTGTCCCCGCAAATCCAGGGAAGGGATCTTCGGGCATTCCACTCCGACATCCACCAGCAAACAATCATGCCAGACCCCAAGAAATTGGACCCAATGCCACCCGCTGCCCAAATCCAGGCGTCCGAGCAGCCACCGAGCGCCCCGCCGCCAGCGCCAAGCCCGGTATTGTCCACAACCAGTGAAGCGGCGAGCCATACCTCCTCAGCGCATCCTGCCTTCGGAATCGAGCGCTCCTTTCTGGGCAATCACATCCCGGAAACCATCGACCGGATGGTCAACGCCAATCTCGCCCGGGGTACCGGCGGTATCTCGCCGGCCGTGCTTGCCATGGCCTACTTCGACTGGCTGGTACATCTAGGGCTCGCGCCGGGTAAGCAAGCGCTTCTGAACGAAAAGGCCGTTCGCAAGATGGCTCGTCTGACATTGTACGGCCTAAAGTCGATTCAAGACCACGACACGCCAGCCTGCATCGAGCCCCTGCCGCAGGATCGTCGTTTCGATAGCGAAGCCTGGAGGCAGTGGCCTTACAACCTGATTTATCAATCGTTTTTGCTGACGCAGCAATGGTGGCACAACGCCACTACGGATAATCGGGGCGTCAACAAGCAACACGAAGCCATCGTCTCCTTCATGACCCGGCAGATCCTCGACATCTTCTCGCCGTCGAACTCGCCGCTCACCAATCCTGAGATCCTCAGCGCCACCATGGAGGAGAGCGGCCAAAATCTGGTGCGGGGTTGGGCCAATCTGGTGGCCGATATGGAAAACCTGGCGCTGGGGAAAGGACTGGATGGCACAGACGAGCAATTCATTGTAGGGCGCGATCTGGCGGTGACGCCCGGCAAGGTCATCTTCCGCAACCATCTGATCGAGTTGATCCAGTACCAGCCGACCGCGACCCAGGTCTACGCCGAGCCCATCCTCGTGGTTCCGGCCTGGATCATGAAGTATTACATCCTCGACCTATCGCCACATAACTCCATGATCCGGTATTTGGTGGAGAAAGGGCACACTGTATTCGCCATCTCCTGGACGAATCCGACCGCCGAGGATCGCGAGCTGGGCATGGACGACTACCGGCAGAACGGATTGATGGCGGCCCTGGATGCCGTATCCGCGATCCTGCCGGACGTTAGGGTCCACGCGGTCGGCTATTGCCTGGGCGGAACTCTGCTGACCATCGCCGCTGCCGCCATGGCCCGAGATGGAGACGACCGCATCCAGACGATCACGCTGCTTGCGGCACAGACCGATTTCACCGAGGCCGGCGAGCTGCTGCTGTTCATCAACGAAAGCCAAGTCGCCTTTCTGGAAGACATGATGTGGGATCAAGGCTGCCTGGACGCCGACCAGATGGCGGGTGCGTTCCAGCTTCTGCGCTCCAATGACCTGATCTGGTCGCGAATGGTTCACGACTACCTGCTGGGCAAGCGCCAACCCATCAACGATCTGATGGCCTGGAACGCCGATCGGACCCGGATGCCTTTCCGGATGCACTCGGAGTACCTGCGCCATATCTTCCTCGGTAACGAGCTGGCGATCGGCCATTACAAGGTCAACGATCGGTCCATCGCCATCCCGGATATCCGCGTACCGATCTTCGCGGTCGCCACCGAGCACGATCACGTTGCGCCCTGGCGCTCGGTCTACAAGATCAACCTGTTGGCGGATGCCGACGAGGTTACCTTCCTACTGACCAGCGGCGGCCATAACGCAGGCATCGTCAGCGAGCCGGGTCATGGCCGACGCAGCTACCGGATGGCCTGTCGCACGGATCGGGATTGCTATGTCGACCCCGATACCTGGCAGGCAAAGACGCCCGCTCAGAGCGGCTCCTGGTGGCCGGCCTGGCAGTCCTGGCTGGTCCGGCATTCTGCCGAGGATCGCGTGCAACCTCCGGCACTGGGCGCACCCGACAAAGGGCTATACCCGATCTGCGATGCGCCGGGGACCCATGTGTTGCGAAAATAGAAGAACCGGGGGCGCTCGGCAGGCATCGCGGCCGGAATGGCCTTTGTTGCAGCAGGGGTTACCGAGAGTCAGTCGGCATGAGGCACGATCGGCCGCTCGATCAGCTCCAGTGCATTGCCGTCCGGATCCCGGCAAAAGATGGCCGCTCGCCCGGAGCGGCTCTGGGTGTAAGGTATCCCAGCCGCATCAAGCCGGGCGCGCAGGGGCGCCAGGTCCGGCGCAGTCAGGGCCAGATGACGGTCCCGGCCCCCATGGGCCGGGCGCCCCTCCACGGGGTCCGGATTAGGCAGCTCCAGCAAATGGATCTGTCCTCCGCCCAACTCGAGCCAGGCCCCGGGGAAGCCCAGGTCCGGGCGCTCCGCGAGCGGCGACAGCCCGAGGATCTCCCGATAAAATGCCAGCGATCGTGCGGTATCGGCCACGATCAGGCTCGCATGATGGATATCCGATACCAGGGACGAGCGATGGTGCACATGGACCTCCCGCGGCGTAGAGCCGGTCTGAGCCTTCGCCTATACTAGCGGCCTTTCGCCCATTGCAGCCGCTGGCCCAGCCGCCGACCCCAGCCCCGGCGCAGTTGCCCGCCCCTTCCGCGCCCCCGTCGGCACCCGGACCCGCTTGCCCATGAACCCCGCACTTGCGCGACTTAAGCCATACCCCTTCGAGCGGCTCGCCGAGCTCAAGCGCGGCGTGGTCCCCCCGTCCGACCGGGAGCCGATAACGCTCTCCATCGGCGAGCCCAAGCACCCCACACCCGCGCTGGTGACGGACGCACTGATCGCCCACCTGCACAATCTTGCGGTCTACCCCAACACCAGGGGCCAACCGGCCCTGCGCCAAGTGATCGCAGACTGGCTGGTCGCCCGCTTCAAGCTGCCGGCGGGCGCCTTGGACCCGGATCGCCAGATCCTGCCCGTGAGCGGGACCCGGGAGGCACTCTTCTCATTCGCTCAAGCCGCGGTGGACCGCACCCGCCCCGATCCCCTGGTGCTGATGCCCAACCCTTTCTATCAGATCTACGAGGGTGCGGCACTCCTGGCCGGGGCCGAGCCTGGCTATCTACCGTGCCTGACGGCGCACGGACTGGTCCCCGACTTCGAGTCGGTGGATTCGGCCACCTGGGCACGCTGTCAGGTCCTCTATATCTGCTCGCCCGGGAACCCCACCGGGGCCGTCGTCGACCGAGCGACTCTGGTCCGCCTGATGGAGCTGGCAGAGACGCACGACTTCGTCATCGCAGCGGACGAGTGCTACTCCGAGATCTATCTGAACGAAACCGCCCCCCCCGTGGGTCTGCTTGAGGCTGCCCACGCCGCGGGTAACGACGCCTTGCGCCGCTGCATCGTGTTCCATAGCCTATCCAAGCGCTCCAACGCACCGGGCCTGCGCTCCGGTTTCGTCGCCGGGGATGCTGCGCTCATCGAGCGGTTCTTCGCCTACCGCACCTACCATGGCTGCGCCATGCCGCTCCCCACCCAGAGCGCGAGTGCCGCCGCCTGGGGCGACGAGGGCCATGTGCTTACCAACCGGGCGCTCTACCGGGCGAAATTCGACACCGTGCTGGAGATCCTGGCACCAGTGCTGCCGGTGGAGGCCCCGCCCGCCGGATTTTATCTCTGGCCCCAGACCCCGATCCCGGATACCGACTTCGTCCGGCGCCTGTTCGCCGAAGAGAATGTGACCCTGCTCCCTGGGAGTTTCCTGTCCCGCACCGCGGGCGGGATCGACCCCGGCGCCAACCGGGTCCGCATCGCCCTGGTCCCACCGCTCGACGAATGCATCGACGCCGCCTGGCGCATTCGCCGGTTCATCGAAAGACTCTGAGTAGCGAATGGCATTTGAGTGCCGAGTAGCGAGTGGCGAGGGCCGAGGAAGAAATATCCTCGCCGCTCGCCGCTCGCCGCTCGTAGCTCATTACGCGCCGCTCGCCGCTCGCCACGCAAGCGAGAGCAAATAATGAGCGACACCCAATCCATCGTCGTCGAGGCCTTCGAGCGCCGCGCCGAGATCACCCCCCGCACCGTGGAGACCCGGGTGCGCGACGCCGTGCAGGACACCATCGAACGCTTAGACAAAGGCGAGATCCGGGTCGCAGAGAAGCGCGACGGCGACTGGGTCGTGAACGAGTGGATCAAGAAGGCCGTGCTGCTGTCCTTCCGCATCGAGGACAACTGGTTCATGAAGGGCGGATTCACCAACTATTACGACAAGGTCGCATCCAAGTTCGCGGACACCAGCTCCCGGGAGTTCCGCGACGGAGGGGTACGGGTGGTGCCGCCGGCCACCGCGCGCAAGGGCGCCTATATTGCCCCCTCCTGCGTGCTGATGCCCTCTTACGTTAACATCGGTGCCTATGTGGACTCCGGCACCATGGTAGACACCTGGGCCACGGTGGGCTCCTGCGCCCAGATCGGTAAGAACGTCCATCTCTCGGGCGGCGTGGGCATCGGCGGTGTCCTGGAGCCGGTGCAGGCGGCACCCACCATCATCGAGGACAACTGCTTCATCGGCGCCCGCTCGGAGATCGTCGAGGGGGTCATCGTCGGCGAGGGTGCAGTCATCTCAATGGGCGTCTTCATTGGCCAGAGCACCAAGATATTCAATCGGGAAACCGGCGAGATCACCTATGGCCGGGTTCCGCCCGGTGCAGTGGTCGTCTCAGGCAACCTGCCCTCCAAGGACGGTACCTACAGCCTCTATTGCGCCGTGATCATCAAGCAGGTGGACGAGCGCACTCGCGGCAAGGTGGGGATTAACGAGCTGCTGCGGGATATTTAGGGGAAGGGCCGAGGGCCGAGGGCCGAGGGCCGAGGATTGGGTTATGAATACGCTGTACGGCATCGTCAACTGCGGCACGATGAAAAAGGCCAGGGCCTGGCTGGACGGGCACGGTGTCGCCTATATCTTTCACGACTACAAGAAAGTCGGACTCGACGAGGCGCTGGCACGCGCCTGGGCGTCGGAGCTAGGTTGGGAGGCCCTGCTCAATCGCAACGGCACCACCTGGCGCAAGCTTCCGGAGTCGGTGCGTGCGTCGGTGAACGAGGAGTCCGCCATCCGGCTGATGGTGGAGAATCCATCCATCGTCCGCCGCCCTATCCTGGATACCGGGACCGCCCGCCATGTGGGCTTTTCCGAGTCCCAATACGAGGCACTGTTCCACTGATGTCCACCACACTCGAGCTCGCCCGGGAGCTGATCCGGCGGCCCTCGGTCACCCCGCACGACGCCGGCTGCCAGGAATTGATCGCCGACCGGCTCGCGGCCATCGGATTCAGCATCGAGCCCATGCCCTTCGGGGACGTGCAGAACCTCTGGGCACGCCGCGGCGATTCCGGACCGCTCTTCTGTCTCGCCGGACATACCGACGTGGTCCCGACCGGTCCCCCGGAAGACTGGACCTCGCCCCCATTCGAGGCCAGTATCCGCGACGGGATGCTCTACGGACGCGGGGCCGCGGACATGAAGGGCTCGATCGCCGCCATGGTCACGGCGGTCGAGGGTTTTGTCGCCGAGCACCCGGACCATGCAGGCTCCATCGCCTTACTCATCACCAGCGACGAGGAAGGCCCCTCGGTAGACGGCACGGTGCGGGTGATAGAGCGGCTCCAGGCCCGCGGGGAGCGCATCGACTATGCCCTGGTGGGCGAGCCCTCCTGCCTGGAGCGCCTGGGCGACACGCTCAAGGTCGGCCGCCGGGGCAGCCTGACGGGGTTACTGACGGTCCACGGCAAACAGGGTCATGTAGCCTATCCACTGCGCGCCCTGAACCCCTTCCACGCCGCTGCACCGGCACTTGCCGCCCTGTGCGCGGAGGTCTGGGACCAGGGCAACGACCATTTCCCGCCCACCACCTTCCAGATTGCCAACCTGAACATGGGTACCGGCGCGGACAACGTGATCCCGGGACGGCTCGTCGCCCAATTCAACCTGCGCTTCGGCACCGAGCTCACCGCCGAGGCGATCGACCAGCGGGTGCGCGCCATTCTCGACCGGGGCGGATTCCGCTACGACCTGACCTGGAATCTCTCGGGCAACCCCTTCCTGACTCCGGCCGGTAGCCTGGTCGCCGCCACCCGTGAGGCGATCCGGGAGCTGCAAGGAATCGAGACCCAGCTCTCCACCACGGGCGGCACCTCGGACGGCCGCTTCATCGCACCCACCGGCGCGCAAGTCGTCGAGCTCGGGCCGCTCAATGCCAGCATCCATCAGGTGGACGAGTGCGTCGCGGTGGCGGACCTGGATGCCCTGGCCGAGATCTATCGGGGAATCCTGAGACGGCTCTTGTTGCCCGGTTGATCGATTCGACCAACCCCGAGACCGCACCCTTGATCGTGATCAGACCCGGCACCGACGCCGACCGCCCCCAGATCGTCGCCCGGATCGCGGAGGTCTTCGGCCCGGAGCCGGCCGACCGGGCGGAGCGACTCTGGGACTGGCAGTGGCACCGGGACCCGCGGTTGGCCTCCCCGGGCTACCGGGGCGTGGTGGCCGAATGGCGAGGCCAGGTCATCGGGAACCTGGCCACCATCCCTGCCGGGCTGCACATCGGGGGCGAGCCGGTCGAGGCACACTGGTGCGTCGATGTCCTGATCCATTGGGGGCTTGCCCGAGGCGCACTGCGGGAGCGGCGGAAAAATCCGGACCCGGTTGGACCGGACCTGTCGCGGGGTCTTGCCTCGGCGCTCCTGGACCACCCGGCGGCCGGACCAATCCAACTCTCCAAGCACCTCTCCGACCCCATCGCGGCGATCGTGGAGCGCATCGGATTCCATGCCCTGGGAGAGACCGGGAGCCTGCACCGGCGGGTCTCGGTGCGGCATGCCCTGGGGCGGGGCCTGGGCCGGGTCCTGGGGGACGGACTCGGGGCGGTGGCGGACCTCGCCTTACCCGGCATCCCCAGGCCCCATCCCCAGGTCAAGCCCCTGGACGGCGCATTCGACCGGCGATTCGACGACCTTTGGGACCGGGCCAGACGACTCTATCCGGCCATCCCCCGGCGGGATGCGGCCACCTTGAACTGGCGCTACCGCGGACACCCCGACGGTGGTTACGCCGCACTGACACTGGGCTCGCAGCGGGGGCTGCGCGGCTACTGCGTACTGCTCGACTACGACCGGGGACCCAGGCGCTGGGGCAAGATCGTCGACCTGATCGTGGAGCCCGGGGATATCGAGGGTATGCGTGCACTGCTGGCGGGCGCCCTGCATCTGATGCGCCGCCGCCGGGTGGAGCGCGCGGAGACCTTCGCCTGCGGGGCCGACTTGGGCGCGGTGCTCGCCGGGCTGGGGTTCGTCCCCAGGCTCCCGAAGTCCGGACGGCCCCAGCCCTTGATGGTCCGGTGGCTGCCGGAGGCTGCGCGGCACATCTATGTCACCCAGGGCGACGGGGACGGCGGATGAGCCCCTGGAGACGGCTGCTCCAGAACCTGGCCAGGCGCCGGCAGAAACGTCTCGATGCCCGGGAAGAGCAGGGCCGGCTTGCCCAGTGGTTTCTGCTCGCCGGCCTGCGCGCGCGGGACTCCTGGTCCAAGCCGGACCCTGCCGGGCTCGCGCCTATCTATCCCCCGCAGGACGCATTCTGGGCGGACCCTTTCGCCTGGTCGGCGGAGGGCCGGCTGGTGGTCTTCTGCGAGGAGTATTCGTTCCGAACCAGGCTCGGGCGAATCGGCGCCCTGGAGCTGGGCGTCGACGAGAACGGGCAAGTCAGTCCGCTGGGTCCCATGGTGCCCGTCATCGACGAGCCCCGTCACCTCTCCTACCCCTTCCTGTTCTCCTTCGAGGGGGCACTCTATATGGTCCCGGAGAGCGCGGCCTCCAGGCGCGTGGACCTGTATCGCTGCACGGCATTTCCGCATGCCTGGACCCGGGCGGGCACCCTGATGACAGGCATCCAGGCGGCGGACTCCACCCTGTTCGAGCACGAGGGGCGCTGGTGGCTCTTCTGCGCCGCCCGATCGGGGCGCACCCGCCTGAACGAGTCCCTGCTCGCCTTCTATGCCGGACTCGCCGCTCAGCGAGCGTTGGACCCCTCATGCCGGAAATCCACTGATCCGGGACTATTCAGGCGGACGCCCGGGCGGGCGCATCTTCCGCGACTCGTCCGGCCAGATCGTCCGCCCGGCCCAGAATTCGGTCCCGCGCTATGGCTTCGGGCTCAGCCTCAATGCCATCGTCGCACTCAGTCCGCAACGGTACGCCGAACGCCGGATCTGGGCCGCGACCGGCGAGGCGAGCGGGGGCTGGCGCGCCATGCATCATCTCGACTGGCATAACGGATTGATGGTTATGGACGCCCAACGGCTCGTGGCGGCAGACTCGCCGTTCACTGCGTAGCACACGGAAAGAAGCAAACCGCCGCTCGACCAGCAGCCTTCGGAGCATCCGTGCTTGACGGTCCCGGGCCCCCCTCCTAGAGTGCCGCCCCTGATCTTTCGGTGCCCAGGGCGCGCGTTTGCGCCCACGGGTTAAACGGGAAGCCGGTGTGCGCAGAGACTGCGACGCGCAAATCCGGCGCTGCCCCCGCAACGGTAGACGAGTCGAGGTCCGGCACATGGCCACTGCGAGCGATCGCGGGAAGGCGCCGAACCGGGGAGTCCGCTCCCGCTCGTGAGCCCGGAGACCGGCCGCAAGATCGTCACCGGGGCCGCGGGGTGCGGCCGGCCGGGGATGCCGGTCCATTCGCTCCGCAGCAGTCCGCGCCTCCTCATGCCTCGCGCCTCCAGGCCTTTTCACATAGTCGGCCCGTGCGGGTGTGCACGGGCACCGAACGTCCGGAGCCGAGATGAAATCCCCCTTGCTATTGGCGGCCCTGGGGCTGCCCTTCTGTGCCGCCGCACCCGCCGACGACGGCACCGCCACCGCCCTGGACCCGGTGGTGGTCACAGCGACCCGCACCCCTACCAGGGCCGAGCAGACCTTAGCCTCGGTCTCGGTGGTGGAGCGCGCCGAGATCGAGCGGCGTCAATTGCGCTCGGTCCCGGACGCATTGCGCGGGCTCCCGGGCGTAACCGTCTCGGTGAGCGGGGGCGTTTCCTCGGTCTTCCTGCGCGGCACCGACTCCGACAGCGTACTGGTCCTGGTCGACGGGGTGAAGGTCGGTTCGGCCACCCTGGGCACCAGTCCCTGGGCCGACCTACCCATCGACCAGATCGAGCGTATCGAAGTCGTCCGCGGTCCCCGCTCCAGCCTCTATGGCTCCAAGGCATTGGGCGGAGTCATCCAGATCTTCACCCGGCGCGGGGGCGGCGAGCTCAAGCCCCGATTCGCCCTGGGTGCCGGGTCCCATGACACAGCCAGCATCTCCGGCGGGATCTCAGGGGGCGGCAAGGACGGCTGGATCAACTTCAGCGCGGACTTCGAGCAGAGCGAGGGATTCGACGCCTGCTCCGGCCGGGTCGAGCCATTCGCCGGCTGCGGGGTGCTGGAGCCCGACCAGGACGGCTATACCCAGAAGGGCGGCAGCGCGCGCGCCGGATATCGCTTCGGCGAGCGCGCCGAGATCGATCTCAACTACCTGATTGCAAACAATGAGACGGACTTTGACGGTAGCCTGTTCTCAGGCAACCAGGCAGTCTCCGAACAGCAGGTGCTGGGCGCCACGGCACGCTTAGTCCCCCTGGACCCCTGGACCCTGACCCTGTCCGCCGGGCAAAGCCTGGATCGTTACGAGGCGACCTACAGCGACGGCTTCGCGCTTAACCTGCCCGCAGGCAGGTTCGACACCGAGCGGAGCTCCTATACGCTCCAGAACGACGTGGAGGTCCACAAGGGCCAATTGGTCACCCTGGGGCTCGACTACCAAGAGGATCGCGTAGACTCAAGCGTGGACTACGCGGAGGACTCGCGGGATAACGTCGGTGTTTTCGCCGAATATCAAGGCATCCTAGGCCCGACAGACCTGAACCTGAGTCTGCGCCAGGACGATAACCAACAGTTCGGCACCCACAACACCGGCAGCGCTGCACTTGGCTACCGCTTCGCCAACGCCATGCAGGCGTCGCTCTCCTATGGCACCGCATTCAAGGCGCCTACCTTCAACGAGCTCTATTATCCCTACTTCGGCAACCCGGACCTGGAGCCCGAGGAGTCGGGCAGCCTGGAGGTGGGACTCAAGGGCCCACTGCCCGGCTCGCTCGTGGCCGGACGCTGGACCTTGAGCCTCTATCGAACCGACATCGACAAGATGATCGCCTTCGACGCCTACACCCAGGCCCCGGCCAACATCGATAGCGCCCGTATCCGCGGACTGGAGCTCTCTTCCAACGCCAGCCTATTGGATTGGGATTTGGGCGCGAGCCTCACCCTGCTCGACCCCCGCAACGAGTCCGACGGCGAGGACAACGGCAAACTCCTGCCCCGCCGCCCCCGGGAGATGCTGGAGCTGAGCGCCGACCGCCGACTGGAGCGCTGGTCCGCGGGGGCCACCCTATTCCTCTCCGGCTCCAGCTACGACGACCTCGCCAACGACCTGGAGTTGGATGCCTATACCTTGCTCGATCTGCGTGCCGAATACGCATTCGGCCCGTCCCTGCGCATCCAGGGCCGGTTGGCGAATGTGCTGGACGAGGATTACGAGACGGCCGCCTTCTACAACCAGCCAGGGCGGGCCTTCTATCTGACCCTGAGGTACGAGCCTTAGGTTTATCCGTTAGTGGCGAGCTGCTAACCGGCCGCCCGCAATGGCGTGACCTTGTCCTTGGTCTCGACGACCTCCGGCTCCGGGGCTGCATCGGGCTCAGGCCCCTTACCCTTCAAGATCCGCTCGACGTTGCGGGCGTTGCGTGCCAGATAGATGGTCAGCTCCTCCATATCCGGCTCCGACAGGTCGGGCAGCACCCGGTCTTGGCGCAGCAGGTCTGCCAGCCGCTCGGCCGTTTCCAGTGCCTTGTCGTAGGCGTCCGCAGCCTTCTTATCGGTGGTGCGCAATCTCTCGACCCCCTTGCGGTCTCTCACGACGTATTCGATCTCGATCACGGTGTTGGACTCCCGATGGTCTGGGTAGGGCGGCGCTGGGCAAACCCTGGACACCGCCGACTGGGCTCAAGTTTACTGTCTAAAAACCCAGCTTGAAAGGCTGCGCGAGCGGCCAAGTCGGTTGGACGATCCCGCACCAAGACGCAACGAGGCATGGCGCCTCGAGTCCTCGGCCTGACGATTGCGGGCGTATGCGCCGCGGACTGGCTGGCCAGCGACGGCAAACTACGGCCGGCTACTTGCCCGACAGGGTTCGCCGGAGCGCCAGCACGCAGGCAGCGCCCAACGTCGCGAAGAGTGCCAGACTCCAGAGGGCGAAGGGGACCCCGAGCAGGCTCGCTTGTGCGTCCGCGCAACCCGTACCGGCGAAGAAGACGTTCGGCCACAAGGTATCGAGACCCAGGCCGATGACGATCCGGTCCGCCAACGAGACTGCACAGGAATCGGATGCTGCGGCAACCCAATGCTGCCAAGAGGCGGCGGCCATGCCGGACAGGGAGAGCAGCGCCCCGAGCCCCGCCGCGAGTACCCGAGCGGCCCGGCCGGGCCAGGGGAGCCCCAGGGTACAGACCAGCGAAACGGCCAGGAAGATCGCACGCTGGAGGACACACCAGGGGCAGGGCTCCAGGCCGAAGACATGCTGTGCCACCAGGGCCACGGAAACCGCAGCGACGCCGGTCAAGGCCACGCCGCCCAGCAGCAGTGCGGTGGCCTGCCGAGGCAGGACAGCGATGGAGTCGGGATTCGCTCGGGGCATGATGGGGAGCATCCGTGGCGGAGAGGGCTCGCACCCGCAGGGCATCGGGGTCGCAGGCCGGGCAGTCGGCATTCTAACGCCGAATCGACCTGTTTCGCTCGACGCTCCCCCCTGCACCCTCCCCTCGATACCCGCCACTGGCGGGTATACTTCATCAGGCCCTCGGTCCGTGGCCCTTGCCCTCCCTCAGGGTCTATCGTCCTTGAACATCCGCCAACCGCTGATCATGGTGCTGATCAGACTCTGTCTGGAGAGGATATCCTCGCGGATGGCGCTATAGACATGGAGCATAACGAAGACCACGATGATCCACATCCCCCAGTGGTGCCAAATGCGCACATCCTGGCTCTGGCCGACCAGCGGGATGACCCAGCCGAACCAACGGTCCTGCCAACTCCCCAGGCCAGCCTGCTCGGAATAGAGCGCAAACCCGGTGAAGATCATCACGAGCCCCCCAATCGTGATGATGACGACCATGAACAAGTGTGCCAGAGGGTTGTGTCCGATGTATTTGCGGGGCTCTTTTTCCATAAAGGCGTACCAGCGCACCTCGTGCCGCAGCTCGCTCCAGAAGCTCCGCCGCCAGAACGGGAGTGCGAAGAGCTGGCGCGACCAGCGATTGCCGACCCCAGCCCAGTAGAGCCTGAAAATAAAGCCCACCGCGAAGATATAGGCGGCGGCAAAATGGGCGAAGCGGATATAGCCCATGAGGTAATGGTCGCTCGCCTCCCCGGACAGGGTCGGGAGCGGATTGGCAATCAGATATCCGCTGACGGCCAGAACCGTGATCGACAGTGCATTGATCCAATGCCAGGCGCGCAGCGGCGCCTGGTAGACATAGACCGCGGTCTGCTTGACCACGGGTAGCTCGGGGTGTGCAGCGTGCGGCATGGAGTCAGTCTCCGCGGCGGTGGCTCTTGGGTACATCGCAGTGCGGCAGCCAGGGCGCCGACCCGCACTGGGTCGGGCTGGGCGCCTGCGCGTCCTCCTCCGCGACGGCGGTCAGCGAGGCGGTGACCGTCACGATGAGCAGGATGAGTTTTTGGCTGGTCATAAGTTTCTTTTTGCCTTCGTTTGCGGACAATCGCCAGCCGAATCATCGGACCTTGATCCGCGTGAGCTCCTCCCCGTCCGGGCTCATCACATGGGTGGAGCAGGCGAGGCAGGGATCGAAGCTGTGCAGGGTGCGTAGGATCTCCAGGGGCTGGTCTGGCACCGCAAGCGGGGTATTCATCAGTGCGGCCTCGAAGGCCCCGATGTTGCCCGCCGGGTCCCGGGGGGAGCCGTTCCAGGTGGTGGGGACCACCGCCTGATAGTTCTCGATACGGCCCTTCTTGATCACGACCCAGTGGCCCAGCGCACCGCGCGGCGCCTCGGTGGTGCCCACGCCCTTGGTCTCTGCGGGCCAGGTATAGGGCTCCCATTTGGAGACGTTGGCTGTAGCGCTGTCCCCGGCCTTGAGATTGGCCATCAGCTTATCCTGGAAATAGCGCATCTTATGCGCAGCCCAGGAGCCCTCCAGCCCGCGGGCGGCGGTGCGTCCCAGGGTGGAGAAGATGGCCGTGACCGGGAGCCCCAGGTCGGTCAGCACCTTCTCCACCGGCTCTTTGTACTCCGGGATGCCCTTGGCATAGCCGATCACCCAGCGGGCGAGCGGGCCCACCTCCATCGCATGGCCCTTCCAGCGGGGCGCCTTGATCCAGGAATATTTGGCACCCTCGTCGATCGCCTGGATGTTGGTCCGGGTACCCTTGGTATTGGGTCCGAGCTCGAAATTGGGCTCGGTGATCCCATCCCAGGGGTGCAGTCCTTTCTGCTCGTCGGGGTACTTGAACCAGGAATGGGCGACGAACTCCTGCACCTGTGCGGGGTCGCGCACATCGACATCGAGGACCTCGTTCAGATTGCCGTTGATAATGGCCCCGCGGGGTAGCAGCTGGTTCTCTGCCGAGTTGTCGTTGGCCCGATCCGGGATGTCCCCGTAGGACAGGACACACTGACTGGAGAGCCCGCCGCCGAATGTCCAGTCCTTATAGAATGACGCAATCGCCAGCAGGTCCGGAATATAGACCTGATCGATGAACTCGATAGTGCGATCGATAATGGAGGAGACCAGGTTCAGTCGCTCCATGTTGACCGCGCCCACCGCCCCGGCCCCATCCAGATTGATGGCGCAGGGTACTCCGCCCACCAGCCAGTTGGGGTGTGGGTTCTTCCCGCCGTAAACGGTATGGATCTTGACGATCTCTTTCTGGAAGTCCAGCGCTTCCAGATAATGGGCCACCGCCATCAGGTTCGCCTCGGGCGGCAGCTTATAGGCTGGATTTCCCCAATAGCCGTTCATGAATGGCCCAAGCTGGCCGGACTCCACGAAGCGCTTGACCCGGTTCTGGATGTCTCTGAAATAGCCGGGCGAGGACAGCGGCCAACTGGAGATGGACTGGGCCAGCGCGGATGTCTGCTTGGGGTCGGCCTTGAGCGCCGACACCACGTCTACCCAATCGAGCGCATGCAGGTGATAGAAATGCACCAGGTGGTCCTGGGCCTGGAGCGTCAACTGCATGATGTTACGGATGGAGTTGGCGTTCTCCGGGATCGCGATCCCGAGCGCGTCCTCCACCGCCCGCACGCTGGTCAGCGCATGGGTACCGGTGCAGACCCCGCAGATCCGCTCGGTAAAGGCCCAGGCGTCGCGCGGGTCGCGGCCCTTGAGGATAACCTCGAGCCCCCGCCACATGGTACCGGAGGACACCGCATTGCGGATTACATTGTTCTCGTCGAGATTAACCTCGCAGCGCATGTGACCCTCGATGCGGGTCACCGGGTCCACCACCACCCGGGTGCCGGAGTTGTCCAGGGTGAAGCCATTAGGGGTCTGGATGCTCATTCCGCGTTACCTGAGTTGTCGTTGCCGCTGCCTTGCCGACCGGAGTTTTGGCGCACGCGCTTGACGATGGAGGCACCTGCATGCAGACCGATGGCCGCGCCCACCACCCCGACCGCGCCGATGCCGACCTTGTCCGCATTCGCCTCGATGCCGAAGACCCGGGTGTCGGTCACATGGTCGTAGAAGCTGCCTTTGTCCCAGAACCCGTCCTCGGAGCAGCCGATACAGCCGTGACCGGACTGGATGGGGAAAGAGACGCCGTTATTCCAACCGACGGTGGAGCAGGCGTTATAGGTCGTCGGACCCTTGCAGCCCATCTTATAGAGACAATAGCCGCGGCGCGCGCCCTCGTCGTCCCATTTCTCGACGAACTGGCCGGCATCGAAATGGGGCCGGCGGTAGCATTTGTCGTGGATACGCTGGCCATAGAACATTTTCGGGCGACCCTGGCGGTCGAGCTCCGGGATGCGATCGAAGGTCAGCATATAGGTGATGACCCCGGTCATGACCTCGGCGATCGGCGGGCAGCCCGGGACCTTGATGATCGGCTTGTCGAAGATGACCTTGTGGACCGGGGTCGCCTGGGTGGGATTAGGGTGGGCCGCCTGGACACAGCCCCAGGAGGCGCAAGAGCCCCAGGAGATAATCGCCTGGCAGTCGGAGGCCGCTTCTTTCAATTGCTCGATGAATGGCCGGCCGCCGACGATACAGCTCATACCGTCCTGACCCAGCGGGGGATTGCCCTCCACCGCCAGGATATAGTGGCCTTTATATTTCTGCCGGATCTCTTGAATAATCGCCTCGGCCTGGTGTCCGGAGGCGGCCATGATGGTGTCGTCGTAATCGAGCGAGATCATCGACAGCACCACATCTTTTACCAGGGGATGTGCTGAGCGGATGAACGACTCGGAGCAGCAGGTGCACTCCAGCCCATGCAGCCAAAGCACCGGGATGCGCGGCTTGGTCTCCATGGCCTCCGCGATCCGCCCGGCATAGGCGGGCCCGAGGCCCAGCGCGGTGGCCGTAAGGCTACAGAACTTGATGAAGCTGCGACGGGTAATCCCCTGTCGGTGCATCACCTCGTAGAAGGTCTCTGTGGTTGGCATCGTCTCCCCCGTCTCGTGGGCTGGCAGCGGTCGGGACCGGCACTCGGCCGGTCTCTTGCCGGTTTGGGGAAGCGGTATGCAACCGCCGCGCCAACGGAAGCGACGGATTCTTGGTCAGTGCCTTGGGAAATCGAGATTGATCGGTGTCAGGATCGCGCCGGCAACCTGCTTGCCGGCCTGACTGCGGCAGCGTAAAGAAACTTTGCCCCTTTCCCATGCCGGACCCACCGAAGACGACGCAAGCCGGGGGCTTGGCATGTCGTCGTTCAGGCCAGCGGCCAGCCTCAACGAATGGTTCCCAGACCGCCTTCGGGCCTCCCGCAAGACTTGTACCCGCGACCACCGCATCGCGACAGTGGAGACCGCCCCTGGGCTCGAACGACAGAGCTCCGGCCCCGAGCGGAGGCGACAGAGCGGTTTACCCCGTAACCTGGAGATTCCCGCCGATCGACCCGTGTCAGGCCGAGGGCTCCGCCAGCAGCAGATCCGCCGGGACCGCCTCGTACCCCAGTGCACGGGCCACCGCCGGGTGGATGACCCGACCGGCGCATACATTGAGTCCGGCCCGCAAGTTGGGGTCCTCCGCGAGCGCCCGGCGCCAGCCCTTGTCCGCCAGGGCGAGGACTGCGGGCAAGGTGGCGTTGTTCAGTGCATAGGTCGAGGTCCGGGCCACCGCCCCAGGCATGTTGGCGACGCAGTAATGGACGATGCCGTCGACCACGTAGGTCGGGTCGGCATGGGTGGTGGGCCGGGAGGTCTCGAAGCAGCCGCCCTGGTCGATCGACACGTCCACCAGCACCGCGCCCGGACTCATGCGCCCGAGCATAGCCCGGGTCACCAGCTTAGGCGCAGCGGCCCCCGGGACCAGGACCGCGCCGATCGCCAGATCGGCCGCCGTCAAATAGCCCTCCAGGGTGGCCCGGGTCGAGTAGACCACCCGGGCCGCCGCGCCGAAATGGTTGGAGAGCCGCTCCAGAGTGGCCGGGTCCCGGTCGAGGATTGTGACGTCCGCCTGCATCCCCACCGCCATCTGGGCGGCATTGAAGCCCACGGTCCCGCCCCCTAAGACGACCACCCGGGCGGGCGCCACCCCGGGCACCCCGCCGAGCAGAAGCCCGCGCCCGCCGTGCTCCCGTTGCAGTGCCCAGGCCCCGGCCTGGATGGACATGCGACCGGCCACCTGGCTCATGGGCTTGAGCAGCGGCAGCCCTCCCTGTGCATCGGTCACGGTCTCGTAGGCGATGCACACGGCGCCCGAGGACACCAGATCCCGGGTCTGCTCCGGGTCCGGGGCCAGGTGCAGATAGGTAAACAGGACCTGGCCGGGGCGCAGCCGGGCGCGCTCCGGGACCTGTGGCTCCTTGACCTTGACGATGAGATCGCACTGGGACCAGACCGACCCGGCGTCCGCGACCACTTGAGCGCCCGCTGCCAGGTAGGCCCCATCGTCCGCCCCGATCCCGGCACCGGCGCCGGTCTCCACCAGGACCGAATGCCCCCGATGGATCAGCTCGGCAACGGACTCCGGGGACAACCCGACCCGGTATTCCTGGGGTTTGATCTCGCGCGGCACGCCGATCGGCATGTGTGGGCTCCTCTGGACCTGGATGGACTTCGCGGCAGGACATGGTTACCGCGATCTTCTCTTAAGGATATCGCTCGCCCGCCCCAGGCCTAATCGCTTTAATCTGCGTAGATTGGCAGTCGATCGTCGATCGGCGGGGCGAGCCCGCGCGCCGCCGCGACCACCGCCTGCCCCAGCGACAGACCACCGTCGTTGGCGGGGACCAGGGCATGGGTCAGCGGGTGAAGGCACAGCCCCCGCAGACGTCCCGCCACCCGCTCCAGCACCAGCCGGTTCTGAAAGACCCCGCCGGAGAGCGCGACCTGGCTCAAGCCCTGCCTGCGCGCCAGATCGGCGGCCAGGTCTGCCACCGCAGTGCAGAAGCCGACGTGGAAGCGGGCAGCGATCCGGGCCCGTGCCTCGCCCCGGGCCAGGTCGTCGAAGAGTGCCGGCCACATCGGGGCTGGGTCGAGCAGGACCGCCCCGTCCAAGTCCAACCTGGCAAAACCATAGCGATCCCACTCGCCCAGACAGTCCATGGCCCCGGCGGCAAGGGCCTCCAGCTCGATGGCCGCCTGACCCTCGTAGGCGATGGACTCCCCGCCCAGATCCAGGGCGGCTGCCACCGCGTCGAACAGTCGCCCGGCGGAGCTGGTCAGCGGCGCATTGACCCCCCGATCCATCATGGTTCGCAGCACTGCGACCGGGCGGGCAGCGAGCCGTCGGGTCAGCTCGAGACCGGACCAGCGTCGGGCGAAGACCTCCCAGCCAAGGCTCGACTCGATCTGCGCCAAGAGGTTGCGCCAGGGCTCCAGGATGGCCCGGGTGCCCCCCGGCATCGGCACCTGCTTGAGCCAACCCAGGCGGCGGTAGCCGCGATAATCGGCGACCAGAAACTCGCCGCCCCAGATAGTCCCATCGGCCCCGTAACCCAATCCGTCCAAGGCCACGCCCAGCACCGGACCAGCGTCCAGCGGCCAACCGTTGTCCGCCATCGCGGCGGCGATATGGGCGTGGTGATGCTGGACCGCGACCAGATCCAGACCCTCACGCGCAGCACGCTCCCGCCCGGCGATCGACGATCGGTAGTCGGGGTGCAGGTCCACCGCGACGAGACGCGGGCGGTGCTCGAAAAGCCGCAGATACAGATCCAGGGTGCGCGCGTGCTCCCGGGCGGTGCGGGCGTCCTCAAGATCCCCCAAGTGCTGGGTGAGGATCGCCTGAGCGTCCTTGAGCAGACATGCGGTGTTCTTCAGCTCGCCGCCCAGGGCCAACACGGGCGGCGAGTCCGCAAGTCCGGGGGGCAGTGGGATCGGGGCCGGGGCGAAGCCTCGGGCACGCCGCAATAGGCGCGGTGCACCGTCCATGATCCGCACCACCGAGTCGTCCACCCGATTGACGATGGCCCGGTCGTGCAGCAGGGTGCAATCGGCGAGACCGGCGAGTCGCTCCAGGACCTCCGCGTTGTCGGTGCACTGAGGCTCCTCGCTCAGGTTCCCGCTGGTCATCACCAGCGGGCGGTCCCAATCGGCCAGCAGTAGCCGGTGCAGCGGGCTGTAGGGGAGCATGAGCCCCAGTGTGGACTGGCCCGGGGCGATCTGCGGCGCCAACGCGGCGAGCGCGGGATCGTCCGATCCCGCGAGCCGCTCCAGGAGCACCACCGGCGCAGCGGGGCTTGCAAGCAGCGCCGACTCCTGCTCGCCGACCCGGCAATAGCGCCGGATCGTCTCCAGGTCGCGGGCCATGAGCGCAAAGGGTTTAAGGTAGCGCCGCTTGCGCCGGCGCAGCTCCGCCACCGCCGGTCCGTTGCAGGCATCGCAGGCCAGATGGAAGCCGCCGATGCCCTTGACGGCCAGAATCCGGCCTTGGGCCAGGAGCCGGCTCGCCAGTGCAATGGCGTCCACGGCACCCTCCATCGCCGGATCGATCTCGGTCCCGGCAGCGTCGGCAAGCCAGACCCGCGGCCCGCAAACCGGGCACGCATTGGGCTGGGCATGGAAACGCCGGTCCGCCGGATCACCGTACTCCGCCGCGCAGGCCGGGCACATGGTAAAGACCGACATGCTGGTATTGGCACGGTCGTAGGGAATGGCGCGCACGATGCTCAGGCGCGGTCCGCAGTGGGTGCAGTTGGCGAAAGGATAGCGGTAGCGCCGGTTGGCGGGGTTGGCTACCTCCCGGACGCAATCGGGGCAGGTGGCCGCGTCAGGGACCATACCCGTGCGTACGGCCGTAGGGTCGCTCTCGAGGATGGCGAACGCCGAGGTCTCGGGCAAACCGTCCAGCACCCTGCGCTCGATCGAGTCGATGCGCGCCAATGCCGGGCACTCCGAGCGTAAGCGTTCACAAAATCGGCTGATCGGGTCAGCGTCCGGCCCACCCGCAGGCCAGACGCGGATCAGCACCCCCTCGCCGTCGTTGCGCACGTCCCCCAGCAGCGCACAGTCGCGTGCGAGGCGCCATACCATCGGCCGGAAACCGACGCCCTGCACCAATCCCCGCACCCGAATGAGCTCGCCCATCAGTCAGCTACCCCGAAGTCAAGCGCCTCCGCGCCCGTCTGCGATGACTAAGAACCACACAGTTGTCAGCAAGATGGCGGCAACGGCGGACAAAACCAGGGCCGAGCGGCCCATGGCGGCGAGCCGCCTCCCTAATATACCCAGCTGAGCACCATCGTTGCGCATTCGTTCGACCACAATAGCGCAGTACACGTAAAGAACAAATCAGGCAGCGAAAACATAGCGGGACTGAATCTCGCCTACGGCAATAAGCGCAACCGCCAACCAAGCCCAGAACGCGATAGACACGAGGGCCTCCCTAGTATTGCGCGCAACACGGCACGCGAGCGCAGCTCATACTGAACGAGCGCCGCAGCTTAGCGGGCGTTACCACAAGCAAACTTAACGCAGCAGAAAAAACTCCTGCCCGACTATTCCCTGGCACCCGCCTCCCGTATATACATCGCATAGCGGCCATGCGGACTGACATAGGTGCTGTACGACCCAGATTCCCAGTGGGTCTTGAGCAACCGATCGAGCGGATTGCCAAGCTCGACCACCACAGCCTGCGAATTTTCTATTTGCTCAACGAAAGCGTCCAACGCCTGCCTGTGAGTATACTCGTTGAAACCGAGGTCACCGAAGGAGAGATCGAAATCGGTCAAGAAATATCCAGGCATACCGCACGGGACAGCGAGAACCAGCCGTGATCCTTTCGGTATCCGGGCCACCGATCCATAGACGAAATCCGCACACGACTCATTAGTATGGAATATTTGCTGCAGTTCGTTGCGCGGCACCAGCGAAGCAATTATCAACGTGAGTCCCAGCAAGGCCGCGCCCAATACCGCTGATCGCACGAACTGACGTAACGCTGCGCTGGTCTTACGCAGCAGAAAGACATAGGCGCCGGCTGCAAGAATACAGATCTGCGGCAGGATGACAATGAGGTAGCGGCTTTGCTTATGGCACGTAATATGCAGAATCGCAATATAGCTCGCAACGACAAATACAAACAGCAGCGTTTCGACATTGCGCCTGACCAGTAGGCAAAGCGTCAACCCAACCAAAGCAAGCGGCCAGACAAAGTAGGAAAAAAGATCCGCAACGTTGTACAGATAATAGCTGGTATCCTCACACCTTCCGTACTTCTCTGCAAACGCCGATGCATTCGCGAAGTTGTACTGGTAAAACTCCATAACCGACGAAAACCACGCACCGTAGGTCAAACGGTCGATCAGGCCGATGCCCCCTATCATGACTAGACTGAAAACCAGGCCAACGCCAGCCTGCCTTCGGTTTCCGGTAAGCATGCGCTCGAGCAAGAATGCTCCCCCATAGAGCGCCGCTAGAGGGCCCATCTGGAATTTCGTAACAGTCGCCATCGCGGCACAAAATAGCCCGCCCAGAAGCGCCTTGACACCAAAATCCCGACGCGCGAGGAAGAAATAGAGAGCGAGCAGCAACCAAACAGAGCTGGGCACATCCATCATCAGCCGCTTACTTGAAAGCATCCACGCCCAATTGAAGGCGATCAGGATTACTGCAACCCAGGCTGTTTCTCGATCAAACAGGCGGCGCGCTATGGCATAGGACGCGACCAGCCCCAACCACCACATGAGCCAGTTGGCCAGGCGGGCCACGAGCGCGAGATTCGGAACGTCGACGCCAACAGATTGCGCCACCGCCACGGACGGAGACAGAATCATCGGATACAAAAGATGTCGGATTTCCCACCCCGCCGGCTGCCCTCCAGCCGACGAGAAAACCTCTCCGAGATACTCCTCCTCGTCCGCAATCGTGTTGTAAGGCAAGAAAAAGACGTAAACACTAACGCTAATACCGCTAAACGCCAGCAGCATCAGTGAAATGCGGAAATAGCGCTCGACACGCTCCGACGCACGCCCGGCGGACTCGTTTCGCGGCACACGAGTATCTTCAATCATATTGGATCACTTCTGCTTTTTTAGCCACGACCGGCACCGCATTGGTGCTGTGCTTAGGGCTTCCGCCCGCCGGTCGACGCCAGACTTGTACGGACATCCGCGACCGATGATCGCTTGTCGTGCGTCGCGCGTCCCCTCATCACCAGATAGATTGGGCGTTTCTTTTGCTCGTCATAAATATAAGAGAGATAAATCGCCACCACACCGATGCTAAGCAAAATCATTCCGCCGATCAGGATCTGGACGGCAATCACTGTGGTAAAGCCGACAACGGAACTACCCAAGAAATATCTGGCAATCGTCTGCATCAGTAGCACAAACCCGAGCAGAACGGTGAGAAACCCGATGTAGGCCACCGCCCGCAGCGGCAGGGAAGAAAATGCCAAGATATTCGTGAGCGAATACCGCATTAGCTGCCACGGACTCCATTTTGAGATGCCCGTGATGCGTTCGGACACATCGAACTCGATATCTCTTATACGAAAACCGACCCACGCGACCAGGCCGCGAAAGAAACGATTCCGCTCCGGACATGCGATGATGGCATCGACCACTTGACGATCGAGCAGCTTGAAATCACTGGCACCGGCCATGTCGCTGCCGATCGCCTCGGTCATCAATCTATTAAAGGTGGCAGCAAATAAGCGGTAGAGCATGGACTCAGAGCTACGCTTGCGTTTTACCGCATTCACAACGTCGTAACCTTCCACCCACGCCGCAACCATCGCTGGAATGAGATCAGGCGGATGCTGAAAGTCCGCGTCTAGTATCAAAACGCAGCGCCCGGTGGAGGCCTCGAGACCGGCGGTTAGCGCAGCCTCTTTTCCGAAATTTCGCGACAGGCGCAAGGCGCGAACCCTAGGATCTTCTTCGGCAAGACGGTGCAGGATAGGGGCTGTGGCATCTTTCGACCCGTCATCGACAAAGATCAGCTCATAAGAAACCGATAATGCGCCGACAATATCGGAGAGCTTCGCATGCAGCGCGCCGAGTGAGCCCTCTTCATTAAATACGGGGATAACGACACTGAGCACGCAGCTACCCATTTTGACCTCTTTCACCACGACCACGAAACACCATATTCAGGGCGATATATGTCATACAGACCATCACCGCTTCCGCAATGAGCTTGGCGTAAATCAGCTCTCCTTCAGTCAAGTGCAGGCAAGCCAGTAAGATAAACGGCGAAGACAAAAATGTCATGGCAGTCACCAGAAGATAACCGGCACTCTGAGCGCCCAGACTCAAACTCCACGTAACGCCTTTTTCGCGGAACGTGAAAAAACGGTGCATGAAGAATCCTAGGGCCGCTCCAGTTCCACGTCCGAACAACTGCGCCCAGCCGGCATTCATGCCCATCCGCACCAGGAAATAAACGATCCCTAGATCGACCAGAAACAACAACCCGCCCACCAGGATATACCTCGACGTGCGATAATTCCGCAGACGACTAATCGGATACTCGACGATCAGTATCGCAGCGGCTATAAGACGCGACCACATGGTTTATTTCGGCTATTTCGGGACTGCTAATCACGGCAAAGTATAGAATACCTAGCCACTATAAGCGTATTTTAGCGGCAAGAGTAGCCGCGAAAAGGATGATCGGCAAGTAGCACTCCAAGAGCAGTGGCCCAGACCTGGATAGTGCGCCGAACACAGCCATGCCAAGCAAATAATTGTTGATGTATATATCCAGGTTAGGGCCACCCCTCCAGGGTTTGCCGCACACTCTCGGGGCGGAGCTATTGCACGCGCATCGATATTTCTTCAATATATCAGATAATCATATATTTACATCTGAAACCGCCTGCTAGTTTGCAGTGCCGGCGCCGATCACGGATCATAAGACTCCGACTGTTTGGAGCCTACCTGTCATGCCTGACCCAGTCCCACAAGGCACCATCGACCTGGCGGGGGAGTTTCCACTCGACCCTGGTCTCTGCTATCTCAACCATGCCGGGGTAAGCCCCTGGCCCCGGCGTGCGCAGGAGGCGGCGGTCCGCTTCGCCTCGGAGAACGTCCGCCTGGGCTCGGAGCGTTACCCGCAATGGCTGGTAACGGAGCAGCGCCTGCGCGAGCGGCTCGCCCGACTCATCGGTGCCGACTCCCCGGACGACATCGCGCTGGCCAAAAACACCTCGGAGGCACTCTCCACCATCGCCTTCGGGCTCGACTGGGAGGCCGGCGACAACATCGTCGGCATCGCCCAAGAGTTCCCTTCCAACCGGATCGTCTGGGAGTCGCTGGCCGACCGAGGGGTCGCCTGGCGTGCGCTGGACCTGGATGACTCCCGGGACCCGGAGTCGGATCTGCTGGCGCTCTGCGACGGGGACACCCGGATGGTGGCCGTAAGCTGGATTCAGTACGCACGGGGGCTGCGGCTGGATCTTGCACGGATCGGTGCATTCTGCCGCGCCCGCGGCATCCTGTTCTGCGTGGACGCCATCCAGGGCCTTGGCGCCCTGCCCTTCAGCCTGGCCGAAACCCAGGCGGACTTCGTGGTGGCGGACGGACATAAATGGATGCTGGGGCCCGAGGGTCTCGCGCTCTTGTATGTGCGACCTGCGCTGCGGGACCGAATCGGGCTGAACCAGGTCGGCTGGCATATGGTGGAGCACCGGGGCGACTTCGAGCGGCCCGACTGGGCCCCGGCCAGAGACGCCCGCCGCTTCGAGTGCGGCAGCCCGAACCTGCTAGGTGCCTTCGCCCTTGAGGCCAGCCTGTCTTTGCTGGAAGATGTCGGCGCGCAACCCATCCAGGCGGCCATCGAGGAGCGCGCGGATCGCCTGATCGAGCTGATCGACCGGGCGGGCCTGGAGCTGTTGTCCCCGCGAGCAGCCGCGCAGCGCGCCGGAATCGTCACCTTCCGCGCGTCCGGCGCGGACCACGGGGCGCTCTATCGGGGGCTCGCCGAGCGACGCGTACTATGCGCATCGCGGGGCGGCGGTATCCGCTTTTCCCCCCATTTCTATACCCCGACCGAGGTCATCGATGGGGCCATGGATGCGGTTCAATGGCTACTCTCCCACTGAGATTCGAGCACTGAAGCCTGCCCCGAGCCGCCGGCCCCCAAGGGGCCGCGATTCAAATCGAGGTCCTGGCCCGGCCGGTCCGGCAGCTCAGTGCCCGCCATCGTCGTCGGACGCAGTATGGGTACGGTGCGAGGCAAACGCGATCCGGTCCAGCACCCCCAGCATCAGGGCCGAGATCACGAAGGTCAGATGGATGATCACGTACCACATAAGCTTGTCGTTGGGTATCTCGGCGGCATTGACGAATTTCTGCAAGAGATGGATGGATGAGATTGCCACGATCGAGGCGGCCACCTTGAGCTTCAATGTCCCGGCGTCGAGCTTGCCGAGCCAGCCCAGTTTGTCCTCCCCAGCCGCAATATCCAGCCGCGAGACGAAGTTCTCGTAGCCCGAGAACATCACCATCACGACCAGGCTCGCCACCAGCGCTAGGTCGATCATTCCAAGCACGATCAAGATCATGCTTGACTCCTCGATCTCCAGGATATGGGAGCCCAGGTGCCAGAGCTCCTGGAAGAACTTGACGCCTAGCACCACCAGGGTGAGCGACAACCCGAGATAGATCGGGGCAAGGAGCCAGCGGCTCGAAAACAGCAAACGTTCGATCAGACGTTCCAAAGCAGGGCACTCCGAGGGCCGGAAGACGAAGGCACGCTAGTGTCTTGCGGCCAACGCGGGCCGTCAACGCGCGGCACATGACGGACCGACCGCACCGAGCGATTGCGAATAGTCATCGCGCAGCGGGCCCAAGTTAGGCATCCTCGCGCGCCGTCGACCCCGGCCGCTGTACCTCTACCGGGTCTTGTTCCTGTCCGCGACCTTGAGGAGTACAGCCATGCGCCGCCTGCTGGGCCATTTGCGCGTCTTGGCGCTTGCCCTGACCCTGGTGCCCCCGGGCACCGCCCCCGCCCGCGACAATTGGCCCACCCCGCCGATCAAGGCGGACGAGCCCGCACCAGAGGTGTCCGGTCCTTTGACCGGAGGCACCGCCGACCACACCAAATTCGAGTCCCTGAAGAAGCCCTTCGCCTCCGGTCCGGAGGTGACCCGCGCCTGTCTCGATTGCCACACCGAGACCGGCAAGCACTTCATGAAGAACGTCCACTGGACCTGGGACTATAAGAACCCGGTCACCGGTCAACAGCTCGGAAAACGCTACTTGGTCAACAACTTCTGCACCAATGCCCGGGGCAACGAGGGCATGTGCGCCCAATGCCACGCGGGCTACGGCTGGAAGGACGAGGGCTTCGATTTCGGCAACGAAAACAACATCGATTGCCTGATCTGCCACGACAGTACCGGGACCTATTACAAGACCCCCAACAGCGGCGGCAACAAAGCCTGCGCAGTGATGTTCGAGGGGATGAAGCCCATCGATCTCAACCTGGTCGCCCAGCGGGTGGGTTTACCCAAGCGCGCCAACTGCGGGGCCTGCCATTTCAACGGCGGCGGCGGAGACAACGTCAAGCACGGCGACCTATCCTCCGCCTTGACCGAGCCGCCGCGCAGCCTCGATGTGCACATGTCCCCCCAGGGGCTGAACTTCGCCTGCACCAACTGCCATGTGACCAAGGACCATCTGTTCTCCGGCAGCCGCTACCAGATCATCGCCAAGGACGAGAAAGGCCAGGGCAAGCCCGGCGAGCGCCGCGACGTGACTACCTGCGAGTCCTGCCACGGCACCGCCCCGCACCAGTCGGGCTCGGTCAAGCACCGCAAGCTCAACCACCATGTCGCCTCGGTCGCCTGCCAGACCTGCCACATCCCGGAGTTTGCCCGCGGCGGGGTCGCCACCGTGATGGACTGGGACTGGCGCACCGCCGGGCGCACAAAGGACGGCGAGGGCTACCATGAGGAGGGCTATGTCCAGAGCAACGGGGAGGAGCGCCACACCTATAAGTCCATCAAAGGCAGCTTCGGCTATGCAGAGAACGTCGTCCCCGAATACGCTTGGTTCGACGGCCAGATGCGCTATACCACCGTCGATACCCACTTCGACATGAACCGGCAGCCCATCCCGATCAACTCCTTCGGGGGCTCCCGCTTCGACGGGCGCTCGCGCATCTGGCCCTTCAAGGCGATGCACACCTGGCAGCCGTTCGATACGGGCAACGGCACCCTGGTCTATACGCACCTGTGGGGCGACGACGAGGACGCCTACTGGGGCAACTACGACATGGGCAAGGCAATCGCCCGCGGCATGAAAGACTTCGGGCTCGACTACTCGGGCCAGTACGGATTCCTGGAGACTGTCTCTTACTGGCCCATTACCCACATGGTCGCCCCCAAGGAGGACGCGCTGGCCTGCCGCGACTGCCACGCCGAGAACGGGCGACTGGCCGAGGTCAAGGGCATGTACCTGCCGGGACGGGACCGTAACCCCTGGATCGATATGGCAGGCATGATCCTGATTTTCGGCACGGTCGGCGGCACGCTGGCCCATGGCGCGATGCGCCGGGTGATCCATCGCAGGTCCCGCGACGAGAGCGGCACTGGCGGAAACAATAAGGGTAGCACTGGGGGGAGCCAGTCATGAGCACGCGTCCGGTCATGATCTATACGCGCTTCGAGCGCTTCTGGCACTGGTCACAAATGGCCCTGATCGTCACCATGCTGATCACCGGGTTCGCGATCCATGGGCTAGTCGAGTGGATCGACTTCGACCTTGCGGTCACAATCCACACCCTGGCCGCATTGACGCTGCTTGCACTGTGGATACTCGCCACTTTCTGGCTATTCACCACCGGAAACTTCAAGCACTACCTGCCGACCGCCAACGGGCTGGGACAGGTGGTGCGCTTCTATTCCTACGGGATCTTCTTGGGCGAGCGTCACCCTTACCGCAAGGCGTTCTGGCGCAAGCACAACCCGCTCCAGGCCATGGCGTATCTGGTGCTCAAGTCGGTGCTCTTCCCGGCAATCTGGGTCTCCGGACTCGCCTATCTGTTCTACTTCGCCTGGGGCGACAGCCCCAACGCGGCCGTCTGGCTGGAGTGGGTGGCATTGATCCACACCGCCACCGCCTACGCGATCCTCGCCTTCGTAATTATCCACGTCTACATGCTGACCATCGGGCACTCATTCCGGGAGCATGTAACCCCCATGCTGACCGGATTCGACGAGGTGGAGTTAAGCCCGGAAGAAGAGGCCTACCTGATGAAGGACGAGCCATCCCACATCCGCTGACGGGCGCATGCGGTCTCAGCGGTGTCGGCGGTCTGAAGACCCGCCGCACCGCTCCCTGTCCCGATCGCGCGGATCCCGATCGGGAGGCGAGGGGTAATCCGAGCCCCACCGATAGTCCGGCCGCTGCCCGGGCACCCAATACCCGGAGGGGCGGTCTTTGCCCCCACTGTCGTAGAGACCCTCCTGACGCTCGCCGGAATGCCCGCTACCGCCGATCGTGCTCCAACCGCCGCCCTTGCTCCCCGCCTGAACCGGGCAGGCGGCAAGGGCAATCGACAGGGCTGACGGGATACACAGGGACATTCGAGGTACGCGCATCGGGCTCTCCATAAAATCGACTCTGGCCGATCGCATCGGAGCAAGTCGAGCAGTCTATTGTAACATCGTAAGTCAACTTGATCGCTCCGACACCGAGCCCAGCCCTTGAGCCTCGACCACGCCACACTCGAGCTGCTGCGGCAGAGCCACCCGGCCTGGCGGCTGCTCAACTCCCCCCATGCGCCCCTGGTGGCGAGCTTTCTTCAGCAGGCATTCATCGCACCGAATGTGCGCGGTCAAAGCGCGGCGGATCTGGCCGAGGCATTGGAGGACGCGCTCTTCGCCCTGCGCGAGCGCCTGGGTCCGGAGCACTTCCCCAAACCCGCACTGGACTATCTCAACGACTGGGCGGCCAACGACAAGGGCTGGCTGCGCAAGTACTATCCGCCGGGGTCCGACGAGCCCCATTTCGACCTGACCCCGGCGGCGGAGAAGGCCATCGCCTGGCTCGGGACCCTGACCGAACGCGCATTCGTCGGCACCGAATCCAGGCTCTTGACCCTGTTTCAGCTGCTCAAACAGATGAGCGAGGGCAGCGAGACCGACCCCCAGACGCGCATCGCGGAGCTGCACAAGCGTCGCGATGCGATCGACGCCGAGATCGCGCGCATCCAGGCCGGAGACATCCCCCTGCTGGACGACACGGCGGTGAAGGATCGGTTCCAGCAGTTCATCGCCCTAGCGCGCGAGCTGCTCTCCGATTTCCGCGAGGTGGAGCACAACTTCCGGCTCCTGGATCGGCGGGTTCGCGAGCGCATCGCGCTCTGGGAGGGGGGCAAGGGCAATCTATTGGAACAGATCATGGGCGAGCGGGATGCGATTGCCGACTCCGACCAGGGCCGGAGCTTCCGCGCCTTCTGGGACTTTCTGATGTCCAGCGACCGCCAGGACGAGCTGACCCGCCTGTTGGAAGGGGTGCTGGCCCTGCCCCCGGTGATCGAGCTCGATCCCAATCCGCGCACCCGCCGGCTCCATTACGATTGGCTGGAGGCCGGCGAGCACGCCCAGCGCACCGTGGCCCAGCTCTCCCAGCAGCTGCGCCGCTTTCTGGACGACCAGGCATGGCTCGAGAATCGCCGGATCATGGACATCCTGCACGGGATCGAGTCCAAGGCACTGGCCCTGCGCGCCGCCCCGCCTGCGGGCGAGACGATGACGATTGCCGACACCGCCGCGACCATCGACCTGCCGATGGAGCGCCCGCTCTATACCCCGCCGCTCAAGCCGCTGATCGCCGATCTGACCCTGGAGGCCGGCGATGGGGACCTGGATGCCGGGGCGCTGTTCTCCCAGGTCGTGGTCGATAAGGCGCGGCTGGCGCGACAGATCCGGCATGCCTTGCAGGAGCGGTCTCAGGTCACCCTAGCCGAGATCTGCGCCCTGGATCCCTTGCAGCAGGGCCTGGCCGAGCTGGTCGCCTATCTGCAATTGGCTGGGGATTCGTTCAAGACGCTGGTCGACGAGGAAACCGACGACGTTATCGTCTGGTCCGGCCGGGGCAGCGACGGACGCGATCGACCCAAACAGGCGCGCCTACCGCGCGTTATCTTCGTGAGGTGACGGTGTCGGAACGACAGGACAACGCGGCCCCGGAGGGCCCAGAAACCTCGACGGCCGGGGGACTCTCCGCCCTGGTCGTACCCTTGCTCAAGGGGGTGATCTACCAGGAGTCCGACGCGGGGCTGTGGAATTCGCTCGTCAATCTCCAGGCACGGGTGCGCGATTATGTGGCCGTGCTGGGCCTGGAGCTGGTGCTGGACGAGGCCGAGGGCTATGCCTTCCTGCGCTCCCGCGCCGATGCGATCGAGGACACCGCAGCGCCGATCCCCCGGCTGGTCGCCCGGCGCCCCCTGTCGTTCCCGGTCAGCCTGCTCCTGGCACTGCTGCGCAAAAAGCTGGCCGAGTTCGATGCGGCCGGCGGGGACAGCCGTCTGGTCCTGTCCCGGGAGTCGATCGTCGACCTGATCCGGGTCTTTCTGCCGGACAGCACCAACGAGGCCAGACTGATCGACCAGGTGGACACGCACATCAACAAGGTGGTTGAGCTGGGGTTCTTGCGCCGCCTGAAGTCGACCGCCAGCGGACCGTCCGCGGCCCCGGCCGCATTCGAGGTCCGCCGCATCCTCAAGGCATTCGTCGATGCCCAATGGCTGGCGGAATTCGACCGGCGCCTGGAGTCCTATCGGGTGCAGCTGCACACAGGACCGAGGGCGACCGCCAATGAATGAGCTGCAATCCCTTGATCTGGACTTCACGGGAGACGACACGCTCTCCGGCTTTCGGCTCCATCGACTGGAGGTCTTCAACTGGGGGACCTTCGACAAGCGGGTCTGGACCCTCAAGCCCGATGGCCGCAATGCGCTCCTCACCGGCGATATCGGGTCGGGGAAATCCACCCTGGTGGATGCGATCACCACACTCCTGGTGCCGGCCCAGCGGGTCGCGTACAACAAGGCGGCCGGTGCGGACAGCAAGGAGCGGTCGCTGCGATCCTATGTCCTCGGCCATTACAAGTCCGAGCGCAACGAGACGAGCGGGGCCGCCAAGCCCGTGGCCCTGCGGGACCACACTAGCTATTCGGTCATCCTGGGGACCTTCCACAACGCCGGCTACGACCAAACGGTCACCCTGGCACAGGTCTTCTGGATGAAGGAGCTGTAGGGCCAGCCCGCGCGCTTTTTCGTCGCCGCCGAGCGCGCACTGTCCATCTCCGAGCACTTCTCCCGCTTCGGACCGGAGATCTCCGCGCTGCGCAAGCGGTTGCGTGGCTCGGGGGCGGAGGTCTTCGAGAGCTTTCCGCCCTATGGCGCCTGGTTCCGCCGACGCTTCGGGATCGACAACGAGCAGGCCCTGGAGCTGTTCCACCAGACGGTCTCCATGAGATCGGTCGGCAACCTCACCGACTTCGTGCGCAGCCATATGCTGGAGCCGTTCGAGGTCGCCCCCCGCATCGCCGCACTGATCGGCCACTTCGACGACCTCAACCGTGCCCACGAGGCCGTCCTCAAGGCCAAGCGCCAGGTGGGGCTGCTCACCCCGCTGGTGGCCGATTGCGACCGTCACGCGAGCTTGAGCGCCGACCACGAGACCCTGCGCGCCTGCCGCGAGGCCCTGCGGCCCTATTTCGCCGGGATCAAGCTCGGATTGATCGAGCGGCGTATCGCCGGACTCGGCGAGGAATGGGCCCGCCAAGATCTGCAGGTCAGGCGTCTGGAGGAGCTCGCCGAGGGGCAGCGCGCCGAAGAGTCCGACCTCAAACGCCAGATCGCCGACAACGGCGGCGACCGGATCGAGCGGCTGTCGGAGACCATTCGCACCAAAGCGGGGGAGCGCCAGCGCCGGGAACGAAGGGCGGAGCGCTATGCCGAGCTGGTCCGGGGAATCGGCCTGATCCCTGCCGCGGAGTCGGAGGGCTTCCTTGTCCAGCGCCTGGGTTTCGCGGCCATGACGGAGGAAGCGCGGGGACGGGAGGCGGAGGTCCAGAACAGCCTCACAGAGGAGAACGTGGCCTTTCTCCAGGGCCGCCGCGAGCACGACGAGCTGTCCGCCGAGATCGAGAGCCTCAAGGCCCGGCGCAGCAATATCCCCGGCGAGCAGATCGGCATGCGTACCGGCCTCTGCCGCGCATTGGCCATTGCCGAGGACGACATGCCGTTCGCCGGCGAGCTGATCCAGGTCCGCGAGGACGAGCGGGACTGGGAAGGGGCCGCCGAGCGGGCCTTGCGCAGTTTCGGCCTCTCCTTGCTGGTCCCCGACACCCACTATCCCCGCGTGACCGAGTGGATCGACCGCACCCATCTGCGGGGCCGGCTCGTCTTTTTCCGCGTCCGCCCAGGCGGCAGAACGGACACGGCAAGCCTGCATCGCGACTCACTGGCCCGCAAGCTCGCCGTCAAGCCGGATTCGCCCTTCTACGACTGGGTGGAGCGGGAGCTGGCGCATCGCTTCGACCTGGCCTGCTGCGTCACCCCCGAGCAGTTCCGCCGCGAGACGCGCGCCATCACGCGCGCCGGACAGATCAAGACCCCGGGCGAGCGCCACGAGAAGGACGATCGGCACCGCATCGACGACCGCGGGCGTTATGTCCTGGGTTGGACCAATGCCGCCAAGATCGCCGCACTCGAGTCCAAGGCGCACCAATTGGCAACACGCCTGGCCGATTCCGGAGCCCACATCGCCGCATTGCAGACGCAGCACGACTCCATCAAGGCCAAGCTGGATGCACTCTCCAAGCTCGACGAATACGGGGACTTCCAGGAACTAGACTGGCAGTCGCTCGCCGCGGAGATCGCACGACTGCAAGCGGAGAAGCACCAACTGGAGGCCGCGTCCGATATCCTGAAGACACTCGGCATCCGGCTCGGCGAGCTGATCGCCACACGGCAGGCCACGGAAAAGCAGCTCGCCGAGCACCGGGACAAACGCTCGAAGACCGAGCAAAAACTCGCAGATGCCCAGTCGCTGCAGGAGCAGACCCGAGCGCTGCTCCATGATCCGGCACAGGGCTCGCTGGCCGATCGATTCGAACGGCTCGATGCCATGCGTGCCGAGGCGCTGGGGGAGCATCAGCTCACGGTCGAGTCCTGCGACAACCGGGAGCGCGAGCTGCGCGATTGGCTACAGACGCGAATCGATGCCGAAGATCAGCGGCTCAGGCGTCTGCGCGACAAGATCATCGACGGGATGCGCGCCTATTGCACCGCCTATCCCCTAGACACGCAGGAGGTCGACGTCTCGATCGAGTCGGCGCACGAATACCGGGCCATGCTGGACAAGCTGGCCGCCGACGACCTGCCCCGCTTCGAGGCGCGGTTCAAAGAGCTGCTCAACGAAAACACCATCCGAGAAGTGGCGAATTTCCAATCGCAGTTGGCCCGGGAGCGGGAGACCATCAAGGAGCGTATCGCCCGCATCAACCAATCGCTCAACCAGATCGACTACAACCCCGGGCGCTATATCGTGCTAGAGGCACAGCCCACGCCGGACGCGGACATCCGCGACTTCCAGACCGAGCTGCGCACCTGCACCGAGGGCACCCTGACCGGCTCGGACGATACTCAGTACTCGGAGGCCAAGTTCCTCCAGGTCAAGCACATCATCGAGCGCTTCCGCGGACGGGAGGGCCAATCCGAGCAGGACCGGCGCTGGACTCTCAAGGTCACCGATGTGCGCAACTGGTTCGTCTTCGCCGCCAGCGAGCGCTGGCGCGAGGACGACTCCGAGTACGAGCACTACTCGGACTCCGGCGGCAAATCCGGGGGTCAGAAGGAGAAGCTCGCCTACACCATCCTGGCCGCCAGCCTGGCCTATCAATTCGGCCTGGAATGGGGCGCGGTGCGCTCCCGCACCTTCCGTTTCGTCGTGATCGACGAGGCATTCGCACGCGGTTCGGACGAATCGGCTCATTATGGACTCAGGCTCTTCGAGCAGCTCAATCTGCAGCTGCTGATCGTCACGCCGCTGCAGAAGATCCACATCATCGAGCCATACGTTTCCAGCGTCGGATTCGTACAGAACGAGGACGGACGCGACTCGAAGCTGCGCAACCTGACCATCGAGGAATATCGCGCCGAGAAGGAGCGAGCGGCCTCGTGACCTGGACGCGAGCCGCCGACGTGCGCGCCCAAGTGCAGCGGCTTTGGGACCGCGGCGAGATCCTCGCCAGCATGGTCGATGGCACGGCCCTGTTTCCTCGGCGACTGAATTTCAAGGGTCCCGCCTCCAGCGAGCTGAGCGACCGCTTCGACGCGGTTCGCACCTGGATCGCGGAGCTCGCTTCCCTGTCCCATTGCCGCCTGGAGACCCGCGAGATCCGCCATCGGGTCTTGGGACAGAATAGGGTCCCAAGCGGGATCTGGATCGATACCCAGGACGATGCACTGGCTTGGATCGGCAAACGGCGAGAGGTTGCGCACTTCCGTGGGATCCTGGAGCAGACACGGGTATGCGAGCCCGCCCTGCTGGACTGGCTCGCCAGGAGGCCGCTGCGCGCACTTGAGCTCGCCGGGGACTGGCCGCGGCTGCTGTCGATCATCCACTGGCTGCAGATCCACCCCAGGCCCGGCATTTATCTGCGCCAAGTCGATCTCGCCGGGGTGCACACCAAGCTCATCGAGTCGCATCGCAGCACGCTCGCCGAGCTCCTGGACTTGGCCCTGCCCTGCGATGCCATCGACGCCCGCTACGCCGGAGTCGGTCGATTTGCCCTGCGCTATGGCTTTCGGGACAAGCCCCAACGCGTGCGCTTTCGCATCCTCGACCCCGAGCGCGCGCTGCTGCCGACCGGGGGCGATCAGGACATCGCCCTCGACGCGGCGAGCTTCGCAAGGCTCGCTCCCCAGGTCTCCCGCGTCTTCGTTACCGAAAACGAAGTTAACTTCCTCGCCTTTCCACAGGTTCGGGACAGTCTGGTCCTCTTCGGCGCCGGCTACGGTTTCGAGGTGTTGGCCCGAGCCGAGTGGCTCGCCTGCTGCAGTATCCATTATTGGGGCGACATCGACACCCACGGATTCGCCATCCTCGACCAATTGCGGGCCCATTGGCCGGACGCCGCCTCCTTCCTCATGGATCGCGACACCTTGCTACAGTTCCGGACCCAGTGGGTCGAGGAAGAGACACCCGCCTCCCGCGACCTCGCCCGGCTCACCCCCGAGGAGCTGGCCCTCTACGACGATCTTCGGGACAACCGGCTCGGCGAGCGGGTGCGCCTGGAGCAGGAGCGGATCGGCTTCGGGTGGGTCGAGTCGGCGCTCGCGGCACTCGGGTAACAGTTCGGTCAAGACAGCGGCTCCGACCGGCAAGTTGTTCGCCGTCCGCGGTGCGTCGTCTGCAATATCCGAGTCGCGAATATTTCTGAATGGTGGCGAAGATCGGCCCCGGCCCCGGGCGCCGCGCCAGCGACTTGATCTCGGTGGTGTCGATCTCGAATCGCTGGAGCTGGACCTGGATGTCTCAGGAAGCGCCCTTCCTGGTCGTCGATCGTTGTTACATCGGCTCCGGTCTATTGGCTCAGCGCTCTCGCCGGCCAGCCCCCGCCTCACTGGTTGTAGAGCCGCTCGAACCCACCCTTCGAAAACCCTTGCAGTCGCGCCTCGCCGACCAGGATCAGTGGAACCCCCCCACCGCCCAAGCGCTCGAATTCCTGGCGTGCGGCCGGACTCCGGTCGATGTCACGCTCGGTATAGGGCACGTTGTGGGAAGCGAAATAGCTGCGCGCCTGCTTGCAGTAGCCGCACCACTGGGCACCGTACATCACCACCCGCTTGGACTCGGGGGCCGCTGCCGCCGGCTGATCGACTGCCAGTCCAGGGGTTGCGTCGACCCCCGGGGGCCGGACTGCGGGGGCTTGGGCTGCTCGGATCTCGACCCGCTCGGCGGTCCCCTCCGGCGGGGGCTGGTCGGAGAAGTGCATCGTGCCCTGCGCGTCGGTCCATTTGTAGATCTCGCCGCGAGCGGGTGCGAGTGCGCCGCAGAGGATGATTGCAAGCACGGCGACGGTCAAACTCGACAGCGGCGATCGGGCGGTCGTCGTCGGCAGTCGCCGAGTCCGGCTCATCGTCAGACCGGGCCGCGAATCCGCTCGATCAGTGCGAAGACGGCCGAGTCCGCAAGCGCTCCGGTATAGATCTTGGGCGCCCCGGGAGGCCGGCGGCGATAGCGCTTGTAGGACCAAACATATTGGTCCGGGCAGGTCAGTACGCATTGCTCGATTCCCCGGTTGAGTGCCGCCGCGGCCACCCCGTCGTCGTCGCTGTCTATACCTTCGGGTGCCGGGATGCAGTGGATGCGGAAACCCGCGCAGTCCGGCAGTCGCTCGGCGAACATGAAGATCACCGGTGCCCCGGTGCGCCGGGCGAGCCGGTTGACCAGCAACATGGTGAAGGCGGGGGTGCCGAACAACGGGGCGAAGACCGCCCCTTTGTCTGCCTTGGGCTCCTGGTCGGGCAGGATGCCCACATAATCCCCCCGCTCGAGTGCCTGGACCAGGACCCTGATGCCCTTGGCCGTGATGGGGGCCAGGGTTGCACCGTTGCGCCTGCGGGCGGCCAGAATCAGGTCGTCCAGATATTTCTGTGGCTTGTAGAAGATAGCCGTGGGTCCCTGGCGCGTGAGGTGCTGGCCGGCGAGCTCCCAGGCGCCGATGTGGGGCGACAGGACGATGAGCCCCTTGCCGGGGGGCCGTTGCAGATGCTCGGCCCCGCTGACCTCCCGCACCTGGGCGAACACCTGCTCCAAGGGGCGCAGCCAGAGATAACCGATCTCCAGATAGGTGCGTGCGAGCTGGGCGAGATTGGCGTCGCGCAACCGCAACTGCTCCTCCCGGCTCAACTGAGGCAGACATAGACCGATGTTGATCAGTGCGTTGCGGCGCTGCCGATTGGGGATACGACAGAATAGCCACCCGAGCCCAGTGCCCAGACGATGGACCGCTGCGAGCGGCAGACGCGCCAGGAGCCGAACCGCCCAATGGGCGATTGCGTCCTTGACCCGAACGCCCAATGGGCGCCTGCCGACTCTCTCGCTCTCCGCCACGGGCCTTGCTCCTATCGCCGCGCGGCCGGGGCCGCTTGCTACACTGTCGGTTCTGCGCAGTCGGCGCAGCAACCGAAATACTAAAGAATCGACCGCCAAGAGAGGTTACCGCCCGTGAGCGATGAGCACCCCAAGAGTCTAACCCCCGAAGAGGCGCTGCGGATGCTGGAGGAGCACCCCCAGGCAGTCCTGGTGGATATCCGCTCGTCCATGGAATTTCTGTTTGTGGGCCACCCCAAGGGAGCGGTCCATGTCCCCTGGATCGACGAGCCGGACTGGGTGGTGAACCCCCATTTCAACACCGAGATCCGCAAGCTGCTCCTGGGCGGGGTCGTCTGCGACCCGGACAGCCCCTGCTCCCCGGTGATCCTGATCTGCCGCAGCGGCAAACGCTCGCTGGAGGCGGGTAAGGCCCTGATGAAGGACGGGCTGCGCTCGGTCTACCATGTGGACGAGGGGTTCGAGGGCGACCTGGACGACCAGCACCATAGGAGCAGCACCGGCGGCTGGCGCTTTCGCGGACTGCCCTGGGAGCAGTGCTGAGCCTTGGGGGCGCGCAGCCCCCAACCGAGCCGCTATTCCCGCTCTTCGATCCAGGCCAGTTGGATCGCCTCGAGGACCTTCTCGCCGGCGCGCTCCGGGTCGTCCGCAAAGCCGTCGAGCCCCACGACCCAGGCGCGCAGGTCCACGAAGTTGAGAAAGCGCGGGTTCGCCTCCGGGTGCGCCTCATCGAGCGCGATGGCGATCGCCCGGGTGTCGGTCCATTTCATGCCCATCGGTCATCTCCGCTCGGAGACCATATTGACGGTATAGCGCGGGATCTCGACCGTTAGGTCGACCTCCCCCACCCGTGCCTGGCAGCTTAAGCGCGACTGCGGCTCCAGGCCCCAGGCGCGGTCCAACAGGTCTTCCTCCCACTCGTCGGCGGGGGCGAGCGAGGCGTAGCCCTGACGCACGATGACGTGGCAGGTGGTGCAGGCGCAAGCGCGGTCGCAGGCGTGCTCGATCTCGATCCCGTGGGCAAGCGCTGCGTCGCAGATGCTTGCCCCGGGCTCTGCATCGACGACCGCACCCGCAGGGCAGATGCTCGGGTGCGGCAGAAAGGTTAGGCGCGGCATCAATCGTTGCTCGTCGGGGAGATGAAGTCGCCGGCCCCATGTCCGGCCATGGCAGCCTGGAGAGTGCGGTTCATACGCCGCTCCACATAGAAGGCGGTGGCACGCTCCAGGGCCTTAACGCCCTTGCGGATGACGAATGCGTCGTTGCGCCCCAGGGTGGCCAAGAGCCGCTCCAGCGCCTCGTCCACCCGGGCGCGCTCGTCGGGGGCGAGCAGCGCTTCCCCGTCCCGGGTCAGGGCTGCGCGCAGTGCCGCGACGACACGCTCGGCCTCCAGCCGCTCCTCGCGCAGCCGCCGGGTCATCTGGTCCTCCCCGGCATGACTGCGGGAGTCGCGCAGCATAGCCTCGATCTCTCCCTCGCCCAGGCCATAGGATGGCTTGACCTCGACCCGGGCGCTGGTACCGCTCGCACGCTCGGTGGCACTCACCCGCAGCAGCCCGTCCGCATCGATCTCGAAGGCGACCCGGATGCGCGCCGCGCCCGCCACCATGGGCGGGATGCCGCGCAGCTCGAAACGGGCGAGCGAGCGGCAATGGTCCACCAGATCCCGCTCGCCCTGGAGCACATGGATAGCGATGGCAGTCTGGCCGTCCTTGAAAGTGGTGAATTCCTGGGCACGGGCCACCGGGATGGTGGTGTTGCGCTGGATCAGCCGCTCTACCATCCCGCCCATGGTCTCGATCCCCAAAGACAGTGGGATCACGTCCAGGAGCAGCAGGTCGTCGCCGGGACGGTTACCGGCCAGCAGATCGGCCTGAATCGCCGCCCCGATGGCCACCACTCGGTCCGGATCGATGCCGGCGAGCGGCTCGCGACCGAAGAGCTCGGCCACCCGCTCGCGCACCCGCGGCACCCGGGTGGAGCCGCCCACCAGGACCACGGCCTCGATCTCGGCCGGCGTCACCCGAGCGTCGCGCAACGCGCGCCTGCAGGCGGCGATGGAGCGAGCGATCAGTGGGTCGACCAGGGACTCGAAGGTGGCCCGATCCAGGGTCCCGGTCCAGGATCGACCGTCCGGCAGGGGGAGTGCGATCTCGGCGCTCTCGGAAACGCTTAGGCGTTCCTTAGCGGCACAGGCCGCCTGCATAGTCCGCCGCAAGGTCTTATGGTCAGCGTCAGACCCGATCCCCGCCTTTCCCATGGCCCAGAGCGCGACCGCCCGGTCCAGATCGTCCCCCCCCAGGGCCGAGTCACCCCCGGCTGCCAGAACCTCGAAGACCCCGCGGCTCAGACGCAGGATGGAGATATCGAAGGTACCTCCCCCAAAATCGTAGACTGCATGCACCCCCTCGCTCCCCCGGTCCAGCCCATAGGCGACAGCGGCGGCAGTGGGCTCGGCGAGCAGCCGCAGGACCTTGACCCCGGCCAGTGTGGCCGCGTCTTTGGTCGCCTGGCGCTGGGCGTCGTCGAAATAGGCAGGCACCGTGACGACAACCCCGGTCAGTGGGCCGCCGAAGGCACCCTCGGCACGCCGGGCCAGGGTGCGCAGGATCTCCGCCGAGACCTCCACCGGGGTCAGATCTCCGCCTACGGTGCGGATACGCGGCACCGCCGCGTCGGTCCCTACGAAGGTATAGGGGAGACGCCCGCCGAGTGTCTGGATGTCTGCGATACCGCGTCCGATCAGGCGCTTGGCCGAGACGATGGTATTGAGCGGGTCGTCAGCCGCAGCCTCTCTGGCCTCCCAGCCCACCACCGGCGAGCCGTCCGGCAGAAAGCGCACCACAGAGGGGAGCAGGTGTCGACCCTGCGCGTCCGGGAGGGTCTCCGGGACCAGTTTATGGACGCTCGCCACCAACGAGTTGGTGGTACCCAGGTCGATACCCGCGGCCAGACGGTGTCGATGCGGGGCGGCCGGCTGGCCGGGCTCGGCGATCTGTATGGGCGCCATGTTGGCCTCAGAACCGACACACCAGCTCGGTCTCCAGCTCCTCCGCGTCGCGACGACACTTATCCAGGAACAGGAGCTTGCGCACAATCTCCCGGGCGGCCGCCAGGTTGTCTTCGGAGGGCTCCGCAAACAGGCCCGCAAGCTCCTTGTCCAGGGCCGCGCTCTGCTCGGCAAGGTGGGTGAGGACACGGGCCACGGAAGCGCCCGGGCTCGGGCTGTTGCGGGCCTCGGCCAGGGTCTCGCGCAGCTCCATCTGCTCCATCAGGAAGGCCCCGTCCTTGCTCGTGTCGCTATCCGTCCCCGGGTCCCCGGTATGGAGCTCCAACAGGTATTTGGCCCGGGCCAGGGGGTCCTTGAGTGTTCGGTAGGCCTCGTTGACCTGGGTCGAGGCATGGAGCGAGACCCGCTTCTCGTGGTCCGCCGACACGGCGTACCGGTCCGGGTGGGTCACCGCCTGCAAGGCCCGATAACGCTCCGCCAGACGCTTGGCGTCCACCGCGAAGCCGAGCGGCAGGCCGAACAGCTCGAAATAGTTTTTGGAAAAGTCCAGCAAGGAGGTATGCACGGGAGGCTCGGGGGCTAGACGTTGACGCGCTCGCCGCAGCCGCAGGCATGGCGGAATCCGATCCACTTGCCGAGCTTGGCGAGAAACCGCGCCGCATGGTCGGCCGCGGCGGGTGTGAAGGAGACGGCCATAGGGCATCCTCCAGGCTTAGGTCCCGATAGCTGGGGGCGCAGCCTGCGAGCCGCGCCGTCCAGGGGACGCAAATGCTAGGCCCATCGGGATGCGCAAGGCAAGACTGAGAGCCGAACCGGCCCCATTCGCTCCGCAGGAACGGGGCGGACAGCACCGGATCGCGGGGCGCAACAAGCCGGCTGCCTAGTCCCCCCTGCGCTTGGACGCGTAGTCGTCGAGCGCGGCCTTGATGGCGCCCTCGGCCAGCACCGAGCAGTGCACCTTCACCGGGGGCAGTGCAAGCTCGTCGGCGATCTCCTGGTTTTTGATCTGGCGCGCCTCGTCGAGGGTCTTGCCTTTCACCCATTCGGTGAGCAGGCTGCTGGAGGCGATGGCCGAGCCGCAGCCATAGGTCTTGAATCGGGCGTCCTCGATGACCCCTGCGTCGTTCACCTTGATCTGGAGCCGCATCACGTCCCCGCAGGCGGGGGCGCCGACCATGCCGGTGCCCACGCTCGGGTCGTCCTTGTCGAAGGCGCCCACGTTGCGGGGGTTTTCGTAGTGGTCCAGGACCTTGTCGCTATATGCCATGTCGTCGTACCTCGGTCGCTGCGAGCTCAGTGCCCCACCCATTGCACGGACTTCAAGTCTACGCCGTCTTTATACATCTCCCAGAGCGGCGAGAGCACGCGCAGGCGCTCCACCTGGGTGCGGATCTTGGCGATCGCGTAGTCGACCTCCTCCGCCGTGGAGTACCGCCCCAGGGTGAAACGGATGGAGCTATGGGCCAGCTCGTCCTCGCGCCCGATGGCGCGCAGGACATAGCTGGGCTCCAGACTCGCGGACGTGCAGGCGGACCCGGAGGACACAGCCAGGTCTTTCAGCGCCATGATCAGGGACTCGCCCTCCACGAAGGCGAAGCTGACATTGAGATTGCCGGCGACACGGCGCTGTGCGTCCCCGTTCAGGAACACCTGCTCCAGACCCTTGAGACCGTCCCAGAGCCGTTGGCGCAGGGTCAGCAGCCGGGCATTTTCCGCATCCATCTCCAGGCCGGCGATGCGGAATGCCTCCCCCATGCCGACGACCTGGTGGGTGGGCAGCGTGCCGGAACGCAGGCCCCGCTCGTGCCCGCCCCCGTGCATCTGAGCCTCGAGGCGAACCCGCGGCTTGCGCCGAACATAGAGTGCGCCGATGCCCTTGGGTCCGTAGACCTTATGGGCGGAGAAGGACATCAGATCGACCGGCAGGGTTTGAAGGTCGATCGGGACCTTGCCCGCACTCTGGGCTGCGTCGACATGGAACAGCACGCCCCGGGAGCGGGTCAGGTCGCCGATGGCGGCGATGTCCTGGATGACCCCGATCTCGTTGTTCACATGCATCACCGAGACCAGGATGGTGTCGTCGCGGATGGCGGCGGACAGCCGGTCCAGATCGATCAGACCGTCTGGCCCCGGGTCCAGGTAAGTGACCTCGAACCCCTCCCGCTCCAACTGGCGGCAGGTATCGAGCACCGCCTTGTGCTCGGTCTTGACGGTGACCAGATGCCGACCGCGAGTGCGGTAGAAATGGGCCGCGCCCTTGATGGCCAGATTGTCGGACTCGGTGGCCCCGGAGGTCCAGGCAATCTCCTTGGGGTCCGCGCCGATCAGATCGGCGACCCGACTGCGGGCATCCTCCACCGCCTCCTCGGCGGCCCAGCCGAAGGCATGCGAGCGCGAGGCCGGGTTACCGAAGGCCCCATCCATGGCGAGATAGGCACACATGCGCTCGACCACCCGCGGGTCGACCGGCGTGGTGGCCGAATAATCCATGTAAATCGGAAGCTTCATCTCGGACTCCGCGGCGACGGGGCCGCCGATGCCCCGCCCCGGGGCATCGGCGTTGGGAGTGACGGCACGCCCGGTCGGGAACGGGAGTCAGACCGGCGCGGGGGTGCGCTCGCTCAAAGGGGCGCCCAAACCCATGCCCAAAGGGGCACAGGCGTCGCGCGACCCGGATTGGGTATCGCGCCGGTCCACCAGTTGCTGAAGGGTGATTCGGTTGAGGTATTCGTAGATCCGATCGCTCAAGTCCAGCCAGAGCTCGTGCGTCAGACAGGGTCCGCCGTTGTGGCAGTTACCCTCTCGGCTGCATTTGGTGGTGTCCACGCTCTCGTCCACCGCGGCGATCACCTCGGCCACTGGAATGTCGCTTGCCTGACGGGCCAGGTTGTAGCCGCCGCCGGGGCCGCGCACGCTGCTCACCAGCGAGTGACGGCGCAGCTTGGCAAACAGCTGCTCCAGGTAAGAGAGCGAGATCCCCTGACGCTGGGCGATGTCGGCCAGTGCAATGGGTCCTTGTCCCTGGTTGAGGGCCAGGTCAAGCATGGCGGTGACCGCATAACGGCCTTTGGTAGTCAGTCTCATGTCCAACTCCGTCCCAGGTGGGGATTTATACTTAAGATCTTACGTTAACCCACCGGCTCGATCAATTAATGTCTTGCGGCTTCAGGGGGCTTTCGCCGGGCTTGAAGCACCGGGCTGGTCTCCAGGCGGATCGGCGGTCCCCCGAGCCCCAGCGCCGGGTGCCCGGGAATCGGACTCGATCTCCACCGAGTCCAGGTCCCCGTCGTGGTCGAAGTGGTGCATGATCCCGTGGGCCTCCAATGCCTGGGATAGCGCCTCCAGGCGCTGATCCATGTGGTGGATGTGATCGAGCATCCGATTGATGGCGTTGGCGACCGGGTCCGGCGCATCGCGCGTCGCCCCATAGGCGTCGAAACCGATCCGGGCGGCGGTGTCCGCGCGACGGCGGCAGTCGGCGTCCTGCTCTCGCCCGATCGCCCGGCCCGGGACCCCGACCACCGTGGCACCCGCAGGCACTGTCTTGGTCACCACCGCATTGGAGCCGATGCGCGCCCCATTACCCACCTCGATGGGGCCTAGGACCTTGGCCCCTGCCCCCACGACCACGTCCCGCCCCAGGGTGGGGTGACGCTTGCCCTTCTGCCAAGTGGTACCGCCTAGAGTGACCCCGTGGTAGAGGGTGCAGTCGTCGCCGATGACTGCGGTCTCGCCGATCACCACGCCCATGCCGTGGTCGATGAAGAAACGCCGCCCGATCGCCGCCCCGGGGTGGATCTCGATCCCGGTGAACAGCCGGGCGACGTTCGAGAGGACCCGGGCGATCCACTTGAAGTTGTGCCGCCAGAGCCAATAGGAGACGCGGTGGACAAAGACCGCGTGCAGCCCCGGATAGGTCGTCACGATCTCGAAGGCGGTGCGGGCGGCAGGGTCGCGCTCGAAGACGCAGGCGATATCTTCGCGGAGGCGATCAAACATGCGAGCCCCCCGTCCGATCCCCGTTGCGATACGGGTCCCGATCGTGCCCCGTCTCCGGGCCGGGCTTGCATCCCCGATCGCCCTCCACGCGGCCATCCACCGGCTCCGCAACCCGCCCCTGGCCGGGACGCCCGAAGCGGTCGGGGCTCTTGCGCCCCTGGGCCGCGCTCAAGATCCCGCGCAGGATGTTGACCTCAACCCGGTCCGGACGCGCCCGGTTGAAGAGTCGGCGCAGCCTCATGCGCAACCGTTTGGACTGCTCCGGGTCGCTGAAGCCGATCGCCGTCAGGGTCTCCTCCAAGTGGCCGTAGAACCCCTCCAGGTCGTCCAGCGTCGCCAGGTCCCGAGGGACCTCGGCAAGCCGCTCCCCCCGATCCTCCCGCCAGGCACGGCGGATCTCGTAGGCCAGCACCTGGGCAGCGGCGGCGACGTTCAGCGAGCTGAAGTCGGGGTCGGTTGGGATGTGGACCAGATACTGGCAGCGGGCCAGCTCCTGGTTGGTGAGCCCCGAGCTCTCCCGCCCCAGCACCAGGGCCACGTCGCCATGGGCGGCCTCCGCAAGCAGGAGCCGGGCCGCCTCCGGGGGCTCCAGGATGGGCCAATCCACCGAGCGCAGCCGGGCGCTCGCACCCGCTGCCAGGCGACAGCCGGCGAGCGCCGCAGTCAGGTCAGGGTGCCGTCCGGCGCGCGCGATCAGGTCGTCCGCACCGGATGCGCGGGCCAGGGCCTCCGCATCTGGGGGCTGGCGGGGGTTGACCAGGTCGAGGCGGGAGAGACCCATGGTCTTCATGGCCCGGGCCGTCGCACCGATGTTGCCGGTGTGGGTGGTCTCTACCAGCACCAGGCGGATGCGCTCCAGTGGGCTTGGTGTCCCGTGTGTGTTTAGTGCGTGCTCTGTCATGGTGCACCCACTTCTTCAGAATCTCGCTGCATTGTCAATCTTTGATATGGCCGGGGCTTCCGGTATTGTGCCCGCTATGAACCCTACCCTGAACATCGCCGTCCGCGCCGCTCGCTCGGCCGGAAAAATCCTCCTGCGTTACTTCGACCGGGTCGACTCGCTTAAGGTCGAGACCAAGAGCCGCAACGACTTCGTCACCGAGGTGGACCGCAGCGCCGAGGCCGCCATCATCCAGGAGCTGCGTGCCCGCTTCCCCCACCACGCCATCCTCGCCGAGGAGAGCGGACACCAGGGGGACAGCGAGTACGAGTGGGTCATAGACCCCCTGGACGGCACCACCAATTACCTCCACGGATTCCCTCAATTCGCGGTCTCCATCGCGCTGCGCCACCGCGGCCAGCTCGAGTGCGGGGTGGTCTACGATCCACTGCGCGAGGAGATGTTCACCGCTGCACGCGGCGAGGGCGCCCACCTGAACGACCGCCGCCTGCGGGTTGCCGCCCGGACATCGCTGGACGGTGCCTTGATCGGCACCGGCTTCCCCTTCCGGGATCAGCGCCACATCGATCACTACGTGGGCATGTTCAAGGCCATGAGCCAGGCCACCGCCGGCTTGCGCCGCCCCGGCGCAGCCTCGCTGGATCTGGCCTATGTTGCGGCCGGGCGCACCGACGGATTCTGGGAGATCGGGCTCGCCCCCTGGGACCTGGCCGCTGGCGCGCTCCTGATCACGGAGGCCGGCGGCACTGTCACCGACCTCTCCGGGGGTAGCCGCTATATCGACACCGGCAACCTGGTCGGCGGCAACCTCCGCATCCATCAGGCCATCCTGGACCTGATCCGACCCTACCTCAGCGACGCGCTCCCGGCCTGAAGCCGCCGGCCATCCTTCCGACACCCGCCAGCGCGGGTGCCCGATTGCGCACGAGCGCGCTAATCGTCGCATCGTTTCGTTGTTGCCGCGGGGGCCAGCGACTCGGCCAGGTGATCCACAAAGACCCGCACCTTGGCCGGAACGAAGCGCCTGGATGGCCAGAGTGCCCACAGGGTCAAGACCGGTCCCGGATATCCCGCAAGGATCGATTTAAGCCGGCCCGCGGCCAGATCCTCGGCGGCGATGAAGTCCGGCAGGGCGCAGATGCCCATGCCCCCCGCTGCCGCCCCGCGCAGCACGTCCCCATTGTTGGCGCATAGCGGCCCGGTCACCTCGACGACTTGCATGCCACCCTCGCCGTCGCCGAAGGCCCACTCGTCCTTGAGTGCAATGTTGCTGTAGTGCAGGCAGTCGTGGCCCACCAGGTCCGCAGGAAGGTCCGGCTCGCCGCGGCGGGCGAGATACTCGGGGGCGGCGCAGATCACGCGGCGAAAGTCGCAGATACGCCGGGCCACCAGGGATGAGTCCGCCAGCGGGCCGATACGCAGGGCGAGATCGGCCCCGGTGCCGAGCAGGTCCACCACCCGGTCGTCCAGGTCCAGCGAAACCCGCAGCCCCGGATAACGGACCGAGAACCCTGGCAGCAATGGGGCCAAAGCGCGCACCCCGAACGACAGTGGAGCGGCAACCCGCAAGTTGCCGCGCGGGGAGTCGCTCAGATGGGTGACGCGGTCCTCCGCGTCGGACAGTGCGCGCAGGATATTGCCCGCGTCCTCGAAGTACTGCTCCCCGGCCTCGGTGAGACTGAGCTTGCGGGTGCTGCGGTTGAGGAGCCTCAGACCCAATCGCTGCTCCAAGGCCGCGATGCGCCGGCTCACGGCCCCTGTGGTGGTCTCCAGACGCTGCGCCGCCCGGCTCAGGCTGCCGGTCTCCACCACGACGACAAAGGTCTGGAGTGTCGCGAAATCCGGAGGCTGCATGGGCGGCTCGACAGGTTTGCGGTTTGGCGGACTTGGGGGCTGGGCCGGGCCGGCCGCGGGCGCGCGGAAGACGCGCCCGTTCTGCGCGCTGCCGGCCCATCGCCAGGGCGAACGCAGGTTACACTATCGCCGCGAAGAAGCGCGCGGCGGGAATGCAGTGGACAGGGACGGGACAATCGAGGGCGATTCGTGAACGATTTGGAACAGCGCGGAAGGGCTGCCGGAGGGCCGTTCGGGCGGGGTCTCTGGGCCTTGGCGACCTTAAGACCCTACGGCGACAGCATGCTGACGCCAGCGGTGCGTCAGTGGCTGGTCTTCTCCCTGGCCGTGGTCTTTCTGATGTCCCTGATCGAGGGCACGGTGTGGGCGACCGTCAGCCGTTATTTCGCGCCGGAGGGCGAGCGCGGCTGGCTGACCGCGGTGCTGGCACCGATCTTCTTCGTTGGCGTCTTCGCGATCGTCTGGATCGTCGATGTTTCCTTCGTCACCTCCGAGCGTCCAGAGCGCGCGGCGGTCCCCCCGACCATGGGCGGGGACCCCACCCACGCCGGGGCCACCCCCGGGGAGCGGCTGCGGTGGTGGTTCGGCGTGGCCGTGCGCCTGGCGATCGTCTTGATCTCGCTCATCGTCACCGCCCCCTTCCTCACCCAGGCGATTCGCTCCGACGAGGTGGCCGAGAGCTATCGGGCGCTGGTCGCCCAGGCCCGCCGTGCCCGGGAGAGCGAGCTGACCGCGCAGCTTGACCGAGCCATCGCGGAGCTGCGGCAGCGGCAGGCAGAGCTCAAGTCCGAGCAGGCCCGGCTCGATGCACGCAGCGCCGCCCAAGGGGAGGCGACCGCCAAGGACCTGGAGGCGCTGCGCGCCGCGGCCCGCGACTATGCATCGGAGCTCGCCGCCCAGATCCAGGGGCTGGAGGGGCGCCCGGCGGGATATGGGACCAAGGCCAGGGCCGCGGAGCAGGCCCGCGACGCAGCCCAGGCGCGGCTCGACCGGCTCGCCCGGGAGCGCGAGACCAACCGCGAGGCCAACGACCGGCGACTGCGCGAGATCACCGACGCGTTGCGCCAGATCGACGGGGACCTGGTGCGGGCGACCGCCGAGAAGTCCGAGCTCCAGGCCCGGCTGGCTGCCCTGACGCCCGCCGAGCTCGCCGCTCGATACGGGCTCGACATCCCCACCGACACCATCGGCACCCGGGTGGTGCTGCTCGCGGACCTGCGCGCTCGGGATCTGGCGTCCGAGCAGGAGCGGTTCAGCCAACGCTATCCCGGGGTCCGCTTTGGCTGGCCGCAGCGGATCGCCTTCCATCTCAGGTCGGTGGAGGGTCTATCCCAGGCACTGCTGGCCATCCTGTTTCTCTCGCTGATCGCGCTCAAGGCATTCGAGCCCAAAGCGGTTCGGCTCTATTTCAACGAGACCCTCCAATACCAATGGCACCGTTATCTGGATGGAGTCTTCGACCGGGTACCCGGGTTCCAGCCGAGCACCGGGCCGGATCGGCACAACCACTTCGAGTTTGCGGAGGTCTATCGGGACTTCGCGTCCGACCCCGACTCGTTTTGGCGCAGACAGGAGACCGTCCATCAGGCGCGCGAGCAGCTCGCGGCACTGGAGCGGGAGCGCCGCTACCAGGACGAGCTGGTACAGCGCCGTTTGCAGACCGCCGACGACCAGATCGAGCACGAGCGCGAACGGCTGCGCATCGCACGCGAGGACGAGCAGCGCACACTGGAGCGACAGGCAGCGGAGGCGGCCGAGCGCCAGCGCCTGGCCCTGGAAGGGCTGCGCCTGGCAGAGGTGCGGCTTGAGGAAGATCACGAGCGGCAACGCCGACTGGCCGAGCAGGACCTGGAGAGCCGCCTGCATCTGGCCGCTCGGGAGCTGGCGGAAAAGGAGCAGGCATTGCAGGCGGAGTATCGGGAGCGCGTCCAGCGGGAGGGTCTGGAGACCGAGGCCCAGCGCCGCCGACTGGAAGCGGAGCTCAAGGCCCGAATGGATGCCTTGGAGCAGGAGCGCCAAGACGCGCTGCGCCGCGGCGAATCGCAGCGCGCTGCCCTAACGTCGGAGCTGGCCAAGTCCGGCGAGCTTGCCCGGTTGGAGATCGAGCGCATGCGCGCACAGCTCGATCGCGACCGGGCGGAATCGGCCGAGCGCCTGGTCCTAGAGCAGCAGGCCGCCGCCGCCCGCCTGGGGAGCGAGCGGGAGCGCCACGAGCGCGAGCTGGCCGAGCTCGCGCGGCGTAGCGACGAGCAGGCGGACGCAGCCCGGCTCGAGCAGGAGGCCAGGGAGGCCGAGATCCGCGGCATCCGGGAACGCCTGGAGCGCGAACGGCTGGACTGGGAGCGGGCGCGCAACGCCGAAGACCGCAACCAGGAGCGAGTCAAGCGGGCCGCACTGATCGCGCGAACCACCGAGCGGATCGAATCGTTGACCCCCCGACTCGCAGCCCTGGATGCCCAGTCGGCGGAGCTGAACGACCGGGCGCGGGAGATCCGCACCGGGCTCGACCAGGCCACCGAGGAGCTGGCGCAGACTCAGGCCGGTCTGGACAAGCTCTCGCGCCAGATTGCCGCGGCGGGGACGGCGCTCGACGAGGAAATGGGCAAGGGCGAGACCTGCCGTGCGGCGGTGCGCGACGAGCTGAGCCTGCGCCTCGCCGAGTACCGCAGGCAGGACCCGCTGGAGCGCCAGCGGCTGGCCGAGATCGGGACCCGCAAGGTGCGTCTGGCGGGCGAGCTTCAGGCCCTAGGCGAGACCCAGGCGTCCCTGGCGCGCGAGCGAGCGGAGATCGCCACGGACCTGGTGCGCCACCGCACGGAGCGCGAGCGGGCGGAGGACGAGCTCATCGCGTTCGTGTGAGTATTGAGTGGCGAGTGGCGAGTGGCGAGTGGCGAGTGGCGAGTGGCGAGTGGCGAGTGGCGAAAGAATTGCCCACTCCCTTGTAGCCGACAACGAAAAACCGGCTAAAAAGCCGGTTTTTTGCGTGGCACTCGGCAGGAGTCCCAGACGATCGAATACCGCGACAGCGCACTTAGCGCTGCCCGCGAGGGCAGCGCTAAGCCATGGCCTTGATATGGGCGTTCAGACGGCTCTTGTGGCGGGCAGCCTTATTCGCGTGGATCTGGCCCTTCTGGGCCGCGCCGTCGATCTCCGGCACGGCGCTCTTGTAGGCTTGGGCTGCCGCCTCTTTGTCCCCCGACTCGATGGCCTTGACGACCTTCTTGATAAAGGTGCGCAGGGTGCTGCGCTGGGACGCATTCTGCTGGCGACGCTTCTCCGACTGGCGGGCGCGCTTGCGGGCTTGTGCTGAGTTGGCCAAGGGGTGACTCCTTAAGATCCTGTGCGCGGGGCTCCGCGGGTCGCGCCCGCAGCACTGTGCGCGGGCCCAAGTAAAGACCGGGCATTTTTCACAGATTCCGCTGTCCTGTCAACCGACTTCGCGGCCAAACCACGGCACCGGCCCGAGCGATCGACAAGAAGCGCCTCCTGGGCCCTCGCCGCTTGTCGCTCGCCACTCGCGCGTATACTTCGGGCTTTTTTCGGAGTCCCGTCCCAGTGTCCTCTCTCGCCGCTGCCATCGCCCGGGTGGGCAGCTTAAGCTTTCTGTCCCGGCTCCTGGGCTTCGTGCGGGACCTGGCGGTAGCCCGGATCTTCGGGGCGGACTCGGGCACCGATGCCTTCTTCGTCGCCTTCAAGATCCCCAACCTGATGCGCCGGCTATTCGCCGAGGGCGCCTTCTCGCTGGCCCTGGTCCCGGTGCTCAACGACTACAAGGATCGGCGGGGATTTCCGGCGCTCAAGAGGTTCGTGGACGACATGGCGGGCACCCTGGGGGCTGCACTGCTGCTCCTGACGCTGGTCGGCGTGCTGGCTGCACCGCTCCTGGTCCTGCTGTTCGCCCCCGGTTTCGCCCTGGGTCCGGAGTCCGCCCCCGGTCAGCGGGCGCTGGCGGCCGAGCTGGTGCAGCTCACCTTCCCCTATGTGTTGTTCGTGACGCTCACCGCCTTCGCCGGAGCCATCCTCAATACCTACGAGCGCTTCGGCGTCCCCGCCTTTACACCGGTCCTGCTCAATCTCACGCTCATCGCCTGCGCACTCTATCTGGCGCCGCTGATGGAGCGGCCCATCGTCGCGCTCGCACTGGGGGTGCTGATCGCCGGGGTCGTCCAGCTCGCATTCCAGGTCCCATTCCTGCTCCGGCTGGGGCTACTGCCTCGCCCGAGATTCAGGCCCCGGGACCCCGGTGTGCGCCGCACCCTGCGACTCATGGGCCCGGCGATCCTCGGGTCCTCGGTGGGCCAGATCAACCTGCTCCTGGATACGGTACTGGCGTCGTTCCTGATCAGCGGGAGCATCTCTTGGCTCTATTATTCGGACCGGCTCATGGAGTTTCCCATGGGCGTGTTGGGGGTCGCATTGGGGACCGCGATATTGCCGCGGCTTTCCCAGCGGCATGCGGCTGAGGACCCGGCCGCCTTCTCCCAAACCCTGGATTGGGCACTGCGCTGGCTGCTCCTGATCGGGATGCCGGCCGCGGTGGGTCTGGCGGCGCTGGCCGGGCCGATCGCCGCGACGCTCTTTTATTCGGGCCAGACCGGCGCCGCACCCGAGACCGGGGCCTTCACCGCCCATGACGCTCACATGACCGCCTTAAGCATCGCGGCCTATGCACCGGGACTGCTAGGCTTCATCGGGGTCAAGGTCCTGGCCCCCGGATTCTATGCCCGCCAGCGGATGCGCGTACCGGTGCGGATCGCGATCGTCGCGTTGCTCGTCAATCTGGGCCTGAGCCTGGCGTTGATGTTCCCCCTAGGCCATACCGGGCTCGCGCTCGCCACCAGCCTGGCGGCCCTTATCAATGCCGGGCTGTTGCTCCGCGGGCTGCTCCGGGAGGGGACCTACAGCCCGCCGCCGGGTTGGACTGCACTGCTTGCGAAGGGGCTGGGGGCCAGCCTGCTCATGGGGCTCCTGCTGTATTTCGGCACCGGTACCCTGGACGGGTGGCTGGACCGGAGCGGGGGCGAGCGCGCCTTACGGCTGGTGCTGTGGATGCTGGCGGGTGGCGGGATCTATGGCGCAACGCTGCTCGCCGGCGGCATCCGACCGCGGCATTTGTCGGAGGCGTGAGACCCGAATCCGGAGTTGGATATGCTGTTCTCGGACCGAGACCGCGGGCGCTACCCTCGGGCCTGTTCCCTTCCAGCGCTCCGTTTGTGGCGAGGTTAGAAATCGCAGCTCCCCGGCACAGGACCTGTCCGCTACGCCCTCGCGCAGCCGCGCAGGCGAAGGCGCCAGCATCCAGAGAAGAGAAATTTGTATTTAAGAGAATGTTTAATTAGGCATTGCTAATAATCATTGTCGATCGACCCGAAGCGCGATCTTATCTGCCTATGGGATACCCCACCTCGGTCCCGGAAAGCCATGACGGCCGTCATAAAGCTGGCTTCCAGTCTCGTGGGGGGGAGCGCGGCGACCAAACTCTTGAGTCCGCTTGAGGGCATTGCCGCTGTAACGTGAAGCACAAGCACGGGGATTCCTGCCGATGCCCGTCGGCTCGAAATGCTCGTCTACGAGAGCGGCCATGCACATTAGTCCGCGCCGCGGCGCCGCGGGGCCCGACGCCAACTCGTCGGAGCGCACCGACGCTGCCTTCAACGAGGTGCTCGCCGCGGAGGCCCGGGCGCGGGAACAGGTGGAAGGCTGCCGACAGGCCGCCGCCGACCTGCGTACCGCAGCCGAGGAGACGGCCCGATCCATCGCCGATCGCACGGATCGGAGGATACGCCGCACGCATGAGCTCGCTGACGCGGCCCTGGCCCGCGGCCTTCGGGAGCTACTCGCGCCGGGCACCGGCTCGGCAGGTCTCTCGAATGAACCGGGCAAACCGCCGCAGCTCGGCGAAGGCGACGATCCGTCATCCATCCCCGGCCTGAACCAAGCCATCGCCGACCTGATCGACGAGATCCTGACGGCTCCCGCGGACGGACAGTCCCCATGAGCGAACGGGCACAATTCGGGTATTGTCAGGCGCGCCTTCAGGCCCGCTACGCCACCCTGCCGGCGGCGGCCGACTGGCAGCGCCTGGCGGGTGCGCGCACCTTCGCCGCCTTCCTCGGCGAGGCGCGGGACGGACGCCTGCAACCCTGGGTCAGGGCCTTGTCCTCGGACAGCTCAGAACACGAAGTGGAACGCGGGCTCCGCGCCCTGGCCGCAGAAACCGTCCAGGAGGTAGCCAACTGGGTCCCCAAGCCCTGGCAGCCCGCCGTGGCATGGGTCGGCTGGGTACCCTACATCCAGGTGCTGGAGCACCTCGCCGGAGCGGACTCCCGTGCCCCCGACTGGACGGTCGCCGACCCCCGCTGGGGCACCCTGTTCGACACAGCCGGGGTTCCGGACCAAGCGGCACTGGAACGTGTCGGGCTCCTGCCCCTCGTCAGGCGAGGTCAACCAGCCCAGGTTGCGTCCCACTGGGCAAATGCCTGGCGGACACTCTGGCCCGCCTGTGGCCGACACTCCCGCCATGACCTCGAGCGCCTGGCCAGGTTACTTGCAGATCATCTGCGAACCTTCCGCCAGGCCGGCCCGGGCGACGCCTGGGAGCTGCGCTATCGTCTGCGGGAACGCCTGCGCCTGGACTTCCACCTCCACCTGATCGCACCAGTCGCGCCATTCCTCTACCTGAGCCTGGTCCTGCTCGACCTGGAACGGCTGCGGGGGGACTTATTGTCGCGGCTCTTGTTCCCGGCGCAGTCGACTCCGGTAGCGCCGCAGACGGAGGCCACATGATGCTACGCCCCGCCTCAACCCGCTGGTTCGAGATTCTGAGCCCCCGCGGCGAGACGGTGCGGACCGTCGCCGCCCTGGCAGCGACCGGAGCGGTGGAATTGGAGGTCCGCGCGGCCGAGGACTTTCCGGTGGAGCACCTGGCTGCTCCGCTGCGCGAATACCGGGCTCTGAGTGCCCGCTACGGCCGATACTGGTCCCGCGGGACCCTATGCCAGCGGCCCCTGGCCGCGCCCCCGGATGCCGTGCTGCAACGGACCCTGGCACACATCGCCGCCTGGCGGAAGGAGGCGGACCCCCTGATCGATACCCTTCAAGCGTGCGAGGAGGAGTCGAGCCGGCTCCAGTGGCTAGCCCAGGTGATCGGCAAGATCGCCGAGAGCACCCTGGACTTTGGTGCCGTGGCCCGTAGCGGTCCAGTCCTCGGGACCTTCTGCTGCATCTTGCCGGGCGACGTCCAGCCCCACTTTCCGGACTGGGCGATCCCCCGCTGGGTCCCCTGGGAGGATCAGCACTGTTTCATGATCCTGGGCCCCCGGGATCGGCTGGAACAGGTTAAGCAGCAGGTCCAGTCGCTCAAGGGTCGCCTCATCGAGCGACCGCCCTGGCTCCAGGGGGATGCCAGGGATTCGCTGGCCCGCATCGCGGCCCGCCGCACCTTTCTCTCCGTCCGGCTGATCAATCTTTACGCCGAGCTGGACAGTCTGTTCGACGACTATGACCTAGGTCTCGCCCTGGGCGAGGTCGGCCAGTTGGCCTGGTTCGCCGAGCACGTCGGCGGCCTGGAGCTGGCGGGTACCCACCTGGACTGGATCACCGGCTGGACCGACGACCTGCGGGGCAACAGCCTCATCGCGGCCCTGGAGCAGGGCCGTTGCCGCGCCATCTTGCGCTTCTGCCCGCCCCCGGCCGGACTGCGCCCGCCACAGGTCCTGGACAATCCGCCCTGGATGCGCCCCTTCGAGCTCTTCGCGCGAGTCTTCGGAGTCCCCGGGGGCGATGAGGCCGATCCCACACCCATCCTGGCCGTTATCGTGCCCCTGCTCTTCGGCTACATGTTCGGCGATCTGGGCCAGGGTGCCATCCTGGCCGGTACCGGCTGGTGGCTCGCCCGGCGGGGCTTCGCAATGGCGCCCCTGCTGATCTTCGGGGGGCTCGCGGCCATGTGCTTCGGACTCCTGTTCGGCAGCGTCTTCTCCCGCGAGGACCTGATCCCGGCCCTCTGGTTACACCCCCTGGAGGACCCGGTCGCGGTGCTCGCAGTACCCCTGGTCTTTGCGGTGGGGCTTCTGTCCCTGGGTCAACTGCTGGCCGGTCTGGGCGCCCTGTGGCGCGGCGAGCTGGGGCGACTGGCTGCTGCGTGACCTGGGATTCCTGATCCTGTATCTGGGCCTGATCGGCCTGCCCTTCCGCCCGGAACTGGGCTGGCTAGCCACGCTCGGCGCGCTCTGGTACCTGCTCGGCTCCTTCCTGATCCACCGGAACCTGCTGGGGGCACTGACCGCCATCGGGCACCTGCTGGAGTCCGGGATCCAGCTCCTGGTCAACACACTCTCCTTCGCGCGGGTTGGGGCCTTCGCCCTGGCCCATGCGGCCCTGTCTGCGGCCATCGTCACCATGGCGGACCCTGCCCCATGGTGGGCCGCAGTGCCGATCATGGTCGCCGGCAACGTCCTGATCGTCGCCCTGGAGGGACTGGTGGTCTCGGTCCAGACCACCCGTCTCGTGTTGTTCGAGCTCTTCAACCGTTTCCTGCGCGGCACCGGCCGCGTCTTCCGGCCACTGCCACCCCCCCGGAAGTCGTAACGGGGACAGTGTGAATCCGGAGCCATTGCTTGTCTGGAGTAAAGCCATGATTCGTCGCATCCTACTCATTGGGTTGATGGTCCTCGGTGCCGCCTTGATGGCCGGGGTGTCCAGTATCGCGTTCTGGCAGGCGCCGGCCTTGGCCGCGGAGACGGTCGGAAGCGCCGTGCCCATCGATCCGGGCGTCCTGCGCTGGGGCTATATGGCCGCGGCCCTGGTGACAGGGCTCGCGGCCATGGGAGCCGCCTACGCAGTGAGCAACGTGGGCGCCGCTGCGGTTGGGGCCATCGCCGAGAAACCGGAGCTCTTCGGTCGCGTCTTGATCCTGATCGGCCTGGCAGAGGGTATCGCCATCTACGGCGTGATCATCTCGGTCCTGATTCTCAACCGGCTGGCCTGAAGGGGGCACGTGGGCCATGGTCTACTGCGCCTTCCTGGGCGACGAGCTGACCGCGCTGGGCTTCCGCCTGGCAGGGGTGGAGTGTCACACCCCTGGACCGGAGGGTGCCCTCGCGCTGTTCGGGCGACTGAGTCGCGAGGTCCAGGTGTTGTTGATCTCCGCAGCGGTCGCCGCGGACCTGCCGCCGGACCTGTTGCGCCGGGCTCAGATGGCGGAGCGGCCCCTGCTCCTGGTGATCGGCGACGTGCGCAACACGGTGCCTCCACCGGATCGGGTGGCGGCGGTGCGGCGGCAATTGGGGATGGCGGAATGAATCTCGACGAACGCAAGGCCGGCCTTCTCCGGCTGATCGAGGGCTATCGGGAGTCCGAGTGCCGAGCCCTGCTGGACGCCGCCCGGGCCGAGGCCCGGGCACTGCTTGCCCGGGTCTTCCGGGAGGAGCGCGCCCGCCTGCGCCAGCGGGTGGCGGCGGAACGGACCGACCTGCGCATGCGCATCCAGGCGGCCCGGGCGGAACGCGACACCCGCGAGCGGGCCAGCGGCGAGCGGGCCAATGCGCGTGTCCTGGCCCTGGCCTGGCCGCATCTGCGCCAGGCGCTCGCGGACCGCTGGGCCGACCCCGGCGGGCGCCGCGGCTGGGTCGACACCGCCCTGACCCAGGCCCGTCGCGTCCTGCCGGTCGGGGTCTGGACGGTCCGTCACGCCCCGGGCTGGACCCGGCCGGAGTGGGAGCCGCTGGCGGCGGAGCTCGCCGCCGGCTTGGGTGCGGAGCCCCGTTTCCTCGCCGAGGGGGACCTGGTGGCGGGGCTCACCATCGAGACCGGCGGCGCCACGCTCGACGCCAGTCTGGACGGCCTGCTCCGGGACCGGACCCGGATCGAGGCCCGCCTGCTCGCCCTGTTGGCAGCGGGGGGACAGCGGGCAGGCGAGCGACAGGAGACAGACAGATGAGCACGGCCATCGCCACCTGGATCAGCGGCCCGGTCCTGCGCGCCCGCCCGGACGGGGCCTTCCGACTGCGCGAGGCCGTGCGGGTGGGAGAGCAGGGGTTGCTGGGGGAGGTTATCCGCATCGCCCGGGACTGCATCACCGTCCAGATTTACGAGGACACCAGCGGGCTGCGCCCGGGCATCCTGGTGGAGGGTTCTGGCCGCCTGCTCTCCATCCGGGTGGGCCCCGGCATTCTGGCCCGCATCTTCGACGGCCTCTTGCGCCCCATCGGCGATCCCGCGGACCCCTTTGTATCCCCTGGGATGCAGCCCCACGAGCCGCGGAGCTTTCGCTTCAAACCCGGCGTTCAGGTTGGCAATCGCCTGACGCCGGGTGCGGCCATTGGGGAGATCGACAACGGGACCGGTCTGGCCCAGCGCTGTCTGGTTTCTCCCGACCTGCCCACGGGCGAGGTGGCCGAGATCGCCGAGGCCGGTCTCTACCGGGACGATGAGCCCGTGTGCCGCCTGCGGGCCACGGACGGCACCCTCCACCCCATCGCCATGAGCCACGACTGGCCGGTGCGCCTGCCCCGCCCGGTGGCCGAGCGTCTCGCCTCCGACGAGCCTATGCTCACCGGTCAGCGGATCATCGACTGCCTGTTCCCGGTGGCCCGGGGCGGCACCGGGGCCATCCCGGGAGGCTTCGGCACCGGCAAGACGGTGCTGCTGGAGACCGTCGCCAAGTGGTGCAACGCGGACGTCATCGTCTACGTGGGCTGCGGGGAGCGCGGCAACGAGATGGCCGGACTGCTGGCCGAATTCACCGAGCTGGAGGATCCGCGCAGCGGCCGACCCCTGATGGAGCGCACCGTGGTCATCGCCAATACCAGCAACATGCCGGTCTCCGCCCGGGAGGCGAGCATCTACACGGGGATCACGGTGGCGGAGTATTTCCGCGACCAGGGGCTCGACGTCACCCTGATGGCCGACTCCACCAGCCGCTGGGCCGAGGCCCTGCGGGAGGTCTCGGGCCGGCTCGGGGAGCTGCCCGGAGAGGCCGGCTACCCGGCCTATCTCAGCAGCCGGCTGGCCGCCTTCTATGAACGAGCGGCGCGGGTGCGCACCCTGTGCGGCTCCCCCGGCTCGGTCACCGTGCTGGGGGCCGTGAGTCCGCCCTCCGGCGACTTCTCCGAACCCGTCACCACCCACACCAAACGCTATGTGGGTTGCCTTTGGGGGCTCGATACCCGCCGCGCCCAGGCCCGCTTCTACCCCGCAATCCACCCCTTGCAGTCCTACAGCGTGGTGGCCGGGAACCTCAGCTCGCTGGTGGCACCGGGAGGGCTGCACCCGCTGGGAGGAGCTGCGCCGCCGCTTCCTCACCCTGCTGGAAGAAGAGGCCCGGCTGGAGCGCATGGCCCGCATCGTCGGGCGGGATGCCATGCCCGCCCGCCAGCGCCTGACCCTGCTGTGCGCCCAGTTGGTCAATCAGTGTTTTCTGCGCCAGTCCGCATTCTCCGAGAACGACCGTTTCGCCTCGCCCGCACGCCAGTCCGTGATGATGCGGCTCATCGGCAGCTTCATCGAAGGCGCCGAGCGGCTGCTGGAGTCCGACATCCCGCCAGAGGCCATCGCGGCGGAGCCCGTCTTCCGCGCACTGATGCGCATGGGCGAGGAGATCCCCGAGGGCGACTGGGAAGGCTTCTCCGCCCTGGACCAGGAGCTCGGTGCGACCCTGAACCGCCTCAGCGGTGCGCAAAGGAAATCGACGGCTCAATGAGTTGTTTGGAGATGCGGTCATGTACGCCAGACTGATCGGTGAAGAGATCGCCACCCGGGCCGAAGGACCCCTGCTGTTCCTGCGCCGGAGCGTCGATGTAGGGCTCAACGAAGCCGTTGAGATAGAGGGTGCGGACGGCGTCCTGCGGCTCGGGCGCATCGCCGCCCTGGACGAGGAGTCGGTCACGGTTGAGATGCTGGACGACACCGCTGGCCTGGCCCTGGCCGGCACCCGGGTGCGCTTCCTGGGGGAGCCGCTGCGTTTCGCCGTGGGTCCCGGACTGCTGGGGCGTGTCTTCGACGGGGTTGGGAAACCACTGGACGGCGGCCCGCCACTGGCGGCCAGTCAAGCCTTCCGCGTGGATGGCTTGCCCATCAAACCGTCCGCCCGGATCGCTCCGAGCGAATTCCTGGAGACTGGATTCACCGCCATCGATCTCCTGAACAGTCTGGTGCGGGGTCAGAAGCTGCCCATCTTCTCCGGGGCCGGGCTGCCCCATGATCGTATCGCCGCGGACATCGCCTGCAATGCCCGGCTGCCGGGCGGGGACGGCGATGGACGGGACTTCGCCATCGTCTTCGCGGCCATCGGAATCCCCCACGACAGTGCCGAATTCTTCCGCAACGAGATGGAAAAGAGCGGGGCACTGGCCCGCACCGTGCTATTCCTCAACCTGGCCAGCGATTCGAGCGCCCAACGTCTGCTGACACCGCGCTTCGCCCTGACCGCCGCGGAATACCTGGCCTTCACCGAAGGCAAGCACGTTCTGGCGATCCTCACGGACCTCACCAACTACTGCGAGGCCCTGCGGGAGGTCTCGGCCAGCCGCGGCGAGGTTCCGAGCCGCAAGGGCTACCCGGGCTATATGTACTCTGACCTGGCGACTCTTTATGAGCGTGCCGGACGGATCCACGGGCGCCCCGGGTCTGTCACCCAGGTGCCTATCCTTACCATGCCCAACGACGATATCACCCATCCAATCCCGGACCTGACGGGCTATATCACCGAGGGACAGATCGTCCTGGACCGGGAGCTGCACCGGCGCGATCTCTATCCGCCCGTGCGCGTCCTGCCGAGCCTCTCCCGTCTGATGAAGGACGGCACTGGCAAGAGCCACACGCATGCGGATCACCCGGCCCTGGCCGCCCAGCTCTATGCCTCCTACAGCCAGGCCCAGCAGACCCGGGTCCTGGCAAGCGTGGTAGGAGAGGATGGGATCTCGCCCACCGACCGCCACTACCTGGCGTTCGGCGACGGTTTCGAGAGGCAGGTGATCAACCAGGGGATCTCCGCGCGCACCCTGGAGGAGAGCATGGAGGCCGGCTGGCTAGCGCTGCGCGAGCTGCCACGCGGTGAGCTCCACCGCCTGAGCGATCGGCAGATCCGCAAGCATTTCCCCAACCCCTGAGAATCGCTCCATGGCATTGCGTGACATCACCCCGACCCAGAGCGCCTTCCTGGAGCTCAAGGAGGAGCGGACGGGTCTGCGCGAGGGCTACCGATTTCTTGACGAGAAGCGGCTGATCCTGGCCGCCGAGATCCTCAAAGAGCTGGCCGATTACCAGAGTGCCCTGGCGACCTTCGATCGGGACTACGCCGCGGCAGCCCGGGCACTGCAGGCGGCCGTCGTCCGTCACGGGGTGGAAGGTCTGGGTCTCTATCCGCCGGCCCTCCCCGACGATGGGAATCTGGCCCTGCACCAGCGATCGGTTCTTGGCGTCACGGTCTATGACCTATCCTGGGACCGTCAGGAGGCGGGGCAGTCCCCGGATACCGCGGTAGAAAGCCCGGAGGCCCGCCACTGCCGCGAGCTGTTCCGCGCACTGATTCCCCAGACCGCCCGCCTAGCGGTCTATGCCGGCAACCTGGAACGCCTTCGGGAGGACTACGCCCGCACCGCCCGGCGCGCACGTGCCCTGGAAGATGTCCTCCTCCCCGAGATCGAAGAGACGCTGAGTGCCGTCGATGCGGCGCTGGAGGAGTTGGAGCGGGAGGAGTCGGTGCGAGCCCGCCAGCGTCGTTCCTCTTAAAATCTCCCGACTTCCACCAGCTTCGGGGGCACGACCCAGCCCTCGCGTCCTGGTATCCGTTTGCAACAAAGGGCCCTTCGACAGTCCCAAACCGGCCATGCCGAGGGTTAAGTCCGACAGACTGCTAGGACGATATGGTCGGCAGCGAGCGACTCGCCCTGGGGAGGCCGAACACCGGCACGGCCACTCGCCAGTCGCCAGTCGCCAGTCGCCAGTCGCCAGTCGAAGGTTATACTTGCCGGCCCAACCCCGTCCCACCGCGAGGCCCAACCGACCCATGAGGCTAATCCGCGGCTTGCACAATCTGCGCCCCCAGGACCGGGGCTGCGTCGCCACGATCGGTAACTTCGACGGGGTGCACCTGGGGCACCGCGCTGTCTTCCAGCGCCTGCTGGCCCAGGGGCGCGCACTGGGGCTGCCGGCCACGGTCATCACCTTCGAGCCCCAGCCCATGGAGTATTTCGCCCCGGAGCACGCCCCCGCGCGTCTCACCCGGCTGCGCGAAAAGCTCAAAGTCCTGCGAGACTGCGGAATCGAGCGGGTCATGCTCCTGGAGTTCGGACTGCGGCTCGCCGCGATGGGCGCCCGAGACTTCGCGCAACGCCTGCTGCTCGACGGGCTTGGGGTGCGCTATCTGCTGGTGGGGGACGACTTCCGCTTCGGACACGGGCGCACCGGGGACTATGCACTGCTGCGCACCATGGGTGCGGAGGCGGGGGACACCGGGTTCCAGGTGGAGGATTTGCAGACGATCGCCCACGCGGAGGAGCGCATCAGCAGCACCCGGGTGCGCGAGGCGCTAGCCGGCGGGGACCTGGAGTCCGCCCGCCACCTGCTCGGGCGTCCTTATCGGATGATGGGTCGGGTGGGACACGGCGACAAGCGCGGGCGCACCATCGGCTTCCCCACCGCCAATATCGACCTGCACCGGCGAGTGAGCCCGCTGCACGGGGTCTTCGCGGTCCGGGTCCACGGACTCGCCGGGACCCCGCTGCCAGGGGTCGCCAATATCGGCACCCGCCCGACAGTAGACGGCCGGATCTACCGTCTCGAGGTCCATCTGTTCGACTTCGACCGAACCGTCTACGGCGCCCATGTGGAGGTCGAGTTCCGGCTTAAGCTCCGGGAGGAGCGGCGCTTCGAATCCTTCGACGAGCTGCGCCTGCAGATCGCCCTGGACGCGGCGGCGGCGCGGGATTACCTGTCGGCCCCGGCCCAATGCCAGGACGACTGAGTCGCGCCCCATCCCCGGGACCATCTCTCGCGCCGTCGCTTACAATCGCCGCCCAGCCGCATCCGGTACGACCGCCAAGCCTCGGACAATTCCGTGACCCTACCCACTACCCCGGAGACCTCGGACGAGGACGCGGCGCAACGCTTCGCCCACGAGATCGCTAGCCCGCTGGCCGGATTGCGGATGTACGCCCAGACATTGGCGGAGCTGATGCCCGCCTTGCTTGCCGCCCATGACCGCTGCGGCGGGGTGGACGGAGTACCCGGCATCCCCTCGGACTACCGGCGGATCCTGCCGGAGACCCCGGACCGGCTCCTGCGGCTCGCCGACGAGATCGACCGCAGTGCCCGGCGCTATCGCGGCATGGCCGCGTCCGGCGGGCAAGACTCGGCACCCGAGTCCGCCAGTCCCGGGCCAGCGGACTCGCCGGGGACCGGGCCCGCCCGGACCGCACCGAGCGCGGGCGCGGCCCCGGGCACCAGGCTCCCGCGCGTCCTGCTGGTGGAGGACGACATCGACAGCCGCGAGCTGACCTCCATCCTGCTGCAGCTCACCGGCTGGGAAACGGCGACGGCGGGGGATGGGGCAGCCGCACTTGCCCTGCTCGCCGCGGAGCCGTTCGACCTGGTCCTGATGGACTGCCGGCTCCCGGGGATCGACGGCTGTGCAACCACTGCCCGTCTGCGCGCAGACGGCCCGGCCAGGCAGATCCCTGTCATCGGACTCACCGCAAGCCCGGACGCGCGGGATCGAGCGCGCGGACTCGCGGCCGGAATGGACGACTTCATCGTCAAGCCGCTCACCGAGTGCCATCTCAGGGATCTGGCCCGGCGTTATCTGGGGCGCATCCGGGCAGGCCCATAATGCGCGCCGCCCCGGTCAGTCATCGCCCGACAACCGGTTGCCGGCGGCCGGCACCTTATCCACCGGCACCGCCATCTGTTAAGCTGGCGCATCTTTAAGAAGAAACCGCGTGTGGGACGGGGACATGGATCCGCGCCAGTGCCTACCCTTTTTTCATCCGACGACCGTCGTCTATGTGGATGACGACCAGGCACTGCTCAGCATCCTGCCCTTGCGGGTGGGGATCTCCCCCTATCGCTGCTTCCATGACCCCCTGGACCTGCTCGACCACCTGAGCGGCGGGAAGCTCCTGACCTCCTTAGAGCTGGAGTGCTGGAACCGCTATACGGGCGAGGTGGGGGACCCGGACGCAGAGGGTGTCCTGGGGCTCGACAAATGGAGCATTTACATGCGCCTGTTCGACCCCCGGCGTTTCTCCCTGGCGAGCGTAGCGGTCATCGACTATGCCATGCCCGGGATGTCCGGACTCACCCTGTGCCGGCGTCTGGCCGACCTGCCCTGCAAGAAGCTGCTCCTGACCGGACGCGCGGACCTCAATGTGGCCGTGCAGGCTTTCAACGACGGACTGATCGACATGTTCCTCTCCAAAGAGGAGCCGAACCTGCCGTCCCAGGTTGCCCTGGCCATCCGGCGCCTGCAGGTCCGGTACTTCGCCGACACCTCCCGGATGATGCGGGAGTTCCTGCTGCGCGACGACCGCGCGCTCTGGGGGGACGAGATCCTGGCCCACCTGCTCCAGCGGCACTGCGCGGACCGCGGTATCGTTGAGTACTACGCCATCAACGACCCCCAGGGATTCCTGCTGGTCGACGCCGAGGGCGCCGGCTACCTGTGGCTGGTGTTCACGGAGGCCCAGATCGAGGCCCAGTGCCTCACCGCCCGCGAGCTCGGGGCCCCGGCGGTGGTGGTCGCCCAGATGGAGAGTCGTCGGGCGGTCGTCCACATCGGCGACCCGGAGGGCCTGACCGTGCTCACCGCCGGCCAATGGCTGGATGCCTGCCTGCCGCTGTGGCCGGTCCCTAGCCACCCGGAGCGCTATTACGGGATCACCCGCACCGCCGACCCGATCCGGCTCTCTCCGCGGGCCATGCTGTCCTATGCCCGTTACCTGGAGAGCGCCGATTGGCTGGTGGAGCGCGGGGAGCGGCGGGGGACCCAGTAGCGGCGGCACCCCGGAGTCAAGCAGGCCGCTTCCGAGGGCAAGCGGCCGGGGCGCGTCGCCGAACGGCCGTTGGCCGACTTGGAGCGGGCCCGATGCAGCCATCCTCGCCCGCAGACTCGAGTCCAGTCGCGCGATCTCGCCATTCTAACCTCCGACAGACGACATCTCTTGGAATAGACCAGAGAACCGGCAAGCGCTCGATAAAATCGATTTAGCGATTCGCACGCTCGGCGACCGCAGCACGACACGAAAAGGCACCCCAGTGGCTGATTATAAAGACACCTTAAACCTCCCCAACACCGCATTCCCCATGAAGGCCAATCTGGCACAGCGGGAGCCGGAGCTTCTCAAACACTGGGAACGGTTGGATATCTATGACCTGATCCGCCAGGCGCGCAAGGGCGCCCCGCAGTTCATCCTGCACGACGGTCCACCCTATGCCAACGGGGAGATTCATATCGGCCACGCGGTCAACAAGGTGCTCAAAGACATCATCGTCAAGGCACGCACCTTAGACGGACTGGACGCGCCCTATGTCCCCGGCTGGGACTGCCATGGTCTGCCGATCGAGCTGCAGGTCGAGAAGAAACAGGGCAAGCCGGGGCACAAGATCAGCCAAGCCCAATTCCGCGTCGCCTGCCGCGAGTATGCCGCGAAGCAAGTGGACGGACAGCGCTCGGACTTCAAGCGCCTGGGCGTCTTAGGCGATTGGGAGCGACCCTATCTGACCATGGATTTCGCCATCGAGGCGGAGATCGTCCGCTCGCTCGGACGGATCGTCGCCAACGGCCATGTGATGAAGGGCGAGAAGCCGGTCCATTGGTGCATCGACTGCGGCTCGGCACTGGCCGAGGCAGAAGTCGAATACCAGGACAAACAATCGATCGCCATCGACGTGCGCTTCCCGGTCCTGGACCCGGAGGCACTGGAGGCGCGCTGCCATGGCACCCCTAACGGCTGCGGCGAGGGACCGGTCGCCGTCGTCATCTGGACCACGACCCCCTGGACCCTGCCCGCCAACCAGGCGGTGGCGGTCAATGCGGAGTTGGAATACGTCATCGTCCAGGTGGAGACCGATGGCCATCGCGAGCGTCTGATCGTGGCCGAAGGGCTGCTCAAAGACACCATGGACCGTTGGGGCTTCGAGCGTTACCGGGTCATGGGCTACGGGCGCGGGGCGGACCTGGAGGGACTCAAGCTCCAGCATCCGTTCTATGATCGGGAGGTGCCGATCATCCTGGGCGAGCATGTGACGCTCGACGCGGGCACGGGTGCGGTCCATACCGCCCCCGGCCATGGCCTGGATGATTATATCGTCGGGAGCCGTTACCGCCTGCCGGTGGACAACCCGGTAGGCGGGGACGGACGCTTCCTCCCGGGCACCCCGCTCTTCGAAGGGGAGAACGTCTTCAAGGCCAACGAGCATGTGGTGGAGGTGCTCAAAACGCGCGGAGCCTTGCTCCTGGAGCAGCGCTTCACCCATAGCTATCCGCATTGCTGGCGCCATAAGACACCGATCATCTTCCGGGCCACCCCGCAGTGGTTCATCGGCATGGACAGGCACGGGTTGCGGGATGCGGCGCTCCGCGAGATCGGTCGGGTCGCCTGGATGCCGGACTGGGGCCAGAGCCGCATCGAGGGCATGGTGGCAAGGTCGCCCGGACTGGTGCATCTCCCGCCAGCGCACCTGGGGCGTGCCGATCGCGCTCTTGGTGCACAAGGTCACCGGCGAGCTGCACCCGCGCACCCAGGAGCTGATCGAGGAGGTCGCCGGGCGGATCGAGCAGAAGGGCATCGAGGCATGGTTCGAGCTGCACCCATCGGCCCTCTTGGGGGAGGCCGAAGGCGCCGAATACGAGAAGATCCAAGACACCCTGGACGTGTGGTTCGACTCCGGGGTCACCCATGCCTGCGTGCTGGAGCACCGCGAGGGCTTGCGCTCCCCGGCGGATCTCTATCTGGAGGGATCTGACCAGCACCGCGGCTGGTTCCAGTCTTCTCTCATGACCAGTGTCGCCATGTACGACCGAGCGCCCTACGCCCAGGTCCTCACCCACGGATTCACCGTGGACGCCAAGGGCGAGAAGATGTCCAAGTCCAAGGGCAATGTGGTGAGCCGCAGGACGTGATGAAGACCCTGGGCGCGGACATCATCCGGCTCTGGGTGGCGGCCACCGATTACCGCAGCGAGATGAGCGTCTCCGACGAGATCTTAAAGCGCACCGCGGACGCCTATCGGCGCATCCGCAACACCACCCGTTTCCTGCTCGCCAACCTCAACGGATTCGACCCGGCCATCAATCTGGTCGCCCCCGAGGACATGATCGAGCTGGACCGCTGGGCGGTGGACCGGGCACTGCGTCTGCAAGAGGAGATCGTCGAGGCTTATCGGAGCTATCAGTTCCACCTGATCTATCAGAAGGTCCACAACTTCTGCGTGGTGGACTTGGGCGGAGTTCTATCTGGACGTCATCAAGACCGCCATACGGCACCCAGGCGGACGGGCTCCCGCGGCGCTCCTGCCGATCCGCCCTCTACGATATCGCCGAGGCCATGGTGCGCTGGCCGGCCCCGGTGCTCTCCGTTCACCGCCGACGAGGTCTGGGGCTTCATCGCCGGCACCGAGGTCCGACCGCGTTCGCGGAGACCTGGTACGAGGGGCTCTTCCCGCTCCCGGACTGACGACCGCTTCGACCGCGCCACCTGGGACCGGTACTGGCGGTCCGCGTGGCCGTAGGACCGGCCCTGGAGGCCGCCGCAAGGCCGGTACTGATCGGCTCGTCCCTGGACGCGGAGCTGGACCTCTATTGCGACGATGGGCTACTCAAGACCCTGGAGCGACTGGGCGAGGAGCTACGCTTCGTGCTGATCGTCTCGCAAGCGCGCCTGCATCCGCTCTGCGAGCGGCCGGCGGATGCGCCCGAGACCGAGCTTGCCGGTCTGGCGGTGCAGGTTAGCGCCTGCGCGCAACCCAAGTGCGTGCGCCGCTGGCACCACGGGCCGATGTCGGTGCCCATGCTGGGCATCCGGAGCTCTGCGGGCGGTGCGTGGAGAATGTGGCAGGGACGGGAGAGTTGCGGCGGGTCCGCTTGAGGGCTTCTATCGTCCGCAAACGAACGCGAATTCACGCAAAATCGGCTGAGCGGTCACGGGACAGACGCATCGCCCGACTGCCTTGCCCCCGACCGCGGGCCCTGGCCTCGCCGATCCAAACCCGCGACCGGATATCCCGGTCCGACCCCGCGAATACCTACAATAGGGTCCCACCATGCGCAACTGGCTCTGGCTGTCTCTGATCGTGGTCTCCTGCTGGACCAGGCAACCAAGTGGCTCGCGATGGGGGCCTTAGAGCCCCTTCAGGTCATCGAGCTGGTCCCGAATCCGAAACCTGACCCTGACCTTCAACGAGGGCGCAGCCCTTCAGCTTCCTCTCCGAAGCGGGTGGCTGGCAGCGCTGGATGTTCGCCGCGGTCGCGGCCTCGGTCAGCGTCGTGCTGGTCGCCTGGCTGCTGCGACTCAAGCCCCATGAGCGGACGCTGGCTGTGGCACTCTCGCTGATCGTCGGCGGGGCCGTCGGGAATCTGATCGACCGGGTGGCCCTGGGCCATGTGATCGACTTTATCCAAGTCTAGCGCCTTTTTTGCCGTTCGAGATGTTCAATCCCTGGCCGGCCTTCAACGTCGCGGACAGCGCCATCACCCTGGGAGTGGCGATCTGCTGATCCACCGTGATCGAGGGCGACCCGAACGCCCGGTCTGCCGCTCAGAGCTCCCGATGACAGATCTATGGGGCGGGTCAGGCACCTGAGGGAAAACGAGGCTCAAACCCCATGCGAATCGCTATCCTGTCGCGGGATCCTTCGCTTTACTCCACCCGCCGGCTGGTACAGGCGGGCCGCGAGCGCGGCCACGAGGTGCGGGTGATCGATGTCCTGCGCTGCTACATGAACATCTCCACCCACGCCCATTCCATCCATTACAAGGGCGAGGACCTGCGACACTTCGACGCGGTGATCCCGCGCATCGGCGCCTCGGTCACCTTCTACGGCACCGCAGTGCTGCGCCAATTCGAAATGATGGGTGTCTATGCGCTCAACGAGTCCGTCGCCATCGTGCGCGCCCGAGACAAGCTGCGCTCTCTGCAATTGCTTTCGCGCAAGGGGATCGGACTCCCCATCACCGGATTCGCCCACGCCCCGGACGATATCGAGGACCTGATCAAGATGGTGGGCGGGCCACCTTTGGTCATCAAGCTGCTCGAGGGGACCCAGGGGATCGGCGTGGTGCTGGCGGAGAACGAGAACGCGGCCAAGAGCCTGATCGAGGCATTCATGGGCCTGCGCGCCAACATCCTGGTCCAGGAATACATCAAGGAGGCCCAAGGGGCGGACATCCGCTGCTTCGTGATCGGCGACAAGGTGGTTGCGTCCATCAAGCGCCAGGCCAAGGAGGGCGAGTTCCGATCCAACCTGCACCGGGGCGGCACAGCGAGCCTCATCCGTATCACCCCGGAGGAGCGCTCTACTGCCACCCGCGCCGCGCGCATCATGGGGCTCAACGTCGCTGGCGTCGATATCCTGCGCTCCAATCACGGACCTGTGGTGATGGAGGTCAACTCCACCCCCGGACTGGAAGGCATCGAGGGGGCCACCGAGAAGGACATCGCGGGCATGATGATCGAATACGTGGAAAAGAACGCGATCCTCGCGAAAACCCGCGTCCACCGCCAGGCTTAAAGAGCCTTCGACCCTCCCTAGCCGCCTCCGATGCCCGCAGCCCCAGTGACGATTGCCGGACGCACCGTGCAACCCGGCGAGCACGCCGGCATCGACGTCCCGCTGCCCAATCTTTATACCCAGACGCCAGTCCTCATGCCGGTCCACGCGGTCCATGGACGCCGGGCCGGACCCCGGCTCCTGGTCACCGCTGCCATCCACGGCGACGAGATCAACGGGGTGGAGGTGATCCGCCGGCTGCTTCTGCACAGCGCGTTGCGCCAGCTCCGCGGCACCCTGATCGCGGTACCTGTGGTGAACGTTTACGGCTATATCCGCCAGTCCCGCTACCTGCCGGACCGGCGAGACCTCAATCGCAGCTTTCCGGGCTCGGACTCGGGCTCGCTGGCGGCCCGCCTTGCCGCCACCCTGATCCAGGAGGTGGTGGCGGACTCCACCCACGGGATCGACCTGCACACCGGGGCACTCCACCGGGAGAACCTGCCCCAGGTGCGCGCCGACTTGAGCGCCTGCCCGGCGATGCCCGAGTTGGCCCGGGCCTTCGGCACACCGGTAATCCTGGACGCAGAGCTGCGCCCCGGATCGCTGAGGGCCGCCGCGGCGGACCGCGCCATCCCGCTCCTGGTCTTCGAGGCCGGGGAGGCACTGCGCTTCGACGAGCTGGCAGTGCGTGCCGGGGTGCGCGGCATCCTGGGGGTCATGCGACACTTGGAGATGATCCGCGGGCCGGCGGGCGGGGGCGCCTTCCTGCACCGGCCGGTGGTGGCGCACTCCACCATCTGGGTGCGGGCCACGCAAAGCGGGGTGCTGCTCTCCTCCACCCCCTTGGGCGCCCATGTCCAGGAGGGCGCGCGGATCGCCACCATCACCGACCCCTTCCGGCCCGCCGACGAGCCGGTGATCGCACCGGTCGGCGGCATCGTGATCGGGCGTACCAACCTGCCCCTGGTCACCGAGGGCGAGGCGATCTACCACATCGCCCGCTTCGACGAGCCGGAGACCGCCGCCGACCTGGTACGCCAGTACCGCGACGCACTGGACCCGGACGACTGGGACGACCCGGAGGACACCATACTGGTCTGAAGCGACCCCCGCCTTGGCCCCCGGTATCGGCAGACGATCCGACCGCAGGAGCCAGATCGGCGCACCGCCTTCACCCGCCTGTGGTAGCTTGGGAATCCTCTATACCCCACTCCAGCAGGAGCTCAGACCATGGACCAGCTCACACCCGAAGGCCAGCGGCTAGTCGCCGATCTTAGCCAACGCCACGGATTCGGCACCGACGCGGTGACCCACATGCTGTTCGCCGTACGCTACGGCAACGGCACCATGGCCCAGTTCAGCCACCCGGAATTCGGCGGCTCCGGCCAATGGATGCAGGGCGGCATGATCATGCTCGGGGACATGTTCAACAATTATTTGAAAGGCCGGGTCGACGCACTCTGCAACGACCTCTCCGGGGTGCTGGCGCGCCAGCCTGGCCTGCTCCAGACCGGAAGCTTCCAGTCGCAGAGCCAGGGCGGGGCCGGCCACCAAACCCAGACTGCTGGCGGCTACCCCGGCCAGTCGAGCCTCTTCGTCCCCGACCCGGCCACCCATTGGTGGCCGCCGGAGCTCGGCGCACCCAGCGCCACGGGCAGCCAAAACAACGTGAAATACGCGTACTTCGCCAGCGCCCGGCGGCTCGCGGTGGACGCTGGCGGAGAGGTCTGGGTCTACGACACCCAAGACCACCAGATCGGCGGATTCTCCCAGCAGCAGGGGGGCGGGTCGTCCATCGCCTTTACCAGCCAGTATGGAACTGTGAATCTGGCGAGCCTGCCGGTCGTATCGCGGGGCGGGCGAGGGGCGTTCTGACAGGTATCGGCAGTGCGCGACGGACTCGGATCCCTGGGGGCAGTCGCGGCGGCGAGTCGTCCGTGGTGCCCGGCCCGACAGCCAGTGCGGTCAGGGTCAGGATGTAATCGCGGGCGCGAGCCGCACGCGACCGCTCGCCCCCAGGGTTAATGCCGCCAATACCAGGACTGCGCCGGCGATCGGGGCATGGTCGTTGTCGTGACGGTCGAAACCGGCCTTGAGCGCAACGCCGGAATGCAACGGGGCGGTCATGGCTGCGCGACGCTATCCAGCCCCAAGTGGAGCCGAATCTCGCGACGGCCGGCCATTCAGGGCACCGACAGCCCCAGGGCATGCAGCAACCGGGCTGCAAGCGCGTCCGGCGTGCGTGAGATCAGCTCCTGCGGGACCCCATGCCGAACGGTGAGACGCTCGAAGTCCTCGAACCCGTAAGACACCATGCAAGGGTGCATGCCGGAGCCTACCGCAGCCCGATAGTCTTTGGCCTCGTCCCCGCAGGCATAAGCCAGCGCGGGGTTGACTGCGAAGCGGGCGCGGATCTCGCGGAAGGCGTCGAGCTTCTCGTCGGACAAGGGCAGATGGACCAGAAAATCGAGCCGAGCCGGGTCGAACCCCTCGCGGCGGAACAGGGTCTCCAGGGTGTCGATCGGGTCGTTCGTGATGTTGCGTGTGACCACCCCGACCCGCAGGCCGGGCCGGCCCGCCAGCCGGTCCATCAGGGCGGCCATGCCGTCGTAGAGCCGACCCTCCTCCCGGTAGACCTGGGTCAAGGTGGCGACGAGCCGGGAGCGCTTTTGCCCGGCGAGCTGCTTGCGCAGGTTGCTCGGAAACTCCTTAAGCCCACCGATATATTTGAATACATTGCGACGCTTCTGAAAGCGCGCGAGCGGGCCTATATCCATGCCATGTACGGCAAAGGTCCGGTCGATGGCAGCAAAGGCGTCTACCGTGGTGCCGTCCGCGTCCAGGATAACCAGTCGGTCGTTGCTGTACATATTATCGATAGACTCGAGATTCTCGGTTTCCTGGAAACTATCCGCCTGTTTCAGGTAAGAAACCCAGCTACTCGCAACGAGCGGCTCGCCGCTAACGGGCAGAATTTCGCAACGGCCTAGCTCGGGCGGACGGTCCGCACCGGCGGGTCTCGATGCCCGGCGCCGCCAGCCCTGCCGACCCGCGCGGCGGTCTCGATCGGGGCCGAGTCAGGGTACACGGACAACCTCGCCACCCCTGCCGAGCCTGGCACACCCATTGTACGGTCAACCGGCGGGCGCAACGACAGGCTTCGCCCCGCCGACTCGACGGGCGCGCAAGCGCGGCTCGTGCCGAACGACGCTACCAGGGCCGATATTCGAGCCCCGGTATGGCCTTGACGTCGAACACCTGCGGCAGTTGGCGCATCAGATCCTGTAGCTCGTCCATGCTCATATGCCGGCCGTAAGAGGCCTTGGCTGCGTCCAGGGGCAGCTCCACCCAGTAACGGGAGTCGCCGGGCTCGCAGAGGATCTGGAGGATATTGTCCTTGGGGTCGATGAGCCCCAGATAATCGTCTTCGGTGCGCAGGCGCGGCAGGAGCTGCTCGCGGATGGCCCGGGCGCTCATTTCCAGGGCGCTGGCGGAGGAGACGGATTCGCCGGTACGGTCGAAGAGATAGAAGACTCGGTAGTGCATGGTCAGAGATCTGTTGCGCAAGTCCGCAGGAATCGCGCCCATCCGCATCGGTTGGCGTCGATCTGCGGACACTTCCCGAACCGGGGATTATCCGCTGCCGGGGACGCGACGCACAGCCCCCGACCCATCGGGCCGATCCATTTAGCCGTCTCCGGCGGGACCGGCGGCAACCGGCGGCGACCGGCTCATTAAAGGCTCGGCGAGCCCGCCGACGGAGCCGACCCGCGCAAGTCCAGGGCACCGGGCTCTGGGCGACAACATCCAGTGACCCCACTCCGGATCTGGGATCCTGACCTTTTACTCCATCCGCGACCCGGTGGGCAAATGAATCCTTAATGGCCTCAAGATCTTGATCCTACCACGATAGCCAGATTGCCGACGTTGGCATGGGGGTCGCGCGGCGACGAGCGGGGTATCCGCAAGACCGCAGGGGAAAAGTCCGTCGGCCGACGCGAGGCCGACGGTGGAGACAGTGTCCGATAGGCGCGCGGTGCAACCGCTCGGCGAGGAGCGACCAGGCGACCCGCGGGCAGCCGCGGGACGAGACGCACCGGGCGGCGTTACGTACGACTCGTGCTGGGCGGGCGACGGAATCCCGGCCAAGGCCGGGACTACATCCGAAACCCGCCCCCCGGGGGCATGCCCCCGCCCGGGAAGCCCCCGGGCAGCCGCCCGCCCATGGCGCGCATCATCTTGGCCATACCCCCGCCCTTCATCTTTTTCATCACCTTCTGCATCTGGGTGAACTGCTTCAGGAGCTTGTTGATGTCCTGAACTTGGGTCCCGGAGCCTTGGGCGATGCGGCGCTTGCGCGATCCCTTGACGATCGCAGGGAACTGGCGCTCCTGTGGGGTCATGGAGTTGATGATGGCGATCAATTTGCCCATCTCTTTGTCATTGACCTGGCTTTTCACATGGTCCGGGATCTGGCCCATACCCGGGAGCTTGTCCATCAGGCCCGCCATGCCCCCCAGGTTGGCCATCTGCTCCAACTGCTCCTTGAAGTCGGCCAGGTCGAAGTCCTTGCCTTTTTTGAGCTTCTTGACCAGTCGCTCGGCCTTGTCGCGGTCGACCTTGGACTGCACCTCTTCGACCAGCGAAACCACGTCGCCCATCCCCAGGATGCGGGAGGCGACCCGATCAGGGTGGAATGGCTCAAGGGCCGTGGTGCGCTCTCCGGTGCCTAAGAACTTGATCGGCTTACCGGTGATCTGGCGGATGGAGAGTGCTGCACCGCCGCGGGCGTCGCCGTCGGTCTTGGTGAGGATGACGCCGGTCAATGGCAGCGCCTCGTCGAAGGCACGGGCAGTGTTGGCGGCATCCTGACCGGTCATGGCGTCGACCACGAACAGGGTCTCCACCGGGTTGACGGCCGCGTGGATCTGCTTGATCTCGTCCATCATGGCCGCGTCGACGTGCAAACGGCCCGCGGTGTCGACGATCAGGACATCCCTGAACTGCTTGCGCGCCGCGTCCAGGGCCGCACGGGCGATGTGCACCGGGTCCTGGTCGCCGCTGCTCGGAAAGAACCCGGCACCCACCTCCGCCGCGACGGTTCGCAGCTGCTCGATGGCCGCCGGGCGGTAGACGTCGCAGCTCGCGACCAGGACCGTCTTTTTCTGCTTCTCCTGGAGCCAGCGGGCGAGCTTGGCCACGCTGGTGGTCTTGCCCGAGCCCTGGAGCCCCGCCATTAGCACCACAGCGGGGGGCTGAGCGGTCAGGTCGAGCCGCTCGTTAGCCTCGCCCATCAGCGAGACCAGCTCGTCGTTGACGATCTTGATCAGGACCTGGCCGGGGGTGAGGCTGCGCATCACCTCCTCGCCGAGCGCCTTTTCCCGTACCTGCTCCACAAATTGGCGCACCACCGGCAGGGCCACGTCGGCCTCCAGCAGGGCCATGCGCACCTCGCGCAGGGTGTCCTTGATGTTGTCCTCGGTGAGCCTGCCCTGCCCCCGCAGATTGTTCAGGACCCGCCCGAAGCGCTCCTGGAGATTCTCGAACATGGTTGACCTCTACGATCGGCCCTGAAGGCCGCTGGTGGGACCGCCGCGCCCGCCCGGCATCGGCACGCGAGTATAGCGCCGACACGGCGTTTTCCGGTCCCGCGCTTTGTGAGATCATGGGAGCCTATGAGCCAGACTATCGTTTCCGTCGCCGCCATCCTGTTCTACCTCGCCGCCACCGGTGCGATCGGGTTCCGATTGTTCGGCTCCGGCGAAACCTGGAGCCCGAGCCGCCAGCTCGCACTGTCGCTCGCCTTCGCCGGGCTAATCCTGCACACCTGGCTGATCTGGAACGGTGTCTTCGCCAACCACGGGATGACGCTGGGGTTCTTCAACGCCCTGGCCTTAACCTCCTGGACCGTGATCACCTTGCTTTTGGTCTCCGCCCTGACCAAGCCCGTGGATAACCTGGGGCTGATGCTGCTGCCGGTGGCCGCACTCACCCTGGGACTCGCCGCCCGCTACGGGGAGGTCTCGTTCATGAGCGCCTCCGCGAGCTGGACACTCAAGATCCATGTCCTGCTCTCCATGCTGGCCTACAGCCTGCTGACCCTGGCCGCGGTGCAGGCGATCCTGCTGGCGGTCCAGGACAATCACCTGCGCCACCGCCAGCCGGGCGGATTCGTGCGCGGGCTACCGCCGCTTCAGACCATGGAGAGCCTGCTGTTCGAGATGATCGCGGCCGGTTTCGTGCTGCTGACGCTCGCACTGCTTTCCGGGTTCGCCTTCCTTCAGAACATGTTCGCCCAGCACCTGGTCCACAAGACAGTGCTCTCCACACTGGCCTGGCTGGTCTTCGGCGCGCTCTTGGTGGGTCGCTACCGCTACGGCTGGCGCGGTCGCACCGCCATCACCTGGACCTTGAGCGGCTTCGTGATCCTGATCCTTGCCTATTTCGGCAGCAAGGCGGTCTTGCAGTTGATCCTGCATCGCTAGCCCCCCAGCCAGGCAATTAAGCGCGTCGGGGGGCTTGCCGGAGCCCCCGAACCAGTGCAGAATTCCAGTTCTTCGGCCGCCACGTAGGTCAAATCCCAAGGAAGACCGGCGGATCGAACACCCGATCAAGGACCATTTTCGGGGCAGTAGCTCAGCTGGGAGAGCGCCGCGTTCGCAATGCGGAGGTCAGGGGTTCGATCCCCCTCTGCTCCACCAAATCATAAGGGCGCGGATAGTCTCCGGGCCCTTCTTTTTGCCTGAAATCCCCGCGCCACGCGGGGTTCCGGCCTTTCGTGCTGCGGGTGGCGTCGCGCCTGATGCGACCGCCGTGCGCTACTCGGCCGTGCAGGCCGTGGACACCGCAAAGGCGCTCAACGCCCTGGGTGACGCCGACCGCGCGCGCATCCGCAGCCTGGGCCGTGTCGCCCCGTCGGCGCTGCAAGTACACCAAACCCTGTTCGCACGCCCGGTGAACACCATTCCCGCCATCGGCGCCGTCACCGGCCAGAGCCCGCACACCATCGGCAAGATGCTCGACGCCATGATCGAGCTGGGACTGGTGCGCGAAGTGACCGGCATGAAGCGCAACCGCATCTACGAATACACCGCTTACCTGGAGCTCCTGAGCCAGGAAGGCGAGCAATGACGAATCTGGAAAGCCACCGATGCCCCTGACCCTTCCCCAACTGGAGCGCCACCTGTTCAAGGCCGCCGACATCCTGCGCGGCAAGATGGACGCCTCCGAGTTCAAGGAATACATCTTCGGGATGCTGTTCCTCAAGCGCTGCTCCGACGTGTTCGACCAGCGCCGCGAGCGAGGTGATCCGGCTCGAGCGGGAGGCGGGCAAGGGCAAGGGCGAGGCCGAGCTGTCCGCCGAGAATCCGCGCTGGTACAAGATCGACGGCTCGTTCTGGGTGCCGCGGCAGTCGCGCTATCAGTCGCTGCTCGACGACGCGCACCACAACGTCGGCGACTCCCTGAACAAGGCACTCGCCGGCATCGAGACCGCCAACACCAGCCTGGACGACGTGCTGGAGCACATCGACTTCACCCGCAAGGTCGGCCAGAGCAAGATCCCCGACATCAAGCTGCGCCAGCTGATCACGCACTTCGGCACCTACCGGCTGCGCAACGAGGACTTCGAGTTCCCCGACCTGCTGGGCGCCGCCTACGAGTACCTGATCGGCGAGTTCGCCGACTCGGCCGGCAAGAAGGGCGGCGAGTTCTACACGCCGCGCTCGGTGGTGCGGATGATGGTGCGGCTGATCAAGCCCGAGCATGCAGCACGACATCTACGACCCCTGCTGCGGCTCCGGCGGCATGCTGATCGCCGGCCAAGGAGTACATCGACGAGCACGGCGAGGACGGCCGCAAGGCCAACCTGTTCGGCCAGGAGCTCAACGGCACGCGTCTGGTCCATCGCCAAGATGAACATGCTGCTGCACGGCATCAGCACCGCCGACCTGCAGAACGACGACACCCTGGCCGAGCCGCAGCACGTCGAAGGCGGCGAGCTGATGCGCTTCGACCGCGTGCTCACCAATCCGCCGTTCTCCATCAACTGGGGCAACACCGAGAAGCATGCCGACGGCACATCCGCCTGGGCGCCGAAATTCCCGGAGCGCTTCCGCTACGGCCAGGTGCCGCTGGGCGCCAAGAAGGCCGACCTGATGTTCGTGCAGCACATGCTGGCCGTCACCCGCGACGGCGGCATGGTCGCCACCGTCATGCCCCACGGCGTGCTGTTCCGCGGCGGCGAGGAGAAGACCATCCGCGCCGGCATCATCGACGACGACCTGCTCGAGGCCGTGATCGGCGTCGCCCCCAACCTGTTCTACGGCACCGGCATCCCCGCCTGCATCCTGGTGCTGCGCCAGCGGGGCAGAAGGCGCGAACCGGGTCAGCGGCAAGCCGGCCGAGCGCCAGGGCAAGGTGCTGTTCATCAATGCCGACCGCGAGTTCTTCGAAGGCCGGGCGCAGAACTACCTGCTGCCCGAGCACATCGAGAAGATCGTCACCACCTTCGACGAATTCCGCGCCATCGCCGGCTTCTCGGCCATCGTCGACAACGCCACGCTGCACGAGCCAACGACTACAACCTCAACATCCGCCGCTACGCCGACAACGCCCCGCCGCCCGAGCCGCACGACGTGCGCGCCCATCTGGTGGGCGGCGTGCCCAAGGCCGAGGTGCAGGCCAAGGCGGCGCTGTTCGCACGCCCACGGCCTGGACCCGCTGGACCTGTTCGCCGAGCGCGACGCCAAGCTACTTCGACTTCCGCCCGAGCTGGACCACGCGCCAGGACCTCAAGCCCGCCATCGAAGGCAACACCGGCCTGGTCGCCAAGGAGGCCGCCATCCGCGCGGCCTTCGAGCACTGGTGGCAGCGCGCACAGCGCGCGCATCACCGCGCTTTCCGGGCAGATGGACAACGCCGCGAGTCTCGTCGCCCTGCGCAACGAGCTGCTGGCCAGCTTCAGCGAGTCGCTGGAGGCCATCGGCCTGCTCGACCCCTTCCAGGTACGCGGCATCGTCGCCGGCTTCTGGTACCAGACCAAGTACGACTTCCTGACCCTGATGGCGCGCGGCGCCAAGGGCGTGGTCGATGCCTGGCGCACCAGCATCGTCACCGCGCTGGAAGACAAGGCCGAGCAAGGAAAGCCCGCTGGAACATAAGCTGGTCAAGTTCCTGATGAGCGAGTTCGTCGAGGCGCATCGACCGAGCTGGAGGCGAAGAAGGCCGAGCTGGACAGCCAGATCAAGGCCGCCACGCCGGCCAAGGATGCGCAAGGCGAGGAGTCAGCGGACGACGCGGCGGAGGTCGAGACCGATGACGAAAACCCGGTCGACGAGGCCCAACTCAAGGAATGGAAGCAAGAGCTCGCGGCCGTCAAAAAGACAGCTCAAGGCCAAGAAGGAGAGCTTTGTCGCGCACATCAATGCGGCGGTGGATGGACTGTCGCCCGAAGCAGGCCGCCGAGCTGTTGCTGACCATCCTGCACAACGACATGCGCGCGATCGTCGAGCGCTACATCGCGCGCGCAGCGCAAGGCCATCGTCGCGGCGTTCGAGAACTGGTGGGACAAGTACCGGGTGACGCTGACCGAGATCGAGGGCAAGCGGGATTCTGCGGCGAAGGCGTTGCAGGGGTTCTTGAATGGGTTACGGTATGTCTGATGTGCGATCAAGTTGCTTTGAAGACTGGCCCGTTTTGCCACTCGAACGGATCGCATCTCAGATCACGAGCGGAGGAACTCCTACTTCGGGTAGTCCGCGCTACTACGTGGAGTATGGCGGACTTCCATTCGTAAAGACTGAGGATCTTTCACGAGCGAGATCAAAGTTTGTCGAGCACTGCAAGCTTCAAATCTCAGATGCTGCATTAAAGGAAACGACGGCAAAAAGGTATCCAGCTGGAACCATTCTAGTTTCAATGTACGGAACTATTGGGCTCACCAAAATCACGACAAGGGAAATAGCGGCGAATCAAGCGCTTTGTGCGTTGTTGCCCCCTCTGGCTTGCGATCCAGACTATCTCTATCACCACTTGGACTACATCAGACCAGAGTGGCTAAAGCACTCTGGGCAAACGACTCAGGCCAACATCAACGGCGCAGCTGTTCGCGCGCATGGAGTTCCCCTTCCTCCTCGCCTTGAGCAGTACAGGATTGCGCAGATACTCGACACCCTCGACACCGCCATCCACGAGACCGAGGCGATCATCGCCAAGCTCAAGGCCGTCAAGCAGGGTCTGCTGCACGACTTGCTGACGCGCGGCGTCGACGCCAACGGCGAACTGCGGCCGCCCCAGGCCGAGGTACCGCATCTCTACAAGCCGTCGCCGCTGGGGTGGATTCCGAGGGAGTGGGATGTTTGCGGGCTTGCGACGGTTGCGCCGAAGGATCGTTCCGCGATTCGCACCGGCCCATTCGGTTCGTCGCTGAAGGGAGAGCATTGGCGAGAGAGCGGAACACCTGTTGTGACGATCGGATCTTTGGGTGACGGGGTATTCATAACGTCGGAGCTTCTGTTTGTCGATGACAAAACCGCCGCCCGTTTGGCCGTGTTTGCACTTATCCCGGATGATCTCGCCTTCTCACGAGTTGCCGATGTCGGCAGATCAGTCGTCATCTCGGAAATCGAGCGTGGTTGGATCATGTCGTCCAACTTCATGCGTATCTCGTGCGACTACGCAAAGGTAAGGCCGCATTTCCTTCAGATCCTTCTATCCAGCTCCTTACTGGTCCGCAAGCAGTTGCGAACAACCGTGAACTCGGCCGGGCGAGATGTTGCCAACAGCTCTGTACTGCTCGGTTTGCGTTTCACCTGGCCGTCTCCGACGGAGCAAGACGAAATCCTGGGCAAGGTGCGTGCGATCAGCGAGCGCTTGGCGGACGAAGAGACGGAGCTGAGAAAGCTTTTCGACATTAAATCCGGCCTCATGGACGACCTCCTCACCGGCCGCGTCCGCGTCACGCCGCTGCTGGCACCGGCAGCGCAAATTGAAGTGAGCGCCTGATCATGCGCCTGCTGCATTACCTGGAAATCGAGAACTTCAAACGCTTCGGCGAGCGGCAGCGCATCGAGCTGGACCATCCGCCGTGCTGATTGGCCCCAACAACTGCGGCAAGACCACGAGCGCTGGCACTGTGGTCGAGGCGCAACCTGGACTTGAACATCGTCGCCGTGCGGCGCAGCGCACCCGCTTTTTCTGGCACAACCCCATGTGCGAAAGGGCAACAAGGACATTCCTGGTCGTCATGGGCGTGCAGTTCAAGGGTACGGTGGCCGCATGCGCTTCCGCAATCAGGGCGATGAGCTTGCGTATTGCACGCCGGAGCCTCGATATGGCCGACATGGAGCTGATCGCTCACGCCGCGACGCTGAAGGTGGAATTGCTCTAGATGTCTGGCCTCGATACGGAAGAGCCGATCTTGCAGCCCGGGGTGGACAGGGCCGCACGGCGAGATGTACTGCGACCTCTGCCGTCGGTGGCGAGGTCCTCAGCGTCGACGACTGAAGTCAGCGCGTCAGGCGACTGATCGCTGTTCAATGTCGAGCTGGCTCGCTGGCAGCTGAGCCAATACCGAGTGACGACCTGTTCGCACCGCGACGCGCGAGGCCGTCGATGAGTCGCTGTCCGAGGTGATTCGGGAACTGGTTTTCGATGGCAACGACGACGACCTGAGGGCTTGGCAGCAGTCGCCTGTCGATGCGGCGCGTCTGGTGTGGGAGGCCAAGACCGAGCGGCGAAAACTGAGCACCCTGGCCGAAGAGTTCTTCCGGCGGCTCGCCGGTAAGCGTGTGGGACCGATGCTGCTGACCAAAGGCGAGCTGCACCGTTTAGTGCCGGAGGTTCCGTTGGCGGCCATCGCCCCGGAAGTCACCCAGAAACTCGATTTGCTGTCCGAGCTCTTCGGCGCGGCCAGGAACAAGGAGGAAGTGAGCACCTCCACCAATTCGACGGACGACGATTAGGGAGGCGACGTGGATTGGGAGCGCAGAGACGTCGAAAAACCCTTCGTCGACCAGTTGCTGGCGCTGGGCTGGCGCTACATCGAAGGCAACCTCGACGACCCGGCCGTCTACCGGCCGCACCAGCTTCACCGAGGTGATCCAGGAAGCCATGCTGCGCCGAGCAGCTCCGCGCGCTGAACCTCGGCGCCGACGGCCAGCCCTGGCTCGACGACGAGCGCCTGTCGCAGGCCGTCGGCGCCATCACCCGCATCGGCGCGCACAAGCTGATGGAGGCCAACCAGAAGGCCACCGAGCTGCTGCTCAAGCGGCCTGACCGTCGAGGGCCTGCCCGGCTGGGACGGCGGCCGCGGCCAGACCATCCACTACATCGACTGGGACACCCCGAGCGCAACAAGTTCACCGTCGTCAACCAGTACCGGGTGGACTGCCCGCCGGGCTACAACCGCGGCAAGGCCTTCATCGTGCCCGACCTGGTGCTGCTGGTGAACGGCATCCCGCTGGTGGTGGTGGAGTGCAAGAGCCCGTCGATGCCCGAGCCGCTGGCCGAGGCCGTCGACCAGCTGCGCCGCTACAGCAACCAGCGCCGCGCCAGCCGGCGAGGTGGACGACAACGAGGGCAACGAGCCGCTGTTCCACACCAACCAGTTGCTGGTCGCCACCAGCTTCGACGAGGCGCGCGTGGGCAGCGTGGGCGCGGCCTTCCAGCACTACGCGGCCTGGAAGACGGTGGTGGGCCGCGACGGCCCGGGCACCGAGGCCGAGGTGGCGCAGGCGCTGGGCAAGGCCAGGCTCTCCGAGCAGGAGCGCCTGGTCGCCGGCCTGCTGCGCCCGGCGCACCTGCTGGACGTGGTGCGGCACTTCATGCTGTTCATGGCGGTCGACGGCCAGACCGTGAAGTCGGTCTGCCGCTACCAGCAGTACCGCGCCGTCAACCGCGCCATCGCACCGCCTGCGCACCGGCAAGACCCGGCGCCAGGACGGCGAGCACGACCAGCGCGGCGGCATCGTCTGGCACACCCAGGGCTCGGGCAAGAGCCTGACGATGGTGTTCCTGATGCGCAAGCTGCGCACCGACGCGCAGCTGCGGCGCTTCAAGGTGATCGTGGTCACCGACCGCAAGGACCTGCAGCGCCAGCTCTCCGACGACGGCCACGCTGACCGGCGAGATCGTGGAGGTGCGCGACAGCACGGCGGGCGACCTGAAGGCACTGGCTGCGCCGCAAGGGGCCGGGCCTCGTCTTCGCCATGATCCAGAAGTAGCGGGACACGGACACGGCGGGCGACGCGCCGCTGACGGCGGACGACTTGCCCAAGGTGGCAGAGGCGAAGGCGGGCTACAAGGCCGGCGAGCAGTTCGAGGTGCTGAACGAGGACGAGAGCATCCTGGTGCTGGTGGACGAGGCCCACCGCACCCAGGCGGGCGACCTGCACGCCAACCTGCTGGCCGGGCTGCCCAACTGCGCGCGCATCGGCTTCACCGGCACGCCGATCCTCATGGGCGACAAGAAGCGCACCCACGAGATCTTCGGCGAGTTCATCGACCGCTACACCATCAACGAGGCCGAGGCCGACGGCGCCACGTGCCGATCCTCTACGAGGGCCGCACCGCCACACGGCGCGGTCAAGGACGGCGCCAGCCTGGACGAGCTGTTCGAGGACCTGTTCCGCGAGCACACGCCCGAGGAACTGGAGGCGATCAAGCGGAAGTACGCCACCAAGGGCCAGATCTTCGAGGCGCCGGACGCTGATCGCGCGACAAGGCGCGCGACATCGCTGCGCCACTACGTCACCAACATCCTGCCCAACGGCTACAAGGCGCAGGTGGTGGCCTACAGCCGGCTGGCGGTGATGCGCTACTTCGAGGCCTTGAAGCGGCACGCGACGAGCTGCTGGCCGAGGCCGCAGGCGCTGAGCCCCGGAGGACAAGGCGCTGGACGACGAGGCCCTGTGCCAGCGCCCGCCCGCGGTGCAGGCGCTGGTGCAGGCCTGGCGCTACCGCGAGACGCTGGCCCGCATCGAGTTCGCGCCCATCATCTCGGGCAGCAACAACGACGACCCGGCCTGGAAGACAGTGGACCGACGGCGCGGCGCAGGAGCAGCGCATCAAGCGCTTCAAGAAGCCGCTGCTGCACGCCGACCCGGCCAAGACCGACCCGCTGGCCTTCCTGATCGTGAAGTCGATGCTGCTGACCGGCTTCGACGCGCCCATCGAGGGCGTGATGTACCTGGACCGGCCGATCCGCGAGGCCGAGCTGCTGCAGGCCATCGCCCGCGTCAACCGCACCGGCTACGGCAAGCAGTTGCGGCATCGTGGTGGACTACTACGGGTGGCGCACCACCTGAAGGAGGCGCTGACCGTCTACGCCGACGAGGACATCGACGGCGCGCTGCAGAGCCTGAAGGACGAGATCCCGGTGCTGCGCGACCGGCATCTGCGCGTGGTGGACCTGTTCCGCCAGCGCGGCATCGAGATCCTGGACGACACCGAGGCCTGCGTCGAGGCTGCTGGCCAACGAGCGGCTGCGCGCCGAGTTCGCGGTCAAGCTCAAGGCGTTCCTGGCATCGCTGGACATGGTGCTGCCGCGCCCCGAGGGACTGCCGTTCTCCGGCGACGCCAAGCGGCTGGCCTACATCTACGCCCGCGCACGCAACCGCTACAGGGACACGCCGGTCCTGGGCAAGGATGTCGGCGCCAAGGTGCGCAAGCTGATCGACGACCATGTGATGTCGTTGGGCGTGGACCCGAAGATCCCGCCGATCTCAGCTGACCGATGCCGACTTCGACACGCACGTCGCCCGCGCAGCCGAACGACCGCGCCAAGGCGTCGGAGATGGAGCACGCGATCCGCGCGCACATCCGCAAGCACACTGGACGAGGACCCGGTGCTGTACCGCAAGCTCTCCGAGCGGCTGAACGACATCCTGAAGACCTTGGGCGAGCAGTGGAACGAGGTGATCGCTCAGCTTCAGAAGATCATCGATGAGCTGCGCACGGGCAAGGCCGGCGCCGCCGATGCCCCAGGCGACCTGCCCGAGTATTGCGCACCCTTCCTTCGCACCGTGCTGGACGTGGTCTGTGCCGGACAGACGCCCACACCGGCCGAGTTGTTTCGATTGAAGGATGTGACGGTCGAGCTGGTCGATCTGCTGGTTCAGGAGCTGCAGGGCAACCGCAACATCTGGAGCCCGAGCAAGCGGGCCGATCAGGACAATTTGAACGCCCAGTTGTTCGAGCATCTGATGCGTCTGCGCCCGCCGCTGGTGGATGCGGACAAGGCCGGCGTGCTGGCCGACAAGCTGATGGAGCAGGCCCGCGCCAATCACGACAAGCTGGTGCAAGCATGA
>CAWACV010000003.1:0-285000 GCA_963780725.1 uncultured Gammaproteobacteria bacterium
TCTCCGGATGTAGCTCCAAGCCGTATTTCCCAAAGCGTTTGGGCACCACCGCCATCACGCGTCGTGCATCGTCTTCATGCTGGAAACCGATGACAAAGTCGTCGGCAAACCGCACCAGGAAACAATGCCCCCGCATCCGTGGCGTGACCTCGGTCTCGAACCACACGTCCAGTACATGGTGGAGATAGATGTTCGCCAGCAGGGGGCTGATCACGCCTCCCACAAAGTGGCAAACAACGCCCTTCTTCCGGGGTCTCGGGGTCGGGTAACGGGGTGACCCGGAACACCACGTTGACCTCTTCGGGACCGATGTCGACCCGCTTGACGAGGGTGCGGATGAGCTCCCGACGCGCGCTCCAATCCAGGTGCTCCAGGCCATCGTCGACCTGCGCGGCAAAGGCTTCTAGGCGTCCGACGACCAGTTGCAGTTGAGCGCGTTGCCGAGCGACATCCTCCAGTTGCCGGGCCTGCTCCTCCAGTGCGGCTAAGCGTTGTTTCAGGTGCACGATGCGCGCCTCGTAATCGGCCTTCTCGACATAGCCGTCAGTATAGGTATCCAGCAACCGGCCGATGCCTTGGCGCACCCGCTGGATTTGCGCGGCCACGGCGGCGCTGGCCGCGCACTCCGAACCCGTGCTCGCGGCCGTGAGACGCCGCTCGTACTCGGCCAGCAGCCGCTGGGGATTCTGTAACAAGGCTGTCACTTCGGTCCACACCGCTGTCTCCAAGCGGTCGGTACGCACCTGACGGTTGGGGCAGATCCGCTCTCCGCCGAAGCGATAGGCATCCGTGCCGATGCAGCGATAATAGGCATAGTCGCGGCGTTTGCCCTTGGCGGCGCCCAGACCGATGGCCTTACCGTAGAAAGCATGGCCGCAGCAGGTGCAATTGAGCAGCCCCTGCAGCAGATAGCGCGCGCCACGCTGGCGGGTGCGCGCGCGACGGCGGTTCTCCGCCAACTGCTCGGCCGCCGCGGCAAACTGGGCGTCGCTGACGATGGCCGGCACGGCGATGTGGATCCACTCCGATGGCGGAGTGTCGTAAACCCCTCGAGCGCGCCGCGGCTCGGCGGGCTTACCCCGTTGGGGACGCAGTCGCGGGCGGGGAGCGCCCGCATGCGTCTTGCCAAAGGCCGCACGGCCGCAGTACGCGGGGTTCTTGAGGATGCCCCACACGCTGGTGCGGTCCCACCAGTCTTTGCCGGTGCGGGTCGGCACCTGCCGCGCACGCAGGCGCCGTGTGACCTCGCCGAGGCTCGCGCGCTCCTCGCCTACCCAGGCGAAGATCTGCTGCACCACCTGCGCCTGCTCGGGGACGATCTCGTAGCGCGCCTCGCCGCCGCCCTCCCAGCGGCCGATGTAGCGGTAGCCGTAGGGCGCCCCGCCGAGCACGTTGACGCAACCGCTCTGCGCCCGATGGCGCTTGCCCCGACGGCTGCGCTCGAGGATCTTGGCCCGCTCGTACTCGGCGATCATGCCCTGGACTTGCAGCAAGAGCTCCTCCTCGGGATTGTCCCCCACGGCATGGTTGAGGAAGACGACCTCGACCCCGGCGCGGCGAAACTCGTCGACCAGCAGCACTTGATAGGCGTACTTGCGCGCCAGGCGATCGGGCGAGTGGACATAGAGGCGCTCGACCGCCCCCAGGGCAATCGCATCGCGCAGCCGCTCCAACGCCGGCCGCATCAGTGTGGCCCCACTGTAGCCGTCGTCGATGAAGGTGCGTTCAGCTGGCACGGCGCTTCCGTCCGCCGCGCTGCGCTCCTGCAACGCGCTCGCTTGGCTGGCGATGGTCTGCGCCGCGGCTTGTCGGTCCGAGGACACGCGCGCATAGAGCGCCGCAGCGATCGGGAGGGATGGAATCATGAGCAACGCGCTCCCACGCAATGGGGTGGGAGCCGAGTCGCTTCCGGCTCGCGTGCCGGAAGTGCCGTCGCGATGGGCCGGCGGATGGTCGGGACCACGTGCGCATAGGCCCGGATCAACGCCTGCTCACCGCGGCGACTCGGCTCAAACACCGTGTTCACCTTCAACACAGGTCGGCGTTGTTTGTCCACCGCTGGCACTCGCGTTCAGGATGGAGCAGCCACAGTCCAGTGGTGCCCCTTCGAATCCTGCCCCGTAAGCCGGCCGCAGCTGCTGTCGAGAAAGTTGGACCGACAGCTCGAACGGAAGTTTGGCTACAATGTGGGAGGCGTGATGACTCCGCCCTGTGGCGTTCCTTTATCGCTGTAGCCGATCTCTTGCCCTTCCATGATCCCGGCATGCAACCATTTGCCGATCAGCCACATGATCCCACCATCGTTGATCCGGTGCTGGATGAAGCTCCGCAGCCAGCCCCAGTCAAGGTTGTCGAAGGACACCACGACACACTACCCACCTCGACGGTTTTCCCGCGGCGGTCACCATCACGCGCCCGCACCACCCGCTGGTGGGGCAAACGCTGGAGCTGCTCGGTTGGTCGCGGCGCCAACAGCGCCTGCATCTGCTCTTGGTCCTACCCGACGGCAGCCGTTCGCGCATCCCGGCGGCGTGGACGAATCTGACGCCGCCGCCAGGGAACGCTCCAGCGCCGCCCCCTGAGCCAACCGCACCGGTTGATTCCGCCCTCGCCACCGTGGAGCAATTGCTCCAGACCCGCGCCTTCCTCGACGCTCTGCTGGCCCGCCCCAGGCCTTCGGGGCACCGCCAACGTCGGCCCGACGAGGAGAGTCCCGGTGCAATTGAACCTTCCCTTTCCCCAGATCCCGCTTCCGCACGAGGAGGCCATCTGGGAGCAACTGAGCGACGCGCAGCGGGACACGCTGATTGCGGTCCTGGCGCAACTGATCGCCAAGGCCAGCGCCCGGGACACCCCGGCGGAGACGCCCCATGAGTGACCGCACGAAGATCCAGGTCGGTCACCTGGAGCGCACCGCCTATGTCTATGTCCGCCAGTCCACGCCCCATCAGTTGGAGCAAAATCGCGAGTCCACTCAGCGCCAATACGCCCTGGTGGAGCGCGCCGGGGCGCTCGGTTGGCGTGCCGAGCGGATTCAGGTCATCGACGAAGATCTGGGGCTGTCGGGGGCCGGCAGCGCCGAACGCGCGGGTTTCGCGCGGCTGGCCGCCGAGGTGGCCCTGGGACGGGTCGGGATCGTGCTGGGCCTGGAGGCGTCGCGCTTGGCGCGCAACAATGCCGACTGGTATCGTTTGCTCGATCTGTGCGCCATGACCGATACCCTGATCGGGGATAGCGACGGACTGTATCACCCGGCGCAGTTCAACGACCGGTTGTTGCTCGGGCTCAAGGGGACCATGAGCGAAGCGGAGTTGCACATCATCCGTGCCCGGCTGGACGGCGGCATCCGTAACAAGGCGGCCCGCGGCGAGCTGCGGCGGGCGCTGCCGGTGGGCTTGGTCTGGGGCGAGGCCGACGGCGAGGTGCGCTTCCACTCCGATGCGGCCGTCTGCGCCGCCGTGCGTGCCGTATTCGAGCGTTTTGCCGAGCTCGGCTCGGCGCGCCGGGTGTGGCTGTGGTTTCGTTCCGAGGGGCTGTCGTTCCCGCTGCAATCCCATACCTTGGCGGAGATCCGCTGGGTCGAACCGACCTATACGGCGATCCACAACATCCTGACCCACCCGGCGTATGCGGGGGCCTATGCCTACGGGCGCAGTCGCCACGAGCGCTATGTCGATGCGTCGGGCCAGATCCGTAAGCGGGTACGCCGTTTGCCGCGGGCACAGTGGGCGGTGCTCATCCGGGACCATCACCCCGGCTTTATCGACTGGGCGACCTATGAGGCTATTCAAGAGCGTCTGGCGACCAATACCCACCCCTTGCCCCACACGGCTGGCGGTGCGGCAAGAGAGGGCGCGGCGCTGTTGCAGGGACTGGCGGTCTGCGGCCACTGCGGGCGTCGGTTGCATACCCACTACCGGGGTCGCCACGGCACCCCCGGCTACCATTGCGCGGGCAAGACCGTGGTCAACGGCCGCGGGCTCTATTGCTTGAGCGTCGGTGGGGTACAAATCGATGCGGCGGTCACCGGCGCCTTCCTCCAAGCGCTGGCTCCGGCGGCGGTGCAGGCGATGGTGCGGGCCGCCGAGCAGATTGAAAACGATCGCGATGCGGCGCTGGGGCAATGGCGGCTCGCGCTGGAGCGCGCCCGCTACGCGGCCCAGTGCGCCGAGCGCCGTTACCGGGCGGTCGATCCCGAGAACCGCCTGGTCGCCCGCGGGCTGGAGGCCGAATGGGAGCGCAGCCTGGGCGCACTCGCCGCCGCCGAGGCGGAATTGGCGCATCGCAGCGCACAGCAACCGCGCACTTTGAGCCCCCAGGAGCGACAGCGCCTGGAGGCCCTCGGTACCGACCTGGAGCAGGTCTGGAATGCCCCGACCACCACCGATCGGGACCGCAAGGGGCTGCTGCGCAGCCTCCTGGAGGAGGTCGTCGTCGCGGTGAACCGCGAACAAGCCAGCGCCCGCTTGACTCTGCGTTGGCGCGGCGGGGCGATCACGACGCTCGAGATCCCGCTGCCGCGCTCCCATCCGCCGGCGCTGCGCACCGACGAGGACACCATCGACCTGGTGCGACGTCTGGCCGTGCACTATCCCGACGCCATCGTCGCCGGGGTTCTCAACCGCCAGGGCCGGCGCACGGTGCGTGGCGAACGTTTCACCGCCAGCCAGGTGGGGAACCTGCGCCGCTACTGGAAAATCCCGCGCTTTCAACCTCCCGCCACCGCGCCCGCAGAGCCGGCGCTGACCATCCAGGACGCGGCGCAGATTCTGGAGGTGGCCCCCTCGACCCTGCACCGCTGGCTCAACGACGGCTTTATCGCGGGCGAACAGGACACCCCCGGCGCACCCTGGCGCATCCGCCTCACCGAGGAACTGAAGGCCCGCTTTGTCGCGGACATCCCGCCGGGCTATCTGCCCATGCTGGAGACCACCAAACGCCTCGGGGTATCGCGACAGACGGTGTTGCAGCGTGTCAAGCGCGGCGAGTTGGATGCCGTCCATGTCCGGTGCGGACGGCGCAAGGGTTTGTGTATCAAGGCGATAGACACCGGTCCCGACCTCTTCGACCCAGCACCATGAATTGGGGGGCATTATGACGCAGTATCCAAGAATCCCGTGATGTCTGCATCATAGATCCATCGAATGCCGTGCGTCATGCACTGCTCGCGCAGGTACGCGAGGGCGTCATGGGCATTGCGCCCTTCCCGAAAGCCATAGGAGCACGGTCGGAAGTCCTGTTCGTTAACCGCCCCCATCAGCATCGATACCGCTTTCTGTACGATCTTGTCTTCGATCTCCGTGAGCCCGATCGGTCGCTTCTTGCCGTTGTCCTTCTCGATCCACACGCGCTTGATCGGCGGGGCCACGTAGGTCCGCGTCTTCAGTCGCTCGTGCAGGTCCGCAAGGTTGGCTTCGAGATCCTTCTCGTAATCCTTGAAAGTGACGCCGCTCAGTCCAGGAGCGCCATCGCGTCGTAGCTCGTAAAATGCCTCGCGAAGAAAATCGAAATCCATGCGGTGGATCAGGCTGGTGAAGACCCGATCCGGATGCGCGATTGCTTGCTCTGCGATTTGCCGAAGTTGTGTTGAGATGAGGATTGACCTCTGAGTGTCGTTCATCTGTCCCCTCGGCATTGCGTGATGCCCGGCTTCGCCTTCCCTCCAGCGGGTCCCTTGGGTCTCGGTTCCCCGCCTTCTCGGCCTTTCCTGCTTTCAGCCATCGGTACTATGCTCAGCTAAGACTACCGTTTCTCCGTCTCGGGTCGCTTCGCCTCAAGCTCGCTTCCCGATACCCTGTGTTCTTCGCTTGGGTTCGTGTCCCCTTTCGGGCTCGCCGTCCGGGTGCGAAGACCACCCCGACGGCGCCCGGCCCCGCTCTTGACCGGCGTGCCTCACCGGTTGTCTCCACAAGGAGTTGACGGTCCTCTCAAGTTCCCAGGCGACCCTTGTGTGCGCATGCCCCGCTCGCAGACCCCGGTGGTGTCCCTTCCGCTCGCCATTGCGCTTCAGGGACCACAGCCTTCCGGTTGGTACAGACCGTCGGCTTTCGCGGGCTTCGCTCCGCTTATCCTCATGGACCACAATTTCAAGTTTTTCGGGGCTCAGTCACGCGGCCTGCGCACTCGCTACACCCGGCTTCAAACACACCCTTTTGGGTATGCATGCGGGTTCGCTACGGCTTCGGCGGCTCACCTTCACCGGTGGGAATCGGTCGAATTCGACCTCACCCACTGGGTAGCAGCATCCAGTTTCACGAAGCTCCTTTTTCGATCCCAAGGATCTGGATTTACACTTGACACGAGTACCAGCACTTCAGGGAACGCGATTTCCCCTACGGCCTACAAGATTCTCTGTGTACGCTTACCCCATCTATTGTTCGCGGGTTACCCCGCTCCGCAATGGAATCAACACTCGATACGGGCGGGTCGCTAACCCTTACCCGACGGGGACTCTCACCCCGCAAGAGATGCCAAGCTTCGCTCGGCGCGATAACGTCGAGGTAAGGGGGCGGCAGCGGCAGGCCACCAGGCCTGGGCTGGTGAAAATGTACCGCCTACCACCAGCCCGGGCCTGGTGGCCTGCCGTTGGCGCTCCCTTTAACCGAGGTGTTAGGCGTCGCTCACGCTGTGGCTGAGAAGTTCAGGGCGCTATCACGATGAGGCGCGGAAAGTAGCCTCTATACGGAGTAGGGTCGCGGGTCAGAATGCTCAGATTCGCCACTGCCGCATGGGCGCCAATGTAGAAGTCTGGAATGGGTTTCTGTTTCGCGCCGCCTCGTTGACGGTGCAGCGCGAAGGCGGCGGCAGTTAACGACGCGCAAGCCCACGGAAGAGGGCTGCGCAGGGTTTCGTAGACATCCAACAAAGCATCCAGGGCATCGACATTCGGCCCAGGAACCAAGAGCTCTGTGTAGATGATCAGGTTTACGTGCAGAGGAGACCGCTCACTGAGCTTTTGAAGTTGCTCAACAGCCCACTCGTGCCAAGGACTCGCCTCGTCGATGCAGTCAACCCAAATGTTCGTGTCTACTAGCGTCCCCGCGCTGCCATCGTAGTTCGCGAGACTAGCGGCGGCCACGGCGCGAAGTAGCGGGGGCGACGTCATCGCCACGCAGGAAAATCATGATCTCATCGGCGCCCATTTGCTTGAACTCGGGGCTCAAACTACCTCGCACACGGGCCGCTGCCGCGCGCAGTTTTGCTCGACGGTCATCTTTCACGCCTGTTCCAACCGGCGTGATGACAATCCTGCTGCCCTCCAAGCTAAACGACACCTCGCTGCCGGGGGCGACCCCCGCTGCGACGCGGATGTGCTTCGGGATCGTGACTTGGCCCTTTTCAGTGACGTGCATGATCCATCCAAAAGTAGGAATTCGAGGTAGGAATCGTACATCGAAGGAGCCCGGTACGCAACGGAGGGATCTTTGCGACGCCTAACGACTAAGCGTTTATCCGTCGTGCGCGCCGCACGGACCCCCGGCGGGGGCGCGGCGTTTGGCGCGCACGACGGATAAACGTTTGTTGGACTAATCCGATCCCGGCACGGTGGCCGGGGCGGGCGGGACCCGCGCGGGCGGGGCGCACCTTAAGCGTAGGGGATTGTATCCGCCGGCCCCGGTCGGACGGCGACCGCGCGGGGTCGCGCGCGGGGGCGGGCGGCGATCGGCAAGGCGAAGAAGGGGCATCCGAGCGGCTCCGTAGAAGTGATAAGGGGCCACCATTTAGCTGACCCCGCGCAATGGCACGACCTATTTCCTCGTGCCCGGACACGCGTTCGTTCATGCCGCGAAGCGCTGTCTCGTCACCGCAGGCGCGCCGTCGGTTCTCGTTGGAAGGCGACGGATTCGCTCCGATCCGCACCAGCCACCTTTCTGGATCAAGGCACTGGGGCTATTCCGATAGGGAAGAGACACCCGACCCCTGGTTCATACGAACCCCAGAAAATCGTCGGTGCCCTGCCAAGGTCCAAGTGGGCCGCGGAGGCGGGGACAGGGGACGGGTGCGCGGGACCCCCAAACAGGTCCAAGCGCGCCCGTCCCCCGCCCTCGCCGGGCCGCGGGTTCACAGAGCGCTGGCTCGGCGCCCGCCGGGCACCGTCCAACCCCTTGGCGGCTCGCTGGCAGGGGCGTCTCGGTCACGAACAATCCTCCGTGGCGTTGGGCGGGGATGCGCCGGTGCCCGATCCAGGCTCGATGGCTCGAAGCCAACCCCTTTTCCAGGTCGCCGACGCATTCCCGAACCGGCTCAGGCGAAGGCCCGACCGACCTCGAAGTCGGTGCCGTCGCGCAGCATGCAATAACAGGCGCGGGCCAGCTTGTGGGCCACCGTCTTGATGGCGACGATGGCGTTGGTCTTGTCCCGCTTACGTTGATAATAGCGCTTGATCGCGGCGTTGTAGCGCACCGCGAAGTTCGCCGCCTCGATGAATGCCCACGCCAAATACTTGTTGCCGTTCTTAGTATTGCCGCGGCCCTTGCGTTTCCCGTTGGATAACCGCTCGCTGCCGACACAGCGACAGTACGAGGCGTAGTTCCCGACGGCGCCGAACCGCGCGACCGGTCCGGTCTCCAGCATGATGGTCAGCCCCAGGACGGTGCCGATCCCGCTGACGGTGAGCAGATGGCGATAGGCCGGGCGCAGTTTGACCTGCGCCAACGCCTCGCGCTCCAAGATCTCGACCGCCGCGTCCTGGGCGCGCATGACCAAGAGTGTGCTTTGCACCGCCAAGGCTTGGTTCGGGTCCGGCAACAGGCCCTCCACCGCCTGCGGAGTCAATCGCTTGACGGCGTTGGCGCTCAAGGACTTGCCGCGACTGCGCGCGAGCTGATTGTGGATCGACACGACGTTAGCGGTGCGCTGCTGGACCAGACGTAGACGCCGCCGCAACAGGTCGCGCACCGCCCGGTCCTCTTTGGGGTAGATATAGCCCTCGGGCAACAGCCCCAACCGCAGGAGCTTCGCCAACCAACGGGCGTCGGAGTCGTCGTCGCCGTATTCGAGCCCGCTGTACTGCACGATCGCGGTCGTGTTGGCCAAGTGCACCCGGTAGCCCGCGTCCATCAAGGCATCGACGAACCAGTACCAGTTGTAGGTCGACTCGACAACCAGCCCCTCCACGGCTTCCCGGTAGGGCGCCAGCGCCTCCAGTACCGCGCCCGCCTCGTTGGGCAGGCGCTTGCGGTAGACCGGTCGGTCCGCCTCGTCCAGCAGGGCGACCACACTGTTGTTGGAATGTAGGTCGATTCCGCCGTAAAGTTTCATCTGCGACTCCTCCCGTCGGGTCTCCGGCTCAGGTCTATCCCTACCTGAACTGTAGGCCCGCGGGTGGGGTCAGCTAGATGATTCTCAGGCTCAATTAAATCGGGCTGGCCGAGAAGAACTAAATTGAGCCTGGCCCGAATGGCACTAACTTAAGCCCAACCATCTGAAAAAAATTGGAAAAAGGGGGGGTCGACCACCCCAAGCGGCAGTCTGCAGGGTGCGATAGAGCAACCTGCCACCCGAGGGGGCCAGCCACGATGCATTGCGAACCGCAGACTGGAGCCGTTCAACCGCGCGTGCAGACGTGCACCGAGCAGCCCGATTCCGACGCATTTTTCGACCTCCTCACCGGTCCGCGCCTGCTGGATGGCGCCGCTGCACTGTCGCCGGAGCACCGTAGCCGATTGTTTCCGGATGTGAAGGTGCTGTCGATGTTCTGCAATCGGGTGCTCTCGGCGGAGCGCTCGTGCCAACGGGCGGTCGATGCCGAGGCGCTCAGGCGCTTGGCGCAGGACCTGCCGTCCCATTTCCTGCTGTGCGCGCTGGCCGCGGACGGTATCGACGGGGTCTTCGAGCAGCTCGGGGCGCGTCGGCACACCACGAGTTTCTCGCTTGGCCAACAGCTTGGCGCGCGCGACCGTCTGCTCGTGCTGCATCGGCCCGAACGCCCGGATTGGATGGATCCGGCCAACTATGCCGCAGTGCCGGCCACCCTGACGGTGCGCGAGCTGACCGCCGGGGCAAGATCCTGGTCGCGACCCTGCGGTGCCCGCACCGCTACCCGAAGCCGACGATCACCGCCCTCTACAAGCGGCGCTGGAACGTCGAGCTCGATCCGATGAACATCAAGACCACCCTCGGCATGGAGCGACTCTTCTGCAAGAGCCCGGCGATGGTGGAGAAGGAGATCTGGGTCTCGCTGCTCGCCTATAACGTGATCCGTCTCCTGATGGCGCAGCAGCGGGCGGGGCGGCCTGCGTCCCGGCCGTATCGAGACGCGGGCGCTGAAGCGGCGACCGCGCAACTTCCCGCTGCTGATGCAGTCCCGGGCGCTGGCTCGCGAGGACGTTCGACTCTACGGGCACCCGAAGAAGGCAAAGTGAAAAGGCGTGCGGGGCATCGGGTTTTCATGCGCAACCGATTGGTTTATAGAGGAGCGAGCGCTTAAGCCAATGCCATTCGGACCTGGCCCGAATGGCACTGACTTAAGCCCAACCATCTGAAAAAAGTTGGATAAAAGCGGGGGTCGACCACCCCAAGTGGTAATCTGTAGGGTGCGATAGAGCAACCTGCCACCCGAGGGGGCCAGCCACGATGCATTGCGGACCGCAGACGAGAGCCGTCCAACTGCGCGTGCAGACATGCACCGAGCAGCCCGATTCCGACGCATTTTTCGACCTCCTCGCCGGTCCGCACCTCCTGGACGGCACCGCCGCACTGTCGCCGAAGCACCGCAACCGATTGTTTCCGGACGCAAAGGTGCTGTCGATGTTCTGCAATCAGGTGCTCTCGGCGGACCGCTCGTGCCAACGGGCGGTCGATGCCGAGGCGCTCGGGCGCTTGGCGCGGGACCTGCCGCCCTGCAGTACCGACACCGGCGGCTATTGCAAGGCGCGCAAGCGCCTGCCGATCGACATACCCATGACGCTGGCGCGCGAGACCGGCGCGCTGGTGGCCGACGCGATCCCCAAGCACTGGCGGTGGCAGAACCGCCGGGCGTGGTTGGTCGACGGCACGTCGCTGTCGATGCCCGACACCCTGGCCAACCGAATCCGCTGGCCGCAGCCCGCCACCCAGGCGCCGGGTTTGGGGTTTCCGCAGTGCCGCATGGTCGGCTTGGTGAGCTTGGGCAGCGGTGCCCTGTGCGACGCGGCGATCGCCCCCTGCGAGGGCAAGGGCAGCGACGAGCAGACGTTGCTGCGCAAACTCTCCCCGCATCTGCAAGCGGGCGATGTCTTGGTGGGCGACGCCTTCTTTCCGACCTATTTCCTGCTGTGCGCGCTGGCCGCGGGCGGCATCGACGGGGTCTTCGAGCAGTACGGCGCCCGTCGGCGCACTACGAATTTCGCGCTTGGCCAACAGCTTGGCGCGCGCGACCATCTGCTCGTGCTGCATCGGCCCGAACGCCCGGATTGGATGGATCCGGCCGACTTCGCCGCCGTGCCGGCCACCCTGACGGTGCGCGAGCTGGCCGCCGGGGGCAAGATCCTGGTCGCGACCCTGCGGTGCCCCCGCCGCTACCCGAAGCCGGCGATCGCCGCCCTCTACAAACGGCGCTGGAACGTCGAGCTCGATCTGAGGAACATCAAGACCACCCTCGGCATGGAGCGACTCTCCTGCAAGAGCCCGGCGATGGTGGAGAAGGAGATCTGGGTCTACCTGCTCGCCTATAACCTGATCCGTCTCCTGATGGCGCAGTCGGCGCTGCTGGCCGACCAGGTCCCCCGCCAGCTCAGCTTCAAACACGCCGTGCAATTGTGGCTTCTCTGGCAGTATTACCGCGACCGCCTCGGCGCGGCGTCCGACCTGGCGGCCCTGCTTGCCCTGATGGCGCAACCGCGCGTCGGCTTGCGTCCCGGCCGTATCGAGCCGCGGGCGCTGAAGCGACGACCGCGCAACTTCCCGCTGCTGATGCAGCCCCGGGCGCTGGCCCGGGAGGACGTTCGACTCTACGGGCACCCGAAGAAGGCAAAGTGAAACGGCGTGGGAGGGCATCGGGTTTTCATGCGCAACCGATTGATTTATAGAGTAGCGAGCGCTTAAGTCAGTGCCATTCGAGCCTGGCCCCTTTTCCCCCCTTTTCCCCCTTTTCCCCTTGCATACCATGGCCTGAGGACTCCGGCGGACATCCACACCCCAGCCACTGTGGGTGCTTCGTATTGCCTTCCAGGACGTTAACACTGTCGGCATCCGCAACAAGCCTATTTCGAAGCTGTATCAGCACTTCAGGGAACGCGATTTCCCCTACGGTCTACAGACTTATCTGTGTACGCTTGCCCTGCACTATTGTTCGCGGCTTACGCCTCTCCGCAGCAGGACCAACACTCGATACGGGCGGGCGGCTAACCCTTACCCGACGGGGACTTTCACCCCGCAAGAGACGCCGAGCTTTGCTCGGCGCGATAACGTCCGGGCTAAAGCGGCGCGCGCCCGCACGGAGCCTGAGAATTAGCACGACGCCCGTGGCGCGCGCTCGCTTTTGAGCCAAAAGTTAGGCTCTTATTCATTTCCGGGAAAAGAACTCGGGCCTGGCGCCTTATCCGGAAAAGAACTCGATCCTGGGCACTTATTCCTCCTTTGGGCTACCATTTCGTCGTCATATATTTGTCGGAATATGGATATGAAAATTCTGAAAAAAGACCGGTCTTGTGGCCACATAGGAGGCAATTTACGCAGCCGGCGCATCTGGAGGGTGATCGCATTGATTTCTTAAATTCTCCTTTACCCTTGTGCATGACTCTCTTAATCGCATTGTAAACTCTTATAAGAGCATCTTTCTCAATTTTGTTCGACCCTGATATTTTTCTTGCTATAGCCTGCTCAATCCAAATACCTTGCCGATCAATGAAATATCTCCAGTATATTAGGTATCCATATAAACTTCCGTAGTCTTTTATTCCATAAACATACGAATAAATTTGGTTCAAGTGATTTTCATGAAAATAAAATGACATCCTTTTTTCTTGTATAGCTTCTGGATTGTATCCTCGACTTTCGCACCAGCTTCTTGGCAGGTCTAATCGGGGTGCGCTCGGAATAAGCTGGAATTTTTCTTCTACTGCGAAGTGTTTTTTTGTCATCTTATTTAGAAATATATAGTCTGGTTGCCCTGTGTAGCGCCCATCGTTTCCAGTGAAAAATTTTCTTGCCGTTTCCGTTTGTGGATTTCCGATGAATACGGCGTCGGAATATTTTAGTTCGGCGAAAAGTTCTTTTGCCCCTGGGTTGCAGTAAATTTCCAGACCCCGGATATTATCCATGCCTTGCTTTTCGCGCAAAAATCGAGTTAGAAAATGTCGATCGTGTAGATGACTACCTATTCTTGCTGACTCTAATTTCGGCAATCTAAAATTTTTCGATATGGACCAACTTACAGGGCAATATGTAAAATTTGATATGTCCGTAGCTGAAATTGCTTCTGATGACTCTAACATAACGTAATGTTTTTCAGACTTAATCTTGCACTCCAACTCTAGTAGATTGATGATGTCTAATGGCGAATAAAGAAATGGTTTTCCTTTTTCAATGGATATGTCAATACTGAGGTCTTCGGGATATACAAGGATGCCATTTTTTTTGTTTCTCATCGCAATTTCTAAGGCTAGTTGAACGAAAGAATAACAATGTCTATCCAAATTCTGAAGATATTCGACTGTGAATGAATCTTTTGGCATTTTGAGGCGATCTAAGAGATGCGCTGCATACGAGCATTCTATCGATTCGTTAACATTTGTTTTCGACTTTGTTGGAATGTTTATCCCCACGATCTCGTGGAAGTCCCGGAAACGCGCGCCGAGATCCGGATCGTCGAGCTTGGAAAGCAACAGGGCGACGACGAACTGATCTGTCGTCATGGGGCTGTAAGCATTCCTTGGTAGAGTTGTTGATAAGGCGGGGAAAGCCGCCGGCCCTTGTTAGCTGATGTTTCTATGAAATCCGGAAACTGCTATTTGTCCCCGGTTTCGCTGTAGATGTCTTACCCTATGCGCTTGACTGCTTGGAAACCCTAACTTAGCGTGGTTATGCAGTCTGGACTCTTAAGGGTAAACGCAACTGTTAAGACATCACGTCTTCTTTCACCCAAGCATGACTCAGTCTTACAGCACCAATGGGGTTGGGTTCGGTCCGCACGCAAAGGACTAGCCCGGGCCGTTTCTCGGCGATTAGTTGCTTTAGCTGCGTTCTTACTTCGCCGTTGCCCGGGGCGATTATTCTAGTTTCGGCCTCTTTAGAAACTATATAGACTCCGCAGAACTCGCATATGAAACGTTTACAGACATCGTAATCTACGAGTTTGTACTTGGCTGCCGTATTGCAAAGTGGACAGGCTTGGTCGTGATACGGTCCAGACATAGCGAGAACCTCTGTGTGTTTGTTTTTTAGCTAACTATATGAAGTTTTAAGCGGCGCGCGCCCCTGATGAGCCAGCCAATTAGCACGACGCCTGTAGCACGCGCTCGCTTTTGAGACAAAGGTTAGGCTCTTATTCATTTTCCGGAAAAAGAACTCGAGCCTGGCCCCTTATCCCCCGGCCCCTTATCCCCCCCTGACGTAAAGGCGTCATCGTCCGATCCTCGGGAAACGACCCGGAGCGGGCCGCCTTCGAGTGTGGACGATGGAGCGGAAGCGATCGGGTGAACGGCCGCGCTAGACACTGGCTTATTGCAGCGCCATTCGCATTCTTATTGCCGTTCGGGATGACCGCGAATAAGCCTCGCGGAGCGGATTAGTTCAACGATCAAGGGTAAAGCGACACAAACCGCGCGCCGCAGATATCTAGCGGGAAGCTGTGGAGCCGAGCGCGCGGTTTGGGGTCGCTTTTTACCCGCTTGTTGGGCGAAGTCTTCAATACGTCCGCTCACTTACTGAGCCTGGGCCTCTTCCCGCGCGGGGTGCAGGCAGCTCTTCCTCCAAGTGACAGATCTCGCCTTTTCGATGATCGACTTGACAGTTGGCGGAACGAAGGGGTCTTCTCGCTCGGTCAACTTCTTGGCCATATATCTGGCAATCAATGGCTTTCCGGAATCGTTCGACAAGCCGAGTTCCTTCCTGGCCTTGGCGGTCAAATTGTCCCACTCCGGAACTTCGGGCTTTAGATCTTTTTCCCACGTCTGGACAAAGCACGCGACGCGTTCGGTGATTAGAACGCCCTGGGGAGCGCCTTTTTCAAGCTCGGCGAAAGCAAAAAGCTCATCGGATTTCTCAATGATCTTGCTGTCGCTATTTCCCGTGTCGTAATCGAAAAGCATGTAGCAAGGGATTCGTAGCTCATTGAATATCCGATAAAGTCTATCCATCGAGCCTTTTCCGCCGCACTCGACCACGCTGATTCCAAGAAAATCGAAGGAGGAATCTGGCAACACGTCGGCGTAGATTGGCAGGCTGTACTCTTCTGTAAGCCCCTCTACCAAAATAATCTTGCTTGCAAAGAACCCTTCGCTACGCCGAGGATTATACGCATGCGAGTAAAGCTCGCGCATAGAATGTGCAGACACCCGTCCGGCAAGACTGGGTATCCGAGTCTCGATGTCCGTGATCATCCGGTGCATCGGAAGTTGAGCCGCTTCGGTTACAACGGTTTTCTTGCCGTCGGCGATCTCGGTCCGCCGCTCAAGCCTAATTATCTCGTCAAAGTAGGCAACATCCACCAAAAGAGACGAATGAGTCGTGAAAAAGACTTGGTCCCCAACCTCGACAATTTTGGTAAATACCCGCCGCACGGTGCGTTGCGCTTGCGGGTGCATATATAGCTCGGGTTCCTCCACGCCGAGAATGAGATTGCGCTTTTTCTCCTCGGTCGCTGCCGTCATATGATCGGCATAACGTCTAAGGATGGTGAAGATGACTGCCCGTTGCAGCCCGTGTCCCTTGTTCTCGACCGCCGTCCTGAATCCGTCGTCGACGAAGAGCTTTGGCATTCCGAGCAAAGCCTCCATGGACGGAGTAGCGAATTCGATTTCAAGATCGCATTCTTTGAAAAAATCGCTCAGAAGCGCATTCAATCTCTCTTCGGTAGCCGAAATAACGGGTATCCGCTCCACTCCGCCAACCCGGTTCATATGGCTCGCCACTCGCCCGAGCAGTTCTTCAACTTTGGTGCGATGACTCGTCTCTATAGAGGCTAGGAGCGCCGAAAGCAGTCTACCAAACGGGCCGGTTTTGGTGGCCTTGTATTCCTCGGATACATCGCGAACCGCTGGCACGAGAACATAGAATGGCAGGGTTGCTTTGAGGACGTTGGCGTAACCTTGGGGATTATCGATCCAAGCCGCTTTCAAGGGAATGGCGCCGGGATGACACGCCAAAAATTCTTCAGCCGCTGCTTTCCACTCTGCTACGGTTGGCTTCTTGCCGCTGGGAAAGAAGGTGGCAAAGTCTTTGCCGTTAATTGTCAGGGAATCCTTCGCCTTCCACCAGTCGGCGATGCGGTTCCCGTTAATCGCCGATTGGTTCAGCCAGTCCGGTTCTGGAACAGATTTCTTGTAATGCTGGCCGATGGAGATCTTTCCCTGGACCTGATCGCCGTCAGAAGTCGTATCGGGGTCGAGTGTATCCATTCTCGCTGAACGTGCCATATAGAACGTTCCGTCATCCTGTAGATAGGGTCCTAGTGCATCCCGCTCGGCGTCAGAGAGGTTGCCGAATTGTGCTTCGACGCGAATCTCCAAGGTTGTGTCTTTATTCCAAAAGGACTCGTCGTTGAGCGACTTGGTGCTTGGGTTGAAAAGAAGATCCAGCGCCCGAAGCACCGAAGACTTGCCAGCGTTATTGGCGCCAACTAAAGCGTGCATGCCGCCAAACTCCAGCGATACATCCTTGCACGAGCGGAAGTTCATTATTCGGACGTAGTTCAGTTGCATGCGCGCCTCTTTACTTTGGCTCGATTTCTTCTGTTTTTAAGGCATCTTGCCTACAGTTCGCCTGGGACCGCGGGTGCAGTTCACCCAATTTGAACTGGTCCCAGGATGATATCGGTAATTGGCTACGTGTACCAGGCAATGAACGTAGCCGTGAGGAGAGACTCGTTTCAGGCGGGTAGGTGTCCTTCTGTTATCTCTTAGCCCAACGTTCAGGCCAAGGCGGCGCGCGCCACCGATGAACCCGCAAACCAGCACAACGCCCGTGGCGCGCGCTCGCTCTTTGGCCGAAAGTTAGGCACTTTATATGCTTTTCTTGGTTCTGAAAATAAGTAAACTGTCTCCGGAACTCCGGAACTCCGGAACTCCGGAACTCCGGAACTCCGGAACTCCGGAACTCCGGAACTCCGGAACTCCGGAACTCCGGAACTCCGGAACTCACGGAACACGAAAACATGCTTAGGTATCCGCATCACGAGTCGCCGACTCGGCGGTTTTCATGCGGCCGGAAACTGCCTCTTCCTTTGACACTTCCCACTCTTGTTTCAGAAGTTTCTGAGTGGCGCACTCCAAGTCACTAAGGTGCTGCCAGATGTCCCTGTTTCCTCCGGGCGATAGGGCTGTGAAAATAGCATTAGCAGATCTCATGAGTTCTACGTCGAACGTGTGCTTCGGCGCTTCTTCCGGATCTCTAGCCTTCGGATTCAAGCGAAGAATAATATCGATCTTAAGCCTTAGCAGTTCGGGAAGACATGGTGTTGGTTCAATCGCATTCTTTGAGAATTCTGCGACGCTGCGACGGAGTTCTTCCCTCCACTTTGCGCGTTCGTTTGTGATGGCTGTGACATAAACCGTCTTGTCCCCATCGCGAGTTGTCTCCCGGTGCGTTTGCGTGGCAGCTTTGTATGCGACTAGAGCAGTGACGACGCTGAATGCCCATCCACCAACAGAGACCAGATCAATGTCCATTGAGATTCCCAGTTTTCGTGATGCGAAACGTGAAGGCTAATGCGGCGCGCGCTCGCTCTTTGGCCGAAAGTTAGGCAATGTCTGGCATTTCTTGGTTCTGGAATTAAACTGTCCCCGGAATTGGCCTTATAGGTATTTTGTGGGTTCTGGGTAGAAGCAGTGAGCGTTCTCTAAGCTGTTGCTAAGATTTATCAGAAACGCCAAAACGTTCTGGACGGGCTCGCCTCGGATAGTTATCGGAACAGGAGGTGCTTTCTCTTTCATCAGCTTTGGATACGGAAAAACTCTTACTTGCTCACCAATAATCTGTGATAATTCGCTTCCATCATAGGTCAATAGTCCGTCGCGAATAGAAAGGATGAGATTGTGCCGAAGGTATCCTGGAATCGCGGCATCATCATAGTATTTACCGAGCTCGTGGGCGATTCCGTCATCGAACCGATCAATCTTTTCGCAGACGAGAAAAGTAAATGGAGCGAGAGTATGGTGAACTTCGGTGTTAATATTGACAGCCTGGAAACTCCGGACGTCTCGTGCAGAGAGCCCATTTAGGGAATTTCGGATTTTCTTGTTCTCTGATAATTTTCCCAAAGCTGACTTCAGCTTAGTTCTTGTCAAAACCGATTTGATCTCTCCAATGGCTACTACGGACTCTGCGGCAAAGAAATCGGTGCCCGTGCTTGGGTCGTGTAGCGGATGATAAAGAGGGTTGTGGATAACGATATCGCATTCGGTAGTTCTTTGGTCATTGCAGTTGAGAACAAAGCCGCGGGACACGCCAAAGGCGGAGCAGATTGTATCTTTGAGCAAAGAGCTACAAGCGTCTTCTCGGCTCCGTCCAAATTCTCCATTGTGGTAGCACTCGTCGTTATTTAACGCGTCGCCATAAATGCGACGAGTCGCGTCGAATCGGGATAGGAAGGTCGTTACTTTCTGGGTTACGATTTCTATATATTGCTGATTGCTCATTGCGTTATGCTAAGTCCCACCTGCCTATAATTTTACAAGCCCTCCGCCGTAGGGACGCCGGTTACCCGGCGCCCCCGGCGCAATCCCGGACGTGCAGTTTTCCCGCATCCGGTTCCTCGGTTGTACTCGCTGTCGCGCGGACCTTCACAGTTGCCCGTTACAAGGCCCAGTTGCTATTGCCCTCAGTGAGGTTGGCTCGTGTTTACCCGATCCTGCATGTCCGGCACGAGTTTCCTGTGTGGGCTGCGTACTTCCGTCGGGTCCTTCGCCATGTGGCTGGCTTTCCCAACCTCCGACTACTATGCCCGATAAGACACCTCGCGGGTATACGGCGGCGAACCGCCTACCTGGTTGCTCCGTGCTCGACGACTCCACCCGTGCCCACGCCGTTTCCGGGCTCATCACCCTTACGTGTCCCAACACTGACGGTTTCATCATCTCGCTTCATCCAGGAGCCCACGGGGCTTCCCGAGTTCTCCGACGTCTCTCTTTCTGCATACCATGGCCTGAGGACTCCGGCGGACCTCCACACCCCAGCCACTGCGGGTGCTTCGTATTGCCTTCCAGGACGTTAAAACTGTCGGCATCCGCAACAAGCCTATTTCGAAGCTGTACCAGCACTTCAGGGAACGCGATTTCCCCTACGGTCTACAGAATTCTCTGTGTACGCTTGCCCTGCAATCTTGTTCGCGGCTTACGCCACTCCGCAGCAGGACCAACACTCGATACGGGCGGGCGGCTAACCCTTACCCGACGGGGACTTTCACCCCGCAAGAGACGCCGAGCTTTGCTCGGCGCGATAACGTGAAGGCTAAAGCGGCGCGCGCCCCCAGGAGCTTGCGAATTAGCACGACGCCCGTGGCGCGCGCTCGCTTTTGAGGCCGCTTGTTAGCCGTATTAATGGACGCAAACGCCTTCAACGACATGCACGCCAAATAAATTTCTAACAGAAACCAAACTCTTGGGCAACGAGCCCTCGATAGCCAGTATTACTGCAACTTCGTAGGATGCGCCCTCAAAGCTGCGGCAAGCTCTTAGAATAGCGAGATACTTAACACACTGAAAAAGTCCACGCAAAATGTCTGCTTCGTCAGATATTCGCGATTTAATTTCAACGCCGATACGCCGTTGAATGCTTTGAAATAGAACATCTACTGTATCTCCTGATGGCAGAAGAAACTCCGTTTGCCCAGGCGACAAGCCATTGCTTAATCCAATGCATTCTGGATGTAGAGCTACGTACTCTTTAAGGGACTTATGAAATTCACTCTCGCCAGAGCCCCCGCTACGCCCCGCATCCTCTAATATCTCTAAGTCGGGTAAGCTGGCTTCCGAAAGACCTAGTTCAGCTAATACGGCAGGCCATTTTGTATAGGCGAATACTCTGCTGAGGATGCTATCGATTATAGCTTCTTTTTGTCTTGGGTCTAACTTGCCGATGCTGCTGACATTGATCATGGGATCGACGCCGGCACCAGGCAAACCCGTTTGCTGATTAATAACAATGCACTGAATAGGCGGGACATCGTCTTGCCAACGCTTAGAAAGCTCGACAAGTGTCGTTCCAATACTGCCCAAAACAAAATTAAGATTTCGCGGATTCGGCATACCGAGTTCATCCGCGAGATTGGCGTAAGTAATCTTTTGCCGAGCTAGAGCCTGACGGATCAAGAGAGGCAGAAGCTGCTCGTGCGCGCTGCTGATACAGGGACTCGCCATGCATATTTTTCGCTATTTCAGCGGTCCAGTCTTCCATGCTGCTACCTCTTCTTTTCGGCTAACGACTAAGCGTTTATCCGTCGTGCGCGCCGCACGGACCCCCGGCGGGGGCGCGGCGTCCGGCGCGCACGGCGGATAAACGTTTGTTGGACTAATCCGATCCCGGCACGGTGGCCGGGGCAGGCGGGACCCGCGCGGGCGGGGCGCACCTTAAGCGTAGGGGATTGTATCCGCCGGCTCCGGTCGGACGGCGACCGCGCGGGGTCGCGCGCGGGGGCGGGCGGCGATCGGCAAGGCGAAGAAGGGGCATCCGAGCGGCTCCGTAGGGCTTTGCGATCAAGGCGATGGGGTCGGAACCTAACCGATTTGCCGGCTCCGGGCAAGCGCCGGCGCAGACCGCCGGGCGGCCTGTCCGCGGGGGACGCAGCGGGGACGCTTGCGGGGCGCGGGCGGTCGCTATCCTCCGTCGCGCCGGTGCGGCGCGATCCGCTGCGGGGCCAGATGCGCGGTTACGCGCAGCCGTCCGGTGCGGCACTTGGGACAGGGAAAGCCGTCGAACGGCGCGGCCGGCTCGGGCCGATCCTCGGGCGGCGGCGCAGCGGCCAGCGCGGTGCGGATCTCGGCCAAACGCCGCGCCCGACAGCGGTTGGCGAGGAAGCCGAAATGGCGGACCCGCATGAATCCTTTAGGAAGGACATGCAGCAGGAAGCGGCGCAGCAGCTCCTCGCCGGTCAGAGTCATGACCTTGCGTCGGTCCCCGTCGCGGTAGTCTTTGTAAGCCAGCGCCACCGACTCCCCGTCGAAGTCCTTAATGCGGCTGTCGGCCAGTGCGATGCGGTGACTGTAGCGGCCGAGATAGTCCACGATCGTCTCGGTGCGGTTCAGACAGGGCTTGGAGTACACCACCCAGTCGCTTGCCATGAGGGCCTTGAGCACCCGGCCCACCTCCGCCCGGTCCCGAATGCGCGGCAGCCGTCCGTCCTCGAACGCCTGGCGCAGCCGGCCGACGAGGCCGCCGCGGAAATGCCGCGACAGCGCCCGCACCGGAAACAGATAGGTGCTCCTGGCCGGATGCCAGCTCCCGTCCGCGCCGAGCGCCCCGCCGGGGACCAGGCAATGCAGGTGGACATGGCGCATCAGCGTCTGCCCCCAGGTATGCAGCACCGCGGTCATGCCCAGCTGCCCATCGAGACGCTTGGGATCGGCGCCGAAGGCGCTCAAGGTCGCCCACACCGTCTCGAACAGCAGGGCGTAGACCTCTTTGGGATGGACCTCGACCCAGCCGTCCAGGTCGTGCGGCAGAGTAAACACCAGATGGTAGTAGGTCACCGGCAGCACCGCGGCGCGCTGGCGCTCGCACCAGGCTTGCGAGGCCCGACGCTGACAGCGCGGGCAGTGGCGGTCGCGGCAGGCATGGTAAAGAAAGGCGCGATCCCCGCAGCCGTCGCACTCCAGGGCGAAGCCGCCCAAGGCCGGGGTGCGGCAATCGAGGATATGCCGGCACACCTGCCATTGGCGCGGACTCAACCGACGCCGGGCGTCCGCGTCCGCGAGACAGGCATGGATGACCGCTTGCAGCGAAGGGCCCTCAGCCATGGCCCACCCCCAGATTGGCGATGAGATCCAACCCGCCTTCCCCCTCGCTGGCGCTGGGCAACCAATGCACATAGCGCAAGGTCGTTTGGATATGGCGATGCCCCATGAGGCGTTGCAGGCGCTCGACGCCGAGCCCGCCCGCCAGTTGGTGGGTGGCATAGGCATGGCGCAGCCCATGGATCCCGCCGACCTTGGTCACCCCGGCCCGGCGTTTGGCGTGGGTATACGCCTTCTGCAAAGAGGTCGGCGATAGCGGCTCGCCGCGCAGCCCGGCGAACAGCCACTCCGGCGGGCGGTAGAGGCGCCAATAGGTGCGCAGCTCTTCCAATAAGGTCGGAGAGAGCGGCACCAGGCGGTCTTTGGCGCCCTTGCCCTGCTCGATGCGCAAGCGCTTGCGCTCGCTGTCGATGTCCTTGACGCGCAACGCCAGCACCTCGCTCAGACGTAGCCCGCAGCCGTAGCAGACGGTGAGCATGGTGCGGTAGCGGGGGTCCGCGCAGGCGTTCAAGATGCCCGCCACCTCGGCGCGGGTCAGCAGCCCCGGGATGCGCTGGGGACGCTTGGGCAGGGCCACATCGAGATCGACCGCCGGCCAGGCGAGCACCTGCACATAGAGGAAGCGGATGCCGTTGTAGGACAGGCGCACGCTCGCCGGGGCGAGCTTGCGCTCCAAGACCAGGTGCTCGAAGTAGCGCTGCAGATCCGCGCGCGCGAGCGTGTCGGGGGAACGGCGAGTGAACTTGGCGAGATCCCGCACTGCGGCGAGATAGCTTTCGTGGGTGCGCGGAGAGAAGCCGCGCATCTGCATGGCGGCGCTCGTGCGCTGACGTAGGGGCGTCATCGTCCGATCCTCGGGAAACGACCCGGAGCGGGCCGCCTTCGAGTGTGGACGATGGAGCGGAAGCGATCGGGAGAACGGCCGCGCTAGACACTGGCTTATTGCAGCGCCATTCGCATTCCTACTGCCGTTCGGGATGACCGCGAATAAGCCCCGCGGAGCGGATTAGTTCAACTAGATTTCGCCGGACGAACTACCCCATAACTCGGCCGGTTGTGTTCAGTGCAGCAAAAATCGCGTCGTCTGTCAATCGCCTGGCCGCGCCCACGCGCTGCACCGTTAGTGCGTTATCCGGCAAGATTGCCGGATAACGCACTAACGGTGACGGGTCTTGCCGCCTAAACCGAGCGGACTCGGCCCGTGCAGCGCCATAGTTCGCGTGCTTGGTCAATCGGATAGGCCATCGCCGCGGGGCGTCTGCGGGGGCGTTATGCGGCAATCTTGCCGCATAACGCCCTAGACGATGCAGGACCTTGCCGCCTAAACCGGTTCTGGCGCCACCGCTCTCGCGGTAAAAAAGCTCGCAGAAACAGTGCTCCGGCTGTTCTTCGGCAGCGGAGGGCGGGTTTAGGCGGCAGCGGGCCAGGCCGCGGGCGCGGTTTGCGCGGGCAACCGCCGGTTGGCGGGCGGGGGCGGCCCGCTCGTCCGGTCTTACCGTTTTTCGGAGACCTGACTATTTATACAGTGATTGGAGCTGCCCCCGGAGCACGACATGCCGCCTGCCCCTTCCCCGCCGCGAACGCGCCTAAGCCCCGCCGCCTGCTGGATCAGGTGCGGGACAAGTACGGACCCTGCATTCCAGCCCGCGCACGGAAGAGTCTTAAATGGGCTGGATCAAGCGGTATATCTGGTTCCACGGCAAGCGCCACCCCAGTGAGATGGGTGCGCCGGAAGTCGAGACGGCCTAGATCATCGCTCCCGCCGCGGGCCGTCGCGGCCAGGGGGGCCGCTCCTACGCTCGGAGCGGCCCCCTGGCCGCGACGAATGTCATCTGCTGGGGAGGCCTGGATCATGATCGAGGCCGAGCGGGCGACCCGCCCCAAGCTCCGGATTATTCGCGTTCATTTGCGTTCATTTGCGGACAAACTGCTCTTTCTACTCTCTAAGGATGGTGGATGCGGGGCGCGCGACTCATGTGCCCGGTCCCCAACACGGTGCGGCGCGCCTCTACCACCCTAGTACCCGGTTCCACCTTATCTTGCGTAGCGACCCCAACGGGGTCGAACATACCAGCCCAGGGCAACGCCCTGGGATAACGCCGTTTATTCGGTTAGCCCTGTAAGGGCGTGACATAAGGCACCGCCGCTGCTATGTCACGCCCTTACAGGGCTGGACTCCCTGATATCGCATACCCAGGGCGTTGCCCTGGGCTGGTATGTCACGCCCCTTCGGGGCTCAAGCAGGCGTCGAGAAAAAGCGGAATGACCTACTAGAGCGGAGCCGGCGATTGCAGGCGAATCGCGGCGCATCCACCTTCGGCCCTGCCGCCGGCACGAAGCTGGCCGCGGCTCCTCAGGGTTCCTTAGCACGGGTAGTCTCCTGGGGTCTTTACCGTGCCCGCCCGCACCGGATTGAGCTCGATGTGACGTTGGCAAGCGAAGGGATAGCTGTCCGCCTCGACGAGGGACGAGCCGAAGCGTCCTTCGAAGAGCGTCCCGGTCGGGCCAGAGCAGGCGCGGACGGATACGCCGGGGCTTGTCGGCCGCGGTCATGGGGTTGTCCGCTCGTCCTGTTCTATATTCGGCAGTATCGATGCCGAGCACGCCGAACCAACGCACGGCGGACCGCGAGGCGACAATGCGACGGTCCTGCCCGCCGCGTGGGAGACCGATCCGATGAGCGAGCCCAACCTGATACACCACCAGATCCCACCCTTCCTTACGCGCCGCGACGGACGGTTGTGGGTGGAGCTGTGGATGCGCGGCGAGCCGCCCCCCACCGGGGTCTTCCTGCACCTGGAGCCGGACAACGAGGCGCGCCTGATCCACATGGAGCCCCAGGCAAGCCAAGGCTGCTTCCAGGTCTACCGGGCGGAGCTCACCGCCAACCCGGCCGACTGCCAGACCGTCTATGCCTTCAAGGTCCTGTGGGCGGACCGGCAGCGCTGGCTGGACGCGGCCGGGGCGAGCCCCCGGATGCCGCTGCGCGAGCGATTATTCCGGGTCTGGGAGGGGGACAGGCCGCCGGATTGGGTCCCGGACCAGGTCTTCTATCAGATCTTCCCGGAGCGCTTCCGCAATGGGGACCCATCGGCGAGCCCCCGATCGGGCTCCGAAAGCCCTCGCCATGACGGACCCATCCGGGTCAAGGACTGGGGCGAGCCGATCGACCCCCAACGCCCCAACCACGAGTTCTATGGGGGCGATCTGGTCGGGGTCTGTCAGGGACTCGACTATCTGGAGGATTTAGGAGTCACCGCAATCTATCTGAATCCGGTCTTCGCATCCCCCAGCGTCCATAAATACGACACCGAAGACTTCGAGCGGGTGGACCCACACCTGGGTGGCAACGCGGCACTGGCCGAGCTGCGCACGGCCACCGCCGGCCGCGGCATGCGCTACCTGCTGGATGCGGTGTTCAACCACACCTCAGACACCCACCCCTGGTTCAACCGCTGGGGCACGTATCCGCAGCCCGGTGCCTACCAGGACCCGAATGCACCCCACCGCAGTGCCTATACCTTCCACGACCCCGCGGACCCGGAGAGCTACCACTGCTGGCAGGGCTCCAAGGTCCTGCCGGTGCTGGACTTCGGCGACGCCTCGGTGCAGGAGTATTTCTACGGCGGGCGCGATGCCATCGCGCGCCGCTGGCTGCGTCCGCCCTATGCCGCGGACGGCTGGCGCATCGACGTGGCACATATGATGGGCGAGGGCAGCGGGGCGCGTCACAACCACCGGGTGCTGCGCGCACTGCGCCGCGCCATCCGGGATGAGCGCCCGGACGCATTTATCCTGGGCGAGCATTTCTCCGAGGCGACCCGCTGGCTCCAGGGCGACCAGGAAGACGGGGCCATGAATTATTACGGGTTCGCCCACCCGGTGCGGGCATTTCTGACCGGCAAGGACATTGATTACCAGCCGGTCGCGATCGACGCGGCCATGCTCGACGACTGGATGACGGACGCCCGCTCGCGCATCCCGTACATCAACCAGCTCTGCCAGATGAATCTCTTGGGCTCGCACGACACCGCCCGCTTCCTGACCCTCGCCTGCGAGGACCGGGGTCTTATGGCCTTAGGCCTGCACCTGCTGTTCGCCTACCCCGGGGTCCCCTGTATCTATTATGGCGACGAGATCGGCATGACCGGGGCCAACGACCCACACAACCGTGCGACCTTCGACTGGAATCCGGTCCACTGGGACCTGGACCTGCGCAACCTGGTCCAACGCCTGGCGCGGCTGCGCCGAGCGCACCCGGCACTGCGACGGGGGGCCTACCGAACCCTGGTCGCGGAGGGGGACCGCTTCGGATTCGCCCGCTTCGACGGGGCTGAGATCCTGATCCTGGTTATGAACCGCTCCGAGCAGCCAGCCGCCGGTATCGCGCTGAATCTGGGAGAGCTGCCGTGGCTGCCCGCCGGGCTTGCCGATCTGCTGGGGGACGGGGGCGGCTGGACCCTGGAAGGCGAGCGTCTGACCCTGGACCTGCCGCCCAAGGGCGTACGGCTACTGCGCGGGTCGTTCGACCATCGACCTGGGCTTGGAAGTTGAAGCGCACCAGATGCCGCGCCAACGCCGTCCCCAGGACGAGCAGTCTGGCGAATAGGATTCGCATTTCCGATGCTCGCTCGGGATTCGTCGCGGCCAGGGGGCCGCTCCTACGGGCGTAGGAGCGGCCCCCTGGCCGCGACGGCCTGCGGCCGGAGTTATGATCAAGGCCAGGCTGCCATCCCTGGCCTGGATTCCTGCGTCCCGGCCGAAAAAAGTGCAGCGGATCGCCGGCAGGGTTGAGTCGGGCGGTCTGTCGGTGCGGGCCACCAGGCCGGGTTAATCGGACAAAACCTCTTCCTGGAATCCATCGACGATGGCCTTCCACCACTCGAAAGTATCTTCCAGGTTCTTTACGGAAACGCCATGGTTGATATTGACCGACAGCTCTAGCATCGGATCGTTTTCTTTGTCCAGATATGCCTTACCGTAACGCTTGGTACGGTTCCATTCGTTGATCTTGTCCAGCGTGACCTTGACATCGCTCCAGCCCGCGGCGAGCTGAATATCGGTGCAAGCCTTTCCGGCGTTGCATCCGTAAAAATAAATGCCGTACTTGACTCCATCGATCCTGCCGGAGATCTTCGGATCTCCGGCGCTGTCGGTTTCCAGGGTGGCGGAGCCGAAGCCCTTTGCAACGTTCAGAATCGCACTCGGATCGGTTGCATCGACGATATCCGCCGCGCACGCGCAACCGATGCTGCAAACAAGGCCCAATGTGCATAGCGCAGCGCGTAGAGTCGCGTTCTTCATTGTCGATTCCTCTCGATTTATAACGACCCCGTGAGAACAGAGCGACGGGGCGGAGCGGGGGCAGGTCTCACGGCCAGTCCCGGGCGCGGAGAGGCGGTTGTCTGCCGACCCGCCGGGCCGTGTCGAGCAAACCAGATCGGGCGCACGATTGCAACGCCGGCCAATCGCCTGCGCGGCGGCAATCGCATTCTGCCTGAAGACGCCCATCGCCGGCCGGTCCGAGACTTCCCCGAGGGCAAGGCACGGACCCCTCCCCGCTATTGTCCCCGCCGCGTCTAACCCGCAAAATCCCAACACTTGACCCCGCGTCCGCGGCTATCGTCCCCGCCCGATCCCTGGGGGTGCGACTGCCCTGCCCCGCCAGCCCGAGACCCCGCCGTGGCCACACAGACCATCTTCGAGCACCCTTTGAACGAGCGCATCCGCACCTTCCTGCGCCTGGAGCACCTGTTCGAGAAGGTCGATTTTTTCATGCCTCAGTACGATCCATGGGCCACGCGGGTGGCGGTGGGGGCACTGATGGAGCTGGCGGCCGTGACCTCCCGTTCGGATCTGAAGGGGGAAATCCTGAAGGAGCTGGAGCGCAATATGGCGTCCTTGAACCGGGTCGCGAGCCAGCCTGGCGTAGACCCTGGAGCGCTGCATCGGGTCCTTGGGGACTTGGAGCGGGCGGCGCACGGACTCCAGGCCCTGACGAGCCCCATCGGCCAGAGCGGACGGGAGGACGAGCTCCTCAAGGCGGTGGGCCAACGCAGCAGCATTCCGGGGGGGGTGTGCAGCTTCGACCTGCCCCAGTACCAGTATTGGCTGGTCCAGTCCCCGGAGCGCCGCCAGTCCCGGCTCGAGCGCTGGCTCGACGATCTGCGGCCTGCGGACCAGGCAATTCGGCTGGTGCTCTCGCTCGCGCGGACCAGCGCGACCCCCCGCCAGGCAATCGCGGAAGCCGGATTCTACCAAGAGGCACTGGACCCCCAGGCCCCGGCCCAACTTGTGCGGGTGGGACTGCCGGTGGGTGGAGCCCTGTATCCGGAGATCAGCGGGCACAGGAACCGCTTCAGCATCCGATTCATGGCCAGCGAACGCCGGGGTCGCGCCTGCCAAACCGCCGAGAACGTCGAGTTCCGGCTCACCTGCTGTGTGTTCTGACCATGCCGACCGTCGTTAACTGCCCCCGCTGCGGCCGTCCGGTGGAATGGAGCCCCGCTTCCCGCTTCCGCCCATTCTGCAGCGAGCGATGCCGCCTGATCGACCTGGGTGAGTGGCTCGCGGAGAACCACCGGATTCCGGACGCCGCGGATACCCCGAGCGACGATCCGCCGGACTCGGAGGGACCGACGCCGGCGCACTGAGACCGGCGCGATCCAGGCGTCTGGCCCTTCCGGCACTGGCTGGCCGGTGTTAAGGTCGCGCCTCTTTTTTCGGAGCCCGTTGCGGCGTCCTCTCAAACTCACTTACCGCCGCACCGGCGCGGCGCACCCTGGAAACCTGCATGCTCGAGCTGCCACTGCTGTTGAAGGCCCTGATCCTCGGTATCGTCGAGGGTCTGACCGAGTTTCTACCGATCTCTTCCACCGGACACCTGATCATTGCCGGCAGCCTGCTCGACTATACGAACGAGCAGAGCAAGGTCTTCGAGATCGTCATCCAGCTCGCCGCAATCCTGGCGGTCTGCTGGCTCTATCGCACGCGCATCGGCACCGCGATCGCTGGCATGTGGACCCAGGAGCGGGAGCGCCGCTTCGCCGCAAATATTCTGATCGCATTCATCCCCGCTGTGGTGCTGGGGCTCCTGTTGCACTCGGTCATCAAGACCTATCTCTTCAACCCGGTCAGCGTGGCGGGGGCACTGGTGGTCGGGGGACTCGCGATCCTGTGGATAGAGCGCCGCCCGCTCCCTGTGCGCTTCGAGGAGGTGGACGACATCGGCTGGCGCGAGGCGCTCAAGGTGGGTCTCGCCCAGTGCCTCGCGCTGTTTCCGGGGGTCTCGCGCGCCGGGGCGACGATCTTGGGCGGCATGGTCTTCGGCCTGTCGCGGCGTGCGGCCACCGAGATGTCCTTTTTCCTCGCCATCCCGACCATGCTGGCTGCGACGGTCTATGACGTCTACAAGGCCCGGGACATCCTCTCAATGGACGACCTGCCGATCTTCGCCATGGGGTTCGTCTCCTCCTTCGTTTTCGCCATGCTGGCCATCAAGGGCCTGCTGCGGTTCATCTCGCACCATAATTTCAACGCCTTCGCCTGGTACCGTATCGTCTTCGGGCTGGTGGTGCTGGCCACGGCCTATACTGGCCTGGTGGCCTGGTGAGCGCGCGACGCATTCCAGGCGCCCCCCGTTGATCCCAGTCAATGGCTTGCGCATGCCTACAAGCCACAATGGGCGGCTTGCGCGGGCGCCCGTTTCTGACCCCGACACTCGGGCCTTGTGCCGCCCGCTTGGCCCCTTTTGCTGCGCTCGATCGCGAGCCGGAGACCGACCCCATGCCCTCCTTCCATTCCGTGCTCGTGACCCTGTCCCGGCCGCTGCGCCTGATGCCCACGGTCGCACACAGCCGAGTCCTGGCCTCTGCCCTGAATCAGGTCATGAAAGAGGCGATCGACCAGGGCGAGCTCGAGTTCCTGAATGACCGGCAGGTCGGGATCGAGATCGAGGATCTCGGAATCCGCTATCGCCTGGGCTTCAAAGACGGGCGCATCCGCGGCTACGGCGAGGGTGCGCGGGCGGATGCGACCATTTCCGGGGGGCTGCACGAATTCCTGCTGCTGGCCACCCGACGCGAGGACGCGGACACCCTCTTCTTCCAGCGCCGGCTGCGGATGTCAGGCAGCACAGAGCTCGGTCTCTATCTCAAGAACTTCCTGGATGCCTTCGAGCCCCCGGCGCGCATCGCGCCGCTCATCCGCGGGCTTGAACGGCTGATGAAGCGGCTACCGGAGCCACCGGCGCACGGCAAGGCATCCTGAGCCAAGGCCCTACTCGCTCGACATGCGGGCCGACCATGCTCGACATCTCCAACCTCTCCCGCCAGTTCAATGGCCGGCGCGTGCTGCAAGACATCTCGCTGCGGCTGGAGCCTGGCCAATACGTCGCCATCGTCGGCGAATCGGGCGTCGGCAAGTCCACCCTGCTGAATCTCATCGCCGGCCTGGATAGGCCGGACGGCGGGCGTCTGGCGCTCGATGGCAGCGACTACGCGGCGCTTGACGAGGATGCGCTGACACGGCTGCGCCGGGACAAGCTGGGCTTCGTGTTTCAGGCATTCCATGTGCTGCCCCATCTCACGGTGCGCCAGAACGTCGCCCTGCCCCTCTGGCTCAAGGGCTGGGACGGGAAAGCGGCCGAGGGGCCGGCGCAGCAGATCCTGGAGGCAGTGGGCCTGGGCGATCGCGGGGACAGTTGGCCGCGCGAGCTCTCCGGCGGAGAGATGCAGCGGGTGGCGATCGCCCGCGCACTGGTCCATGGCCCGCGACTGGTGCTGGCCGACGAGCCGACCGGCAACCTGGACCCGTCCAACGGCGCACGCGTGCTCGCGCTTCTCGCCGAGCGTATCCGCGGGGCGGGGGCGATCGGCATCCTGGTGACCCACTCGGTGGAGGGGGCCAAGACCGCGGACCGCGTCCTGCACCTCACGGCCGATGGGCTCTGCGGGTGAGTCTGGCGCCGGTCTTTCTCGGCTCGCTCGCCCGGCGGCGGGTGGCGACGGCGTTTTCGTTTGCGGCCATTGTGCTGGGCGTGGCGCTCGGCATGGCGGTGCAGGCGGTGCACGAGTCCGCGCTTGCGGAATTCGGCCGCGGACTTCGCTCGATGGCGGGCGAGGCGGACCTGCAAGCGGTGGGACCGCGGGGCGGATTCGACGAAGGGCTTTATGCGCGTCTCGCCGCCCGGCCCGAGGTGGCGACCGCGAGTCCGGTACTGGAGGTCTCGACCGAGCTCATCGGGAGCATCGACTCGTTGCAGATCCTGGGCGTCGATATCTTCGCGCTGGCCCGGGTGACTCCGGGGCTGCTGCCGCGACCGGCAGAGTATCCGGGGGCGACTGACGGGTCCGAGCGCTTCGCCGCACTCGCCGAGGACAGCATCTTCTTAAGCGCCGCGGCACAAACCGGGCTCGGCATCAAGGTCGGCGAGCGGCTGCGGTTGTACGCCGGCACCCAGCCCTTGGAGCTGCGGGTGGCCGGCGACCTGCCGGGCAGCGCCGAGAACCGTCGGCTCGCGGTGATGGACATCGCCGCGGTGCAGCGCCATTTCGCGCGGCTCGGGCGACTCACCCGCATCGATCTGCGCCTGGCCGAGGGTGTGGAGCCGCAGGCGGCGCGCACCGCTTTGCAGGCGATCGCGCCGGCCGGGGTGCTGATCGAGGCGCCGGAGGCGGCGGAGGGCCAGGCGACCAATCTGTCCCGGGCCTACCGGGTAAATCTCACGATGCTCGCGGCCATCGCGCTCCTGACCGGCGGGTTTCTGGTCTTCTCGGCCCAGGCGCTCTCGGTGGTGCGACGACGCACCGAGTTTGCCTTTCTGCGGGCGATCGGGCTCGCCCGCGCCCAGCTCTTCGGCTGGCTGGTGGCGGAGGGCGCGCTGGTAGGACTCGCGGGGGGGCTGGTCGGCGTGGCGCTCGGCCATGGGCTCGCCTGGGGGATGCTGACCCTGCTCGGCGGGGATCTGGGCGCCGGGTATTTCGCGGGGTTGAAGCCGTCGCTGCGATTCGAGCCCGGGGCGACTGCGGTCTATGTCGCGCTCGGCATGCTGGCCGGGGTGGCCGGGGCCTGGCTCCCGGCGCGCGAGGCGGCCACGGTGTCGCCGGCCCAGGCGCTCAAGGCCGGCGACGAGTCGGCCCTGCTCGGCGGGCGCGGACATCCGCGTCTCGGTGTCGCACTGCTGGCGGCGAGCCTTCCAGCCTGTTGGATTGCACCCGTCAACGGGCTACCGGTCGGCGGCTATCTGGCCGTCGCCTGCCTGCTCGCGGGGAGCGTCATGCTGTTGCCGGCCGTCGCCGTCGCTTTAGCCTGGCTCTTGCCGCTGCGCGGTCCGGTGGCTGCCCGGCTCGCGGTGGCCAGGCTGGGCGCCGCACCGGGGCATTCGGTCGTCGCCGCGGCCGGGGTCTTGACCAGCGTGGCGCTCGCGGCAGCCATGGCGATCATGGTCGCCTCCTTTCGTGATTCGGTCGACGAGTGGCTGGGCCAGATCCTGCCCGCCGACCTCTATTTGCGCGCCGGCCGTGCCCAGACCGGGGGCTTCCTGGATCCGCAGCTGCAAGCCCGGCTTGCCGCCGTGCCGGGGGTGGGTAGCGTGCGGTTCACCCGTCACGAGACACTGCGTCTTGCCGCCGGGCAGGGGTCGGTGGGCCTGATCGCCCGGCCGGTATCTGCAGACGGGCAGGACTTGCCATTGGTCGGGGTCGCGCAACCCGGCGGCAAGGGCGAGGCAGCGATCTGGATCTCGGAGGCCATGCAGGATCTCTATGGCTGGCGGCCGGGCCTTGAGGTCGAGCTGCCGCTCGCCGGACGACAGGTGCCTGTACAGGTGGTCGGCGTCTGGCGGGACTATGCGCGCCAGGGCGGGGCGGTCATGATCGACTTAGCCGACTACCGGCGACTGACCGGCGACCACTTGGCCCACGACGCGGCTATCTGGCTCGCCCCGGGTGCCGAGGCGGCGCGGGTGGCCGCCGCGCTCTCTGCGGCAGGCGGACCCGGTGCGTTGGAGGTCGCCTACCCGGGGGAGATCCGCGGCAGGACACTGCACATCTTCGACCGCACCTTTGCAGTCACCTATCTGCTGGAGGCGGTCGCGGTGGCCATCGGTCTGGCCGGTGTGGCCGCGAGCTTTGCCGCCTTGGCCGCGGCGCGGCGGCGCGAGTTCGGCATGCTCCGCCATCTCGGGCTGACGCGCCGCCAGATCGGCTGGATGCTGGCTCAGGAGGGTGCCTTGGCCGCCGGTGTCGGCGTGCTTGGCGGGCTACTGGCCGGCGGGGCCATCGGGCTGGTGCTGATCGAGGTCGTCAACCGGCAGAGCTTCCACTGGAGCATGGACCTGCATGTGCCCTGGGGGTCGCTCGCTTGGTTCGCCTTCGGCCTGATCGCCTTGGCGTCCTTGGCCGCGGTGCTCGCCGGTCGCCAGGCGATGCGCCAGGACGCGGTGCTGGCGGTACGGGAGGATTGGTGAGCCCGAGAAGCGTATTGGTCCGCAAATGAACGCGAATAGAGAAACCCGGCGTGCACTCTTGGTCGCATTGGCGAGCCTGCCGGCCTTGCGGATACCGACAGCACTGGCGGCGGAGCCTGACCGATCGGCGGTGCCCGCGGTCGAGTTTGCCCCGGTACTGCGCGATCGGACCCTGACCTTTCCCGCCGATCATGGCGCACATCCGGAGTTTCGCACCGAGTGGTGGTACGCCACCGGCTGGCTGAGTCTGCCGGACGGCAGTCCGCTGGGCTTCCAGACCACGTTTTTCCGCGTGCGCACCGGCGTGGGCGAGCAGAATCCCAGCGCCTTCGCACCCCGCCAGTTGATCGTCGCGCACGCGGCCATCGCCGACCCGCGTCTGGGGCGGCTTCGTCACGACCAGCGCGCGGCCCGAGTCGGCTTCGGCCGAGCCGGGTTCGAGACCGGCCGGACCAAGACCTGGGTGGACGACTGGCGATTCGAGCAGACCGCGGACCGCTATCGGGCCGAGGTCCGTGCCGAGGGATTTGCCTACGCACTGTCGCTAATCCCGGATGGCCCGCCGATGCTCAATGGAGACGCCGGATTCAGCGCCAAGGCATCGGATCCGCGCCACGCGAGCTATTACTACAGCCACCCACATCTCCAGGCAAGCGGTACGGTGACGCTGGAGGGCCAAACTCAAGCCGTGACTGGTCAAGCCTGGCTGGATCACGAATGGTCGAGCGAGTACCTGCCGGAAGGGGCAACAGGCTGGGATTGGATCGGTCTGAATCTGGACGACGGCAGCGCACTGATGGCCTTCCGTATGCGCGGTACCGACGGCCAATCCGTTTGGGCCGCCGCCACGGTCCGGTCACCCGAAGGCAGGGCACAGGCGTTACCTCAGCAAACCGTGACCTTCGAGCCGCTGCGCTCCTGGCGCTCGTCGCGTACAGCCATCGCCTACCCGGTCGAATGGCGCCTGCGCATCGGCACGCGGATTCTCTTACTCCAACCGCTCATGGACGACCAGGAGCTCGACAGCTCGCGCTCCACCGGCGCCGTCTATTGGGAAGGCGCGGTGCGGGTGTCGGAAGACGGCCGGGAGATCGGACGCGGATATCTGGAGATGACCGGGTATGGGGATAAGATCCGGGTCGGCTACAGCGCGCCGATCAGCGCGATCTTCAATAGATTGGTGTCCGTGCTCTCGACCCCTCGGTCGCGGGCAAGCAGCAGGAGCTGAACCGACTCGGTGTCGATCGAATCGAATGCGGCGAGCGGAATCCGATAACCTGCCCACCCCGGCACGACCTGTAGCGGGACCTTGATCTCAACGCCGCGCGTATCCTTCATGCCGATCTCCAGATAGTCCTGCTCTTTGGACTCCAGGATCAGCACGAGTTGGCTTTTCCCTGCCAGCGACAGAGACGGAATCATCCCGGTCCGCCAGAAAAAGACCGCGGTCCATGCCTCGGAACCGCGTAGGCTCGACAGATAATAGAGATAATGCGTAGGCTGGCGGACCAGGGTCGGCGCGGCCTCGTCCCGGGTCAAGTCCCGGCCTGCAGGTCTGTACCAAGGCATCGCCGCTGGGAGACCCGACAGGCGATCGACATACCACCGGGTCGCGGCGTGGGATTGAACCGTCTCGGTCCAGGCGGGCGAGAGCCCTGGGGCAATTCCGGACAGCCTGGTGGCCGAACGATACACCAGTATCCCGAGGACGACCGCCGTGGCCAAGAGCAGAGCCACGACGATGGTCGTTTTCAATCCGCGCGCACGATACAAGGGCACGGCAATGGCTAGCGAGCCGATGGCGCCGACACCGCCCTGCCATAGCGGATAGCTAAGGATTTCAGACATTTTCGACTACCCTCCCGACTTCCCGAATATGTCGCAATGGGTCGTTGCGCACATAAAGCGAGCGCGCCCCCGGGTGACCCGTCGCGGCGAAGGCGAGTGACCCGGGATCGATAAACATCGAAAGTCCCGTCATCGGTCGCCCGAACGACCTGGCCCGGGCAGGGCCGGGCGCGGAATCCGCGCAACCGGCGATCGATTGCGGGGCCAGGTTGCCGACAGGGTAAGGCGTGGCGGTGAACCGGATATGAACCGGATATGAACGGAACCTGAACCGGGAAGGTGCAAGCCGGTGGGCAGCGACCGGGAAGCGGGGCTATCTCTGTATCCCCGCATTAGGCAAAGCGAATCTCGACGACCCGGTTAGCGTATTACCTCCGCGACCCGGTTCCGGACCAGGCGATCCCCGCCTCCCCGGTCCAATAGCCGTCCGCCAGCCCGGACGGGACCAGTCCGCTTAGACGCGCGACCCCCTCGCCTGCCTCCAAATCCCCACGCAGACAGGCGTCGAAGGTCTCGACCACAGCCGCGGTGTGCTTGGACTGGGGGCTGATCCGCAGCAGGTCGACGCCCAGGCCCCGCAGCTCGTCTAAGGACGGCAGCAGGTTATGGGTGGCGGCGGACTGGGTCTGGATGCCGTTAATGGATAGGAATGGGGTGCCTTCTTGGGTGGAGACCAGGAGTCCGTCCGGGTATTCGATGCAGCGGAATTGGCAGTCGTCTTTGCCCTGACCGTGGTTATAGGCGGTGAAGCAGCGGGCGGAATAGGCGAGCGGCAGCCTTCCGTAGGCAAAGACCTCGCACTCCACCCCGGCCGGGCGGGTACGGATCAGGTCGGTGGCGGTCGTACGGCCTAGCTCCACCGGCATGACCCAACGCTTGAGCCCGCGGCCGGCCAGAAAGGCCAGGGTTTCCTGGTTATAGAGGTTGATGGAGGGTCCGGCAACAAACCCATGACCCTCCAGGAAGTCCAGCGCGCCCAGATCGTTGGCCTCGACCAGGAAACGGCGGTCGGCACAGAGCCGGCTTAAGACCTTCAGCTCCCCCTCGGACTCGATCAGGGCCAAGGTGGAGATCACCGGCTCCCGTCCGCTGGCGGCCACCCGCTCGGCTAAGTCCCACCAGTCCTCGGGGCGCAGCAGCCGGCGCTTGGAGCAGACCGCCTCGCCCAAATAGACGGTTTGGACCGGGGACTCCAGCAACTCCGCGTAGAAGTCCAGGACCTGCTCGCGCGGCCAGTAATAGAGAATGGGGCCCAGGGTCAGGCGCGGGTGCTGGCCGGTCGATTGACCGGACGATTGAATAGAATCCGTCGACATGGAATGCGCTCGATTGCTCTCGAATGAATAAGCTCGGCCCTTGGCCCTTGGCCCTCGGCCCTTCCTCAGTGCCAGGTCCGCTCGTAGGCCCCAAGCGTGGTCTGGGTACCCTCGGAGACCTTGGCCAGCGTCTGTTTCCACTCCTCACGGGGTCGGAAGGCAGCGGGGTTGCGGGTGCAGGTGTCGATCGCCTCGCGCCAGACCCGGGTGACGTCGGTGACATAGCGGGTGCTGCGCTGGCGGCCTTCCAGCTTGATGGCGGTTACCCCAGCGGCCATGACGTCGGGGAGCAGGTCCAGGGTGTTGAGGCTGGTGGGCTCTTCGATCGCATAGCGGGTATCGCCGTCCACCAGATAGCGGCCCTTGCAGAGGGTCGGGTAGCCGGCCGGCTCGTCGTGGCCGCGACGCTCGATCAGCACCCCGCCCAGGCGCGTCTCTTGACCGTTTGGGGTGTCGCGCCATTCCACATGGGCGGCCGGGGAGCAGGCACCGAAGGTGTTGGGGGATTGGCCGGTGGCATATGAAGACAGCAGGCACCGGCCCTCCACCATGACGCAGAGGCTGCCGAAGCCGAAGATCTCGATCGGCACCGGGCTTTCCGAGACGAGATGTGCGACCTGAGCCAGCGAGAGCACCCGCGGCACCACTGCCCGGCGGATGCCGAAGTTGCGGTGCATGAATCGCAGTGCCGCCGGGTTGGTGGCAGACCCCTGTACCGAGAGGTGCAGTGCGAGGTTGGGGTGACGCCGGGCAGCATAGCCCAGCACGCCCATGTCCGCGAGGATCAGTGCGTCGACCCCAAGATCGGCGGCACGGTCCACCGCGGCGGTCCAGCGCTCCCAGCCCTGGGTCTGGGCATAGGTGTTGATGGCGACGAAGACCTTGACCCGGCGGGCGCGGGCATAGCGCAGCCCCTCTTCGATCTGTTTCTCGCCAAAGTTGAGCCCGGCGAAGTGTCGGGCATTGGTGTCGTCGCGGAATCCCAGGTAGACGGCATTGGCGCCGTTGTCCACAGCGGCCTTGAGTGACGGCAGATTGCCGGCGGGGCAGACAAGCTCCATGGTGATCGGGGTCTCCAGGGTCGAATAACAAAAGACGGCGGTAGGATAACGCAGGCTGGGACGGGCGTCGGGGGTCTCGGGCCGGCGGTGCGGCCTGTGGGCCTCAAGCGGTGCGGGCCAGCAGTCCGGGGGCGGGTCCGGCTGCCCGGTCGCCCTGACGACTGTCGCGGCGATGGAGCTCGGACTCGATCCCGTTCAAGACCGCCCATTTTTTAGAGCACCACTGCGGTGCCAGCAGAATCTCCCGGGAAGCGGTCCCGGTCAGCCGGTGGAAGGTGACCTGGGGCGGGGTGCGCTCGATCAGGTCCGCGCAGATGGAGATGTAGTCGTCCATCTCGAGGGGGCGATAGTCGCCGCGGCGCAGGTCAAGTGCCAGTCGGGTATGCCGCACCACATGCAGCGGATGGATCTTGAGCCCCTCCACACCCAGGGACAGGACACGGTCCAGGCTGGCCAACGCAGACTCCCGGCCCTCCCCCGGCAGACCCACGATCAGGTGTGCACATACCGGCAGCCCCCGGCGATGGGCGGCCTGGGTGGCGGTACGGAAGTCGGCGAAGCTGTGGCCCCGGTTGACGCGCTCCAGGGTACGATCGTCGGCGGACTGGAGCCCCAGCTCCAGCCAGATCTCCCGACCCCGGTCGCGATAGCGGGCCAGCAGGTCCAGCACCGGCTCCGGTACGCAGTCCGGACGGGTGCCTACCGAGAGCCCGATGACGTCCGGCAGTGCGAGCGCCTGGTCGTAACGGGTCCGGAGAGCCTCGATCGGGTCATAGGTGTTGGTGTAAGCCTGGAAATAGGCGAGGAATCGGCGAGCCCCGGTGCGCCGGGCGAGCACCGCCCGGCCGGCCTCGATCTGGGCCGGGATGGTCGGCGGCTCCTCCGCGTTGGGGCTGAAGGAGACGTTGTTGCAGAAGGTGCAGCCGCCGCGGCCCTTGGTCCCGTCGCGGTTCGGGCAGGTGAAACCCGCGTTGATGGCGAGTTTATGCACCCGCTGGCCGTGGCGGCGCAGCAGGTATTGACCAAAGGTGTTGACGCGCTCGCTCAGCGAGCGCGACTGCGGTGCGGGGGTGGGACGCATCCCCGTAACCGTACCGGGCTAGCCCCAGGCTCGAAATGATCCATGTCAAGGGAGCGTCACAAGACCCTGATCGGACGGGCTTCGCGGCGACGGCTTTCTCCAAGCTGCTCCGACGCCGGAGGGCTATCGGCCGGTCTGGCCGCTCTGTGCCGCAGGGTCCGCAACTCGGGTCACGCTCAAGCTCTCCGCAACCTCTGGAGCCTCCCCGCCGCCCTTGCTGGTGTGCCGCAGCGGGCTCACGTCGCCGAGGTCCCGGCCCACCGCGACCCGGATATAGGTGTGGTCCGCGATCAGTCCGAAGGCCGGATCGAACCCGCGCCACCCAGCCCCGGGCACCAGGGCCTCCAGCCAGCAATGCAGGGTCTGGGGGCGCGCCGGCGTGCCCGCCGGCTCCTCGTCGTCCGGCTCGAAATAGGCCGGGTCCTGGTATCCGGAGACAAATCGCGCAGGAACCCCCCAGCCTCGCAAAAGCGAGATCAGTAAATGGGCAAGATCAGCCGCGCTTCCGCGTCCGCTCTCCAGCAGAGCCGCAAGCGATGGCGCGTGTCCAATGCAGGTCGGGTCGAATTCGGCGATCCCGTGGACCCACTCGAAGGCATCCTGTATGTGCTTCAAAAGCGGCGTGCACTCGGGCCACAGCGGCGTCGGACGATCGCCCAGGATCTCGGGGAGTGCGGGGGTCAGGCTGCCCTGGTGGTAGACGAAGTCCCACAGGCGCGGGGCCTGATGCAGGCTGTCGGCGAGCCAGGCGCGCTCCCGAGTCGGGTCCACGGGCACATAGTCGAAGGGGTTGGCGAGACGCGTCTCCACCTCCGCACGCAGGGCCAGGGTCAGCTCCCGGTGGGGGGCGAGGATCGAGAAGTGATGTGCCAGGTTGCCGAACCCGTCATAGCGGGCGACCGACACCGCCTCCGGGGAGACGGAGAGATCCAGGCTGGAGAGCGACTGACTGCCGTCCTCCCAAGGGGTCAGGCGTATCTGGACATGGTGCTCCCGGACCGGGGCAGGAAACAGGATGCGGCAATCGCGCTCGATCCGATACCTCACAGCTTGCCCCCCATCACAGGTCGTCCCCCAGATGCGCCTCGAAATAGTCCCCCTGTAGCGCCGCGCCAAGTGCCGCGAGGAGGGCAAGAAATTCGTCGAGATACTCGTGTAGCCCCTGATCCAGAATCGCCCTTGGGGTCGCCCCGGCCAGATGCGCACGCAGCGCCGCAAGGGCCTCCGGCAGATCCCCCTGGTGGACGACCCCGATGCGCTCCAAGGCCCGCGCGATGCCGTTCAGGCAATAGGCCAGCGAGCGCGGGAAGTCCGGATTCAGCACGACGAACTCCACCACGTCGATTGGCCGGATCCCGGTTTGGTAGGTACGCCGGTAGGCCTCGAAACCGGAGAGCGACTTCAGCAGCGCACCCCATTGGTAATAGTCGAGCGGGGAGCCCACCATGCTTAAGTCCGGGAGTAGCAGGTGATAGCGCACGTCCAGGATGCGCGCGGTCATGTCCGCCCGCTCCTGGAGGCTGCCGAGCGTGGTAAACCCATATGCCTCGCCGCGCATCATGGTGCTCTGGGCGAGCCCGAAGAAGGTCGCCGCCTCCCGGTGCACATAGGCATAAAACTCCGCCGCCCGCCAGGGCTGGAGCTTGGTCTTCAGGTGCTTATCCACCTCCAGCCAGAACTGGTTGATGGACTCCCACATCTCGTTGGAGATGCGGTCGCGCACCACCCGGGCGTTTTCCCGGGCAAGTCGAACGCTGTTAAAGAGCGAGCCGGGGTTGTCCCGCTCCTGGGTAAGCAGGTGGATCACCCGTTGCACCGTCACTCGCTTGTCCGGGTAACGCACGGGGTAGAGCTCGTCCGCACCGACGATCTTCAACAGCGGCTGCCACTGGTTCTCCTCGGTGGCGCCCTCGTCCGCCTCCAGCATATAGACGACATTGATATCCAGGATGCGCGCGGTGCCATCTGCCCGCTCGAGGTTGCGCGTCATCCAATACAGCGATTCGCCGATTCTGCTCAACATCCGCTTGCGATGCCCCGCTTCGAATATTGTCCGTCAGTCCGCCAGGACCCAGGTGTCCTTGCTACCGCCACCCTGGGATGAGTTGACCACCAGCGAGCCTTTGGTCAAGGCGACCCGGGTCAGCCCGCCGGGGACCACCTCGATCCCATCCCCATAGACGATATAGGGCCGCAGGTCCAGATGCCGGGATTCCAGCTCCCCGTCCAGATAGCAAATATGGCGGGAGAGTTGAACCACCGGCTGGGCGATATAGTTGCGCGGGTTCTCCTGAATCTTTTTATGAAACTCCGCCCGCTGGGTCGCGGTGGAGGCCGGTCCCATTAGCATGCCATAGCCGCCGGACTCCGCCACCGCCTTGACCACCATGCGCTCCATATTGTCCATCACATAGGTGCGGTCCTGGTGGTCCGTCATCTGATAGGTGGGAACGTTTTGCAGGATGGCCGCCTCGCCCAGATAATACCGGATGATCTCGGGTACATAGGCATAGACCGCCTTATCGTCGGCGATCCCGCTTCCCGGGGCGTTCACCAGGGCCACATTCCCGGCACGCCAGGCGTCGATGACCCCGGCAACTCCCAGGACCGAGTCGGGACGGAAGACCAAGGGGTCCAGGAAGTCGTCGTCCACCCGCCGATAGATCACGTCCACCCGTCGCAGGCCCCGAGTGGTCTTGAGATAGACCTTATCGTTCTTGCAGACCAGGTCCCGGCCCTCCGCCAGCTCCACGCCCATCTCCTTGGCGAGGAAGGTATGCTCGAAATAGGCCGAGTTATAGATCCCCGGGGTGAGCACGACGATGGTCGCATCGTCCGGCCCGGTGGGCGAGAGAAACCGCAGTGCCTGGAGCAGCAGGGCCGGATAGTGCTCCACCCGGCGCACCTGATAGCGGGCAAAGAACTCGGGGAGTATGCGCCGCTCGACGTTGCGGTTCTCGATCATGTAGGAGACGCCCGAGGGGGTGCGCAGATTGTCCTCGAGCACCAGATATCGGCCCTCCTCGTCGCGGATCAGGTCGACCCCGCTGATATGGGTATAGATATCGTGGGGCGGATCTATATCCATGATCTCGCGACGGAAGTCCTTGCCCCGGTAGATCAGCTCAGGAGGCACCACGCCGTCTTTCAGGATACGCTGGCCGTGATACAGATCCTTCAAGAACAGGTTCAGTGCGCGGATGCGCTGCTTGAGCCCTGCCTCCAGCACTGTCCATTCCTTGGCGGTAATGATGCGCGGAATGATATCGAAGGGCCAGACGCGCTCGATCCCCTCGTCCTGGTTGGAATAGACTGTGAAGGTCACCCCCTCCGTATGCAAAGCCAGGTGTGCCTCCCGCGCCTTGGCTCCGAGCATCTGCTGACCGACCGACTGAATATGCTCCCACATGGGGAGATAGTGCTCGCGCGGACGAAAGTCGTCCTGGTAGAACTCGTGATAGGCCATTGCCGGGCCAGCCGCAAGCGACTGGACCTGGCCGGCGCCGCTGGTTTGAAATTGCCTCAGCATGGTGCAAATGCCCCGGAGATCAGGGTTGTAGTTCCCACCTACTGCACGCGGCATGCCAGCTTACATGCAAGGCCAGGGACCGCTGCCGGACGCGACCGCCGGGGTTACGAAATGTTCGTCGCACGACGCGACCTCGGATCTCCGCATGGGGGCATTTCGATCCGTCGTTTGGGGATTCCGGGGCCTGCTGCAACCGGGCCTTTCTCCGCCGGGTCGTACTCCCCATCCTTAGCCACGCCCCAAAATCGCGCAACCCTGATTTATCCGGGACCGTGTTGGTGCGGCTGGCAAGCGAGCGCCGACCGCACCGCCGACTCCCGCTGCGGGGTCCGCAAAAATACGAAATCTTTATGCCGAACGCCCCTGCGATGCGTGGAATCATTGCAGCCCAGGAGCCTAGCTTATACTCATCGATCAACGTCCGGACATCCGTTTCGTGACACTCGATGACAGAGTCGCACATGGGCATCCTGCTGCTGGTCCTGGTCCTCGCGCTCCTATTGTATCTGTTGGCTGCGGTGCTACGACCGGAGCGGTTCTAGCCATGGCAATTCACGGCGTCCTGATCCTGGCCGGACTCTTCGGCCTCTGCTTCCTCTTGATCGACTGGGAGGAGCGGGTATGAACGAGGCCCTGCTGATTTATGCCACTGCACTGCTGCTCGCCTGGCCCCTGGGGTGCTATCTGGCGCTGGTCTACGCAGACCGGCCGACTGGTCTGGATCGGGTCTTGGGGCCAGCGGAAGGGCTGATTTACCGGGCGATAGGGGTGCGGGCGAACCTCTCCATGGGCTGGCGCACCTATGGGCGGGCGCTATTGCGCCTGCATCTTGCGATCGCGCTTCTGGCCTTCGGTATCCTGGTCTTTCAGGGCTGGCTCCCGCTCAACCCGGGCCGGATATCCAATATGCCCTGGGACTTGGCCCTGCATACGGTCGCGTCGTTCATTACCAATACCAATCAGCAGCACTATTCGGGGCAGGCCCAGCTCTCCTATCTCTCCCAGTGTCTGGCACTGGTGACCATGCAGGTGGGGTGACCCCGGCGGCAGGAATGGCGGCCCTGGCGGCGATCCTGCGCACCCTGCTCGCCCGTTCGGAGGGGACCGCCGGTCTTGCCGCCTCCGGCTCGGGTACGGAGGTCCCGGTCGGCAATTTCTATCGGAACCTGGTGCGCACCATCCTGCGGCATCTACTGCCCCTGGCGCTTGCGACATCTTTGTTGCTCGCCTGGCAGGGTGTGCCGAACACCCTGCAAGGGGCTCGGACCGCCCGGCTACTGGACCCGGCCGCTGGACTTGCGGAACAACGTATCCCGATCGGTCCGGTGGCGCCTATGGTGGCGATCAAGCAGCTCGGAACCAACGGGGGCGGCTGGTACGGACCCAATAGCGCGGTGCCCCTGGAGAACCCGACTCCGCTTTCCAACTTCGTAGAGACGGTCGCCATCGTTCTATTGCCCATCTCGCTCGTCGTAGCGGCGGGTTATCCGACAGGACGGCGACGACTCGCGATCTCCATTCTAGGGGTCATGCCGATCCTCTCGGCCTTGCTTTGCGGACTCGCCATCTGGTCCGAGCATCAACCCAACGCAGCATTCGCCGGATTGGCCGCAGAGGAGCCGAATCTGGAAGGCAAGGAGGTGCGCCTCGGGGCCACGGCCACCGCGCTCTGGGGGGCATTGACCACCTGCATGGGGGCCAAACGGGTCGCGCCCACCGGGGCCGGGACACTGGGACCCCGACCTTCGCCGCATTCACCCTCATGACGATCCTGATATTCACCCTGCTCGCGCTCTTGCCCGTGCTGGTGTTGGGTCCACTGGCCGAGACCCTGGCCCTGGCCGGTTGAGCGAGAATCCAAGATGAAACGCCAACCGCCCAAGCTGCTCGACGCCGCTACGCTGGCCAATCTGGCCCGGGAATCGCTTCTGCGACTCGACCCGATGAGCTCGCCCATAATCCGGTCATGTTCGTCGTGGGGGTTGGGACCGACAACAGCGGGGTCACCGCCGGCACCCGGCTGCTCTCCGACAGCATCCTGATCGAGGTCCGGGCGGAGTCCGGACAGAGCCTGTTGGACCGCATGATCGCACTGGCAGAGGGTGCGCGCCGCCTGAAGACCCCAACGAGCTGGCCCTGACCGTGCTGCTCGCCGCACTCGCCATCGTGTTCCTGACGGTAGTCGCGACCCTGGTGCCCATGGCCCGATTCCTGGGGGCCGAGATCTCGGTCACCGTACTGGTGGCGCTGTCCGGCGCTCATCCCCTTTGCGCTGCGCGGGGTACGTATCCGGCCGCGACCGGCAGCCTGATCGAACGAGACGGACAGGCGGTCGGCTCGGAGCTGGTCGGCCAGCCGTTCGCCGGCCCCGGCTGGTTCCAGGGTCGGCCATCGGCCTGCGGCTACGATCCGTTCGCGCTCTCGGGCTCCAACCTGGCCCCAAGCAACCCCGCGCTGCGCGAGCTGGCAAGGTTGGAATCGGGCAGTGATTCCACGAAGTATGGACAAATACGTTTCCGAGTGTTGGGTTCGCCACTACGAGAGCTTCGATGAGAGCGTGGCGGGCAAGCCCGACGCAGACTGACCGTTGGAGAGTCTCAACGACGTGGTGGCTCGGATCGCCGGGGTGCGCATGCGCGAGACGGTGCCGGACGCACTGCTCGCACCCGCGGACTTGGTGCTGGTGGACATCACCCCCGGGAGCTGATCGAGCGTCTGCGTCAGGGCAAGGTCTATGTAGACCTTGGCGATGCCGACCCGGAGCGCCAGGCCGGGGTGGAGCGCGCATTCCAGCTCGCCGAGCGACTGGGTGGCGAGACGGTGCGCCTGCGCGGTCACGACCCGGTCGCGGAGCTGCTGGCCTTTGCCCGGAAGCGCAACGCCACGACGCTGGTCGTGGGCCGCAGCCGGCGACGCCCCATCGCGGCGCTCTTCGGCCAGACCTTAAGCCAGCGTCTGCTGCACGACGGCGCGGACCTGGAGATCGGCTTCGTGGCCTCCAGCGCACACCGTGCGCGGCGGCAACGGCGCAAGGCAAGTCCCCCGGGGACCGCAGGCACTACGGGTTTGCCGCGGCGGTGGTAGCCGGGGCGGTCGGCGCCGGGATAGCGATCGAGCCGATCCTGCCACTCGCCAACCTGTCGCTGGTCTTCATGCTCGGGGTGCTGCTGGTGGCGGTGCGCACCGGTATGGGGCCGGCCATCTTCGCCGGACTCGCAAGCGCGGTGGCGTACAATTTTTTCTTCGCCGAGCCCCGCTATAGGTTCCTGATCCATCGCACCCACGATCTGCTCACCGTGGGCTTCTTCCTGGTGATGGCCCTGATCGGCGGGCGCATCGCCGGGCGCCTGCGCCAACAGGTGCTGGCACTGCGCCGCACCAACGCGCAGACCCAGTCGCTCCTGGCATTGAGCCGGCGCCTGTCCTCGGCGGCGGACCTGGAGAGCGTCCGCCGAGAGGTTGGGGTCGCCATCGCCGCCCAAGCGCGGGTCCCGGTGGTCCTGCTGTCTCCCCAGGGCGAATCCGGGCTGCTGGCCACCGTGGCGGGATCGCCGGAGCCCCCCGTCGAAGTCCCGGTCGCCGGCCAGACCCAGGGTCCGGCGCAAGCGCCCAAGGGTGCGCCGATCCTGGACCAGAAGGCCCGCGCCGCCGCCCAATGGGCTTACGACCACCGCCTGCCGAGCGGCTACAAGACCGACACCCTGAACGGCATACCTTGGCGCTTCCTGCCGCTCGCCTACGAGCAAGAGTGCTTCGGGGTGGTCGGACTCTCGCTGGCAGACCGGGAGCCCCCGGGAAGCGAGGTCCTGACCCTGATCGACGTGCTCGCAAGCCAGGCGGTCCTGGCCCTGGTGCGCACCCGGCTTACCACCAGCCTGGAGCAGGCTCGGGTAGGCGAGGAGACCGAGCGACTGGGCTCGGCACTGCTGTCCTCGGTCTCTCATGATCTACGCACCCCGCTGGCCTCCATGATCGTGGCAGCGAGCAGCCTGCGCACCCTGGGCTCGGCACTCTCCGAGACCGACCGGGCGGAGCTCCTGGATGCGGTGCTCGGAGAGGGCGAGCGGCTCGACCGCTATATCCAGAACCTGCTCGATATGACCCGGCTCGGTCACGGGACCTTGAAGCTCACCCGCGACTGGATCGGCATCGACGACATCTTAAGCGCCGCCTTGCGCCGCACCCGGACCTTGCTGGCCTATTGTCGGGTGATGCGCCGCATCGCCCCGGGCCTGCCGCTACTCTATGTCCACCCGGCCCTGATCGAGCAGGCATTGGTGAACGTCATCGAGAACGCGGCCCGATTTTCCCCGCCTGGGGGCGAGGTGACCCTGACCGCCGAGCGGGAGGGCGGCGAGCTGGCCATCGCAGTCTCGGACCAGGGGCCGGGCATCCCTCCGGAGGTCCGCTCCCGAGTCTTCGACCCATTTTTCACCGCGGGCGGTGCCAGAGACGAGGGAGACCGGGGCCAGGGGAGCGGGCTGGGGCTCGCCGTCTGCCACGGTATGATCGGCGCCCACGGGGGTCGGATCGAGGCGCGACCGGGCCCGGACGGGCGCGGTACTACCATCGCCATCTGGCTGCCATTGCCGGAGCCCCCGACCGAGAACGCCCCATGAGCGGGGAGACCGGACCGCCCCCGGCGCGCATCCTGGTCATCGACGACGAGGTGCAGATCCGCCGCTTTCTGGGTATCGCGCTGCGCAGCCAAGGCTACGAGGTCCTGCAAGCAGAGACCGCCGCGGACGGACTGGCCCAGGCAGCCACCCGCACTCCGGACCTGGCAGTGCTGGATCTTGGCCTGCCGGACGCGGATGGAAAATCGGTGCTCCAAGCGCTGCGCGGTTGGTCTCGGGTGCCGGTGCTGGTCCTCTCGGTGAGCAGCTCCGAGGCCGAGAAGGTCCTGGCGCTGGACTGCGGGGCCAACGACTATGTGACCAAGCCGTTCGGCATCCAGGAGCTCTTGGCGCGGGTGCGCGGACTGCTGCGCGACCGGGGCAGACCGGGGGAGGGTTCGGGGACTGCGGTCTTCGACGACGGATGCCTGCGCATCGACCTAAGTCGCCGACAGGTGACCCTTCAAGGCGAGCCGGTGCACCACACCAGCAAGGAATACGCCCTGCTGGCGGCACTCCTCTCCCACGCCGGAGTTGTCTTGGCGATGAATTGCGCAGGCGTGCCCCCATGTAGTGTTCGTGCGCCAGGCCTAATCCCGCGCCGGACACCAAGGTGCGACGAGCCGCCGGGCACGCAGAAAGGGGCTATCATCGAAGCCAGCGGCACCTCCGGTTGGACATCCCGGCCGGAGGCCCCTAAAGACCCCTGACTCATTCCTACCCTGCGAGAGGAAGCACCATGACCAAAGAGCGCAACACAAAGAAAGAAGACAAGAAAAAACCCGCCCTGAGCTTGAAGGAGAAGCGCAGCGCGAAGAAGTCCAAGCAGGATAGCAAGGGATCCCTGGGCTCGGGAAAGCTCTGACCGCCGGGCGGCGGAGGCGACGCGCCGAGGCGCGCTCGCAAGGCCCCAATAAAAACGGCCACTGGGAGCTAAGACCCAGTGGCCGGCGTATGGCACGACGCCCTTAACGGGCGCACTGTGCTGGCAAGCAATCAGTAACGACGGTCGCGGGTCGGACGGTCGGTTTTGGGCTTGGCCTGGTTCACGGTGATGTTGCGGCCCTTGAGGTCCTTGCCGTTAAGACCCTTAATGGCTGCATCGGCCTGGGTGTTATTGGCCATCTCCACAAAACCGAAGCCCTTGGACTCGCCGGTGAACTTGTCGGTGATGAGGTTCACCTGGGAAACGTCGCCGAAGCGGGCGAAGGTCTCGCGCAGATCGGCGTCGGTAATGCTGAAAGGAAGATTGCCTACGTAAATGTTCATGGATTCGCGGTCTCTAGAATTCGTGCATGGATTTGAAAAGACACTATCGAAAAAGCCAAGCACAGGAATTCTTTCGACAGCGAGATGCCGGGATATCGGCATGGTGGCGCGATGGGCACCGGACCTGGGGCGCGGCAATTGCCGTTAGCCAAAGACGCCAGCGGCAGAGAGATCCCTCTGCGACATAACTGGCAGGCCATGGTGTTCGCGTCTCTTGACAGTAACAGGTCTCGCTCGCTATAGCACGCGTTTTTTAGCTGCCCGGCGAATTGAGCGGTTATTTCCTGGCGCCTGCGGCCGTGGCGCGAGAGCTCTTTCCGGTCAGGTTGCGCAGGTTGAATGCCTCCGCACAGCCCGCCGCATACTCTTGCACCTCTTCCAGGCTGCCGCGATGGAACCCGGTAATCACCGAGCGTCCGCTCGACAGTACGTAGCGGTACCAGTGCATCCCTTTGCCATCGTCGGGGATATCCGCCAGCTCCACCGACGACACCTCGTAAAGATGGCGAATCGCAATGCTCGGCACCTCGTCGTTCGGGGCCAGCGGGGACCCGTGGGACGCGATGGTTTGCGGGCTATTCTGACCGAGAATTTCGGAATCCATGGCAGTGACCCCCTTCAAAGTTGGTAGATCCAGTGTATAGGCCGACTTAGGCTGGGGAGCTTAACCCCGCACAGCGCTCCAAGACGGATAGGAAGGCACGGAGTCATGGACGGACCCGACCGCATAGACGGTCGCGGCCCCTTCCTTCGAGACCGATCGAGACCGCTGCTCCAGCGCTCTCGAACCGCTCAACCCGGCAGCTTGGGCTGGCGCGCCAGCCAGCCGTCCAGGGAGTTGGCGAATGCCTGGCGGTCCCGGGGCCCCAAGACGGCCGGTCCGCCGGTTGCGATCCCGCTGGATCTCAGGGTATCCATGAAATCCCGCAGGTTGAGACGCTCGCGAATATTCTCCCGGGTGTAGAGCTCGCCCCGCGGGTTGAGCGCAATGCCGTCCCGGGCAATGACCTCCGCGGCGAGTGGGATGTCCGCGGTGACCACCAAATCGCCGGGGACGAGCCGCTTGACGATCTCGTTGTCGGCCACGTCGAACCCCGGGGCGACCCGCACCATGGCGATATGGCGCGACTTGGGGACCTCGATCGGCTGGTTGGCCACCAGGGTCACCTGGATGCAGACCCGATCCGCGGCCCGGAACAGGATCTCCTTGATCGTCTTGGGACAGGCGTCTGCGTCGACCCAGATCGTCATAATCCGTTGCCGGGCGTGCCCGACTGCCCTCAATCGGCCGGGTCCGCGGCGGGGGCGGTCTCGGGCGCGGACCCTGGGACCGTCTCGGACGAGACTTGATCCGAGTCGGCCAGCGACTCCGACTCCTCGGTCTCCGCGGCGGACTCAGCCTCGTCTTCCGGCAATGGCTCGTAGACCATCGCCAGCGCCCCGAGCGGCGGCACGGCGATCGGGATGGAGTGCGGACGGCCCATCCAGCTCACCGGCTCGGAGCGTACCCCACCCTGGTTGCCTACGTTGCTGCCGCCGTAATAGGCAGCGTCGGAGTTGATCGCCTCCCGGTAGAATCCAGCCTTGGGCACGCCGATCCGGTAGTTGGTACGGGGCACCGGGGTGAAGTTGAACACCGCGGCCAGGATATGCTCTCCGGCCCGGTCCTTACGGATATAGCTCAGCACCGACTGGGAGCTATCGTGGCAGTCGATCCACTCGAACCCGCTGCCCTCGAAGTCCACGTCGTGCAGCGAGCTGTGCTCCCGGTAGAGTCGGTTCAGATCGGTGACCAGCTTCTTCACGCCCTGATGCTGGGGACGCTCCAGGAGCTCCCAATCCAGTGCGGCGTTGAAGTCCCACTCGGTGCCCTGGCCGAACTCGCACCCTTGGAACAGGAGCTTCTTGCCCGGGTAGGTGAACATGAAGGTATAGAGCAGGCGCAGGCTCGCAAACTTCTGCCAACCGTCGCCGGGCATCTTGTCCAGCATGGACTTTTTGCCGTGGACCACCTCGTCGTGGGAGAACGGCAGGACGAAATTCTCGGTAAATGCGTAGAGCAGCCCGAAGGTCAGCAGATCGTGGTGATAATGGCGGTATATGGGGTCTTTTTCCATGTAGGACAAGGTGTCGTGCATCCAGCCCATGTTCCACTTCATGCTGAAACCCAAGCCGCCCAGATAGGTCGGGCGGGAGACCGCCGGCCAGGCGGTGGACTCCTCGGCGATCATTAGGCTGCCCGGGTGCTGCTCGTGGGTGACGGTGTTCAACTGGCGGATGAAGTCCACCGCGTCTAGGTTCTCGTTACCGCCGTATTTGTTGGGTATCCACTCGCCCGCCTTGCGGGAGTAATCGAGATACAGCATGGAGGCGACCGCGTCCACCCGCAGCCCGTCGATGTGCATCTCGGCGAGCCAATAGAGCGCGCTGGACAGCAGGAAGTTCTTCACCTCGTTGCGCCCGAAGTTGAAGATCAGGGTGCCCCAGTCCTTATGCTCGCCCAAGCGCGGGTCCGCATGCTCGTAGAGCGCGGAGCCGTCGAAGCGTGCCAGCGCATAGGCATCGCGCGGGAAGTGTGCAGGGACCCAGTCGAGCAGCACGCCGATGCCGTTCCTGTGCAGATGATCGACGAAGAAACGGAAGTCGTCCGGGGTACCGTGGCGGCTGGTGGGGGCGAAATAGCCGGTGCACTGGTAGCCCCAGGAGGCGTCCAGCGGGTGCTCGGTGATGGGCAGCAGCTCCACATGGGTGAAACCCAGCTCCTTCACATAGTCCGCCAGCCGGATCGCCAGCTCCCGGTAGCTCAAGAACCCGCCGTCCTCGTCGCGCTGCCAGGAGCCCAGATGGACCTCGTAGATCGAGAAGGGCCGGCGCTGCCAGTCCAGCTCCGAGCGCTCGCGCATCCAGGCATCGTCCCCCCACGCATAGTCGCTCTGGGCGACGATGAGCCCGGCGGTCTCGGGACGCGACTGGAAGGCGTTGGCGTAGGGGTCGATCTTGACGTGGCAGTTGCCGGTGCGGTCGCGGATCTCGTACTTGTAGAAGCCGCCGGCCGCAATCCCGGGGATGAAAAGCTCCCAGACCCCGGATCCGCCGCGCACCCGCATGGGGTGGGCGCGACCGTCCCAACGGTTAAAGTCCCCCACCACGCTGACTCGATCGGCGTTGGGCGCCCATACCGCAAACTGCACACCGGACACCCCGTCGACGTCCCGCAGATGGGAGCCCAGGAAGCGGTAGGCGTGCCAGTGGCGGCCCTCGCCGAACAGATGCAGGTCGAAGTCCGCGATCTGGGCCGGGAAGCAATAGGGGTCGTGGGCGCTGACACGGTTGCCGTCCTTATCGACCCAGGCCAACGCATAGCGCTCGGGAACCGCGGACGCATCCCCCTCCCAGGTGAAGAGGTCGGTACCCTCGATGCGGGACATCTGCACGCCGGCGGCGGGAATCTCCACCTGCTCGGCCAAGGGTAGGAAGGCGCGCACCGTCGCCCGGTCGCCGGTCAGGTGCCGGCCCAGGACCTCGAAGGGGTCGTGGTGGCGCGCCTCGACGATCCGCTGGAACGGTTCCGGAAGCTGGGTGGCGGGGGTTTTCGGGCTGGCCATATCGTTGCTGATCCTCCGCGATGAGCTTGGGGCGCGATGAGCCTGGGGCGCCATGTGCCCGGAGCGCAGCGTGCCTGGGGCCTGCATCGCCTACCGGGCGCGGCACTGACCCGACCGGATGCGCGTGGCGATGCGCTGTTAACTATTATGAGGCCGGCAGCGGACCGCGCGTCCGTCGCCTGGACTGCGCCGACCCCGGGCCGGACATGAGCCGCATCCTGCGGCTTTGGGGAACCCGAACCCGCGCCGACCATCCAAGGGCAAGCCAAGGCCGCCCCGGCCGAGTCTGCGGCGCCTTTCCGATCGGCAAGGAATGCCGCGAGCGGTCGGGATGTTACCATAAGGAGGTTGGCGGAGACGCCGGCCCACGACCACACGAGGAAGACTCATGCCGGCATCCAATCCGCGCTTCGTCAGCCGACTGACCCGCAACACCCTGGCCCTGATTCTGGCGGGCGGCCGGGGCTCGCGACTCAAGCACCTGACCGCCTGGCGCTCCAAGCCCGCGGTGCCCTTCGGCGGAAAGTTCCGTATCGTCGACTTTCCGCTCTCCAACTGCATCAACTCCGGGATCCGCCGAATCGGCGTACTGACCCAGTACAAGGCCCACTCGCTCATCCTGCACATCCAGAAGGGCTGGGGCTTTCTGCGCGGGGAGTTCGGCGAGTTTGTCGAGCTGTGGCCAGCCCAGCAGCGGGTGGTGGAGACCGCCTGGTACGCCGGCACCGCGGACGCGGTTTTCCAGAACCTGGACATCATCCGCAATCACAATCCGGATTACATCCTGATCCTCGCGGGGGACCATGTCTACAAGATGGATTACGGAACCATGATCGCCCACCATGTGGAGACCGGGGCGGACATGACGGTGGGCTGCATCGAGGTGGAAAAGGAGCGTGCCGGGGAGTTCGGCATCATGGCGGTGGACGCCGACGGTCGGGTAACCGGCTTCCAGGAAAAGCCCCGGGAGCCCCAGACGGTCCCCGGGCACCCGGACCGGTGCCTGGCCTCTATGGGCATCTATGTGTTCAACAAGGGATTTCTGTTCGAGCAGCTCATCAAGGACGCGGACACCCGCGAGTCCACCCACGATTTCGGCAAGGACATCATCCCAAGCGCGATCGCCCGCTACCGGGTAGTCGCACACCATTTCCGCGACCCGCGTAGCGGCGAGCAAGCCTACTGGCGCGACGTGGGCACACTGGACGCCTTCTGGGAGGCTAACCTGGAGCTGATCGGCGTGACCCCGCCGCTCAACCTCTACGATAAGCATTGGCCCATCTGGACCTATCAGGAGCAGCTCCCGCCCGCCAAATTCGTCTTCGACGACGACGACCGCCGCGGCATGGCGGTGGACTCCATGGTCTCCGGGGGCTGTGTCATCTCCGGTGCCGTGGTGCGCCACTCGCTGCTCTTCTCCAACGTGCGGGTCAACTCCTACGCCAACGTTCAGGACTCGGTGATCCTGCCCGACGTGGACATCGGCCGCTACTGCCGCATCCGCCGGGCGGTGGTGGACCGGTTCTGCCTGCTCGCCGAGGGCACGGTCATCGGATTCGACCCCGAGGCAGACCGCCGCGCAGGTTTCCATGTGACAGAGAGCGGCATCACGCTGGTCTCGCCGGATATGCTGGGACAGGACGTGAACCACATCCGCTGATCGGCGTCACGCTTGGGTCGCCTGCGAAGGTCCGGCTGGGGAGCGCTCGGTGCCGCCCGAGAGGTCCAAAGCACTAACGGTGCAGCTCTCGCGGCAGCCTAACCTATCGAGAAACTGCGGTATCCCTCGGCTACCTACTCGATAGACCCAAAATATGGGGACCGCTCGTCCGAGCAATACCGCTTCACTGAAACCCTGTTGGAGGATGCGGAATGTCCATAAGGGGAAGCTGTCTTTGCGGGAGCGTGACTTATGAGATCGATGGCTCCTTCGAGTTGATGGGTAACAAGCGCTTGCGGTACGCGTGGAGAAAGCCCCAGTCGCCGGTCCGCCGCAAGCCATTCGCCAGGACGCGTTGCAGGAGTAGCCAGAGAAAGTCCGCCCCGGCGAGGACGCGGGTCTGGCTGGCGCTGCGGTTGTCGGTATAGCGGAAAGTCGCCCGGCCGATGTTACAACGCAGGACGTTCTTCTCCGAGCGCACCCCGCGGTCGAGATAAAGGGCCAGATAGACCAGCCATTGCCGACGCGGGTGCAATTCACCACACGTCGACAGGGAGCAGCTTGGCGCGCTGGCGCTCCAGCCAGACCTCCCCAGCAGCGTGCTGGCCCTGGGGGCAGAAGCGGTGACCGCACGACAGGGACACGACCTCATGGCTCCCGCAGCCACGACAGTGAATAGCAGCCGTGCCGCTGGCCGGGGTGCGGCAGCGTTCGATGGCCACTGGCACTGGCAGTGGCCAGGCAACAGGCGGCTACCGTCGTCGCGCTCCAGGTCCGTCGGAAACGCATCGATCAGGTCGGCGAGGCGGACGGTCGGCCCAGGACTCAAGCTCGGCTTCCTCCGCCCGATTCAAGCGCTGCTCGACCCAGGACGGTAATGGTCCGAAGCGGCGCGCGAGTTGGCGGCGCAACAAGTTGACCTCGCCTTACTGCCGGCCCTGCTGGAGGCCCTGCCGTTTCCACTCCTCGGTCCAGGTCTTGACCCGCTCGGCTAACATGGCCTGCATCTCCTGTAATTCGATGACATGGGGGAGCTCGGCGCCCGGGACCCGCGCCAGCACCAGGACCCTTTTGAGCCACGCCACGAAGGCCCTACGCAAGGCGGTTTGCTCGGGCGAGCTCAACCATTCGACGAGACTGGCCACGGCCCGCTCAATATCGTCCGGGGCGCGGCTGTTCTCCAGCCCGAACAGGGCGGCGGCGACATTGCGCAGGCCCGCCAGCTCGGCCTCGGCATAGCCAATCTCGCGGACCCGCTCCAGGGTGTCGAAGTCCAGCCCCGCCACCCAGTCTTCGCGCACGAAGCCGCGGACCAGATCGGCGACCATCTCGCGATGGGAGAACAGGAGCTTGTAAGACCGATCATGCTCGGCCATGGAACGACTATGAACGCGGGAACGCCGCGCGGAGTAGCGGATTCGCCGCCGAGTCGCACCCCGTGAACCGGAGGGGCAGGGGATCGACGCCGACGGATCTCCCACCGGACCGGGTGCCGCGAGATCATAGGCAGTGCAGCCCCGCTGGCCGTGTCGCCCGCCCCACCGCTGCAATTCTCCCGGCCCCGCGACCAAGGGGCAGTAACCGACCCAATGCTGTCGCCCGCTCTACGATGACGAGCGACAGGTCCTAGAAGCAAAGCGGCCGCTGGCGGTAAGGCAGTACGCATATCGTTGTCTGTCCCCGATAAGTCCGTCCCCGATAAGTCCGCAGGGGCTTGGGCGGCCGATAGACGACCGGCTGCTCGCCGTTGGCTGCGGGGGCCTGCGCGATGCGCTCCAGGGCGAATGGCGGGCGGGCGGGCACATTAACGAAAGCGCCGACCGGCAGACGTAATGTCAAGCCTCGCGGACGCGCGATCAAGCCCGCATTCAATACCGGACGCTGGATCAAAATTCGCCGACTCCCAGAGAAGCGCCGCTTGTCCCGCGAGTGAAAACTGGCATCGCCGTCGGTATTGGACCGCAACGGCAGAAAACCAGGAGAAACGAGCGTGAACAAGAGCATCCTTCATAGTCGTATGGCCATTCCATTGGTCGCGGCCTCCATAGCGGCTGTACCCCTGGCCGCGGCCGACGTGGTGACGGACTGGAACGCGAAGGCGACCGCCATCTGCGCCGCGGCCAAGCTGGGGCCGCCGCCCGCCTATCGCGCCATGGCGATGGTGCAAACGGCCACCTACGAGGCACTTGATGCAATCGCCGCGCGTCAAGGCCCGGGGACCGCGAAGCCGGGTACTGCCGCCACTGCGTCGCCAGAGGCGGCGGTCGCCGCAGCCAATCGCGCCATGCTATCGAAGCTGGTTCCGTCGCAGCAGGCGACCATCGATGCGGAGTACCGCAGCGCGCTGTCCGCCATCGCGGACGGGCCGGCGAAGACTGCCGGGGTGCTGCTGGGGGAGCAGGCAAGCGCCGCGGTGCTCGCCGCGCGTGGCGAGGATGGCGCGGCAGCGCCGGAGTCCTACCGGCCGCGCACGGACCCCGGGGTCTATGTGCCCACCGCCATCCCGGCGGTCCCCCAGTGGCCGCAGCGCAAGCCCTGGGTCATGGCGAGCCCCGACCAGTTTCGCCCCGGTCCGCCGCCGCGCCTGACCGGCAAGATCTGGGCACGCGACTACAACGAAATCAAGGCGCTGGGAGCGCGCGCCAGCGCGAGTCGGACGGCGGAGCAGACTGAGATCGCCCGCTTCTGGGAAGCCACCGGGCCCGAGATCTATTTCGGTCTGGTGAAGTCGGTCGCCGCGACGGCCGGTCGCGATCCGGTCGACAATGCGCGGCTGTTCGCGGTCGCTGGTCAAGCGATGGACGACGCACTGATCGGGGTGTTCGATGCCAAGCATCGGTACGGATTCTGGCGGCCGATCACCGCTATTCGCAATGGCGACCGGGACGCCAATCCCGCGACCGTGCGCGATGGCTCCTGGCTGCCGTTGATCGATACCCCGATGCACCCCGAGTATCCCTGCGCCCACTGCACCTTGGCGGGAGCGCTCGGTGCCGTGCTCAAGGCGGAGATCGGCACTGGTCCCACGCCGCCGCTGCGCACCTCCAGTGTCACGGCCGCGGGTGCGACACGCAGTTGGACCTCGATCGACGCGCTCGTCGCGGAGGTGGCCAGCGCACGGATCTACGATGACGTGCATTACCGCAGCTCCACCGAGGTCGGCACCGACTTGGGAAAGAAGATCGGTGCCTTAGCGGTCACCCGGCTCGCGTCGCGGCGCTCGGACCCGCCGACGCTTTCCAGGGGAGTAGCGGGTCGTTAGCCGCCGGGTAGGTGCGACGTGCCCGCCCCCTCGACCTGCAAGGGTCGAGGGGGCGAGGTCAGCCACGAGATTGCGCAGCACCGCCGAGTCGCGGTGTCTTCCCGTTTCACTCCCATGAGCTTCCTCCCGTCCAGGACCTAGCATCCTGGAGACCGACCGCTGTCTAGGGGTTCCCCATGTCCGAGCCTGTCCGCTGGACTATCGTCGTCTCCGACGAGACGGACCGCGCACTGCGCGCCTTTCTGGACGACTCGGGCCTTATCATAGCCTCGACAACGACAACGACAACGACAACGACAACGATCGTATTCGTTATTAAACTTCTTTCTCGCTTGTTATTCAGAAAATCCATTGAATCAGACGCGGAGCGCCGGACGCGCAAGCAAATTTGCAGGACCCTCGGTTAAGCATCGAGCGGCAACGGCTGGGACAATATCCTCATCCGAATCTAAAGGGCCAGAGGCCCACCAGATCCGGCCCGCGGCGAATGCGCGTCAGTCGCCGTGTTCACTCCATAGCCAGAGGCCAGAGAAATGTCTACCGATACCGAGATCGTCCTCCAGAACCATCTGACGGCCGCGCCCGCGGGCGTCGATGCCATCATGCGGGACTATGCGGAGGATTCAGTGCTGATCACCCCGGATGCGGCCTATCGCGGGCTTGCGGAGATCCGCGGATTCTTCACCGACCTGCTCGCGGGCCTGCCGGCGGGGATCTTCGACAAATTCACACTTCATCGCCGCGAGGTCGTGGGGGAATGGGCCTATATCCTCTGGGACGCCAAGCCCTGGGTGACGCTCGCCACCGATACCTTGGCGGTTCGCGACGGCCGTATCCGGTTTCAGACCTTTACGGCGAACATCGGCTCGCAATGAGTGCGGTATTGGCCCGGCGGCTCGGCCGCCTTGGCGCTTGCGCGACCGCGTGCCGTCTCGCGCTTCGCAGAGGGTGCGCCGCTCGGCCGCTTCAGAAAGGCGAGTGATCGCCGCATTCGGAATGCACGACCCTCCTGACACCCCGTTCACGGCGGCGCAACTCCCCGAGGTCGTCGCTGCGCTGATGGCGATGAGCGACATCAACCGCTTCAGCCATGTCGTGATGACGGTGTCGCCGGTGTCCGCGCCTTTCGGGCTGCGCTGGGCGAAGTCCGCGCTCTTGCGCCTGTTCGGCGCGGAGCTGCGAATCACCAAGGCCAAACCCTTGGTGCCCGGAAAGGCGCTGCGCCTGCTGCCGTCGGCACCCTTGCCAGGCGACATGACTTGGGCAGAGTCGAATCCCCGGATCGCCGAGGCGGTGTCGCGGTGGGCCGCGACCGTCGAGCGAGAGGCACAGGCAGTCGTTTCGGCAGACGTACAACGCGTGGTAGCGCATGCCTTGCAAGATTGGCGCGGCGAGCTCATGCCCATCGGTCGCAGTTGGGTCGAAGCGGAGATCGCGGAGCTCCGGGGCGAGGACCGCTCCATCGCGCGCCTTGCGCTGGTGTTGTCAAAGGCTCCCTATCAGGTTGACGCGGGGCTCGTCGATGCGGTGTTGGCCGGTCAAGCCGATCAGGCCAGATTCATCCGACTCCTGGCCTGGTGCTCTTATGTGGGCGCGCGCCGCTTTGCCGCTTACATCGCGGAGGCTGCGGCAGATCGCCGTGCGAGCGTCGCCGGGGCAGCGGTTGCCATTGCACGCACACCCCGCGCGACGCCGCACCAGGACACCCGTGGCTGGGCGTGGAGCGATCGATGACAGCCGTTTACCCCAACAAGGGCAAGCCATCCGCCGGACAGTCACGGCGACGCCATCGTGCGCGTCCAGGTTGCCGGGGACACCCCGACCAGACGCTTGAAGGCCCGCGAGAAGGCGGCCTCCGAGTCATAGCCGACATCCAGGGCGATGGAGGCGACGTTACGGGCGGTCTCGCGGAGCAGGCGCGAGCCGACTTGAATGCGCCAGTTGGCGAGGTACTGCATCGGCGGCTCACCCGGGAACTGCACGAACCGCTCATGCAGGGCCGAGCGCGACAGGCCGACCTGGCGTCCCAGCTCATCGATCGTCCAGGGTCGCTCCGGGTATTCGTGCAGCAGGGCCAGGGCGCGGCCGACATAGCGGTCCCGCAATCCGGCGAGCCAGCCGGTGGCGTCCTCCGGCAGGCTGTCGAGATAGCGCCGCGCGGTGTCGACGAACATCGTCTCCGCCAACCGTTCGAGCACGGCCTCCGCGCCGGGGCGGCGCTTCGGCTGCCCAATCCTGCCAGTTGCTTACATAGTAGAAGACCGCGCCGCGCAGACGCACGGCACGCAGCAGGTCGGAGAGGGTATCTCGGCTCATGGGTTTGCTCCGGGCGGCGGTATGCGGCGGCCGCGGCGCGCCGCGGATCAATGTCCCCACAACGGCGGATGCCTGAGCAAGATTGTAGGATTCTCGGTGAAGCAGCCAAGCGCCTCCGGCGGAACAATGGCCTCGTCGCAACCGGCGGTCGACACGCCGACCCAGGTTCGCAGCCAACCCAACCGCAATCCGCAGGAGACCCGTCATGAACGCACCCTTCGTGCCTCGCCTATCCGGCCAGCCCGCCGTCCAATCCATTCCCGTGCCGCCGCCGGACCTCGACGCGATCAAGCAGCGCCAGCAGGCCACCTGGGCCAGCGGAGATTACGCCGTCATCGGCACCACGTTGCAGATCGTCGGGGAGTCGCTGGCCGAGGCCGTCGACCTGTGCGCCGGCGAGCGGGTCCTGGACGTGGCTGCGGGCAATGGCAATGCGACCCTGGCCGCGGCACGGCGTTTTGCCGCGGTGACTGCAACGGACTATGTGCCGCACCTGCTGGACAAGGCCGCCGTGCGCGTGCGTGCCGACGGCCTGGCAGCGGATTTCCGGGTCGCCGACGCGGAGGAGCTGCCCTTTTCGGACGGCAGCTTCGATGTCGCCCTGTCGATATTCGGTGCGATGTTCGCGCCCAACCACCGCCGCACCGCGGACGAATTGCTCCGCGTGGTTCGCCATGGCGGGCGCATCGGCCTCGCCTCTTGGACCCCGGGCGGATTCATCGGCGAGCTGTTCCGCGTGGTGGGTGCCCATGTTCCGCCGCCCGCTGGGGTCCGCCCTCCGGTGCAGTGGGGGGATGAGGCTTACCTCGTCGAGTTGTTCGGTCGAGAGGCTGCCGATTTCCAGTGCACTCGGCGCACGTTCAACTTCCGCTACCGCTCTGCGGCCCATTGGATCGAGGTCTTCCGTACCTACTACGGTCCCACGCACAAGGCCTTTGCGGCGCTGGACAGCGCCGGACAGACCCGGCTGCACGCCGATCTGACGAGACTGCTCGAGTCCCGCAACGTCGGCGGGCCGGACACGCTGGTGGTGCCGTCGGTATATCTGGAAGCGGTGATCGCGCGGCATTGAGCAAACGCCGATTCGATCCAGGGATGGATTGAATCGGCGGTGGGCCGACGGAGCGCGGATGCGAAAGGAGCGCCGGGCGCCGCGCAGGCGTCCTGGCTCCCCCCGCTTGACCCAGGGGCATCCCGGAGAGCCCTGGAGGAGAACCCTGGAGGAGAACCAAGATGAATTCGATCGCACAGCACTATGACGACCACCTCGGCCCGGTCTATTCATGGATGGTCGGCGACCTCAATGCAGCGCTTGTGCGCAGCGACGCCGAGTTGGCCGCACTCCCGTTGCCTGACCGGACGACGGGTCTGGCGGTCGACCTGGGCGCCGGCATCGGGTTGCACGCCTTACCCCTGGCGCGCCGCGGCTTCTCGGTCCTTGCCGTGGACGCCTGTCAAGTGCTATTGGATGCGCTTCAGGCCCGCATCGGGGCGCTTGCGATCCGGACCCTCAAGGCGGACTTGCTCGCCTTTCGTGCGTTCATCGACACGGAAGCGGACATCGTCCTGTGCATGGGCGACACACTGACGCATCTGCCCGATCGGGCGTCGGTGGAGCAATTGTTCGCCGATGTCGCCATGACCCTTCGGGAGGGCGGGCTCTTCGTCGCAACCTTTCGCGACTATGTGTCGGCGCCTCTGCAGGGCGATGGGCGGTTCATTCCGGTGCGCAGCGACGCGCAGCGCATCCTGACGTGTTTTCTCGAGTACACGGAAACCGCGGTCAAGGTCCACGATCTCCTGCACGAGCGCGAGGGCACGCAATGGCGGTTGCGGGTGAGTAGCTACCCGAAACGGCGTCTCGACCCCGAGTGGGTTGTCGATGCGCTGCGGTCTCGCGGCTTCGCCGTGCAGCGTGCCACGGCACAGAACGGCATGGTGCGGGTGGTTGCTCGGTTATCCCGACGCTGAAGAGCGCTGGGGGTGGTCTAACCGCATCGGTTTGCGTTGAACCGCGAGGATCCCATGTCGAATCGTCTTGCCTCGTGTGGCTGTGGCCAACTTACAGCCCACGTCACTGCGGAACCCGTTCGCATCTCCATTTGCCACTGCCTGGCTTGTCAGCGTCGAACTGGTAGTGTGTTTGGGCAGCAAGCAAGGTTTCGTCGCAAACATGTCTCCCTCTTCGGTGTCTCATCCGAGTACGTCCGCGTGGGTGACGACGGGTCCCGTATCAAGTTCCACTTTTGCCCGACATGTGGATCAACGGTCTACTACGAGCCCGAGGATTTGGAGGAGAACCTGGTAGTCACTGTCGGCGCATTCGCAGATCCAAGCTTTCCAGCGCCGTCCGTCTCCGTTTACGAGTCTCGAATGCACGGCTGGGTCGTCCCTCCGGCGAACGCCGAGCACATCCCATGAGCGCGCGGGCACCTCGCGTTGGGCACCATACGATGAGCGCAATCGTAACGGTCGAAATTGCAACCCTGGACGATTCCCATGACATTGCAGTCATGGTCGGCGAGTTGCTGAGTGAAATTATGAACGCTATTGGCGTTCGAGCATTCAACTTCGATCTAAAAGAAACAACCGACCGGCTCGTTGACTTTCTCAATCGCGAAAAATACGTTGTCTTTATCGCTCGCGATGAAGGCAGAAAGGCGGTTGGGTTCCTTTCACTGTATGAAAGCCACGCCCTTTACGCTGAAGGCTCCTTTGGCACCATACCGGAGCTTTATGTTCGCCCTGAATATCGCTCAAACACTGTGGGGTGCCGTCTCGTATCACAAGCAAAGTCTTTCGGCGTATCGCAGGGCTGGAAGCGCCTAGAAGTCACGACGCCACCGCTGCCGCGGTTTGACAATACTTTGGCATTTTATGAGCGTGAAGGCTTCGCTATTACTGGTGGCCGTAAATTAAAGGTGGCGCTGTGAGTTGTCAGCCTAACGAGAAGGATTAGTCGTGGCTCGCGCTGCTCGGACGACTGTCGTTAGGCCTCACTTGGCGCGCTCAAGCGGGTTGGCGACGCTATTCGACAATGTCGTTTCGAAGGCTCTGGACAAAGGCCACCACCTCGCGCTGTTCGGCTTCTGGCACGCGGAGCTTCGCCAAGGTCGCAGCCGCGTGACCTAAAAACGTGCTCCAGTCTTGCTCGCCGATGCGTATTCCCCGATGACAAAGCGCCACGTCCCGCCGTCGGTAGTACACCGTGCCGCCCGCGCTCGCGCAGAGAAAACCGATCAGCAACGAATGGCACTGACTTAAGCCCAACCATCTGAAAAAAGTTGGATAAAAGCGGGGGTCGACCACCCCAAGTGGTAATCTGTAGGGTGCGATAGAGCAACCTGCCACCCGAGGGGGCCAGCCACGATGCATTGCGGACCGCAGACGAGAGCCGTCCAACTGCGCGTGCAGACATGCACCGAGCAGCCCGATTCCGACGCATTTTTCGACCTCCTCGCCGGTCCGCACCTCCTGGACGGCACCGCCGCACTGTCGCCGAAGCACCGCAACCGATTGTTTCCGGACGCAAAGGTGCTGTCGATGTTCTGCAATCAGGTGCTCTCGGCGGACCGCTCGTGCCAACGGGCGGTCGATGCCGAGGCGCTCGGGCGCTTGGCGCGGGACCTGCCGCCCTGCAGTACCGACACCGGCGGCTATTGCAAGGCGCGCAAGCGCCTGCCGATCGACATACCCATGACGCTGGCGCGCGAGACCGGCGCGCTGGTGGCCGACGCGATCCCCAAGCACTGGCGGTGGCAGAACCGCCGGGCGTGGTTGGTCGACGGCACGTCGCTGTCGATGCCCGACACCCTGGCCAACCGAATCCGCTGGCCGCAGCCCGCCACCCAGGCGCCGGGTTTGGGGTTTCCGCAGTGCCGCATGGTCGGCTTGGTGAGCTTGGGCAGCGGTGCCCTGTGCGACGCGGCGATCGCCCCCTGCGAGGGCAAGGGCAGCGACGAGCAGACGTTGCTGCGCAAACTCTCCCCGCATCTGCAAGCGGGCGATGTCTTGGTGGGCGACGCCTTCTTTCCGACCTATTTCCTGCTGTGCGCGCTGGCCGCGGGCGGCATCGACGGGGTCTTCGAGCAGTACGGCGCCCGTCGGCGCACTACGAATTTCGCGCTTGGCCAACAGCTTGGCGCGCGCGACCATCTGCTCGTGCTGCATCGGCCCGAACGCCCGGATTGGATGGATCCGGCCGACTTCGCCGCCGTGCCGGCCACCCTGACGGTGCGCGAGCTGGCCGCCGGGGGCAAGATCCTGGTCGCGACCCTGCGGTGCCCCCGCCGCTACCCGAAGCCGGCGATCGCCGCCCTCTACAAACGGCGCTGGAACGTCGAGCTCGATCTGAGGAACATCAAGACCACCCTCGGCATGGAGCGACTCTCCTGCAAGAGCCCGGCGATGGTGGAGAAGGAGATCTGGGTCTACCTGCTCGCCTATAACCTGATCCGTCTCCTGATGGCGCAGTCGGCGCTGCTGGCCGACCAGGTCCCCCGCCAGCTCAGCTTCAAACACGCCGTGCAATTGTGGCTTCTCTGGCAGTATTACCGCGACCGCCTCGGCGCGGCGTCCGACCTGGCGGCCCTGCTTGCCCTGATGGCGCAACCGCGCGTCGGCTTGCGTCCCGGCCGTATCGAGCCGCGGGCGCTGAAGCGACGACCGCGCAACTTCCCGCTGCTGATGCAGCCCCGGGCGCTGGCCCGGGAGGACGTTCGACTCTACGGGCACCCGAAGAAGGCAAAGTGAAACGGCGTGGGAGGGCATCGGGTTTTCATGCGCAACCGATTGATTTATAGAGTAGCGAGCGCTTAAGTCAGTGCCATTCCGATCAGCAACTGCTTCTCTCGCTGGACACCATCAAGGCCACGGTGCGCCCAAAAAGCGGCCGAGTTGTGGATCTGCCTGGAGACGTGGCAACAGATCATCAGCCACCGAGGCGTTCGTAGAGAGATTTCTCGCTCTTGCTCATCGTGTTCGTCCTATAGTTGTAAACGCCATACATGGAGCATGGGGTCATTGGATGGCGCTCGCCGGAATGTCCGGTTTTGGCCTGGAGCGCCCCCTGGCGCGACGCCCCGTGCATGGGGCGGCGAGCGGCAGACATCCCTGCCGCGCCGCGACCGGTGCCAGCGGGAGCCGTCCGTTTCAGCGAAGACGAGGCCTGGACCGATCTTGTCGGCGAGCCCCACGGGATGCAGGCGCTCGACGAATGGACGGTCGAACCGGGGCACCGCCCGGCGCCTATCACGGTGTCCGCCTATCCTTGGCTTGTAACCCTTTCGCTCACAGACAGGAAGGCACACCGATGTCAACGCAATCGACTGTCGAAGAGACCGCTCCCGCCCGGCCCGGCGAGTCCAGACGTGCCGGGGTGCTCCTGCACATCACCTCGCTCCCGGGGGGCGGGGGTTGCGGGGACTTGGGACCGGATGCCTATTACTTCGTCAATTTTCTGGCCGATTGCGGGATGTCGGTGTGGCAGACGCTCCCGGTGGGGCCGACCCTTCTCGAGCCATCCCCCTACCAGACGAGCTCGGTGCATGCCGGCAACCCGCGGCTCATCGCACTCCAGCCCCTGCTTGAGCGGGGCTGGATACTGGGTCTGCCAGACTACGCCATCGAAGAGCCGGAGGGTGCCAAGACCCAGGCCCTGCGCCATGCCTTCGCCGGGTTCCGGGCACTGGCCGAGGACGCCGAGCGCAAGGCCCGGGACGCCTTCGTGGCCGAGAACGCCTACTGGTTGGAGGACTATGCACTGTTCAGGGCGCTACACGAGGAGGTGGAGCGCCCCTGGTGGGAGTGGCCGGCGCCCCTGCGCGACCGCGACCCGAAAGCGCTTAAGGAGTCCGGGGAGCAGCTCGCCGGCGAGCTGGATTACATCCGATTCGAGCAGCATCTGTTCTTCGACCAATGGCGACGTCTGCGGGCCTATGCGGCGAGCCGCGGGATCGCGCTCTTCGGCGACATGCCCATCTTCGTCGCCCACGACAGCGCCGAGGTCTGGGCCCACCCCCAGGACTTCGACCTTAACGCGAACGGCAGCCTGCGCACCCTGGCCGGTGTCCCGCCGGATTATTTCTCGGACACCGGCCAGCGCTGGGGCAACCCGCTCTACAACTGGGGGCGCATGGAGCAGAATGGATTCCGCTTCTGGATCGAGCGCATGCGCACTCAGCTGCGGCTCTACGACTTGGTCAGACTCGACCACTTCCGGGGATTCGAGTCTTTCTGGGAGATCGACGCGGCAGAGGAGCTGGCCACGATTGGCCGCTGGGTCAAGGCCCCTGGCGCGGCCCTGTTCGAGCGGCTGCGCGAGGTCTTCGACCCCCTGCCGCTGGTAGCCGAAGACTTGGGCGACATCACCCCGGCGGTGACCGCCTTGCGCAGACAGTTTGGCCTGCCAGGGATGAAGGTCCTGCAGTTTGCATTCAGTGGCGAGCCGGAAAACCCCTATATCCCCTTCCGGCACGGCCGCGACTGCGTGGTCTATACCGGCACCCACGACAACGACACGACGCTCGGCTGGTTTAACTCGCTGGACGCCGGCGCCAAGGGCTATGTCTACGAATATCTCGGCCATTCCCAGGAGCCGATGCCCTGGCCGCTGGTACGGGCAGCGCTCGCCTCCCGGGCAGACCTCGCCATCCTGCCCATGCAGGACGTGCTGGGTCTGGGCAGCGAGCACCGTATGAACGTACCGGGCGTCACGGCCGGCAACTGGTCCTGGCGTTTCGGCTGGGACATGGTGACGCCCGACACCCCGGGGCGGCTCTATCGGCAGATGGAGATCTATCGACGGCTGCCGCGGCAGGCGGGCGAATAGGCGGGTTGACCCCAACGGGGTCATACATACCAGCCTGGGGCAATGCCCCAGGATAGCGCTTGCGAATCCGCCCCGATCAATCGCTGCTCACCGGCGCCGACTCCCGCCGGCTGGGGTGCTTGAGAAACTCGGCCAGCCGCCGGTCGAAGTCCAGCCCATGCCCGAGGAGCCAGTCCTTCAGCGTATCGAGCACGGGCCCGTCCAAATAACTGGCGTGTTGGTCCGTAAGCTCGCGGGCAAGCACGCTGAGCTCCGCGAGCAGGAGGTCGTGGTCGGCCTTGTGATCGTCGAAGTCCCGGTAACCCTTCGTGCGCATCGACTCCTCCTCCCGCTGGAAGTGCAGACGGGCCTCCCGGGCCAGCTCGTCCAAGGCGTCCGAGAGCGGCGGGGCGCCGGGTCTAACGATCGGCTGACCCGGGACCGCGCAAGTGCCGTAGTCCCAGGCAAGCCGGTTGACCAGTGCGGACAGGTGCCGGTGATCCTCGTCCATATAAGCCACATTCAGGGTCCATTCGTCGCGCCAATCGAGGCACGATGGGGAGGATGGCGAGGTCATGGCTGCGAATCCGGTTGGAAAGCTGGCGAGGGACCTTGAATGTCAGATGAGCTCCAACTCCCGCACGGCTGCCTTGAGCTCGGGCTGCTCCTCCAGTGCGCCCTCCCAGAAGCGATAGAGTCGCCGCTGCGCGCCCTCGCCTAAGCTGAGCTCGGCCATAAACCCTTCAGCCTCCGCGGGGGCCGGACACTCCCAGGCTGGACCCAGGCGCTCGGCCACCGGACCGATCAGGGACTCCAACCGGGTGCGCCTGGCGCGGTCCAGCTTTCCGGTGCGGGGCTCGTGGCTGGTATGGTCTCCGCAGTTAACGCAGTAGCTGCCGTCGGCGCCGACGGCGATCTCCAACATGTAGTCGAACTGGCCGACGACCCGGTAGCTCAGGGGGAAAATCGACATGGGGTTAGTCCCGATTTGAGCGGTTGAGACGACGAGCCCCGGACTACGGCCCCGATCGACTGCATACCTCAAGGCCCCGGTCTCGCACCGACTGGGGCGCACCGGTCTTTCGCGGTGCCCCAGTCGTGGTCAGATTAACACCGAAGCGTCGCGTTTCCGACCTGGCCCGGCCGCCGCGATCCCGGGGCCGAGCGCGACCGCACGCTCGAGGCGGACCCGCGGACATCGAGAATCCGGCGGCAAAAAGGGTGGGGCACGGAGGCAGGCTCAAGAGGACGCGAGGCATAGAGATCGGTCTACCGACGGACGGTGCGACTGGGCCGCTGAGCGAGGATGATACCTGAGCATAGTACGCGGAGACCGCCCCTGCCCGACCGTGCGGCGGCCTCGCCATCCGCAATGCGAGCAATTCCAGGCGAGCGAGCCACAGCGCGGTGCGAGCGATTGCCGGATGTGGGTTTAGTCCTCCGGCCGACACCCAGGCAGCCGCAGGGTCACCGCAAGCCCCCCCAGAGGGGCGCGCCCAAAACCGAGTCCGGCCCCGTAGGCGTCGCAGATGTCTTGGGCGATGGCCAGCCCCAGACCGGAGCCCGGGGTGCGCAGATCGAGCCGCAGTCCGCGCCGGCCGAGCTCCGGGAGCCAGTCGTCCGGGACCCCGGGTCCGTCGTCCTGCACCTTGACCTCCAGTGCCTCGGTCCCCTCCGGGCGGACCTGCACCTCGACCCGACCCTTGGCCCACTGGCTGGCGTTCTCCAGCAGATTGCCCAGGAGCTCGGCCAGATCGTCTGGAAGCAGAGCGACCCGGGCCGGGGCCGTGCAATCCAGATCCCACTGAAGCCCACCGCCCCGAGGGGTGCGGCGCAGTGCGCGTACCACCCGCTCCAGGGTGTCCGCGAGGTCCGCCCCGGGATGCACGGATGCCCGCTCGCCCCCGCCGCCTCGCCCGGCCGCGCCCCGCTCCCCCGCCCGCGCGCGTACCCGGGCGCGGATCAGCTCCCTGTCGACCCGCCGGCGCATCCCCTGGGCAAGGTCGTCCAGGTCGTCGGCGAGCGCGGTCTGGCCCGATTCGCGTAACCGCTCGGCGTCCGCGGCCAGGACCACCAGGGGGGTTTTGAGCCCATGGGCCAGGTCCGCGGTCCAGGCGCGCGCCCGCTCGATCGCCTGCTCCTGTGCCGCGAGCAGCGCATTGAGCTCCTCCGCGAGCGGCAAGACCTCCTCCGGATAGTCCGGGGGCAGTCGGCCGGAGCCCCCGGAGCGGATGGCCCGCACACCGCGGCGGACCGCATCCAGTGGGGCTAGCCCCACCCGCACCTGGACCCACGCGGCGAGCACCAGCCCCGCGCCGAGCACCGCCAGATAGGGAAGCATGTCCGCGGCGAATGCGTTGCGTGCACGCGCGAGCTCCCGCCGGTCGATGGCCGCCGCCACCCGCAGCCGCCGCCCTTCGGACTCGGGCCGCAGCACCACCCATCGCTCCAGGACCAGCAGCGGCTCGCCGGCCGGGCCGGTCTGGTCGTGGCGATGCAGGCCGCCGTCCGGCGGATGGTCGTCGGGCAGATCCAGGACCCCATCCCATAGAGAGCGGGAGCGCAGCAGGGTGTGTCGGTCCTCGTCCCGGACTTGCCAATAGAGCCCGCTCAATGGGATCTGGAAGCGCGGGTCCACCAGCGGATGATCGAAGCGGACACGCCCCTCTGGGCCCAACCCCAGATGGGCGATGATCTGGCCCAGGGTGTCGTCGAGCTGGGATTCGAGGCGCCGCTCCACATGACGCTCGAAGAGCGCGGAGAGCCCGACCCCGGCGACCGCGAGCGCCAGCGCGATGGAGATCGCCGCCGCTAACAGCAGGCGCACGCGCAGCGAGCGGCGAGGCATCCGGAAGGGAAACACGTGCGAATGCCGACTCTTCGTTAAGATCGCGCGCTGACCGGATTCATGCCGGATTGCCGGGCGCGGTGTCATCGATGAGATAGCCGAAGCCGCGGCGGGTCTCGATCAGCTCCACCCCGAGCTTGCGACGCAGCCGCCCGATCAGGACCTCGACCCCGTTGGTGTCGCGCTCGATCCCATCGCAGTAGATCTGATCGGCCAGCTCGCCCTGGGAGACCACAGTACCCTTGCGGTGCAAGAGCACCGACAGCAGCCGGTACTCCTGAGGGGTAAGGTGGATCGGGACCCCGTCCAGGCTAACCCGCATCTGGCGGGTATCGAGCGCGAGTCCGCCGGCCTGAAGGACCGGGGAGGACTGCCCTCCCGCACGCCGCAGGATGGCCCGCAGACGGGCCAGCAGCTCCTCCACCCGGAACGGCTTGGGCAGATAGTCGTCGGCCCCGGCGTCGATGCCCTCCACCCGCTCGCTCCACTCCCCGCGGGCGGTCAGGATCAGCACCGGCAGATCGCGGCCGGCGGCGCGCCAGCGCTTGAGCACCGCAAGCCCGTCCATGCCCTTGAGCCCCAGATCCAGGATCGCGGCCGCATAGGGCTCGGTGTCCCCGCGAAACCAGGCGTCTTCCCCCTCGCCCGTGTGATCCACCAGATAGCCGGCAGCGGCCAGTGCCCGGGTCAGGGTCTCCGCGGTACGCGGGTCGTCTTCAACCACAAGGATGCGCATCAGTCGTCCTCCTCCTCTCGGGCCAGTATCCGGCCGGTGGCGGCGTCGAGCTTCAGCTCGAAGAGGCGGCCCCGGGGGTCAAGGATCTTGAGCTCGTAGATCCAGCGCCCGCGGGCACGTTCCAGCTCGGCCTCCAGGATGCGGCCGGGCAGCTCCCGGCGCGCCCGCTCGTAGATCTCGGCCATGGTTAGGATCTCCCCGGCCTGGAGTGCCCGCCGGGCGCGGTCATGGCTGCGATCCTCGTCCTCCCAATCCTGGACCCGGAAGACCTTGGCGGAACGCGCCCCCGTCGTCGGGGGCTCGTAGGACGGGGCCGGCCCCGACGTCAGGGCGAAGGCCAGCATGATCGGGAGAGAGACGGCCTGGGCGTTCATGATCGTGAGTATGGACTTGCACCGGCTGACAGCTCGCTGACAGGCGCCGTCAGGGGACGTTCAGGGGCGCCTGCTTAGAGTGCGTCCCAAGCCCGGATCGTCCGACCGGGCGCCACCCGACATCGCAGGAGATTGCACCATGACCGACCCGAGCATCGCTGCCGCCTTGGGCGGCGACCCCGCGACTGGTCCGGCTGGGTCCGGTGGCCGGTCGGCGGGACGCGTGCGCGTTTGGGACCCCTTCGTCCGGGTCTTCCACTGGGGCCTGGCGGGCGCCGTGCTGGTCGCCTTCCTCACCGAGGACGATTTCCTGAGACTGCACACCTGGGCTGGCTACACCGTGCTCGCACTGGTCGCCGCACGCCTGCTGTGGGGCCTGATCGGAACCCGGCATGCGCGCTTTGCAGACTTCGTGCGCGGACCCCGCGCCACCCTGGCCTATCTCAGGGACATCCTGCGCGGACACCCGACCCGCTATCTGGGGCACAACCCTGCCGGTGCGGCCATGGCCCTGGCCCTGATCGCCGGATTCGGCGCTACCGCCATCACCGGTCTGATGGTGCTGGGCGCCGAAGAGTTTGCTGGGCCCTTGGCGCCTTACCTCTGGGACATCCCCTCGGGGACCGCCCATACGCTGAAAGACGCTCACGAAATCCTCGCCTGGGCGACCCTGTGCCTGGTCCCCCTGCACCTGATCGGGATGGCGGCCGCGAGCCTCCATCACAAAGAAAACCTGATCCGCGCCATGATCGACGGCTACAAACGCCCTTAGGAGCAACCATGCAACGCCAACCCGCACGCACCCTCGCTAACCTGACCCTGATCTCCAGTCTGGCGCTTGCCGTGGCCGGCCCGGCCCTGGCCGGCGGCGATGCCGCCGCCGGCAAGACCGACTGGACCGCCGAGCACAACCCGCCTGGGGCCAAGGGACCCCGCAGCTGCGCGACCTGCCACAACGCGGATCTGACCACGACCGGCAAGCACGCCACCACCGGCAAGGCGATCGAGCCCATGGCCGTCTCGGTCAACCCAGAGCGACTCACCGATCCGACCAAGGTGGAGAAGTGGTTCGGCCGCAATTGCCGCTGGACCCTGGGGCGCGACTGCACGGTCCAGGAGAAGACCAATTTCGTGAGCTACATCAAGAGCCAGTGACTCTTTAGAGCCACCAGCCAAGGGCCGCAGGCCCGCAAGCACAACCGAATCGACGGAGACTTGAAGACATGAACAAGATCGTTGGGATCGCGCTCGGCGCCGCACTGCTGGCCATCGGCGTCGCGGGGATTGCCTTGGGGGACGATGACGGCCATGAGGGCCGCGAGGGACATGGAGGCTGGGGCTCGCGCGGACGCGACTTGGCGCCGGTGGTCAACGAGAGCTACCGCACCGAGTGCGGCGGCTGTCATTTCGCCTACCAGCCCGGGCTCTTGCCGGCGGACGCCTGGAAGCGCGTTATCGACACGCTGGACAACCACTTCGGCGACGACGCGACCCTGGACCCAGCCGTGGCCCAGGGGCTGCTCGATTATCTGACCGCCAACGCCGCGAACGGCAATGCGGCGATCCGCTCCCGCGCATTCGCGGCCCAGCCGATCGCCGGCGAAGGCCCGCCGCGTATCACCCAAACCGCCTATTTCCAGCGCAAGCACGACGAGATCCCTATGCGCATGGTCAAGGGAAACCCCAAGGTCGGGAGCTTCAGCAATTGCCAGAGCTGCCACAAGGGCGCCGAGCAGGGCAACTTCGACGAGGACCAGGTCTCCATCCCCGGCGTCGGGCGGTGGGAGGACTGAGGACGGCCACAATCGCACGGGCAGAGAATCCCCCCATCCGCTCTGCCCGGCTGGCCCGGAGGGTAGACGCCCGCGGGCGACCGACAGCGGGGCGCACCCGGCCCGACCGGGCCGGGTGCAACCGAAAAGGCTACTTGTCCTTCGCGTCACCGGTCGCTTTGGCGTCGGTCGCTCCCGCATTCGGGGTGACCTTGACCACCTCCTCGTTGAGCTCCACCATTGCGCCGTCGCGGAGCCGGGCGATCTCCTGGCCGAGCTTCTGGCGCTGCACCAAGGCAGTGAGCTGGGGCTTTGCGTCTTCGAAGGACGGCGGTTGGGCGGTACGTGTCTCCTGAAGGTTGATGATGTGCCAGCCGAACTGGGTCTGCACGGGGGTCTTGGACCAGGTCCCGGGCTTCATGGCGGCGACGGCATCGGCGAAGGGCTTTACCATCTGGCTACCGTCGAACCAGTCGAGCTCGCCGCCGTTCTTGCCGGTGGGGCCTTCGGAGCTCTTCTTGGCCAGCTCCGCAAAATCGGCACCCTTGTCCAACTGCTTAATCAACTTTTTGGCCGTCGCCTCGTCCTTGACCAGGATGTGGCGCGCCTTGTACTCGGTGCGGGTAGCTCCCTTCTTGACCTCCTCGTAGGCCTTCTTCAGCTCGTCGTCGGTGACCTTTAAGTCCTGTGCCATCGCAGCCAGGGCTGCATTGGACATCACCTTGAGACGTTGGAGCTGCATCGCCGCGGTCACGTCCGGGCGACCCTCCAGCTTGCGCTTTTCCGCCTCTTGGGACGCCACGACCATGCTCATGAACTCGTTGAACGCCTGCTGCTGGAAGGCAGGGTCGTTCTGACTCTGGGTCTCCTGCATGCGCTCCATGTAGAAGACGCGGAACAGATCCAGGGAATAGGGTTTGCCGTTGACGACAGCGATGTTGACATTGCCGCCGATAGGGGCTGCCGCAGGGGCCGGGGCCTTGGCGTCTTCCGCCAGAGCGGAGCCGGCGGCCAGCAGGGCACCGACCAGGAATGCAATACGGGTTTTGGACATGCGAACCTTCCCTCAAGTGGGTGGAGAGTACAGTGGAATCCTGGGCTCAAGGCGTTGAGGCAGTGCCCCGGCGTGCGGCCTCGACCGCCCGGGGATCGCGCCTCGGCGACACCTGGATCAGGCCGGAAAGACCTGCTTGAACGGTTTGACCTGGACCTCCCCATAGACGCCCGCGGCACCGTAGGGATCGGCCGCGGCCCACTGCTGAGCGCTCTGGAGGTCCGGAAACTCGGCGACGATCAGCGAGCCCGTAAATCCGGCCTGGCCCGGATCTGGACTGTCGATGGCCGGGTGGGGACCGGCCAGCACCAGTCTGCCCTCGTCCTGCAATGCCCGCAGTCGCGCGAGATGTGCGGGGCGGGCGGCCAGGCGCGCCGGCAGGCTGCCGGGTCGGTCGGCGGCGATGATCGCATAGAGCACGTCAGTCGGTCTCCGCGGGTTCGGGCTCGTTCTTCACATGGCGGGCCAGATAGAGGGCCTGGGCGATCACGAACAGGATCGTGAGGCCCATCATACCGAATAGCTTGAAATTGACCCAGACCTCTTCCCGGGCCTGGGTATCCTGGCAGAGCCCGAGCAAGACCCCGGTGAACTGGTCGGCGCAAGCAGCCAGATCGATCTCCTCCTTGCCGGAAGCAAGGATCATGGCCTGCTGGGCATCGTAGAAACCGCTGCCCACATAGACCACGAACAGGTTGGCAAACCCCAGCAGGAAAAAGAACGCGGCCCAGGCAAGATTGAGCCGGGTCCAGATCGGAGGCGACACTTCCACGGCCTGACCCATCATCCGCTCCGTCAGGGACCGTTCGCCGATCCATTGGCTGCCCAGGAAGGCCGCCCCGAACAACCAGTTGACGATGGTCGGCTTCCACATCACGAAGATCGGGTCGTGCAGCGCGATAGTGAGCCCGCCGAAGACGACTAAGAGCCCGAGGGTTACGAGATGCATATTCTCCACCCACCGGTGGCGGACCCAGACCCAGGTCACCTGAATGGCGGAGGCGGCGATGGCTACCCCAGTGGCCACATAGATCCCTGCCATCTTGTACGCGACGAAAAAGAGCAGGATAGGGAAGAAATCGAGTAATAGCTTCATTCGATGGGTTTCATTCGGGGTCCGGGCGCGGCGCAGCGCCTAGAAGGATCAGTATGGGGCCTACTACTCGGCGCATCGATGGTGGCAAACGAGGCACTGCTCGAGACCGCGCACGCAGGCGGCGGGTGTCCCGCGTCGGGCACCGTCGTGCGTCGGATGACGCGGTCCGGCCGACTACGCGCTCTGGCGGCACGCTCGCGCTTGTGCGAGCTCAACGCGGAGCATAAGACCTGCCGCAGCCCGAGGTAAAGACGCGCCGTCGCCTGCCCCCGTAGCCACCGCACGGTCGCCAGTCGATCCCCGTTGAAGGTGCTGTCAACCCCCGATGGCCGGGGTTATAGTGAGCCGCGCTCCGGTCCCGTCGCCCGGCTCCGGGGTATAGCCGCCGCTCGGCACAGTCCCACTCACCGCAGCCCATCTCAGGAGCAATCGAGCATGCAGAGACGTGATTTCCTGAAGACCGCCGGAATCGGCGCAGCCGCCGCAGGCATGGTCCTGCCGGCCCGCGCCGAGTCTCCAGCCGTTAAATGGCGCCTTGCCTCGAGCTTCCCCAAGAGCCTGGATACCATCTATGGCGGTGCCGAGACCCTGGCACGGCGCGTCGCCGAGCTGACGGACGGACGCTTCGAGATCCGGGTCTTCGCCGGCGGAGAGCTGGTCCCGCCATTCGGCGTCCTGGACGCCGTGCAACAGAGCACCGTGGAATGCGGCCATACCGCATCTTACTACTACTTCGGCAAAAACCGCGCGCTGGCCCTGGAGACCACCTGCCCCTTCGGCCTCAACACCCGCCAGCTCACCGCCTGGACCTATTACGGCGGCGGCATGGACCTGCTGCGGGACATGTTCGCGCAGTACAACATCCTGAACTTTCCCGGCGGCAGCACCGGGGCCCAGATGGGCGGCTGGTTCCGCCAAGAAATCAAGTCTTTAAATGACATCGAGGGACTCAAGATCCGCATCCCCGGGTTCGGTGCCGAGATCTTCTCCCGCATGGGTGCAGTGCCCCAGTCGCTCCCCGGCGGCGAGATCTATCCCGCCCTGGAGCGCGGGGCCATCGACGCCGCGGAGTGGACGGTCCCGTACGACGACGAGAAGCTCGGCTTTTACAAGGTCGCCAAGTATTACTATTACCCGGGCTGGTGGGAGCCGGGGACCCAGCTTGTCTTTTATGTGAATAAGGACCAGTGGGCCGCGCTGCCCCCGGCCTACCGCGCGGCCTTCGAGGTCGCCGCTCAGGAGGCGCACCTGACGATGCTCGCCGCCTACGACGCCAAGAACCCGCCTGCCATGCAGCGGCTGATCCAGAACGGCGCAGTCATCAAGCGATTCCCGGACGACGTGCTGCTCAAGGCCTATGAGATCGCCCAGATCGTCTTCAGCCAGGAGGCGGCCAAGAACCCCGTCTTCAAGGGGCTCTTCGACTCCCAGCAGGCGTTCCGCCAGACCTCGGACGCCTGGTGGGGGGTATCCGAGTCGTCCATGACCAACTTCATGTCGGCGATGCGACGGAAGAAGTAATCCGGTGCGATCGAGCCAGGGGCGGTCGGCGGTGCCAGCCGCCGACAGCCCTTTGAGCCTCGTTGCAAAGCGGGAGCTTCGCTAGTCGCCCTTTCCGATTCCAATCGGCGAAACCGCCTGCCGCATAACCTGACCATCGCTCGCTGCGGCACTGGCTTAGTTGGGTTCGTGCTCGAAATATTTGGATGCTGGTGAACGACAGTCGCCCGCGAGCCCGACGACGTCCTAACCCGGCTCGGCCAGCCGCGGATCGCCGATCTGGCGCTCCAGCACGCGGATGCGCTCGCGCAGCGCCTCCAGCTCGTCGAGCAGGTCGAGGGCGAGTGCGGTGCCGGCCAGGTTCAGCTCCAGATCCCGGCGCAGGCGCACGGCGCGACGGGCACGGCGGATCTCCAGACCGTCGAAGCGCCACTCCTGGGGTAGCTCGCCCTGCGGCCTCAGCAGGCCCTCGGTGACCATCAGTTGCAGGGTGCGACCGCTGGAGCCGCACATCCGGGTCAGCTCCGCAAAGGTGACGGTGAGCCCCTCGTCCAGGACGACCCCTTCGATGCGTGTCTCGCTGTGCGACATGACCTTCAGACCCCCGGCTTCGCGGGGGTCGGACGGAAGGCCGCACCCCGCGCAATAATCCCATCGATCGTTGTCCGAACCCGTGCCATGGCAGTCATACTCCGAGTCCGGCGCGCGGGTCAAAGTGTAGGGCCTCGGCCAGGTGCCGGTAGGCACGGCGCGCGTCCTCCGTGTCGGCGGGCGGTGCGACGATCTCCAGGACCACGATCTCGTCCCCGGCAGGCTCGCCCGGCAGTCCGCGGCCCTTGAGCCGCATGCGCCGACCGCCCTGAGACCCCGGCGGAATCTTGAGGTTCACCGCACCGCCAAGGGTCGGCACCTGGACAGTGGCGCCCAGTGCCGCCTCCCAGGGCGCGATGGGCAGGCGCAGATGGATGTCCTTGCCATCCGGAGTGAAGTGCGGGTGCGGGTCGATCTCCACCTCCAGATACAGGTCCCCGGCCGCGCCCCCATGAATGCCCGGTCCACCCTGACCGCTGAGGCGGATCTGCTGGCCGTGGGTGACCCCAGCCGGGATGCGCACGTTGAGCGTGCGGTTGCGGGCCGCCGCATGGCCGTCGGCACCCACATCCGAAATGTCGAGCCGCAGTTGCCGGGTAATGCCGCGGTAAGCCTCCGCCAGGTCGATCGCGATACGCACAGTCTGGTCCTGGCCGCGCCGCCGGCGGGGCTCGCTGGGGCGTTGATGAAACTCCCGCCCGAAAAGGCTGGAGAAGAAGTCGCTGAACTCCGCAGCCTCTTCGGGGCCGAAGTGGAAGTCCGGACGGGCTTGGCCCCCGGGGGGCGGGCGGAAATCCTGGCCGGCATGCCAGTTGGCGCCGAGTGCGTCATAGGCTGCGCGCTTCTCCGGATCCTTCAGCACCTCGTTGGCCTCGTTGACCTCCTTAAAACGGGCCTCCGCGTTGGGCTCCTTGCTCACGTCCGGATGGTACTTGCGCGCCAGCTTGCGGTATGCGCGCTTGATGGCGTCCTGGGGTGCGTCCCGGGGTACGCCCAGGGTCTGATAGTAGTCCTTGTATTCCATCGGGGGCTCTCGAGGGTTGGGAGTCGCTGGGGTCGCCGCCGAATCTGGGGACTCGCCGCGTCTATTGCACCTGGCCAGATCCTGCAAGCGGGGTGACTCGCGCGGGGATCCGGTTGCCCACGAGCCGCACCGGGACCGGGAGATGGTTGCGCACGAAGACCCCAGCGGCACCGCTAACCCGGTAGTCGTTGCGCTCCGCCAGTAGCGATTGAGCTGCGGCTTGCCCGCCCCCGGACTTGAGCTCGGCCCCGTAGGCAATGGCAGTGCGGTTGGGAGCCGCCGCAGACTTCTGCATCCGGTTGCGCGACACCGCAGCGGCCCCGCCCTCGGGCAGGTCGACCAGATAGCTCGCGCCCAGATTATCCACCAGCCGATTGTCCTCGATCAGATTGACTGCGGCACGGCTCTTCACCAAGTGACCGATGCGCGAGTCCCGCACCGTGCTGCGCCTGAGCGTGAAACGGCCGATCCGGCCCGCATAGATCCCATGCCCGAGCTTTCCGTGGGACTGAGTGTCCGCGGCGTTGTTGTCTATCTCGCTGTCCTCGATGGTCAGCTCCCCGCGCTGCTCGTTATAGGTCAGGATGCCCATCTCGTTGTGATGCAGTCGGCAGTTGCGCAGGGTGAGGCGACCGCCCTCGTGGCGGATACCTGCCCCGTTGTGGTCCGGCACCCGGGCACCCGAGAGCTCCACATACTCCACCAGCACCTCGTCGCCGCGGATGACCCAGATCGCTTTGCCCTCGGCGGAGCGCCCCGCCGCCTGGATGCGCGCCCGGCCCCCGACGCCGCGGATGGTCAGCCGGCTCTGGGTCCAGACCGCCACATCGCCAGTGTAATCCGCGGCGGCGATGTGGACGGTGGCCCCGTCCCGGGCGATTCCCGCGGCGGCACTCGGGGTGGCGAGCGGGAGACCCGGGCCGACCTCCAGGAGTTGGGGGGCGGGCATTCCGACAGTGGGCAGGGCGGCCTGTAGCTGCCCCGGCAGGGTCAGGGCCAGAAGCACGACAGCAACCGCCCTGCCAGACCCGCACACCCCAAAAAAGCCTTTCCGCGAACGGGCGCGAATGAGCGCGAATAAAAAGAGCTCGCGGACGAGCGCCGGCCGGAGCCGACCGGCCGCCCTGATGGCGTGGACGATAACGGCGCATTTCGGATTATTCATTCGCGTTCTTGGCGCCCTTTGCACGCGTCGCGCTCTCATTGCCAAAGAGGTTGAAGCCGCTTACTGTCCGCCCCCCGCCACCCGCTCCGGCATGGGTCCATGTGCCGGCACCGTCCGATCCTTGGCCCAGGCCCGAAGCGCCTGGATCTGCACATCCATGATGACGGACAGCGGCTGGGTGCGTCCGAGCTCGGCGAGCAGCGCCCGGGTATCGAGTCCCCGGGTCTCGCCGTCCGTCCCATAGAGCGCCGAAACCACCGCCTGCTCGATCCCGGCCCCGGTGAACCCATCGCTCGCCTGGGCCAGCTGCGTCAGGTCGAACCCGGACGGATCAAGCCCACGGGTTTTGAGATGGATGGCGAAACACTCGGCGCGGGTGGCCAAGTCCGGCAGGTCCACGAAGAACAGCTCGTCAATGCGGCCCTTGCGGATCAGCTCGGGGGGCAACCGGCGCACGTCGTTGGCGGTGGCGACCAGAAAGACCCTGGTCTTGCGCTCGGCCATCCAGGTGAGCAGGGTCCCCAGGATGCGCCGGCCCACCCCCTCGTCTTCGGAGCCGCTCGAGATGCCCTTCTCGATCTCGTCGATCCAGAGCACGCAGGGGGCCATCAGGTCCGCGGTGGCGAGCGCCTTGCGCAGGTTCTTCTCGGTCTCGCCGATGTATTTGTCGTACAGGGCGCCGAAGTCGAGCCGCAGCAGCGACACCCCCAGCCGCCCGGCCACTGCCTTGGCAGCCAAGCTCTTGCCGCCCCCCTGCACGCCCATCAGCAGGATTCCGCGCGGGTGGTCGCGGGTACGCTCCGGGTCCAGGAATGGCTCCCGGCGCCTGTCCACCCAGGCCTTGAGGTTATCGAGCCCGGCAACCTCTGCGAAGGAGCGGGTGTCGTACTCGAACCCGATGATCCCGTCCGGGCTCAATAGCTCGTACTTGGCCTTCCTGACCTCCGCCACGTCGTCCCCGTCGATGGCACCGTCGTTTCGGATGGCGTTGCGGATCAGCCTGCGGGCGTCGGACTCGGTGACGCCAAGCAAATTGTGCGCGAGCTGATCCACCGCCTCGCGGCTGGCGCGCACCCCGCCCCCGTTGGTCGACTGCTTCCATGCCTGCGCCTCCTCCCGGATCAGCGCGAGAATACGATTGCGGTCCGGCAGGTGCAGCTCGCAACGGGCGCACAGATGCTTGACCTCCGGCGGCACCTCCAAAGCATGGCTCACCAGCACCAGGGTGCGCGGGCGCTGCGCATAGCCTTGGGCGATCTCCTTGATGAGTCGCACATGCAAGGGATTGTCGAGATAAGGGTGAAAATCGAGAAGCAGATAGATACCGCGCTCCCCGCCGGCACGGATATAGCGCAGAAGCTGTATCGGGTCGGCGAGCCGCTCCTCCGTATCGGTATCCAGCTCCAGCCGCCGCAGCCCGTCGGTCGCCGTCCACCGATAGGCCGACTGACCGATGCGCATGGCGAGCCGCGCGAACAGCGTCAGCACCCGGGGCTCTTCGATGGACTCGATGAGGACCAGCGGGGTGTCGGAGCGTAGCAGGAGCTCCAGGTCGTGGAGGTCGGGCATGGGGGGGTGGCCGAGTGCGCGTTAGGGTAGGGCATTCTAGCGTCAGGCCGAGCGGCTTGGCGTGCGCTGTCACCGAATGGGCAGATAGCGCTTAAGCGGCTGATCGGCGCAGGGTATGAAACCGAAGCGCCGATAAAACCGCACGGCAGAGTCGTCCTTCGCATCGACAAAGAACCCCGGCGCTACCGACGGACTGGGCCGCACCACGGGCGCGATTCAGTGCGTCCGCCAGAAGCAATCGGCCAAGGCCCTGGCCCTGCAAATCGCCCCGGACAGCGAGCCGCCCCAGCCGGGTGACGGGCACCTGCGGGGGATAGCGCCACCCCGTCGCGCTCGGACAGCCGAATCGCGCGCTCCCGCTCGATGATCCGCTCGGCCTCCCGCGGGCCGTTTGCACGATGAGCTGATTGACGGCGGAGCCTACCAGGCTGGTAGCCAGCTCCAGTGTTTCCTGGACCTTAAGCGGTACCCGGGCGGTTACGCGACCGCGTTCGGTGGTTGTGCATGGCACTGGACTGGTCCTCGATCTTTGCTGATAGGAGCCCGGCGGGCCGGTGCCAGTTTGTCACCACGCCAGCTCCGGGCGAGTCGTCCGCGAAGACGCAGAAGCGCCGCCTGTTGGGGCTTGTCATTGGCGTCTGGCCAGAAATGACTTGAAGCACGGCAACCGCGTTGGGCGGGATCGGTAGATGTCAAAACAGGTGTAGCGCAGGGCGTTCCGAATCCGTCGTGTCCAGTCGTCGCGGTGCTACCGGCTGCCCCCACGACTGCCACCACACATTGCCGACGCCCCGGGTTGCGGGTACCCTCTCCCTTATGCTTCGCTAGAACCGGCGGAGACTGGACCTATCTCGAGGACTGCTGCACCGCCGTTCGTGGCGCACAAACCACAGGGGCGCACCTGAATGCTGGATTCCATAACACTTTGCGATTTTAAGAATCACGCCGATACGCGGATCGATCTGCGGGGGCTGACGCTTCTGGTCGGTCCTAATGGGGCAGGCAAGTCTGGCGTCCTCCAGGGCATCCACCTCGTATCGCAGCTTCTTAAGCCTCAAGCCCGATTCGTCCCTTCGCCCGAGTACCGTCCGGAAGTATTGATTCGCCGGGGCAAGAGCCAAGCGATCGTCACATTAGTTCGCGAGCATACAGATCCGAATCACAGCAATGGCATGGTCCTGAGTCTGAGGCTTCCCATCGCCTCCAAATCGGGTACCGTTGGAGAGGTAAGCTTTCATGGCGACGCCCAGAAGACTCAAGAAATAGGCGTGCCGAGCAGTAGCCCGCTAATCCAGACGATCCGCGACGATCTGGGCACTGCCGTCTATCTAAGGTTCAGCGCGAAGAACCTTGCAGAGCCGAGCTATCTGGGCTCCGCGTCGGCCGCTATCGGCTCCGACGGCTACGGATTAGCCTCGACCCTTGCCCATTTGATGACCTTCGAGCGCGACCGCTTCGACGAGCTTGAGGCCGCCGTGCGGTCCGTGCTCCCCGCAGTGAAGCGGATCAGGGTGCGTCGGGTTGAAACCAAGATCCCCCGGCAAGACGGAGAGCCGACCAAGGTTCTCGGCGACGAGGTGGTCCTCGACATGCGCTCGGGGGATACCTTGCCGCCTCAGGCGATCAGCGAGGGCACGCTGATCGTTCTGGGGCTTATTACCGTACTGGTAGGACCAGACTGCCCGCGTCTGGTCCTGATCGACGACATCGACCAGTCCTTGCACCCGCGCGCCCAGGCCCAACTGGTCTCGCTCCTGCGCGACCTCATCAAGAAGCGCCAGGTGCAGATCGTTGCGACCAGTCACTCGCCTTACTTGATCGACGAGCTCCAGCAAGAGGAAGTTTGGGTGCTGTCGACACGGCCCGACGGTACAGCGGCAGCCGCCTGTCTCGCGGCGCATCCGGATGCCGAGCGGTTTCGGGATGTACTGCGTACCGGCGAGCTCTTGAGCTCGGTCGGAGAGGATTGGGTCTTGGATCGGGAGGCGACCGATGCGGCTGGTGCTGATCGCTGAGGACCGCGTTGGCTTCACCGCAGCCAAGACACTCGCGGATCGGGTATTGATCGAATGCGGACCGGATTGGGTCGATGCCGATTCGATCAACAGTCTACGCGACTGGACGGGCATCGACCATACGACGCCTTTCACGAAATGGATCGAGCTGCGGCGGCACCCGGCATTTGGACGGATCAGGGTCCATGGCAGGACCGAGGGTCCGGACTACATGGCAGCCCGACAAGCCCTGGCGCTCGCGGTGGTCGTCACCAAGGAAGTACCTATTGCCGCGGTCGTGCTGGTGCGCGATATGGACAATCAACCTGACCGCAAGCACGGACTCGCAACGGCAAGAGACCATATGGAGCCCGGGCTTCCCTTTCAGGTCGTCATCGCAGCGGCCGATCCGGAGGGCGAAGCATGGATACTGCACGGGTTCTGCGCCGAGACCGATGGGGACCGAGATCGCCTGGCGCAGATTCGGGACCGCCTGCGATTCGATCCGACGCTTTTCCCCGACCGACTGCGGGGCGATCGCCGACGGGATGGCACAGGAGCCGAGCTCGACATCAAGCGGGTGTTATCGGAGCTTACCGGCTCCGATCTCGCCCGAGAAGCGCGTTGCCTGGAATCGACTCCTCTGACGGTATTGGAGGAGCGGGGCGGGAACACTGGATTGGGCGATTTCCTTGCAGATGTCCGGGCGCGACTCCTGCCGATAATCGATCCGGCGCCGACGCGCGCCATATCCCTTGAGCCGACGCGGCGAATTCGTATCGTGCGTCCTAAACGGGAAGGCCCTGGAATACGGTGATGCGAGAACCCAATTCAATGCTCCGCACTCGTTTGGGACGGGGCGCATAGCCCGTCCCGTGCGAGACCTGAACCCTGGCACATTGGCCAGCATCGAGCGTCAGACCGGCATCAAGCTGAGGTGAACCCCATGGACAACCGCTACCCTGCGATTCTGACCCGCAAGCCGAGGGGGGCTATGTGGTGCAGTTCGTCGATCTGGACGAGGCGTTCACCGAGGGCGAGACCCTGGAAGAGGCGCTGTTCAACGCCGTCGAGGTGTTGACCTTGACCCTGGACGGACGCATGGAAGAGGGCCAGCCGATCCCCGCGCCGTCCGGCGCCTCCGAGGCGCATGCGATCGCTCCGAGCGCCCGGACTCAAGCGGCCTTCGAATAAGCCGCAGCCCTGGATACCCCTATAGTCCCCAAACCTCCGGGACGGGGCGAATGCCCCGTCCCGCTTGAGCGCATCCACCGTCAGCCCCGCCGCCGACACTATGCCGGCTGCGGTCACCCAAGTTTGGAGCCGCTGCCAGATTGCCGCCCCCCGTGACATAAGCCCCCGGTGCTGCGACCATTGGCGGCACGTCCCTTTCCGCCCAGCGGCCCGCTCCCGGCCGCCACCAGAGACCAGTCCATGACCGCAAAAGACCACCTGATCGTCTTCGACACGACGCTGCGCGACGGCGAGCAGTCCCCTGGGGCCTCCATGACCAAGGACGAGAAGGTGCGTATCGCCAAGGCATTGGAGAAGCTCAAAGTCGATGTGATCGAGGCCGGATTCCCGATCGCCAGCCCTGGGGATTTCGAGGGTGTCAAGGCGGTCGCGGCGGTGGTCAAGGACAGCCGGGTCTGCGGACTGGCCCGGGCGCTCGACAAGGACATCGACCGTGCCGGCGAAGCGCTGGCCGGGGCCAACGCCGGGCGCATCCACACCTTCATCGCCACCTCCCCCATCCATATGGAGAAGAAGCTCCATATGACCCCGGACCAGGTGCTGGAGCAGGCGGTCTATGCGGTGCGCCGCGCGCTACGCTACACCGACGACGTGGAGTTCTCCCCGGAGGACGCGGGGCGCTCGGAGATCGACTTCCTGTGCCGGGTGCTGGAAGCGGTCATCGATGCGGGTGCGCGGACCGTCAATATCCCGGATACCGTGGGCTATAACATCCCGCACCAGTTCGGCTCGCTTATCAAGACCTTGCGCGAGCGGGTGCCGAACGCCGACAAGGCGATCTTCTCGGTGCACTGCCACAACGACCTAGGCTTGGCTACCGCCAACTCGCTGGCCGCAGTGCGTAACGGCGCACGTCAGGTCGAGTGCACCATCAACGGCTTGGGCGAGCGGGCGGGCAACGCGGCGCTCGAGGAGATCGTGATGGCGGTGCGCACCCGTCAGGATCTCTTCGACTGCGATGTACGGCTCGACACCACCCAGATCGTACCCTGCTCGCGGCTGGTCTCGGGCATCACCGGATTCCCGGTCCAGCCCAACAAGGCAGTCGTCGGGGCCAACGCATTCGCCCACGAGGCCGGTATCCATCAGGACGGTGTGCTCAAGAGCCGCGAGACCTACGAGATCATGCGCGCCGAGGACGTGGGCTGGAACGCCAACCGCATGGTCTTGGGCAAGCACTCTGGCCGCAACGCACTGCGCAGCCGGCTCGACGAGCTGGGCGTGATCCTGAAGTCCGAGGAGGAGCTCAACGCCGCCTTCTCGCGCTTCAAGGATTTGGCGGACAAGAAGCACGAGATCTTCGACGAGGACCTCCAGGTACTAGTGAGCGACGCGACGCTCGATGCCGCCAAAGAGCGGATCAAGCTGGTCTCGCTCTGGGTGTGCTCCGAGACCGGGGAGATCCCGAAGGCCGAGCTTACGCTGATGCTCGACGGCCAAGAGCGCTCCGGCACAGCGACCGGCGGCGGCCCGGTGGACGCCACCTTCAAGGCGATCGAGACCATCGTCGACAGCGGCACCGTGCTCAAGCTCTACTCGGTCAACGCCATCACAAGCGGCACCGATGCACAGGGGGAGGTGACGGTGCGTCTCGAGAAGGGCGGGCGCATCGTCAACGGCCAGGGGGCAGACACCGATATCGTCGTTGCCTCCGCTAAGGCCTATATCAACGCCTGCAACAAGGTCCTCCACCCCTTGGAGCGGGCGCACCCTCAGACCGGGGACGTCTGAGCGGGCATGGGGGAGCCCATGGACGAGCGGCGTCGGCGGGCCTATCTGCGGGCCATGGGGATCGACCTGTGGGTTGCGCGGGCGGCGGATGCGGCGGTGCCGATACAACCGCCAATCGAGCCCGATGCGCCGCGGATGCCGGAACCCTCGACGGACCCGGCCACCGAGCCATTGGCGGCCTTGGCGCCCGAGCCCCCGGCCGCGACCGCGTCGCCTTGGCCCCCAGAGCCCCCCACCGAGCTCGCGCCGCCCTGGCCCGACGAGCCGCTGTCTGCCTGGGGACCGGACCCGATGGAGCCGGCCGCACTCGAAGTCCCGCTTGCGCCACCCCGCGTCACAGGGCCGCCGACCATAACGGATCTGGTCTGCGGACCGCCGGACCCTGCGGTGATGGACTGGGACGCGCTGGCCGCAGCGGTCAGCGGCTGCCGCGCCTGCGGCCTATGCGAGACCCGCACCCAAACCGTCTTCGGGGTCGGCAATCGTCAGGCGGACCTGATGGTCATCGGCGAGGCCCCTGGGGCGGACGAGGACCGCGAGGGCGAGCCCTTCGTGGGGCGCGCCGGCCAGCTCTTGAACCGAATGCTGTCAGCCATCGGGCTCGCGCGCCAGCAGGTCTATATCGCCAATATCCTCAAATGCCGCCCGCCCGGGAACCGGGACCCGCGCCCGGACGAAGCCCAGAGCTGCCAGGGCTTCCTCCAGCGCCAGGTGTCGCTGATCCGACCCCGGGTCATCCTCTCTGTGGGTCGGATCTCCGCCCAGACCCTGCTCGGCACCGACACACCGGTGGGGCGGTTGCGCGGGCGCTGGCTGGCCTACGGACCGGACTCCATCCCCTTGCGGGTGACCTATCACCCGGCCTATCTGTTGCGCTCCCCAGACCAGAAGGCCAAGGCTTGGGAGGACCTGACCCAGGTCGCACGCCGGCTCGCCGAGGCAACCCCGGAGCGACGCTATTCCCTCTGATGAGTCGATAGAAAAATTTAATTCGATAATTTAGCGAATACTAATATAATGCGTTCCGTGGGTGCAGTTACAGGCCCGCTTGCTTCCAAACAAGACCACTCGATCAGGAGAACATCATGAAAAAGCTTGCGATCGCTGCCTCTATCGCCGCCCTGCTGGGCGTGTCCGCGTCCGCGTCCGCCTGGGGCCCCTGGGGCGGTCCCGGCTACGGCAACGGCTGGGGCAACAACGGCTGGGGCGACGGCATGGGCGACTGGATGAACGACATGTTCGGCGACGGCTACGGCGACTTCAACATGAGCATGAGCGGCGGCGGCGGTGGCCGCGGCTATGGTCGCGGTCGCGGCTACGGCTACGGCCGCGGCTATGGCTACGGCTACGACGCCCCCTACTACGGCTATGGCGGCTACCCCTACTATGGTGGCGGCTACCCCTATGCAGCCCCCTATGCCATGCCCTACGGTGTCCCCTACGGTGCCCCGGTCGCCCCGGTGGCCCCTGCCGCTCCGGCCCAGACCGAGGCCAAGTAAGCCACCGCTGACCGCGGGCGCCCCGACCCGGGGCGCCCGGCGGGTCACAACGGAAAAAGCCAGGCATTGCCTGGCTTTTTCCGTTTCTGGCGCGAGGCCCTGGTAAAGGGCCGACACCAGCCCGACTGTCGCGGTCTCGACTTCCACCACGCGAGGGCAAGACCGATGGATCTACAGTTGGAAGGCAAACGGGCACTGGTCACCGGCTCGACCGCTGGCATCGGCCTGGCCGCGGCCCTGGGGCTGGCCCGGGAAGGCACCTCGGTGGTCGTCAACGGGCGCACCCAGGCGCGCGCCGACGCCGCGGCCCAGGCGATCCGCGACCTGGTGCCCGGGGCCGAGGTCAGGTCGGTGGCCGCGGACCTGGCAAGCGCGGAAGGCTGTGCGGCACTGATCGCCGCCGTTCCCGACCTGGACGTGCTGGTCAACAACGTAGGCATATTCGAGCCCAAGCCCTTCGAGGACATCCCCGATGCCGACTGGCTGCGCTTCTTCGAGACCAACGTCATGAGCGGGGTGCGTCTGTCGCGCCATTACATCAAGGGCATGCGCGAGCGCGACTGGGGCCGGATCGTCTTCGTCTCCAGCGAGTCGGGGGTCCAGATCCCGCCGGAGATGATTCACTACGGTATGACCAAGACCGCCCAGCTGGCGATCGCCCGGGGGCTTGCCGAGACCACCGCGGGGACCGGGATCACCGTCAACAGCGTACTGCCCGGCCCTACCCGCTCGGAGGGGGTCGGCACCTTCGTCGAGCGACTGGCCGAGCAGCGCGGGATCGATCTGGCGGCCTTGGAGCGGGAGTTTTTCGAGAGCGCCCGGCCCTCCTCGCTGCTCAAGCGCTTTGCGACCGTCGAGGAGGTCGCCGCCATGATCGTTTATGTCTGTAGCGCCGCGGCCTCCGCGACCAACGGCGCGGCACTGCGGGTCGACGGGGGGGTGGTGCGGGCGATCGTCTGACCTGGCATGTCCGCCATCCGGGCTTTCCGGGATAATGGCCAGCCATCGGCGCGCTGACGCGCCCAACCGCAGTCACACCCGGACCCCGCGCAAGACCTTGACTCAGCAACCACTGTCGCATCGTCCCATCCGCAGCTTCGTCCTGCGCCAGGGCCGGCTCACCGCCGCCCAGGAGCGCGCCTTCGGGGAGCTGTGGCCCCGCTACGGGGTCCAGTGGCAACCGGGCGAGCCCTTGGACCTTCCGCGACTCTTCGGCAACGACCGCCCGACGACCCTGGAGATCGGCTTCGGCAACGGCGACAGCCTGGCCGAGATGGCCGCGCAGGCACCGGATCGCAACTGGCTGGGGGTCGAGGTCCACGGACCCGGCGTGGGCCACCTGCTCCTCGAGATCGAGCGCCTGGGGCTCGTCAATGTGCGCATTCTGCGCCACGACGCGGTGGAGCTCTTAAGCTCCGGCATCTCCCCCGGGGCCTTGGATGCCTGCCAGCTCTTCTTCCCCGACCCCTGGCCCAAGAAGCGTCACCATAAGCGGCGCATCCTGGGTCACGCCTTCGTCGATCCGATCGCCCGGGCGCTGCGCAGCGGCGGGATCTTCCACGCGGCCACCGACTGGGAGCCCTATGCCGAGCAGATGCTCGCCGTGCTGGAGTCCCCGGACAGCCCCTTCGAGAATCTGGCCGGCCCCGGACGCTTCGCCGAGCGCCCCTCCGAGCGCCCGCTGACCCGCTTCGAGCGGCGCGGAGAGCGACTGGGCCACCCGGTGCGCGACCTACTGTTCCGGCGCCGTTGATGGCCGGGCTGCGACTCGCCGGGGTGCGCCCCCGGGTGCTGGAGCCGGTGACCCTCGCCATCGGTGCGGGGGAGCTTGCGCTGATCTCCGGCCCCTCCGGCTCCGGCAAGAGCCTGCTGCTGCGGGCGGTGGCGGACTTGGACCCCCACGAGGGCGAGGTCTGGCTGGGGACCGAGGCGCGCTCGGCCATGCCCGCACCCCGGTGGCGCCGGCGGGTGGGATTGCTGCCCGCGGAGTCATTCTGGTGGGCGGACTCGGTGGGCGAGCATTTTCCCGCGGACACTGCCGACGGCACCGCGGCCGATGTGGACCGACTGCTCGCCGACCTGGGTTTCGAGCCCGAGGTGCGCGGCTGGTCGGTCTCCCGGCTATCCACCGGGGAGCGCCAGCGCCTGGCCCTGGTCCGGCTACTCGCCCAAGGTGCAGAGGCACTGCTCCTGGACGAGGCGACCGCCAACCTGGACCCACTCAACCGGGACCGGGTGGAGCGCGCGGTGGAAGCTTACCGAACCGCTCGAGGCGCCGCCGTGCTTTGGGTGAGCCACGACCCGGAGCAACGCGAGCGGCTCGCCGGCCGACCGCTCGCGATCCGCGGGGGACGGCTCGTGCCCCAGACATGAGCCTGGTACTGCTCACACCTTTCGACCTGGCCCTGGCCGCCGTCCTGGTGCTGCTGCTCGCCGCCATGTCCTGGCTGCTGCACCTGGGTGTGGAAAGGCGGGTGCTGATCGCGGCGGCACGCAGCACTGTCCAGCTCATGCTGGTCGGGCTAGTGCTCAAGGCACTGTTCGCACAGACTCAGCCGGTCCTGATCGGACTCATGGCACTCTTCATGCTTGCGATGGCCGGCATCGAAGTCCTGCAACGCCAGGAGCGACGCTTCCGCGGGACCTGGGGCTACGGGATCGGCGCTATCTCCATGTTCCTATCCTCCTTCAGCGTCCTGGTCCTGGCACTCACCGTCATCGTGCGGGTGGAGCCCTGGTATCAGCCCCAATACCTGGTCCCGCTTTTGGGGATGCTGCTCGGCAACACCATGAGCGGCGTGGCCATCGCGATGGACAGCCTGACCCGCGGTGCCTGGGACGCCCGCGGGCGCATCGAGGCGCGCCTGCTCGCCGGGTCCGATTGGGACCAGGCGATCGGGGACATCCGCCGGAACGCACTGCGCGCGGGCCTGATCCCCATCGTGAACGCCATGGGCACCGCTGGCCTGGTGAGCCTGCCCGGAATGATGACGGGCCAGATCCTGGCCGGCAGCCCACCCATGGAAGCTGCCAAGTATCAGCTCCTGGTGATGTTCCTGATCTCCGCCGGGACCGGACTGGGGTCAGTGTCGGCGGTGTGGATCGGGTCGCGCCGGCTGTTCGACGAGCGCGAGCGGCTGCGCCTCGACCGACTGAAGGATAAGGGGGCGAGGCAGAAGCGGTAAGACGCAGACTGCACCAAGTGCGTGGAGTGCGCCGTACACCAACTCGCCTGCCACCGGGCTTATACGCCAGAGAGATCCGGGGGTCTCGGCTTCCTGAAGACTATCTGCCTGTTTCAGATAAGAAATCGAGCTACTCGCAACTGCCGGCTCGCCACTATCGGGTATAGAAGAGATGTCTGCCGATCCGCGCCGTACGCCGGAAATCCTGCGACCAGCCCGGTTCCACATGTACCGCGTGGTAATACAGCGCCCCGCCGGTCGGGTCCGCAGTGAGGCCGCTTAAGGTCTTGCGGCTCAGGTCCAAGGCGTGCAGCCAGGCCGCCGACTCCCGGGGCCGATCGGTCAGCGCGTCGCACCACCAGGAGAACTGGCAGTTGGCGCGACCCTTGCCGCCCTGCTGAACCACCCCACAGACCGATCGCGGGAATTCCCCTGAGGCCACCCTGTTCAGAGTGACCGCCGCCACCGCCCGCTGGCCGAGCTCAGGCTCGGAGCGCGCCTCGTGATAGATGTTAAGTGCCAGGCAGTGCACGGAGCGCTCCAGCTCAGCCCCGCTCAGGGCCGGGACGGGCGGGGAGCCTGACCAGAACCAGACCGGGGACGCGCCGGGGGCGGTGGAGACCGACAGCGACTCGCTCTGGGACATAGACAGGGCTGCCAGGGCGATCAAGCTCCATTTGCCTGCCTTATAAATCATTTGGATAGACGAGCATCGGGGTTTCCCTAAAATTATCGATCTCTGCGATCGGGCGCAACCCTTTGGCGCGAGACCTTACCTGTTTGCGCACAAGCGCGCCCGGTCCCCGCGCCGGCCCCGTCGGCGTTCCCGGGTATGGTCCAAAGGACTTCGCCTGTACACTTGGCAGCGGCCAGGCCGAAACCTGGGTCCCTTCCAGTACCGAAGCTAGCCCCGATCGGAGGATCAGCCCCAGATGACACCCATCCGCTTCACTACTGCCCTGATCCTGTGCGCCCTGGCGCCCCTGGCATCGGCCGCCCCGCCCGCTGGGTCGGGAGCCAACCCGACGATCCCGGCACCGATGCAGACCGACCCAGGTGCCGAGCCAGCCGCAGTCCCGCAGGGCCCGCCGGCCGCAGAGCCCCAGCCCGCCCTGGCACCGGCCTTGGAGGGACTGACCTGGCAGCTCGCGGCCTACCGCTTGGGAGACGCACTGGTCGAGCCTAAGGAAGGCCAGAGCCCGGCCCGATTCAAGCTCGAGCAAGGCCGGCTCTCGGGCAGCGCAGGCTGTAACCGGCTGATGGGGAGCTACACCCTGAAGGGGGAGAGCATCGTCTTCGAGCCCAAGATGGCCTCCACCATGATGGCCTGTCCGGAACTGCTGATGGCCCAGGACCAAGCAGTGGGACAGGCATTCGCCGCCGTCGTACGGGTGCGCCTGGCGGGCGACCTGATGGAGCTCCTGGATGCGGAGGGCAAACCGGTCCTGCGCTTCCTGCGTCCCAAGCAATCGCCCCTGGTGGGGCCGATCTGGCAGCTTCAGGGGTACCACAACGGCAAACAGGCGATCGTCTCTCCGCTCGCCGGAACCCAGGTCACCCTGGAGCTGCGCGACGACGGCACCTTAGGCGGCTCGGACGGCTGCAACCGGTTCATGAGCGGCTACACGCTGGACGGGGAAAAACTCGCCATCGGGCCGCTCGCCACCACCCGCATGGCCTGTCGGGGTCCGGAGGGTGCGGCAGCACAGGCGTCCGAAATCGCCGCCGCACTGGGAACCGTCGCCGGCTATCGCGTCGAGGGCGGAGAGCTGACCCTGCTCGACGGCAAGGGCAAGCCCGCCGCGCGCTTCCGGGCAGCCTACTAGGGCGGCATACGCACCGCCCCGCTGCCGCGTATACTTGCGCGTTTTCCCGCGGTACCTGGGAATACGCGATGCATTGTTGGTCCCGTTATGTATTCATCATCGTCGTCGCCGCATTGGGAGCCTTGAGCATGATCCAGGCTTGCGGGCGCAAAGGCGCGCTCTATCTCCCCGACCCGGATCGGCCTCAGTCCGCCCAGCCGGCGGGCAAGCCGGCCGCGGGCTCGGACGTGCCCAAGGCCCCGGCGACGCCTGCACCCGCCCCGATCGAGCCTCGATGGCCCTAGCGTATGGACTACTTCAACTACCGCGGCAACCTCCTGTACGCCGAAGACCTGCCGCTCGACGAGATCGCCCGGCGCTTCGGCACCCCCTGCTATGTCTACTCCCGAGCGACCCTGGAGCGACACTGGCGAGCCTTCGACCGGGCCTTCCAGGACCACCCGCACCTCATCTGCTTTGCGGTCAAGGCCAACCCCAACCTGGGGGTGCTGAACGTCATGGCCCGCCTGGGCTCCGGGTTCGATATCGTGTCGGTGGGCGAGCTGGAGCGGGTGCTGGCGGCGGGCGGCACCCCCGACCGGATCGTCTTTTCCGGGGTCGGGAAGCGGGAGGACGAGATCCGCCGCGCCTTGGAGGTCGGCATCCGCTGCTTCAACGTGGAGTCCGAGCCCGAGCTGGCGCGCCTCGACCGGGTGGCCGGCGAGCTGGGGGCCAAGGCCCCGGTATCGCTGCGGGTCAACCCCGACGTGGACGCCCGCACCCACCCGTACATCGCCACGGGGCTTAAAGAGAACAAGTTCGGCATCGACATTCGGGTGGCGGAATCGGTCTACCGTCAGGCCGCGGGGATGGCGAACCTCAAGGTGACCGGGATCGATTGCCACATCGGCTCCCAGCTCACCGACTTGGCCCCCTTCCTGGCGGCACTGGACCGGGTGCTGGCCCTGGCCGACCGACTGGAGTCTCAGGGTATACCCATAGCCCACGTGGATCTGGGGGGAGGACTCGGCATCCGCTATACCACCGAGCATCCGCCCGAGCCCGCCGCCTATGCCGCCGCACTGCTGCACCGGCTCGGCAGCCGCGGCTACGAGATCGTCGTCGAGCCCGGGCGGGCCATCGTCGGCAATGCCGGAGTCCTGCTGACCCGGGTGGAGTATTTGAAACCCACCGAGCATCGGCGCTTCGCCATCGTCGATGCGGCCATGAACGACCTGATCCGACCGGCCCTCTACCAGGCGCACCAGGACATAGTCCCGGCGAACCGGGCGAGCGACGCGGACCCCGCCCGCTACGACCTGGTAGGGCCGGTGTGCGAGACCGCGGACTTCCTGGGCAAGGACCGGCTCCTGGCCCTGGCACCCGGGGACCTCCTCGCGGTGCGCGGTAGCGGGGCCTACGGGTTCAGCATGTCGTCGACTTACAATAGCCGGCCACGGGCAGCGGAGGTCATGGTCGACGGGTCAGAGGCTTATCTGGTCCGCCGCCGGGAGACCGTACGGGAGCTTTACGCGGGCGAATCCATCCTGCCATGAGTCGCATACCATGAAGCGCAGACCAGAGCCCGAGCTGATGGACGGGGCCGAGCAGGCCCTGGCCTATGCCGAGGCCGATTTCTCCGAGTCCAACAGCCTGTTTATCGATCTACTGGGGCGACTCAAGCCCGACCCCCTGTCGAGCGCCCGGGCACTGGATCTCGGCTGCGGACCGGGCGATATCGTCATCCGGTTCTTGCGCGCCTATCCCCAAGCGACCTGCGACGCGCTGGACGGCTCGCAGGCCATGCTCGACCATGCTCGGGCAGCCTTGGACAAGCTCCTGGGAGTCGCACCCCGCTGTCGTCTGATCTGCGACCGATTGCCGTCGCCCGACCTGCCGGGCGCCTACTATGAGCTGGTCCTCTCCAATAGCCTGCTCCACCATCTGCACGACCCCCAGGCCCTGTGGCGCACGGTGCGCGAGACCGCCAAGCCCGGGGCCATCGTGCTGGTGATGGACCTGATGCGCCCACCCTCCGCCGCCTGGGCCGAGGCACTGGTTGCGACCTATGCGGCGGACGCCCCGGAGGTCTTGCGCAACGACTTCCGCAACTCGCTGTTCGCCGCCTTCGAGCCCCAGGAAGTCGTCGAGCAGATTCAGGAGGCCGGACTCGCGGGGCTCGAGGTCGGTGTGGTGAGCGATCGGCATCTGGCCGTCTCGGGGCGCCTCGTATAGCCTCTGACTCGCAAGGACATCGATACCCGAATGACACTCCGGTTCACCAAGATGCACGGCCTGGGCAACGACTTCGTGGTCTTCGATGCCGTGCGCCAGCAAATCGACCTGGACGCCGCTGCCATCCGCCGTCTGGCTGACCGGCGCTTGGGCATCGGCTGCGATCAGGTCCTTCTGGTGGAGCCGCCGCGTTTGCCCGGTGCGGACTTCCATTACCGGATCTTCAACGCCGACGGATCCGAGGTGGAGCAATGCGGCAACGGCGCCCGCTGCTTCGCCCGTTTCGTGCGCGATCAGGGGCTCACGGCCAAAGACGAAATCGCGGTCGCTACCGCCTCCGGGCTGATCCGGCTTTTCGTAGAGCCGGACGGCCAGATCCGGGTCGACATGGGCATCCCGATCCTGGACCCCGCACGCATCCCGTTCCTGGCAGACGCCGAAGCCCCGACCTATGCGCTTGAGGTCGACGGCGAGACCCTGACCGTCGGTGCGGTCTCCATGGGCAACCCCCACGCGGTGACCCTGGTAGACGACGTCGATCGAGCCCCGGTGGAGCGGCTGGGGCCACAGATCGAGCGCCATCCCCGTTTCCCCCAACGGGTGAACGCCGGATTCATGCAGGTCTTGTCCCCCGACCGCATCCGTCTGCGGGTCTACGAGCGCGGCACCGGGGAGACCCTGGCCTGCGGGACCGGGGCCTGCGCCGCGGTGGTCAGCGGTCGGCTGCGCGGACTCCTGAGCGAGCGCGCTCGGGTCGGTCTGCCGGGCGGGGATCTTATGATAGAGTGGCACGGGGCCGGACAACCGGTTCTGATGACCGGGCCGGCGGAGCGTGTCTTCGCGGGGGAGATCGATCCATGAGCAAGCAGACCGGGGCCGACGAGCCCCCCAAGCGAGCGAAGCGGGCGCGCGCCGGCAGCAAGGGCACAGCCCCGACCGATGCCCAAACCGTCACCAGGACTGGAATCGGGTCCGGATCGGGCGGCGATCGGGAGTCGTCCGTCGCCGACTATCTGCGCGCACACCCGGACTTCTTCGAGTGCCACCCAGAGATCCTGGCGCTCATGCACATCCGCCACGACACCGGCGGAGCCGTGTCCCTGATCGAGCGCCAAGTGGGCGCACTGCGCAGACAGCTCGACACAGAGCGGGGGCGGCTCGCACATCTGATCTCCCGGGCTCGGGAGTACGAGACACTCGCCACCCGGCACCACGACCTGGTGCTGCACCTAATCCCCGCGGTTGATCTGGACGCGCTGCGCGCCGTCCTGCACGATGGGCTGAAGCGCGAGCTCGGCGCCGAGGCGGTCGCCCTGAAGCTCTTTCCAGTCGATGACCCCGAATCCGATGCCGGCCGCCCAGACCCGCTGGTGGCTGCCTTCCGGGACTTCCTGGACCGACCCCACGCACTCTGCGGCCCGTTGGATCCTGCCCAGGGCGCCATCCTGTTCGGCGAGCCGGGGACTGGACTGCAAAGCGCAGTGCTGGTGCCCATTCGCGCCGGCCACCGCTGCGGGGTGCTCGCCATCGGGGCCGCGGACCGGGAGCGCTTCGGCCCCGAGATGCGCACCGATCTGCTCGACCGATTAGGCGAGATCGTCAGTGCCAAGCTGCGGACCCTGCCGGGAGAACCGGCCGTCGCGGCGCCGCCCGAGCCTAAGCCCAGGCCAGCATCCAAGCGGGCACCCAGAGCCAAGGCCCCGAAGCCTGCCGCTGCCGAGACCCTCGGGCAGACCAAGCCCCGATCGAAACGGGCGCCGGTCGAAGACAGTGCGCCGGCACCCAAACCGGCCCCCCGGCGGACCGCCGGGCGAAGCACCAAGCCCAAGACCAGTCGCCAGTCCCCGGAAGAGCCGTTGCCGGACCCTAATGCCCAGACGGCCTCGGAGTGACTGGTCGCTCCCGGGCGCGATCCCGGTCGGATGCGCCACGCACCCCCGGCCGCACCCCGAGTCCAGCGGGACTGTTGCGCACGGCCCGCCCGATTCCCGGCGCTCCGATCCTGCAACCCTACGACACTAGGCTGTTTCGCCCGTGACCCAGCCCGCGCCGGACCCCATCGAGCCATTCCTCGCCCATCTGGCCCACGAGCGGCGGATGGCCGCGCTCACCCTCGCGAGCTATCGCCGGGACCTGCGGCGCATCGCGGACTGGCTGGCCAAGGGCGGGGCCGATGGCGGCCAGTCCGAGGCTGGCCCCGAATCCGTTGCGCGCATGGACCAGCAGCAGGTGCGCCGCTATATCGCCTGGCGGCACCGGACCGGGGCCTCTGGCCGAACGCTGCAACGGGAGCTCGCAAGCCTGCGCAGTCTCTATCGCTGGCTGCTGCGCGAGGGCCACGCCCGCAACAACCCGGCCGTGGGGGTGCGCGCACCCAAGACCCCCCGCAAGCTCCCGATTACCCTGGACGCGGACCAGATCTGCGGCCTGCTGGATCGGCCCGCCGATGACCTGCTCGCGATCCGCGACACCGCGATGATCGAGCTTTTCTACTCCTCGGGGCTGCGACTCCAAGAGCTGGTATCGGTCAATCTGGGCGATATCGACATGGCGGATGCAGCGCTCACGGTCACTGGCAAGGGCGCCAAGACCCGCCAGGTGCCGGTGGGGACCCAGGCCCGGGAGTCTGTCCAACGCTGGATGCGGGTGCGGGCCAACCTCGCGGCGGACGGCGAGCCCGCGCTCTTCGTCAGCTCCCGAGGGACCCGCATCCACCCGCGCACCGTGGAGGCTCGGCTCGCCCGCTGGGGGCAGGAGCAGGGGGCGCTCCGCGGCATCCACCCGCATCTGCTGAGGCACTCCTTCGCGAGCCACCTGCTAGAGTCCTCCGGGGACCTGCGTGCAGTCCAGGAGCTCCTCGGGCATGCGGATATCGCGACGACCCAGATCTACACCCACTTGGACTTCCAGCACCTGGCCCAGGTCTACGACCAGGCCCATCCGCGGGCGAGAAAGAAGAAATAGCCCGCATCGCCAAAGCGGCCGACTTCGCCGAACATCAGAAGCTGCTTGGGGATCTGATCGCGAAGGGTGCGACGGTCATCATATGCCCCATGTGCATGAAGCACTACGGGGTACCGGAGACGAACCTGATCCCCGGCGTCCAGGTCGGTAACCCGGACCTGACCGGTGCGGCCCTCTTCAAGGACGACAGTCAGGCACTGACCTGGTAGGGTTTGAGAAGAGCGCTCGCGGGGACATGCCCACCCAGTCTGACCGGGGGCAACGGTCTAACAACGACTCGGCGCGTTTCGAAAGCGCGCCGAGCGTGCGCAGGTCTACCGACAACAGGCGAGGTTATTCGCCGATCCCCAGCCAGGCTTCAATCGATCAGCTCGCCGCCGGGGCGGTCTCCCGGCCCTTCGCCAGCGCGCGAATGCGCTCGGGGTGCGGCAGTCCACGGACCACCAGCTCAGGTTTGTCCCCGGCGGTGAAGACCGCGATGTCGCCGCCGTTTACCAGCCGCTGCAACGGGGTTTGATCGATCTTCAAATCGCGCACCGAGTTCAGGTCGATCTCGAGCGTGCTCTTGGTCAAGGAGCCCTTGTGATAGATCAGCGCATCGTCAGTGATTCCGACCCGCTCGAATCGGGTGGGGACATACCACAGGTACAGTGTGGCCATGGCGAGGCCGAATAGGGCTACGCCGATATACTGGACGATCTGGCCGTCGACCTGCTCCAACCCAGGCGCCGCCCCCCCCAGGATCGATGGCCAAAGGTAGCGGCCTATGAGGACCAACAGGAACCCCAGCAGAAGGATAGCGACCATGCTCGATGCAGCGAACGGCCGTATTCGAAGCGGCGAGGGGTGGGCAGAGTATCGGACCTCGGACATCTGGGGCTCCTGGGACTGGCTAGCGAATTGGGTGAAGATTGGGTCGCGCGGGCGCAGCGTCCGAACGACGGCTGGCTTTGCTTGGCCGGTCTCGTGCGGTCGCTGGGCCGGCGCGGATACTATCCCTACCCGCGGTTGCCGTGAAGCGCTGCCGGGGCCAGCGGCACCTCGAACGTCCGGCCCGATTGCCGGAGCGGATCGCTCGGCGCGCCGTTAGAGCGCGCCAAGCGCGGGATCAGCCCTCGCGGTGGTAGGCGAGTATGCGCTCCACCTCGTTGCGCGACCCCAGGATCACCGGCACCCGCTGGTGCAGAGACTGCGGCTGGAGCTCCATGATCCGCTCGGTGCCCGTGATGGACCCGCCGCCGGCCTGCTCGACGATGAACGACATCGGGTTGGCCTCGTAGAGCAGGCGCAGCTTACCGCCGTCCCCCTTGGCCTTCATCTTGGAGTCCATGGGATACATGAAGACCCCGCCGCGCGTAAGGATACGATGGACCTCGGCCACCATGGACGCGATCCAGCGCATGTTGAAGTCAGATTCGCGCGGCCCCTCCTTACCGTCCAGGCACTCCTGGACATAGCGGCGCACCGGCGCGTCCCAGAAGCGCATGTTAGACACATTGATCGCGAACTCCCGGGTGTCCGCGGGGATCTGCATCTTGGGATGGGTCAGGATAAACTCGCCGATGTTCTGATCCAGCGTGAACCCGTTCACCCCGTTACCGGTGGTGAGCACCATCATGGTGGACGGCCCGTAGAGCGCATAGCCCGCCGCCACCTGCTGGGTCCCGGCCTGGAGGAAGTCCCGCTCGGTCGGCTCCTGGCACCCCCCGGCACAGCGCAGGATCGAGAAGATGGTCCCCACCGAGACGTTCACATCGATGTTGGACGAGCCGTCTAAGGGATCGAAGGTCAGCAGATACTTGCCCCTGGGCTTGCCGGCCGGGATGGGATAGATCTCGTCCATCTCCTCGGAGGCCATAGCCGAGAGATGCCCCGCCCACTCGTTGGATTTGATGAACACATCGTTGGAGATCACGTCCAGCTTCTTCTGGGTCTCGCCCTGGACGTTCTCGCTCCCGGCACTGCCGAGCGCACCCACCAGCGCGCCGTGGTTCACATAGTTGCTGATGACCTTGCAGGCCGTGACGATATCGTTGAGCAATGAAGTAAAGTCGCCGGTCGCCCCGGCGATGCGCCGCTGCTCCTCGATGATGAACTGAGTGATGGTCGTGCCGTTATGCATGGAGTCCTCGCTAAATACAGCTAGATCTGTAAGGATTTTTGGTTGCGGGTCGGGCGGGAGTCGGCAGTATAAGAGCAAAGGGGGGCTCGCGCCGCTTGCGGAATCCCGGTCAGCCGCTGCACTTGGCTTCAGGCACGACACCACCGGAGGGTATGTCCCGCGCACGCTGCGGGCGCTGGAGGGCTATCTGCGAGAGTAGACCCGCCGATGGATCGAGTCCGATGGCTCGCTGGAAAAGGGCCGTCCGTGGCGATATGGCAATCGGCACCGTCTCCCGGGGCTGGCCCCCAATGGCGGGGGCCTTGACCGGGAACGGTCCGTCAGTTGCGCGGAGCCGGCCTGTTCGACGGGGACGCAGCCTCCCGGGAACGCTGTCCTGGCACCAATACTTCCGAGTGCTTGCGATGTCCAGGGTCACGGGGAGTCTTCAGTGGGCGCGGGCGACGGTAGGATTCGCCGATGACGGAGAGAAGAACTAACGATTTTGACTATCGAATAAGAATCGCTATCGTTACGGCTAACGAACAACCGGTTTCCAAAGGAGACCCGCCGTGATCAAGACACTCACCTTCGCTGCTACGCACTTCTCGGTCGCCTTCGGCGTAGCCTATGTGCTGACCGGGGACTTGGTGATCGGCGGCGCCATGGCCCTGGTGGAGCCCGCCATCAACACCGTCGCCTATTACTTCCACGAGAAGATCTGGTCCCGAGCTCGCACCGCACGCCCGGTGCCGGAAGCGACCGCGCTAGCCGCCTGAGCAGTCACGCAAAGAGGCAAACCAAGCCCCGGAGGTTTGGCAGGATCGCGAGAAGCGCCCGCGCCGGGGGGCCGCCCCTACGCCCCTAGGAGCGGCCCCCCGGCCGCGATGGCCTGCGGCCAGAGTTATGATCGAGGCATTTCGGAGGGTGCGGTTGAATCGACGGCATAGACTGCCCTAAGGCACTGCAGAATTGCGGTCGCGGCAGCTTGGTACCGTGAGGCAAAGCGCATCGTCGGAGAACCTCATGCGGTCAAACCGCGAGTCCCGGCTTGGGCGGCCCGAGCTGCACGGTCAGGCTGTCTCGTGTCGGTCGTCCGGAAAAGGGCGCTATCGGGGTCGGCGCCGAATGCGTTTCGGCGAGGCTAAAGCCGAGCCTAGCGATGTTGTAGCGAATCCAATTGCCGTGACACATCCAGGTTCCGGTGATTGACTCGGTACTAAATTCAGTACGGTAGTACACCGATGAACAGTATTCCAGCCCAATAGATCAAGGGTCGCGGGATCTCCGCTATGACCTTCGCACTGGTCACGACCCACCACTTCGAGTACCGCGCCCGCAAGTTTTTGCGCAAGCACCCGGACCTCAAGCCGACCCTCGCCGACACCCTCGAACGGCTGCGCATCGGAATCGGGAAACCCACAAGATGCGCAGACCACGAGCCTTGCGGGCCGTCGCCCTCGGCATGGCCGTCGGCCTCCTCGCCATGACCGCCGCTTCGTCCGCGATCGCGGCTGCCCCGTCCGCCTCCATCGCGTCCGCATCGTGGGGCGGACCCAAGCTCACGACCACGCCCATGCGTGCCGCAGACGCCGCCGCGATCGACAAGCTGGCGCAGGACGCGACGGCGCAGAGCCCGGAGCTGCCGGGCCTGTGGATCGGGGTCTGGGATCCGGCCAAGGGCTTCTAAACGCAGGCCTAAGGCGAAGCGGTCAAGGATGGCACGAAGGCGACGATCGACGACCACGCCCGCATCGGCAGCGTGACCAAGACATTCACCATCGCTGCCGTCTTGGAGCAGGTCGCCGCGGGCAACCTAAAGCTCGAGTCCACCATCGAGGAGATCCTGCCGGAGCTCGCCAGCAAATACCCCGCGATCAAGGGCATCACGATCGATCAGCTCGCGGGGATGCGCAGCGGCATCCAGGACTATGGCAACACGGGCATCGTCATCAAGGGCGTCGTCGCCAACCCGACGAAGGTCTGGACCGCGGACGACCTCATCGACGCGGCGATGACCCTGCCGCTCTCCGCCCCTGGCCCGGGCGGCTAATCCACGACCAACACGGTCATCTTGGGCAACGGTTCCTTCCTGACCGCCATGGCGGTCGGGCTCCAGGGTCTTCCCGGACCTCAAGGGGTTGCTGGGGCGGTAGGGACCTCGGGACAGGGCGAAGAGGGGGATTCGCCGCTGCGCGCCTCAGGGCTGGAGTTGGCGGGCCTGAGGGTCCGGTCCTGCGACCACGCAAAGGTATGATTGCAAGACCTGTCCGCGGGCCCGGGTACCCGCAATCGGGCGTTCCTCGCTGTAGCGGTCGACTGAGACCGCACCGGCACCGCCATCGAGCGGGGCACGGCGCTTGTAGTATCCTGTCCATCTGTCGCTTCGACCATTTGCGGATGACGAGGACTTCCTTGCGGCGCAGAGCGGGACACTTCCGAAACGCCGATTGGTCACCTAGAATGACCAACAGGTCAACCCCGGGGACTGCCGCATGAGCCAATACAACATCGCCGAGGCCAAGGCCCAGCTCTCCGAGTTGACGCGCCGCGCACTGGCCGGGGAGGAGATCGTCATCGCGCGCGACAACACCCCCTTGGTGAAGCTGGTGCCGGTGCAGCCACCCAAGCGGCCGAGACAGCCCGGCTCCGGCAAGGGACAATTGCTCTGGATGGCGCCGGACTTCGAAGCCATTCCGGAAGGGTTTGATGACTACACCTGATGCCGCTCCTGCTCGACACCCATACCCTCCTGTGGTGGGTGGACGATGACCCGCAACTCTCGCCCGAGGCCCGGCACCGGATCGGCGACGAGCACACCGAGTGTCACGTCAGCCTGGTCTCCGCCTGGGAGATGGCCATCAAAGCGGCGACCGGTAAGCTCAAGCTCTCGGTATCCGTACAGCGCTATTTCCAGGAGCATCTGACGCCCAACGATTTCAAGCTCCTGCCGATCGGCCTGGACCATGTGACCCTGGTCGAGACGCTGCCGCTGCATCATCGCGACCCTTTTGACCGCCTGTTGATCGCTCAGGCCCGGCTGGAAGGACTGACCCTGGTATCCATCGATTCCACTTTCGACGATTACGGGGTCGCGCGGGTTTGGTGATCCTTATCTGGCGAGGTTCGCGGGCCAGTCGCGCGGCCAACAAATGATGATCGGAAGCCCCGCGAGAGCGTGAGACAATTGCCGGGGGGAACGCCCCGGGTCGCCAGGTTCAGGAGGTCCAGTCCTGCCCGATCGACTATTGTCATTCCGCAGGATTTTTCGATCACCGCTTTACAGACCAACGACTCCCGCCGGAAGGTTCGCCACTCAGGGACTAAACCATCGCGATGCCCAGATTCCTACGAGCCGATTCCATCAAAGCCGCCGTTTCCCGACTTGGGTACTCGCCTGGCGGCAAGGAACATCCCGGATGGCCACTATGGCCTGGGCCTCTACGACTAGGGCGATGGCTGGGGCGGGCACACCGGTCAGATCCTCGGGTGGGAGTCGGTCGTGGCGTACAACACCAAGACCGGCGCAGCCTTCGTGACGATCGTCAACGAAACCGGTTCCTTCCTGACCGCCATGGCGGTCGGACTCCAGGTCTTCCCGGACCTCAAGGGGTTGCTGGGGCAGTAGGGACCACGAGACCGGGCGAGGAGGGGGATTCGACGCCGCGCGCCTCAGGGCTGGAACTGCCGGGCCTGAGCGTCCGGTCCTGCGACCACGCAAAGGGGTGGTTGCAAGACCTGGCCGCGGGCTCGCAGGTCGCGAAGGTTGTCGTGGTACGTCCCTATTGCCTACCTTTACATGAGGCGCAAGCTGAATTTAGCATCAGTTTCAAGACACCCGCCATCTAGGCTATGCCCACGGCTGACGAAATCGCCGGCCTGCGCCGACGAGAGCACGGCTGGAATTGGCGGACGCCGTCTAGACGTGGTCGAACTGACATCGCACTGTGCCCGCGACCGACGACGCAAGTGGTGTGCCCGAGATATTCGCTGACCGTCCTCATTTTCGCGCTGTGTGATATTGCCATCGCCGACCGATTCCATCCCCGGAGCCCGCTCATGAACGCCGTCGATCTGATCGCCCATGAAGCGAGTGAACTGCCCGAAGCCCTGCAAGCCGAGGTCCTGGACTTCATCGGCTATCTCAAGACGCGCCGCCCCCGCGCCCCCGCGGCTACCGCCAGCGACGCCAGGCTGGCCGACTTGATGGCCTTTTTTGCGCCCTACCGAAAGGATTTCGGCAGCTTCGTCTTCGATCGGGACGAAGCCAATGCCCGGTAGCTTCATCGACTCCAACGTCGTCCTCTATAGTCTGAGCAAGGACGAATCCAAACAGCGCAGGGCACTGGAACTGCTGGCCAGCGGTGGTTTGATCTCCACCCAGGTTTTAGGGGAGGTGGCCAACGTCATGCGCCGCAAGCTCGGCTACGAGCTGCCAGCGATCCGCGACGTCCTCATCCGGCTCATCGGCGACTGCCGACTCCATCCGCTAACACCCGCGACGGTCCTGCGCGCACTCGATGTTGCACAGCGTTTCGGGTTCTCTTACTACGACAGCCTGATCGTCGCCGCAGCCCAAGAAGCCGGCTGCGATACCGTCTATTCCGAGGACTTGCAGCACGGGCAGGTCGTCGGCCCCGGGCTGACCGTCGTCAACCCGTTTCTCGTACCAATCGATCCATGAGCCACCTGATCGGCCCGCAGGGTGCGGGTCGCCGATGAGTCCGTCGTGAACCGCTGCCGAGCCAGCTATGCCGAACGACCCCTCGCCGCCGATTGCGCGTGCGCGGTTCCCCCGAGAGGAGGTCCAGAGTAATCGTGGTACGTCCCTGGGATATCCCCTAAACTTTCGAGGCTTAGACAGAAGCTTAGCGAGCGTTCTAAAGGTGACCTATAACATGCGCGAGGCGGTGACAGGAGCTCCGAATGGCCATTTTCAACCGTTTCTTAGTCGTTGACGTCCCAAAGGACATCCACTGCGAGCCCGACGGCAGGCATCCGGCCTTCGACGTCCGGTTCGCTGCGGACGGCGAGATCCCCTTCCCCCAAGTCATCCTGCGTACGGCGGATAAGGAGATCCTGCTCAACGGCGAGGCCATTGCGGCCAGCCAGGTCGATCCTGGCGTATGGGAGTACGTCGCGGCCGTGCCGGCAGGGGCCATCGCGGGCAACCGCATCGACATCCAGATCGAAGGCTGTCGCCAGGCCGACATCCGTGCGCGCCCAGGGCGAAGACTGGATCAAGGCGTTCCGGGAAGTACGCCTGGTCCGTCCCGAGCGCCCGAAGGCGGACGTGCGCGCGGCGGTTTCCGGCGGTGCCGAGGTCAAGCTGTACTTCGGCATCCACAAGCACATGCACCAGCCGTACTACAACACCACGGACCGCAACTACTGGGACGGCGAGAAGGATCAGATCTTCGGCTCGCGCGGGGGCAACTACACGGATTTCATCCCCGCCGCCGTGCGGCAATACATCGACGGCGGGCTCCCGCATGCGGGGCTCTCGACGAGCTGGAGCGGCTCGCTGATCGAGCAGCTCGACCGCTGCGGGGACGAGGGGCTCTGCGGCGGGCGCTTTGCCGGCTGGAACAATGCACTGCGTCAGTTGGCCGGGGCCGAGACCGCGCTCGGCAATCCGCGCATCTGCTTCTCGGCCTTCGGCTTCTTCCACCCGTTGATGCCCCTGATCCCGGCCCAGGACATCGTCCGGCAGATCGACTGGCACCGCGATCTGATCAAGCGCGCCTTCGGCGTCGAGGCGTCGCGGGTCCTGTTCCCGCCCGAGACCGCCTTTCATGTGCGCATGATCCCGGCCCTGGTCGAGGCCGGCGTGACGGCGGTGATCTATGACTCGATCCACCGCTTCCGCGCCTGTCGCGACTATCCCTATGCCGGCATCGGCGAGGGCATGCTGCCGCCCAACGCCGCCGAGCAGGCCAATCCGCCGGTGGACGACTGGCTGCAGCTGCACAACATCTGGGCCGGATCGAAGATCTCGCCGCGCCTGCTGCGGCCCGAATACGTGGGCTACGAGGACCCGGACGGCAAGCTCCACAGGATCGTCGCCGTCCCGGCCGAGCGCTATATCGGCAACGAGGACGCGCGCGGCGGCTTCGGCGCCCTGCAGTATCCGGACGTGCTGGGCCAGGTCTACGACCGGATCGTCGAGACCGGCAGCTTCGATCCGGCCCATCCGCCGTTCTTCCTGCTGCATTCGGACGGCGACAATCACGGCGGCGGTGCCGACAGCTACTACCACCACAACACCGCCGCGCCTGGTCGAATGGCTGCAGCAGGACCGCCGCTTCGAGCTGACCACGGTCGAGGACTATCTGGAGCGCTTCCCGCCCGACCCCGCCCAGGCGATCCATATCGAGCCGGGCTCCTGGGCCGGCGCCGACAACGGCGATCCGCAGTTCATGAAGTGGTTCAGCCGCTACGACCAGCCCTATTCGCCCGATCTGAACTCCTGGGCCGTGCTCACCGCCTTCCAGAACTGCGTCCATACGCTGGAATACAGCGAGCCGGATCATCCGGAGCTGGCCGAGGCCATCCGGCTGCTGTTGACCGCCGAGACCAGCTGCTACTGGTACTGGACCGGCCAGCACGTCTGGGACCGGCAGGTGACCGACGCCGCCAACCTGGGCATAAGCCTGATCCAGCCGGCGCTCGACGCGCTGGTCGCGGCCGGCCACGACCGCAGCGGACCGACCATCTTCCCGCCCTGGGTGACGCCGGAGAATCCCGGCGGCAAGCGCTGGGGACAGGGCTGCCTGCTGGATGCCCCGCGCCAGGGCATCGCCCATACCTTCGTCGCCGATTGTTCCGGCCTGAAGCGGGTCGAGCTGGTGCTGCGCACCGAAGGCGGGGAGCGGCGCCTGGCCATGCACAACCATGGCCCCTATCCATCCGAAACCGGGGCCAGGGCGACGGCGGACTATTTCACCGCCGAGCTGCCGGTCGGGGCCGGCGATGTGCGTTATTTCATCGAGGCCGAGGACAATCGCGGCAATGTCTCCCGGGGCGCCTTGGAGCGGATCTTTCTCGCGTGAGCCCGGCCAAGGTTTCGGTGTCTGAAAAATAGAGCATCCCAGTGGCCCACAATCCGCCAATCCGCTATGTCGAGCCGGTCTATCGCCCGCCGAGCGAGGCCAGCTCGCTGATCCTGCCGGTCACGGACGGCTGCTCTTGGAATCGGTGCGTCTTTTGCGAGATGTATACGGCACCGCAGAAGCGGTTCCGCGCCCGGGAGCCTGCCGAGGTCATCGAGAGCATCCGCCGCGCCGGCGAACGCCTGGGCGACGAGGTGCGGCGGGTCTTCCTGGCCGACGGCGATGCCCTGGTCTTACCGACACGCCGATTGCTGGGCTACCTGGAGGCGATCCGCACCCATCTGCCGTCGGTGCATCGCGTCTCTAGCTATTGCTTGGCGCGCAATCTGAAGAAGAAGACGGTCGGCGAGCTGAAAGCGCTGTGCGACGCGGGCCTGACGCTCGCCTACCTCGGGGCCGAGTCGGGCGACGATACGGTGCTTGGCTCGGGTGAACAAGGGCGAGAGCTTCGAGTCGACCCGAGACGCGCTCGATAAGCTCGGCCAGGCCGGCATCCGCCGCTCCGTGATGATCCTCAACGGTCTGGGGGGCGAGGCGCTCAGCGCGCAGCATGCGGACCACTCAGCCCGACTGATCAATGCGACCGCGCCCGAGTACCTGTCTACGCTGGTGCTTACATTGCCGGATGGCGGGGCACGCTATCTCGCCGCCTGGCCCGACTGGAAACCCCTGTCGCAGGCTGGGCTGTTCCGCGAGATGGAGCGCTTTCTCAGTGCCCTGGAGCTGGATCGAACCATCTTCCGCTCCGATCATGCCTCGAACTGGCTGGTGCTCAAGGGTACGCTCGGCGCAGACAAGGCGCGGCTGCTGGCAGAGGTGCGCGCGGCTCTCGAGACGCCGAACAGGGTCCCGCTACGGGCGGCTTGGATGAGGGGGATGTAACCAAGGTCGGGTTACCGTGAAACAAAGGCTTCATTCTCCGGGGTGGCACTGCGCCATGAACGTTAGCGCAGCCTAACCCGAGAGATGCGTTTAACCCAGAAAGAGCGGTTCTCACGCCAAGGCGCCAAGCTCGCCAAGGTCTTTCAATGCGCTATTAACGTTTGGTGATTCACCCGGCAGGTAAGGTGATTTTCGGAAAACAACTTGCCCGTAGGCTGGGTAGAGCGCAGCGAAACCCAGCGTCCGCACCCGCGTCAGGTGTCGCTACATAGATCGATATTCTGGGTAAAATAATTTCAGGAAATCGCCTAACCATTGGTAATGGGCACATCTTTTTGTATTTCTTGGCGCATTGGCTTGAGCAATTGCCGGGTTCAGGCTCAAGGCACGGCCTGGGATAGTCAAGAGCGGTCGGCGCCGCCGGCCGAGTCGTCGAGGTCGATGCACAGCCATTCGGGAAGCTCCCGCCTTTCTCCCAGATCGTCGAGCCGCCGCTCGACCGCGTCCTGATTGCCCCAGATCGCGTCGGCCCAGTCGCCCGCCGCAACGCGGCATTCGATCTCCTTGCAATAGAGCCCCTGACCCCGCTGCACGTAAAAACCGTAGCTGCGGCAGGCGACCGGCCGGAAAGGGTAGACGCGGCAGGCACCCGCCTGCGGATCGAGCAGCGGGCAGCGGATTGGGCGCTCCGTGGAATCGGCCAGCGCGGCGATGCCCGCCGAGACCTCCTGCTTCAGCGTATCCGTCAGGGACTCGATCCCCTGGCGCAGCAGAACCCATTCGGCTCGGGTGAGCAGCGGCACCGTGGCCAGGCGCCAGCAGCACGTATCGCATCCCCTGGCGCATGGCCAATCCGGGCAGGACGCGCGGATCGAGCGCACACGCTCGTCGATATCGGCGTTGAGCCGGATCAGGGCCAGGCGCGATGAATGGCTCACGGATCTTTCGACCTCTGTATCGTGTCGCGAAAAAACGGCGCATCGCGGTAGGCGTTGATCAGGTCAATCACGATGCCACCGACCCAAATGGCGACGCTGGCTTTCGAGGTCCCCAGGTTGCTGTCGTCGGCATCCATCCCACAGCAATAGCGGGACCCGGCGGATCGCGCCATCCAGCCGACCGCCAGCCAGGCTTCTCGATCCGATCCGGCCCGGCAAAGATGGCCGTATCGGTGGTCGCCACACCACCCCTTGACCGCGGAGGGCGATTCCAAGTGACCGAAATCTCAGTTGCCGACGCTAAGGCCCAGCTGACCGGCCTGATCCATCGAGTCGAGGGCGGAGAGGTCGGGCATATCACGCGCCACGGCAAATCGGTGGCCGTGCTCATGTCGGAGTCTAACTATGCTGCCATGCACCCCGACTGGACGCGGCCGGGACTGTGGGACGCCATCGCCGACTGGCGCAGCCAGACCGCTTTCGACTGGCGGGACTTGACGCCGGAGGAGGTCGACGGGTGGCGCGATCCCTCCCCCGGGAGGTTCTTCGAGTGGATGCCCAAGGCCGCCCAACACCCTACGCGGACGGGTAGATCGCCGCCATCGCGGCTACCAACGGCCTGACCTTGGTGACTCGCAACGTGGCGGACTTCCAGCCCTTTGGCGGGTTGGCGATCGAGAACTGGTTCGACTAGACCGGCGGGGGCCTAGAGAGTAAGCCGGGGAAAGCGGACCCGCGGTGCAATTCACGACCGATGGCAATTTTTCTCCGATCGTAAAAGCGCGCACTCTGCCGCGATGCCGCTGACCGCAATGGCTACGCCGACATTCAAGACCGTCAAGCCACCGCTGCCATCGGACCTCCCACCGAAATGGCGAAACCTCCCGCGCAGTTTCACCGGGGGACCGGGCTAGGTCACCCAGCCGAGGCGCGCTCGCGCGGTTATGCCCGGTACGCACCCAAACCCCGGTTATTCGTTGTCCGTCCCCTATTTCCCCTGTTTCCCCTCCCCTATTTCCCCTCGTTGTCCGTCCCCTATTTCCCCTCGCGCGCCGCCTATTTCCCACTATTTCCCAAAAGACAAAATCACTGTCCGCCGCGCACGAGACGCACATGGCCGGCATAGCCCTTAGAGTGGTAGTCGACGTAGCCATTGGAGAAGGAGACGTACCACGCGTAGCCGGGATAGTTGGCGTAGGGCGAGGACGACCAAAACCAAGAGGACGGCGTGTTCGGGAAGAAGCGACTATTGATGGCAGGGTCATAACACCGCTGTTCGACCAGGGACGCCAGCTCGTTCTTGTTCGGCAGCCGCCACAGTGAACTGCCGGCGAACACGGCGTCCGCCGCCCGCTGCAGGGCCTGCGACCAGGTGAAGGTCGACAGGTTGCCGACCGTACAGCCGGTACCGCTGAGCCCCTCGGCACACTGCTTCCAGATGAGGCCAGTGGCCGCATCGGTCACGGTGCCGTCGCCATTATCGCTGAAGCGGCTGTCCGGGGCCGAGGCCGCGATGTCCGGGCGGCAAGTCTGGGCGGATGCCGTGGCCATCCCCAGAACCAAGGAAAGAATCATCACCCAACCCATCTGTTTGCGCATCGCCGTCCTCGCTGTTTCAGCCGCTCTGTGGTTGTCCCAGCGCCGTGCCGGTGAAGAGATAGCGCAGCACCCGGCGCTTCATGCCGCCGGCCAGGTAGCCCTCCTCCGCGATGTAGGCATAGGCTTGACCGGCCCCGCGCAGTGACCGCCCCAGACCCTTGACCTGACACAACGGCCAGGACCGACCTTCGCCCAACCCATGGTGCACCTCGACCTGGACCGAACGCCAGCGCGCGAGCCAGGGTGCGCTGCCGAGTGCGCGGGCAAGATCGGGCTCGAACAGGGCCACCCGATTGCCAATCTGCACCAGCGGGAGCGCCGAATGAAAGGCCCGGCGAAAATAGACCACCTGACTGCGGAACGAGGTCACGCCCGCTGGCTCCCAACGCGGCACCAATCGCCCCGCGTGCAGGCCGAAGAGCAGGCCGAGCCAGCCATGGCGCACGAACAGGGATTGGACCAACCGGTGGGCGTTCGCTTGGGCGAAATGACCCAGATAGCTCGCCAACTGCGCACGCAGTTGATCCCGACCTACCGCGGGGAGGCGGATACTGGTCTGGGTCACATAGGTCGCGGCGAAGGCCGCCAGCTTGGTGCGCAGATTGCCGACCACGCGCCGGCGCACCAGCCGGTAATGGGGCCGCACGATGTAGCCGAGAAAATCGGCCCCGTCGGTCACGGGCCGGAGAATGCCCTCGCCCTTCAGCTCGAGCTGCAGCCGCTCGGCCAGGAAGGACCCGATCGCCTGCTCCCAGGCGCGAAGTTGGGCAGGGTCCGCATGGAGCAACACGAAATCATCGACATAGCGGAGGTAGTGCCGGCATTTGAGCCGGTGCTTGACGAACTGATCCAGCTCGTTGAGATAGACATTGGCGAAGAACTGACTGGTGAGATTGCCGATCGGCAGCCCCTTGCCGGGCGGCGCCGCGGTGAGCCGCTTGTATTCCGGTACCCGGCCCAGCTCCGCCGGACTGCAGCGGTAGACCGTCTGGGTCTTGAAATCCTGCTTGAGGATCACCCGGGTGAGCCAGCTCAGGTCCCAGGCTTCACCGGAATCGATGACATCGGCGCGCACCGCCTTGGCCAGCCGGCGGTTGATCAAACCGAAGAGGATCGCCTGATCGATCCGGTTGAAGAAGTTACGCACATCGAGCTGCAGGAACCAGCCCGGGCGTTGCCCATTGTCGCTCACGGCGCGCATGAAGGCGCCTAGCCGTTCCACCGCGGCGTGGGTCCCCTTGCCTTGGCGGTTGGAATAGAGGTCATGGATCAAGACCGGCTCGAACAGGGCCTCCAGCCGCGGCACCAGGACATGGTGCACCACCCGGTCACTGAAGTCCGCGGCATGGATCTCCCGCGCCTTGGGCTGGCGCGCGACGAAACAAAGCGAGCGGGAGGGGGCGTAGGTGCGATCCTGCAGGGCCGCGGTGGTGTCCACCAGATGATCCAACAGCCCTTGTTCATACCGCTGGGCGTTGGCGGTGCCGCGCTTGCGCCGCCGGCACTGCCGATAGCCGCGATAGAGGGCTGCAAAAGAGAAGACACCCTGGTCGCTTTCCGCCGCGCACGAGACGCACATGGTTGGCATTGTCCTTATTGTTGTTGTTGACGTTGCCATTGTTGAAGTTGACGTTCCACGCGTTGCTGGGATTGTTGGCGTTGGGCGAGGACGACCAAAACCAACCGCCCGTTAGCCGGCACACTTCTGCCGGATGCGCGCATCCATTCGGTAGCGCGCGCCCGGACCGGACATGCCACCCCATCTGGGATGGCGGCGCCGGCGCACAGTGACCTCGGCACGCCCGCTCCCGGCGACGCCCCCCGCACGGCGGGGTTCAGACACCAGGGCGGTGCTGGCCGTTGGTCCCCGCAAGCCGCTTACGCCCCCCCTGCTTGCACCTGCTCCCAGTCGGGGCCACCGCGAGCTCCGCGATGGCCTGGAAATCCGTGAAGCTCCGGAAGGCCTCCAGCTCCTTGGCCAATTGCACCGAGAGCTTCAGATCGTCGACTGCCGTAACCAATTGCTGCAGCCACTGGGCCTGCTCCGCGCGCTGATCGGCGGCCCGCATGATCAGCCGGCACACCTGCATCGCCTGCCGGCGCAGCTCGGTCCCCAGGGTGTATTTGTGGTACCTGGGGAAGCCGCGCACCGCCTGTTCGATCGCCAACAGCAGCCGGTTGGCATCGCGCCAAATGGGGAGATGATTAAGATGCCGCATGGTCTAGACCCACTTAACTTCCCCCGCTATGCCCAAAAGGACAAAGTCACTGTCCGCCGCGCACGAGACGCACATGGCCGGCATAGACCTTACCGTTGAAGTCGACGTAGCCATAGTCGAAGTAGACGACCCACGCGGGGCTGGGACTGCGGGCGTAGGGCGAAGACGACCAAAACCAACCCGACTGGGTAAGGGGGAGCCAGGCTGTATCGATCGCCGGGTTGTACCGGTTATTGTTCACGATGGACAGGAGCTCGAATTGGGACGGCAGGCGCCAGTCGCGGGCTCCGCACAGACCCGCCGCATTGACGTCGGCGACGAACTTCTCGGTATCGCAGCGGACCGGGGCGAAGCAGTTGTTACCGTTGTCCGAATAACCGGCAGAACCGCCGTTCGTCGATCCGTCGGGGTTGTACCAGGAATAGGTCCAGTCCTTATCCCTTAAGCCCCCGTCGTCGGTCTTGACCTCCCAGATGAGCCCCGTGACGTTATCGTGCACGCAACTCCAGTTCGCTGCACTCGCTGCCAGCGGGTTGCCATTCGCATCCAGCTTCGTAAAGCTGAATCCGGCATGCCCGTCGCTGTCGTCGCTGTGGGTGACATCCCGACCGGACTGGGCGTCCTGCTCGGGGAAGCCAGCCACCGGGCAGGGCAGGCCGTTTTGGCTCGCATTGGCGCAGGTGGTGATGCCGGTGTCGTTGAGGGGCATCGTCGGGCCGGGTTGGCCCCCAGGCCGAAGGTCGATTCGGTATTCGTAGGGTCCGGTGACCGGCCCGCATTGCCCCGCAGTACAGCCGATCAAGCTGAGCTTGGTGCGCCTGAGCTGGTCCTCGCTGCCGCGGAGCTGCATGGTGGCATTCGGCCCGGTGACCATGCCGTCGTTGGTCGCCGGTGTCGGTGCGGGAGGATCGGCGGGCGTAGTCCCGTCATAGGTATCCACGGCCGTGTAGTAGATGGTCTCCACATCCGCACCGCTAATCGAGATCGACTGCGGGGAGCTCGTCCAGGCCCCACCGGGCGGATCGACCCGTAGCGTGCCGAAGGCGCTACAGTCCTGGGCGGCCGGGTCATAGTCGAGGGTGATCTCCTCGTACTGGCGCACGTAGCTACCCAGGCCACTGTGACCGCTGAAGCGCAGGCGGTACTGGCCCGCGGCGGCGGCACTGAACCAGGCGTCGCGGGAGCCGGCGGCGCTGGCGATGCGCTCGGTGCCAGCGGGAAGCACCACTTCCCAGGCGGCGCTGTCGTTCGCAAACGGGTTCCAGCTGTCCGGGCCGCCGAACAGACCCTGGAAGGGGTTGGCGACGTTAGCGATGTCGGCGGTGAGGCCGACGGCGGTGCAATCCCCGGCGCTGGTGTCGGCCGTGATCCGCGGGGTCAACGCCGGTAGGCCGATGATCGGGGTGCGGTTCAGGAGCGCGAATTCCAGAAAGTCGTTCTGGTCGCGGGACGGGTAGCCGACGATGGATCTGTCGAATGCCTCCAGACCGGCGCGGAATTTACCGTCCACGCCGGCGCCGAACTCGAGCTTGGTAAAGCGGTAGTCGGCGTCGCCGCCGTCGGTGACACCACTGCCGTCGGCCTGAACTTGATAGAGGAAGTGGCCCTCCAGCGCGGCCTCTGCGAAGAGATAGGGCTCGACGATGAGGCGGCCGGTGGCGACATCGTAGAAGGTCAGCTCCAGGTCCGGCACGAAGCGGAGCTCCACATAGGCGTGGGTGTCAGCCTCCCCGCTCAACTTGTAGCGCTGCCAGGGTTCGGCCTCCTTGATCAGATGCCAGCCGCCGTCACGGTATTCGAGGCCGGTCTGAATGTCGTAGCCGGTGGTCAGGGTTTGGGTGATGTCCAGCGCGGCATCGGCCTCGGCGCGGAACTGCACACCGAGTTGGAAACGGCCGGTGATCACGATGGGGACACTGCCAGCGTAGAAGACCTTGACGAAGCGCTTGTCGATCAGCTGCTTGCTGCTCTGGTGCTGGCCGGACGCCGTGGCGCGCAGGTTGACTTCGGTCGTGAAGCTGATGGGGCCTTCGATGAGTACCTGACCGGAGCGCAGACGGCCGCCAGTGATGTCGGCGTCGGTGCGGATACGGGGCTGGAAGTCGACCTTGGCCGTGCCGCTGATCTCGATGCCGGCGTCGGCACTGGTGAAGGATTGCTCGCCGGGCTCGGACAGGGTGCCCCAGGCGACGTAGATGTCGACTTCGAATTCGATCTTGCGCTCGCCGCAAAAATCGAGCACCCCCCGGCAGTATTCGGCGCGCTCCTTGGCCAGGGCAACGAAGTGCGCGGTGTAGGGGCGGCCCTGGTCGTCCACATGGCGCTCCTGCGGGGTCCAGCGCAGGAGGCCGGTGCCCCGGATATCGGTGTCGCCGAGGGACGGGGACCAAATGGCGCCGTAGTTGCCCTGGTCCGCCGTGACTTTCGGATGGGTCAGCTTCTCGAAGAACAACTGGGTGATCTGGTAGCGGTCCCCGAGGCCCAGCTCGATCTCGACATCGATCGGGATCTCCAGCGTGCCGTCGGGCTCAACGCAGGCGTTCTGTGGATAGGTCACCTTGAGCGGTCTGTCCCAGTTGCTGACCCGCTCGCCGGAAACGCCGTCGCAGCTGGCGGGTGCCGGCTGCGCGGCGCGGGCGACGGGCTCGGCCGGACGCTGCTCGATCAGGGTCAGGCCGGTGTCAGGCCAGACGGCGCGCTTGGTGTCGCCGCTGCGCTGGAAGATAACGCCGCGCCCCACCGCGCGGGCCTGGGGGCCGGCGGTCTCGGGCAGGTCGATGAGCTTGACGTCGGTAGAGACCGAGAGGTTGTCGTAGAGCTCGTTGAGGGCGGCGGGCTCGGTATCGATGCTGACCTGGTCGCCGACTTGGCTGACCGCGGCGGCGCGGCGAAGGAAGCCGTTACCCTCGCCCGAGACGAGGATGTCGCCGACCTGGGGCGCACTGGCGCCGGCGCCGAGCTGATAGTCGACACGGTCCGGCTCGACCGTTTGCACCGGGGCGGTGACCTCATCGAGCACCTGGCGGGGGGCGGCGGTATCTTGTGGATCGGCCGCGGCGGTGAGCACGTTGAGCTGGTTGCTCCAACTGGCATGGCCGAAGCTGTCGCGGGCCTCGACCTTGACGTAATACTGGGTCGCGGGCTTGACCGCCTGAATGACACCGGTGGCGTTGTTGACGACCTCGGTGCGGGCCGTGCTGGCCTCCGGGATGAAGTTGTCGGTCTCGCTGGCGTGCAGCACATAGGTGATGCCACTGCCGGGGGTGTCGTTGTCGAAGGTGGGCAGCCAGTCGAGCTGGATGCTGTTTGCGGTGAGGGAGTTGGCCTGGACCAGCTCGACGCTGGCAGGGGCCTCGCCCGGCGGCGTAGACAGGGCATCGATGCGGTCGGCAATGGCCTCGGCTGCACGGGTGGCTTGGGACGAAACCGCACCGCCAACCAAGTCGGCGCCGGTGCGGCCGAGCAGGTAGCGCAGGATCAATACGCCATCGGTCAGCGCATCGGCCTTGCCGTCGCCGTCGACGTCCAGGGCCAGGCCCAGCGCCCCGAGATGACCCTCGATGGCAGCAGTGTCGCGCACGGCGTCCGGCCCGACGGCAGCGGCGATCAGCGTCTGGCCGCTGAATCCGAACAGGTGGCGCAGGATCAGCTGGCCGTCGGTGGCGGGCGAGACTGCGCCGTCTCCGTCGATGTCGAGCGATGCCCCATGGCCGGGGCCGGCGGCGAGCAGCAGCAGGCCGAGCAGCCAGGCGGTGGGGGCGATGCATCGGCGACCCTGTCGGTTCAAGGGCTCATCTCCGTTACCCTGTTCCAACGCCTCGCACGGAATCCGCGGGGCGATGGCACGAATGCGCTCTTTCGCCGCGGATTGAACGACAATGACAGGGGATTTGCAACCAAGGGGCGCGATCTGGAAAGCGCTGTCCGCAGTACCGGAACTGGCTGCCATGCGGTTGCGTCGATCGTTTGGAAGCGGGCTGTCGGGCCGGCCACGGGTAAAATTGGCGCCTTCGAACCAGACAGACATGGGGGAGATATTGACCAGGGGCTGATCCGCTCGACAGGGACTGACCTTGGGTCTGGCACTGGCGCTGACCCTGGCGTGCGGTTGCCCTCCCGGGGTGGCGGCGGCGCCTTAGTTGCGGGCGTGGCGTCCGGGGCTACGGTGCCTGAGACGGGGATGACCTGTCGTTCGATACGGCCGTCGCCCCGGTGCGCGATGCGATCGCCGGGTTGGCCAGTCGGCTCCTGGCCCCGGTCGACACCGGCGAATCGATCGTCCCGGCGGCGGTCGCCCAAGGGCGCCTGAGCGGCACGACGGCGGAGGCAATCGGGTCCTGGATCGAGGGGTTGGTGCGGTAGGTGTTAGCGCAGTCCCGCGCCCGACGGGGATTTGACGAAGTAAGATTAGGTACCGCTTGCCGATTTTCTATACGAGCCCCAAGCTCGCTTAGCCCGGCGGGATTCCGGGGTCCATCAACTATCGGCTTGCCGACAGCGCGAATTAAGTTTTTCCTTAGGGCCGGGTCAATCGACCCGGCGCAAACGCATTTGGCGGCATCGCTCCTCAGAACGCATCCCCAGGCACGCGCACCCAGCCCTCCATCAACACCCTGGCGCTGCGGCTCATGATGGCCTTGGTCACGGTCCATTCGCCCTTGACCTGGGTAGCCTCCGCACCTACCCGCAAAGTGCCCGATGGATGGCCGAAGCGCACCGCCGTTCGCGCACCACCGCCGGCGGCGAGGTTCACCAGTGTGCCCGGTACCGCTGCCGCGGTGCCGATGGCGACCGCTGCCGTGCCCATCATAGCGTGATGCAGCTTGCCCATGGAGAGTGCGCGCACGCAAAGGTCGATGTCGGAGGCCGAGACCTGCTTGCCGCTGGAGGCGACGTAATCTACGGGCTTAGAGACGAAGGCGACCTTGGGAGTGTGCTGGCGCTTGGCGGCCTCGTCAATGTGCTTGATGAGGCCCATGCGAACCGCGCCATAGGCGCGAATGGTCTCGAACATGGCCAATGCCTTGGCATCGCCGTTGATGGCGTCCTGCAACTCGGCGCCAGTGTATCCGAGGGCCTCCGCATTCACGAAGATGGTCGGGATGCCGGCATTGATCATGGTGGCCTTGAGGGTGCCGATACCCGGCACTTCCAGGTCGTCGACCAGATTGCCGGTCGGGAACATGGAGCCGCCGCCCTCGCCTTCGCCCTCGTCGGCCGGATCCAGGAACTCGAGCTGTACCTCGGCCGCGGGAAAGGTCACGCCGTCGAGCTCGAAATCGCCGGTTTCCTGCACCGCGCCGTTGGTCATGGGTACATGGGCGACGATGGTCTTGGCGATGTTCGCCTGCCAAATGCGCACGGTCGCCATACCGTCTTTCGGTATACGACTGGGGTCGATCAGCCCGTTGCTAATGGCGAATGGCCCGACGGCGGCGGAGAGATTGCCGCAGTTGCCGCTCCAATCGACGAATGACTTGTCGATGGAGACCTGGCCAAAGAGGTAATCGACGTCGTGATCGGGCTTGCCGCTCTTGGACAGGATGACGGTCTTGCTGGTGCTGGAGGTCGCCCCGCCCATGCCGTCGATTTGTTTGCCGTAGGGGTCTGGGCTTCCGATGACGCGCAGCAGTAGGGCATCGCGCGCGGCACCAGGCACCTGCGCGGCCTCGGGTAGATCCCGGAGGCGGAAAAAGACGCCTTTGCTGGTGCCGCCGCGCATGTAGGTGGCGGGGATCTTGATCTGGGGTGCTTGGGCCATGGGAACGTACTCCGAACGAAAGTGAAGCGCGGGCCTTGATCGACGTTTCGGCTACCGGTCCTCGTCGCGCGAAGCGCGGGACACATGCGTGACACCGCGTCGGTCTTGGTCAAGTATTCGTCCACGCCCGTTCTGTAGGCTGGGTAGAGCGCAGCGAAACCCAGCAATCGATGCCTGGCGATGGCGTAAACGATGGGTTTCGCTCCGCTCAACCCATCCTACCGGAATACTTGCCCAGTCTCCGAGCAGTGTCACGAGCGCAGTGTTGCAGACCTCCGGCAATCACGGACAAACGGCTTAAACGTTCAGAAGATTGAACATTTAAACCGCGTCAGCGAAGGCGCCTACAAGTGGCCGCGAGACCGATCCAATCCACCAACCCCGCATGCCAAAAGGGACGCGGTTTAAGCAGCCTTGGAGGACTCCAGGAAGTCCTGGGCGAAGCGCTGGAGCACGCCGCCGGCCTCGTAGATCGAGACCTCTTCCGCGGTATCGAGTCGGCAGGTCACTGGCACCTCGACACGCTCGCCGTCCTTGCGACGAATGACCAGCGTGAGGTCGGCCCGCGGCTTGCGTTCGCCGATTACGTCGTAGGTTTCGGTGCCGTCGATCCCCAAGGTCTTGCGGTTGACGCCGGGCTTGAACTCCAGCGGCAGCACGCCCATGCCGATCAGGTTGGTGCGATGGATGCGCTCGAAGCCCTCGGCGGCGATGGCCTCGACACCCGCCAAGCGTACGCCCTTGGCGGCCCAGTCCCGGGACGAGCCCTGACCGTAGTCGGCGCCGGCGACGATGATCAGCGGCTGCTTGCGCTCCATGTAGGTCTCGATCGCCTCCCACATGCGGGTGACCTTGCCCTCCGGCTCGATGCGGGCCAGCGAGCCCTGCTTCACCTTGCCGGACTCGTCGCGCACCATCTCGTTGAACAGCTTCGGATTGGCAAAGGTCGCTCGCTGCGCGGTCAGGTGGTCACCGCGGTGGGTGGCGTAGGAGTTAAAGTCCTCCTCGGGCAGACCCATCTTCGCCAGGTACTCGCCGGCCGCGCTATCCAGCATGATGGCATTGGATGGCGACAGATGGTCGGTGGTGATGTTGTCAGGCAGGACCGCTAGCGGACGCATGCCCGTCAGGGTCCGCTCGCCGGCCAAGGCGCCCTCCCAGTAGGGCGGACGGCGGATGTAGGTGCTCTGCGGACGCCAGTCGTACAGCGGGCTGATCTTCTCGCCGGACTCCACGCTGACTTTGAACATCGGCTCGTAGACCTGGCGGAACTGCTCCGGCTTGACCGATGCCTTGACCACGGCATCGATCTCCTCGTCGGTCGGCCAGATGTCCTTCAGACGGATCTCTTTCCCGTCGACCACGCCCAGTACGTCCCTCTCGATGTCGAAACGGATAGTGCCGGCGATGGCGTAGGCGACCACGAGCGGCGGCGAGGCCAGGAACGCCTGCTTGGCATAGGGGTGAATGCGGCCGTCGAAGTTGCGGTTGCCGGACAGCACCGCGGTCGCATACAGGTCGCGGTCGATAATTTCCTGTTGAATCTTCGGATCGAGCGCGCCGGACATGCCGTTGCAGGTGGTGCATGCAAAGGCGACGATACCGAATCCGAGCTTCTCCAGATCCGGCAGCAAACCCGACTCTTTGAGGTACAGGGCGACGGCCTTGGAGCCGGGCGCTAGCGAGCTCTTCACCCAGGGCTTACGCACCAAGCCTAAGCGATTGGCGTTGCGCGCCAGGAGTGCCGCGGCAATGACGTTACGCGGGTTGCTGGTATTGGTGCAGCTGGTGATGGCCGCAATGATCACGGCGCCGTCCGGCATCTGGCCAGGCACATCTTCCCATTGGCCTGCAATGCCCTTGGCGGCGAGGTCGGCGGTCGCGACGCGCGCATGCGGGTTGGACGGACCGGCCATGTTGCGCACCACACTCGACAGGTCGAAACTGAGCGTGCGCTCGTATTCGGCGTCCTTCAGGGTGTCCGCCCAGAGGCCGGCAACCTTGGCATAGGTCTCGACCAATTTCACCTGCGCATCGTCGCGCCCGGTGAGCTTCAGATAGTCGATGGTCTGACCATCGATGAAGAACATCGCCGCGGTGGCACCATATTCCGGGGCCATGTTGGAGATCGTTGCGCGATCGCCCAGCGTCAGTGCCGCGGCGCCCTCGCCGCGGAATTCCAGGTAGGCGCCGACCACCTTCGATTTGCGCAGAAACTCGGTCAGCGCCAGCACGATGTCGGTGGCGGTGATGCCCGGCTGGGGTTTGCCCGACAGCTCCACGCCGACGATCTCGGGCAGGCGCATCCAGGACGCGCGCCCGAGCATGACACTCTCCGCCTCCAAACCGCCGACGCCGACGGCGATGACGCCGAGCGCATCGACATGCGGGGTGTGGCTATCCGTGCCGACCAGTGTATCCGGGAAGGCCACGCCGTTTTTGGCATGGATCACCGGGCTCATCCGCTCCAGATTGATCTGGTGCATGATGCCGTTCCCGGCCGGGATCACATCGACGTTGTCGAACGCGAGCTTGGTCCAGTCGATGAAATGAAAACGGTCCTCGTTGCGGCGATCCTCGATGGCGCGGTTCTTGGCGAATGCGTCCGGGTCGTCCCCGCCGCACTCCACGGCCAGCGAATGATCGACGATGAGCTGCACCGGCACCACCGGATTGACCTTGGCCGGGTCGCCGCCCTGATCGGCGATGGCGTCGCGGAGCCCCGCGAGATCGACCAGCGCGGTCTGACCCAGGATGTCGTGGCACACCACGCGCGCCGGGAACCAGGGGAAATCCAGCTCGCGCTTGCGCTCGACGATCTGCTTGAGCGAATCGGTCAGAGCGTCCGGGGCGCAGCGACGCACCAGGTTTTCGGCTAGCACGCGCGAGGTGTAAGGCAGCTTGTCGTAGGCGCCGGGCTCGATCGCATCGACGGCGGCCTGCGCGTCGAAGTAATCCAGCGAGGTTCCGGGCAGTGGTTTGCGGTTTGCGGTGTTCATGGAAGTGGCGAGTAGCGAGTGGCGAGTGGTCAGTGCCCAAAAAGGTGGCGATCGGCGAGTGGCTAGGGCCAAGGAAGAGCGGTCTTCCTAGCCACTAGCAACTCGCTACTCGCGACCTCTTTAGCGCCGGTCGATCGGCACCCACTTGCGGTTATCGGGACCGATATAGTTGGCGCTCGGACGGATGATCTTGTTGTCCTGGCGCTGCTCGATCACATGCGCGGTCCATCCGGTAATGCGCGCCATGACGAAGATCGGCGTAAACATGGCGGTTGGGATGCCCATCTGCGCGTAGGACACGGCGGAGAACCAGTCCAGGTTCGGGAACATGCGCTTCTGGTCCCACATGACGGTCTCGAGCCGCTCGGCCACCTCGTACATGCGGGTGTCCTGATTCTGCTCGGACAGGCGCAGGGCCACCGACTTGATGACCTCGTTGCGCGGATCGCCGACGGTATAGACCGGGTGCCCGAAGCCGATGACGATCTCCTTGCGCCCCACCCGCTCGATGATATCGGCCTCGGCCTCTTCCGGCGTGGTATAGCGCTGCTGGATCTCGCAGGCGACCTCGTTGGCCCCGCCGTGCTTGGAGCCGCGCAGTGCACCGATGGCCCCGGTGATGGCAGAATAGATATCGGACGCGGTCCCGGCGATCACGCGCGAGGTGAAGGTCGAGGCGTTGAACTCGTGCTCGGCATAGAGGTTCAGCGAGGTGTGCATGGCGCGCACCCAGGCCGTCGCGGGTGTGTGCTGGTGCAGCAGGTGCAGGAAATGCCCGCCGATCGAGTCGTCTTCGGTATCGACATCGATGCGCCGGCCGTGGTGGGCGTAATGATGCCAATACATCAGCATGGAGCCGGTGCAGGCGATCAGCCGATCGCCGATGGCGCGTGCGCCGGCAAAGGGCATGGCCTCCTTCTCGGGCTCCAGGGTGCCCAAGAGCGAGACGCCGGTGCGCAGCACGTCCATCGGATGGGACGAGGGCGGGAGCTGCTCGAGCGCGACCTTGAGCGCCGCGGGCAGTCCGCGCAGGCTCCTGAGCTTATGCTTATAAGAAACCAGCTCCGGACGGGTCGGCAGATGGCCGTGGATCAGGAGATGGGCGATCTCCTCGAACTCGGCATGGTCGGCAAAATCGAGGATGTCGTAGCCCCGATAGTGCAGGTCGTTACCGGTGCGCCCGACGGTACAGACCGCGGTATTGCCGGCGGCGGTGCCGGACAGTGCGACCGATTTCTTGGGCTTGGGCAGTTGGCTTTCTTGCTCGGCCATGCCGATTCTCCTCGTGGGATGGTGAAATGGGTTGACGGTCCGCAACGGACGCTTAAGGCTTATTCCTTATCCGCGGCAAATAGCGCATCGAGCTTCTGCTCGAAGCTGTGATAATTGAGATAGTCGTAGAGCTCCATGCGCGTCTGCATGGTTTCGACCACGCTCGCCTGGGTGCCTTCCCGGCGCAGCGTCTGATAGACGTTGAGCGCGGCCTTGTTCATGGCGCGGAAGGCAGACAGCGGATAGAGCACCAGCGAGACCCCGGCCTCGCCCAGCTCCGCGGTGGTGAACAAGGGCGTGGAGCCGAACTCGGTGATATTGGCGAGCACCGGAACATTGACCGCGGCGACGAACTGGCGGTATTGCGCAAGCTCGGTCATGGCCTCCGGGAAGATCATGTCCGCGCCGGCCTCGACACAGGCGATCGCCCGCTCGATGGCCGAGTCGATCCCCTCCACGGCCAGCGCATCGGTGCGGGCCATGATCACGAAGTCGTCGCTACGGGCATCGACCGCGGCCTTGACGCGGTCCACCATCTCTTCTTTGGAGACGATCGCCTTGCCCGGGCGGTGACCGCAACGCTTGGCTGCTACCTGGTCCTCGATGTGCACCCCGGCCGCCCCGGCGCGGCTCATCTGGCGCACACTGCGGGCGATGTTAAAGGCCCCGCCCCAACCGGTATCGATATCCACCAGAAGCGGAAGCTCGGTGGCATAGGTGATGCGCCGGACGTCTTCGAGCACGTCGTCGAGGCTCGTCATTCCGAGATCCGGCAGGCCGTAGGAGCCGGCCGCGACCCCACCGCCGGAGAGATAGAGCGCCCGGTAGCCGGTACGCTCGGCCATCATGGCGTGGTAGGCGTTGATAGCGCCAACGACCTGGAGCGGACGCTCCTCGGCGACGGCCTGGCGCAGACGGGCGCCGGGGGTGGTTTTCTCGGTCATGGTCGGGTGTCCCTCAGGTGTGATCGATCGCCGGGGCGCCGAAGCGTCCCGGCCGATGGGTATCTGGGTCCGGCAGGGCGGCGGCCGGGGCGCGGGACGTCAGGCTTTGGACCTGGCCCCCGGTGCCCGCCGCGGCCAGCGCCCGACGGGAGGATTGCGTCCTGCCGCCCTTGGGCTCTTCGGCCAGTGGGAGACTTGCGCCCGCCGCGGTCTCGAGCCTCCGCTCCACGTTGCGCCGGGAGGCGCGGATGTGCCGACGCATCAAGAGCTCGGCCATCTCTCCGTCCCGGTCGGCAATGGCTTCTACGACTAGCTCATGCTCCTTGAGCGCGTCCAGTGCGCGATCGCTGCCCATGCCGAACTGACAGCGGTACATACGGGCCAGGTGATAGAGGTCGTTGCACAGGATGCCGGCGAGCCGCCGGTTGCCGGTGCCCTGGACGATCCGGTAGTGGAAATCCATGTCCCCTTCTTTCTGGAAGTAAGCCTGACCGTGCTCCCTGGCTACCTCCCTGCGGTGGTGCACCAGCAGGTCTTTCAGCTCAAGGACTGCGGGCTCGCTCATGCGCTCCGCGGCGAGTCGGGCAGCCATGCCTTCCAATGCCTCGCGGATCAGATAGATCTCCAAGAGCTCGTCGCTGGTGAGGGTGATGACCCGGGCGCCCACGTTGGGCCGACGCTCCACCAGGTTGGCGGACTCCAGCCGGCGCATCGCCTCGCGAAGCGGTCCGCGGCTGATCCCGTAGCGGCCCGCCATCTCCGGCTCGCTGATCTTGCTGCCGGCGGGGATGGCCCCCTCCACGATCGCCGCCCGCAGCTGCTCAAACACCCGGTCGGCGATGGTGGCGGACTCTTCGGGCAGGGTCTCGGCGCTGGCGGCCATTAAGATTGTCGACAATGTTTGGGAGAGTGCGCGAAATATAGCGGGTGACGGCGCAGTGTCAACCCATTATGTCGACAATATAAAGGATTGACTGACGATCTCTGTCGAGATCTCGCACTCGACTCGTCCTGCGCGGACCTACCCCGTCGGCAGGCCGCGCGTCCGGCTCACTTGGAGGTTGGAAGTGTCTGCATATGGGCCAGGATGTCGGCGACCACCTTGGGGTCGAGTGCGCGCAACGCGGGCATGTCTTCGCCAGGCTGGCCGTTCGTCATCTTATGCACAGCCTCCCAGGGATTGTCGGTCGCCACCTCTCCCAGCGGCTCCATATCTTTTTCACCCTTGCCGTCCAGTCCGTGACAATTGGCGCAGATCGTCTCGAATTGCCCCTTACCCAGGGCTGAGTCGCCCTTGGCCTTCTTGGTCTTTGAGTCTGCGAAGGCGCTCATGTCGATCTGACCGCGGCTGACGAAGAGTGACAGATCGCGGTAGTCGAGATCGGTTAGCGACGTATCGGCGTAGGCATGGGTCTGGTCTTTGAGCACCGTTGCAATCTTCTCCGGGTCGGCACCCCGCATGCCCTGAATTCCCTTAATGCCGGTCTGGTGCTTGCCGCTTCCATAGGCGCCAGCACTGCCCAGATAATCCCACCCGTGACATTCCTTACAACGCCAGTCGTTACCCTTGTCGCCTCGATATTTACCCGTTTCCGGATAGCTCGGATGGGGTCCGGTGGGCTTTTGCGCATCCTCCGACACCTTGAACCAATTGTCGTAGAGCCGGCCCCCGCGCGCGACCGAATAGGCCTCGCTCTCCGCCGCGCCTGTCGGAGTGCTGCCGGAGACCGACAATGCGAGCGCGAGCGCGATCGGAGTCCACCGGAATTGGGAAGTCTGATGCTTCATACTGGGCCTCCACCGGAATTATGAGATTGATGCATTAGGATCGCCAAGCCGGCTGCCGACGCTCGTGCCGGAGGACGATTAAGCTTCGATACGAAGAGAGCGGCTTGGCCATGCCCGACAGAAATGGCTCGCTCGCCATTTCCAAGACCGTAAAGCGCCACGTATCGACTGATACGTATAACACACGAACAGCGTGCGTATCCGCCTGATAACTGGGGGATTAATTACCTACAGACGAGTGCGGGGCAGGGATTGCCGTTCCGGCCAGCGGTACTCCGAGCGCAAACTGCCCATGGTTTCCCATGAGTCGGGATAGTCCGACGGATCGCTCGGCCACGGCGATCATTGGCATAGAGCGCGAGGACCCCGCCCGCCGATGGCGGACAAGGGCCGATCCAGGAAGAAGATCAGGTGCGGTTGAATCGGGCCGTGCGCGGGAATGCCTGGCCCTTAGAGTCGAACAGATAACAGGCGTCCGCCGGCACGCCGATATCGAATTGGCCGCCCGTGGTCGCTGGGGTCTCTGGCCGGACCTTGACCGTGAAGTCCTTGCCGCCCACATCCATGTAGACAAAGGTCTCGGCACCCAGATGCTCGGCCACCTGGACGGTGCCGGTGATCTTATTGTCGGCGCGAGGATCGTCGAGCAGGACCGTATGCTCCGGACGGATGCCCACCTCCACCTTATCGCCGGGGGCCCCGCGGCGGCTGTCGACGGACGCGGCGATACTCACGCCGGTGTCCAGCTTGATCCGGGTTCGACGCTCCCCCGCCTCCTCGACCATACCGGAAAGGAAATTCATCTTGGGCGAGCCGATGAACCCCGCAACGAAACGGTTGGCGGGCTCGTGATAGAGCTCGAGCGGCGGGCCGTACTGCTCCAGATTGGTGTCCGCCCCTTCTGCCAATGGACTTAGAACCACGATCTTATTGGCGAGGGTCATGGCCTCGACCTGATCGTGGGTCACATAGATGGTGGTGGAGCCCCGCTCCTGGTGCATCCGGGCCAGCTCGATTCGGGTCTTGACCCGCAGGGCTGCATCCAGGTTGGAAAGCGGCTCGTCGAGCAGAAAAACCGCCGGGTGCTGAACGAGTGCGCGCCCGATCGCGACACGCTGGCGCTGCCCCCCGGAGAGTGCCTTGGGCTTGCGCTCCAGGAAGGGGTCCAGCCCCAGCATCGCGGAGGCCGCCTCGACCCGCTCTTTGGCGGTCTTCCTGTCTACCTTCTTGATCTTAAGACCGAAGGCCAGATTCTCCCGCACAGTCATATGAGGATACAGTGCATAGGATTGGAAAACCATGCCCACCCCGCGGTGCACCGGCGGTACATCGTTCATCCGCTTGCCGCCGATATAGAGGTCTCCGGACGTAATGTCGTCGAGCCCGGCGATAGCCCTCAGCAAGGTGGACTTGCCGCAGCCCGAGGGACCGACAAAGACCACGAACTCGCCCTCCTTGATGTTCAGATTGATATCCCGAAGCACGTCCCGCGCTACGCCCGGGTTGTAGTTCTTGACCAGATGTTCGATCGTGACGTCAGCCATCTCACTCAAGCTCCTCAGGGGCATAACGGAACGCGTTGTTCTCTCTTCCCGAATGTCCTATCGCGGACGATCAGCCCTTGACCCCGCCGGCCGTGAGGCCGCCCACCAGCCAGCGCTGGGCGAGCAGAAACACCACCGTGATCGGCAGGCCAGAGAGCACGGCCGCGGCAGCGAAGTCACCCCATTTGTACTCCTGAGGGTTCAGGTAATACTGGGTGCCTACAGCAAGCGTCAGCTTGCTCTCGTCCTGAAGCAGGATGGAAGCCACCGGATACTCGGTGATTGCCATGATAAAGGCGAGGATGAAGACCACGGCCAGGATCGGCACGGAGAGCGGCAGCAGGATCAGCCTGAATGCCTGCCAGGGGCTGGCCCCGTCGAGCATGGCGGACTCCTCCAGAGATTTGTCGATCGTCTCGAAATATCCCTTGATGGTCCAGACGTGCAGCGCGATGCCGCCCAGGTACGCGAAGATCAGCCCGGGATGGGTGTTCAATCCGAGCGGCGGGAAATAATCGCTGATTCGGCTGAATAGTGCGTAATAGGCCACCAGGGCCAGCACCGCGGGAAACATCTGGAAGATCAGCATGGCCTTGAGCAGCAGGCTGCGGCCTGCGAAGCGTAGCCGCGCAAAGGCATAGGCGCAGGTGGTGGAGAGCGCCACGATGAGCACCGCAGAGACGAAGGCGACCTTCACGGAGTTCCACAGCCAAAGGAGCACCGGGAAGGGAGGCGGAATAGTCCGTCCGGACTCGTCCACGACGGAGATCCCAAGCGCGAGTCGCCAGTGATCCAGGGTGGGGTTAGCGGGGATGATGTCGCCCACCGCGAAATTGCCGGTGCGGAACGAAATCGCAACGATCATCAACAGCGGAAACAGGATCAGGGCGAGAAAGAGCCACAGGAAGGCGTGGGCCGCCAGCTTGCGGTATGTTAGGGATTCTGGTTGGACCATAGCCATCTGGGTGTCCTCAGATCACAGTCGCCGTAGACGCCGGAATGACGAGCCCCACGGAGCCCGCTTGGCAGGGAGTCCGTACGCCCCTACAGAGTTAGCCCGCCGAGTACGACAGCGGCCCTCATGCCGGCCGGTCAACGCGCATTAACTTGATGTTGATCAGCGCCAAGACGCCGACCATCAGGAAGATCAGGGTCGCAATGGCAGAGGCCAGTCCATAGTCCTGCCCGGAGCCCTCGAAGGCGATGCGGTAGGTATAGGTCACCAGCAAGTTCGTGGTGCCCGCCGGAGTCTGTGCCCCGATGATGTCGGGACGCCCTTTGGTCAGCAGTTGCACCAAGACGAAATTGTTGAAGTTGAACGCGAAGGACGCGATCAACAGAGGCGTGAGCGGCTTCATCAGGATCGGTACGGTAATACTGAAGAAGTCCCGCACGAATCCGGACCCGTCCATCGCCGAGGCCTCGTAGAGGTCGTTGGGGATCGCCTTCAGAAGCCCCATGCAAAGGATCATCATGTAGGGGTACCCGAGCCAGGTATTGACGATCAGCAGCATGGTGCGGGCGAGCGCCGGATCGTCGAACCAAGCCGGCTTAAGCCCGAAGACGGCGCTCAGCAGCATATTGATCTCGCCGAAATTCTGGCTGAAGAGTCCCCGGAAGATTAGGATCGAGATAAAGGCCGGCACCGCATAGGGCAGGATCAGGAGCAGCCGGTACAATCCACGCCCCCTAAGCTCCTCCCATTGCACCAGGGTAGCCAGCACCATGCCGATGACCAGGGTAAAGGCCACGGACAGGAACGAGAATATCAGGGTCCAGCCGAAGATCTGCAGAAATGGTCCCTGCACCCCGGGATCGGTCAATACCCTCAAGAAATTCTTCCAGCCCACGAAGACGCTGAACCCTGGGGCGATACCCGGGCCTGTCAGCTCCCCTTGTTCGTTCAAAGCCCGGTAGAAGCCGGTCGCCATGTCCGGGGCGATCCGTGCCTGGGTTTGTTGATTGACCAGGATCGACCCATCTCCGCCTTGGGCCGCCGGCAGGACCTGATAGAGCTCATGCTGGGCTGCGAACTGGCGCATCCCGCTCATGCGTAGCACGGTGCCGTCCGGCAGATGGGCGCGGACGTTTTGCAAGACCCCTCGCAGCCGCACGAGGTCCTTGACCGGCAACGGCGGCGTAGCGGGCGGCTCGGCGATGAGGGTCAGCGCAATCTCGATGGGCGCGGTGGTGGCCGGGGGCTTGGCCTTGAGGTCGGGGACTAAAAGCTCCACCGACTCGCTCGCAAAACGCTCTCCGGACTTGGCGGCGAGGACCAGCCGGTAGCGGTTCGTACCCTCGCCCAGTAGTGTAAAGTCGTAGCTCCGACCCTCCACCTGAAAGGTCTGGGAGAGATGATAGGCGCGCACCCGCTCGAAAGTCAGGATATTAGCCGCGCTGTAATTCGTGAAAGCGATCCAGACCGTATAGGAGAGCGGAAAGACGATAAAGATGAACATGGTCGCCACACCCGGAAAGATGTAGCGATGGACATAGGTATGCTCCGCCGCAAAGACATAGAGCCCGGTGGCCACCAGGACCAGGAGCACCAGGGCGAAAACGGTCTCGCCCTGGCTATACATCAGGGTCACGGCATAGAGATTGACGAGGGCGATCAGGCCGAGCAGGCCCCACTTAACCCAGTGCGTCGGCGGGGTGCTTAAGTCTTGCGCGGAAGCCATGGATGCCCCTCCCCTGACGATTTAGACGCCGACCCGGTCGGGTCGGGTCGACGCACATTCTTTTAGAATCCCGCGCGCGGTGCGCCTATCCGGGCGCGGTCTCGCCAGCGTCGCTATTGGACAGTCCGCTTGGCGGCATCGTCCAATGCCTGGTCCACCGTTTGGCGCCCGGCGGCGACGTTCTTCAGCGCCCCCTCCAGGTTGCTCCAGTATTTGATCATCTCGGGTACGCTCGGCATCGGCTCGCCGTGCTTGGCGTTCTCGAAGGTCGCCTTAATGCGGGGATCGGAGGCCAGCTCCTGCTGGAGCTCCTTGAGGGGCACGGCGCCCAAGGGCTTATCGTCATTCATCGCCTTGAGCCCCGCAGGGGTCAGCAGGTACTCTTCCAAGAACATCGTGGCCAGATCCTTATTGGGGCTGGCGTTGTTGATGGCCCCGCCGAGCACGCCGACGAAGGCCCGACCCGGTTTGCCGCCTAAGGTCGGCAAGGGGGCGACCCCGTACTTGACCCCACTCTTGCTCAAGTTATCCCAGCCCCAGGGACCATTGATCGTCATCGCCGCCTCGCCCTTATTGAACTTGGCCTCGGCGACCCCGTAGTCCACGCCGCGCGGCATATGGCCCTTCTCGATCATATTCGCGAGGAAGCCGACGCCCTGCTTGGAGCCAACATTGTTGACGCCGGTATCCTTCACGTCATAGCTGCCGTCCGGACGTTTCTTGAAGGCATAGCCGCCGCCGGCGGAGAGCAATGGGTAGGTGAAATAGGGAGTCTCGTAGGGCCAAAGGATGGCGTGCTTGCCGTCCTTCTGGAGCTTGGTGTCAAGCTCGACCATCTCCTCGAAGCTCTTGGCCGGGCCGTCCGGCATCAGGTCTTTGTTATAAATAAGAGATATAGCCTCCACGGCGATCGGGTAGCCGTAGATCTTGCCGTCGATGGTAACCGCCTCCCAGGCAAAGTCGTCGATCTTGCCCTTGATCTCCGCACTGGGATTCACCGGCGCCAGGAGCCCGCCCTTCACCCATTCGCCGTAACGGTCGTGTGGCCAGAACATGATGTCCGGCCCTTGGGCGTTGGACGCGACCTGCTGGAAGCGCTGCTCCACGTTGTCCGGGTGCGACACCTCGACCGGCACACCGGTATCGGCCGTGAACCGCTTGGCGACCTCCGCCAACCCGTTATAGCCCTTATCGCCGTTGATCCAGAGGGTGAGCTTTCCCTCTTCGAAGGCCAGGGCGGCACCCGAGATCGACAGGGTAGCTGTGGCGACTGCCAGGGAGACGAGCATGTTCACGGTCTTAATTCCCCTCGCTTGTTCAGTGGTGATTCGGTCTCTGGTCGAACGCCCGAGGCTTGAAACGCCGCACACGCTGCGGTGGACGGGATTTTGCGCGCCGTTTATGGTGTTCATGGGGCGTCCGCGGTTATGTCCGATCGGGCCTGCGCCGGTACCAGCCTGACGGCCGGTTAGGGCTGAGACCTCGATATCCGGTCGATAAATTCCTTTTAAAACAAGCTACCGCATGCCGAGATATCCAGGCTTGGAACGCTACCCTGACGGCCTGGGAACCTTAGGCCCCTGGGCATCCTCGCGGTGTTAGCCCAAGGTCGCCGGAGTATAGACCACGCATTTCGCTGGGGGCATGTGGGCAACACCTACAGAGCCGACTGGTTTGTTGCGCAGAAGCGACATTCTTGGAATGACCTTTCGTCGGCTCGCCACTAGCGACCCGTATGAATACTCAATTTCACATGCAAAACATGCCTCGACAACCGGTTTCTTAGGAGCTACATTAATCTTAAGGACGTTGTATTAAAAAGGCAACGTCGCGTCCCAGTCGATTGTAGGTGTAAGCGCGGCCTGCCGGACGGTACCCCGGGGACCTTGCCCGAGCCGCTCCCAAGGTCTGGCCAACCCGATCCACTGGGGCCTGTCGCGAACGACCAGAAGAGTCGGTCACGGTTGCTACGCCGCGGGCTGGATGCCCGACCCCGTGACGGCGCGCAAGCCGCGCGCAAGGCGACCTACCGGTCAGCCGGTGGGTCCGACGCGCGGGAATCGATAACGACACCCGTGGGGGGAATCGAGATGAAGCTTCGCGTATTGACTGCGGCGCTCGCCGCCTCTCTCGCCTCAGGCGCGACCTTTGCCGAGGTCGCTAAAGACAACTATCTCCCAGACTTCCACGGGTACCTGCGATCCGGAGTCGGCGCGACCAGCGGTGGGGGCGACCAGGCCTGCTTTCAGTCAAATGGGGCAGACTCCAAATACCGCCTGGGCAACGAGTGCGAGACCTACATGGAGATCGTGCTCGGCAAGAAGCTATGGGAGCAGAATGCCCAGAATTTCTATATCGATACCCGTATCGCCTATAAATCTGGCGAGCAGAACGACTGGGAAGAAGATCCGGGCGACGGGTCGGGCTCCAACAGCGACGACATCTCCTTCAACCGGGCACGCCTAGCCCACCCCTACCGCGACTCGGTGGTGTCGCTGCGCGAGGCGAACGCCCAGTTCCGCGGGGTAATCCCCGGGCAGGAACGCTCCAACCTATGGGGCGGAAAGAAATTCTATCAGCGCCACGATATCCACATGGCGGATTTCTATTACTGGGACCTCTCGGGTCCTGGGGTCGGTCTGGAGTATTGGACCCTGGGTCCCGGCGATCTCTCGTTGGCCTGGGTGCGCAACGCGGACGGACCCTGGGTTAACGGTCTGGGAGAAGACTTCTACGCCGATCGGGGCTGGTTCAGGCCAAATGTCGTCAATAACGTGCTCAGTGCCCGCTACGCCAACCTGAAGACCAATAAAGACGGCTCGTTGGAGCTTGGCATCGAGTATGGAGCCGCCGACCTGACCAATGCCCAGGACAGCCCCCAAAGGTTCGTCGATGCCAAGGGCAACACGGTGACCCTGCCGCCGTTGAACTACGACAACGGCTGGCTATTTACCGCCGAGCACACCCAGGGCAACTGGCTCGGGGGATTCAACAAATTTGTCGTCCAGTATGCCACCGGCAGTATGGCGGCGACCGGTAACAACAACACCCACGCGACCAGCAGCGCCGGGGCAGTCTATTTCGGTCTGGACGCCGCTGGCAATCCGACGGTTTTGCCCCCGCTCGATTACATGTGGCGGGTCCTGGATCACGGCACTATTGCGCTCGGCAAGCGCGTCGAGATGATGTACGCAACCTGGTACGAGTCGAAGAAGCGGAGCTCGGAAACGCTCGCAAACGGGCTGCCTGCGACGGGCAGCAGCGGCGAGAAGAACTGGTTCTCGATCGGTATTCGACCGATCTTCCGCTGGAGCGATACCATGAATACCGCCCTGGAGCTCGGATACGACAACGTATCTTACTCCGGCGGCTACGACGGCTACCCGGCGCCGGTGGATGTCGCCACGCTGCCCGAGGGGGTGACTGCCCAAGACTTGCAGTCCTGCGCCACCCTCAACGACGACTGCGTGCTCATAAAGGTCACTCTGGCTCAGCAATGGCAAGCCGGCCCGAGCATCTGGGCGCGCCCGGTCATCCGCCTGTTCGTCACCTATGCGGATTGGAACAGCGGGAACTTCCCGCAGACCCCGGGGCTGGTGCCGGTGGAGGACACATCCGCAGTCACCTTCGGCGCTCAGGTCGAGGCCTGGTGGTAGGCTAGGGTGACTGAGGCCGCTGCCGCCCCGACGGGCTGCGGCGGCCGTTTCCCCACCGTGGCGCGGCTCGCAGCCCCCGGTACAGCTAAGGCTCCAGCTTAAGGAAACCGCCCATGTGTAGATCGTCGTTCGTCGCCGTGATCGCCTTCGGCCTGCTCGCACTGGGTGGCTGCGCCGGCTCGGGCGGGGGCATGTGGATCGCCCCCATGGAGCCCCGCTCGCCCATGTATACGGCTGTGAGCCCGAGCGCAACCGCGAGCCGCGAGATCCTCGACGCCGCCCGGGTCTGCTGCGACTCCCTCTCCGGCCTGCGCTTCGAGCCCCTAAACACGAAAGGCGCTCAGTTCTATGAGATCGATGCCCGCTCCCAGGCCTTCGCGTTTTCCACCGGAAAGAGTCTGGTCCAGGGGATCGTCATCCCCGACGACCTGGAGCGCGCCACCATCGACTTAGACGCCGTTGCCGGGGCGACGGTCTTCGTCCCCACGGTCCTGGTCCTGGACCGGGACTTTAAGGTCAGCCGCGCCATCGACTCCCGCAATTTCAAATACACCCCGGCCGGATTCATGGAGCCCCAACGACTGCATGGGCGCATCCATCTGGACCGCCGCCAGGGCAGCGAGCTGGCCGGGGAGAAATATCTGGTGGTCTTCACCACCGAGAAAGACCTCAAGGGCTCCACCACCATGATCAGCGAGGCGCGACTCTATGCCCGCTCACGAGGCCTGGTGGACCCGCGCCTGCCTAACCCGGTGGCGGAGCATGCGGCGACCGGGGTCTTCCGGACTCGGGTGGGAGACCTGGAAACCCAGGCCCGCTCCACCACTCCCTATGTCGCCCAGCGAGAGCGTGCAGCCCGCTATGTCGCACCCGCGGCGCCCGCCCCGACCGCACCGCGACAGACCCGGAAGCCAGCACCGGCGCCCGCCACGGCTACACCGGCGGGCCCGGGCGCCCAGCCGATGCTGAGCGAGACCCAGGCGATCTACGACCGCATGATCCGCGACTCGGTGGACGGCGGGGACATGGACCGTGCCTGGCGACTGGTCCAGGAGGCGGAGCGCGCCGGCTCCAGCACCGCGCGCCAGACCTTCCTCGACGCGGTCGCGCGCAAATAGCGTTGTCCCGCACCCGCGCCGGCCAGGCCGGCGCGGTCGATCAAGCCGGATTTCGGACTGTGCTTTCGGTAGACTCCCGCGGCTAACGCCGCACTTCAAACGGAGTCCACTCAATGCACCGCACCAGCGGAATCCTCCTGCACCCAAGCTCCCTGCCCGGCCCATTCGGGATCGGCGACCTGGGACCAGCCGCCCACCGCTTCGTCGACCTGCTCGCCGAGTCCGGACAGGGATTGTGGCAGGTGCTGCCGCTCGGTCCCACCGGCTACCGGGACTCACCCTACCAGTGCACCTCGGCCTTCGCCGGCAATCCGCTCCTGATCAGTCCGGAGCGGCTGCTGGAATGGGGTTGGATCGAGCCCGCGCACCTGAAGCAGCCGCAGCTCCCGGAAGATCGGGTGGACTTCGGAGCAGTCGCTGCCTGGAAGACAACCCTTTTAGGACGTGCCCAGCGGGGCTTCGCCGCCCGAGCCAACGATGCCGACCGGGACGACTTCGCCGGCTTCAAAGAGCGCCACCGGGACTGGTTGGAGGACTATGCACTCTATGCAGCGCTCAAGGCCGCGCACGATTCCCGGCCCTGGACCGACTGGCCGGAGCCGCTGGCGCTACACGAGCCCAAGGCGCTCGGCGCCTGGGCGAAATCGCACAAGGCAGCGGTCGAGCGTCACCGCTTCGTTCAATACTTGTTCTTCCGGCAATGGTCGGAGCTGCGTGCCTACGCACACGGGCGCGGCGTGCATCTGGTGGGGGACATGCCGATCTTCGTCGCCCACGACTCCAGCGAGGTCTGGACCCATCGGGACTGGTTCCAGCTCGACGGGCGCGGTCACCCCACAGTCATCGCCGGGGTTCCGCCGGACTATTTCAGCCCCACCGGCCAGCGTTGGGGCAATCCGCTCTACCGCTGGGATGTCCTGGCCGCCGACGGCTACCGGTTCTGGGTCGAGCGGCTGCGCCACGCCCTGGGGGTCATGGACCTGGTCCGGGTGGACCACTTCCGCGGATTCGCCGGCTACTGGGAGATCCCGGCGAGCGAGGAGACCGCGGTCCAAGGGCGCTGGGTACAGGGACCCGGGATGGACCTGTTCGAGGCGATGCGCGAATCGCTGGGCCCTGACCTGCCACTGATCGCCGAGGACCTGGGCGTGATCACCCCGGACGTGGAGGCACTGCGCGACGGGCTGGGACTGCCCGGGATGGCCATACTCCAGTTCGCCTTCGAGGACATCGCGGGCGGATTCGGACGCTCAGAGTTCCTCCCCCATAACCACCGTAAAAATCTTGCGGTTTACACCGGCACCCACGACAACAATACCCTGCTCGGCTGGTGGGCGGACAAGGACGACGAGATCCGCCACCAGGCCCGTCGTTATCTCAACAGCGACGGGATGGCGATCCACTGGGACTTCATCCGCGCCGCACTGGCCTCGGTGGCTGCACTGGCCATCTTCCCCCTGCAGGACCTGGTGGGGGCAGGTCCGGAGGGGTGCATGAACCGCCCCGGCACCGCCGAGGGCAACTGGGTCTGGCGCTACCGGGAGGAGCAGATCGATCCGGACGCGGCCCCCAGGCTGCGGGAGCTGACCCGGCTCTACGGTCGCCTCCCATACCCCCCCGCAGACACTGAACACTGACGCGCGCCGCGGAGTGCGCGTGTAACGAACGCGGAACAGACTGAAAACATCGCTCGATAGCGTCGATTGCCGCTCCGGCCAGCCGCTCAATGTCCGCGGGCCTTTCCCCAAAGGTTGGCGCAGGCGGCCGGAACGGCGGTCAGGCGCGCGATCGGGATTCCGGATCGATTCGTATATCAGGGCGCCGTCGCCCGATCGAGTATCCCCTGGATACCCGGATGCCCCATCAGACGCTGGAAGCGCGGATCCGCGCGCAGTGCCTCCAAATCTCCGGACAGGATGAGCCGGACCAGCGCCGGATCGGCTAGGGCGGCCTGGATCTCCGGGTCGCCTTGCAGACCCATAATCGCCTGCATGGTGTCCGGGTCCCCGGCCATCCGCTGCTGGATGGCGGCCAACTCGCCCTGAAGGTCCCTCCCGCCCGCAGCCGCGCCCGTCGCCGAGGTTCCGGCCTGGCCGGGACCCGCCCCCGCCGGTTGACCCCTGGGGCCGGATCGCCGCCACGTCGGACTCCCGGACCTGGATCTCCCCCAGGGACCGGGTGCGGATGCGATAAGCGCCCCCCTCCACCGAGATCAGCTCCCCGCGCAGTACGGTGCCGTCGCGCAGCTCGATCAGACTCTCGGCCGCCGTCGCCCAGCCGGGGGCAGCGACCAGCCAGACGCCCATCGCCAGCGGGTACAACCGGATCGTCGTTAGAGTCGTCTTCCAGGGCAAACTGGGCATGAGAGTGCCTCATGGTGTTGGTGGTGTGGGGCGAGCGGCAGGGGCTCGGTCGTCGCATAGGCCCCATTGTAGGCGCCAAGCGGCCCGGGCGCGCCGCTGGCCGGGCTCGAGCCTGGACGCGCTTCATGCGATGCTAAGTTAAGGGAGCTAGTGCCAATACCTTGGGGTGTTCTCATGCAACAAAGAAATCGCGCACTCGTCCGCGCACGGATCGAGCACATCCTGGACGAGGCCTATGCCGAATCCGGCTCCCAGCCCCCGCGCACACTGCTGCGCCAGCGGCTGGAGGGGGTCTTGGACGAGCTCCTGCTCGACTCCCAACCCATCGCGGAAACCTGCGCGACCATCGTGCTCGCGGATATCCGCGGATTCACATCCATCGCCGAGTCCCTCCCTCCGCGCACACTGAGCGATCTGATAAACCGTTACTTCACGGCCATGGGGCGGGTGATCGAGCGCCACGGGGGCCTCATCGACAAGTTCATGGGGGACTCGGTGATGGCGCTCTTCGGCGCACCCCACCGTCGGCCCGGCGACTTGCTGCGCGCGCTCGCCTGCGCGGTCGAGATGCAGCACGCCATGGAAGAGCTTAACCGGGAGTCCGAGCTGCGCCGGGAGCCCCGGCTCTATCAGGGCATCGCCGTCAACACCGGCACGGTCATGGCAGGCAGCTTCGGGTACGGGCTGCACCGCGAATACACGGTAATCGGGGATACCGTCAATCTGGTGGCGCGCATGGAGGCATTCAGCCTGCGCGGTCAGATCTTGATCAGCGAATCGTGCCACGCCGCGGCGCGGGAGCACATCAAGGTCGGCGGGGTCAATCAGGTCATGGTCAAGGGCCGCTCGAAACCCGTGCTCCTCTATGACTTGAGCTCGGTCAAATACCTGCACCGTCAGGAGGTCCCGCGGGTAGAGGCTCGCCGCTCGCCGCGCATCCGGGTGGACTTTCCGCTGCTGCTGCGCCCGGTCGCCACGCGGCCCACACCCCCGAGCACCCTCGCCGGCCGTGCCCTGGACTTGGGCTATAACGGGCTTCTGATCGAGATCCCGGAGCGTCTGGAGCGCGGCACCGAGCTGGTTGCCAACCTGGCCCCGGACCTGAGCGCCAAGTCGCTCGGGGATCTCCATGCCCGGGTGGTGCGGGTGGAGGCGCGACCGAACGGGTTCGAGACCAGTCTCCAGCTCTCCCCCGCCGAGACCCCGGCACATCGGCAGGTTAAACGGTATGTAGACGACGTCCTGTGGGGGCGGTGAGGACTCAACAGATCCGCGGCAACTGCTCCCCGGCCAGCCAGTCGACGATCCGGCTGCCGCCGAGCCCGGTCTCCATCTGCACGAAGCAATGGGGATCGGCCACCGCTTCGCCGATGAGGCTAGCCCCGGCCCCCAAGGGATGAGCGCGCATGGCGGCGAGCAGGTCCGCGGCCCGCTCGGCCGGACAGATCGCCACCAGCTTGCCCTCGTTGGCCACATAGAGCGGGTCTAGCCCCAGGAGCTCGCAGGCCGCGGAGACCTCGGGTCGAACCGGGATCGCGGATTCGCGGATGCGCATCCCCACCCCGGACTGCCGGGCCAGCTCGTTCAAGGTGGTCGCGAGCCCGCCGCGGGTGGGATCGCGCAGGCAATGGATCTCCGGAACCGCCGACACCATGGCCGCCACCAGCTCGTGCAAGGCAGCCGTATCCGAGCGGATCTGGGTCTCGAACCCCAGACTCTCCCGCTGCGACAAAATGGCCACCCCATGATCCCCAATGGTGCCGCTTAACAGGATGGCGTCCCCCGGGCGCGCCCGGTCCCCAGAGATCAGGACCCCGTCGGGCACCACACCCACCCCGGTGGTAGTGATGAAGACCCCATCCCCCTTGCCCCGCTCCACCACCTTGGTGTCCCCCGTGACCACCGGCACCCCGGCCTCCCGGGCCGCCTGCGCCATGCTCGCCACGATGCGCTCCAGGTCCGCCAGCGGAAACCCCTCTTCCAGGATAAAGCCCGCGGCCAGATAGAGCGGGCGCGCCCCCGCCATGGCCACATCGTTGATGGTCCCGTGGACCGCGAGAGAGCCGATATCGCCCCCCGGAAAGAACAGCGGGGAGATCACATGGCCGTCGGTGCTGATCGCCAGGCGCCCGGGGGGCGGCTCGAACAGTGCCTGGTCGTTGCCTTGGCGCAGCAGATCATTATCCAGATGTGCCTGAAACAGCTCCGCGACAAGCTGGGCCATGGCCCGGCCACCGGCCCCATGGCTCATGTCCACGGTACCGTGCCGGAGATCCAGGCGGACGGGGAAGGGTCGGTCGGCGGTCATGCGCTATCTGCCGGAAATCTTCGGAATGTCATCGGCCGATTGTATACCCGAGAGATTCGAGATTTTCCGTTTCCTGAAAACGATCCGGCTGTTTCGGATAAGAAACGCAAAGGGCGGGTAGAACCCGCCCTCGCGCGCAACTGCACCGTTGCCGCCGGGCGGCCCGCCCACGGCAGGCCCCAGCGGGGCTGACTGGGGCTTAGTCCCGCACCCACTCCGCCAGATTGTCCAGGTTCTTCTCCTCGCCGTCCGTATAGCCGGCCTCGTAGGCATCGGTTAACCGCTGCTCCTCGCGCTTGGGATTCTGCAGGAAGCCGCATTGCCAGCCTTGGATGTACTCGTCATCCACGCCCATCTGCTCCATCTTGGTGACGGCGTCGTAGTAGAACTGGTTCATTACCGATCTCCGAGTGTCTTGTTTGTCGAAGGATAACCTTCTGATGTTCTGATTCAACCTGGTACCCGCACCGGGGCGCGTCGGCTGGTCCTCTCACTCTAGGTCTGGAGCCTGGCCCCGGAGGCGCCCGGCATCTCGCGCCGACGCACCCCATGCCGCGATTGCGGGGGAGGGAGACGCCCGGATACGCAAGGGCACGTGAAGGGACATAAGAATACAGCGTTTTTCTTATAGGTGACAACCCGCCGCCCCGTGCGGTCTCAACCCGCGGGTACCGCTCCGAGCCGGACTAGCGCTGGACGAGGTCCCGAAACCTGTTGTCGCGCAGCAGTGCCTCGCTCACCCGTTTCGCCATGGCTGCGCTACCGGCATCGGTAAAGTGCACCGAGTCGTTGAAATACGCCGGGGTTCCCGGGATGTCCCGCTCCCCCCGATCAGCAGGGTGCCGGTGGCCGCCGCCACCTCCCGGATGATCTGGTTGTATCGACCGTACGATTGGAGAAGTCCGTCGGCGGTCATGAAAGGCATGTAATAAAGTGCGGAGGCGATGGCGCGGGTCTGCTCCGACTCGCTTTGGTCCGGCCGGAGGTGGGTCGCAAAGGTCGCCACGGCAACCACCGGGGCGACCCTACCGGCCGCCTGCAACAAGGCGGTCAGGTCCCGGCGGAACCCCTCTCCCAGGGTCTGCGGGTCCACCGCCAGCCGCCCGGCCTGGGACTTCGCAGCCCGCTGAGCGCGGAAGACCCGCCAGTTTTTTTCTGCCAGGCTCCACAGGGTAAAGCGCTCGGCCAGCCAACTCGGCGGCTCCATCCTCTGCGCAGGGATGACCCCCTGGGCAGCCGCGAGGCCGCGCAGCTCGAGGGACATGTCGTTGGTCGCATGGTAGATCACGATGACATCCGGGCCGAGGGGCGCCACCCGGCGCTCAAGATTCGCAATCGACGAGACGACTCGGTATCCGGGCACCCCGCCGTTCACATAGTCGAAGGCGACCCCTGGGTGTGCCTGTCGGAGTGCCGCGACCGTCAGATGGGACCAGACCCGGTCGTTCCCGGAGACCTCTGCGCACCAAGTGGTGGATGCACCGAGAAAGGCGACCCGGACGACCCCTTGGGGTAGGGACTGTCCGTATCCAGATCGAACCAGTCCGCGACATGCTCGCGTAGCACCGAGGGGGCGAAAGGTCTGAACGACTCCCGGTATTTCACCTTGAGGTTCAGGAGCGACTGCATGGAAGGCGAGCGGGCGTCGCCCAGGATGGAGCGCCCGCCGAGCGCCCGCGGCCCGAACTCCATGCGCCCCTGAAACCAGCCGAGCGCCTTGCCGTCCGCCAGTGCGCGGGCGGCTGCCGCGATCGTCTCCTCGTCGCTCAAGACCCGGAACCTGGCCCCGGCCGCGGTCAGCCGCAGCTCGATCTCGGCCTGAGGGAAGGACGGACCCAGATAAGCCCCCTGCATATGGTCGGTTGCGCCGGGAGGGAGCCGCGGACGCGGGACACTCCGGTGCAGGTGACAGGCCGCGAGCGCCGCGCCCAGTGCGCCGCCGGCATCGCCCGCCGCCGGTTGAATCCACAGTCTCTCGAAGGCCCCGTCCCGCAGCACCTTGCCGTTGGCCACGCAGTTGAGCGCCACACCCCCGGCCAGACACAGGTTGCGGCTGCCGGACTCCCGGGCAATGGAGCGGGCGAGCCGCCGAACCGCCTCCTCGGTGACCGCCTGGATGCTGGCCGCCAAGTCCATAATCCCGCTGGGCGAGCGGGGTCTCCGGCTGGCGCGGCGGACCGCCGAAGAGCGCCGCGAAGCGCGCGTTGGTCATGGCGAGCCCGGTGCAATAATCGAAATAATCCATGTTGAGGCGGAAGCTGCCGTCGGCCTTGAGGTCGATCAGGTGCTCGTAGATCAGCCCCGCATAGCGTGGCTCCCCATAGGGGGCGAGCCCCATCGCCTTGTATTCCCCGGAGTTGACCTTGAAACCGGTGTAATAGGTAAAGGCCGAATACAGGAGTCCGAGTGAATGGGGAAAATGAATCTCCTTGTGGACCTCCAGCCGGTTGCCGTGGCCAAAGGCGAGCGAGGTGGTGGCCCACTCCCCTACTCCATCCATGGTCAGCACCGCGGCATCCTCGAAGGGCGAGGGGAAGAAGGCGCTGGCCGCATGGGACAGGTGGTGCTCGGAGAAGAGGATGCGCCGGTCCAGACCCCGCTGGGGCGCCCCCAGCCGCACCAGCTCCTTGACCAGCAGATCTTTGAGAAAGAGCTTCTCCCGAAGCCACACCGGGATAGCCATGGAGAAACTCTTGAAGCCCCGCGGCGCAAACGCCAGATAGGTCTCCAGGAGACGCTCGAACTTGAGAAGCGGCTTGTCGTAAAAGGCAACGAGGTCCACCTCGTCGAGCCCCAGACCACCGGCCTCCAGGCAATAGCGCAAAGCCTGCCGCGGGAATCCAGCATCGTGCTTTTTGCGGGTAAAGCGCTCCTCCTGGGCGGCAGCCAGTATCCGTCCGTCTTCCACCAGCGCGCAGGCGCTATCGTGATAGAAGGCCGAGATCCCGAGGATACGCATAGGCCCGCCCCGGGGCTAGAACAGCGTGTAGATGAAGGGCGCCACCGCCGAGCCCTTGGCGAAGACCAGAAGTCCCCCAAGCAGGAGCATGACGAAGAAGATAGGCAGCAGCCAGAACTTCTTGCGCACGCGCATGAAGCGCCAGAGCTCGGCGATCAGACCCATTGCGACACCTCTGTCGGGGGCAAGGCTAGAACTGATCCCGCAGGCTCTCGGCGGCGGGACCGGGGGGAATACGCTCGATCCAATAGCTCGCGGCCCGGGGGTCGCACTTAAGCCGCAAGGGATCCTTGCCCAGGGCGCGCATCAGCAGCCCGGTGGGCGCAACGACCAGGAAAAACATGATCCCCAGTGCGAGCGGGCTTAAGGCGCGATGGAGCAGAAGTCCGAGCTTGAGCCACAGCCGATTGATCGGGGCGAGCCGGGCGGGGGCGCCTAGCGCGAGCGCCAGCAAGGCCCCGGCGAGCGAGATCGACCACCAGCGCAACGCACCGCCGAGCGCCCAGGGTACCAGGGCAACGAGGCCGAAGACCGCCGCGAGCACGAATCCGAAAGAACGATTCGACGGCCCCAGGACTTCCTCTGTGCGATCCAGAGATTCGTGGGCCATGGAAGGCTCCTTGGAACCCGAGTCTAGACAGCGAGCATCCTACAGGGCGAGCCCCGGTCGCTCAACCTGGCGACACCCGATAACAGCCGGCGATCGGCGCTCTTCATGCCTGCCCCTTCCCCGGTTGTTCCCTACTTGACCGACCTATCTCGTCCATAATGTGCAACTATCCTTCGCTAACCCCGCGCTACGCTCCACCCCTGCCCGCGGAGCCACTCGCTCAAGCCATGAATCCGAGCCCGCCTGCAACCCGCCCGCGCCGTCTCGCCATCGCCCTCGGTGCGCTCGCGGCCCTGGCCTTAAGCCCTCTGGCGCCGGCACCCGCGCAGGCCGGACCGATGGACCTGCCGGACCTTGGCAGCCCGTCGGACGCCTTGATGGGCACCGGGGCCGAGGCCAGGCTCGGCAAGGCATTCATGCGCAGCGTGCGCGAGTCTCTCCCGGTGCTGGACGACCCGCTGCTGACCGACTACCTGGAGACCCTGGGCAACGAGCTGGTGGCGGCCGACCGCAGCGCTGGCGGCAGCTTCACCTTCTTTCTGATCGACCAGCCGGTAGTCAACGCCTTTGCCGGACCCGGCGGCTACATCGGCGTCTACACGGGGCTGGTGCTGGCAGCACAGAGCGAGAACGAGCTGGCCGCGGTCATGGCGCACGAAATCGCCCATGTCACCCAGCGACACATCCTGCGCAGCTTCGAAGACCAAAGCAAGATCAGCCTCCCGGCCACCGCACTCCTGGTCGCAGCAGCCATCCTGGGCGCCCAGGTCTCCCCGGATGCGGCCTCGGCGGCCATCGCCGGTATCCAGGCATTGGCCATTCAGCGCCAGATCAACTTCACCCGCGATCACGAGAAGGAGGCGGACCGCATCGGCATCGCCACCCTGGCCGCGGCCGGGCGGGACCCCTACGCCATGGCCGGGTTCTTCGAGCGGTTGTCCAAGTCGAGCAGGGTTTACGAGAACGGCGCCCCGGAGCTCCTGCGCACCCACCCGGTCAACACCAGCCGCATCGCGGACGCCTTGGGCCGGGCGGACGATCACGGCCCCCGCCAGCGCCCCGACAGTCTGCGTTTCCAGCTCGCCCGCGCGCAGCTGCGCGAGCGCTCTTACGACCGACCCGAGAAATCCCTGGCGGCCTTCCGTGCGTCGCTGCGCGAGGGGCGCTACCGCGACGAGACCGCCGAGCGTTATGGGTATGCCCTGGCCCTGGTGCGCGCGGGCCAGCTTGACGAGGCCAAGACCGAGAGCGATCGTCTGCTCGCCGGCAACCCGAGCCTGACGGAGCTTCAGGCGCTCGCAGCCCGGATCGACCTCAAGCAAGGCCGCGGCGCCCAGGGGATCGAGCGCCTGAGGCAGGCGGTCGGCCTGTCTCCCGGCAACTGGGCACTGCGTAGCGTCTACGCCCAGGCACTGTTGGACACGGGCCAGCCCCGCAAGGCCATGGACCAGTTGAAGTCCGTGGCGCGGTTGCGCCCGGGCAACGTCGGCATCTACGACCTGCTGACTCAGGCAGCGATCAAGTCCGGCGACAAAGCCGCCGTATTCCGCTACCGGGCCGAGACGCTCTATGCCCAGGGCGACCTGGAGCCGGCGATCCGCCAGCTGGACTTCGCCCTGCGCCAGCGGGATATCGGGTACCACGAGGCGGCCGAGATGCAGGCGCGCAGGGACGACCTGATGGAGGAGTGCGAGGACCTGGAGCGCGACGACCTGGCGCAAAGGCAGGACCGGGACTCCCAGGGTCCCTCGCCCTGTCGGCCGCGGGCGCGGCGCTCGCGCACGCAGGAGTGAGCGGCGGGGCGGCGGCCTCTGGCACGCCCGGTCCGGCGCGAGGCGTCGGTTTGAAGTCCGGGTTGACTGCGGTAAGCTAGCCGCGTTGTCGAATGGGCGTCGCGCCGTGCGGCTTTCGGGCCGGGACCAAGCGCTGCGCCCACGGGGTAAAACGAGAAGACCCGGGACACCGCAGGAGAACGCCGGACCTCGTCCCGGGGCCGATAAGGCACCGGCAAGGTCCGCGGGAGACATCGACCGCGCGGCCTGTGCAAGGTCCAGAGCCCCGTCCGGCGCACCGGGGTGGGCCGCCCATCTCTGCCCGCCCATGCATCCGCTTTAAGCGGCGAGCGCCGACAGTCGACGGCCGGCCCCGCACATCGCAATCCAACCCACCCACCGAAGCTCGACAGGAGATCCTTAAGATGATCGACGCAACGCGCAGAATCCTGCTCAAAGGCTCACTCGCCGCCGGCTCCGTCGGGGTCGCGGTCGGGGCCGGGCTGCTCTCCCCCCGGCTGGTCCTGGCCGACTGGAACCAGGCCGCCTTCCAGGCCGGGGAGGTCTCCGCCGCCATCTCGGGCTTGCTCGGCAGCGATGCCGCCGAGCAAAGCGATGCCATCGAGATCAAGGCCCCGGACATCGCCGAGAACGGCGCGGTAGTCCCGGTTACCGTGGAGACCGCGCTTCCCGGGGTCAAATCCATCGCCATCGTCGCTGCCGGCAACGTGACCCCCCTGATCGCATCTTTCGACTTAGGCGAGTCGGCCCTGCCCTTTGTCTCCACCCGAATCAAGATGGCGAAGACCGCCGAGGTCGTCGCCTTCGTGAAGACCGCCGACAAGGTCCTGACCAACTCCAGGAACGTCAAGGTCACCGTCGGCGGCTGCGGCGGCTGATCGCCCCCGGCACGCACAGTCCCGAATCCCATCGCGAGAGGTAACCCCGCATGTCCGATATCAAGGTCCGCGCCAAGCTCGCCGGCGACGAAACCACCGTCAAATGCCTGATGAACCACCCCATGGAGACCGGTCTGCGCAAGGACGGCAAGACCGGCGAGCCGATCCCCGCCCATTTCATTCAGGAGGTCGTCTGCAAATGGAAGGACCAGGTGGTCCTGACCGCCCAGTGGAGCGGCGGCGTCTCCAAGAACCCCTACCTGTCCTTCAAATTCAAGGGCGGCGCCGCTGGAGACAAGCTCGAGGTCTCCTGGAAAGACAACAAGGGCGAGAGCCAAAGCGAGACCGCCGAGATCGGCTGATCCGGCACGCCGCCCCGGCCGTGCGGGCCCCGCAGAGCGGGGCCTGTATCGGTGCGCCGCCAGCCCGCGCCCTGTGAGCCCGCCCTATGTGCACGGAAAAGGACTTTAGCCGCGAATGAACGCGAATCGAGACAACCGTCGGCGGCTGCCGGCCCCGGTCGCCGGCATCCTCGCCCTCCAAGTGTGGCTCGCGCCGCGCCCGGGGCAGGCATGGGATGACCTGACGCCCATCTCCGAGCCGGCCACCCCGCCCAATGCCCTGCCCGCGTCCGATGGCAGCGGACTCTTCAACGAGGCGTTCTTACTCAAGCTCGGATTCTCCTTCATGGTCGGGCTCGCGGTGGGCTACGCGCTCAAGATTGCCTTCAAGCTCGCCCTGATCGCGCTCGGACTCATCCTGATCGGGATCTTCGGGCTCCAGTACGCGGGCCTCGTGCAGGTAGACTGGTCCGGACTGGAGCTGCGCTACGACACCTGGGCCGACTGGCTCTCGGTCAACGGCAGCGATTTCCTGGACTTCATCGGCCGCAACCTCTCGAGCGCCGCGTCCTTCCTGGCCGGGCTGGCACTCGGACTGAAGCTCTAACCCAGTCCGAACCCCGCAGACTACCCGCGACCGCGCACACGCAACGGCTAGCCGGGCATTCAGGGCCGCGGCCAGCTCCCGGTCCCGCCGGGCGAAATAGCAGTCCTCTTCGGCCTGCTCCTTGAGCTTGAGCTTGTCTACGATACCGCTCACAGCCACTCCCCGGATTGGCATGCCGCCCGGACCCGCCTGTCCCGATCGCGTGGGCGGACCAAAACGGGCGCCGGAACGTCTGGTGACAGGATCATAGACTGACTAAGCTGCGATTGGGGGTCGCTGACTCTCTGCACGGTTGCGGCACCCTGGCCGTCAACCCTGTACGGTGGACGAATCGGCCCCATGACGGGACGGGCACGCCATCCACACCATCGGTAGCTCGTCAGAACATGTGCGTATCGCAGGACCACGACCGTGCCGGCCCCACCGACGACCGCGAGCGAACCAAGACCCTCGCCGCGCCGCCCGGCAATCGAGACCCGGACCCCGAGCGGGACCTGCTCCTGCGGATGCTCGCGGACCAGTCCCCGGAGTGGGACTACTGGGTCGGACCCGACGGTATCTATCGTCACGTCTCGCCGGCCTGCGAATCGGTGTCCGGCTACCCGCCCGAGGCATTTCTTCAGGACCCGGGGCTCTTCCGCGAGCTGATCCACCCGGACGACCGCGACCGCTGGGACCGCCATCTGAGCGAGTCTCCGACGGCCCAAACGGCCGGGGCCTTGCAGCCCGACGAGCTCCTGGAGCTGCGCCTGCGCACCCGCGACGGCCAAGAACGCTGGATCGAGCACCGCTGCCGGTCCGTGCGCGACGCCTCGGGCCTGGACCTGGGCCGGCGCGGCGTGAACCGCGACATCGACCGGCGCAAGACCGCCGAGGAGTTGCTCAGACGAGCCACGCAAATCTACGCCGCCCGAAGCCAGCTCAACCAGGAGCTCCTGCGCACCGCGGACGAGCCGGCGCTGTTTCAGGCACTGTGCCGGATCGCAGTCGAGACCGGCGGCCTTCGAGGTTGCGTGGTCGCCTTGCGGGGGTCCGGACCTGATGGGACGCCGATCCAGGTCGCGAGTGCCGGGATCGCAGCGGACCTGCTCCGGCGCATGCCCCGGATCCCGGGGGGCCAAGGGTCGACCCGGGGGACAATCGCACAGGCCGGGGACGCCGGGTCGGACGCCGAGTGGCTGGGATGGGCGCGCGCGGCCGGCAGCGAGACCTGCTGGCGCCTGCCCTTCTATCGCGGGGAGGAGCCGGCCGGCCTGGCGGTCTATCTGGGCGCCTACCCCGGGGCGCTCCTGGAGGAGACTGCGGATCTGCTCAGTGGGCTGACCGGCGACCTCTCGTTCGGGATCGGACAACTTCACCGCCAGGCGCAGGAGGCTGCCGCCCGGCTCGCTCTGGCCCACAGCGAGGCCAACCTCAAGGCCCTGATCCGGGCCGCCCCGGTAGGCATCGGCACGGTGCGCGACCGCCTCTATATAGAGGTCAACGACCGGATGTGCGAAATGGTGGGCTACCCGCGCGAGGCCCTCCTGGGCCAGTCCACGCGCATCCTGTTCCCGAGCGATGCGGAGTACCGGCGGGTGGGCGAAGCCCTCTACCCGCGGCTCGCCGACGACGGTATCGCCTCCCTGGACATCCGACTGCGTCGCCGCGACGGCCAGGTCATCGACGCGCTGCTCACCAGCGCCCCCATAGACCGGGCGGACCTGTCCCGGGGTGTGGTCGCCACACTGCTGGACGTGACCCAGCCTCGGCGCGACCAGGCCCTGCTGGAGGCGCGGGTGGAGCTCGCCGCGGTCGCCGCGGGCGGGGACCTGGATGCACTGCTGCGGGCCAGCCTGGCCGCGGCGGAGCGCCTGACCCAGAGCCGGATCGGCTTCATCCACCTCCTGGAGCCGGACGGCGAGCACTTAAGGTTTCAATCCTGGTCCGACGCCACGGTTGCCGCCGGGTGCGTCGCCTTCGATGGCGGCGGGCATGCCCCGGTCGGTACCGCCGGGGTCTGGGCGGATGCAGTGCGCCAGGGCGAGCCGACGATCCACAACGACTATGGCGCCCTCGCCCGCCGCCGGGGGCTGCCCGAAGGTCACGTGCCGCTCCAGCGCGAGCTGGTGGTCCCGGTCCTGCAAGGCGGCTTGGCGGTGGCAGTGCTCGGGGTCGGCAACAAGCCCGAGCCCTATACCGACTCCGACCGCGACGCACTGCTCCAGATCGCCTCCATGGCTATGGCTAACGTCGACGCACTGCGCGCCCAGCAGGCACTGCGCCAGCACGCCCGGGTCTTCGAGAGCACCAGCGAAGGGGTCATGATCACCGATGCCAATGGGCGTATCCTGGCGGTCAACCAGTCGTTTCTCTCCATCACCGGCTACAGCGAGCCCGAGGTCCTGGGCCAGAGCCCGCGGCTCCTGTCCTCCGGGCGTCACGAGCAGGACTTCTACGAGCATATGTGGGAGTCGCTCGCCGCATCTGGCCAATGGCGTGGAGAAATCTGGAACCGCCGCAAGGACGGGGCCGTCTACCCCGAGTGGCTCACCATCAGCGCCGTGACCGAGCCGGACGGGCGCACCAGCCACTATGTGGCAGTATTCAGCGACATCACCCAGATTAAACGCGCCCAGGAGCGGCTCGACTTTCTGGCACACCACGACGCGCTGACCGGCCTGCCCAACCGGCTCCTACTCCAGGACCGCCTGGACCACGCCATCCGCCACGCCCAGCGGGAAGGTCGGCGGCTCGCGCTCATGTTCCTGGACTTGGACGGATTCAAAGACGTCAACGACACCCTGGGGCACGCGGTGGGGGATCGGCTGCTGGAGGTCGTCGCCGAGCGCTTGGGCAAGCGCCTGCGCACCTCCGATACCCTGGCGCGGCTGGGCGGGGACGAGTTCTTGATCGTGCTCGAAGACGACACCGGCACCGCGGCGGCCTCGGCTGCCGCCGAGGCCTGTCTGCGCCTGCTCGCAGCGCCTATCCGCATCCGCGGCCACGAGATCCATATCTCCGGGAGCATCGGCATCAGCCTCTTCCCCACCGACGGACAGGACGCCGAGACCCTGCTGGCCAGCGCCGATCTCGCCATGTACCGGGCCAAGGCCGACGGCCGCAACACCTTCCAGTTCTATGCCCCCGAGATGACCGCCAGCGCACTGGAGCGCCAGGCCCTGGAAAACGCCCTGCGCGGCGCACTCCAGCGCGGCGAGATGCAGGTCTATTATCAGGCGCAGGTGGAGCTCGCAACCCGTCGTCTGTGCGGGGTCGAGGCACTGCCACGCTGGGTCCACCCCCATCTCGGGCTGGTCCCCCCCGGTCGTTTCATCCCGATCGCCGAGGGCATCGGCATCGTCGCCGAGATCGACGAGTGGATGCTGGGACAGGCGTGCCGGCAGCTGGCCGCCTGGCGTGCGACCGGATTCCACTGCCCGCGGGTAGCCGTCAATTGCTCCAAACAACCCCTGGAGCGCGGCACCCTGGTGTCCGCGGTCAGCCGTGCACTGAAGGCGAGCGGGATAGCGCCCGCGGATCTGGAGCTGGAGGTCGCCGAGTCCACCATCATGGGCAAGGGCGCCCGTGTCATCGCAGCACTTGCCGACCTGCGCGCATTGGGTGTGCGGCTCGTGGTGGACGACTTCGGCACCGGCTACAGCGCACTCGGGCGGCTCAACCGCATCCCCCTCGACCGCATCAAGATCGACGCGTCGTTCATCCGCGATATCGGCCGGGACCCCAAAGACGAGGCGGTGGCCCGCGCACTGGTCGGCCTGGGCAACGACCTGGGCCTGGAGGTCCTGGCAGAGGGGGTGGAGCGGGAAGACCAGGTGGCGCTCCTGATGCGCGAGGGCTGCCGCTATGCCCAGGGCTATTTGTTCGGATCGCCGGTTCCCCCTGCCATCCTGCGCGCCAACTGGGGCGATGGGTCGGGTTGACCCGTGTCGACGCGGACTTGCCCGGGAAGGGTTGTACCGTCGAGCTACCGTCCCCGCCCTCCGATCGCGCGGGTGGTCAAGCGGGCCTCTTGCCAGAGGACCGACCCATGACCGACAGTGGCCGGGCAGCCGCACCCGAGCCGACCCGTACCGGCAATCGGGAAAACTCGTTCGATCAGCGCCGACCGAAGACAGGCATAAACAGATGTTTAAAGACAGGGCCGAGCCAGTCGGGGACCTACCGGAAGGCGCCGCGGCGCGCATTGCGTCCATGGACATGTCGCCGCGGCTCGCCCGCAGGCTCCTGGCCCTGGGCCTGCGCCCTGGGAGCCGGGTGCAGGTCTTCCAACGGCGCGGCCACGGGTTCGTCCTGGCGGTGGGACCCACCCGGGTGGCCATCGGCACGGATCTGGCCTCCCGGCTATGGGTGGTGCGGGAGGCGGACGGGGAGTCGCCCCGCGCGGACGGGGCCGCGGACACGCCCGATCGCGACCTCCCGGGCCGCCCGGGCACTGCGCACCGGACCGGGACCTAAACCTGTCCCGAAGGACGCAGATCCTCAGCGACGGCCCGCGGCCGTCACCGACCCATCAGCGTCTTGAGCAGCTCCTGGGCCTGGGGTTTCTCGGGAAAGGACTTGTCCAGGACCGGCAGCAGCACGGAGCGCGCCTGCGCGGGATTCCCGGCAGCGGCCAGTGCGCTCGCGTAATGCAGGGCGACCGAAGGCTCTCCGGGCATGGCCGCATGGGCCTGCGCCAGCACCTCGGCCGCGCCCTTCGCATCGCCCCCGGCCAGCAGTGCCTGGCCTAGCGTATCGGCGATCGCCGGATCCTTAGGGGCCGCCTGACGAGCCGCCCGGGCGTGCGACAGTGCGCCGGCCGTATCCGTTTCCAGAAGTAGCGAGGCCATGTTAATCAAGCTACTGTAAAAATAGATATTTATCTTTTCTGACGCCCCGCCAGCTACCGCGCGTATGGGTAGACTGTAAAAAAACCTGACATCTGTTATGCAGTCTTGGATAGGCTCGGACGGCTCGACCAGCGCAAGCACGGGTTGCCACCCGGGCGCATCCACGCAAAGCGACCGACCCGGCGGCCACTGGTGCCCGTTCAACTCGCAAGCCCGAGCGCCTGCGTGGCCTCGGCAGATGCGTCATCGGGGCGCCGCTTGCGCTCCGACGGTTGGCCCTAGCCCCGGGAACGGGTATGTTGACCTGGATATCCAGTCGATACGACCGCGCAACCGTGCGGGCGCAGGCGCGGGCGGCCTGCAATAACCGGTTCCCCATCGGCGCGGGGTCGCCCCCATCCGCTGGAAATGCGCGACCCGCAATCGCTCCGTCAACCCGCGCCCCAAAATCAGCTCAGACCCAATGAAAGACGCCCGCCCTGTCCCTCCGGCCCAGCCTCCCGCCCCCACCGTCGCGCTGACCCTCGCACTCGCCGGCAACCCCAACTGCGGCAAGTCAGCGCTCTTCAATGCGCTCACCGGCATCCGACAGCAGACCGGCAACTGGCCTGGGGTCACGGTGGAGCGCAAGGAGGGGACCCTGGAGCTGGACGGCCGCCCGGTGCGGGTGATCGATCTGCCCGGAATCTATTCGCTGGACGCGGGCTCGCTCGACGAGGTGGTCACCCGCGACTATCTGCTCTCGCGCGACGCGAACCTGATCGTCAATGTCCTGGACGCGGGCAACCTAGAGCGCAACCTCTATCTGACGGTGCAGCTCCTGGAGATGGGCGTGCCCATCGTGGTGGCGCTCAACATGATGGATGTGGCCCGTCGGCGCGGCATCCGGATCGACACCGCCCGCCTGGCCCGAGAGCTGGGCTGTCCGGTAGTGCCGGTGGTGGCGGTGGCCAAGGAGGGACTGACCGAGCTCGCAGCCCGGGTGCTGGCAGTGGCGTCGGGTCGGGAGCCGGCCGGCACCCCGCTCGCCCATGGCGATCTGGTGGAGCAGGCGGTGACCGATCTGGCCCCGCGGCTCGCCAGCCACCGCGACGACCGGAGCGCCCGCTGGCTGGCGCTCAAGCTCCTGGAATCGGACCCCACGGCGGAGCAGGGCGCCGCCCCGGAGCTGCTGGCCCGGGCGGAACGCTGGCGCGAGCGTATCCGCGAGCGCACCGGGGGAGACGTGGACATCCATATCGCCGATACCCGATTCGGACACGCACACACGGTGGCCGAACGGGTGATCCGGGAGCGCGGGCGAGCCGGACGCACGATCTCGGACCGGATCGATCGGGTGGTATTGAGCCGGACCTTCGGCATCCCGCTGTTCCTGCTCGCCATCTATTTGATGTTCATGTTCACCATGAACATCGGCGGGGCCTTCATCGATTTCTTCGACCAGGCGGCCGGGGCGCTCTTCGTCGACGGGCTCGGTACCTTGCTCGACGCCTGGGGTGCGCCGCTGTGGCTGCGCACGGTGCTGGCGGACGGGATCGGCGGCGGGCTTCAGGTCGTGGCCACCTTCATCCCGGTCATCGGCAGCCTCTATATCGTGCTCTCGGCCCTGGAAGACAGCGGCTATATGGCCAGGGCGGCCTTCGTGATGGACCGATTCATGCGCTCGATCGGGCTGCCGGGCAAGGCATTCGTACCGCTGATCGTGGGCTTCGGCTGCAATGTCCCGGCGGTGATGGCCACCCGCACCCTGGAGAGCGAGCGCGAGCGCAGGCTCACCATCCTGATGAATCCGTTCATGTCGTGCGGGGCGCGACTGCCGGTTTACGCGCTCTTCGCCGCAGCCTTCTTCCCGCGCTCGGGGCAAAATCTGGTGTTTGCACTCTATCTGACCGGGATCGCGGTGGCCATCCTCACCGGGCTCGCCATGAAGCACACATTGCTTAAGGGGGAAAGCTCCGGGCTCCTGATGGAGCTTCCGCCCTATCACCTGCCCACGCTCAAGGGAGTGCTGCTGCGCACCTGGGACCGGGTGCGGCTGTTCCTGCGGGAGGCCGGACGGGTGATCGTGGTCATGGTGCTGGCGCTGAATCTGTTGAGCAGCCTGGGCACGGACCTGCGCTTCGGGGCCGGGGACAGCGACCGGTCGATCCTGGCGGCGGCGAGCCGGGCGGCGACCCCGCTCTTCGCGCCCATGGGAATTCGGGAAGACAACTGGCCAGCAGTGCTGGGGGTCTTCTCCGGGGTGCTGGCCAAGGAGGTCATCGTCGGAACGCTCGATTCGCTGTACGGGCGTCTGGCGGAGGAGTCGGCGAGCGCGCAGCCCCCGGCGCCTTTCGACCTGTGGCGGGACCTCTGGGGCGCCGTGCGATCGGCGGCGGACAACTTGGGCGAGCTGGGCGAGCGGGCCATCGATCCATTAGGCCTAAGGGTCGGAGATCTCTCCGACCGGGAGTCTGCGGCCGCGGAGCAGGGGGTGCGGGCCGGGACCTTCGGGGCCATGGCCGAGCGCTTCGACGGGCGCGCCGGGGCCTTCGCCTATCTGCTGTTCGTGCTGCTGTATTTTCCTTGCGTGGCGACCATGGGGGCCATCGTGCGGGAGGCTGGCGCGGCCTGGGCCGGGTTCGTGGCGCTGTGGACTACCGGGGTTGCCTATCTGACCGCAACCGTCTTCTACCAGGCGGCCATCTTCGCGCGCGATCCATTAAGCGCCGGACTCTGGATCGGCGGGCTGCTCCTGCTGTTCGCCGGGGTCCTCGCCGGATTGCGGCTGTGGGCGCACAACGGACGCCCGGGGGACGGGGCGACTGTCGGTCTCGGGTGACGATTCCGCCCAGATCTGCAAACCCGTGCACGCCGAGAGCTCGCCCTCCCTGGCACAGGCCTGGACCATCCGCCCGAATTGCCACTGCCAGGCCGCAATGGCGGGGTGGACGATCGGCAAGGGTCAGCGAGCACCCGATCAGCGTATCGGCAGGACCATCGGGTCGCGCTTCTTGGGGTTGGCCCGATAGAGCGCGGCGACGTTTCCGATGCGGCTGACGAGCGTGGCGCCGCTCGCCTGGACCATCCGCCCGATCTGCTCGTCGCGCAGCTCGCGGTCGCCGGCAGCGACGCGGACCTTAAGGAGCTCGTGGCGCGCGAGCGCCAGGTCAAGCTCGGCCAGGACCGCGTCGGTGACCCCGGCCTGGCCCACCAGGACCACGGGTTTCAAATGATGAACCTGCGACTTGAGCCAGCGTTTCTGTTTCTCCGTGACGATGCGCTCGTCCATGCCGATACCTCTAGAGACTGGAAGGATAAAACGAACCGCCGGACGCCTCGGAAGCGGCGGCGAGGCTGCGCATTCTAAAGCACAAAGGCGAAGCGCCCCGGACCGACCGTTAAGGTCTTGACACAACATGGCGCCAGAGTAGTGCCCCGGTTTACCCGCCGCCCGCGGGGGGCTAGAATCCACGCCCTTTCCGAGACCACCCTTCAAGAGCCCCGGCGGCCGGCCCCGGCGGCAGGAGATCCTTCTTGGACGAGCCTTCCCTGCTCCGTTTTCTGGTGACGCCCGACGGTCACCCGCTCCGGGGGTCCCTGCGAGTGCCGGGGGACAAATCCATCTCGCACCGCTCCATCATGCTCTCGGCGATCGCCGAGGGGGAGAGCCGGATCGAGGGCTTTCTGGAAGGGGCGGACGCGCTCGCGACGCTTGCAGCCTTCCGGCGCATGGGGGTGGAGATCGAGGGTCCGCACGGGGGTCAGGTGCGGGTGCGCGGGGTGGGCCTGTGCGGGCTGAAGGCCCCGGACGGCCCCTTGGATATGGGCAACTCGGGGACCTCCATGCGTCTCCTCGCTGGGCTACTGGCCGGCCAGTCCTTTATGACGACCCTGATCGGGGATGCCTCCCTCGCCCGCCGCCCCATGCGCCGGGTCACGGAGCCCCTGGCACTGATGGGTGCCCGGATCTCGACCAGCGACTCGGGCACCGCGCCGCTCGCGATCGCCCCGGTGCCGCACCTTAAAGGAATCGACTATTCCATGCCGGTGGCGAGCGCCCAGGTCAAGTCGAGCCTGCTGCTCGCCGGGCTCTACGCACAGGGCGAGACCTGTATCGACGAGCCCGCCCGCACCCGCGACCACACGGAGCGGATGCTGACCGGGTTCGGCTACTCGGTACGGCGGGTCGCCTCGCGGGTCTGTATCGCCGGGGGCGGGCGCCTGACCGGCTGCCGGCTCCAGATCCCGGCGGACATCTCGTCGGCCGCCTTCTTCCTGGTGGGCGCGAGCATCGCCCCGGGCTCGGACCTGACCCTGACCGATGTGGGCATCAACCCGACCCGGGTCGGTGTGGTCAACATCCTGCGCGCGATGGGGGCAGACATCGAGCTCTTGCGCCGCCGCACGGCAGGCGGGGAGCCGGTGGCCGATATCCGGGTCCGCGCCGCGCCGCTCGCGGGTATCCGTATCCCGGTCGACCAGGTACCGCTGGCCATCGACGAGTTTCCGGCCATCTTCGTCGCCGCCGCCTGCGCCGAGGGCGAGACCCTGCTCACGGGGGCGCAGGAGCTGCGGGTCAAGGAGAGCGACCGCATCCAGGTCATGGCGGACGGTCTGAGCGCACTGGGTATCGAGGCGCAACCGCTCCCGGACGGCATCCGTATCGTCGGCGGGCAGATCGGCTCAGGAACGGTGGAGGCCCACGCCGACCACCGTATCGCCATGTCCTTCGCCATCGCGGGGCTGCGCGCCGCCGGCCCCATCGAGGTGCGCGACTGCGCCAACGTGGAGACATCCTTCCCCGGCTTCGCGCGCCTGGCGGCCAGCGTGGGCCTCCCGATCGAGGAGCGTACATGATCCCGATCATCGCGATCGACGGCCCCTCGGGCACCGGCAAGGGAACCCTGGCCAGCCGGCTCGCGGGGCGGCTGGGCTGGCACTGCCTGGACAGCGGGGCACTTTATCGGGTGCTGGGCCTCGCGGCGCAGCAGGCTGGCCTGAACCTCAAGGACGGGGATGCGCTGGCGTCCCTGGCGGGGGCACTCCCGGTGTCGTTCGATGGGGAGCGGGTAATGCTCGGGGACCAGGACGTCAGCGCAGCCATCCGCAGCGAGCGTGCGGGCGGATCTGCCTCGCTGGTCGCGACTCACCCGGAGGTGCGCGCGGCCCTGCTGGAATGGCAGCGCCGCCAGGCACGCCCGCCGGGACTGGTGGCGGACGGCCGCGACATGGGGACCGTGGTCTTTCCAGGGGCGGGTCTCAAGGTTTTTCTCGACGCGAGCCCGGAAGAGCGTGCCAAACGTCGATATAAACAGTTGATAGAAAAGGGGTTGGATGCTAACCTACTCGGCCTTGTGGAGGATATCCGCGCGCGCGACGAGCGGGACCGCAACCGGCCCGTCGCTCCGCTGCGGCCGGCAGCGGACGCGGTGAGGGTGGATTCCACCCGGATGTCTATCGACGAGGTGCTCGATCGGGTCCTGGGAGAGGCGAGGCGCGTCTTCCCGGATCTGGTCCCCTAGGACAGGCCCAGCTCCCAAAGCCGGCTTCCGGCCGGCCGACGGGACTGGCCCTGTCGAACGCATGGCCCGACGGCCATGCACGGATGGGCCGGCGCAGCATGCGCCAGCCTTGTGTTTCACTCGCTAGCCACTTTCCCCGGAAGGGGTTGGATCGCGCCCGATCCAGGTATACAGGTTCCCATGACCGAAAGTTTTGCCGATCTATTCGAACAGAGTCTAACCGCCACCCAGCTCCAGCCGGGCGCCATCGTCACCGGCATTGTGGTGGAGATCACCAACGACAGCGTGGTGGTCAACGCCGGGCTCAAATCAGAAGGGGTCATCCCCAAGAGCCAGTTTATCGGCCCCGAGGGCCAGCTCGAGGTAGCAGTCGGCGACGAGGTGCTGGTCGCCCTGGATGCGGTAGAGGATGGATTCGGCGTCACCCGTCTGTCGCGCGAAAAGGCCAAGCGCTTTGCGGCCTGGGATTATCTGGAGAAGGCATTCGAGGCCGGCGATACGGTCAAGGGTCTGATCAACGGCAAGGTCAAGGGCGGCTTCACCGTGGAGCTTGGCACCGTGCGGGCCTTCCTGCCGGGCTCTTTGGTCGACGTGCGCCCGGTGCGCGACACCGCGTACCTGGAAGGCAAGGAGCAAGAGTTCAAGGTCATCAAGCTCGACCGTAAGCGCAACAATGTGGTGGTCTCCCGCCGCGCGGTCGTCGAGGAAGAGTACAGCGCCGAGCGCGACCAGCTCTTGAAGAACCTGGAAGAGGGCATGGAGGTCACCGGTGTCGTCAAGAACCTGACCGACTACGGCGCCTTCCTGGATTTGGGCGGGATCGACGGACTGCTGCATATCACCGATATGGCCTGGCGCCGCGTCAAGCACCCCTCCGAGGTGGTGGAGATCGGCCAGGAGATCCAGGTCAAGGTCCTGAAATTCGACCGCGACCGCCAACGCGTCTCCTTGGGATTGAAGCAGATGGGCGAGGACCCCTGGGTCAATATCTCGCGGCGCTACCCCGAGCACACCCGGGTCTTCGGCAAGGTCACGAACATTGCCGACTACGGCTGCTTCGTGGAGATCGAAGAAGGCGTCGAGGGCCTGGTGCACGTCTCCGAGATGGACTGGACCAACAAGAACATCCACCCCAGCAAGGTCGTGAGCCTGGGCGACGAGGTGGAGGTGATGGTGCTGGACATCGACGAGGACCGTCGCCGCATCTCGCTCGGCATCAAGCAGTGCGCCATGAACCCCTGGGACGAGTTCGGGGCCACTCACAAGAAGGGCGACCGGGTCTCCGGCAAGATCAAGTCCATCACGGACTTCGGTATCTTCATCGGCCTGGACGGCGGGATCGACGGCCTGGTGCATCTCTCGGACATCTCCTGGGACGAGCCCGGCGAGCAGGCACTGCGCCGCTACAAGAAGGGCGACGAGCTGGAGACCGTCGTGCTGTCCGTAGACCCGGAGCGCGAGCGCATCTCCTTAGGCGTCAAGCAGCTTGACCGGGACCCGTTCTCCAGCTTCGTGGCCGCTCACGAGAAGGGCAGCTTCGTGACCGGGACCGTGACCGAGATCGACGCCAAGGGCGCCACCATCGCCCTGGGCGATGGCGTGGAAGGCTATCTGCGCGCCTCCGAAATCTCCCGCGACCGGGTTGAAGATGCCCGCGCCGTGCTGCGCCTGGGTGAAGAGGTGGAGGCCAAGTTCTTAGGGGTCGACCGCAAGAACCGCACCATCTCCCTCTCCATCAAGGCCAAGGACCAGGACGAGGAGCAGGCGGCCATTAAGGGCTATTCCCATGGTGCCGGCGGCGCCACCACCTTGGGCGACCTGCTGCGCGAGCAGATGGAAGAGGCGAACCGGGATTGATCCGGGCCCCGATCGGCGAGCCGATCGGGGCGACAGTTGCCGCGGGGCCGCAAGGCCCCTCGGCTATCGTCATATCCTCAAAAAATTCAAGTTTTTGGTTTGCGGCCTGGCATATCCTGGGCAAGACCGGAAACCCTGACTCAGACCGAATAACCGAACACTAGCCGGCATACAAGGAATCCGATCCATGACGAAATCCGAGCTGATCGACGTCCTGGCCGCCGAGCAGGATCAACTCGCCTATAAGGACGTAGAAGAGGCGGTGCGCAAGATCATCGACCGTATGAGCGCCGCACTCGCCACCGGCGAGCGCATCGAGATCCGCGGCTTCGGCAGCTTCTCGCTGCATTACCGCCCGCCACGGATCGGGCGCAACCCCAAGACCGGCGACTCGGTGGCCTTAGCCGGAAAGCATGTCCCCCACTTCAAGCCGGGTAAGGAGCTGCGCGACCGGGTGAACGATGCATTTCAGCCGCGCGAGGAGGAGGCCACCCCCACACCGGCCCGCGCGGCCGGCGCCCGGCGCTAACCGATCGCGACCCGCCGATCGGTATAGGTCCGCCGTATCGGCGTCATTCCCGATCCTTATTGGTATCGATCTTGAACGGGATATAGGCCGGGCAGACCCCGGTATAGCCGGTGGCGAGCAACACGAGCCCAATCAGGCTCAGGATCGCGTAACCGGACAGTATCCCGGCCACTACCAGCACTCCAGCGACTGCCAGGCGGATGGTGCGGTCGGTCTTGCCTACGTTCTTCGGGAGATTCATGGCTGTTACTCCAGGGGTGGCCACAGTGAATCGCTGGCCCGGCGGGCGGCCGGACCTGGGGCCAGGGTCCGCCATGCGGACCGCTAGGCCCAGGCTCCGGAACCTTACCACGCACCCATTGCCAATGCGCACCTTGATCGCGGGACTCGTTTGTCTCTGGCCACTGACCGTACCGGCAGAGCCCATGGAGGCGACCCTGATCGCCGGGCGCGACTGCCCTGCAACGGTCGCCATACGGCGCGGGGACAACCCGGGCCAGGTCAAGCTAGTGCCCGGCCAGTCGTATCGGGTGGTCGGGCGCAACCGTCCCCAACCCAGCCATTATCTGCTGCGGATCGCGGGGGTAGAGCCCCAGGACCGATGGGTCGCGGCAGACTGCGGGGCCATCGCAGGCGGGACAGCCCAGGCCCCGAGTGCCCGGGGGACCGAGCCCACCCGGTCCGGCGCCATGGAGGGTCAATTCGTGCTGGCCGCGAGCTGGCTGCCGGCCTTCTGCGAGCGTCGCCAGGATAAGCCCGAGTGCCGCGGACAGACCCCGGAGCGCGCCGATGCCCGCAGGTTTTCGCTTCATGGTCTATGGCCCCAGCCCAGCGGGCGCGACTATTGCGGGGCGAGCCCTGCCGAGCGTGCACGCTCTCAGTCCGGGGATTGGAATCTGCTCCCGGACCTGGAGCTGACCCCCGCCACTCGGACAGCCCTGGAAAGTCGGATGCCCGGCGTGCGCTCGCATCTGGAACGTCATGAATGGACCAAGCACGGCACCTGTTACGGGACGGGACCCGAGGCCTATTTCGCGGACGCCATGGCGCTCTTGGACCAGCTCAACGGCTCGGCCGTCCAGGCATTGATCGAGGCAAACATCGGCAAGCGGCTGCGCGCGGAGGAGGTCCGGGCGGCCTTCGATCGCAGCTTCGGGCGAGGGGCGGGGGAGCGGGTGCGCCTGGAGTGCGACCCCGAGGGCAATATCGCGGAGTTGCGCATCGGTCTTAAGGGTCGAATCGGCAATGACCCGAGTCTAGGCGATCTGATTCGGGCGGCGCCCCCGCGCAGTGCGGGCTGCCGCGGCGGCTGGGTGGATCGGGCGGGGAGCGGAGAGTAGCGCGTGGCGAGGTTGGTCTTACTCGGCGGTGGGCTACCCGTTCGGGGAGCGACAACCTCTAGTGCCGGTCTTTGAAAATCTTAGGAATATACCGGACTATAGGGCCGAGGGCCGGCCCTTCCTCGGCCCTCGGCCCTTCCTAAAGCAACGCTAGACCCTGCGTGCGTCCATCATGCGCTCGATGATGGGCTGTAGGATGATCTCCATGGCCATCCCCATCTTACCCCCGGGCACCACCATGCTGTTGCGCCGGGACATGAAGGAGTCCTTGATCATCGACAGCAGGTAGGGGAAATCGATCTCGAGCTTCTCCGGCTCGCGGAAGCGGATGATGACGAAGCTCTCGTCGGGGGTTGGGATATCGCGGGCGATAAATGGGTTGGAGGTGTCCACCGTGGCCACCCGCTGGAAGTTGATATCGGTCAGGGAGAACTGCGGGGTGATGTGGCGAATGTAATCGGGCATGCGCCGCATGATGGTGTCGACGATCGCCTCGGCGGAGTATCCGCGCTCGGCGTTGTCCCGGTGGATCTTCTGTATCCACTCCAGGTTCACGATGGGCACTACCCCGACGCCCAAGTCGACATGCTTGGCGACATTGTGCTCCTCGGTGACCACCAGGCCGTGCAATCCCTCGTAGAAGAGCAGGTCGGTAGCCTGGGGGACGTCCTCCCAAGGGGTAAACTGACCGGCCTTGAGCTGGGTGCCTAAGCGGGCGTTATGGTGCTCGGCCTCGGAGTCGCTATGGATGTAGTAGCGTTTCTTGCCGCCCCCGCTCTCGCCGTAGGAGCGGAACAGGTCCTCCAGCAGCTCGAAGCGGTTGGCCTCGGGTCCGAAATGGCTTAAGTTGCGCCCCTCCGAGGATGCCCGGCCCATCTCGACCTTCATCTCGGCGCGGTCGTAGCGGTGGAAGCTGTCGCCCTCGATCACCGCGGCCTTGATGCCGTCGCGATAAAAGATGTGCTCAAAGGCGCGCTTGACGGTGGTGGTGCCGGCCCCGGACGAACCGGTCACCGCGACGATCGGATGTTTCTTGGACATGGCGTTCTCCCCTGTTCTCTCAAGTCCGGCCAGCGACACGGAACCCCCTTCCGGCGAGGCCCGCTCGTCGGAGATCGAGATCTGTGCCCACAGCTCGGGGCTCTTTGTTGTCTGTCGATCGGGTCCCTGGTGTCAGGTCTCGAGCCTGCCCCAGCGCCCGTGCCTTAAGATCTACTCCGTCCCTGGGCGCGTGGCGGGTAACGATCTCGGAAGGCACGCCCGGAGGGCTCGGTCATGGGCTCGCCCGACCGGTCCCGAGGGCGCGAAAGTAATGGCTAATATACCATGCATCCCCGGACCGGATGCCAGCGGATCCGGCACTCGGGCGGGTGCGGTTGCCGTCGGTCCAGCGCGGGGTACAACGGGTCCCGCGCGAACATACTTGGAGTGCCTGCAATGACGCTGCGGCGTGGGATTCTGGGTATTCCGGTGGGCATCGCCGCCAATCCGGAGTTTCAATCGTCCCTGGTGCGCCTCGCGGTCTGGACCTTCGGGGCGCTCTATATCTCGCTTGCGGCCATCACCCATTATTACCGGGTTGACGTCCCCTATTTTCTCAGCCTGCTGGCACTCTTTACCTTTATCTATGTAGGGATTTTCGTCAGCGTCCTCGTCCGGCCTCATTGGTCGGGGCGACGCTATGTCGCATTGTCTCTGGATATCGTCGCGATCAGCCTCGCCATCTTCATCACCCGCGAGGCGATCAGTCCATTTTACCTGCTGTATATCTGGATCTTCATCTCGGCGGGAACGCGCTATGGGACACGCCATCTGCTGCTCGCCTCGGTAGAGGCGGTTGTCGCTTACAGCCTGGTGCTCCACGCCCTGGACCAATGGCACAAGCATCCTTACGAGGCTGTATTCTTTCTACTGCTCCTGGTCCTGCTTCCGCTTTACCAGTATGCCCTGCTGCGACGGGTACAGCGGGCCAAGGACGAGGCTGAGCGCGCCAACCAGGCCAAGGGAGACTTCCTGGCCTTCATGACGCATGAGCTGCGCACCCCGCTTACCGGGGTCATCGGTATGACCGAGCTGCTGAAGGGCACCCATCTGGATGCGGAGCAGCGGGATTTCGTACAGGCCATTTCCAACTCGGCCACAGTGCTCAACGCACTGATCGGGGACATCCTGGATTTCTCCAAGATCGACGCCGCACGCCTGCGATTGGAGCGCATTCCCTTCGAGCCCCGGCAGGTAGTACGCGAAGTCTGCGGGGTGCTCGAGGGTCTGGCCCTGGCCGAGGGGGTGGAGATGGTCTGCAACGTCGCACCGGACGTGCCGCACACCGTGGTCGGGGATCAGCTGCGGGTGCGCCAGATCCTGTTCAATCTAGTTGGCAACGCAGTCAAGTTCACCGAGGAGGGACATGTGGAGGTGCGGGTCTCTGTGCGCCCGCCGGAGGAGGGAATCGAACAACCCCACCTGCTCCTGGAGGTCGAGGACACCGGGATCGGTATCCCGCCGGACAAGCTCACCCAGATCTTCGATAGCTTCAGCCAGGCGGACGATTCCACCACCCGCCGCTTCGGCGGGTCTGGGCTCGGAACCACCATCGCCCGAGAGCTCGCGCTCCTGATGGGCGGGCTGATCGGGGTCGACAGCGTCCTGGGCAAAGGGAGCCGGTTCTGGGTGCGCCTGCCGATCCTGGACAGACAGATGCCAGCGCCAACGCAGCCGTCCCGTCGGTTGGCCGGAGTGCGCGCATTGATCATGGAGCGCGACCCGGCCCAGCGGAATCTGATCCGCTCGGCCCTCGGTCGCGAGGGCGTCGAGTGTCTGGCGATCGGCGCCCCCGATGAGTTGGCCGAGCTGCAAGTGCAACCCGATCTGCTCCTGATCGCCGACCACCCGGGCGGATCGGACATCAAGGGGTCGAGGGCGGCCATCGAGACCCGTTTAGGCCGCCCCCAGCCCTGCCTTCATCTCGTCTACACGGCCCGGCGACCGGCCGGTGGACTCGACGGCTGCCCCAGTCTCGGCAAGCCGTTCCTCGCGGAAGACCTGGTGGCGGCCTTGGAGTCCCTGCTGGGACTGGCGGCCCCGGCGGTACCCCATAGCGAGTCCCAGGCCCCCGGAGTTTGGGGCGCCACGGACGCGGGGGCCCCCGGAATCAGGGTCCTAGTCGCCGAAGACAACGAGGTCGCCGCCAAGGTCATCACCACATTCCTGCGCAAGATGGGTTTCGAGCACACCCGGGTCCGGGACGGGGAAGATGCTTTGCGCGAGGCCCTGCGCGGGGGCTACGCTATCGCCATCGTTGACCTGCGCATGCCCAAGCTCGACGGCATAGAGCTGGCCCGGCGCTATCGCGAGGCAGCCCCGGACCGGCCGCTGCCCATCGTCGCCCTGACCGCCAACGCCTCCGAGGACGTGAAACAGCAGTGTCTGGACGCGGGTATGGACGGATTTCTGTCCAAGCCGGTGAGCCCGCAGACATTGCGGGAGACCCTGGAGCGGTTGGCGCTGCGGGGGTGAGGCGCCGCGACCGGGGTGGGGGCGAAACCGCGGATCGGGCAGCGGCCGGGACGCCGATCCCGCACCCGGGCCGCGGGCACCGAGCGATGCGGCAGATGGACATGACTTGTCGATCGATGTCTGACGCACCATCAGGGCGCAAGACGCCGGACTCGGCCTTATAGTACCCTTAAGTGCTCCGTGTGCAGATGTCCGACCTAGTCCGTTGGTACTCGCCGCGAGCGCCCAAACAAAGCTCGGTCCCGAGCCCCTGTTGGGGTCATGCGCAGACCTCACTGTAATGATCGTTCGTGTGCTGCGCTCCACGTAATCCAGGTCCGGGGCGCTCCCAAGGGGCACGACGACGCATGACGAGACAAGACAACGACCCACATCGAGTCCGGCCACCGTGGAGCTGATACGCCGAGCCATCCGATCGGCCCTCGGGGCCGATTCTCGTCTATATGCCTGGGGCGCCTCGGCCTTGAGCTTCGCCGCCACTGTAAGCAGCGATGGCTTCGGCGTTTGGCGTACCCTCTCGACCCTCAGCAGCGTGCAAGATGGGCCACCGGTCCCGGTGACGCTTCGCAACCTCGAGTATCCGCTCTTCATCAGGCCCGGGAGCGATGACGCCTTTACCGTGCTGAACAACGTGATCCGGCAGGAATACGGGCACTTCCGTGTCCCCGACGCACCGGTTTGGATGATCGACGCCGGTGCCTGCATCGGGGACACTACAGCCTATTTTCTGTCGCGCTTCCCCGGGCTGAAGGTCCTCGCACTAGAGCCCAATCCGGAGAACCATGCGGTTGCCGAGCGAAATCTTGCCCCTTACGGACAGCGCTCGATATTATTGCAAAAGGCGCTCTACGCCCGCGACGATCGGGCTGCGATCACGGGCTCCGGCGTATCTGCCACCCTGAGCACAGAGGGACGGGAGGTCGATTGCATCTCGATCCCCACCTTGCTGCGGCAATATCGAATCGACACCGTCGATATTCTCAAGATGGACATCGAGGGGGCGGAGCTTGAAGTACTTGGCGACGATGCCTCGGCCTGGCTGGACCGCATTACGCTGCTTATATTGGAGACACACGGACCGCAGATCGAATCGCGCGTGACAGAGGTGTTGCACGCGAACGGTTTTTCGCTAGAGCGATTCCGTTCGCTGTGGTACTGCAGGAGGGCCAATCCCGGGGCCAATGAGCGCGCTCAAGTCGTTGCCAAATAGAGTGAAAAGACCGACCCGCACCGACTTTGGTATCGCACGCTTCGTTCTGTCTGGCCCTGGATCGCGCACACGCTACAGGTCGGCCGGGACCTGCAAACAGCGGTGAACGCCATGGCGTTGCGGTGCACTGCGTGGCTGGCCTGAGCGGGGGCCGCATCGGTCGGATTGCCGGCGAGACGGTCGTGGTCGCTGCCGGCAGCGTCCTGGCCGCCATCGGCGCACTGGCGTCGGTGAGTGTGTTGACCGAAATTCTGGACCCCTCCGCCTACGGCGAGGTCGCGCTGGCGATGACCGCAGTGCTGTTGCTTCAACAGACATGGACTGGGCCCATCGGGCAGTCGGCCATGCGCCACTATGTTGCCGCCGTCGAGTCCGCGCGGCTGCGCGACCACCTCTGCGGGGTCTGGGACCTGTTCCTGGGGGGGCTCGTGCCGATTATGGCATTCCTGGCCCTGGCGATGCTTTGGACCCCTGAAGCGGGCGCGGTTGGCTGGCCGGCACTGGCGGGTCTGGCATGCCTGCTGGCAGCGGTGTCCGGGGCGGGCGGCATAATGGACGACATGCAATCCGCGGCAAGGAACCGCAGGGTCGTTGCCACCCATCAGGGACTTGCCTCCTGGCTCAGGATACTCGGGGCCTATGCGGCGGTGCACGCACTGGGACCTTCCAGCTCGGCTGCGATGATTGGCATGGTTGGCGCCGCGGCAGCGGTCTGGGGCTCTCAGTATGCTTTTTATCGCCGGCGCTTGGACAGAGCGCGGGGAATGCCCCGGAGCGACGCCAGCGGCACGGCGGGTTTGGCCGAATGGCGTGCGCAGCTCGTCGTTTACGCCTGGCCATTCGCTGCATGGGGCGTATTCGGGTGGGCGCAGATAGCATCCGAGCGCTGGGCCATTGCGTCCTTTGTTTCAACCGCAGAGTTGGGGAAATACGCGGCGCTCTACCAGATCGGATTCGTCCCAATGGCCTTCGCTAGCCAAATCGCCGCGGGGGTTCTCGCCCCGATCCTGTTCGCCAGATGCGGTACCGGTAACGATCGCATCAGGGTGTCCAGGACCCTTGCGGAGCTGGATAGCACAATACTTGCCGCGGTCCTCGCCGTGCTCGGATTGGTCGCGGTTGCCTATGCCTTTCATGTGGAGATTGTTGGGATCATGCTGGCCGGGCCTTACCGTGACCTGGCCCATTTGTTGCCCGTATTGGCAGCGTCCGGCGGCGCTATCGGCGTCGGCCAACTCGCAGCCCTTGGCCCTATGGCCCAAGGCCGCCCCGCCTCGCTCTTGGCACCGAAGATCGGCAGCGGCATCGGCGCAGCGGCATTGGTCATCGTCGGAGCCTGGAGCGCAGGGGTGACTGGAGTCGCCTGGGGCAGTCTGGGAGGCTCCCTGATCTATGCAGTTTGGCAGCTCGCGCAAGCGAGGTCTTTGCGTCTCCGCCGGACGGACCGAGCATCCGGATATGCATAGATGGCTACTGTTGGCGCAACGCACCGCCTCTGCCGCCGGATTCGATCCCATCAAGACGCTCCGGTTTCTCAGCGGTCTGCCGCGATATATAAGGCACTGGCGACGCTTTGCACGGGCGGCAGCGACCGATGCCGATCGGCTCCCTATGACTGCACCGTTTCCCTGTATCGGCGACGCGTACGCCGAGGGGGGCACCGCCAAGGGACATTATTTCCACCAGGATCTCTTTGTCGCGCAACGCATTTTTTCCGCCAAGCCGCGGCGGCACCTCGACATCGGGTCACGTATAGACGGCTTTGTCGCCCATGTCGCGTCGTTTCGGGAGATCGAAGTATGCGACGTTCGAAAAACCGAGGTTCGGGTACAGAACATCCGCTTTAGGCAACTGGACCTTGCCGGAACGCTGCCGCCGGATCTGGTACGCTGTTGCGACTCGCTGTCTTGCCTGCACGCCATCGAGCACATCGGCCTTGGTCGTTATGGCGATGCAATCGACCCGCAAGGCCACCTCAAGGCCCTGGAAAACCTGGCGCAGATCCTGGAGCCAGCGGGGCGGCTCTATCTCTCGACGCCCATCGGACCCCAGCGTATCGAGTTCAACGCACACCGAGTCTTCTCCGTGCAGTACATCCTGAATAAAGCCGCGCCAGATTTCGAGCTCCTGAGCCTGTCGTTCGTCGACGATCGGGGCGATCTCCATGCCGACGTTCCTCCAACCGAGGACGCGGTCCGTGAGAATTTCGGTTGCCGCTACGGATGCGGGATCTTCGAGCTGCGCAGGCGCTCAGTGTCCGGCACGCTATCCTTGAACGACTGGACGTCGCTGTCCGAGCCCGGGCTGCCCCGCAGCGAGAAGGTATCGCACGCGCTTTGGACCATTCGGCAGTGAAGGCAGATTAGCGAGCGTGATCACCGATCCACCGATCCCCGCCTTTCGACGCTTCCCCGAAAGAATCGGGGCGGACCTCGCGCTCGGTCAAGCGCTCCTTACGCTTGGGCTGCTTGGATACGGGGCGACGCTCCTTCTCTTTACCGTCGAGCAAAGCCTGCTCCCAACCCTGCTTCTATTTATTGGCGTGTTGACTGTCGGTCTCATGCTTTCAAATAAAACGGCAGATGCGCTTGACGACCCTAAACTCTACCGCACAGGCATCTTGTGGCTCATCAAGCTGGGGCTCACACTATCCATACTTTATGCAGGCTGGATACCTCAGCTTGAGCACAACATAGCTCCAACTTGGGGCTACGATCCGCAGCGTTACTACAAGGACGCAAATACCCTTGTTGCGCTGGATTGGAAACCGACAACAAGCATAAACTACCAGGGCATCCTATATTATTACGGCGCCATATTCTATTTTTTCGGCCACAACCCGGTAATCCCAGCGCTTGTCAACTCCTTTGTTACCTTACTGGGGACGCTATACCTTATTCGCCTATGCTACGAATTCAATGGCTTTAGAGGAAGGGACGACTGGAAGTTGGCTTATCTGCTGCTGGTTCCAGAGTTTCTTTGGTTCGACGCGATGACAAGTCGCGAAACGCTCGCGGCGGTTCTCATACTCGCAGCCACATTGACAAGCGGGCGATACATCGTTCGCTCCGGCAGCGCTTCGCTCCTGCCCACGCTCACGATAACGGGAGTCTCCCTAGGCGGTATTTTGGCAGTACGAACGAGTATGGTGATACCCGTGACGGCTGCGGTTGCGCTCATGACGATTTTGCTTCGGCGGGGGAAACATAGCGGAATAGCAGCCAAACTAACGATGCTCGCTATAGGCTTCGCCCTGCTGGCGGCCGGCCCTGCGGTCCAGCAGTACCTCGGCGGCTACGATATTGATTACTACGACATGACGTCTGCCGTGCGCGGGGCTATCGACATTCGGGCGCAGCAATTTAGATGGTCAGAGAGCTCCTTGGGTCTGCTGCTCAAGCCAAACGATTTCATAGAATGGATATTATTCCTGCCGCCGCGCATGGTGCTATACCTCGCCGCGCCTTTGCCGAATATCTCCATATCTGCCTCCGACCTAATCGACGGGAGCTGGGCCGCATGGCAGCGACTGATGGCGATTCCAACCAGCGTTCTCTACCTGCTGGCGATTCCCTACGCGCTCGCCGGCCTTCAACAAGCATGGAAGACGCGGACCGAAAACTCGGCGCCTCTTGTGATTCACATTAGTTTCTGGGTCGTATTTATTGCGATTGCAGGAGGCAATGTCGTTATCCACGAAAGATATCGAGTGATGATGGGTCTGTTGCTGCTGGCATCGGCGTGGCATGGGTATACCTGCGGCACGCCCGCTCAGATGTATCGGTATAGGATTGTCTGGTATAGCATTCTGGCGGCCGGCGCCACCTTTTACGTCGGCTACAAGCTACTGTAGCCGTTGGCTCAAGAGGCAGGGCTATACTCGTTTGTCGCGAGCTGCCAGTTGCGAGTCGCTACGCTTCTTACCCGAAACAGGCGGAGAGTTTCCAGGAGACCGAATATTCCGAATCTCTCGGGTATATCTTTAATTCATCGGGATAGGCGGATTGGGCATGGTGTGGAACAAGCGCGGGCGCGACCACAGACAACCACTCGGCGGACGAGGGAACGCACATAGGAGGGATTCCTGGGTTAGATCGGTCCTCGCCGGCGTTGCCGCTGGCTCCCGTTTGCTTGACGTCGGCGCGGGCGAGCGGCGTTACCGCGGGTGCTGCGATCATCTGGAGTACGTCAGCCAGGACTTCGGGGAGTACGACGGTCTCGGGGATGGCCAGGGGCTACAGTCCGGCATCTGGAGCACATCCAGCGTCGATATCGTATCGGATATTGGTAATATCCCGGTTCCCGACGGCAGCTTCGACGTCGTGCTCTGCACCGAGGTTCTTGAGCACGTCAAATACCCGGCGGACGCGCTCCGGGAGATGTGGCGTGTGCTGCGACCCGGGGGCGAGCTCGTTCTGACAGCGCCCTTCTGCTCCCTGACCCATATGGCACCCTATCATTATTACAGCGGATTTAATCGCTACTTTTTCGAGGAAGTCCTCGGCGACATCGGGTTCGTCGATATTGCGGTGGAGAGCAACGGGGATTTCTTCGACTTCTTGGCGCAGGAGTTGTACCGACTTCCGTACGCAGCGTCGCGCTACGCCGGATGGAAGGCCCAGTGGGCGCTGAAGATACTGGTTGCTCCGCTGCTGCTTGCGCTCGGCCATCTCCGCTCCATAGCAAAGGATAGCGATCATCTGGTTTGTTTTGGCTTTCACGTCACGGCCATCAAGACAAGCGCGCCATGATCGTGGCCAGGCTCATTGGCGGGCTCGGTAACCAGATGTTTCAGTACGCCATGGGTTGCGCGTTGGCGGCACGGCATGGGACGGGCCTGGCGCTCGATTTGCGACTGTATCGCGAGTACCGCCGGCATGGGGGATTCGAGCTTGCCGATGCCTTTGGCGTGCCGGAGTCCCAGGCGAATGCGCGGGAGCTGTGGAGGGTGCTCGGCTGGAGGGCTCCGCTGGCGGTAGTCCGACGACTGGAGTCGGATCGAGCGAAGCCGATTTGGGGGTCGCGGTTCTATCGACAGAGAGGGACTGCATTCGATCCGGCGGTCCATCGCTTGCCGAAGGATTGCTACGTTTCCGGGTATTGGCAGTCCGAACGTTTTTTCGGCGACTGCAAGGATCTGATACGGCGGCGGTTTACCGTTTCAGTCACCGACGACCGGGACCTGCGGTCCCTGGCCGGGCAGATCGACTCCTGCACGGCCGTCAGCGTTCATGTCCGCAGGGGGGATTACGGGGCAGATCCGCAGACCCTGGCGGTGCATGGCCTTATGCCAATCGACTATTATTCGACGGCCTTCGCGCACATGAAGCTAGCGCTGGATCAGCCCACCTTTTTCTTTTTCTCGGACGACATGGATTGGGTACGCAGATCGATCCCTGCGCCTTCTCGCTCAGTATACGTAAGCGGCAAGCGCCGCAGTTTCCAGGATATGCGCTTGATGAGTCTATGCCGACATCATGTCATCGCCAACAGCTCCTTTAGCTGGTGGGGGGCGTGGCTGAATCCACGGCCAGATAAGCTGGTGATCGCGCCCAGGCAATGGTTCTCCACCCCGCGCCTCGATGCGCGAGATATTTGCCCGGACGATTGGGTACGGATCTGACCGCCGCGGCAACGACAGATTCCGGCGATCAAGCAACGTCGGCGATACGATCAGGGCCTACAGATGAAGAGCGGGACGACTGCGGTGGCTTCGAAAGCGCGGCCTAAGCCCGGGCTGACGCCCAGGGTTTCAGTGATCCTTGCCGTGCACAATGGAGAGCCATTTCTATCCGAAGCGCTTGGTAGCCTGGCGGATCAGAGCTACGAGGATTGGGAGTGCATTGCGGTCGACGACGGCTCGACGGATCGCAGCGGCGAGACGCTTCGTCAATGGGCCGCTCGGGATAGACGATTCTCGGTCGTCGTCAATCCGCGCAACCTGGGTCTTGCGGCGAGCCTGAACGTCGCCTTAAAACGGGCGCGCGGATACTACCTGGCGCGGATGGATGCGGACGACGTCTGTCTTGCGCACCGACTGCGTCGCCAGGTAGAGCTCCTCGACGCGCATCCCGACGTAACGGTCCTGGGTAGCGCCGCACTCTATATCGACGCAAGCGGCGCCCCGCTCCGCGAGGTGCGGATGCCCGAGCGTCACGAGCAGATCGTGGCCGCGCTTCCCAGGCTCAATCCGCTCATTCATCCATCGGTCATGATGCGGCGCGACGCACTGGAGCGTGCCGGTGGATACGATGCGCGTCAGCGGTACGCGCAGGACCTGGAGCTATGGGCCCGGGGGGCCTCGCTTGGGTGGCGTTTCCACAACTTGCAGGAGCGGCTTTTGCTGTTCAGATCCCAGCCCGAGTCGCATTACACCCATACCTGGTTCGTGCTCGTCCTGAGGATGCGCAACGGGTTGAAATACGGCTATCCGCTTCGGGGCCTGTATTGGGCCTTGGCGGGAGCGCTGTCGAATGCGCTGTGGCGGCTTGCCGGCAAGCGCTCGATGGCGGACCTCGGACAAGAGTCGGGTCCGCGGACCGGGCGCAAGCCATCCTAAGATTCAAGGCAGGTTGAAACCATGGCTGACCCATCGCAATACGCGACCGACCGAGGCAAAGGTATGAATCCGTGTGCGGCCTGATCGGGGTAGTGTCCGATCGCCCGGTGCCGGACCGGGAATGGCTGGAACGGGGCTGCCGGGTCCTGGCCCATCGCGGGCCGGATGGAGAAGGCCATTGGTGGTCCGCCGACGGCTGTATCGGACTCGGTCATCGCCGGCTTGCGATCATCGACCCCTCCCCGCTGGGGCGGCAGCCCATGGCCAGTCCTTGCGGTCGCTATGTCGTCGTTTTCAATGGCGAGATCTACAATTTTCCGGAGCTTCGCAGCGAGCTTGCGGGGCAAGGCTTCGGCTTCAACGGGGGCAGCGATACGGAGGTGTTGCTGGCAGCCTACCGGTACTGGGGGCCAGGTTGCGTGGACCGGCTCCAAGGGATGTTTGCGTTCGCCCTGTGGGACGGGGGAGACCGGGGCCAAGCACCGAGACTGTTCTTCGCCCGGGATCGAGTCGGCAAGAAGCCGCTATACCTGGCCCAGCAGGGCCGCAGCCTGCGTTTTGCCTCGGAGCTGAAGGGGCTGCAATCCTCGTGGTCCATCGACCTCGCGGCCCTGAACCATTATCTCGCACTTGGCTATGTCCCGGGCGGGCGCTGCATCGCCCAAGGGGTGCGCAAGCTCCCGCCAGCCCATGCCGGGTATTTTGCGCCGTCCACCGGGGAGTTATCCACCTGGCGCTATTGGTCTCTGCCGGCAGCCCCAGAGCCGACCGGAATCGACCCAAATCCGGCCCCGCTGGTCGCCCTGACGAAGGCGCGGCTTGCAGAGTCGGTCCGGATGCGGCTGCGCAGCGACGTGCCAGTAGGTGTCCTGCTGTCGGGCGGATTGGACTCCAGTCTGGTGACCGCGGTTGCGGCCCAGGCAAGCTGCACGCCGCTCCTGACCTTTACCGCGGCCTTCCCCGGCTCGTCCCTCGACGAATCGGCCCATGCGCAAAAGGTCGCCAGCTACTTCGGCACCCGGCACCATGTCTTGGAGCTGACGGCCCCCTCGCTGGATGTGCTGGAGGAGCTCGGAGGGATGGTGGACGAGCCTCTAGCGGATTCGTCCTTGATCCCGACCTTTCTGATCGCGCGACTGACTGCACGCCATGTTAAAGTGGTGCTCAGCGGAGACGGTGGAGACGAGCTTTTCGGGGGATATCCGCATTACCAGTCCGAGCTCGCGGACTTGCGGCGACTCGGATGGATACCGACCCGGGCTCTGCGGCCCCTGGCGGACCTGGCGGGCCTGCTCCCGGCAGGCATCAAGGGGCGCTCCCGGCTGTATGCCCTGCGCGCCGGTGCGGGTCTCTCCCATGTCTGGCGATCCTCTTATTTCGACGCATCGCTGCGGACCCGCATCCTGGAGCCCGACCTGGTGCAGGCACTGGGCCCGGCGCTGGTGGAGCCCGAGGGATGGCTGGCCGACGCTGGGGAGGGGATGGAAGACCCGGTGCAGCGCATGACCCGCACCGACTTTCGGACCATTCTGGCGGACGATTTCCTGGCGAAAGTAGACCGGGCGAGCATGGCGGTAGGTTTAGAGGTGCGCTGTCCCTTTCTCGACCATCGGCTGGTGGAGCTGGCCTTCAATGCGGTCCCGAGCCGGCTCAAGGTCCATGGTGGTCAGACTCGAATCCTTCAGAAGGCACTGGGACGGACGCTGCTCCCGCCGACACTCGACCTGGAGCGCAAACAGGGATTCTCCATACCGCTCGATCGCTGGTTGCGCCAGTCCCGCTGCCGCGAGCTGGAGGACCTTCGGCCCTGGCTGCCGGACGCTATCCGTGCCTCTGAAGTGGATCGTCTGATTCGGGGACACCTGCGCGGCCGCGCGAGCGGCGCCCGGATCTTTTGCCTGACGATGCTCGCACTCGCATGCAGGAACGGCGGGACCCGCGGCACGGGATGGGGGGCTTGACCCGTGCGGCGGCGCCGGTCGCCCATTTGCCGCTGCTTCATGCCTCCGCGGATTGCGGCGGCCACTGTCCGGGACGAGAGCCCATGAGCGCGCGGCTGTTGATCGTCAACAACGTCCCCACGCCATACCGGACATTCCTGTTCAATCGACTCTGGATCGCGGGCCGCACCCTGGGTATCGAGGTCGAGGTAGCTTATCAGGCCGAGCGCGTTGCGGCTCATGCCCACTGGGATCCGGACCGGATGGATCATCTTTACCCTTATTGGTTCTCTCGGTATTCCGGCCGAGACCTGGGGCGGATACGTCCACTGTTCCGCCCCTGGTCACTCACCTGGGATGTGGTTCGAGCCTCGCGCTCCAAGGGTTACCGCTATCTGCTCTATTCGCCGTTCATGAGCCTAGCCGGCTCACTGGTCGCCTCGCTGCCCGCACCGAAAGCGAAGCGCATCTTCTGGGCCGAGAGCAATCTCCAGTCCACCCGCTACAGGCGGGGGCCCATGGCTTGGCTCAAGGCCGGCCTGGCCGCCGGCAGCGACGCCGTCGCAGTGCCGGGCGAGCGGGCACTGGAATATCTGTACACGGCTTCACCCGCGTTGCGGGATAGACCCGTTCTTCGGCTCCCCAATCTGGTGGACCCGGCCCTGTTCGGCGAGCGCGTCAACGCCCTGCGCAAAGCGTCGCCCGGGCCGCGCTCGATCCTTGGATTGCCCAACGACCGGGTCATGATCCTCAGCATCGGCCAGATGGAGGATCGCAAGGGTTTCGGGGAGGCGATCGAGGCCAGCCTGAGCGCCCCGGACGACTTTGTCTACTGCCTGTTGGGAGGCGGCTCCAGACTGGAGGAATATCGGCACCGAGTGGCCGCCAGGGGCGCGGCGGAGCGCATCCGTCTACCCGGCCCCATGGACGAGTCCCAGGTCTTACTCTACCTGGCGGCAGCCGACTGGCTCTGGCACCCGGCACTCGGGGACCCATCGCCCCTGGTGTGCGTGGAGGCCATTCATGCCGGGCTACCCCTGGCCGTTTCGCGTCAGACCGGCAACGCCCCGGAGACGGTGCCAGCGGGTCGCAACGGGCTCGTCTTCGACGCGGCATCGCCGGTCGCGGTTACCCAGGCGTTGCAGACCATGCGCGAGACGCCTGTGCTCAAGCGGCAACTCATGGGGGCAGAGTCCATCCGGGTCGCGACCGCGTCCTTCGATCCGGACCTGGTGTGCAGGCGCTTCCTCGCCGGGATGGCACAGCTCTGAGGACTCCTTAAGCTCCATGTCCAGAGGCAATCCCAGGGTGCTTCTCAATGGGAGCGTGATCCGACGGGGCGGGGGTGTCCAAGCCTGTGCCGCCTTCGTGCGTCAGCTCGTCGATGGGGGCATGGCGGGGTCGTGGCACTTCGCACTGTCGGATGTGCTCGTATCGGAGCTCGCCGGGTTGGGGGTGGCGCTGCCGAGCGCGCGCACCGAGGTCTTCGCCGAGTCCCCCGCGCGCTCCTTGGTCGCCCGACGCAGGCTCGTGGGGTTGGAACGGTCCTTGAAGCCCGGTCTAGTGTTCACCTTCTTCGGTCCGGCCTATGTCAGGTTTAGCCGCCACCACCTGTGCGGAGTGGCGGACGGCTGGGTGACCCATGCGGACGCACTGGCCTATTCCACCTTAGGCTCCTGGCAGGCCAGGCAGCGCATGCGTTTGCTCTGCGCCTATAAGGCCCACTGGCTCAAGGCCGCCGACGAGTGGGTGGTGGAGGCGGAGGTGGCTCGCGCGGGACTCGCCGGACGCCTGGGAATAAGCCCGGGGCGCGTGCATGTGATCGCCAACTCCTGCGCACCCCACTACCTGAGCGCGGCGCATGCGACACCCCTGTTACCTACAGTGCCTCAGGTACGGGCACTGTGCTTCTGCGAGGACTATCCGCACAAGAACCTGTCTCTGGTGCCGCAGGTGGCCCGTATACTCCTGGACCGGCCGGACCTGCGTCGCATCGAGCTCCTGCTAACCCTGCCGCGCGGCGGCGAGGGAGAGCGACGCATCCTCGGTGCGGCCCGGACCCTCGGGGTCGCGGAGGCCGTCCGCAACCTGGGGTCCGTTCCCCTGGAGCACGGCCCTGCCCTCTACCGCTCCTGCGACCTGCTCTTCCACCCCTCGCTCTTGGAGACCTTCCCCGCCACTTACCCCGAGGCGATGGCGATGGGGGTGCCCATCGTGACCTCCGACCTGCCCTTCGCCCGTGGCATCTGCGGCGACGGAGCGCTCTATTTCAAGCCGGGGGACCCGCAAGCGGCCAGCGATGCCATCGTCGCGGCGGTCGCGCAAGAATCGGTGCGCCAGCGTCTGATCGCCGCGGGGCGGGCGCGGCTCGGATCGCTCGGGCTGCCCGGCGAAAAGCAGAGGCGCCTGCTGGCCCTGGTGGACGACTTCGCGGCGCGTCGGGGCCTGGTCCCATGACCGCGCCGCTTGGGCTCGACGCCTTAAGCCCAACCCCAGGCAGGGACAAGTCATGTGCGGAATAGCCGGATTCAGCGGGTCCTTTGCGGCAGACCTATTGGTGCGTATGGGCGAATCGATCGCCCATCGTGGCCCGGACGGCTCCGGGCTCTTCCACGACCCCGGCCGGGGCATCGGGCTCGCCCATCGGCGGCTCGCCATTCTCGACCTCTCGCCCGCGGGTGCCCAGCCCATGTGGGACCCCCAACGGCGCGCCTGCATCGTCTTTAACGGGGAGATCTACAATTTTCGCGAGCTGCGCCAGGGTCTCGAAGCGGACGGCTTCGCCTTCCGCGGCCACTCCGACACCGAGGTCCTGCTCAACCTGTATCTACGCGACGGCGCGGCCATGCTTGCGCGGTTGAACGGCATCTTCGCGCTCGCACTCTGGGATAGCGGTCGCGACACCCTGCTGCTTGCCCGCGACGGTCTAGGGGTCAAGCCGCTCTATTGGGCCCAGACCCGAGACGGTTTACTGTTCGCGAGCGAGATCAAATCGCTGCTCTGCCACCCCGGAATGGACCGGAGCCTGGACTTCCAGGCACTGGCGAGTCACCTGACCTACCTTTGGTCGCCGGCGCCCCGCACGCTACTCGCCGGTGTGCGCAAGCTCGAGCCCGGCGAGGCCATGGAGATCGGCCAGGGCCGAGTCAGGCGGCGCTGGGCCCACTACCGCCTGCCCGTCCGGGCCGAAACGGGGCCAGTGGATGCGGACCGGGCCATCGCAGCGGTGCGTCGGTCGGTGACCCAAGCGGTGCGACGCCAGCTGGTTTCCGACGTACCGGTGGGCGCGTTCCTTTCCGGTGGGCTCGACTCCAGCGCAGTGGTCGCCTGCGCCCGGGCGGCGGAGCCGGATCTCGCGCTCCCGTGCTTCACCATTGCACTCGAAGACCGACTGGCCCGACGCGAGGGCATCGTCAACGACCTCCCCTATGCGCAGCGCGCGGCCGCTCATCTGGGGGTGGACCTGCACCGGGTCGAGGTCGGGCCCGAGATGGCGGACCTGCTCCCGCTCATGCTCTACCACTTGGACGAGCCCCAGGCCGACCCTGCGCCACTCAATGTGCTCTACATTGCGCGCGCGGCGCGCGAGCACGGCATCAAGGTGCTCCTCTCGGGCACTGGCGGCGACGACATCTTCTCCGGCTACAGACGTCACCGGGCAGTCGCGCTCGCACGCCTGTGGGGCAGGATGCCTGCGCCGCTACGCAGCTTGATCGCCCGTGGCGCGCGTGCACTGCCGGCACGACCGGCGGCGTTGCGCAAGCTGGGCCGGGGGCTGCGCGACCTGGACCGGGACGGAGACGAGCGCCTGGCATCCTATTTCCATTGGCTCGGTTGGCAATCGGTCGCGCCCCTGCTGGCACCGAGCCTGCGTGCGGAGCTGTCCGCGCCGCGCATCCTGGAGGAGTCGCTTGCGACCCTGCCGCCCGGCGTCTCGGACCTGGACCGGATGCTCTACTTGGAATGCCGCCATTTCCTCGCCGACCACAACCTGGCCTACACGGACAAGATGAGCATGGCGGTGGGGGTCGAGGTGCGGGTGCCACTGCTCGACCCCGGCCTGGTAAGCCTCGCCTTCAGCCTGCCGGCCCGACTCAAGCAGCGCGGCGCCGAGGGCAAATGGGTGCTTAAACGCGCGCTGGAGCCGCTGCTGCCGCGCGACCTGATCTATCGGCCGAAGACCGGGTTCGGCGTGCCGTTGCGCGCCTGGTTGCAGGGTCCGCTCAAAGGGCTCTTGCGCGATACGCTGGCGGCCGAGACGCTGCGACGCCGCGGGCTCTTCGACCCGGCCGGGGTGCAACGCTTGATCGACCTTGACCGGGCCGGACGCAGCGACGGCGCCTACACCCTGTTTGCACTATTGTGCATCGAGCTGTGGTGCCGAATTTTTCTGGATTCCGAGGTGCCGGTATGACGGACCCCAAATCGGCCATGCGCGGTTTTTGGGAAGAGGCGGCCTGCGGCGAGGCCGTTATATCTGGATTCCTCTGCGGCGAGCCATTACGCGCGCCGATCACGGTCTCTTCCTCTTGATTTCGGCAGTCGAATAGAGATGCAGCGATGAAGCAGATCGTACAGAGCCTTCAGACCGGGGCGACGCAAGTCCTCGAGGTGCCATGCCCGCGGGTCCCGGCGGGCGCGGTGCTGATCGCCTCCCGCTGCTCGCTGGTGTCGGCCGGCACCGAGCGGATGCTGATCGATTTCGGACGCGCCAACCTGCTGGACAAGGCCCGCCAACAACCGGATAAGGTGCGCCAGGTGCTGGAGAAGATCCGCTCCGACGGACTGGCACAAACCCTGGAGTCGGTGCGCAGCAAGCTGGACCAACCGCTAGCCCTCGGTTACTGCAATGCCGGTCGTGCGATTGCGCTCGGGGCAGGCGTCGCGGGATTCTCGGTCGGGGACAGGGTGGCCTCCAACGGCAAGCACGCAGAGGCGGTGGCAGTCCCCAAACATCTGTGCGCGCGCATCCCAGACAGGGTCAGCGACGAGCACGCAGCCTTTGCGGTCATCGGGGCCATTGCGCTACAGGGTATCCGACTACTGGCCCCGACCCTGGGCGAGCGGATCGTGGTCACCGGGCTGGGGTTGATCGGCCTGGTTGCGGTGCAGCTCTTGCGGGCCAATGGTTGCCAAGTGCTCGGGATCGATTTCGATTCGGCCAGGCTTGATCTGGCGCGACGCTTCGGGGCACAAACCGTAGACTTGAGCGTCGGGCAGGATCCGGTCAAGACCGCCGAAAATTGGTCCCGGGGATGCGGGGTCGACGGAGTCCTCGTCGCCGCCTCCACCAAGAGCAACGATCCGGTCTCCCAGGCAGCGCGGATGTGCCGAAAGCGCGGACGCATCGTCCTGGTCGGGGTCGCGGGGCTTGAGCTGTCGCGCGCCGATTTCTACGAAAAGGAGCTCTCGTTTCAAGTCTCCTGCTCCTACGGACCGGGCCGCTATGACCCGCAGTACGAGGAGAAGGGCCAGGACTATCCATTCGGCTTGGTGCGCTGGACCGAGCAGCGCAATCTGGAGGCGGTGCTGGACCTGATGGCGAGCGGCGCGCTCGACATGGAGCCGCTGATCTCGCATCGTTTTGCGATCGACCAGGCACAGGACGCCTATGCGCAGCTCGCGGAGGATACCGATGCGCTCGGGATACTCTTGACCTACCCCGAGCGCGGAGACCCCGGCGCACTGCTCGCCCGCCGGGTGGGGTTTGCCTCCTCGCTCCCGAGCACTGCCCAGACAGGCGCAGCACGGGTCGGATTCATCGGCGCCGGTAACTATGGCAGCAGAGTGCTGATCCCGGCCTTCCGGGCGGCCGGCGCATCCCTGGTCGCCATCGCCTCGGGCGGCGGGGTCTCGGGCGTTCATTTCGGGCAGAAATTCGGCTTCTCAGCGGCAAGCACAGACACGCACGCCCTGCTCGCAGACGAGCGGGTAGACACGATCGTGGTGGCCACCCGACACGATACCCACGCGGGCTTTGTGTTGGAGGCTCTGAACGCGGGCAAGCATTGCTTCGTCGAGAAGCCGCTCTGCCTGACCCTCGCGGAGCTGGACGCGATTGCGAGGGCAATCGATGAGCGCCGCTCCGCGGGGGCACCGCTGCCCTACCTCACGGTCGGCTTCAATCGGCGCTTCGCGCCCCAGGCGCTGCGCATCAAGTCGCTGCTGGAGCGGAGCTGCGAGCCCAAGTCATTCGTCATGACCGTCAACGCAGGGGCCGTTCCCGCTGCACACTGGGCCCAAGACCCGGAGACAGGCGGCGGACGAATCGTCGGAGAGGCCTGCCATTTCATCGACCTGCTGCGTTTCCTCGCCGGGGCGCCGGTGGCCCGCTGGCAGGCGACCTATCTGGGCGGGGACTCCCCGGTCGCGCGGCTGCGCGACAATCTGACCCTGACCCTGGCGTTCGCAGACGGGTCCGTCGGTACCGTTCATTATCTGGCCCGGGGCAGCAAGGCCTTTCCCAAGGAACGGCTGGAGGTCTTCGCCGGGGGTGCAGTGCTTGCGCTCGACAACTTCCGACGCCTGACCGGCTTCGGCTGGCCTGGATTCAAACGCATGAACCTGTGGCGACAGGACAAAGGGCAGCAAGCCTGCGTCAAGGCATTCGTAGAGACCGTCAGGAGCGGTGGTCCGGCACCGATCCCGTTGGACGAGATCCTGGAGGTCTCCCGGCTCGCCATCGAGATCGCCGAGTCTGGACTCCACGGCCAGGCCACCCCATGCGTCTGATCGAGCGCCTGGACGCGGCCTGGTATCCCGGGTTCGCCAGGAACTGGGACGACCGGCTACTGCGCGCGCGCATCCTGAGCCGGCTCGCGCCCGGAGTGCAGGCACTCGATCTCGGGGCCGGCGCAGGCATCGTGCCGGCCATGGACCTGCGCGGGTATGGAGCGAGGGTGTGCGGGGTCGATCCGGACCCGCGGGTGCTCGCCAACCCCTATCTGGACGAGGGGCGAATCGGTGTCGGCGAGTCCATTCCCTATCCGGACGCATCCTTCGACCTGGTGGTCGCGGATAACGTGTTGGAGCACCTGGAGCGGCCCGAAGCGGTGTTCGCCGAGGTGTCGCGTGTGCTAAAGCCCGGCGGACGGTTCATCGTCAAGACTCCCAACGCCTGGCACTACATGCCGTTGATCGCGCGTCTCACACCCCATAGGTTCCATCGCCGCGTCAACCGCTGGCGCGGACGCGCCGAGCAGGACACCTTTCCGACCCGCTATCGCGCCAATACCCCAGCGGCCGTTCGGGACCTCGCTGCGGCGGCCGGGCTTGAGGTGGGGACGATCGACCTGATCGAAGGACGCCCCGAATATCTGCGCATGACCGTACCGACCTATTTGATCGGATGGCTTTACGAACGGCTGGTGAGCTCCAACCCGATCTTCGCACCCCTGCGCATCCTCCTGATCGCGGAGCTGATCAAACCAACGCAGACCAGGGGCGCCTGACCCGTGAGCGCACCGGACAGGGTGGCGCGGCTGGCCCGGCTGTTGCGCACGATCGCACATCTGCGCCCGGTACAGGTCTACGGCCGGATCTGGTTTCGACTCTATCGCCCGCGGCCATCCGGGCGCGGGCTGCCGGCCCTCGCACTCCCCGGAGGGCACTGGAGCGAGCCAGCCCGGCGCGAGCCCTCGCTGCTCGGCCGCGATACGGCCCGATTCCTCGCGCAGACCCATCCGATCGGCTCGCCCGCGGACTGGAGCCACCCGGCCCGCACCAGGCTATGGCTCTACAACCTGCACTATTTCGACGACCTCAATGCCCAGGACTGGCCAGCGCGCCTGCCCTGGCAGCGGGCCTTGATCGAGCGCTGGGTGCAGGAAAATCGGCCCTTTGCCGGCACCGGCTGGGAGCCTTACCCGGCGTCTTTGCGGATCGTCAATTGGCTCAAGTGGGGACTGGCGGGCAACCGGCTGGAGGCGCACTGGGCCGCCAGTCTGGCACTCCAGACGCGTTATTTGCGTCGGCGCATCGAGTGGTACCTGCTCGGAAACCACCTGCTCGCCAATGCCAAGGCACTGGTCTTTGCCGGGATCTGCTTCGACGGCGCGGAGGCAGCCGAATGGCTGCGCACCGGCCTGGGCATCCTCGCCCGGCAGCTGCCCGAGCAACTCTTGCCCGACGGCGGCCATTTCGAGCGAAGCCCCATGTATCAGGCACTGGTCCTGGAGGACCTGCTGGACCTCTGCAATCTGGTCCGGGCGCTCGGCACGGGACCGGACCTCGCCCCCGGACTCGCGTCGGCGTTGACGGACGCGGCGGCCGGTTGGGCCGAGGCCGCCAGCGAGATGGCGGGCTGGCTCGCAGCGCTTTGTCACCCAGACGGCCAGATCGCGCTCTTTAACGACGCGGCCTTCGGGGTCGCGCCGGGGCCCGCCGAGCTGACCGGCTATGCCCGGCGGCTCGGACTGCCGCCCGCTGCCCCGCCCCGCCGCCCCCTGGATCGCCGAATCCCGAGCGGTTACCTGCGCGTAGCGCTGGGCCCAGCGCTGGCTCTGCTCGATGTGGGCGAGATCGGCCCGGACTACCTGCCCGGGCACGCCCACGCCGATACCCTGTCGTTCGAGCTATCGCTCTGGGGGCACCGGGTCATCGTGGACTCCGGTACCTCCTGCTACGGCAGCGGGCCTGAGCGCCTGCGCCAGCGCGGCACCGCCGCGCACAACACCGTCGAGATCGACGGCGCGGACTCCTCCGAGATCTGGGGCGGATTCCGGGTCGCCCGCCGCGCCCGACCGCTCGGCCTGCAAATCGACGAGTCCCCGCACGAGATCCGAGTCGCGTGCAGCCACGACGGGTTCAAACGGCTTCCGGGACGGCCAGTCCACTGGCGCGAGTGGCGCGTCACGAGCCACTCGCTCACCATCCGCGACCGCATCGAGGGGAGGGCCCGATGCGCCGTCGCCCGTCTGCACCTGCACCCGGGGGTGACCGCCGAGCTGGCGCCAGACGGATGCTCCGGTTGGCTGCGGGCGGGAGAGTGCACCTGCCGGTGGAGCGTGCGCGGGGCCGCCCGGGTGCGGCTCGTGCCCTCCAGCCATCATCCGCGCTTCGGCGTCTGCGAGCCCTCGCTCTGTCTGGAGCTTGAGCTCGGGGCCGCCGAGCTTGAAACGACCTTGGAATGGGGCGAGCCGCCCGCCTCGCGCCGGGACCCGCCGGTGCCGACTCAAACCCGAGCCTCATGCACATCCTCTTCCTAACCGACAACTTCCCTCCGGAAGGCAACGCCCCGGCGAGCCGCACCTACGAGCATGCGGTCCGCTGGGTGCGCGCCGGCCATCGGGTCACGGTCATTACCGGCGCGCCTAACTTCCCGGAGGGCCGGCTCTTCCCCGGATACCGCAACCGTTGGTACTGGATCGAGCACATGGACGGCATCCGGGTGGTGCGGGTCAAGACCTACATCGCCGCCAACGAGGGGTTCGCGCGACGCACCCTGGACTATCTGTCGTTCATGGTCAGTGCCTTCCTGGCCGGTCTGCTCCAGCGCCGCCCGGACGTCGTCGTCGGCACCTCGCCCCAGATCTTCACTGTCTGCGCTGCCTGGGTGCTCGCCCGCTGGCGCCGCCGCCCTTGGGTATTCGAGCTGCGCGACCTGTGGCCGGCTTCCATCAAGGCCGTCGGGGCCATGCCGGAGGGCCGGGCCATCCGCGCCATGGAGTCGCTGGAGATGCGGCTCTACCGCGGTGCGGATGCCATCGTCACCGTGACCGAAACCTTTCGCCGCGAGCTCGCCGGACGCGGCATCGACCGGACCAAGATCCACACGGTCATTAACGGGGTCGACCTGGGACGCTACCGGCCGCTCCCCAAGGACCCGGGGCTGCTCCGCTCGCTCGACCTGACCGCGCGTTTCACCGTCGGCTATATCGGAACCCACGGCATGGCCCATGCCTTGGACCGCGTGCTGGAGACAGCTGCACTGCTGCACGGTCGCACCGACATCGCGTTTCTCTTCGTAGGGAGCGGGGCGGAGCGTAACCGGCTGATCGAGCGGGCCGCTGCCATGGGCTTGACCAATGTCCGGTTTGTCGACCGTCAACCGAAGGCGGCGATGCCCGCGTACTGGAGCCTGTGCGACTGCGCCTTGGTCCATCTCAAAAGCGATCCGCTGTTCCGCTCCGTGATTCCGTCCAAGATCTTCGAGGCCATGGGCATGGGCTTGCCCATCCTGCTGGCCATTCCGAACGGGGAGGCAGCGGATCTGGTGCGCGCGGCCGGGGCGGGCGACTGGGTCGAGCCAGGGCAACCGGACCGGCTGGCAGCCGCGATCCATGCACTGGCAGACGATCCGGAACGCAGGGGGCGTCTGGCGCGGGCGAGTGCGGCGGCGGCGGCGACGCACTCCCGGGATGCCCAGGCGCTGCGGATGCTCGCGGTGCTGAGCGGTCTGGCCGAGGGTCGAGCCGGCCTGTCGCGGGAACGCTGACCCGTCTGCGCTCTATGCCCCTGCCGTCCCCCGCGTGTTAAAGGACACCGCCCAGCGCTCGTCCCCGCCCGCCAGAGGCAATGCAGTTAGCTCCAGCGTACCGACCTCGGTCACCTGGGCCTGAAGCCGCACTGGGACGATCTCGCCGCGCTTGCGGCCCTCGGCGGGAAGGTTGCTCTGGATCTCGTCGAGCTCCTCCAGCTCCCCCGACTCCCCCAGAAACCAGTCCTCCAGCAGGTCGCCGACCCGGTCGTCGCGGCGCACACTGGAGCTGAAGAACCGGAAGCGCACCGGCTCGCCCACGACCAGGCCGAATTCCTGGGGCGGACCCACGGGCGCCGAGCCCTCCTCCAACCGGAAGGGGACCAGACACAACAGGTCGAGCTCGGGCTCCAGTCCGGGGATGGCCGGGGCCGCGCGCTCGATCCCGACATAATAGCTGTGGGAGGTGCCGCCGCGGATACGCACCCCGCCGTGGCGCCGCGCATGGGCATAAAAGGCGGCCCCGCGGGCCACCGCGAGGTCCAGGTCGCGGGCGTCCAAAAGCCTTACCGGGGGGGCGCCCTCGGCCCCCAGCCAGCCGTTCACGACCTGCAACAGCCTGTCCTGGAGCACCCTGGGCTTAAGCACGCCGCCGTTGAAGAGGATCGCGGTGGGGTGCAGGAAGCTCGCCTCCCGGCGTTGGGTAAGGAATCCCGGCAGGTCCGCCGTAGCGCCGGTCTGGCGGCCGAGGAATGCGGCCAGGTGGCGGGTGACCGCCGGGTCCTGGGCATAGGGCAGTCCGACCTGGGTCAGCGCCGTGCGCGCACGCACCAAGGGCCGGTCCGAGACATTGACCATCGGGAAGAACCCGTCGATCAGCGCGTCGGCGACCTCGGTTCGGGTCAGCTCGGTGCGCACGGTGCGGCCGATCAGCCGGGCGCCCCGGCTCGGCACCACCACCGGCATGCTATTGAGGTCCTGGTCCCCGAGCAGCGCCTCCTTGGCCTGGCGGCAGCCATGGGTCAATGCCTGGATCTGCCAGCGGTCCAGCTCCACCCCGTCGGCCTTGAGCTTGGCCCGCAGCAAATGGGCCAGCGCTAAGTCCATATTGTCGCCCCCGAGCAGGATATGGTCACCCACCGCGACCCGGGTCAGCTCCAGACCGCCGTCCTTTTCGGTGACCGCGATCAGCGACAGGTCGGTCGTCCCGCCGCCCAAGTCCACCACCAGGATGATGTCGCCCACCCGGACCTGCCGACGCCAGCCGCCCCGGGTCTCGTTGACCCAACTGTAGAGCGCTGCCTGAGGCTCCTCCAGCAGGACCAGGCGCTCGATGCCCACGGCCCGGGCTGCCTCGGCGGTCAGCTCCCGGGCAGCGGGGTCGAAGGAGGCGGGGACGGTGACCGTGACCTCCTGGTCGGACAGCGGGTGCTCGGGGTGCTGCAAGTCCCAGGCGTCGCGCAGGTGGGCCAGATAATGGACGCTGGCCTCGAAGGGGGAGACCTTGGGCACGTCGTCCGGGGCGCCATCCGGAAGCATGGGCTCGCGCCGGTCGAGATCGGGGTGACAGAGCCAGCTCTTGGCGCTCGCCACCAGCCGGATCGGGGTGCTCGCCCCCTGGCTGCGCGCCAGCTCCCCGGCAATGCGCCGGGGGTCGCTGGGCCAGGGCAGGGTCAGGTCCTCGGGTCTTAGCTCGTCCGGGTGCGGCAGGTACAGGAACGAGGGCAGGAGCGGCAGCGCTTGCACCGAGCCGGGGCCTGCGAGCTGGGGAATTGCCATGGTCTCCTGAACGATCGACTCGCCGTCGCTCGCCTGCGAGTCCACAGAGGAGAGTGCGCAGTGGGTGGTGCCCAGATCGATACCGACGGCAAAACGGGGTGCGCTCACAGATCCACCTCCGCCGCGGCCAGGATGCGCAGGTCGCGACCGCTCGCCACCTGGGGCAGCCTCACCTGGGTGACGCGCCAACCGCGGTGCACCAGGTTGCCGGTGAAGGGCGGCTCGCCCACTACGTTGCCGGTGGGACGGATCGCGGCGGCGTCGAAGCCCCGTTCCAGGGTCACATAGCTACCCTCGGGCTCCTCGCGCACCGGGGCGATGGTCAGGTACTCGGTGAGCACCGCACGGCAGCCCGTATGGACCACCCGGGCGGCAGCGCCCACGTCCTCGTCCGCATACTGGGAGACGTCCTCCTGGAGGAAGTCCAAGAGCCGGCCCTCTTTCTGGAAAAGTCCCAGAAGGAGCAGTGCGGAGTCCGGCGGGGCCTTGTCCAGTGTGGCCCGCTGGGCGGTCGCCGTTTGGGGAGCCGGACGCGGGGGCGGTCCGGCCCGCTCGCGCACCGGGGTCTCGGCCGACACCGCGGGGCGCGGGGACGCGCGGTCGTAGTCCGGGTCCAGCAGTGTGCCCCAGAAGGCCAGGACGGCCGCGGCCAGGCGCTCGATACCGAGCGCGATCCAGGGCAAGGCGATCCGAGTCAGCTCCTTCGACCAGCGCAGTGCGGTGCTCAGGATCGGTCTCAACAAGCGCACGACGGTATTGAGCCCGGACACTAGGCTCGATTTGAGGTCTGCCATGGATGGAATCCTCGCGATTTCCTGGGTGAGCGGCGAGATCGGCCGCACTTCGCTGCGAATGGTACCGCGGCTGCCCGCCTGGCTCGACTGTTCGTCGCCTGCCGGGGCGTTGCGGGCACCTCGAATCCGACAGTCGTTCCGGGATATTTCGTACCCGAGCCCTATTCCGGGATAATAGGAGGGTCAGGAATGCCACGGCATCCCCACTTTCGTAGCCCTCACTTACAAATAGGTCGTACCCAGATGAGTCCAGACCGAGACGAAGGACCGGTGTCGCTGTCCGCCGACGAGCGCCACGAGATGATCGCTGTGGCCGCCTACTACCTGGCCGAGAAACGGGGATTCCCCGGGGCCGGGGCGTTGGAAGACTGGATCGAGGCGGAGCGGCAGATCGACAGCATGATCGAGCGCATGAACCGGGATGGGGTGAGCCGCCGCGCCCTCGAGCGGGTGGGTCTGCGCAACGCACTGCGCCTGTGGAGCGAGGGCGGCGGAGGCGAGGGGGACGACGGGGTCGTCGCCGACTCGCGAACCCTATAACGGGTCCCGCTTCGCAGAGCCTTAGGCTCCATGCCGAGAATCGCTCGGGACAACCCGCCGCCGGAGACAGTCCCATGTCCATCGATCCCCCCGCTACAGAGGCAACCGCCCGCACCGCCTGGGGCCAGACCCTGCGCTATCTGAGCTGGATCTATAACCCCTTCCAGCGATTGGACGTGGCCGGTGTCTACGACCTGCTCTCCACCCGCGTGCCGGGCGGGCGTGGGCTCTATCTCAACCTGGGCTACTGGCGCGACGCCCATACCCTGGACGACGCCTGCGACGCATTAGCCGCGCTGCTGGCGGAGCGCTGCGGCATGCACGGGGAGGACCGGGTGCTGGATGTGGGATTCGGGTTCGCCGATCAGGACATCTATTGGATGACACAGGCCGGCCCCCGGTCCATCGTCGGGCTCAATGTCACCGCCTCACAGGTGGCTGTAGCCCGCGCGCGGGTGGCTGAGCTGGGGCTCGCCGACCGCGTCGACCTGCGGGTCGGCTCGGCCACCGACATGCCGCTGCCGGACGAGTCGTTCGACGTGGTCACCGCCTTGGAATGCGCCTTCCATTTCGACACCCGGGAGCGCTTCTTCGCCGAGGCGTTCCGGGTGCTGCGCCCGGGGGGGCGGCTGGCGATCGCCGATATCCTGCCCATTGCACCAGCCCCGGGGCGCTGGGCGCGGCAGAAGCAGCGGTGGTCCTGGAGGCTGGTTGCCAGGCGCTTCCCCATCCCGGCGGCCAACCGCTACCCGCGCGCCGAGTATGGGGCGCGGCTCGCCGAGCAAGGGTTTACGGACATCGCGGTCGAGTCCATCCGCGACCGGGTCTACGCCCCCCTGCACCGCTGTCTGGCCCAGGACCCGACCCCTGTGCAGAGCCTCCACCCGGTCGCGCGGCCCTTGGCCCGGCTCGCCCTGCGCCTCGACCCCGAGGACCTTTACTCGGGTCTCGACTATGTGATTGCGGTTGGCCGCAAGCCCGGTTAGGCGCGCCGACGGGCAGCCACAAAGCGAAAATTCGAGTCTATGGAGAAAAAACGCCGTTATCCTTGGCGAATCTTAAGCCCCGACCTTCGGAGGATTTCCGTGTCCGCTTCGTCGACTCTCTCCCCACTGCGGCGTAAAGCGCTGATCCTGGTCCCCGCTATGATCGGGGCGGCCGTCCTGCTCGCGGTCATAGAGCTGCTGACCAGCCCCAGCATAGATCCGGATCGGCTCTGGCTCCTGCACGCATTCGTAATGGTCAAGGGTCTGATCTGGCTTGCCGCCGGGAAGCTCGTCTACTGGCGGCTCGGCGAGCCAATCTCGGGGCCCCTGGCACTGGGTTACAGCGCCTGCCTCGCGGTCTCCGCCGCCGCGCTCGGCTGGCTCTGGGCTATTTATTATTTCGCGATCGCCGCAGCCCTCTTCTGGGGTGCGCTGTTCGGGCTCCTGCTGGTGGCCCGGCGGGACCCGCTGCTCGCCGATATCAAGACCGACCCGGCGTCCTAGTATCCCGTTCCGCCTTATCTTGCGTGCCGCCCCCAACGGGGTTGTACAGACACCCGCCAGCGGCGGGTAGCGAGTGGCGAGGTTCGGGTTTCGATACCGGCGGATACTCGGGGGGATGAAAAAACCGAAGCGCTTCGGGTATACCAGTCCGGACACGTCTCCCCAAGGGTGCACCACTCGCAACTCGCTACTTGATTAAGCCACCACCGGAAAGGTCACCGCAATGGCCCAGGCAAAGGAGAGCCCATTGGCCAGCGCCCCCACCAGAGGGTTCCAGGTGCGCCGGTAGGCGAGCCAACCCAGGAGCCCGTAAAGCAGAAAGAAGGCCAGGATGGCCGGGACTATGATGATCAGGAAAAAGAGCTGGCTCAGGTTCAGGGCCACCGCGAACAAGAGCGATAGCAGAAACAAAAACTTGGTGAAGACACCGCCGCCCCTGGCTGCACCCGGTCCGCGGGTCAGCCAGCCGTCCGCGGCGAAATAGGCCCAGGTTCCGGGGACGATTGCAAGCACCAGCCACAGACGCTCCGCCCCCGGGAAGAAGTTGGTCACAAAGGTATCGGTAGGCAGTGCAATGGCCAGCGTGGCATAGACCGAGGCCGCCAGGGTCCCGATCAGGAGCCCCCGCCAGAGCACCCGAGCCTCCGGCCGACGGCCGGGACAGCACCCGACCAGGCGCATCCCGATGGCGGTGAGTATCCCGTAGACCCCAAAGTGCAGGGCCAGATAGTCCCCGAGCAGGATCGGCAGATAGTCGCTCGGAAGGACGCGCAGGATGACCGGCGCGAGGATGGCCGGGACTATGGCCACCGGAAACAGCCGCCGCCAGGGCAGGCCTGCGCCCAATGGCATAGTGGCGGCCCGCGGCAGTAGCCGAGACAGCGGCCAGGCAAGCGCCAGGATGCCCAGATACAGGTACCCGAGCCAGCCGCCCCGGGACTCCAGATAGCCGTCCCCGACGGTCCCGGTGGCCTGGTTCAGCCACTCCAGCGCGGCCTTGATCCCGCCGGTCCCGTAGAGCACCCCGATATGCTCGGCCCCATCCACCAGGACCAATCGGCGTCCGCTGCCGTCATCCAGGTTGCCATAGGTGGTCCCTGGCTCGACCGGGGTGCCGGTCGCCTTGGCGATCGCCTCCCGGCCGCCCGCGTGGAGCATCTCGGGCTCCAGTGCGCCATAGACGAAGAGCAGGTCCCGGGGCTCGGTCACCGGGGCGTCTTTACCCAGATAAGGCGAGACCAGCACGGTCGCGTTCACCCGGTCCTTGTGCGCCGCCGCATAGCGCAGCAGCACGTCCCCAGCCATGGAATGACCCAAGAGCGCGAGCCGGCCGTCCCCGTCCGCCAGCCCCGCCGCATAGTCCGCCACCGACTCCAGCGCACCGAGCAGGACCTTCACTCGCCGTGCCTCGTCCTCGATGCGGGCGACGAAGGGCTCCGGGTTGCGCCCGTGGCCCGGGAAGTCGAAGGTCACCGCACGGTATCCGTTGCGGGCCAGGGTGACTGCATAGGGCTGCATCAACTGCTGGGAGCCGGCGAAGCCGTGCGCGACGACCACGGTCGGGAATGGTCCAGCGCCCGCCGGACGATAGACCGTCACCGGGATGCTGCCCAACCGGGACTGCGTGACCTCCAGCCCCGCAGTGCCGGAGCCGAGCTGCCAGAGCGCGAGTGCGATGGTCGCCAGGGCGAGGACGGCCACCGCCCAGGCAACGCTTCGGGCGACGGCCGCGCGCCAGCCGGCGGCAAAGTGCCCGGGGATATCGGTCATCATGGTGCGCGCGTCTCCGCGTTAGGGCCGGCCGCCAGGTCGATCTGGACCTCGTTACGGCGCAGCGGGCCGGGGGTGAATGGATCGTTGTAATAGGCGAAGACCGGCTCGGCGGCGGGCTTCAGACCCCGGGCCGCCATCCAGGCTCGCAGCGCCGATTCCTTCTCGGTCAGCACCGCATCCGTAGTCCGTCCGCTGAACCGGATGGCGGCGACGCGCCGGGCCGGGACCTGGGAGAGCCGAACGTCCTGGCCGGCCGGGGCGGGCAGGTCTTCCAGGCGATAGCGGGCGGGCATGATAAACCGCACCGCCCAGTCGCCGCCCTCGAGCTTGGACTGGGTCACCGGGGCGGTCATGGCGATAGGCTCCGGCCGCTGCTGGATCACCGGGGCGGTCATGGCGATGCGCCCGCCCTCGCGCTCCTTGGCGAAGATATAGCGGGCGAGCGGGCCGAAACCCTCGCTCAACGACTCCTGCCGACCGCCCTGGCGGCGCACCTCTGCCACGATCAGCGTTGGATAGTCGCGGACTTCGAAGTCGCCGTCCTGCACCAGGGTGCGGTAGCTCGGGGTCTCCACGTTCTGGACCACGTAGACGAACAGGCCCATGGCTGCGACGCCGAGCAGGATCAGGCCGCCTAAGACGATCAAGGCGATTTTCATGGGGACTCTCGGGGATCGAGGGCTGGAAAGGACCGGGGACCGCCGGACCCTCCGGCCGAAAGCTTGGGGCGAGGCGCGGACATGGGGACCGGGCCGCGCAGGCACAACCGGCCGTGCCGCGTAATGCTAGGAATCCCCGATGATGGCGAGCAGCATTAGCGATTTGAGTCATTTTTAAGAATCATTATCATCTTGATCAATCCAACCGGTCCCGAGCGAGACCTAACCATGATCAAGACCCTGACCTTCGCAGCCCTGCACTTCTCGGTCGCCTTCGGTGTGGCCTATACACTCACGGGAGACCTGGCGATCGGCGGCGCCATGGCCCTGGTGGAGCCCGCGGTCAACACGGTCGCCTATTACTTCCACGAGAAGGTCTGGATGCGGGTGCGCGGCGGGCGCCAAGGCGCAGATGCCGTGCCAATGGCTGCCTGAGCCCGGCGACCGGGCGCCTTGCACCTGTTGACAGCCTCCGCAATCTGGGATTAAGGTTCTGGTCGCTGGAATACGCTTCTTTACGCCTCCTGGTTCGGGTCGGAGGCGACGGCACCGCCGGTGAAGACGTACCCCAGTGCAAACGACTCGAAACCGATCTGCCTAGACTACATTGGCGCTTGCGCGCACGCCTGTTTTGCTCAGGGCGACCTCCGTGACCCGCGGAGGGAATGACGGTCGGGGCAGACATAACCTGAGCAAACCGCATGACCAAATCCTGCCCCAAGCACGCGCGCGATAACCGCGCCAATCAGCTCAATCCCACGCATCCGGTCTATTATCGCTCCCGCGGGGTCGCCGCCGACGGCGCGCTATCGTGCGCGCTCGATGTCCGGCGCTCGCTCGACCCAACCATTCCTCCGGATACCGACTGCAGTCGCGGCGCTACGCTCGACTCACCGACCGCGTGTCCTGCATCGCGCAACTTCTTTAAGAAACACACGCGTTAATCCGGATCGTCCAGATCGGATGCCCATCGTCTCCGATGCCGCACGGCGTCGGGGCTATCGTATCGCTTATGGGAAAGCCGTTTATGCACCATCGGATTCTGATTACGGGCTCTTGCGGATTGATCGGCAGCGCACTGCGCCGCGCCTTGGCGGGGCGCCATGTCGAGGTGGTCGGACTGGATCTGCGGGCCAATGGAGAGGATGCGGGGGATATTCGCGACCCCGAGCGCGTCGCTGCCGCACTTAAGCGCTGTCACGGGGTCGTGCACCTGGCCGCGGTTTCGCGCGTCGTATGGGGCGAGCGCGATCCCGCCCGTTGCCGGGCCATCAATATCGGCGGATTGCGCAATCTGCTCGCTGCTATCCGACGCCGGCCGGACCCGCCCTGGTTGATCTTTGCGAGCAGTCGCGAGGTCTACGGCCAGCCGGACGCCTTGCCGGTATGCGAGGACTCGCCTTTGCAGGCGATGAATCTCTACGGCCGGACCAAGGTCGCAGGCGAGCGACTGGTCGCCGCGGCACGCAACAATGGCTTGCGCGCCGCGGTCGTGCGTCTTTCCAACGTCTACGGCAGCACCGCCGATCATGCCGACCGCGTCGTTCCGGCCTTTGCCCGAGCCGCGGCACTCGGTCGCCCGCTGCGGGTCGACGGTGCCGGACACACCTTCGATTTCACCCATATCGACGACGCGACCCGCGGCATCGTCGCGCTCGTCCTGCATCTGAGTCGAGGCGGTAAGCCCCCGCCGCCGATCCATTTTCTGACCGGGCAGCCGACGACCCTGGGTCAGCTCGCGCACCTGGCGGTCGCAATCGCCGACAGCCGCTCGCCCATCGTAGAGGCCCCGCCGCGGACCTACGACGTGACCAGCTTCTACGGAGATCCGGCCCGCGCCTGCGACCTGCTCGGTTGGTCGCCGCAAGTGACAGTGGGCGACGGGCTTGCCCGCCTGATCCAAGATTTCCGCAGCGCGCTTGCTGCATCCGCTACCCAGGGTATGACGGCATGAAGATCCTGCAAGTGATTCACGGCTATCCGATGCGTTACAACGCCGGCTCCGAGGTCTATACCCAGACACTGTGCCAGGGGCTCGCGCAGCGTCACACGGTGTCTGTATTCACCCGCGAGGAAGACGCGTTCGCGCCCGACGCGCGTCTGCGCGTCGAGCGCGACCCGGACGATCCGCGCATCGCGCTCTATCTCGTCAACAATCCCAGGAACCGGGATCGCTATCGGGTGCCCGGGATCGACCGGCGTTTTGCGCAGGTTCTGGACCTCGCCGCCCCCGATCTCGTCCATGTCGGTCATTTGAATCATCTATCGACCTCGCTGCTCGCAGAGGCCGCGGTCCGCGAGATCCCCATCCTTTATACCCTGCACGATTATTGGCTGATGTGCCCGCGCGGTCAGCTCATGCAGATGTTCCCCGCGGACCCGGAAGATCTCTGGGCCGCCTGCGACGGCCAGGATGACTGCAAGTGTGCCGAGCGCTGCTATGCCCGCTATTATAGCGGCGCGCCCGACGAGCACGCGGCCGATTGCGCCTATTGGACCGACTGGGTGGGGCGACGCATGGCGCATATCCGCGAGCTGGCCGAGCTGGTCGATCTATTTATTGCCCCCTCTCGCTATCTGCTCGAGCGCTATCGCGACGACTTCGGTCTGCCCGCAAGCAAGCTCGTCTATCTCGACTACGGGTTTGATCGCGCACGTCTGGCCGGACGCCAGCGCGAGCCGGGCGAGCCATTCACCTTCGGCTATATCGGCACCCATATCCCTGCCAAGGGCATCCAAGACCTGATCGCGGCCTTCGGCGCAGTGCGCGGCGAGGCGCGGCTGCGTATTTGGGGCAGGCCGCGGGGTCAGGATACCGAGGCGCTGAAGGCCATGACGCAAGGACTGCCCGCCCCGCTCGCGCAGCGTATCGAATGGCTGACGGAGTATCGCAATCGCGATATCGTCCGGGAGGTATTCGACCGGGTCGATGCTATCGTCGTGCCCTCGGTGTGGGTCGAGAACTCGCCGTTGGTCATCCATGAGGCACAGCAGGCCCGGGTACCGGTGGTCACCGCGGATGCCGGGGGCATGACCGAATATGTCCGCCACGACGTTAATGGACTGCTTTTCCGGCACCGCTCGCCCGCATCTCTGACCGAGCGGATGCAGCAGTTGATCGACGACCCGGCGCTGGCGGTTCGGTTGGGGGGGCGCGGGTACCTGCTCGACGAGCGCGGGGACATCCCCGAGATCGGCGCACATGTCCGCGCAGTCGAAGGGCTCTACGCGCAGGCGCTGCGACGGCGCGACAACGCGCGCGTACCCCGGGATGCCGGTCCCTGGCGGATCACCTTCGATACCAATCCGGACACCTGCAACCTGCACTGCATCATGTGCGAGGAGCATTCCCCGCATAGCCAGAGCCAGGTGCGGCGCAAGACCGAGGGGCGTACTCGGCGCACGATGCCGTTCGAGCTGATCGAGCGCATCGTCGCCGAGGCCGCACCGCACGGCCTGCGCGAGATCATCCCATCGACTATGGGCGAGCCGCTGCTCTACGAGCATTTCGAGTCGATCCTGGCGCTCTGCGCGACCCATGGCGTCAAGCTGAATCTGACGACCAACGGCACCTTCCCCAGACTCGGCGCACAGGCGTGGGCCGAGCGTATCGTGCCGATCGCCTCGGACGTGAAAATCTCCTGGAACGGAGCCACGCGGGAGACCCAAGAGTCGATCATGCTCGGGACGGATTGGGACGAGCTGCTGGCCAACGTCCGAACCTTCGTCGCCGTGCGCGACCGCCACGCCGCGCAGGGCGGCAACCGCGCGCGCGTGACCTTTCAGCTCACCTTCCTGGAGCGTAACGTCGAGGAGCTGGCGGACATCGTGCGCCTGGCGATCGACCTGGGCGTGGATCGCGTTAAGGGGCATCACGTCTGGACCCACTTCCCGGAGCTTGCGGACCAGTCGCTACGCCGCGGTCCCGCGTCCGTCCAGCGCTGGAATGCGGCAGTGCGAGCAGCGCAAGCCGCCACGGATGAGCGCCGGCTGCCCGACGGACGCCCGATACTGCTCGACAACCTCTTCGTCCTCGAAGAAGACGCGGGCGAGGACCTCGCACCGGGCAGCCCGTGCCCCTTCTTGGGCCGAGAGGCATGGATCAGCGCCGTCGGCCGCTTCGATCCTTGCTGCGCCCCGGACGCCCAGCGGCGCGGCCTGGGCGAATTCGGGAGTCTGCACGAGCGAGGGCTGATGGAAATCTGGCGCGGCAGCGACTACCGCCGACTGCTCGCGACCTATCGCAACCGATCACTCTGTCTCGGCTGCAACATGCGCAAACCGATGGAGGCGACCCCATGACCTGGCAGAACATGCACATCGCCACCGCGGGCACGCATCATCTGAGCGGGGACGCGCCGGCCTATCGCGAGCGCTTCGACGAGGTGCTGGCATTCCATGCGCCCGGGCTGGCCCCGGTACGGCTGGGCGGTGCGGCCTGGCACATCCGCCCCGACGGACAAGCCGCCTATGCGCGCCGGTTTACCCGCACCTTCGGCTTCTACGAAGGGCTCGCGGCAGTCCGCGATACCGACGGCTGGCATCATATCGACCCTCGCGGGCGGGATACCTATCCGGCGCGGCACCACTGGTGCGGAAACTTCCAGGACGGTCGTTGCACGGTGCGCGACCCCGACGGCCGCTACTTCCATATCGGGCGCAACGGCGAACCCGCATATCCGCAACGCTGGCGCTACGCGGGGGACTTCCGCGACGGGCTCGCCGTGGTCCAAGCCGAGGATGGGCGCTCGACCCACATCGACCGCGCCGGCGCGCAGACGCACGGGTGCTGGCTGCTCGATCTCGACGCCTTTCACAAAGGCTTCGCCCGGGCGCGCGACGAATCCGGCTGGATGCACATCGATGCCGCGGGTATCGCCCGATACGCCAGCCGTTTCGCCGCCGTGGAGCCCTTCTACAACGGCCAGGCGCGCGTGGAGCGATTCGATGGCGGGCTGGAGGTTATCGACGAGTCGGGCGCGACCCTGATCGAGCTGCGGGCTCCGCTGCGCAGCGAGCTTGCCGCCCTCTCCGCCGATCTGGTCGGATTCTGGCGCACCCAGACCATCGCCGCGGCGGTCGAGCTCGGCGTATTCGAGGCACTGCCTGGAAACGTCGCGGCCATTGCCGGGCACTGCGGTTTGCAGCCCGAGCGCACCCGGCGTCTGTTGCGCGCGCTGGCCGAGCTTTCTCTGGCGACCCCCGAAGGCGATCGCTGGCGTGCGAGTGCGCGCGGCGAGCTGCTGCGCACCGAGCATCCCTGGACATTGGCCGGTGCCGCACGGGAATACGCACGCTTCTTCCCGCGGATGTGGGAAGGGCTCCCGGATGCGCTCCGGGATGCGGGAGGCTGGCAGGCCCCGGATATTTTCGGCGAGGTCGCACGCGAGCAGTCGCGGTGCACCGCGCATCATCGAATGCTGCTGAGCTATGCCCGACACGACTACGCCGAAGTACCGCAGGCGCTGGGCTTGCGCGGGGACGAGCGGATTGTAGATGCGGGCGGCGGTTTGGGGGCCTTGGCATCGGCCCTGGCCGAGCGCTATCCCGACCTTCGCATCGTGCTCTTGGAGCGCCCCGAGGTCGTCGGGCAAGCAGCAGGCTTTCTCTCTTGCCCGGAGCGCATCGAGCTGCGTGCCGGCAGCCTGTTCGACCCTTGGTGCCTGTGCGCGGACGCGGTGGTGCTCGCCCGGGTGCTGCACGACTGGAACGATGCGCAGGCACTGCGCATCCTGACCCGGGCGCGCGCCGCATTACCGGCCGGCGGGACTCTGTTCATTGTAGAGATGGTCCTTTCCGCCGAGGGTGCGGCCGGAGGTCTGTGCGACCTGCATCTGCTGATGGCGACCGGCGGACAGGAGCGCACGGCCGACGAATACGCCGCACTCATGGAGCGTGCTGGATTCGGCTTCCGCGAGGTACGCCGTTTAGACGCGCTCCCCGCCATCGTCGTGGGAGTGGCGCAATGAGCCACACCGTCGAATGGCGCATTCCGCCCTCCGTGCTGCACTGGCTCGCGCGGATTCCCGCAAACCGGCCCGCGGCGCTGCTGCTGAGACATTCCGTGCGCGACGCACTGCCGCCAGGAGATGCAGGCTATTCGTTACCGATCACCGAGACAGGGATTAAGCTCGCACGCGAGCTTGGCGAATTGTTGGGACCCAGGCTGCGCTCGATCCACGCCAGCCCGCTCCTGCGGTGCGTGCAAACGGCCGAAGCGCTCTGCGCTGGCGCCGGTGCGCATCTACCCGTCGTCTCCGACCGACTCTTGGGCGACCCGGGCGTCTATGTCCTCGACAGCCGCCGGGCCGCTTTGCTCTGGGAGTCTCTGGGGCATGCAGGCATCATGCAGCGGCTCGTTGAATCGTCGCAAGCGCTGCCGGGCATGGCGCGGCCCGACTGCGCCGCGCGCTTCCTCGTCCACCACATGCTCGCCGCGGCCAACGGCACCCCGGGCGTGCATGTCTTCGTCACACACGACTCTCTGGTAACCGCCACGACGGCCTGGATCGTTGAAAAACCTTTGGGGACGGACGACTGGCCCTGGTACCTGGAGGGGGCCTTGTTCTGGCGCGCAGCAGACACGGTGCATGCGGCTTATCGCGAACATGAGCGCCATGGTATCCCGGCCGCACTGTGCGGGTTCGGCCCCGCGGACCTCATCGAGCTGGCCCGCCGCGAGATAGCCGCAACGCTGGGATTCGACAGCGGGGCGCGTTTCTTTCTCGCCGGCGGGGCCTTCAAGACGCTCCTGACCGGGCGCGCGCCGCGGGATCTCGACCTTTGGGCGCCGTCCGCCGAGGACCGCTCGCGTCTGGTTTCGACCTTGTTGGAACGAGGCGCGCGGCGCTCGACCGAGCGCCCCTTCGCCGATGCCTTCGAGATCGCCGGGCGGGTGGTCGAGGTCCCGCACCAGACCGAGCCTGCAACGCTGGACGAGCGGCTTGGCCGCTTCGATCTGGCGCTCTCGGCGATCGGCGTCGAGCATCGCCCGGGAGACCACTGGGCCGCACGAGTCCATCCGCTCGCGCCGGCCTGCGTCGAGCGTCGGGAAGTGCGGCTGCTCAAGCCGCTTGTGAACTGGAAGTATGCGCTCGCCACCCTGGAGCGGATGAGACGTTATGCAGCAGAGCTTCAGTTTATCGTCCCGCCCGAGGAAGAGGCCGAGGTCTGGCGCGTATTTATGGGGCAGTCCGCGGACATGCGTGCTGGGATGCTCGAACGATTCAAACGCACCGCGCTCGGGGGCTGGAACGTGGAAGAGGAGGCAGCATGTCTGTGCCGATGATTGCAGGTCTGTATCCCTACACGCGGGCCGGGGTCTCGTCTCCTCCCCGCGTGACCCTGAAAGAAATCCCGCTGAGCCTGGAAGTTAATCCAAGCTATCGACATGACCTGATCGTCCTCGCCGGGGACGCGGCATCGGCGCGGCTACTTGAGGGATTCGGGCTGCAAGTACACCGCGTCTTCGACGACGCACCCGCCGATATCGTCCGGGATGCCGCGCACAAGATGAAGCACTGGATGTGCCGATGGGCGCTGCGGACATTCGGCGAGTTTCTTTGGGTCGACTGGGACACCGTCATACTGCGCGCGCCGGACTCCGCCTTCTGGTCTTGGTGTCGCCACGCGGGGACACCGAAATTTATCCATATCCCGAATTACTGGGCAACCGTCAATTGCGGGATCTATTATGCTGGAAAGAGTTGGCTAGCGGAGATGGAGCGCAGCTTTTCGACCGGGGTTGCTGAGCCCAACGACGAACTGCTGTGGACTTCCGTACTACCTCCCGACGTTTGCGTCCGTCCGCAATTCTGGTGGGAGCAACGGGTTGTTCAGGTATGGAATTTCGACGACTGCAAAAAGGTAACCGCAGACAGCTATTTTGCTCACGTCAAACACTTGGACTGGGCAACCGCTCTTCGCGCACAGGTCCTGCGCGATACCGAATAATGTACCCTAAGCCGGACGCGGCGGTCGCGGGCCGCCCCAAAAGAGCAGTGTGGCGGCAAGGAGCACCGCGGCGAGCCGGGCGGTCTCGGCGATGAAATAATTGCGATGCGCCTGCCCGAAGGGCTCGAGCATCGGCGGGGGCGGGTCACGGGATATGAAGTCGAGCTGGCGGCCCAGATCGACGATCTGTGGCTCCAGCCCCAGGTGGAGCAGGATCGCGAGCCCCAGCGCGATCGCAAGCAGCGCGGTGGGTAGCCAGCGTGCCCGCCAGCGGATCGCGAGGATCAGTGCCAGGGCGGCCAGTACGATCTGGGTGCGGTTCCAGTAATGAAAGATGACCCGGTTCTGCTCCGCGGAGTGGACCCAGATCAGGCTGGTCTTTTTGGCCTCTATGTCGGCGGGGTCGAATCCGGCGTGTGCGGCGAGCCTAGGGTTGCGCTCGAAGATGTCGTCTAAGCCTGCGAAGTTGTAATAGACCACAGACCCCAGGAAGACGGTGCCCCCGATCCAGAGTCCCAGGACGAATGCGAGCAGCGGATGGGTCTTCATGGTCCGGTCAGGCGTCAGGTCTTGGCCTTGTCCGGGGACTTTGCGCCCTTCTCGCCCGGCTTGGCAGCCGTCTTGTCTGGCTCCTTGGCCGCGACCCTCTCCACCGCCTTCGCGACGGCCTTTTCCGCTGCCTTTTCGGCCGCCTTGTCCGCCGCCTTCGTCGCCGCTTTGTCAGTGGCTGCGAGCGTGCTCTTGTCCGGGGCCGGGGCAGCCGCCCGCTCCTGTAGCTCCCCCGGACGCTTGTCGCCGCAGGGGATATAGCCCGCGATCGGGGTGCGCTCGGTAGCCATTGCGCTCTTGAGCGTCTCGCAGATGGTTCGCATCACCTTGACCCGGGCATAGGGCTTGTCGTCGCCCTCCACCAGGGTCCAGAGCGCGTGCTTGGTGCTGGTGCGCACGACCATCTCGTTCACTGCATCCTTGTACTGAGGCCACTTCTCGCGGTTGCGCCAATCCTCGTCGGTGATCTTGTATTGCTTATAGGGGACCGCCGCCCGGTCCTCGAATCGCCGGAGCTGCTCCTCCTGGCTGATGTGCACCCAGAACTTGAGCAGGATGACCCCGCTGTCGACCAACTGCTCCTCGAAGCGATTGATCTCGGAATAGGCGCGCCGCCACTCGTCGTCGCTCGCGAATCCCTCCACGCGCTCCACCAGGACCCGACCGTACCAGGAGCGGTCGTAGATGGTGATGTAGCCTGCGCGGGGGATGTGGCGCCAGAAGCGCCAGAGATAGTGGTGGGCCTTTTCCTCGTCGGTGGGGGCTGCCACCGGGATGGTGCGATAGAGCCGGGCGTCGATGGTGCGGGTGATGCGCCGGATGGCCCCGCCCTTGCCGCCGGCGTCCACCCCCTCGAAGACCAGCACGGTGGAGCGCTTGCTGTTATGGGCCTTCCAGGCCAGCTCGTTGATCTCGGTCTGGAGCTCCTTCATCTGCGACTTGTAGTCGTCGGACGACAGGTGCCGGGTCAAGTCGAGCTGGTCGAGCAGGGTGATGCGGGCGCTCGCGCAGTTGGGAAGCTCCGGACTCCCCGCACCGGGGCCATGGTCCGCGGGGGCGGGCTCGGAGAGTCTGGAGCGGATGGCGTGGAGCAGGGTCTTGCCGACCGTGAGGTCCCGGTAGCGCCGGTCCTGGGCCTCGATCAGATGCCAGGGTGCGTTTCCTCGGTCAGTGTGCAGGATAATCCGCTCGGCCACCCGCTCGAAGGCTTGGTAGTGCTCGGCGAATCGGGATTTCTCCGGGGCCATCTTCCAGCGGCTGCGGTCGTCGCGGGAGAGCTCCTTCAATCGCGCCTTCTGATCCTCCTCGGACATGTGGAACCAGAACTTGACGATGACGGCACCGTCCTGGGTCAGCATCCGCTCGAAGTCGACGATGCGGTTCAGCTCCGCGTCGAGCTCGGCGTCGGTGCAATGGCCCTGGAATCGGTACTCGATGGGGGTCATATACCAGCCGCCGAACAGGATGGTGATCTCGCCGCGGGGCGGCATGGTGCGCCAGAAGCGCCAGTAGCGGGGCCGGGCGCGCTCCTCGTCTGTCTCGTCCCAGAAGGCGTAGGTCTGGAGTCCCCGGGTATCGAGCCACTCGTTGAGCCGGTTCACGACCTCTCCCTTGCCGGCCGCCTCCACACCGGAGACCAGCACGATCACCGGGATATTGGACTGGCGCAGCTCGCGCTGGACCGCAAGCAGCTCGGTGCGCAGGGACTCCTGCTGGTCCTTGAAGTCTTCTTTGCTGACCGAGCGTCCCACCTTGGTGGCTTCGAACATGGCTTAAGGGCTCTCTTGGCTGTGCACGAGATGGCTAGTCTACGCCCAGCGCAGACCTGGGCGGGGTACCCGGTATCCGGGGACCGGACGGATGATAGCCGCGAACGGGGGACTCTGCGGACATCGACGCGCCGCCTTGGGAGAGATTCGAATCGGTCGACAACCGATGCGGCCGAGTCTCAGGCGAGATGGCAGAGCGGATCGCGGATGTGTCGCGGCCGCCCCTCCGCATCCACCGCCACGTAGACGATCAGAGATTCCGCAACCTGACGGCGGCTCTTCGGGTCCGGCTCGCCCTGCGCCCACGCCTGGACCTCTACGGTAATGGACGTCTTGCCGATCTTGACCAGCCGGGCGTGCAGCTCAACCAAATCGCCGACCAGCACCGGGGCAAGGAAGCGAAACTCCTTGACCGCAACCGTGGCGACCCGTCCGACCGCCGCCTCGATGGCGACGGTGCTGCCGGCCACGTCCACCTGGGACATGATCCAGCCGCCGAAGATATCCCCATAGGCATTGGTATCCGCAGGCATGGCGACCACGCGGATCGCGAGCCGCCACTGGTCTAAGGGCTGTGGCTCTGGGTGTGCCGGGTCTCTCATCGGTGTCTCGGGTGCCTCGCGTCGATGGCCTCGGCGCCGCCGCACGGTAGCTCGGCAGGCTGAAGCGCTCGGGTTTCAGGGGGCGTTGTGGGTCTATCCTCAATGTGGTCCTGCATCGCAGGCAGCCGGACCACGCGACGGATTCTCGCACATCGCGGGGGCGCGGTCAGGCGCGGAGCCATGCGCCGGCCGCCCCGGCGCGGGACGGCTCTGCGGTCCCAGCTGCCTACCATGGCGAGCGCCCTCGTCGGCAACAAAGCCGCTACAATCGAGGCGGGCAGCCAGGACATCGGCGGTCGCTTCAGACGTTTTAGTCGATCGTGCAAGAGACCGAGTCATCCCATCTGCCTCGAGCCTCGTTGAACCGTCCCGCGCTCGGTGCCTGCGAGGACAGCTCCACGCTCCTTGTACCCCGCCCTCCCGAGAGCTGCCGGTCGACCCAAAACCCAGTGCCCGCGTTGGACGCTTAAATGGCTAAAATCGCGATGAAGCACCCAAGACTCCTCGGCGGACTCGCCGCGGCTGCTGCATTTGCTCTTCCGGCGGTTTCGGCGACCGACGTTGCGATCACTTCTGCCGTGTATTCAGGGGACGGGAGCCCCCCTCAGGTTGCGCTCGCGACATATCGGGCCATGTCGGCCGGCCAATCCCGAAACTATGACAGGGCGCAGGATATTTCGCCCCGGCAGATGGCGATTCTTCTGGAGGTATCCGAACGCACCGGGGCCAGTCTGGGACAGGCACTGGCCACCGGAGAGCATGAAAGCGCCCGAACCTGGAACGACCACGTCCGACCCACCCTGAAGAACGGCAATTTGGGTGCGGCGACCGGGGTCTGGCAGTTCCAGCCCGCGACGTTTCACAGCATCGTCAAAAAATTCGGAAGGCAGCTGCTCGCGGCGAGCGAAGCAGATTCCGCAACGGATCGCGAACACATGGATCTGGGGGATGGGCCGTTCACCGATGCACAGGTGCGCTGCCTGATTCAGGAAACGGTGGACGGCAAACGGGGTGCAGAGGACGAGGAACTCCAGCTCCTGCGTCACAATTTCGCAGTATTGGCCTTTGCGAAACACTATCTGAGCGTTGACACCGGCGCGACCACGCCCGAAGAAGACTATTTATTCCACTTTTCTGGGGAAAGGACTGGGCAAACGGGTGCTGGCGCTCGCACGGGGCGAGGCCCGGGACACCCTAAGCGTCAAGCCGGTCGAGGCGACGGCTCCAGTGCTGGAAACACAGCCGGAGCGATTCGCAGGAGACGACCTGATGGCATCCATCAGGGCAGAGGCGGCCGGAATGAGCCGGCCGCCGATGGTTGCCGAGCCAGCGGTCAGGTTCCGGATTGCTCCAGTCGCGCCCCCGCTGGTTACCCCGGCGTGGGGGCTGGAAATTAGGCCGGAGCGACGGGCAGTAGACAGGACAAGGGCAATGGCGAGAGCGGCGGCCGAGCTCCAGTCCCTGCCTTTGGCTATGCCCGAGTCCGTTCTGTTTTACCCGGCGATTCCAGAGACTCCGCCGCCGGTTTCGTCCGAGTGGGGACTGCCCGCCAACTCTCCCACGGTGACCGGCAACCTCGGAATGTTCTACCGCGACGGCAAAGGACAGACCCAGCCCTATACGTGGGCGGAGCTCATGGAACATCTGGCAAGGCGCGTCCGGGCCGAGGACCAGCCGGCGCTGGTGCGGGCCAAGTATGGGGTCGGGTTCGGATTGAAGGGCGGCGATATGCCGCAGTGGGCTTTCGATCCGGAGCAGGTGTCCGACGCGGCAACGTTTCGCCATGAGAACGGGCGGACGGTGCTGGTACCCGAGGCACTGGTGACGGGCCCGCTCAGCCGGGACGAGACTGAGCACTATCGACAGCGCCTCGCCGCACTGGTCAATCAGGGCGATGATCAACCGACCGATACGCTTCCACCGGAGTCATTGTCGGCACTGCATCACTTGGGTATGTTGCCTGCGAAGGTTCGGGAGGCCAGCACCGCCAATCCGCAGGTGCAGAAGGCCCTGCGCCATTTCCGCAAAAAGGTCGGCAAGGACGAGCCGGACGATCCGGCGCATCGCAATCTGCTGATGCCCGCCGAACGGATTGCGCTCGAAATCTATGACCGGCGCATTGCCCGGTATGCCGCATTGCAGGCTTGCCAGCAGGCATCCTTTGCCGACGCCCCAAACCTGAGCCGCATCGGAAAAATGCCGGCCGGGTTGCAGCGGTCGGCGGCGCCTCGCATTGCCATGTTGCAGACTGCGCTGGCCGCACAGGGACTTCTGACACAGCCGACCAAGAAAAACGTGTGGCGCGACAAGAAGCGCAAGAAGCATGTGACCTACAAGACGGTCCCGTTCGCAGGCAAGGCGGACAAGGCGACGGTTGCTGCACTCGACACTTTTCAGCTACGCAATGGCCTGCTGAGAACGGAAGGCGTTTTGGATGCCGTGACACTGGAAATGCTGGGCCTGCCGCCGATGGGGCCGGAAATATTTCTGCCCCTGTCCGGTCCTCAATGTGCCATCGACAGGGGGTCGCATGCTGCTCCCATGTGCGAGATGCTCGCCAAGAATAAGCGGACCCTGTTCGGCGACTTGTGAAACCGCCCTCGCTCACCGATGCCCCGAATACGCCTGTTCGACCTCGTCCGCATACTGACTCAGTATGCGCGAGCGCTTGAGCTTCATCGTCGGTGTCATCAACCCATCCTCGACGGTCCAGGGCCGCTCTACCGCAATCGCCCGGCGGATGGTCGCGTATCCGGGAAAGTCGCTCAATCGGGCCTGGATGCGCCGCAGCAGGGTCTCTTCGAGGCGGGGGTCTGCGCGCGCCTGCGCTAGGCTCTCCGGCAACGATTCGGCCGCGGCGAGCCGCGCGTAGCCGTCCGGATCGAGCACCGTCAGCAGCGAGAGGAATGGTCGGCCCTCGCCGATCAGCAGGACCTGGGCGAACAGGCTGTCTCCGACGATGGCCGACTCCAGATCGGATGGGGGGACCTTCTCCCCGGTGGACAGGACCAGAATATCCTTGATCCGGCCGGTGATGAAGATGTGCCCGAATGCGAGTCTGGCCTGGTCTCCGGTATGCAGCCAGCCCAGCCGGTCGATGACCGCGGCGGTGGCCGCCGGTTGGCCCCAGTAGCCGCGCATGATCCCGGGGGAGCGCACCAGGAGCTCGTCGTAGCGGTCGATGCGGACTTCCACGTCGGGCAGGGGCGTGCCCACCCCTTCCGGACGGTTGTCTTCCAGGGTGTTGACGCTGACGACAGGGCTGGTCTCGGTGAGCCCATAGCCTTGGATCAGGGGCACCCCGAGCCCGATAAAGGTGCGGGCGATCTTGGGCGACAAGGGCGCGCCGCCGCATACCGCCACCCGTATCCGCCCGCCCAGCCTGGCGCGGATCTTCTTACCCACCAGCCGGTCGAGCAGCGGGGCGAGCAGCAGCCCGGGAGCCCACTGGCCTCGGCCCTGACGGTGCAGGAAGCGCCGCCAGCCGACATCGACCGCCCGCTCGAAGAGTCGGCGGCGGGCCGGAGGGCCGGCGTCGAGTTGGTCGCGCACCCGGGCATGGACGCGCTCGAAGATGCGCGGCACGGCGATCAGGACCGTTGGCTCGACATTCAGCAGGTCCTCGCCCAAGTGGGCGATGGAGCGGGCATAGGCGACGCAGGCACCGGCCATCAGCGGCAGGTAATAGCCAGCGGTCCGCTCCAGGGTGTGGGAGAGCGGAAGAAAGGATAGAAACAGGTCATTGGATCGCACTGCGACCCGGACGCACGCGGCCTCCGCATTCCACAGGATGTTTCTGTGGGTCAGCATTACACCCTTGGCCGGACCGGTAGTCCCGGACGTATAGACGATGGTGGCCAGCGTTTGGGGCGCACTTACCCGGTCCTGCGGGGGCTCGCGGGTATCCTCCCCCAGCCAATCGGCCACGACCACGGCGCCCTCGGGCGACTGACCGGCGGTGGGCTCCAGGACCAGCAGCCGTTTGAGCCCGGCCAGGGTGTCGGCGATGGGGGCAAGCCCCGCGTACATGGCGCCGGTCTCGATCAGGAGCAGTCGGGCGCCCGAGTCGTCCAGCATATGGCGTACCGAATCCGGCCGGTCGTTGGGGTAGAGGGGGACGGTGGCGAGCCCGAGCCCCAGCGCGGCCAGGTCGAAATGAACCCACTCGGGCCGGTTGCCCATCAGAACGGCAACCCGGTCCCCGGGGCTTAAGTCTTCTCGCTCCAGTGCGCGCTGCCAGCGGCCGACCTCGGCCAGGGTCTGGGCCCATGTATCGGAGACCCAGCGCTCGGCCTTTGGGTCCCAGCGCCGATAGGCAGGGGCGGCCGGGGTGCGACGGGCGCGCGCGATCAGTAGCCCGCACAGCGACCCGGCCTCCGCGGCTGAAATGACATGTCCGGACCCGACCCGGGGGGTGCGGGCCTCGGTATCGTGTTGGAACAGCAGCATGGCAGCTATCTCCCACGAGTGGGCTGTGACAAAAGACCTATATCTGCGGACAATTACGCTTCTGAATGCCGGCGGCTCCTAGACCCGCACCAATTGGCTCCACCCCCGGTCCGGCCGAAAGTGTCCGCCGTGCTCCTGCTGGAGCGATTGCAGCCGCTCGCGCATGCGCGCCCATCCGCCCTGCTCGATGTAATGCATGGGTCCGCCGCGGTGGGGGGCGAATCCGGCGCCGAAGACGACCCCCGCGTCGAGCAGATCGGCGTCCGCTACCAGTCCCTCTCGCAGACAGGCGACCGACTCGTTGAGCAGCCGGAAGACCAGCCGCTCGGTGAGGTCGGCAGGGGCGTGCGCACCGCGGGGGATGGGCTCGGGCAGTGCCTGGCCCGCCCGGTAGCGGTAGAACCCGCGCCCCGCCTTGCGCCCAAGCAGGCGCGACTCGACCATTTGTCGTAGCCGCGCCGGGGTCTCTTCAGGAACCGTGAGCGCCTGACCCAGCTTTTCGGACACCGCCAAACAGATGTCGAGCCCCACCGAGTCGGCCAGGGCGAGCGGTCCCATGGGCATCCCGAACTCCACAGCGGCCCGGTCCACCAGCATGGCCGGGACCCCTTCTTCGAGCAGATCGACCGCCTCCAGCAGATAGGGCATCAACACCCGATTGACAAGAAACCCGGGGCGGCTGGCGACCGGCAGCGGCAATCGGTCCAGTGCGCGCACTGCGGCCAGCCCGCGCGCCAGCATCGCCGGCTCGGTGTCCGGTCCATGGACTGCCTCCACGAGCTGCATGCGCGACACCGGGTTGAAGAAATGCAGCCCGATCAGCCGCCCAGGTCGGACCATCCCGGTTGCGATACGCTCCAGGGGGAAGCTCGACGTGTTGGTCGCGAGCGCCGCCTCGGGACCGACCTGCCGCTCCAGATCGGCGAACAGCGCCTGCTTGGCCGCCAGGTCTTCCACAATGGCCTCGACGACCAGATCCGCCCTGCGCAGTCCCTGGCCCAGGGGGTCAGGGATCAGACGGTCGGAGGCCGCCCGCACCAGACGCGGGTCGCGGAGCTGATCCTTGAAGAGCGTCTGGGCGCGGGCGAGGCTGCGCCCAAGCTGGTCGAGCGACAGATCCTGGAGCGTCACCCGCAGACCGCAGCGGGCTGCCCAGGCGGCGATGTCACCGCCCATGATCCCGGCCCCGACGACATGCAGATGCCGGGGGCGAGCCACCCCGGGGTCGGCCAGACCCTTGAGTCGCTCCTGGAGCGCGAAGATCCGGCACAGGTTGCGGCTGGTCTCCCCGAGCAGCAGCCCCGGCACCTGCCGGGCCTCCGACTCCAGGAGCCGCTCCCGGTCGGCCCCGGCGACCCGCCAATGCTCGATCAGTGCAAAGGGGGCCGGGTAGTGGTCGGGTCGGACCTTCCGCGCTGTCTCCCGGCGCATCCGAGCGGCGAGCGTCTGGCGCAGCGGCCAAAGGTTGAGCAGCCGCTGACCCGCCGACGCACGCCGGGGCGGCGGGGCCTCGCGGAGCAGATCCAGCGCGGCGGGCTCGAGCTGGCGGCGCGGCACCAGCCGGTCGATCAGCCCGAGCCGCGCGGCCTCCCGGGCCTGGATCTGGCGTCCCGTGAGCATCAGATCCATGGCCGGGAGGGGTCCCAGGGTGCGCAACGCACGCCAGGTACCGCCGAAGCCCGGGAAGATCCCGAGCCGCACCTCCGGGAACCCGATGCGGGTGGTCGGGTCGTCGCTTGCGATGCGATAGCGGCAGGCAAGCGCCAGCTCCAGCCCGCCGCCCACACAGACCCCGTGGATCATGGCCAGGGTCGGGCAAGGCAGGGACTCGATGCGGTCGAACAGCGCATGCACCTGGTGGATACGGGCCTCCGCCTGCTCGGGTTCGGCGACCTGGGCAAATTCGGCCACATCGGCCCCGGCGACGAATCCGGACTCCTTGCGCGAATAGACCACCAGTCCCAGGGGCGGGTCGATCGCCGCCCCGGCCTGGATCTCGTCCAGTCGCTGCGCGAGCTCCTCCAAGACCTCGGAGGACAGTACAGCGATGGGCCGGTCCGCCACGTCGAGCCCCAGCCACAGGACCCGGGTCGACGCGTCAAGCCGGATCTGCCAATGGCCGCTCATGGCACACCCCCGTCGTCGTGGCCGGCACGCTCTCCGGGACCCGGACCGCACTCCCGGTCCCGCTCCAACAGGACCGCCCCACCCTGCCCCCCGCCCACGCAGAGGCTCGCCACCCCGCGCCCCTCCCCCAGATCTTTGAGCGACAGGGCCAGGTGCAGCACCAGCCGCGCACCGCTCGCACCCACCGGGTGCCCGATGGCGATGGCCCCGCCGTCGGGATTGAGTCGCCCAGGATCGATGGGGTCCAGTGCCCGGTCCGGCGCGTCCTTCAGTCCCAGCCGGTCGCGGCGGTATTGCGGATCTTCCCAGGCTGCCACGCAGGCCAGGACTTGGGCGGCGAATGCCTCGTTGATCTCGATACGGTCGAGGTCCGCGGCGGCGAGCCCGTGCCGGGCGAGCAGAGGGGCCAGTGCATGCACCGGCCCAAGACCCATCTCGGCGGGGTCCAGAGCCGCCCACTGGGTATCCACCACCCGGGCCAGGACCGGCAGCCCGTGACGCTCCACCGCCGCCCTTGAGGCCAGGAGCAGCATGGCCGCCCCGTCGGTCACCTGGGCGCTGTTGCCGGCGGTGACCGAGCCTGTGGGTCGGTCGAAGACCGGACGCAGCCGCGCGAGCTTGTCAGGGTCGGTATCTGCCCGGTAGCCATCGTCCGAGTCGTAGGACCGGCCGTTTCGATCGAACAGGGTCGCGATCTCGGCGGCCAGCGCGCCCCGCGCGCGCGCCTCGCCCAGTCTCCGGTGGCTTTCCGCGGCATAGGCGTCCATGGCCGCGCGGGAGATTCGCAAGCGCCAGGCGAGCTGCTCGGCGGTCTGGCCCATGGAGAGGCCGGCGACCGGGTCCGTCAACCCCTTGAGCAGACCGATGACCGGGGTCAGGTCCCTAGGTCGAAAGCTGGCGATCAGGCGCCCCCGGGAGACCAGGGTCCGCGCCTGGGTCCAGCGCCCCAGCCATTCGACCATGGCCCGCCCGAAGAGCACCGGCGCGTGACTCATAGCCTCGGTGCCGCCGGCCAGGACCAGATCCGCCCGGCCGCTTGCGATGGCAGCAGCGGCGCAATCCACCGCCTGGAGTCCGGAGCCGCAATTGCGCTGGACGGTCCAGGCCGGGGTGCGCTCCCCGCAGCCCAGACGCAGCGACACCACCCGGGCGATATTGGACTCCTCGGGTGCCGGGGCCACGCAGCCCACGATCGCCTCGTCGATGGCGTCCGGCGGGAATGGCTGGCGCACCAGGAGCGCCCGCCCGGCACCGACCGCCAGGTCCGCGGCGGAGAACGGACCCGGGGTGCCGCGCGCCTTGAGGAACGGTGTGCGCAGCCCGTCCACCAGATAAACGGTGCGGGCCTGGCCGCCAGCGCCCCGGGGCTGGGTTTGGGTTGCGGTCATCGTCTGTCCTCCTGGCTTACTGCCGTTCTCGAATCGAACCGCGGAGCACGCGCAAACGCGTCATGTCCTGCGACCGCGGCTCAGGCCGCATTCCGCTGCGCCCTGGCCTCGGCCTCCGGTGCGGCGGTGCGCGGGTCCGCGAAGCTGTCCACGGCGATCGCCGCGGCGCACCGCTGCTCCGCCCGGGCCACTGACGCAGCCTCGTCGGCCCGCAGCACCCCGGCATCCTGGGCCTGGCGCAGCGACTGCGTATCGCGCATCCCGGAGACTTGTCCGCGTGCCGCCGCCTCCTTAAGCAGACGTTCGGCACCCGCTGCACGGGCAGTCGCCTCCATGGCCAGCTCCAGCCTGCCGGCCGCCTGGGTTGGGTCGCGGGTGCGATAAATGCCCTCCGTGAGCCGGTCGCGGGAGGCCCCGGGCTCCAGGATCAGACGGGCGACCCGGCGATCCAGCGCGTCGTCCGGGCCCCGGAAAGGCAGTCCGGCGGGGAAGGTCAGGCGCCGCAGGACCCTAGCCAGGTTGCGGTTGGGGAAGTTGCGCCACAGGGCGAGAAACGCCTCCTGGATGCCGCGCAGGTGGTCCTCCATGGCCCAACGGACCAGAGGCAGATCGGCCGCGGGGCGGCCCTGATCCTCGAAGTGCTTGATGACTGCACTCCCGAGGAACAATAGACTCAGGACGTCCCCTAATCGTGCGGACAGCCGCTCCCGGCGCTTGAGGCTGCTACCCAAGGTCATCATGGACAGGTCCGCGTTGAGCGCGAAGGCGGCGGCCAGCCAATCCAACCGGCGTGCATAGTGCGCGGTCTCCCCGTCGATGGGGGTGCGTGCGGCGCGCCCGCGGGTAAGACCCATGACCAGGGTGCGCAGTAGGTTGCGGGTCAGGTATCCGGCATGGGCGACCATCGCACCGTCGAAACGCGCCAGTGACCGGGAAGAATCCGGGTCATGGGCGGCGGCCAGCTCGTCGCGGACATGAGGGTGTCCGCGCAACGCACCCTGGCCGAACACGATCAGGCTGCGAGTGAGTATATTGGCACCCTCCACCGTGATGGCGATGGGGATCGCCTGATAGACCCGCCCGATCAGGTTGGACGGTCCCAGGCAGATTCCGCTACCCCCCTGGATGTCCATGGCATCGTTGACCACCAGGCGAAAGCGCTCGGTCAGGTGATACTTGAGCACAGCGGACAGGACCGCCGGCCGCTCCCCGGATTGGAGCGCTGCCAGGAAGACCCGCCGACCCGCGTCCATCTGATAGGTGCGTCCGGCGATCCGGGCCAGCGGCTCCTCCACCCCCTCGAAGTCCCCGATGGGCCGGCCGAATTGGCGGCGAATGCGGGCATAGGCCCCGGTGTAGCGGGCGGCGACCTTGCCGGCACCGGTCGCGAGCGCCGGGAGCGAGATCCCGCGGCCCTCGGCCAGGCATTCCATGAGCATGGTCCAGCCCCGCCCGACGCCGTCGCGGCCGCCGATGACCCAATCGAGCGGGATGAAGACCCCGCGCCCGACGATCGGTCCGTTGTGGAACGGAATCCCGAGCGGTAGGTGCCTCCGACCCCGGTCTATCCCCTGGGTGCAGGCAGGGATCAGTGCCAGGGTGATCCCAGGCTCCGGATCGGTCCCCAAGAGCCGCTCCGGGTCCCGCAGCCGGAAGGCAAGCCCGATCAGTGTGGCGATGGGCGCCAACGTGATATAGCGCTTCTCGAAATCCAGACGGATGCCGAGCGCCGTGCGGCCGTCCCAGGTCCCGTTGCAGACCACCCCGATGTCCGGCGTGGCAGCGGCATCGCTCCCCGCCTGGGGACCGGTCAGCGCAAAGCAGGGGATCTCGTCCCCGGCGGCGAGCCGCGGGAGATAGCGTCGGCGCTGGGCCTCGGTCCCGTAGCGCATCAAGAGCTCCGCAGGCCCCAGTGAGTTAGGCACCATCACGGTGACCGCCGCAGCGATGCTGCGGCTCGCGAGCCGCATCACCACTTGGGAGTGGGCATAGTGGGAGAAACCGTGACCCCCGTAGACCTTAGGGATGACCAGCCCGAACAGTCGCTCCCGGCGGATCAGCGACCAGACTTCCGGGGGGAGATCCTGGTCCTGGTTGATCCGCCAGTCGTCCAGAAGGCGGCAGATCTGGTCCACCGGCCCGTCCAGGAATGCCTGCTCGTCCCCGGAGAGGCGTGCCGGAGGCAGCTCAAGGAGCCGTTGCCAGCGCGGGCGGCCGGAGAGCAGCTCCGCATCCCACCAGGTGCCGCCCGCCTCGAGTGCCTCCCGCTCGGTACGCGACATGGCGGGCAGCACCTGCCGGAACCGGGCGAGCAGGGGGCGGGCCACCAGTGGCCGGCGCAGGGCCGGGACGGCCAGGACCACCGCAGCCGCCGCGCCAGCCGCGGCCAGGGCTGAAAGCAGACCCCACAGCACGACAGTCAGGGCGGTCATGCGATGTGCCCCCGGCGACGGCGCGGTCGCAACGCGGAGAGGATCGGGGAGGTCCCGGACCGGCCCAAGCTCCTGGTGGGGACCGCGGCGGGAACGGCACCCTGGGCATCGGGGTCTTCCAGATCGCCGCGCCGCTGCGCCGGGGGCTGTCCGCTCGTGCGCGCGAAGCTTAATGCTGCACGGAACGAGCGCCCGCTGTCGCTGTAGACGAGCGGCGAGCGTGACCAGGCGAGGCTGCGGTAGACTCCCAAGTCGTCCAAACCCAGAAATGGGTACTTGATGATGTGGAAATAGGGCGAGTAGTCGAAGTCCCGGGGCACGAACAACCGCGGATTGCGTTTGAAGAAGCGCAGGCTCCCGTCGTCGCGGCGCTCGACGAATGGCAGGATGGGGAAGTCCACCGAGTCGAAGGCCTCGGCCAGTAGACAGGCGCAGAGATTGCGGGTGGTGTCGCCGGCGCGCGCCTCGAACAGGGTGGAGCGCCAACGTCGGGGCAATATCGCCCAAGGTAGGAAGAAACGCGCCAGGTCGAGCAAATGGCGCACGTCGTAGTCGTTGCCAAGCCGGCGGATCGCATAGGCGATCACGCGCTGGGCGTCGTCCGGGCACAGACCCTGGGGTCGGCAGATGCGCAAATGCTCGCGCCGGTATTTGGAGAGCGGGCTGACCCGGGTGCCCTCCCCGAGCATGGCCTCGATCAGGAGCTGCTCCCCGTAGTCGGCCTGATAGAACTGGGCCACCAGTCGGCGCAGGGCCAGATCCTGGATATCCTGGAGCCGACCGATATAGAGCGCGCTATGGGTCCAGGCGCTCTGGGTGACGATCTTGATGACACCGCCGATGCGGGTACGCCCTTCCACCAGGAGCACATCGCCGATCTTGAGCTCCTGGGAGAGCCGCGGGAAATCGCACAAGGGGATCTCGTGTGGCTCCCCCTCCCGGGTCAACCAGGCGACCATCCACTGCCAGACCTTGAAGCTCAGCCGTTTCATGAGGCATTCCGCACCTTGCCGCTAGGTTATACGATCTGACCCTCGACCAAGCTCGATGGTTTCCGCGTACCGTGACGGTTCTTGACGGATGGACGATCGTCTGACCCGGGGTCGATTTCGGCGGACGATCGGACGCCGGTGGGCGAGCCGCCGCGGCTCTAGGTAAGATGCCGCACTTGGGCAGATCGGTCCTCGGGCCGTGCCCCGGCGGCGACCGATCCGGGCTGGAGGAATCCAAATTGCTTTACGCGTACAGAAACCGAGACCAGACGACCGAGGTCATCGAGGACCCGGAGCGCATCCTGGAGGCATCCTGGATCGACCTGGCAGAGCCCACCGACGAAGAGCGCGCACTGATCTCCGGTTTGGTTCCCCACCAGCTCCCGGAGGGCGACGACGCCGACGAGATCGAGGCGAGCACGCGCACCTTCATGGACGAGGAGGGCATACATCTTTCGACCTTATTCCTGCACTGGGTGGAGGGCCGGCCCGAGAATACGAGCGTGACGATCGTGTTTGCGGACGGGCGCCTGATCACGGTCCATGACCGGGACGTGCCGGCGATCCGGCTGATGCGCATCCGGGCACGCCGCCAGCCCCACCTGTTGAACGACCCATTAGGGCTCTTCGCAGGGCTCTTCGAGACCGCGGTGCTGGACTTGGGCGACACCCTGCAAGAGCTCTACCGGGACTTGGAAGAAACCAGCAAGCTGGTGCTGGAAGACCCGGACTCGAGCCTGGAGGACGCGCTGGAGCGGCTCGCCGGACACGAGAACGTCAACGGCAAGGTACGTCTGTGTTTGATGGACGCCCGGCGCGACCTGGCGTTCGTGCTGCGCAGCGCGCGCGCATCCAAGGCCGCAGCCAAGCGCTTGAAATATCTCGTGTCCGAGATCGACGCACTGCTACCGCACAACAACTATCTGTTCGAGAAGGTAAACTTTCTGCTCCAGGCGGCCCAGGGATTTATCAGCATCGAGCAGAACAAGATCATCAAGATCTTCTCGGTGGCCGCCGCAGCCTTCCTGCCGCCGACCCTGATCGCCAGCGTCTACGGCATGAACTTCGAGCACATGCCGGAGCTCGCCTGGCAGATCGGCTATCCGCTGTCCCTGGTGCTCATGGTGGTCTCGGCGGTGCTGCCGATCGTCTATTTCAAGCGCAAGGGGTGGCTCTAACGGGTGAGACATACCCGTCGGCGGCGAGTCGCCAGGTTTCTTAATCCGAGCCAGGCGGACCTTTTTCAGGAAACCGAAAATCTCAAGTTTCCTGGGTCTATTGTGACTCTCGGCGGTCTGCGAGCCCGGTCAGCTCCCAGAGGCGATCAAGCTCCTCGCGCAGTCGGGCGACCTCTCCCTCCAGTGCCTCGATGCGCCCATCGGCCTCGCCGGCGGCTCCGACCGCAGCGGCAGCCGGGGCACCCGCGGCTGCCAGTGCTGCCAGATCCTCCATTCCGGGGGTCCCGCAGAGTAGATGCAGGTAGCGCTCCTCGCGCCGACCGGGTGCGCGAGGCAGCTCCATGACCAGGGACGGCGAGCGCTCCATGAGTCCGCGCAGGGCTTGCGAGACCGCGCCGAGATCCGGAAGCTCCGCTAAACGTGCGCCATGGGTGCGCAGCTCGCCCAAGGTCTGGGGTCCGCGCAGCATCAGCACGGCGAGCACCGCCTGCTCCTCCCGACTCAGATGATAGGTGCCGACCATCTTGTGGTCGTAGCGCTCGGTGCGGCTGGCAAGCGCAGCATGGATCAGTCCCCGGTCGCGCAGCCGGTTAACGGTGTGCCCCACCTCTCCCGCCTCCAGCTGCATCACCGGGTGACGGCTGCTCTTCTGATTGCAAGCCGCGACCAGGGCGTTGAGGGTCAGGGGGTACTGCTCGGGGGTGGTGCGCTGCTTCTCCATCAAGCATCCCAGGATGCGTGCCTCGACAGGCGTCAGGGGTGGGTCGGCGAGGCCGATAGGGGCTGGCGTGGACATGGGCGGGCTCCCTTGCGTGTTTTCTCTGGCGCGATTGTCCGGGCGGCGGCCGGCTCAGTCCAGGGGCAACACCCGCAGATCGATGCGGCCCTGCGCGCGGCGCTCGCCGCGCGCCCCATGGAAAACGCCGACCGTTGCGCGGGACTCGCTCCCAACGCTCGCGCCCACAGGGAGCCACTCGCCCAGCCGGCCCCGGACCTGGCTGCCCGCCGCGCTGGTGGCAAGCCCGCCCCGGCGGTCCGGCTGGGCGGTCCCCGCGGAGACCTCCAGGGTCACCGTATCGCCGACCACCCTGGGGATCACATAGAAACCGCTCTCGGCGCGCCGGTAATAGGTGCCCTCCCGAACCGTGGTCCCGCCCCTGCCAGCCCGGGATCCAGTCTCGCGCTCCCGATAGGGCATGGGCTGCTCCGTGCCCACCGCGATGAAGGCCGGACGGCCGTCCAGGGCGCGCACCTCCTGGCTCAAGCTTCGGCTCGCCCGGTCCTGACCGGCCCAGACTCCGGCCTGGCTGCCGCCGGGGTCTGGCAAACCGATACGGACGCGCCCGTCCCGACCTACCGGCTCGTCGATGCCCACCCCCGCACCCAGACCGGAGGATTGATTGCTGCCGCTCTGGCGCACCTGGATCAACAGGCTGCGCGGAGGCTTGTCCAGGGCGATCAGGGCGCGACGGATGTCGGCCAACCGGGCCGGGGAGGCACGTACGAAGAGCTGATTGCCGGACCCGAGCAGAGTCCCGTCCGGACCAGCCAGGGGCCTTAAGGTCGGGATCAGGTCCTCCGGCAGTCGGGCCCGCAGCTCGATGATCTCCAAGGGATAGTCGCCGGCCGAGACCGCCAGCCCAGGGACGGCCAGGGCACAGAGCAAGCGTAACGCGGCCAGCCAAACCCGACGACCGCGGCAGTCGGGTGAAGACTGGACAGGACTCACGGAATTTTTTTGGATTAACATTGGGATCAGATGTGAAGCCGCCGCAGCTCGGTATCCGCATCGCTGCGTTCCCAGATCGGCTCGAACTCGGCGCGCAGCCGGCCCGCATCGCCAGGGGCCGCGTAGCTCGCCAGTGCCTCCGGGCGATCCGCCAGTCGGCGCAGGCAGTAGCCGCGGCCGTCGGCGATCAGAAAGGCATCCAGTCGGTCCCGGAAATCTTCGGCCACGCGCCGGATGGCGATGCGCGAGGAGAGGCGGCGGGCCAGATCGATCAGACGGTGACCCGCCAGCACCGCGACCCGCGGCTCATATACCAGCGCACGTACTGGCAGATGGGGCGTCGCCAGGGCGAGCCGCCGGACCTCCGCCAGAAAGGGCGCCTGATCGTAAAAATCCGGATCCAGGTCGCGGCTCAAGATCAGGAGCTCGCGGCGAGCGCCTTGGGCCAGGCACAAACAGGCGTCGCGGATGGCGGCCCGCCCGACCAGCACCGCCGTCCCCTGAGACAAATCGTCGGGGCCGTCCGGAAACCGGGCAGCCAAAGGCCAGCGGTTTGGAGTGGTCATTGCGTTGCCTCGCGCGCCTTGCTTCGGCGAGCGTCGCCGATGGTGCAAGTATGGTCAATGAATTGCAGCGCATGGAAGCGACCGGATCGTCTCTATTTCGCTACAACCGAGGGTAACCCCTATGCGGAGCCCGGCGGATAGCCTGACCGATTTTCGCCGCACTGTTGCTCGCATGGTGCACCCGTTGCAAATATGCCTCCGCGAGTAAAAAAAGTTGCACTTTTGTGCTAGTTGTAGGCTAAAATCTGCACGTCCGAATGTTCCGTCATCCAACGCCGCCAGCGTCCAGTTGAGCCAACCGCCGTGTCGGGAGGTTACGCGCACGGGCGAGGAAACCAGCCGACGCTGTTGTACTTTTGTAACAGGCGCCCGATTTCCCCACGGTTTGCCCGACAGAACACCCTCAACCAATCGAACAGGAAACGAAAGATGCGCAACGAGAAGAGTACCTTCCGCGTCGCCTCCCTGGCAGCCCCCCTGGCCATGGCCATGGTCCTGGGCGCTCCCAGCGTCAAGGCCGAAGAAATGGACACCTACTGGAAGTCCACGCCGACCACCACCGCCTGGGTGAACCCCTACGGCGAGTGCTGGCAGGGCGTCGAGGGCGAAAACCTGGAGCCTTGCGGCTTCACCCCCCATACCCCGCTGGTCATGCGTCTATTGTTCGAGCTCGACCGTTACCGGCTGGAGAACATCCGCAACCCCGAAGAGCTCTCCAAGCTGGACGACCTGATCAAGGAGTTTCAGGCGACCCCGCGCGAGGAAGTGGTCACCATCGTCGGCCACACCGACAAGCTGGGCTCCTGGGAGCATAACCTGGTGCTGAGCGAGAACCGCGCCGACACCATCAAGACCTACATGATCGACAAGGGCTACCCCGAGCGCGCCATCCGTTCCGTGAAGGGCTTGGCTTGGGAAGGCGGCAACGACGTGGCCGCCGACGGCGCGGTCATCGACTTGGGCCCCCTGGAGAACAACCCCCTGCGCCGCCGCGTGGTCGTGACCGAGCTCGGCCCCGACCAGATCAAGGAGTAGCGGCGGAGGCGGCGGACCGGCGCCCGACAGGGCGTCGGGACCGGCGCCGGACAAATTTCCACCAGGGGCGCAGGAGCGCACCCCAACCAAACCCGAAACCCGACCAAGCCGGAGTCCCCCCGCTCCAGGCTGGGGCGGTTGCGGCCCAAGCACAAGGACTCCACAGATCCGATAAGCCTCAATCCCCCCCGACCGGGGCTTAAAGGAAAGGCCGGTCTCCGGGTTTACCGGGGACCGGCCGTTTTTTATGCGGCACGGGCGTTAAGACATCGCCCGCGCCTGCTCGGCGGCATTGCCGATGTACCCACCGGGCGTCAGGCCCCGCAGCTCTGCCTTGGCCTCCTCCGGAATCTCCAGGTTGTCGACAAAGGCACGCAAGGTCTCTGCATCGATCCGGCGACCCCGAGTCAAATCCTTGAGCCGTTCATAAGGACGGTCAACCCCGTAACGACGCATCACCGTCTGGATCGGCTCCGCCAGCACCTCCCAGCTCCCATCCAGATCCGCCGCGATCCGCCCCGGGTCCGCCTCCAGCTTGCCGATGCCCTTGAGGGCCGAATGCAGGGCAATCTCCGTGTGGGCCATACCCACTCCGAGATTGCGCAGCACCGTGGAGTCGGTGAGGTCCCGTTGCCAGCGCGAGATCGGCAGCTTGCGGGCCAGGTGCTCCAAGATCGCATTGGCCATACCCAGATTGCCTTCGGCGTTCTCGAAGTCGATCGGATTCACCTTATGAGGCATGGTGGACGAGCCAACCTCCCCCGCCACCGTGCGCTGCTTGAAATAACCGAGCGAGATATAGCCCCAGACATCCCGGCAGTAGTCGATCGCGATCACATTGAACCGAACCACCGCATCGAACAGCTCAGCCAGATAATCGTGGGGCTCGATCTGAGTGGTGTAGGGATTCCACTGAAGCCCCAGGGACTCCACGAAACCGCGTGCCAAGGCCGGCCAGTCGACCCCGGGGTAAGCGACGAGGTGGGCATTATAGTTACCCACCGCGCCGTTAATCTTGCCCAGCAGCGACACAGCCGCCACCCGCTCCCGCTGAGCGCGCAACCGATAGGCAGTGTTCGCCATCTCCTTGCCGAGCGTGGTCGGGGTTGCCGGCTGCCCGTGGGTGCGCGCCAGCATGGGCAGGTCCGCATAGCGGTGGGCCAATGCCCGCACGGCCCCGATCAACTCGTCCATCAGCGGCAACAGGACCCGCTCCCGGCCCTCGCGCACCATTAGTGCGTGGGACAGATTATTGATGTCCTCGGAGGTACAGGCGAAATGGATAAACTCCCCAACCGACTCAAGCTCAGCGTTGCCGCCGATCCGCTCTTTGAGGAAATACTCCACCGCCTTCACGTCGTGGTTGGTGGTGCGTTCGATCTGCTTGATCCGTTCGGCATCCGCAAGACCGAAGTCCCGGACGATGGACTCCAGCACCGCCGAGGCATCCGCAGACAGCTCAGGAACCTCCGGAATCCCCGGGTGCCGGGCCAATGCCTGGAGCCAGCGGACCTCCACCAGTACCCGTTGCCGGATCAACCCGTACTCGCTGAAGATCGGGCGCAGGTCCGCGGTCCTCCCGCCGTAGCGGCCGTCTACCGGGGACAGGGCGGTGAGTGAAGAAAGCTCCAAGGCTTGTCTATTGGTCATGGGAGGCTCCGGGGGCGACGCACCGCAGGTGCGGGCGGCGGGCTTCTGCGCAGAGACGGGCGAGGTTGTAAAGGACTGGAAGCCTGCCCGACAGGCGGGCGGAAATCAAGGCGACCGCGTCCGCGCGCCCCGCGGGATGCAATGCTCGGGACAAGCAACCGGCTTAAGCACCGACGCACCCTGCGACGATCGACGCAGCGGGCTCGGCGCCACCATGGCAGAATCGCCGGTTTTGAACGATAGATCTCGACGAGCTATGAAAGCGCTTCCCGTTCTCTTCGAGAACAACCGAAAATGGGCATCGAGAATATCCGAAACCGACCCGACTTTCTTCTCCAAGCTCGCTCGACAACAGAGCCCCGAGTTTCTTTGGATAGGCTGCTCGGACAGCCGAGTCCCGGCTAACGAAATCATCGGCATGCTCCCCGGGGAGCTCTTTGTACACCGCAACGTCGCCAATCTCGTCATTCATACGGACATGAACTGCCTCTCCGTGCTGCAATATGCAGTCGAGATACTGCGAATCAAACACATTATCGTCTGCGGCCATTACGGGTGCGGCGGCGTAAAGGCCGCAATAGAGAGTCAACCTCACGGGCTGATCGACAATTGGCTACGTCACATTCGCGATATTCATCGCAGATACTCCGAGGAAATTGCACGGCTCCCAACGTCGGAGGACAGGATAAACCGACTCTGCGAGCTGAACGTCATCGAGCAAGTCAAGAATGTCGGGAATACGACGATCATCCATGAAGCATGGGGGCGAGGCCAGGCGCTGGATATACACGGTTGGATCTATAGCATCTCGGATGGCTTGCTGAAGGACATGGACGCCTGCGTGTCTTCGGCCGCGGAGCTTGGAGCGCTGGAAGGCACACTTAAGCCGTAAGCTCTATCCTGACGCTCCCTAAGCCTGCAGCAATACCGAGCCGCACCATGGCGCATCCCTGCGCCGACGAGCCAGCTTTGGGCCGGTGCGTAGACGCACCCTAAGCGGCGAGCCTGCGCAGCACGTAGTGCAGGATGCCTCCGTTCCTGTAGTAGTCCACCTCGTTCGGAGTGTCGATCCGCACCTTGGCCGGGAAGGTTTTGACCGCCCCGTCCGCTGCCGTCGCCCGAACCTCGACCTGCTTGGCCTCGCCGTTTTGAAGCCCGACGATATCGAAGGTCTCGGTACCGGTCAGTCCCAATGACTGGGCATTGGCCCCATCCGCGTACTCCAGGGGCAGGATGCCCATGCCCACCAGGTTGGAGCGATGGATACGCTCATAGCTCTCGGCAATGACTGCCCGGATGCCGAGCAGGCGCGGCCCTTTTGCCGCCCAGTCGCGGGAGGATCCGGAGCCGTATTCCTTGCCGGCGAGCACGATGGCCGGGGCGCCCTCCGCCTGGTATTTCATGGCCGCGTCGTAAATAGACATCGGATCGTTGCTCGGCTGATGCAGTGTGACCCCGCCCTCGGTCCCCGGGGCCATGAGATTGCGCAGCCGAATATTCGCGAAGGTGCCGCGCATCATGACCTCGTGATTGCCGCGCCGACTCCCAAGACTGTTGAAGTCCTTCTTCTCCACGCCATGGGCGATCAGATATTTGCCGGCCGGCGAGTCTGGCTTGATGGAGCCGGCGGGCGAGATATGGTCGGTGGTGATGGAATCCCCGAGCACCGCCAGACACCGTGCGCCATGGATGTCTTTCGCCTCGCCTACTTCCAGGCTCATCCCTTTGAAATACGGGGGATTCTTGATATAGGTCGATTCCGGCCAGTCGTAGGTCTGGCCGCTCCCAGCCTCAAGCGACTGCCAGCGCACGTCCCCCGCAAAGACGTTGGCATAGGCGGACTTGAACTCGGCGACCGTCACGTTCTCTCGAATTGCCCGATCGATCTCGGTCTGGGTGGGCCAGATGTCCTTGAGATAGACATCGTTGCCCGCCGGATCCTTGGCCAATGGCTGGGTATAGGGGTCGATATCGATCCGGCCGGCGATAGCATAGGCGACCACCAGCGGCGGGCTCGCCAGATAGTTCATCCGCACCTCGGCATGGACCCGGCCCTCGAAGTTGCGGTTACCTGAAAGAATGGAGACTGCGCACAGGTCATGGTCGGCGATCGCCTTGGAAACCGGCACCGGCAATGGGCCGGTATTGCCGATACAGACGGTGCATCCGTAGCCGACGTTATGGAATCCAAGCGCCTTCAAGGGCTCGGTGAGTCCGGCGCGGTCCAGATAGCGGGTTACCGCCATGGAGCCGGGGCCTAAGGATGTCTTGACCCAGGGGGCGCGCGTAAGTCCCCGGTCCACAGCCTTCTTGGCCAGCAGTCCGGCGGCAAGCATTACCGAAGGGTTGGACGTGTTGGTGCAGGAGGTAATGGCGGCGATCACGATGGAGCCGTCCGAGATCTCGACCTCCTGGCCGTCGATAACGGTCCTGACCGGCCCCTTGTCGGGCAGGTTGCGCTCGTTCTTGAGCGCGGCCAGCGCATTGGGAAAATGAACGCCCATCCCGGTCAGGGGTACCCGGTCCTGAGGACGCTTGGGGCCGGCGAGCGAGGGCACCACGTCTGCCAAATCCAGGCTCAAGGTCGATGAATAATCCGCCTCGGCGGCATCCGCGGTGTGCCAGACACCCTGCGCCTTGGCATAGGCATCGACGAGCGCGACCTGCTGCTCGGAGCGCCCGGTGAGCCGCAGATAATCGAGCGTCGCCTGGTCGATGGGAAAGAGCCCGCAGGTCGCGCCGTATTCCGGGGCCATATTCGCGATGGTGGAGCGCTCGCCCATGGCGAGCGTGCCGATGGCCGGCCCGTAGAATTCCACGAACTTGCCCACCACGCCATGCTTGCGCAGCATATCGACGATGGTCAACACCAGATCGGTGGCGGTCACGCCTTCGCGCAGTTGACCGGTGAGCCGAAACCCGACCACCTTGGGGACCAGCATGGAGACCGGCTGCCCAAGCATGGATGCCTCGGCCTCGATGCCGCCCACGCCCCAGCCCAGTACGCCGATCCCGTTGACCATGGTGGTGTGCGAGTCGGTGCCCACGCAAGTATCGAAATAGGCTTGAGTCACGCCATCGACGACATTCGGGAAGACGACCCGAGACAGGTATTCCAGGTTCACCTGATGGACAATACCGGTGTCGGGCGGGACCACCTTGAATCCGTCCAATGCCTGCTGGCCCCACTTGAGAAACTGGTAACGCTCCTGGTTACGCTCGAATTCCAGCGCCGCGTTCTTGGCGAAGGCATCGTCGCTGCCGAAATAATCCACTTGAACCGAGTGGTCGATGACCAACTCGGCCGGCTGCAATGGATTGATGCGCGCAGGGTCTCCGCCGAGCGCCTTCATGGCGTCGCGCATGGCTGCCAAGTCGACCACCGCGGGCACCCCGGTGAAGTCCTGCATCAGCACTCGGGCCGGACGGTACTGGATCTCCTTGGAGGGCTCGGCCTTGGGGTCCCAGGTCTGAAAGTAGACGATGTCCTCCGGGGTCACGGTCACCCCATCCTCGTGACGCAGCAGGTTCTCAAGTAGGATCTTGATCGAGAAGGGCAAACGGGCGCTTCCGGGCACCGCGTCGAGCTTGAAGATCCGATAGTCCAGACCCCCGACCGAGAGGCTGGATTGGGCGTTGAAACTGTTGGACATGCGGCGGCTCCAGATTCCAAAGGTTGCGAAAATGCTCGCGATTAAGTCACTCACAATGGGTCCGGGGCAGCGGGCTGCCAACGTGCAAATCGCTTGGCAAGCACTGAACAAGACCTAAAATGACAGATTCGCTTACCGACCTGGCACCGCTGCCGCGCGCGGCGGCAGTGCGGCAAGCTCCCTGCCTCCATACCAGATTTACCACCGGTCCATAAGGAGCCCTTAGAGATGTTGCAAGCCTATCGCCAGCACGCGGCCGAACGCGCCGCGCTCGGCATTCCGCCGCTGCCGCTGACTGCCCAGCAAACCGCCGACCTGATCGAGCTGATCAAGAACCCGCCAGCCGGCGAGGACGCCTTCCTGCTAAACCTGCTGACCCACCGGGTTCCCCCGGGCGTGGACGACGCGGCCAAGGTCAAGGCCAGCTTCCTGGCCGCGGTCGCGCATGGGGACATCGCGGTCGGCCTAATCGACAAGTCCAAGGCCACGGAGCTTTTGGGCACCATGGTGGGCGGCTACAACGTGCACCCGTTGATCGAGCTGCTGGACGATGCCGAGGTGGCCGCGGTCGCCGCCGAGGGCCTGAAAAAAACCCTGCTGATGTTCGACTTTTTCAACGATGTCGCCGACAAGGCCAAGGCCGGGAACGCCAAGGCGAAAGAAGTCATGCAGAGCTGGGCCGATGCCGAGTGGTTCGCCAGCCGCCCCGAGGTGCCCAAGTCCATCGTGGTCACCGTCTTCAAGGTGCCCGGCGAGACCAACACCGACGACCTCTCGCCCGCGCCCGATGCCTGGAGCCGTCCGGACATCCCGCTGCATTATCTGGCGATGCTGAAAAACACCCGTCCAGACGCGGCCTTCAAGCCGGAAGAAGACGGCAAGCGCGGACCCATCCAATTCATCGAGGAGCTGAAGAACAAGGGTCATCTGGTCGCCTATGTCGGCGACGTGGTCGGCACCGGCTCAAGCCGTAAGAGCGCGACCAACAGCGTGGTCTGGGCCACCGGCCAGGACATTCCCTATGTACCGAACAAGCGCTTCGGCGGCGTGACCTTGGGCGGCAAGATCGCACCGATCTTCTTCAACACCCAGGAGGACTCCGGGTCGCTTCCGATCGAGCTGGACGTCTCTCAGCTTGAGATGGGCGATGTCGTCGAGATCCTGCCCTACGACGGCAAGATCGTGAAGAACGGCGCCACTGTCGCGGAGTTTGCGTTGAAGAGCGAGGTGATCTTCGACGAGGTGCGGGCGGGCGGGCGCATCAACCTCATCATCGGCCGAGGCCTGACCGCACGGGCGCGCGCATTCCTGGGCCTACCCGCCTCCACGCGCTTCCGCCTGCCCGCCATCCCGGCCGATACCGGGAAGGGATTCACCCTGGCACAGAAGATGGTTGGGCGCGCCTGCGGGCTGCCCGAGGGCCAGGGCATGCGCCCGGGCACCTACTGCGAGCCCCGCATGACCACCGTCGGCAGCCAGGACACCACCGGCCCCATGACCCGCGACGAGCTGAAAGACCTGGCCTGCCTGGGCTTCAGCGCGGATCTGGTCATGCAGTCCTTCTGCCACACCGCCGCCTATCCGAAGACGGTCGACGTGAAGACCCATCGGGAGCTGCCCGCCTTCATGAGCACCCGCGGCGGCGTAGCGCTGCGCCCGGGCGACGGAGTCATCCATAGCTGGCTGAACCGACTGCTGCTGCCCGACACCGTGGGCACCGGCGGCGACAGCCATACCCGTTTCCCGATCGGCATCAGCTTCCCGGCCGGCTCAGGCCTTGTCGCCTTCGGTGCGGCCACTGGAGTCATGCCGCTCGACATGCCAGAATCCGTCCTGGTGCGCTTCAAGGGTCAGATGCAGCCGGGCGTGACGCTCCGCGATCTGGTTCACGCCATCCCGATGTATGCCATCAAGGCGGGCCTCTTGACAGTCGCCAAGGCCGGCAAGGTCAATGCCTTCTCCGGCCGTATCCTGGAAATCGAGGGCCTGCCGGATCTCAAGGTGGAGCAGGCATTCGAGCTGAGCGACGCCAGCGCCGAACGCTCGGCCGCTGGCTGCACCATCAAGCTGAACCAGGCACCCATCGTCGAATATCTCACCAGCAACGTCGTGCTGATGAAGAACATGATCGCCGACGGCTACCAGGACAAGCGTACCCTGGAGCGCCGCATCCGCGCGGTGGAGGCATGGCTTGCCAACCCGCATCTGCTCGAAGCCGACAAGGATGCCGAATACGCAGCCACGATCGAGATCGATCTCAACGAGCTGAAAGAGCCGGTCGTCTGCTGCCCGAACGACCCGGACGACGCCAAGCCGCTGTCGGCCGTTGCCGGCACTCCGATCGACGAGGTCTTCATCGGCTCCTGCATGACCAACATCGGCCATTTCCGCGCCGCGGCCAAGCTGCTCGCCGGACAGCGCGACATCCCGGTCAAGCTGTGGGTCACCCCGCCGACCAAGATGGACGAGAGCGAGCTGATCAAGGAAGGCCACTACAACACCTTCGGCGTCGCCGGCGCCCGCACAGAAATGCCCGGCTGTAGCCTGTGCATGGGCAATCAGGCACAGGTGCGCGAAGGCGCCACCGTGGTGTCCACCAGCACTCGCAACTTCCCCAACCGACTGGGCAAGAATACCAACGTATTCCTGGCCTCGGCGGAGCTCGCGGCAATTGCGTCCAAGCTGGGGCGGATTCCGACGGTGGCCGAATACCAGGCCGAGATGGGGATCATCAACCAGGACTCGGCCAGCGTTTACCGCTATCTTAACTTCGACCGGATCGAGGAGTATGCGGAGATTGCGGAGGGGGTGACGGTCTAATAAAGCAAAACGGCCGGCCGGGAAGCGCCCGATGGGCGCTTCCCGGCCGGCCGTTTTGCTTTTGTATTCTTTTAAAGTCGAGCGGCGCTTTAGCGCGCGGAATCCGCAGGCTTCGGGGTACCCGCCCGGTCCAGATAGCGCCGCGCCTCCTGGAGCAGTCGTTTCTGTCCGAACAGGAGCTGCAATCGGGTGCCGCCGACCTGCCGCCACAGCCGGGCGGAGCGCACGGCGGCCAGCAGCAGGGTGCGGACGCGCCCCTGGTTGTCCGGGTTTTGCAGATGCAGCGAGTCGCCCCGCACCATGATGCGCGGGTTGAGCTGGCTGAGGGTCTCGCTGTAGAGATCGGCGAAATGGGCGATCAGATTGGGGTGCAGCAAGGCGAAGTGCTCGCGCTTGGCCTGGGCTGCGTCGATGCCCCGGCCGATGCGTCCGAGCACGTCCGGCCGGCCGGCCAGGACGCGCTCCAGCTTGAGCACGGAGACCACGTAGCGGGTCAGCTCCAGGTCCCGCTCCGGCTGCTCGGTGAGCTGGGCGACGATCTGACGCGCCCCGTTGGCGACAGCCCCCGGGGGGCCGTAGACCGCCGGGACGTCGGCCGCGTCCACTTGGAAGAGACTATAGATGCAGGGCTCCAGGGCGGCGGTATCGGCGCTGCCGGTACGGGCGATGCGCGCGACGCAGGCGACCGCCTGGTAGATCCCGGCGAGTGCGATCACGCGGTCCTGATTGTCGTAGGCCATTGGTCTTGGGGCTCCTCGGGGTCGAACGGCACGCACGCGGAGTCGTCCGATGGACTCGCGGGGCGCGGCAGGACACAGGATACCAGCGGCGCGGGCCGCGCGCCCCGAGCGGACGCCGATTAGACGCGCAACGGACGCCGGACGGTCTCAATCCAGGGCGCGATCGACGGTCGCGCCGCCCAAGCACTCGTCGCCTTGGTAGAAGACGATCGACTGGCCGGGGGTCACTGCCCGCTGGGGCTCCGGGAAGCGCACCCGGCAGGTCCCTTCACCCAGGTCCTGGATCTCGCAGGGCTGCAAGGACTGGCGATGTCTCAGGCGTGCGAGGCAATGGAAGGGCGCCGGCCCCGGCGGCTCCCCGGCGATCCAGTGCAACCGGTCCGCCGCAAGCGCGTAGGCGCGAAGCATCGGGTGGTCCCACCCCTGGACCGCCAACAGCCGATTGTGCGCCAAGTCCTTTCCCGCCACGAACCAGGGCGCCTCCCCAGCCCCGGCCACCCCGCCGATGCCCAATCCCTGGCGCTGGCCGATGGTGTAATAGGCAAGCCCCTGATGCTCGCCCAAGCTTAATCCCTCGGGGGTCTCGATGGGACCGGGCTCGCGAGGGAGATATCGGGCCAAGAAGTCGCGGAAGCGCCGCTCGCCGATGAAACAGATCCCGGTGCTGTCGGGCTTGCCCGCATTGGCCAGCCCGAGCCCCCGGGCGATGGCACGCACCTGGGGCTTGGTCAGGTCCGCGAGCGGGAAAAGCGACCGGGCGAGTTGGCTCTGGTCTAAGAGATATAGGAAATAGGTCTGGTCCTTGTCCGGATCCGCGCACAGACAGAGCCGGTTGCGCCCCCCGTCCCGCTCCAGCCGGGCATAGTGACCGGTCGCGAGCCAGTCCGCGCCGAGATCTAAGGCAAAATCCAGGAAGGCGCGGAACTTGATCTCCCGGTTGCACAGGACATCCGGGTTTGGGGTGCGCAGCGCACGATACTCGCTCAGGAACGCCTCGAAGACACGATCCCAGTATTCGGTGGCGAAGTTGACGGTGCGCAGCCCGATACCCAAGCGCTCCGCCACCGCGGCCGCGTCCTTCAGGTCATCTGCGGCGGCGCAATATCCGGGGGCGTCGTCGTCCTCCCAGTTCTTCATGAACAGCCCCTCCACCCGGTAGCCCTGCTCCATCAGCAGGTGGGCGGCGACCGCGGAGTCCACCCCACCGGAGAGACCGACGATCACCCGGTCGCCGGGTACCGGTACCTTGCTCATCGGGTAAGCCCAAGCCGCACCAGGAACATGAAGGTCGCCGACACCCCCAAAGCCAGGGCCGCCGCGGTGAGCCCTAAGGTCTGCCAGCGCAGGCCCGAGGCCAGATCCCCCTCCGTATAAGTGGAAATGACGAACGGCTGGCGCGAGTCTTCCGTATCGCGCACCCGCGGGGTCACTGGCTTCATCGATCGATCGCGCTCGGCACGCTCGGCGAGCTCCTCCGCCTCCTGCCGGAGCAGCTCCCACTCTTGCAGGCTCACCGTGCCGTCGCCGTCCCGGTCGAAACGTGCCAGACGCGCCGGGTCCTGCTTCCAACCCTTGAGCAGTGCGCGGCGCAGCCGCTCGCGCTCCTCCGGACCGCGCCTGGGGGTCTCGAAATAGCCCAAGAGATAGATCGGGTCGCCGTCCTCGATCCGCTCCTCGGTGAAACGATAGCGATTCGAGGAGAAGAACCCTCGGTCGCGATTATGCGGGTCGCGATGGGGACTCTGCCAATGGTCGCGCCGCCGGAGCTTCAGATGAGCGCCGGCCGGCTCCACCACACAGCGCCCGCTGCCGTCGTCGAGCGCAAATGGGCCGGGGCTGTCGCCGCCCGCGATCTTCACCCAATGCGCGTTCTTGCCGCTGCGCCTGCGCTCTTCGACCCGGTAGCGGAACCAGAGACAGGGGGTATCCGTGAGCGGCCCGAGGGTCTGGTCCCGATGAGGACGCGCAGTACCGGCCAGCTCCAGATAGCCCTGAGCGGCGGACTGAATGCGCGCCGTGGGGGTATCGGTGACGGTGCGCAGTCGCCAATAGGCCCGCGCGCCCAGATGCAGCAGGAATGCAGAACCGGCGGCCATCACCCCGGACAGTATCCAGAACGCCGCAGGGTCCATTCGCAGGACAGCAGCCGCGAGCCCCTGCTCGACCATGGTCCGCCCCTCAGCCGAGACCGCTCACCCGAACAGCGCCTTGATATCCACGTCGACACGCGACTCCTTAAACTCCAAGAGATCGAATGGCCGCGCCCGGGCGATCCCTGCGAGCAGCACGTCGGGAAACTGCTCGATGCGCATATTGTTCAAGTTGGCGCTGTCGTTATAGAGCTCGCGGCGGTCGGCGATGCTCTCCTCCAGGTGCGAGATGCGCTCCGAGAGATGCCGGAAGCTGTCGTTGGCCTTGAGGTCCGGATAGTTCTCCACCAGGGCGAAGAGCTGCCCGAGCCCCGCCCGCAGCTCGGTCTCCGCCGCCCCCAACGCGCGCATATTCCCGCGCTGACTCGCCTGTGCCACAGCGCCCCGGGCGCGCACCACTCGCTCCAGGGTCTCTTGCTCGTAGACCATGTAGCGCTTGCACACCTCCACGAGCTTGGGCAGCTCGTCGTGGCGCTGCTTCAGCGCTACGTCGATATTCGACCAGGCCCGCGAGACGTTATGCCGCAGCCGCACCAGGTTGTTATAGATCTGCACCGCATAGATCGCGGCGACCAGGAGCAGTGCGAGAAAGACGACGGTGCCGATTCCCATGGGGGCCTCCGGGCCAGTGCATCGACGCACGCGGGCTTGCGTAGCGGGGGCCGATTGTAGCCGAGCCACGGCGACTGGCCTCAGCCGCAACCCGGTTCCGAGAGCCGGATCACCCAAAACGCGTCGATTTGCACCCAAGAGAGTCGAGACTCTCGGTTTCCTGAAGTCTATTCACCTGCTTCAGACAAGAGACCTGGCGACTCGCAACGAGGTGCTCGCCACTGACAGATATCCGTTGCCCCCGTGGACCGACTAAGGCGCACAGTCAGGGGCCGGGCTGTCCACAAACTCGGGGGCCCGGCCCTGGGCCAGAGCGGGGACGACAAGCCGCACCGCCTGAACCGGCTGAGTCAGGGCCATGGTCGTCATGACTCCGGGGGACGGGCAGTCCAGCCGGACCTGAACCCGCAGCCGGTCTCCCGCGAGCCGGACCTCGTCCACCGCGATCCCGTATCCGCCGCTGCGGCGCTCGCCCAGTGCAACGACCAGAACGATCTCGTGCGCGAAGTCGATCGACGGCAGGGGCGGGGCCGGGTCCACCCCGGCATAGATCCGACCCCACACACGGCGCCACTCGACGGTGTCCCGGACTACTTGACGCAGTGGCTCCGCGAACCCGGAATAGCCCTCGGCAGCGACCACCGCGAGCTGGAGCGACGAGTCCCCGGTCTGCGCACCCGCCGGGGGAAACGGCGACAGCGGGATGGCGGCCGCCAGGGCCAGGGCGAGCGTCCATCGGCCATCTCGACATGCCCCCCGGTGCCCCATCGTCCGACTTCGACCCGTGCCGCCCAGACCGCTCATGGCTGAACCCTCGATTGGACCGGCCTGGCGGACCGGCGCGCCCTCGGTCTGCGGACAGGAGCGCCTGCAAGACCATACCGGGAATATCGCTGGCGCCCGGGACTCCGGGCATCCCAATACTTCCCGGTCTCCAAGCGGTGTCTCGAGCATAGTGCAGCGATGTGGCCGGGAGAATGACCCAGTCATCTCACCACAGGAGCTCTTTCAAGGGCACCCCCTTACCGCCATCCCGATGGGCCACCTGGGCGAGAAAGAGCTCGCCGGCGGCCATGGCATCGTAGAGCGCGTTATGGGCGCCGTACCGGGGCAGATTGTAGCGCTCGCCCAGTGAGTGCAGGCGCAAGTCAGAGGATTTGAAGGGGATCTGGCGCCGCTCGAAGGTCCGATGGGCCAGCACCTGGGTGTCCACCACCCGAACCGGCAGCCCGCATTTCCAAAGCCTTCGGCACGCGTTGCCCAGGAATCCGCATTCGATGGTCGCGTGGTGGGCAAGCAGGACCTTGCCGGCCAGCACATCCAGGAGCTCGGCCAGGACGTCCTCCAGCTCCAGTCCGCCCGCGGACTGGTCGTCGGTGATCTGGTGGATGACCGCACTCGCCTCCGGGATGGAGCGGTCGATGCGCACCACCCGGTGGCGGGCGCTCCCCAAGTCGATGCGGTTGCCGTACAGGGTCACATAGCCCACGCTCAAGATCAGGTCCCGGGCCACGTCGAGCCCGGTGGTCTCCAGATCGATGGCCAGAAACGCAGTGTCCCGATAGTTCTGGCGCGCGGGCGGCAGCGGGTGTGCGAGATAGTCACGCAAGGGGCCGGGCGGGGTGCGCCGCAACAGCCACCGCCGCCGCCAATCGATCAACGACGGCACCCCGCGGACCTCAGCTGAAGCGTCCGGTCTGGTAGCGTTGCCCGAGCGCCTCCTGCATCGTGTTGATGAGCAGGAAGGCGTCCTTCAGGTGCCCGCGCTCCAGGGGCGAGAGCTCCTCCGGGGAAAGGAAGTTGTCCACCTTGTCTCCCTGACGCAGTTGGCGCGCCTGGTGGCGAATGCGCAGCGTGCCGATAAACTCCGCGGCATCCGCCAGATTAGCCGCGCCCTCCCGACTCAGTGCACCGCATTCGGCAGTGGCACGCAGTCGCTCCAGGGTGTTGATCTCCGGAATTCCGGCAGACAGGGCATAGACCCGAGCCAGATCGATGATAGGCACCGTGCCGCGATGCTTGAGGTCGAAGGTATGGTCGTGATCGCCGCCGTGGATCAGCACGAAGTTTCTAAAAAACCCTAATGGCGGTCGGTGCTTGAGCGCGTTGGAGGCCATGTAGGCGATGAAGATACGGTTGGACTTGGAGAGCTCCAGCACCTGCTGGTGGACCTCCTCGAACAGACCCTCCGGATCGTGGATCGGACGCAGGTCGAAGAAGACGCTGCACAGCATCAGGGACATGGGGTCCGGCCGCTCGATCCAGGTATTGAAATATTTTTTCCAAATCCGCAGGGGCTGGCGCCACTTGGGATTCTTGGCCATGACGTCGCCCGGGCAATAGATATATCCGCAGGCGTTGAGACCGTCGTTGACGAAGCTCGCGAGCGCGGCGAAATAGGCGTCGTCCTCCGGCTTCATGTGGTCCGCGATCAGCAGGGCGTTGTCCTGGTCCGAATGGGCGGATTGCTCGCGACGCGCCTGGGATCCCCCCACCATCCAGGTATAGGGCACCGGGGGCAGCCCAAGCTCCGCCTCGGCGAGCTCCAGGAGTCGCAGCGTGATCGCATCCGTGACCGAGCTGATCGCCTGACCCACCTGGTCCGCGGTGGCCCCGCCGCTGACCAGATGGACCTGAAGCTCGGCCAGCTTGGCACCGATCAGCACCAGGTCGTCTACGGACTTGGCCCGATGAATGTCCCCCACCAGATAGATTGCGTTTGAGCTCTGGAAGCGGGTGAGGTCGGTGGTGGAGAGGATGCCGGCCACCTGACCGTCCCGGAGCACGGGCAGGTGGTGGACGTTGAGCCGGGTCATGACCAGCAAAGCCTGGAAGCCCAGGGTGTCCATGTCCACCGTGTGCAGCCGCTCGGTCATGATCTCGCGCACCGGGCGCTCGAAGGAAAGCCCCGCGGCCACGCAGCGGTTGCGCAGGTCCCGGTCGGTGATCATCCCGGCCAAACGGTCCCCGTCCATAATCAGGAGCGAGGATGCCTGGTTTTCGGACATGATGGCCGCGGCCCCGCGGATACTGGTGTCCGGTGCCGTGTAGATGGGTGGGCGGTTGATCAGATTGCCGACCCGCACCGTCATCAGTCCGGAGCCGGCGGCCGGGGCGTTCATCATGTCGTCCATGGCGCGCCGCAGCCGGTTGGTCACCGATCGCTCGAAGTGCTCGGCAAAGGCCGGGTGCGACTCCCGCAGCTGCATCAGGTCGGCGCAGGGCAGCAGATAGACCAGGGTATCCTCAGCCGTGTTGCCCTGGAACGGGGTCTCCGACTCTTCGGACCAACAGGGCATGACGCACAGGTCTCCCTCGGCGAGCTTGCTCACCAGGTCCCCCTGGGGGTCGCGCATCTCCACCGCCCCCCGGCGCAGGATGTAGAGATAGGGCTGATCCGCATCGGCCGGCGGGAAGGCGCTGCCACGGCGCAGGTACCGCACCGAGAGTCGCTTGGGCAAGCGCTCCAGGGTCTCCGGCGGGAGCTTGTCGAAGGGCGGGTGGTTAGCCAGGAATTCCTGGATCTCGAGCAGCTCGACCTCCATGAGGCCTCCCCTGTGGCAACGGTGGAAACGAGTTCGGAAACATACACCAGGGCCAGCCCTGGCGGCACGGCGGATTCGCGCGCACGGGTGGGGTAGCGACCGTCGAGCAGCGGGGACGCGACCGGCACTCAGGCAAAAGGCCCCGCCGAAGCGGGGCTTGCCGGTCTTGGAGCCCGGATCCGATCAGTATCCGGTTGCCATGCTGGCCCCCTTGGGCACCCGGATGTCCTCCACCAAGTGCTGGATGGGCTCAGGCGGGGGTGCGGTCAGACGGGACACCGCAAAGGCGACCATGAAGTTGATCGCGGCACCTACCGCCCCGATCGCCTCCGGGGAGATACCAAGTAGCCAGTTATCCGGGGTGTTGGCCGCCATCTCGGTGCCCTTGACGAAGAACCAGCCCTTAAACCAAAAGATGTAGACCAGGGTGGAGCCCAGACCCGCAAGCATCCCCAGGATGGCCCCGGCCCGGTTCGCCCGCTTGTCGAAGATCCCCATCATCAAGGCTGGGAAGATGGACGCGGCGGCAAGCCCGAAGGCCAAGGCAACCACCTCCGCCGCAAAGCCCGGCGGATTGATACCCAGATAGCCAGCCACGAAAATGGTACCGGCCATGGCGATACGCCCGGCCATCAGCTCGGTCCTCTCGGAGATCCGCGGGGCCACCATGCCCTTCAGTAGGTCGTGGGAGATAGCCGAGGCGATGGCGAGCAGCAGCCCCGCCGCGGTCGAAAGCGCTGCGGCCAGACCTCCTGCTGCCACCAGCGCAACGACCCAGTCCGGCAGATGGGCAATCTCCGGGTTGGCCAGGACCATGATGTCGTTGTCCACCTTGGTCATCTCGTTGCCCTTCCAGCCGAAGCCGGCGAATCGGGTTGCGTCGTGGGCGGCCAGGGCCTTGTCGTACGCCGCCTGGGCCGCATCCACGCCCACGCCGTCCTGCTTCGCCTTGGCGAGCGCCAGGGTCGCTTTGCCCAGGTCCTTGTCGCTGTAGTACTGGATGCGCCCGTCCTCGTTGAGGTCCTGCCACTCCAAGAGGCCGGTGGAGCGCCAACGGCTCATCCAGTCCGGGACCTTTGCGATCTCCAAGTTGGCGGTGGGCTCGCCTACCGGTCCGGTCTGAATGGTATCCAGCAGATTGAGACGCGCCATGGCGCCGACCGCAGGGGCCGTGGTGTAGAGGATGGCGATAAAGATCAGCGCCCAGCCTGCCGACGAGCGAGCGTCCTTAACCCGCGGGACTGTAAAGAACCGGATGATGACGTGCGGTAGACCCGCGGTGCCGATCATCAGAGACAAGGTCAGCAGAAGCATATTCAGCGTGCTGTCCTTTTGCCCGGTATAGGAGCTGAAGCCCAGGTCGGTCACGACGGTATTGAGCCGGTCGAGCAGCCAGGTCCCGCTGTCGTCCGCCATGGCGCTCCCGAGCCCGATCTGAGGCACGGGCTCGCCGGTGAGCTGGAGCGAGATGAACACTGCCGGTATGGTATAAGCGAAAATCAGCACGACGTACTGGGCGATCTGAGTATAGGTAATGCCCTTCATGCCGCCCATCACGGCATAGATAAAGACGATGCCCATACCGACATAGACCCCCCATTCGAAGGGCACCTCAAGAAAGCGGGAGAAGGCTACGCCAACACCCTTCATCTGCCCGATGACATAGGTAATGGAGGCGACGAGCAGGCAGAGAACGGCGACCAGGCGCGCCATTTTCGAATAATAGCGGTCGCCGATGAACTCGGGGACGGTATATTTGCCGAACTTGCGCAGGTATGGCGCCAAGAGCAGCGCCAGCAGCACATACCCGCCGGTCCAGCCCATCAGATAGACCGAGGCGTCGTAGCCCTTGAAGGCGAGCAGCCCGGCCATCGAGATAAAGGACGCGGCCGACATCCAATCCGCGGCGGTTGCCATGCCGTTGGCTACCGGATGCACGCCCCCGCCAGCCACGTAGAACTCGCCGGTCGACGCGGCGCGCGACCAGAAGGCGATGGCGATATAGAGCAGGAAGGTCCCGCCGACGATGACATAGAGCCAGATCTGTAGGGATGTCATAGTGACGCTTCTCTAGTCTTCATGAACGCCGTACTTGCGGTCGAGCCGGTTCATTGACCAGGCATACACGAAAATCAGCACCAGAAAGACATAAATCGAGCCTTGCTGGGCGAACCAGAATCCGAGCTTATAGCCGCCCATCTGAATGGCATTAAGCGGCTCCACCAGCAGGATGCCGAAGCCGTAGGAGACCAGGAACCAGATGAAAAGCAGCACGGCGACTAGAGTCAAATTCGCCCGCCAGTAGGCCGAGCGGTTCTCGGGTGTCATAGGATCTCACTCCCCTTTGGACTTGGACGCCAGGGTTGCAGAAAAAAGCATAGGAGCCGCGGCGGCGGGGACAACGACCCGGCTGCGAACCTGCCCGATGGTCGAGCATCGGAGCCGGCTGGGCCTCGGCATAGGTCCCCTCGTTTACGATCTTGTTATCGTGCCTGCCAGATCTGCCGAATCGGGCGATCCGAGTGGATTGTCCAGCCCGCGACTCGGCTATGTCAACGCGTCGCGCACCGGCTACCCAGACCGGTCGTGCGCCGATGCGTCGCAATGGCGCGAATGGGCGACGCTAGCACACAAAAAGACCCAGGGTCGCATCGCGGCCCCGGGCCTTCTTGTGGACGATAAAGTCCGATCCTGCGGCAACATCCCGCCCGCGGCCAAATTGAGGCCCGAGCGATCGGGGCGTCCATGCCCCTGGGGGTCCGACCGCCTTTAGTGGCTGACGGAGCCCTCGGCGCCGATGCCGGTCTCGCAACGCACCTTCTGCGCCTCGAACATGGCGATCTCGGACTTGGCCCGGTCTGAGTTGTCCAAGCGCGAGAACAGCCAGATGCAGAAGAACGCCACCGGGATCGAGATGATCGCCGGGTTGTCGAGCCCGATCAGGCCCACCGGGACGGCCTTTCCATCGGCGCCCATGATCGTGTGGCCGAGGGTGTCGCCCCACACCGCCTTGGACATGATGGTCAGGACCAGCGCGGTGATGAGCCCGGCGAAACCGCCGATGAAGGCACCGCGCGTCGTCATCCGGCCCCAGAAGATGGAGGCCACCAGCACCGGGAAGTTAGCGCTCGCCGCAATCGCAAAGGCGAGACCGACCATGAAGGCGACGTTCTGCTTCTGGAAGGCGATACCGAGCAAGATAGCGACCACGCCGAGGCCTAAAGTGGCGAACCTCGAAACCTTAAGCTCGGTGGCCTCGTTAACGCGCCCATGGGCGATCACGCTGGCATACAGGTCATGGGAGATGGCCGAGGCACCCGCCAAGGTCAGACCGGACACCACCGCGAGGATGGTGGCGAAGGCCACTGCCGAGATGAAGCCCAAGAACAGATTGCCACCCACTGCCTCGGCGAGCTTGATGGCGACCATGTTGGTGCCGCCGATCAGACCCTTGGGATCCTGCACCACGCCGTTCACCAGGGCATCCGGCTTGAAGAAGTCCGGGTTCTGGGCGAGCAGGGTGATGGCAGAGAAGCCGATGATGAAGGTCAGGATGTAGAAATAGCCGATGAAGCCGGTGGCGTAGAAGACCGATTTACGCGCCTCCTTGGCGTTCGGGACCGTGAAGAACCGCATCAGGATATGCGGCAGACCGGCGGTACCGAACATGAGCGCAAGGCCCAGCGAGATGGCGTTGACCGGGTCCTTGATGAGCGCCCCGGGACCCATAATGGCGAGGCCCTTGGCGTTATGCTCGGTCGCCTGCCTGAACATCTCTTCGGGCGAGAACCCGAAGTGGGACAGGGCCGCCAATGCCATGAAGGTGGCACCGGCCAGCAGCAGCGTGGCCTTGATGATCTGCACCCAGGTGGTCGCCGTCATGCCGCCGAAGATCACATAGGTCATCATCAAACAGCCGACGATGACAACTGCCAGCCAGTAATCCAGGCCGAACAGCAGCTGGATCAACGTGCCTGCACCCACCATCTGCGCAATCAGATAGAAGGCGACAACGACCAGGGAGGAGATGGCCGCCATGGTGCGGATCTGGGTCTGGCCAAAGCGGTAGGAGGTGACGTCGGCGAAGGTGAACTTACCCAGGTTACGGATCTGCTCGGCGATCAGGAACATGATGATCGGCCAGCCGACCAGCCAGCCGATGGAGTAGATCAGGCCGTCGTAACCGGAGGCGAACACCAGGCCGGAGATACCCAGGAAGGAGGCTGCGGACATGTAATCGCCAGCGATGGCCAGGCCGTTCTGGAATCCGGTAATACCGCCGCCAGCTGTGTAGAACTCCCTGGCGGTGCGGGTACGCTTGGACGCCCAGTAGGTGATGCCGAGGGTGCCGGCGACAAATACCAGGAACATGATCACAGCCGTGACGTTTAGCGGCTGCTTCTGGACCGCCCCGGTGACCGCCGGGGCGGCTGCGAGGGCAAAGGGTAGCAACAGGGCCGCCAACAGGCCCCAAGGTGCGAGACGCTTCACTGCAGATCCTCCCGAATGGCCTTGGTCAGGCGATCGAACTCGCCGTTGGCGCGGGCCACGTAGATCCCGGTCAGAATGAAGGCGCTGACGATGACTGCAATCCCGACGGGGATGCCGACAGTGGTGACCGATCCGGCGGATAGCGGGATCGCCAAAACCTGTTTGTTGAATGCGACAGTCAGGATGAAGCCGAAATAGATGGCCAGCATCAGGAGTGTCAGGTTATAAGAGAAGAACTTGCGCTTACACACAAGATCCGCATACAGCGGGTGGCGCTTGATCGCCTCTACCGAGTCGACAGTCATAAGACGTACCTTGAAGGTTGCTCGATGGGGGGTTTATGGTTATGCCTCGGGGAGGCGGTTCTAGCGTGCCGGCCGGTCGCCGCTCCGTGGCAGACTCGACCCCCGTGCCACATTTTCCTCAAGCCCCTCGGGCGCCCCCCGAAGGCCTGAGAACGACGCGATCGATGGGGGACGAGACTGATCCGAGGAAACCGCGGAGAGCGGCCAGGGTTGGCGATTGTGTTGGTGGGGCGCAATGTCTGTCAACGTGCCAGCCGCGATTTTCGCTAAATTTTTTCTATTAAAAAAAACCGCACCATTCACATGGGCACTGCCCCGGTCGCCCGTCTGACCCCTGGGTTTTTGCCAACCCCCTGGCGGTCTCTTACCATGACCCATCCGGCGCCCCGCCCCCAGCGGATCGCGCGCCCCCCGACCAGGACCCGACCAGATGAAATATGTGAGCACCCGCGGCGAGATAGCGCCCGTCGGATTTGCGGACGCGGTAATGATGGGGCTGGGCACCGATGGCGGCCTGCTGGTGCCCGCCGAGATCCCAACGGCGGACTCGGAGACGCTGCGCGCCTGGGCCGCCCTGCCTTTCCAGGATTTAGCGCTGGAGATCCTCGGGCCTTATGTGGGCGACGAGATCCCCCGGGATGACCTGCGGGCATTGATCGTCCGCTCCTATGGGACCTTCGCCCATCCGGATATCGCCCCGTTGGTGGATGCCGTCGGATCGTCCGGCCGGGTACGCATCCTGGAGCTTTTTCATGGACCCACTGCGGCCTTCAAGGACGTGGCCCTCCAGCTCTTGGGCAACCTCTTCGAATACCTGCTGGCCCGCGACGGAGGCCGGCTCAACATCGTGGGCGCCACCTCCGGAGACACAGGCTCCGCCGCCATCGCCGGGGTGCGCGGCAAGGCGCGCATCGAGATCTTCATCCTGCATCCCAAGGGCCGGGTCTCGCCCATCCAGGAGCGGCAGATGACCTCGGTGCTGGACGCCAACGTGCACAACATCGCCGTGCGCGGAACCTTCGACGACGCCCAGAGGATCGTGAAGGCGCTTTTCAACGATCTCCCATTCAAGTCCGAGTATCGCTTGGGTGCAGTCAACTCCATCAACTGGGCGCGCATCCTCGCCCAGACCGTCTATTACTTCTACGCGTGGGGTCGCGCGAGCGGCGAGGACCCGGACCGACCGGTGAGCTTCTCGGTCCCCACCGGCAACTTCGGCGATGTCTTTGCGGGCTATTTGGCCCGCCGTATGGGCCTGCCTGTCGAGCGGCTTCTGATCGCCACCAACCGCAACGACATCCTAACCCGCTTCGTGCATACCGGAGTCTATGAAGCCGGGCCGGTCTACCAAAGCCTAAGCCCCGCCATGGACATCCAGATCGCCTCGAATTTCGAGCGCTATCTCTATTATCTGTACGACGGGGACGCCACCGCGGTGCGCCGACTGCTCGATTCCATGGCGCAAACCGGGCGTCTCGCAGTCGACGGCAACCGCCTCGCTCAGGTCCAGTCCGACTTCCTGGCCGCCTCCGTGAGCGACCCCGAGACCCTGGAGCAGATTCGCGAGACTTGGGAGCAGACCGGCTATATCCTCTGCCCCCACACCGCGGTGGGGGTACGCGCCGCCCGCGCACTGCCGGACGCCATCTGTCTCTCCACCGCACACCCGGCCAAGTTCGCCGAGGCGGTCCAGGCAGCCATCGGCCGCGAGGCCCCGCCTCCTCCCTCCCTGCAAGGTCTGATGGATAAAGAGACCCGCTGCGCCGAGCTCGACGCTACCCCGGAGGCAATCGCCGAACACATCCGCATGACTCTGGGTTGATCCCAATGGCCGATCCAGGCCGCGAGAGGTGCCCGCGCTCGGAAAAGATAAAGCCGGACACCCGCACAGCCATGGGCCTGCTGATTGGCCAGATCCGGGAGTCCATCCCCTTCGGCGCCCCGCGGGTCCAGGTCTGCACCGGGGCCTGCGACGGCTGCTCGATAAAGCTCCTGGACTATCTGGATACCGAGCTTCAGGACTGGGAATATCGGCTGGCCGACGGCGAGCGGCCGAGCTTCGGCGACCTGTCCCGGCTCGCCCGGACCGCCCGGAAGATCCATGACGTGCTGGTGCGCAACGGGCTCATCCGGCTGGCCGAGACGCGTCGCGACCGCGCGACGGCAAGCGACGATAGCGCGCCGCGCGGGAGCGATTGCCCGGCTAGCCAAGAGGTGCAGCAACCATGAAGCTCAAAGCCAGGCGCCCACTCACCCCAACCGCAATGCCTTTTTGTAGAAACGCGGGACTTCGTCCGGATCGGAGGTCATGAGTATATTGTCGACCAGCCAGCCGGGCGTACGTCGCTGGCGCACCATATGGTCAAGCTGAGTCTTGAGCCCTTGCCAATAGAATGCGCCGCCGGAGCCATCGAGGAAGACCACCGGGCTCGACTCGATAACGCCGAGCTTCATGTCGGTGAGCGTGAGCCCGATCTCCTCCAGGGTTCCCACCCCGCCCACCAGGAAGATATGGAAGCTCGCGATTTCGAACCAGCGCTGTCGGGACTGGCGGCTGCGCGCCTGGAAGGTCTGATAGAAATCGGCCGACTTGTTGGTCTCCTGGTCCATGGTCTCGATGAAGCTGGAGCCGACCATGAGACCCAGCCGGTGGGCGGTCTCGGTGACCTGCTGCATCGATCCGGGTCCGCCGCCGGTGAGTATCCCGATGTCGTTGCCGAAGAGCCCTCGCAGGTTGTCGATCAGCCGCTCGGTCTGAGCGATTTCCAGCTCGCTCAATGGCTTGATCGAGCCGTAGATGGCGAAGATCAGTGCGGAGCGGAAACGGTCCACATGGTCTGGTGCGGTGAAATAGCCGCGCAGCCCCCGGAAGACGTGGCGGACCACGTGGCCGCGCGCCTCGTTGCACCAGAAGACCTCAAGCCCCAGACCAGCGTAGTCTGCCAATCGCCCATGGTCGCGGTCCGAGAGGAAGACCCCGTGCTCGAAGGATGCGCGCCTGAACACGATTCGGGAGATCCGGCGGCGCAGGGCCGCGGCGCAGATCTCGGTGTGCTCGATCAGGTTGGGGAAATAGCCGAGCAGGAGCGTGGCGCCGGCACCGTCCGGGACCTCGGCCAATGGCTGGGTCTCGCAGCCCGGCAGCCCGGGGGTGGGGGTGCCCTGGGGTCCGCCGACCGCGCCGCTTCCGGGTCCGTCGGCCGCCCGGCCCCCCAACAGGCCCGAGCCCCCGCAGTCCGCCTGTGCGTCCGGCTCGTCCAGCGGGCGCACGGGGGTATCCGGGCGGGCGCACAGGTGCTCCGGGTCGCGCCCGGCGACCAGCCCCCAGGGGTCCACGGTGACGGCCATGAGCCGGTGTGCGCCCCGCCCCATCACCGGCGCCCCCTCCAGCCGGTCGAAGATCGCGACCAGGGACCTGTACTCCGCCTGTGCCTCGGTCCCCGCATCCGTCTGCGCCCCGATTTGCAACCCGGCGCCAGCCGGTCGCGGGACTCCATACCAATAGCGACGCTCCGGCTCCTGCTCCATGGCCACATGGACAGTCGCGGCCACCGTCGGATTGACGATGAGCTGGTCCGAGCGGTTGATGAACTCCAGATAGATATTGGTCCCGCGGGTGGAGATCGGGTCCAGCACAGTTGCCTGTAGATGGAATCCCAATGAATCGTCTAAGTTCTGGAGGACCACATAGTGGCGGTGCAGGAACATGGAGCAGGCGGTCACCAGACCGTCCATGGGCAGCAGCTCGATATTGTCCACCGGTGTGCGGATCTGAAGCCGGTTGAGCAGATCCTTCCCGTCGGCATGGGTGGTAATGGCCGTGACCTCGTCCGGGGTCAGTTGGCGCGGAAAGCGGAAAACCTGCTGCTGGGGTCTCAGGATCAGATAACCGTTGGCGTCGAGCGAGAAGCCGGCCGGAACCTGGAGCCGGTTGTCGCGGATCAGCCCGTGGATCTCGGCTGAGCCCAGCCGGCCCTCGCGAGGGCAGAAGACCAGCCGCCCTACACGCATCCCCGGCACCGCCAAGCGGTCCAGGTGGGCGTCCATTCCATAGGCACGGATGGCTGCAACCACCGAGAGGCGCAGGTCGCAATGGCGGCCGTTGAACCTTGGCTCGGAGAGCGGGGTGATGTTGATCCCCAGGCGGGCTAACCGACTGCGGGCGGCGAAGACCAGCTCCGACTCCCGCCCGCGCACCAGGTCCCGGAAGCGCTTTGGAAGCGCAAAGCGCGCCTGTACCTCGACCGAATCTCCCGTGCGGCCGGAAACCTTGGTGATCCAGCCGTCGTCGGTTTCGGGGGTGGCGTACATGAGCGTCCTCGCGGGCTTAACTGGGATGAAATACCGGACTCGTCCGGTTGGGAACCGGCGATCCTATCACCGCCCCGACGGGGCTGCATCCCGTGGATACGGCCCCGCCCGCCCCCTAACCCTCTCCGCTCCCTTATACTCCCGCGACCCTCGAACGTCCCTTGGTTTTACAGGCAAACACCCATGACACGCACCCTCGCACGCTCCGTATTCCTGGCCGCCCTGATCGCCGGTCCCGCGTCTGCCGCCGACCCGGCAACCAAGTCCGTCGCCGATATCTACAAAGAAAAGGCCGAGCTCAGCGGCAAGGAGGTGACCCTGCACGGCAAGGTCGTCAAGGCCAACAACCAGATCATGGACCGCAATTGGATCCACCTGCAGGACGGCACGGGCAATGCGGCCGACGGATCCAACGACATCACCGTCACCACCCAGGACACGGCGACAGTGGGCGACGAGGTCACCGTCACCGGCACCCTGGCAGTGGACCTGGACTTCGGATCCGGCTACAAGTACCCCCTGATCGTGGAAAAGGCGACCCTCAGCAAGGCCCAGTGAGCGGGCCGGGCGCCTGCACGCCGACTTCAAGAAGTCGGCGTGCAGGCGCGCCCCGAGTCGTGCGCACGCGAGCTGGCCAGGACGAATGCGATCAACTGGAAAAAGGCCTGTGCTTGAGGCACAAGCGCTTGATTATGAATGGGGGGAGTCGGCGTAGGAATCGCAGCGCGATCAAGCGTCGGTAGACTTCGATCGGGCGCCCGGCCCAAGAGGGCGATTTGGCGCTCCCTAGGGGTTTCGAACCCCTGTTACCGACGTGAGAGGCCGGTGTCCTAGGCCACTAGACGAAGGGAGCAGTACAGTCGACGAGGAAACGCGTATTATACGGAGATCGCGCCGCGCCACAAGCGGCTGTTAACATTTTCCGGTCTGGGCCGCCGTCGGCTGTCCGGACCGTTCGCCCGGACGGTGCCTCGCCCCGACCCCCGTGCGACGACATCAAGCCCAAAGGCATCAAAGGAACCCTTCTTTCAACGTGATTCAGGAAACAGACCCCGAGGTACCCCGCGAACCGTCCGCCCCGGAGCCCCACAGGCATTTGGCCCTTTCGCCCTTGGTCGTCCCCCGCTCCGAGCACAACATCTCGCGGGCCAATATCAGCGAGTACGCGCTCAAGGTCCTCTACAAACTGAAGCAAGAGGGCTACGCCGCTCATCTGGTGGGGGGCGGGGTGCGCGATCTGCTGCTCGGCCACGAGCCCAAGGACTTCGACGTGGCCACCGACGCAACCCCGGAACAGGTGCGCGCCGTGTTCCGCAACTGCCGCCTGATCGGCCGGCGCTTCCGCCTGGCCCATGTGCATTTCGGTCGCGAGATCGTGGAGGTCGCGACCTTCCGCGGCACCGGCTCGGACGACTTGGACGCGGACCGCTGCATCGAGAATGGCATGATCGTGCGAGACAACGCCTACGGCAGCATCGAGGAGGATGCGCTGCGGCGGGACTTCACCATCAACGCCCTTTACTACGACATCGGCAGCTTCTCGCTGATCGACTACGCGGGCGGCCTCGCCGACCTGCGCGCCGGGAACCTGCGCCTGATCGGGGACCCGGAGCAGCGCTATCGGGAGGACCCGGTGCGCATGCTGCGGGCCGTGCGCTTCGCTTGCAAACTCGGGTTCGCGGTGGAGCCAGCGACCGAGAAGCCGCTGTTCGCGCTGTCGCATCTCTTGGGGGACGTGGCCGCCGCGCGCCTGTTCGATGAGCTGATCAAGCTATTCCACACAGGCTACGGTCTGGAGTCGTTCGAGAAGCTGCGGCACTACGGACTCTTCGGCCACCTGTTCCCGGACACCGAGGCATGCCTGGCCCGGGAAGACCAGTCGTTCCCCGTCACATTCGTAAGCCGCGGTCTGGCCAACACCGACCGGCGACTCGCCGAAGACAAGCCGGTCACCCCGTTTTTCCTATTCGCGATCCTGCTGTGGGAGCCGGTGCGCCGACGCTACGAGCAACTGGTGGCCGGGAACAAGCCGGAGAACGACGCTATCTTCCTAGCCGCCGAGGAGATCTGCGCCCGCCAGCACCTGCGGGTGGCCATCCCGAAGCGGTTGTCGCTGCCCATGCGCGAGATCTGGTCTCTCCAGCCGCGGCTCAACCAACGCGAGGGCAAACGGCCCCAGCGGCTCATGACCCACCCGCGCTTCCGCGCTGCCTACGACTTTCTGATGCTGCGCGCTCAGGCCGGGGAGGCCGACCAGGACCTCGCGGACTGGTGGACGCGCTTCCAGGACGCCGACTCCGACGAGCGGGTCAACATGACCGAGGGCGCAGCGAAGCGTCGGCGTCCGCGCCGACGCCGACGCGGACGCTCCGGCGCCGACGGCGAAACTGCCGGAGCGGCCGAAGGCGCGCTCTGAGCGAGGCGCCCTGGCACAATCGCGCCGAAGTTTTGCAGCTGGGCATTGCGGCGGGTGCGCTTTGCCGATCGACCACACACCTACGCCCGTCAGCGGCATTTCGGCGCCGCTGTACAATCCCCGGATAGATCCGCGAGTCCCGGACTGTCGTCCGCGCACTGGCGCAGACCGGTCCGGGGAACTATCCTCGCGCATTCAGTGCCAACCCCGGATCGGCAGTGCCGGACGCGGGCGCGTCCGACACTTCAGTCCCAGTCTTAGTCCTTTGCCGGAGACGCCATGTCCGCCGCGCCGATCTCAGTCGCGACTCTCGCCGCAATGAAGTCGCGGGGCGAGCCAATCGCCTGTCTCACCTGCTACGACGCGAGCTTCGCCCGGCTCCTGGAGAAGTCTGGGGTGGAGCTGATGCTGGTGGGGGATTCCCTCGGCATGGTCCTCCAGGGACACCGCACCACGGTGCCGGTCACCGTCGAGCAGATGGCCTATCACAGTGCCTGCGTGGCCCGGGCACGCACGCACGCACTACTGGTGACAGACCTCCCATTCCTAGCATGCGCCAGTCGGGAGCGTGCGATCGACAACGCCGCCCGGCTCATGCAGGAGGGCGGCGCTCAGGCGGTCAAGCTGGAGGGCGGGGCTGTGGTACTCGAGACCGTGCACGGGCTCGCCGAGCAGGGCGTGCCGGTGTGCGGGCACCTGGGGCTATTGCCTCAGTCGGTTAACCGGCTAGGCGGCTACCGCTTCCAGGGGCGAGACCCGGATTCCGCGGAGCGCATTCGCCGCGACGCACTGGACCTGGAGCAGGCCGGCGCCAGCCTGCTGGTGCTGGAGTGCGTTCCCGCGGCCCTGGCGGAAGAAGTTGCCCGGTCGCTGACGATCCCCACGATCGGCATCGGTGCAGGGGCCGGGTGCGACGGACAGGTGCTGGTTCTGTACGATATGCTGGGATTGAGCCCCCGCCGCCCCCCCAGCTTCTGCCGCAACTTTCTCGCCGGCCGCGGATCGGTGCCCGAGGCGCTCGCAGACTATGTGGCCGCGGTCAAAGCGCGTAGCTTTCCCGGACCCGCCGAAACGCCTTTCTGAGGACCGCCATGGACCGTATCGCAACACTTACCGAGCTGCGCGCCCGGGTGCGAGCCTGGCGAGCAGCCGGCGAGCGCGTCGCCTTCGTGCCCACCATGGGCAATCTGCACGCTGGGCACATCGCACTGGTGCGGCACGCCCGGGAGCTGGCCCGCCGGACGGTCTCGAGCGTCTTCGTTAACCCGCTGCAATTCGGCGCAGGAGAGGACCTGGCAGCGTACCCGCGTACCCTGGAGCGCGACCACCAAATGCTGGAGACTGCGGGCTGCGACCTGCTGTTCGCCCCCGGGGTGGAGACCATGTACCCGCACGGCCAGGGGGTACAGACCCGGGTCGAGGTACCGGGGATCTCCGATATCCTGTGCGGCGCAAGCCGTCCCGGGCACTTCGTCGGGGTGGCGACCGTCGTCTGCAAGCTCCTCAACATGGTCCAGCCGGACCTGGCAGTCTTTGGGGAGAAAGATTTCCAGCAGCTCCTGGTCATCCGTCGCATGGTCGAGGATCTGGCCATGCCAGTGGAGATCGAGGGCCTGCCCACGGTGCGGGAGCCCGACGGTCTGGCCATGAGCTCTCGCAACGGGTACCTTTCCGCCGCGGAGCGCACGGTAGCCCCGGCGCTCTATCGGGCGCTGACCGCAGCCGCCGGGGCCTTGGGCGCCGCCCGCCCGGTTGCGGATGTGGAAAGGGAGACGCTCGCGGCCATTGCTGCGGCAGGGCTGCGGCCCGACTATGCGAGCGTGCGCCGGGCGGAGGACCTGGCCCCACCCGCGGAGACCGACCGGGAGCTGGTGGTCCTGGCTGCCGCCTACCTGGGCCGCGCCCGGTTGATCGACAATCTGCGCGCAAATCGGGAGGATATCCGATCGGATATTCGTTCAAATCTATAAAAATCGATGGTGCACCGCAGCATATGCTGGGGTAGAATCCTAAGCCATCTGAAAAAGCACGGGTTTCGGTGCGGTATTGGGGAGGGGCCCACACCACCCCCCCACCGGCCATCCAGAGGAATCGCTAGATGCAACTGACCTTGCTCAAGTGCAAGCTGCACCGGGCCTGCGTGACCCACGCCGAAGTGGACTACGAGGGCTCCTGCGCCATCGACGAGGACCTGCTGCGTCTCGCGGGAATCCGCGAGTACGAACAGATCCAAATCTACAACGTCGCCAACGGCGAGCGCTTCACCACCTACGCTATCCGGGCTGAGCCCGGCTCGCGCGTCATTTCGGTGAACGGGGCGGCAGCCCATAAGGCGACACCCGGAGATCGGGTGATCATCTGCGCCTATGCTGGGATGAGCGAGGCCGAAGCGCGCATCTTCAAGCCATCCCTGGTCTATCTCGACGAGCACAACCGCGTCACCCGCACCGGAGACGCCATCCCGGCCCAGGCGGCCTGAGCCCCCTGACCCGCGCGCCCGGCCGGCACCGGCCGGGCCTTGACTATCGCCGAGCCGACGCCACCCCGGATATACCGGCGAGTGGCGAGTAGCTGGGTTTCTTATACGAAACAGGCAGACGAACGTCCCCGGTTGGACGACTCAGAGGCGATTTACGCAAAGGCAACCTCTCCCACCTGCCGACGCTCGGCGATGGCGTCGGTGTAGAGTCCCAGATAGGACCGGGCACTCGCCTCCCAACTGAAGTCTTGGGCCATTCCGGTCGTCGCCAGACGGCGCCAACCCTCCGAGTCCCCCCGGAACAATGCCAGTGCCTGCTGGATGCCGTACCAGAGAGATTCCGCCGTCGGCTGGTCGAACAGGAACCCGGTGGCAGTCCCGTTTGCGAGAGTCTCCGTGGTGGCATGCACCACAGTATCCGCCAGCCCGCCGGTTCGGTGGACGATGGGCGGGGTACCGTAGCGCAGACTGTAGAGCTGATTGAGCCCGCAAGGCTCGAAGCGCGAGGGCATGAGGAATGCGTCGCTGCCTGCCTCGATCCGGTGCGCCCGGGTCTCGTCGTAGCCGATATGCACACCCACCTGCTTGGGGTAAGACGCGGCCAGCGCTATGAGCGCCTGCTCGGTCTGGCGCTCCCCAGCGGCTTGCAGGACGATCTGGATGTCCGGGTCCTGTAAGAGCCCGGGGAGTATGCTTAGGATCAGATCCACCCCCTTCTGCTCCACCAACCGACCCACATAGCCCAACACGAAGGCACCCTCGTTGCGGACTAGCCCGAATTCACGCTGGATGTCGAGCTTGTTCTCCGCCTTGAGGCCGAAGCTAGCCCTATCGAAGGGTTGTAGGATCAAGGGGTCTGTCGCCGGGTCCCAGTCCCGGTAATCGATGCCGTTCAGGATACCCGAGAAGCGCGAGCCGATCTGGCGCAGGAGTCCGTCGAGCCCGCAGCCCACGCGCGCGGTGCGCACCTCGTCCGCATAGCTGGGGCTCACGGTGTTGACGCGGTCCGAGAACACGATGCCCCCTTTGATAAAGGACATACGCTGGTGGAACTCGATCCCGGACAGGGTCCACAACGATGGGGGCAGACCGATGCGATCGAATGTAGCGCGGTCGAACAGCCCTTGGTAGGCCAGGTTATGAATGGTAAAGATGCTGGCGGGTCGCTCCTGCGACTCCTGCATCAGGGCCGGGGCCAGCCCGGTCTGCCAGTCGTTGCAGTGAAGCACGTCCGGGCGCCAGCCCACTGCCGGGAGCCCTTGGGCGATCTGGGCCACCGCCCGGCTGAAGAGCAGAAATCGCTCCGCATTGTCCCCCCAGTCTCGCCCCGAGAGGTCCTGATAGGGGTTGCCCTCCCGGCAGAAGTGCTCGGGTGCATCCACCAGATAGACCGGCAGGTCGTGGTCCGGGTGAGTGCCGGCCAGGATACGGACGTTGGTCGGGCAGCCCGGAAGCCTGATCTCGCAGAGGGTGCGGGGCTCGCGGATCTGCCTTGCGGCACGCGGATAGGCTGGGATAATCAGGCGGGCGTCCTGACCCAGATCGCGCAAGGCCGCGGGCAGGCTGGCGGCCACGTCAGCGAGTCCCCCGGTCTTGATCAGGGGGTGGGCCTCGCTGCTTGCCATCAGGACTCGCAGTGCGTCCTGGGTCGGATACCGATAGAGTGACGGCTCCATAGCGGGCCCCCGAAACCGGACACCTGGCTCAGGCGTCCTTGATGTGGATATAAGGATGCCGCTTCGCAGCGGCCGTTCTGGGTTGGCCGCCAACTTAGCACATTTGCCGCTCCGCGAGGGGCGTTGCCATGCTGGGTCCTTCGCGCCGCCGCGATCTTTGGGGCCACAAAGAATCCGGCTGGAGACAGGGTCCTGTCGTCCGTCCGCCGCCTGGATGCCTGGACTGCCTTAACCGTTCTCTATAGACATACCGCCTAGCGTATCCGCATCCACTGCCGGTCCATCCATCCGACAACAACCAACATATATCTCCAAAGGAGCCAGACCTATGCCCGCAACCCTTGTCGATAAGACCTCCCAATGGCAGGCGTTGGAGCGTCACTGGCAGCACATGAAAGACGTGCACATGCGCGACCTGTTTGCCGCCGATCTTCAGCGCGCCCGTACCATGAGCCTCTCCGCCGCGGGGCTCTATCTGGACTACTCGAAGAACCTGATCGCCCGGGAAACCCTGGGGCTCCTGTTCGACCTGGCGGAGGCGGTGGACCTCCAGGGCTGGACCCGGCGCATGTTCTCCGGAGACCAGGTCAACAACACCGAGCAACGGGCGGTGCTGCATGTGGCCCTGCGCAACAGGTCCAACCGGCCCATCTATGTGGGCGGGGAGGACGTGATGCCCCAGATCAATGGCGTGCTGGCCTCCATGGAGCAATTCGTCGGCCGGGTGCGCTCCGGCGAATGGAAGGGTTTTACCGGTAGGCCCATCACGGACGTGGTCAACATCGGAATCGGCGGCTCCAACCTCGGACCCAAGATGGTGTGTGCAGCCCTGGGGCCCTATCTCGACGACAACCTGAAGGTCCATTTCGTCTCCAACATCGACGGGACCCATCTGGCCGAGACCGTCCGCCGCCTGGACCCCGAGACCACCCTCTTTATCGTCGCCTCCAAGACCTTCACGACCCAGGAGACCATGACCAACGCGGAGACTGCGCGGGACTGGACCCTGGCCACACTTAAGGACCCGGCGTCAGTGGCGAATCACTTCGTCGCGGTCTCCACCAATGCGGAGAAGGTCGCTGCTTTCGGCATCGATACCGCCAATATGTTCGGGTTCTGGGACTGGGTGGGCGGGCGCTATTCGCTGTGGTCCGCCATTGGGCTGCCCATTGCCCTCGCCATCGGATTCGACCGCTTCGTAGAGCTCCTGGAAGGCGCCCACGCCATGGACGAGCACTTCCGGGAGGCGGACATTGCCGAGAACATCCCTGCCATCCTCGGACTCATCGGGGTCTGGTACGCCAACTTCGCGGGCGCACGCACCCATGCCGTCCTGCCCTACGACCAGTATCTGCGTCTGCTGCCCGCCTATCTCCAGCAGGGAGACATGGAGAGCAACGGCAAGCGCGTCAACCGGGAAGGCAAGGCCGTCGAGTACACCACCGGACCCGTGGTCTGGGGCGAGCCCGGCACCGACGGACAACATGCCTTCTATCAGCTTATCCACCAGGGCACCCAGACCATCCCGGCGGACTTCATCGGGGCAATCCACAGCCACAATGCGATCGGCGACCACCATGAAAAGCTCATGGCCAACTTCTTCGCCCAGACCGAGGCCCTGATGCGCGGGCGCACCTACGACGAGGCGCTCTTCGAGATGCACAAGACCGGCATGTCAGACGAGCGCGCCCGGTTCCTGGCCTCACACCGCACCTTCCCCGGCAATCGGCCCACCAACTCCATCCTGGTGGAGCGACTCACCCCCCACACCCTGGGCGCACTGATCGCCATGTACGAGCACCGCATCTTCACCCAGGGGGTGGTTTGGGGCGTCAACTCCTTCGACCAATGGGGCGTAGAGCTCGGCAAGCAGCTCGCCTCCGTCATCCTCGCCGAGCTCAAAGATGGCCAGGTCACCGGCGAGCACGACGGCTCCACCAGCGCGCTCCTGGAGCACTTCATGCGGCATCGCGGCTAGCGGGGGGATATGCAGCCGAGGCCGCGCGCGGACAGCCGCTCGCGCGCAAGGGCTCGGCCTCGGCTCAGAAGAAGAGCCCCTCCATCGGCGACGAGGCCGAAGCGAACCGCCGGGCTGGCATACGCCCGGCGAGGAACGCCTCCCGGCCGGCCTCGATCGCCTTGCGCATGGCGCTTGCCATGAGCACGGGATCTTTGGCAGCGGCGATTGCGGTGTTCATCAGCACCCCGTCGCAACCCAGCTCCATGGCGACCGCAGCGTCCGACGCGGTACCGACCCCTGCGTCGACCAATACAGGGACCCGGGCGTTCTCTACGATGGTGCGGATGTTCAAGGGGTTTCTGATACCGAGCCCCGATCCGATGGGGGCAGCGAGCGGCATCACGGCCACACAACCGATCTCTTCCAGGCGCTTGGCGACGATCGGGTCGTCGTTGGTGTAGACCATCACGTCGAAGCCGTCCTTCACCAGCTCCTCCGCCGCCTTGAGTGTGGCGACGACGTCCGGGAACAGGGTGCGCTCGTCCCCCAGAACCTCGAGCTTGACCAGGCTATGACCGTCCAACAGCTCACGCGCCAGCCGGCAGGTGCGCACGGCGCTCTCCGCGTCGTAGCAGCCGGCGGTGTTCGGAAGGATGGTGTAGCGCTCCGGTGGCAGGACATCCAGGATGTTAGGCTCGCCGGGGTTCTGGCCGATGTTGGTGCGACGCACTGCGATGGTGACAATCTCCGCCCCGCTCGCCTCGATGGCCCGGACGGTCTCGTCTAGATCTTTATATTTTCCAGTGCCAACGAGCAGGCGCGAGCTGTATTCCTGGCCGGCAACGCGCAAGCGATCGGCGCGCGGATGGTTGGGGAGGGTCTGAGTGGACATGGCGCTTGGGGCTCCGGCTTGGGGGTGAATGCATCAGCATAAATCAAGAGTCCGCCCTAAAGACCGGGAGGGGATCTATCCGCCACCGACCGCATGGATAATCTCCACCCGGTCTTCGGGATTCAGGACATGGGTCTCGAAGCGGCTACGGGGGACCAGCTCCGCGTTCACCTCTACGGCGAGGCGTCGGCCGGCGAGCCCGAGATGCTGGATCAGGGCAGACATGCCGATGGCATCGTCCACCTCGGTGGGGGCTCCGTTGATAAAGATATTCATGGCTGCTCGGGCGGGACTTGGGACCTTGCCCCGGATTCTATACCGGCGGGCGGGCGCTGTCGGGCCGCTCCGGTCGCCCACGCAGGACCGGCCGAGGGAATTGAACACAAATTGCTGAAAAACGCCCGCACACTCGGGCCGCCGCGACGACCGCTGGGCGGCCCTTCAGCGTCGCGCGGTGCCCAGTGGGCCTTATACAGTCAATGGTTTGCCCAGGATTGCAAATCCATGACCGCAGCTATACCGTACGCGACGCCGCGAGCCGAACCCGAGGGTGCGAGCACTGCGCTCGGGACGAGCCGCAAAAAACCCCAAAGGCCCGTCAGGGCCAGACGAGCCCGGAGCACGAGGAGGCCGCCGTGAGTCGATGGTCCGAGGATCTAATCTCGGTCGAGCGTGCCGGGACCCTGGACGGGTTGTTTTTCCAACGCTTCAGGCGCTCTCCGGACCGGGTCGCCTACCGATACCACGACCGCACCGAGGGTTGGAAGCAGCTCACCTGGCGCGAGATGGCGCACGCCGTAGCGCGCTGGCGCCAGGCACTTGCCGGCGAGCCACTATCCTGCGGCGACCGGGTGGCCATGCTGCTGCGCAACTGCCCGGAATGGGTGATGTTCGACCAGGCAGCCCTGGCACTCGGCCTGGTGACCGTGCCGCTCTATACCGATGACCGGGCCGAAAACGCTGCCTATATCCTTCAGGATGCGGCGGTTAAGGTCCTGCTTATCCAGGACGCTGGCCGTTGGAAGCGCCTTGCCGAGGTCGTGGGGGATGCCCCTTGGCCACTGCGCGTGGTCCTGCTGGAGGGTGGCGCCGAGGCGACCCGCATCGCCGCCGTCGATCCGCGGGTGGCCATCGCGGAGGCATGGCTGCCGGACACAGCCCCTCAGCTTGGCCATCGGGAGGCCGATCCCCGGTCGCTGGCTACCATCGTCTACACCTCCGGCACCACCGGCCGGCCCAAGGGGGTGATGCTCTCCCACTACAACCTGCTCTCCAACGCCCACGGGGGTCTGACCGTCATCGATGTCTACCAGGAGGACAGCTTCCTGTCCTTCCTGCCCCTGTCCCATGCGCTGGAGCGGATGGCTGGCTACTACCTGCCGATGATGGCGGGCTCCTCGGTGGCCTACGCCCGCTCGGTCGCCCAGCTCGGGGAAGACATGCAGACCATCCGACCCACTGTCATGATCGCCGTCCCTAGGGTCTTCGAGCGGGTCTACCAACGCGTGGCGGACCAATTGGCGACCCGGCCGGCGCCGGTACGCTGGCTGTTCCGGCTGGCGGTGGCCGTTGGCTGGCGCGGCTTCCTGCGCGCCCAGGGCCGCGCCGGTTGGCATCCGCTCCTGATTCTGTGGCCGCTCCTGCGCCGCAAGGTCGCAGACCAGATCCTCTCCAAGATGGGCGGACGTATGCGTGCGGCGGTGAGCGGCGGTGCGCCACTTCCCCAGGGGGTGGCCCACACATTCATCGGGCTGGGGCTACCCCTGCTTCAGGGCTACGGACTCACTGAAACCAGCCCGGTGATCGCCATTAACCCCTTGAACGACAACATCCCGGAGAGCGTGGGCGTGACCATCCGCGGCATCCGGGTGCGCATCGGTGCGGACGACGAGCTCCTGGTCAAAGGCGACAACGTGATGATGGGCTACTGGAACAACCACGCAGCCACAGCCAAAGTCCTCACCCAGGACGGCTGGCTGCACACCGGCGACCGGGCGCGCATCGACGGCCGGCACATCTATATTACCGGGCGTCTCAAGGACATCCTGGTCCTCTCCAACGGCGAGAAGGTGCCTCCGGCAGACATGGAGATGGCGATCGGCATGGACCCCCTGATCGAGCAGGCGATCGTGCTTGGCGAGGGCCGCTCCTATCTCACCGCACTCTTAGTGCTGAACGCCGACCTGTGGAACGGACTGGCCCAGGAATACGGTCTCGACCCCGCGGACCCCCGAAGCCTGGAAGATCCCCAACTGCTCAAGGATACGCTCAAGCGTGTGCGCCTCGCACTGCGGGACTTCCCCGGCTATGCCAAGATCCGCCGGGCAACCCTAGCGCTGGAGCCTTGGACGGTGGAGAATGGGCTCCTCACTCCAACCCTTAAGGTACGGCGCAACAAGGTGGTGGAGCGCTACCGGGACGACATCGAGCGGATGTACGCGATGGAGTCTTGATGTCCGAGGGGATCTAGAACAAGACCGGCGGAATGCCGGCGCTTGCGCCGCGCCCCGGGAGTGCCCTAGAATCCACCTCCCGCGCGGGTGTAGTTCAATGGTAGAACAGGAGCTTCCCAAGCTTCTAACGTGGGTTCGATTCCCATCACCCGCTCCATAATTCCTATCGATCGCCGCGCACGCGTCATCCGACGCGATCCTCCATGCGATTCGGAACCCGCGACGTCCGTGCTTAAGCTCTATCTCGCACGCGACCGCATCGAGTCCCAGTTGCTCAAAGACCATCTCGAGCGCCATCTGGTGCGCACCGTCGTCCTCGGGGACTATCTCTCGGGCGCTGCCGGCGAGCTTCCCGCAAACATCTCCCCCACACTCTGGCTGATCGACGACGACGACTGGGAGCGCGCCTGCGCACTGCTCGCCGACTTCCTCGCCCCGCCCGAGCCGCCGGCTGACGCTACCCCCTGGATCTGTAGCGCCTGCGGCGCGCCGGTGGAGGCCGATTTCGATGTCTGCTGGAATTGTAGCCGGGCGCGGTCCTAGTCAAGCAGCGCGTTCCGGATATGCGGCGCGGCGACCGACCCCACTTCCCAGGTCTGATCGAGCCGTTCGGAGCCGTTTATGCCCCCCCGCAACCCCAATCTGCCGGAAACCGACCGGGACTACCGGCAGGCCCGCCCGACCGATGCGCACTGGGGCACCGACGGCTTCGCCCCGGCGGTCCTCGACTGGTACGACCGCCACGGACGCAAGGACCTGCCCTGGCAGCGGGACCCCAGCCCCTACCGGGTCTGGGTCTCCGAGATCATGCTCCAGCAGACCCAGGTCGCGGTCGTCGTCCCTTATTTCGACCGCTTCATGGCCAGCTTCCCGACCCTTGCAGACCTGGCGCAGGCGTCGCTGGACTCGGTGCTCGGGCTCTGGTCCGGGCTCGGCTATTACGCCCGCGCCCGACACCTGCATCGGGCGGCCATCCTGATCCAGGAGCGGCACGCTGGGGTCTTCCCCCAAGGGTTCGAGCAGGCCAGTGCACTGCCGGGGATCGGACGCTCCACGGCCGGGGCCATCCTGTCGCTGGCTCTGGACCAGCGGTACCCGCATCTTGGACGGTAACGTCAAACGGGTGCTGGCGCGCGCATTCGGGGTCGAGGGCTGGCCCGGTCAGTCGGCGGTCTTGGCCGATCTGTGGAGGCTCGCCGAGCGGCTCACGCCCGGCGCGCGGGTCGGCCGCTACAACCAGGCGATGATGGACCTGGGCGCCACGCTCTGCACCCGCGCCCGTCCAGCCTGCGACCGCTGCCCCCTCGCCGGGCATTGCGTCGCGCGCGCCGAGGGCCGCGAGAAGGATCTGCCCCAAAGCCGACCGTCCCGCCGGATGCCCCAGCGCGAGACCCTGATGATCCTGGCACGGGGCCCCGGGGGAGAGATCCTGCTGGATCGCCGCCCGCCGACCGGAATCTGGGGCGGACTCTGGAGCCTGCCCGAGATCGACCCCGGCACCGACCCCGCCGACTGGTGCCTGGCACGACTGGGCCAACTCCCTCTGCGGGTTGAAATGCACCCACCGCGCCGTCACACATTCACCCACTTCGCGCTCGCTATTCGGCTCGCGGAGGTACACACCCGCGCGCCCCCAGCGATTGCGGACAACGACTGCGACCGCTGGTGCCTCCCGGCGGATCTGAAACGCCTGGGTATGCCGGCACCGGTCAAAACCATCCTGGCCGATCTCGCACGGCCCCCGGCCACACTGAAGGACAAGACCCCATGAGCCGTACCGTTCAATGCATCAAGCTCGGCCGCGAAGCCGAGGGCCTGGACCGTCAGCCCTACCCCGGCGACCTGGGTCTTAGGGTCTTCGAGCAGGTCTCCAAGGAGGCTTGGGGCCAATGGCTGCGCCACCAGACGATGCTGATCAACGAGAATCGCTTAAGCCCCATGGACCCCAAGGCGCGCAAGTTTCTCGAAGAGCAGATGGAGCGCTATTTCTTCGGGGAGGGCGCGGAGGTGCCGCAGGGATATGTGCCGCCCAAGCAATGATCCGGCACCGAAATTTTCTGCGATCGGCCGCACCGGTCCGGTCGAAGCCACGGCCAGGCAAGTCCCATTCTTGTCGCCCGGCTTTACGGACCGATCGAAGCCGGTTGTCGCTCCTGGCGGCCCGCCAAGCGCTTGCGGACATAATCCATACCGAACAGGAGCGGTATGCCAAGCCAGGCCGCCGCATACATCTGCCAGGAGACTGGCCCGGTCTGCAAAAATGCCTGTACGGACGGGACATAGAGAATCATCCACGAGAAGAGAATCTCGGTGGCTATCCCCAAGAGCAGGATACGGTTCGAAAGCAGTCCGCGGTCGAGGCCGCTGCCCCGCAGGGAGCGCCGGCCGACGACGTTTCCAACCTGCATCAGGACGATGGTCGCCAGCGTGATGCCGGTCGCCGACCGATACAGCGGATCGCCTTCGGCCAGCTCCTGTCCCCAGTGCCAACCGCCCTGATGTAGGACCAGGAAAAAGAGGCAAAGCGAAAAGGCCGCCTGAATCGCGCCCAGGAACAAATAGGCGGTGACCATCAGTTGGGGGGAGAGCAGGCGTTCGTCGAGTCGCCGCGGCGGACGTTGCATGCTATCCCGCTCGGGCGGCTCTTGGCCCAATCCAATGGCTGGCAGCATGTCCGTGCCGAGGTCGACCGCGAGGATCTGGATGACGGTCAACGCCAGCGGGACTGGGAGCAGGATGTAGATCAGAAAGGGCACAATCTCCGGGATGTTGCTGGCCAGGACGTAGGTCGTGAACTTCTGCATGTTGGCAAACACTGCGCGCCCCTCCTCGATGCCTGCCGCGATCGAGGCGAAGTTGTCGTCCAGCAGCACGATATCGGCGGCCTCGCGCGCCACATCGGTGCCGCTGGCTCCCATCGCGATGCCGACATCGGCTGCCTTGAGTGCCGGTGTATCGTTGACGCCGTCGCCGGTCATGGCGACGATCTGGCCCAGCCGCTTGAGCGCCATGACGATCTTCATCTTCTGCTCCGGCGAGGTGCGGGAGAAGACGCAGACCCCCGCACTCAGCCGCTCGGCCAGCTGTTGCTCGCGCAGCAGCTCCAGGTCGGTCCCCTGCAGTATCCGCTGCTCGGCCGGCTCGTCGGGGCCCAGGATTCCGCAAGCGCGGGCGATCGCCTCGGCTGTGTCGGGATGATCGCCCGTGATTAGCAGTACCCGGATCCCGGCCGCATGGCAGCGGGCCACGGCGGCCGGCACCTCCTCTCGGATGGGATCGTCGAGCCCGATGAAACCGCACAGCACCAGCCCACGTTCCAGCGACTCCTCCGGCGCCTTGGGGTCGGGCCGCCGCTCCAGCCGCCGCGAGGCGATGGCGATCACCCGCTGCCCCTGGGCCGAAAGGCGATGCACGATCGCGTCGCACCCGGCGAGCACATCGTCCCCGGCGCCAAGGATCCGACCATCCCCGACTTGCACCTGACCGACGAGTGGGCGCAGCGACTCCCAGGCCCCCTTGATCGCGAATAGCACCTCCGTGCCGTTTGCAAACACGCCGGCTTCCCGCCGCTTGGCCAGATCGAATGGGAAATGCCGCAGCGTCTCGGCGACGATGGTGTCGGGAGGACCGAACAGCTCCGCATAGCGCAGCGCGAGGGCGACGTCGATGGGATCGCCGGACCAGCGTGGGGCCGCGCCATCGGAGGCCACCCCTGGCCGCACCTCGGAGGCGATCAGGGCGGCCCGATAGAGCGCGCGCAGTGCGCTCTGGTCTTCGATCGGCATTCCCTGTAGCGGGTCCACCACGGCCGCGATCGCCAATTCGTTCCGCGTGAGGGTCCCCGTCTTGTCGGTGCAGATGACATGGACCGCGCCGAGCGATTCGACCGCTTCGAGCTTTTTGACCAGGACCTGTTTCTTCGCCATACGCACGCTGGCCATCGACAGTGCGAGCGTCAGGGTCGGCAGCAGTCCTTCGGGCACATTGGCCACGATGATGCCCAGCATGAAGACGATATTCACCCACAGCGAGCGACCGCTCGCGACCCCGAACGCGAAGAATAGAAGCCCCATTGCAACCGCGATCGTGGTGAGCACTCGAACGATCCGATCGGTTTCGCGTTGCAGCGGCGAGAGCGGCCGCCGCACATCGCGCGAGAGGGCGGCGATCTTGCCGAGCTCGGTACGGTGGCCGGTGGCGAAGACGACGGCCGTGCCATTGCCTCGGAGCACGTTGCAGCCGGCAAAGGCCAGGTTCGGGCTGTCGATCAGGCGGCCCTTGGTCGCGGCGGTCTTCAGCGGCTGCGAACGGGATTCGCCGGTCAGGGGTGCGTTGTTGACCAGCAGGTCTTCAGTCTCGACCAGTCTGGCGTCGGCGGCGATCCGATCGCCCTCGGCGAGCATCAGGACGTCTCCCGGAACCAGGTCCTCGGCCAGCACCTCGCACTCGGCGCCCTCGCGGCGCACACGCACGCGTTGCGGCAGGAATCGGCGCAGCGCCTCCATTGCCCGCTCTGCACGCATTTCCTGGGCGTAGGCGAACAGTGCGTTCAGCACCGAAACGCCCAAGAGTGCCCCGCCGAGGAGCCTCATACCCTGGCCCGGCTGGATCGTGTCTGCAACGAAACAGACGAGTGCCGCGATGTCGAGCAGGATGCTGAAGAAATTGAAGAAGTGCCCGGCCAGGGCGCGCAGCCACCGCCAGCGCGAAGGCGGTTGAAAGCGGTTTGGGCCGAGCTCGGCGCGCCGCGCGTCCGCTTCCGTCGTCGTGAGTCCTCCCGAACGGCTACGCAAGAGGCCGAAGACATCGTCTGTGGCAACCTCGTGGATCTGCACCGCGGTCGCCATCATGCGATTCCTCGATAGACGGCGACGTCACAGGTCGCATCCCGCAGCACCTGCTCGATCGGATCGCCGTAGAAGAGCCGCTTGGCCGGACTCCGCTCCGATGCCTCCATGTAGATGAGCTGCGACTTCGTCTTGTTGGCCGCGATCAGGATCTCCCGGGGGATCTCGTCTGAGACGACGACCATGGCGTCCATGACCTTGGAGCCCAACCCGAGCTGCTCCTCGATCTCTCGTTCGATGCGTACGCAATAGGCCCGGCCGGGCGTGCGCAGCGGCTCGGCGAGCGCATGGGACATCCGGCGAAAACGCCCGCGCCCGACGTGCGCGACCAACATGATGTGCAGATGCGAGATCTGGGGACCGAAGAGCCGCAGAAAGGGAAGGCCCGAGCGAAACCCCCCAGCGCGCTCGGCGATCGGGAGCAGCAGCCGGCGCGGCGATCCCAAGAGTCCGGGGTGGACGACACGTACGGCAAGCACATTGCAATGGCCTGAGCGAAGCAGCTGCTCCGAGGTCGTGCCGCTCAGAAAGCCGTTGCGCCGCCCCCAAGCACGGGTGCCGCACACCAGGTAATGTTCCGGACCTTCGGGAACGGCCGAGCGGATGGCGTCGAGCAGGCTGCGGCCGACCGTTGGCAGCAGGTGCTCGACGAGCCGGACGCCGTGGCGCTCGCACTCGCTTCGCATCCGTTGCAGCTTCTCCTCGAGCGTCGCCTCGCTGATGCGCCCGTTGCGGACATGGATCAGCGTCAACCCGTGGTCTTGATGAGCGGCCGCCAATTGAACGGCATAGTGGCTGACCCAGTCGCCGTTGATCGATCCGTCGTACGCGAAAAGGAACATGCCAACCGCCTGCCTCGACGGCGTTGCGCGATGGATGCGACCCCGCGGAGGCCAACGAGCGCCCCTGCCGAGGCAGAGCATCTACCAGCAGACCGATGCCGATAATCGCCATCCAAATTATGGCAGACAATTTCGGCGCGACTTCGATCGCTCGGCACACGCAACAAAACCGTCCCCGTCCGCGCGTCGGCGGGGCGATCCGTGAGGCCGGCTAGCCGTCCCCGTTGGCCGGCAGCCTCTCGCCGCGACGGGTGCCGCCTGGCGCCAGCTCGGGCAAAGGCCCCTCGGTCATGATTGGACGAATGGCATGCAAGATATTGGCGAAAAGACTGGGATGCCCAAGCTCCTCCCGCGCCAGCAGGGCCTTCATGTGCTCGCGACGCGTGGGCATTGAAAAGCAGGCAGGGCAACTGTCCGGCACCACCGGCAAACCCGCCTTGCGGGCGTAGTCCGCCGTTTGGCGCTCCCGACAATAGGCAAGCGGGCGGATCACCCGTATATCGCCCGCGTCGTTGACATAGTGGGCCTTCATCGTCCGCAGTTGACCGCCGTGAAAGAGCGACATGAGCAGACTCTCGGCCAGGTCGTCCAGGTGTTGGCCGAGCGCCAGCACGTTATAGCCGCGCTCCCGGCAGATGCGGTACATGATGCCGCGCTTCATGCGGGAGCAATAGGCGCAGAAGGAATCCCCGTCCATGTGGTCGCGGGCCTGATCCATGAGTGGCTGACGCTCGTAGTGCCAGGGGACACCCATGGCCCGGTAATGGTCCGGCAGGTGCCCGGGGTCGAAGCCAGGCACCTGGGGGTCCACTGTGAGCGCGGCCAGCTCGAAGCGCACCGGGGCGTAGGTCTGCAGGTGACGCAGGATCTGGAGCAACGAGAGCGAGTCCTTGCCGCCGGAGACCCCAAGCAGGATGCGGTCGCCCTCCCCGATCATCCGGAAATCCGCAATAGCCCGACCGACGAGGCCCAACAGCGATTTAGGTGGCTTGGGGATGCGATCTTCGGTCATCGGTGCGGTGCGGACATGGCTGCGAATGGGGGGATGGACCGGAATAAGAAAGGCCGGCGCCTTCGCCAGCCTTTCTGCCTGGGCGACTCAGCGCCCGACCCCGATTGCGGGGGTCTTCGCGTCTCGACGCTCAGCGGTCAGTCTAACCGCTAACGCCGCGCCGGACCGCACGGTCATCCCTGGATCTCGATGCGCTTGCGCTCGGTCTTCTCGACCTTGGGAAGATGGACCTCCAAGACACCTTCCTTCAGCTCGGCGACGACATGGTCCGCATCCACCCCCTCCGGCAAGGCGACGGTACGGCTGAAGCTGCTGCGGGAGATCTCCGCGCGCAGAACGTCGCCCTCCTCGGTCTTCTCCTCCCGCTGCTGCTCGCCGCGGATGGTGAGCCGATCGCCGACCAGCTCCAGACTCACGTCCTCGCGCTTAATGCCCGGCAGCTCGGCACGCACGAGGATCTCCGCCTCCTTGTCGATCAGGTCGATCCGCGGTGCGCGGACCTCTAACGCTTCCTCAAACCCAGTCCATGCGGACAGAGGATTGCGGAAGGGATTCATCCAGCCGCGACGCAGGAAACCGTCGAATAAGCGATCCATGTCATCGAGCAGGCTGAGCTCGCGGCGGGGTGTCGTCTGGGCGATTTCACGGGTTTTGTCTTTCATGGCGTACCTCCGACCCCCCCTTTCCACTGTTAAGGATAGTCCCGGACCAAGGGTCCTTCAACGCCGAACCAATCAAATTTTCTTCTTGACTAACAAGCTATTGAATCGATCAAAGGTCGGCCCGGCGGGGCCTGCCGAAGGTTCGCGATGGGGTGTTGGACGGGCCGAATCGGAAGGTCTCCAGGCGCCACAGATCCAACCCCGCATGCAGCACAAGGCAAGACGGTCCCCCGAAGGTCCGATCATGGCCGGCGGCACCGGGATTGACCACCCAGGGCTGCGAATCCAGGTCCAGGATCAGCCGATGGCTGTGACCGTAGACCAAGAGCCGGGCCTCCGGAAAGCGCCTGCGCAGTCGCTCGTGGCGGTCCCGAGCCGCGGTCCGGTGACCGTGGACCGCCACCAGTCGGCCGCCGGGGAGCGGGAGGTCCAACAGCTCCGGGAGCCGATCGAGCAGGTCCCGGTCCGACGCCGGCCACTTGGCCGGGACATCGTTGTTTCCGCTGACCGCCCAGACGCGCCCCAGACGCGGCCGCAGGCGTGCGATGACCCCCGCCGAGCCGATGTCCCCCCCATGGACCGCCAGATCGCACCCGGACACCACATCGAGGACGCGTGGGTCCACCCAACCATGGGTGTCGGAGAGGATAGCGACCCGAACCGGACCCGCGCCGGCAGGTCCGAGGTCGATCGCGCCCCCGGACCCGTCAGACATATTCGAAGGGGTCATGCCAGATACGCGCGACCCCGCGGCGGGGGTAGGGACACGGATCGGTCCGTAAGCCCCGTGCGGGGTCACTCGATCGTCAGGGCCAGCTTGCCGGTCACATGACCGGCCTCGATCAGCTTGTGGGCCTCCTGGGCATCGGCCAGGGTGAAGGTGCGCGAACAGTGGATTTTGAGTGTACCCGCGTCGATCATGTTGCCGGCCCGGCGCAGAACCTCGCCCTGGTGGATACGCGCCCGGGGCAGGTCCCGAAGCATCGGGGTCAGCATTAACTCCAGGCTGATGCGCAAGTTGCGCATGCGTGCCTCCTTAAGATCCAGGTCCGGACCCGGGTCCAGGATGGTGACCAGATCGCCATAGTGGGCCATGGCGGGGATGGTGCGACGGAAAACGTCCGGACCTATGGTATCGAGGGCAACGTCGACCCCACGCCCACCGGTCCATTGCATGACCGCCTCCACCAGATCTTCCTCCCGGTAGTTGATGCAGTACTCGGCACCTAGCGAGTGGGCGAAGTCCGCCTTCTCCGGGCTGCTCACGGTGGTGCAGACCCGCGCCCCCAGGTAGCGAGCCATCTGGATGGCCACATGCCCCACGCCGCCCGCTCCCCCGTGAATGAGCACGGTCTGGCCGGCGGTGAGGCGCGCCCGATCGTTCAGTGCCTCCCACGCGGTGAGCACCACGAGCGGCGCACAGGCCGCCTCCGCGAAGCCGATCCCGCGCGGCTTGGCCTGGGCCAGGTGGTTGTCCAAGACGATGTATTCAGCATAGTTGCCGACAGGTCCGCCGAGCCCGCCGTGGCAATACCAGACCTCGTCCCCCGGCTTGAAGCGGGTGACCTCGGACCCGACCGCCTCCACCACCCCGGCCCCGTCGCAGCCGAGCACGGCAGGGAGACCGTCCGGGACGAATGGGCCGCGGGAGCGGATCTTGGTGTCGACGGGGTTGACCCCCGCAGCGACGATTCGCACCAGGATGTCCGACGGTCCCGTCAGCTCCGGCCGCGGCCGCTCGACCAGTTGGAGCACCGCAGGGCCCCCGACTTCGCGCATCTCGATCGCCTTCATGGGCGTTACCCCCGAAACTCAGCTATGACCAAACACTGAACATTAGCCCCCGCGGGGCCGGCCTGACAACCCGTCGCGCCCCGGAATCTCGGTCTGCCCGCGGGAGTCTCGCGGCTCGCGGCGCCCCCATATAGACTGCCGCACCTTGGGCCGGATCCAGGCCATCCAGATCACAGGAGAATACTGCCATGACCGAATCCATCCTCGTCGGCAAGGGGACGGAGTCCGTCTCGATCGTCGCGCGTATGGCCAACCGCCACGGGCTGGTGGCCGGGGCCACCGGCACCGGCAAGACCGTGACCCTGCAACGGCTCGCCGAGCGGTTCAGCCGCATCGGGGTGCCGGTCTTCCTGGCGGACGTGAAGGGGGATCTGGCCGGAATCGCGCTGCCCGGCGGCGACAACAAGAAGGTCGCAGAGCGCGTCGCGCAGATGGGCCTCGAAGCGTCCGAGGGCTTCGACTATGCTGCAAACCCGGTGATGTTCTGGGACATCCACGGGGAGAAGGGCCACCCGGTGCGCACCACCGTGAGCGAGCTGGGGCCGATGCTGCTCGCCCGGCTCCTGGGCCTGAACGAGGTCCAGGAGGGGGTGCTCAATATCGTCTTCCAGGTGGCGGACGAGAACGGCTGGCTACTCCTGGATCTCAAAGACCTGCGCGCGCTGCTGACCCATGTGTCGGAGGACGCGGACGCCTTGCGCACCCGCTACGGCAATGTCTCGGCGGCGAGCGTGGGGGCCATCCTGCGCCGCCTCCTGGCACTGGAGCAGCAGGGTGCGGAGGTGCTGTTCGGGGAGCCATCCCTCGCCCTCGAAGACATGATGCAGACCGACGAGCGCGGCCACGGCTATGTGAATGTGCTGGCGGCTGATAAGCTCATCCATACCCCGGCACTCTATTCGACCTTTCTGCTCTGGCTGCTCTCCGAGCTGTTCGAGACCCTTCCCGAGGTGGGAGACGCGGACCGCCCCAAGCTCGTGTTCTTTTTCGACGAGGCGCATCTGCTCTTTAATGGCGCGCCCAAGGTGCTGGTGGATAAGATCGAGCAGGTGGTGCGCCTGATCCGCTCCAAGGGCGTGGGGATCTATTTCGTCACCCAAAGCCCGTTGGACGTACCGGAATCGGTGCTCGGCCAGCTCGGCAACCGGGTCCAGCATGCACTGCGCGCATTCACGCCCAAGGACCAGAAGGCGGTGCGCACCGCCGCCCAGACCTTCCGCCAGAACCCGACGCTGGACACCGAGTCGGTCATCATGGCGCTGGGGGTCGGCGAGGCCCTGGTCTCCACCCTGGACGAGGAGGGCGTCCCCTGCATTGTCCAGAGAGTGGACATCGCACCGCCCGGGAGCCGGCTGGGTCCGGTCACCGATGCGGAGCGCCGGGCGGCGATGGACCGCTCCCTGGTCAAGGGCGTTTACGACGTGACCATCGACCGCGTATCCGCCTACGAGATGCTGGAGCGGCGGGGCAACAGCTCCGCCGCCCCGTCGCCGGAGTCCGCGCTGCCGGGCTTGGGCGACCTCTTCGGGGGCGCCAAGTCCGGTGGCCGCGCGAGCAATCGCCAGAACCCCTTGGAGGCATTCGCCTCCAGCGCCGCCCGCTCGCTTGGGACCCAGATCGGCCGTCAATTGGTGCGCGGTGTCATGGGCTCGCTCTTCGGGACCAAGGGCGGGCGCTGAGCCCGGCCGCCGCACAAGTCCGTTCGCCCAACCCATTCGCCGGAGACTGCAATAGCACGATGGAAACCTACGCCTTCACCCAGGAGATGGACGTGCGCGACTACGAGTGCGACATCCAGGGCATCGTCAACAACGGCGTCTACCAGAACTATCTGGAGCACGTCCGGCACCTCTATCTCAAGTCGATCGGGGTCGACTTCGCCGATTACACCCGCCGCGGGATCATCCTGGTCGTGGTGCGCGCGGAGCTCGATTACAAGCACCCGCTGGCCCCAGGCGACCGCTTCGCGGTGCGGCTCAACCTGGTGCGCGAGTCGAAGCTGCGCTTCGCCTTCCACCAGGACATCGTGCGTCTGCCCGACAACAAGGCGGTGCTCTCGGCCAAGATCGTCGGCACGGCGCTGAACGAGCGCGGCCGGCCGCATCTGCCGGCGGAGTTGGATGCGTTGATGGGGGAATGACCGAGCGCGTCGAGCCTTGGCACCGCGTGCGCCCGACCCCAGCTTTACCCCTCCAACCGCAGTCCGCCAGGAGACCGTCGGTGCAGCACGAGCTTAGGGTCCTGAAGCCGGAAGACTATTTCATCGAGGACGAGCCCTACTACGAGCCGGTGGGCGACGAGATCGCGGTCTTCGAGGCCGCATACAGGAACGGGCTGCCGGTGCTGCTCAAGGGTCCAACCGGCTGCGGCAAAACCCGTTTCATGGAGCATATGGCCTGGCGCCTGAAGCGTCCGCTGATCACCGTCTCCTGCCACGACGATCTGACATCTTCCGATCTGGTCGGGCGTTTTCTGGTCAAGGGCGGCGAGACGGTCTGGGTGGACGGACCGCTCGCGCGGGCGGTGCGGGCGGGCGGGATCTGCTATCTCGATGAGATCGTGGAGGCGCGCAAGGACACCACGGTGGTCATCCACCCGCTGGCGGACGACCGCCGGGTGCTGCCCATGGAGAAGCTGGGGGAGCTCTTGGAGGCGCCGGACAGCTTCTGTCTCGCCATCTCTTATAACCCGGGCTACCAGTCGGTGCTGAAGGACCTGAAGCAGTCCACCCGCCAGCGCTTCGTGGCGCTCGAGTTCGACTATCCGGGGGCGGCGCTGGAGCAGCGGATCGTCCAAAAGGAGGCCGGGATCGACGGGGCGCAAGCGCGCCAACTGGTCAAATTGGCCCATATGACCCGCAACCTCAAGGGCCAGGGCTTGGACGAGGGCGCCTCCACCCGGCTGCTGGTCCATGCGGCCAAGCTGATGGTCTCGGGCGTAGAGCCTACCGTCGCCTGCAAGTCGTCGGTCGCCCAGGCGTTGAGCGACGACCCGGACATGTTGAAGGCGGTGAACGAGCTTTCTGCATCGTTGTTCTGACCATTCTCGCCGGGCGCCCGGATTTCTCTTGTCGGGGCTCGCGCTCAAGGCCAATCCCGTATCCGCCACGCTGTACCGAAGGCGATGCGGACCGCGAGCAAGGATCTCCGCTCGCTCGCAACCTCGGGGATGCGCCGCCACATGTCCGATCGCTGGCCCCGCGCCTTTACCCTCGCCGGACCCACCGCCCTATGACCTCCGCCCTCCCTCTCGCCGCCCCCGAGCTCGAAGAGCGCATGGATGTGTATCTGGACCCGGCGCTCTCCTCCCGCCGCACCGCCGCCGGCCCGGCGGCGGACCTGGCGGCCCTCGGGCGGCGGGAGCAAGACTTCGTGCTGCACTGGGGCGCAGTGATCGCGAAGGACAACGCCGAGCTCGCCTACCAGTTCACCGCCTACGCCCCCCAGGCCATGCGGCTCATGGACTTGGATGCGGTCGAGTCCTGGCTGCTCTACGCCATGGACCTCTACGACAAGAAGGGCCAGTTGCCGGCCATCCGCGCCTTCCAGGGTGTGGCGGACTTCGCCGCCAACCGCCAGGAGCGGCTCGCGGGCCAGACGCTCGCGGACTGCGCCGGGGTCTTGGAGCGATTCGTCTGCGGGCTGAACGGCCGGCCGCTCAAGATCGCCGCCGGAGCTCGGACCTTCACGGACACCGAGACCTGCTTCCTGCCCCCGGTGCTCGGCCGGCTGCCGGACCGGGAGGCTAACTTCCGGCTCTATAAGGCGATGGCCGTCCACCAATGGGCACAGACCTGGTACGGGACCTGGCGCGGCGGCCTGCTTCTGGAAGCGCTCGAGTCCGCACGGCTGGCCGGCGCGGACCTGGCGCTGCTCCACGGGCTGGAACAGGTCCGGCTGGACGCCTGGATCGGCCGCGACCTGCCCGGACTCTATCGCGACCTGGCCGGCTTGAGCCGGGCGCTCGACGGCGCTGCCGGGCAGGACCCGGACTGGCTGGCGCTGACGGCCCCGCTCAAGGACCGGCGGGCCGGACTCGCAGACAGCCTGCGTCTGGTCGGCAGGCTCGCCGGCCGCATACCCGGGCGCTGCTGCTACCGCGGCGAGCTCGACCCCCAGGCGGTACGCGCCCGGATGGAGACCCGCGCCGCGCTGGAGCGCGACCTTTTCCGCATCGCGCTCGCCCGACTGGTGGAAGACCGAGACGGGACCTCGCCCGGTGCCGACCGCCCGGACGCGCAGACCTTGCCCGAGACTAGCGAGCGATTCGCGACCCGCCGCACGCAGGACCCCGACGGACCCGACGGCATCCGCTGCGAGCTGCTGCTCGACGGGCACCCGGTCGCCCCGCCCGCCCAAGTCGTCTCGACCGTCGCGAGCATCCTCCAGGACTTAGGCGAGATACCGCCGGAATATCTGGTGGCCGCCGGCCCCGGGCTCTATCGGGGCGGACCCGCGGGCGACCCCGACGGACGCGACCCGGAGTCGGTCTGGTCCGGGACCTATCACGAGGAGGGCGCCTTCCTCTACGACGAGTGGGACTTAAGTCGCCAGCGCCATCGCAAGGGCTGGTGCGTGCTGCGCGAGCATCCGATCCAGCCCGCCGGGCTCGACTTCTATCGCCGCACGCTCGACAAGCACGGCGGGCTGGTTAAGTCCATCCGCCGCAGCTTCGAGGTCCTGCGCGGCGAGGACCGCATCCTGCGCCGCCAGGGCCACGGCGAAGACGTGGACATCGACGCGCTGGTCGACGCCTTCGCCGACGCGCGCGCCGGACTGGAGACCGACGACCGGCTCTTCGTGCGTCGCCACAAGGAGGAGCGCGACCTGGCCGTCATGCTCGCGGTGGACATGTCCGGCTCCACCAAGGGCTGGATCAACGAGGCCGAGCGCGAAGCCCTGATCCTGCTTTGCGAAGCGCTGACCGCACTGCGCGACCGCTTCGCCATCTACGGCTTCTCCGGCTGGACGCGCAAGCGCTGCGAGGTCTACCCGGTCAAGCGATTCGCCGAGCCCTACGACGACGAGGCCCGGGCGCGTATCTGCGCCATCGCACCCCGCGACTACACCCGGATGGGCGCGCCCATCCGCCACCTGAGCCGGCTCTTGGCAGAGCAGGAGGCGCGCACCCGGCTCTTGATCCTGGTCTGCGACGGCAAGCCGGACGACTACGACCCCCAATACCGGGGCGACTACGGGATCGAGGACACCCGCCAGGCGCTCTTCGAGTCGCGCCGCGCCGGCATCCACCCGTTCTGTATCGCGCTCGACGAGGAAGGACCGGACTATCTGCCCCACATGCTCGGCCCCGCCCGCTATGCGGTGGTGGCGGACGTGGCCCGGCTGCCGCTCAAGGTATCGGCGATTTACCGAAAGCTGACCGCCTGACAACTTACTCTTTTCAGGGTCAAGCGGAACAAATCCCATGCACGAGCCCCAGCGCAACCCAAGCGCACACCGGGGCCTCGATCATGATTCAGGCCACCCAGCGGATGATATTCGTCGAGGCCAGGGGGCCGCTCCTACGAGCGTAGGAGCGGCCCCCTGGCCGCGACGGCCTGCGGCCCGAGTGATGATCAAGGTCCGAGATGGCCAGCAAGCGGGCGGTCTCCGATTGACCAGCGCCGCCGGGAGCTGCGGGTCCCGGAATACCGCGACTTGGTGCTCCAGGCTGAGGGTGGGGAAAAGAACCGGCCGTCGGCGAGGTCGCCGGTCGGTTTGAGCGAGAGGGTCAGCAGTGCCTTCCTTCGATGCTCGCAGTCACCTTGAGCCAGCCCCCCGTATTTCCTTGTCCTATACTCAACCTCCAACACTTCGGGAGGAGAGACTGGTGAGCAAGCTCTTCTTATATCTTTCCGAGCTCAAGGGGTTCGCCGCCTCGGGGCTCGCCGCGATCTGGGGTATCGGGGCAAAGGAGCAGACGGAAATCAGCACGCTGGACGACATGGCCAAGGCGATCGGTCAGCAATCCGCACTCGACGAGCTCGTGATCTTCGCGCACGGCGTACCTGGCGGCTTGATCCTGGAAGACGCGGCCTATGCGCTGGACGAGGCCGTGCTTGCGAAGGAGCTGGGCAAGACGAAGACCAAGGTCCAGCACATCCGTTTCGAAGGCTGCTGGGTGGGCGAGTCCCCGGTCGAGATGGCGGCGTTCGGCCGCATCTTCGGCGCCACCGACGTTTCCGGGTTCACCTGGGTCTCATGGACCGGCGAAGCCACAGTGACGATCCCCAAGGCGATCAAGGCGCAGGATCTCAGCAAGTTCTTACAGGCGCAGAATCTCGAGAAATGGCTGATGCCGGGCTCGCCCTCGGTGCAGGTGCTCTCTTCCATGGCGCGGAGCGCACAAGCCAAGAAGACGCTGCCGCTTCTCTGGTACCAAGCTACGCTCAATCGGAAGCCTCCCTACGAGGGCAACAATTTCGCGCAGGGTGGGCGGCACTCTTACGGGGCGCGCGGCGAAGCGACGAAACGCACGGTCGCTGCGGCGAAGGCCCAGAACAACAAGGCGCCCGTCGCCCCGTTCGAATATGTGACCGTGACGCTGTAATCGCGCGACCCGCGGTAGCGCAAGGTCCGCGATTGGCCAACTCCGGAAAGACTGCAAGGGCAATCTAGGCACTTGGGGTCGCCGGTTTTCGATGGGTTTTGCGCGGATCGGGGCAAACCCCTCGAAAACCCCCTCCAGGCTCCTACCCAATCCCTCTGTCGCCACCACTGCAAAAGCCGGAAACTTCAGCTAAGTAAACTGTCACCGGATTTTCCGCTACCAAGTTGGCATCCCCCCGCGGCGCATCGACATCCTGACTCGGATCGACGGCGTCGATTTCGATCGGTCATGGGAAGACCGGGTGCAACTCCAACCCCCGTCCTCAAGTCCCGGCAAACGCCCTTCAGCACCGGCCGCGGGCTGAGTCGCAGCCACTTTGAATGAGGTCCCACACCATGCCACGAATCGATCATGTCGCGCTCTGGGTGAAGGACCTGGACACCATGTGCCGCTTCTATGCGTCTGCGTTCGGTGCGGAGATCGGCCCGCTCTACGAAAACCCCGGCAAGGGCTTTGCGTCGCGCTTCCTGACCCTGGGGGAGGGTGCACGCCTGGAGCTGATGACCACCACCACACTGCGGCCGGCGGCGTATGAGCCGGGTGCACACCGTATGGGCCTCACGCATCTGGCCATCGCGCTGGGCTCGGAAGAGAGCGTCGACCTGATCACCGAGCGACTGCGTACCGCCGGTGCGCCAGTGCTCGACGGACCGCGCCGCACCGGGGACGGGTACTACGAGAGTGTGGCGTTAGACCCCGAGGGCAATCGAATCGAGCTGACGGTGTAGGCGCCAAGGGCCGAATTCCGAATTCCGGAGCGGAAATAGCGGAAACGGAAATAGGGACGGAGAACGATTTCTTCTTCAGATCGGGAGCTCCATTTGCCCCGCTTCTCGCTCCGGAGCTCGCGGTCGCCCCGGTCGGCCGCGCCAAGTCCGGCGCCCGAGCATGGCCGCGATCTCCCGCTGGAAGCGCTCGCCGCCCAAGGCAAACCCGCCGTTCGTCGCGGTACGGATCTCGTTCAGCAGGTCTTGGGCGAGCGCCTCGGCGAATAGATTCCGGTAAACGGCACGACGCGCCTCGTCGGTTCCTCCCAGACCCGCATACAGCGGGTGCGGGGTCAGCAACGCATCCGGTACGCCGAGGGCATTGGCGCCGTAGCTCGGGGTACGCGCCAGGATCGGCAGCGAGCCCCGCTCGCACCGGGTTGAGCTCGATATAGCGCCGACAAGCGAGGAGGTATCGGTCCCCCTTGATGAGGGACGAGCGGAAGCGCCCCTCGAACAGGGTGCCGGTTCGCCCATAGACGCAGTTGACGTACCGAACGTAGCGGAACCCGAGGCCCTTCATCAGCCGGGCCGCCCCAGGCTCGGTCGTGGGCGTTATCGGGAGAGGGACGCGGTTGGTCATCAGCGTAATAGGCATGCACCGCTACCGCCTCCGCGGCAGCGACCTCGCCGAGCGCTCTCCTAAGGAAACATTGCCGATCGGACTCGGCGAAGAAGATAGCCGCTCGGTCTATCCCGCGCACCATCGCGTGCAGCGGGTAGCCGGCAACGACGATTCGGGCATGTCGGGCCACCACGGTACGGCGGCGCGGATAGGGAACTTTAAGGTCATAGCAGAAAACTTTGCCTGTCCCCGCTTCCGCGCTAGATTACGCGGCATTGCCGAGCCGCACTGTCCCCGTTTCCGCCGCTAACGCCAGCGCTCAATCGCGCGAGGTACGAGCATTGGCTGGAGCGCCTTGTTCGGCTTGCGGGCTTCGCTCGTCCCGGCGGAATCTGCCGCGACGAGAAGATTGCTTCCGAATGAAATACTCGGCCAGTCCATCAATGTCGTAGCCGTGCTCCTTGGCGATATTGTCTTTCGCGGCCCAAAGCTCCTTCAGTACCTCGTCAGTCATCGTCATGCACTCCCATTAGCTCGATTGGCGTTGCTATCTCTGGACATTGGTAGCCGCGGCTCTCTATTGCTTTTCTGATTTTGGGCTTCATCTCGGCGTTGTCGATGTGGCGACAATTCCACGTGAGCAGGAAATCCATTCCATTTACCGCGGCCACGGCCAGGTGCAATGCATCGTCCAGCGCCTTTGGCGGCACCGCGCCCTGTTCAATCAGCGCTTTGGAAAGCTCCACGGACTTCTCGTCAAGTTTGAGGACCTCGATATCTTCGAGGACCCCAAGTCTTCGCGACGCCGCTGCCGCATCGCCTCGGGCCGCCTCTTCTACGACCACCTCTGAGATGTACAAGTCGAAGCGGCGTCTTTGGGTTTCCCACCAGTCCACCGTTTCCTTTTGCCACGCAGCAGCAATCAAATTATTGGATGGCCGCGCCGTGAGGTAGGAGACAACAGACGTTTCGATGTAGACTTTAGGCATTTAGATCTCGAAAAGCACGACAGATCCATTCCAAGCCGAACGCGCAGTCTAAGAGCGGAAATAGCGAAAATAGGGACGAGCGGCCTTGGTCATCGTTCCGGCCAGCGGCAGTCCGTCAGGAACAGGAGGTCGAGGCTTTAGCCGGTGGCGGTTTCCGACATCTCCAAGCAAAATCAGGGGTGTCGGCACGCCGGTCCGGCTAAAGCCTCGACCTCCAGTGGCCGGAACGATGATCAAGGCCGGACAAGCGAAAATAGGGCCGAAAATAGCGACAGACAACGATTTCTTCTTCAGATCGGGAGGTCCATTTGCCCCGCTTCTCGCTCCGGAGCTCGCGGTCGCCCCGGTCGGCCGCGCCAGGTCCGGCGCCCGAGCACGGCGGCGATCTCCCGCTGGAATCGCTCGCCGCCCAAGGCAAACCCGCCGTTCGTCGCGGTACGGATCTCGGTCGGCACGTCTGGCGCGAGCGCCTCGGCGAATAGATTCCGGTAAACGGCACGACGCGCCTCGTCGGTTCCGCCCAGGCCCGCATACAGCGGTGCGGGGTCGGCAACGGGTCCGGTGCGCCGAGGGCATTGGCGCGGTAGCTCGGGGTACGCGCCAGGATCGGCAGCGAGCCCCGCGCGCGCCGGGTTGACCTCGATATAGCACCGACAGGCGAGGAGGTATCGGTCCCCCTCGACGAGGGACGAGCGGAAGCGCCCCTCGAACCGGGTACCGGCTCGCCCATAGACGCGGTTGTCGTACCGAACTTAGCGGAACCCGAGGCCCTTCATCAGCCGGGCCGCCCCAGGCTCGGTCGTGGGCGTTATCGGGAGAGGGGCGCGGTTGGTCATCAGCGTAATAGGCATGCACCGCTACCGCCTCCGCGGCAGCGACCTCGCCGAGCGCTCTCCTAAGGAAACATTGCCGATCGGACTCGGCGAAGAAGATAGCCGCTCGGTCTATCCCGCGCACCATCGCGTGCAGCGGGTAGCCGGCAACGACGATTCGGGCATGTCGGGCCACCACGGTACGGCGGCGCGGATATAAGATCTAAGGTTAGTCTAGCAGAAAACGTTGTCTGTCCCAGTTTTCCTCTATGTCCCAGTTTTCCTCAAGCTTCCCGGTCGGATGAAGCGCCTGGTCGGGCGTCATGATAGCCAATCAACTTTCAACCCTGTCCTAGCCTTCAAGGTTTCCATCTCATCAAGCGTGGAATACCCGATGAGTATGTCCTGGCCCTGAATATCAATACATGTGAAGCGCTTATAAGACGTTTGTGAGTCGAGAAGGTGGACAAGATTGGTAAATATTTGCCAATCGATCCAGTCATCATCGATCTTCAATTGCCATTTGTATTGCTCTGTGCGAAACCTGAACGATACCCAAGCCTTTCTCTCTTCCAAATCAATGTAGTCCTTGATTTCCGTCAGTGGAAGCGAGCCCCCCGCCAACTCAGACATTCTTTGCATTATGTACACGTAGTCTCCATTGCCGTAGATGCACTCCGTGTCTAAGTGCCAGATGTTGTTTGAGAAGAACCTCAGCGATTGGAGGTTCTCAGCATCCGTCTGGTCTCCCATCACACATAAAAGATGCACGAACGGTTGCTTCATCGACGCTTCGCGTGAGATCGAAGCCATGAGTAAGTTTGTGCTTATCCCGTCAGCCAAGCGGATGCCGCACTCGTCAAGTACACGGAGCTGCGCCTCGGGTGGGATCCGCGGCGCTATCTTCCTCTTCAGGAACTCGAACATAGAGCCATCCTCTCTCTGACGCCCAACGTGAAACCTAAAGCGACCCAAACCGCGCGCCGGTACGGCCTTGAAGGTTGCCGCGGAGCTGAGGGCGCGGTTTGGATTCGCTTTTTAGGTGCGGGTTAGGCATTTTTCTCGGCTTTGCCGAAAGCCATGGTCTGTCCCGGGTATTCTCCGGGTATTCTTTTATGCGCTGCGGGAAGATCCGGGGACAAGATCCGGGGACAGTTCATGTAATTACGATGACGCGGGGACTTAAGTAAACTGTCCCCGGAATAGCCCTAGCCAAAAAGCCGGAGAAAGCTGCCTATTGGGCGGAACGACCGGCTCGGCGAATGTCCCCAATCGTGGCAAATCTGGAGGTGTCTCCGATCGTTGGACTGATCTTCCCCGTCGAAAGGCTTCGCGCGCCATGAAAGCTTACATCCCAGCCGGTAAGGCGCTCCGCGTCCAGCGGCATGCTCGTGATCGCTTTGTTTTCCCAGGAACCGCTAAGAGGTGTCTTTTCATTGCGCTTGTCAGGATTGCCGATCACTATCTCGAAATCAATCCTGCCGTTTTCAGCCCGTGTTGCATCGACCTCCGCTTGCCAAGACGGGCGCAGCTTTAACACCCCCGCCAAAAAGCGAATCTCGTGCTCCTTGGCGTTTTCGACTACGACAGCATGATTGGACGGTTTCACCTGGGTAGGTCCCGCTGGAAAAGCCTGCTGAAGAATAAACAGCGCCAATTGACCATGCAAGCCGGCATACTCGACTACGTGCGACGGTGGAGCGTCGGCTGAAGGCAGGTTCCTGGTCATGAGCACTACCTTTGGTATGATGAAAGCCTGGGCTCGGGTTTGACTATTATCGATAAAGTCGACCAGCATCTCACTCCCTTGGGACTGGAACCTCAAACCTTTGCCGTTTGCGAAAGATAGCATCAGTCGAGTGTATTGTTGCCACGGGCCCGATCCCTTGATCTGGCTGAGCCCCTCCGCCAGCGACGCCAATTGATTTTCGCCCAGAGGCTTGGGCGCGGTTAATACGTATGCATCGTTGTGGGAGCTGATCGGAGATGTCTCTCGACTGGCACACGCGGCGACTAGACATGCCAACAAAAAAAAGGCATACGTTACGAACGGCTGGTAGCTCCAACTAAATCGCGCTTTCATAACGATCTCCAGCTGCCCAACTAGATATCGCCGGACGAACTACCCCATGAATCGGCCGGTTGGGCGCAGTCGAGCAAATATCGCGTCGTCTGTCAATCGCCTGGCCGCGTCCACGCGCAGAAGCGTTAGTGCGTTATCAGGCAATCTTGCCGGATAACGCACTAACGGTGCCGGGTCTTGCCGCCTAAACCGGTTCTAGCGCCGCCGCTTTCGCGGTAGAAAGACCTCTAAATACAGTGCGAAGACTGTTCTTTGGCCTGCCGAGGGGCTGGCTTAGGCGGCAGCGGGCCAGGCCGCGGGCGCGGTTTGTGCGGGCAACCGCCGGTCGGCTGGGGGGCGGCCCGCTGGTCCGGCCTTGCCGTGTTTCTGAGATTTGTCTTTTTATACAATTATCGGAGCTGCCCCCGCCGCGAACGCGCCTAAGCCTCGCCGCCTACTGGATCAGGTGCGGGACGAGCTGCGGACCCTCATTACAGCCCGCGTACGGAAGCGGCGGCCTGGACCATGATTCAGGCCACCCCGCCGATGACATTCGTCGCGGCCGGGGGACCGCTCCTACACCCGTGGTCCTGAAAAGACTCATCGGCCGCAAATGAACGCAAGAGACGCAAATGAATGAGTTTCTTAAACTCAGTCCTTCCGTCACCCGCGAGGCGAGCGGGCGACCCGTCCCAAGCTCCTGATTATTTGCGTTCATTTGCGTTCATTTGCGGACAAACTGCGCTTTCTAGAATGGTAGATGCGGCGCGCTCGACGAGGAGAGACCGGACTATCTGCCGCACATGCTCGGGCCGGCGCGCTGTGCGGTGGTGGCCGGGGTGGCACGGCTGTCGCTCAAGGCGTCGGCGATTGACCGCAAGCTGATGGCCCGACAACGCCTTGCTTTTCGCCCCCTGGGTTGGCACCCTGGCCGGCTATTGAAGGCCCGGCCACCGCCCGGCGTTGCCCCCTGGCCATTCGCCCCGATCTGTGGAGGATCGGCCAAGCGGAACAGACCCCATGAGCGAGCCCCAACCCAGCATCGACGACACCCCCTCCCGGATCGGCCGGATCATGCTGCTGGGCGCCTGGGCAGCGGGGATTGCCCTGGCGGTGCTCTTCTTCGACGGGGTCATCGAGCGCCAGGGCAACCCCAACCCGGACCCGATGGCCGAGCCTGGCCACGCCGGTATTCCCCAGGTGGTGCTACAGCGCAACCGCGCCGGCCACTATGTCGCCAGCGGCCGGATCAACGGCGAGCCGGTCGTCTTCCTGGTGGACACCGGCGCCACCGACGTGGCCCTGCCGCTGCCGCTGGCGCGCCAGTTGGGCCTCAAGCTGCGCCCGGGCGGGGTCAGCATGACCGCCAACGGCACGGTCGAGACCTGGACCACCCGACTCGATAGCGTGGATTTAGGCGGCCTCGTCGCCCGCAACGTGCGCGCCAGCGTGCTGCCGAACATGCCTGGGGACGAGATCCTGCTCGGGATGAGCTATCTGAAGCGTCTGGAGCTGATCCAGCGGGGCAATACCTTGACCTTGCGACCCCATTCCGACTGAGCGCGCACGCACTGCCATCGCACCGATGATGCCCAACGCCAGCCCTGCCCCAGCGACCGCCCGCCCGGACCTTGAGCGCATCGCCTCTGCCTTCGCCATCGAGCTGCCTATCGGTCCTATCGAGCCGCTGGGCCATGGCCTGATCAACGACACTTACCGGGTCGAGTCCGGCTCCGGCCCGCATGTGCTCCAGCGCATCAACCGCCAGGTGTTCCCTGACCCCGAGCGGATCATGGCCAACCTGGCGGTGCTTGCGAGCCATCTGGCAGGCATCGGCGGGCTGCGGGTGCCGGACCTGATCCCGGCACGCGACGGCCGGCCCTTCCTGCGCGATCCGGATGGTGAGGTATGGCGGCTGATGGAGCTGATCCCGGACGGAGTGAATCTAAAGGGCCTGGAAACCCCCCGCCAAGCCGGCCAGGCCGGAGCGGCACTCGGGCGCTTCCATCGCCTGACCCGGGACCTGGACCCGGCCCGGCTGGTCTTCACCCTGCCCGGGTTCCATCGCACCCCGGACTATCTGGCCCGTTACCGGGCGGTGCGCGAGTCGTTGGAGCCAGGGCTACAGGACCCGGAGGCGGTCGCGCTCGGCGACCTGGTCGACGCCCGCCACGGGCTCGCCGACCGGCTGGAACGTGCGCACGCCGCCGGGCGCATCCCGCTGCGGGTGATCCACGGGGACCCCAAGCTCGACAATATCCTGTTCCATCGCGAGGACGGGCGGGCGCTGGCCCTGATCGACCTGGACACGGTCCAGCCGGGCCTGATCCAGCACGACTTAGGCGACTGCCTGCGCTCCTGCTGCAATCGACTGGGGGAGTCCCCGGACGGGTCCGGGCGGGTCCGCTTCGACCTGGATCTCTGCGCGGACATACTGACCGCCTACGCCGCGGAGACCCGGGACTTCCTCACCCCCGGCGACGTCGCGGCGCTCTACGACAGCATCCGGCTCATGCCCTTCGAGCTTGCGATCCGCTTCCTCACCGACCATCTGGAGGGAGACCGTTATTTCCGGGTCGCCCGGCGCGGGCAGAATCTGGACAAGGCGCGGGTCCAGCTCAGGCTGCTGGCGGATATCGAGTCCCAGGAGCAAGAGATCCGCGCACTGATCGCCGCGCGCTTCGGCGCAACGGAGAGCTTATGACCAACCCGGTCATTCAATTGCTGACGAGCCACCGCTCGGTGCGTCGCTACACCGGCGAGCCGATTCCCCCCGAGCTGCTGGCGGACCTGATCCGCGCCGGTCAGGGAGCGGCCAGCTCCAGCTTCATCCAGGCCTATTCGATCGTCCGGGTCACCCGAGCCCAGGCGCGCTCGGCCATCGCTCAGGCCGCCGGCGGACAGTCCTGGATCGAGCAGGCGGCGGAGTTTCTGGTCTTCTGCGCGGACCTGCGGCGCGTTGACGCCGCCTGTCGGCGCGAGGGCCTGGGTAGTTTGGAAGGCTGGAGCGAGCACGGATTAGCCGCGGTGGTGGACCTGGCGCTGATGGCCCAGAACGTGCTGACCGCCGCCGAGTCCGCCGGCTTGGGTGGGGTCTTCATCGGCGGCATCCGCAACGACCCCGAAGTCCTGGTCGAGACGCTTGGGCTGCCCGAGCTGGTCGCCCCCATCTTCGGCATGTGCCTGGGCTGGCCGGCTGAGCGCCCCGGGATCAAGCCGCGCCTGCCGTTGGACCTGGTCTTGCATCAGGACAGCTACCGAGACCCGGCCCCCCAATCCATGGCCGATTACGACCGAATCCTGTCGGATTATTACGCTGCCCGCAGCGCTAACGCCCGTCGGGGCGACTGGTCGTCCACCACCGCCCGCGCCATGCAGGGCAAGAAGCGCGAGCACCTGCTGCCCTTCCTGCGCCGGCTGGGGTTCTTTCGGCAGTAACCGATTGCCCGGCTTCGGCCGATCGGCCTTTGCAGTCACGCGGCCAGAGTGCGCCGCCCAAGGTACTACAGATGTACAGATCGACGCTTGCAGCCATCCTTGTACTGGCCCTGACCATCGGCGGCTGTGCCACGCAGACCACGGCCCCCATGACCAAGGCGCCCGAGGCGCTGGGCGCCGGGGACCAGATTGCCGCGGGCCAGACCGGCGCAGACCCTGCCTCGGACCGGGCCGCCAGCCCAGAGCCCCCGGCGGACTGGACGACCGAGGCCCCAACCGCCGTCAGCCAAACACCCAAGGATCTAGGGCCGCCCCGGATCAAGCCAGACAAGGACCCGCGCTATGCACTGCCCGCGGGCCAGAAACGGACGCTGACCATCTTTCTCGGCTCCCAGACCTTCGAGTATGTGGAGGACGAGCGGGTAGTGGCCAGCGGCCAGGTCTCGACCGGGACTCGGGAGCACCCCACGCCTGCCGGCAGCTTCCGCGTCTTAAGCAAGGACGCGAACAAGCGCTCCGGCAAATACACCAATTACTTCGACGAAAACACGCCGATGCCCTACTCGCTCCAGTTCTACGGACCCTACTTCGTCCATGAGGGCTGGATCCCCGGCTATGCCGACTCCCATGGCTGCGTGCGTCTTCACTACGAAGACGCACGACTGCTGTTTGCCCGGATGCGGGTCGGCGACTCCATCCAGGTGAAACCGCAAGGAGCCGCCCGCCAGGCCAATCCCTGGGCGGACCTGCTTCCGCTGGTCTTCTAAGCGAGCGGAGCGAAGCGCTCGATACCATCAGGGCCGCAAGGCGAGAGCACACGACAGCGCACCCTCCTTGTTACCGGCGCTCCGCGTCCAGGCTACCGAATCCAGGCTCAAGGCAATCGGCGATCGGCTCCAGTCGGCGCAGCCCGCGCCCGGCCGGGAAGTGGCAGGCAAAACGCGAGCCCAACCCCACTCCGCTCGAGATCAATAGCCGGGCGTCGTGTCGGTTGAGCACATGCTTGACGATGGCGAGTCCGAGCCCGGTCCCGCCCGACTCCCGGGAGCGGCCTTGGTCCACCCGATAGAAACGCTCGGTGAGCCGGGGCAGGTGCTCGGACGCAATGCCCTGCCCGTCGTCCTCCACCGCGAAGATCGGACCCTCGCCGTCTTCACCCCAACCGATGCGGATACTGGTCCCCTCCGGGGTGTGTCGCACCGCGTTGTGGACCAGATTGGACAGCACGCTGCGCAGCTCCACCGGGCTACCAAGCAGCATCAAGTCCTCGTCGACCGCCAGCTCGATACGATGCCGACCGGCGCTCAAGATGCGCGCCTCGTGCAGGACTGTCTTCAGCTCGTCGGCCACGTCCACCGGACACTGCTCCTCGGTGCGGTCCTCCATCTCCAGTCGGGAGAGTGTGAGCAGGTCTTCGATGATGGAGCGCATACGCCCAGTCTGGCTCTGCATGAGGGTCAGCGGACGGCGGTGAGGCTGAGGGGTAGCCGGAGAATCGGCCAAATTCTCCAGGAACCCTGCGATGACGGTGAGCGGCGTACGTAGCTCATGCGAGGCATTGGCCACGAAGTCTCGCCGAATCATGTTCAGATGATAGACCTTGGTGATGTCTCGGGCGACCACCAGGCGCTGGCGCTTGCGTTCGCCAAATGGCGCGATGCGCAACGACAGCACCAGCGCCCGATTGTGCCCCGGGGCGAAGTCCAGCGGCCGGCCGTACTCCCCCGCCTCGATAAAGGCACCCAGCTCCGGGTGTGGGAGAAGCTCTCCCAATGGACGGCCGTCCTCCCGGGGCCAATGGATGTCCAGCAACTGGGCAGCGGCCGGGTTGGCCCATTCGATCCGTTGCAGCTTGTCCAGGATGACCAGTGCGTCCGGTACCGCGTCCGCTGCCTCCCGGAAGCGCCGGCTGAAGCGGATCTGACGCTTGCGTCGCTTACGGTTGCGCTGCTGATAGAGCGCGATGCTGCGATAGATGTCTCCCCAGAACCCGCGCGGAAAGGGCGGCACCAAACGGTGCTGGCGGCGCACCAGACGGGCGAGCCGCCACAGATTGACGAGATGCCGCAGCCCGTAGGGCACCAAGACCAGTGGCCAGACCCAACCGGGAGCGGTCCCCAGCCCCAAGAGCAGGGCGGCGAGCGCGAGCGGCAGGGCGATAGCGCCGAGCTCAAATAGCAGAGAGCTTCGCATTCATGTCTTGTCGGAAAACCGGTAGCCTACCCCTCGCACGGTCTGGAGCAGTCGGTCGTGCCCGGTGGGCTCCAGTGCCTTGCGCAGGCGACGCACATGCACATCCACCGTACGCTCTTCCACATAGACCTGATCGCCCCACACCTGATCCAGGAGCTGCGAGCGGCTGAATGCGCGGTCCGAGTGAGTCATGAAGAAATGCAGCAACCGGTACTCGGTAGGCGCCACATCGACCGGCCGACCCTCGGCGCTCACCCTGTGGCTCACATTGTCCATGCACAGACCGCCGATCTCGACCGAGTCGGTCAGGTCCTCGGGTCGGGAGCGGCGCAGGACTGCGTTGACCCGGGCAACCATCTCCCGAGGGGAGAAAGGCTTGGCGATATAGTCGTCCGCCCCGGTCTCAAGTCCGCGGATACGATCTTCCTCCTCGCCCCGGGCGCTCACCATAATGATCGGCACTGCCCGGGTCTTGGGATTCTGCTTCAACTGCTGGGCCAACTCCAGCCCCGAGCGCCCCGGGAGCATCCAGTCGAGCAAGACCAGATCCGGGCTCTCGGCCGAGAGGAGTCTGCGTGCATCGTCCGCGTGACCCGCCTCGACCACGCGGAAATCCGCACTCTCCAAGGCGAAGCGGATCACCTCGCGGATATCCGGCTCATCGTCGACGACAAGGATGGTTGCCATGGTCCTGGATCCTTCTGGGGGCACCAGAGATACCGTCCGGGCATCGCTGGGGCCGCGTTAAATCGGGGTTGTCCCGGGTGGTAGCCCCGTCAGCCCCCCGCGCCAAGCCTGGCGGCAGGGACCGCGGGCCGACCGTCGACCTCCACCCGAGGGAACGGCCCCTGCGCTGGGACCTCGGGCTAGGATTCTATTTACAATGGGTTACCGTCAGATGACCATCAAACCTGGCGGAATGCAGAAATTCGGGCCAGGCCATGCCTGGTCCGAGCGCCCTTCGCAGGCTTTGCGTCTTTCGCGTTCGTTTGCGGACAAATACCCGCCCTTAACCCGGCCGCGCAGCATCGCTCGCCCCATCCATCTCTGCCGTCTCCACCGTAATGCGGTCGCCCTCGATTCGTCTTGTGGGATCGCACCACGGCCGGTAGTTTAGGCCCTAAGGACGGGGCGCGTCCGGGCCCCCTGCAGGGCCGAGCCAATCCAAGAGGTGATGCCATGACTCATGAGCGAATCGTGAAGCGGGAGACCGCCTTCCAGGGACGCGTGATCGACGTCGCGATCGAGACGGTGGAGCTGCCTAACGGCAGACTGGCGGACCTGGAGATCGTCCGTCACCCCGGGGGCGCCGCCGCGGTGGCCCTGGACGAGCAGGAGCGGGTGTGTCTGCTACGCCAGTTCCGCCATGCCGGGAACGGCTGGCTCTGGGAGCTGCCTGCGGGCAAGATCGACCCCGGAGAGGAGCCGCTCGCCGCTGCGACCCGGGAGCTGATCGAAGAGGCGGGGGTGTCGGCCGCGGACTGGACGGATCTCGGCAAGCTGCACAGCTCCCCCGGGGTCTTTACCGAGATCGTGTATCTCTATCTGGCCCGGGGGTTGGAAGCCCAGGAGCGGGATCATCATCAGGACGAGGTGATCGAAGTCCATTGGCTACCGCTCAGCCAGGCACTCGACTGGTGCAACGACGGCACCATCACCGACGCCAAGACCCTAATCGGGCTGTATCGGGCCGGGGCGCTGCTGTGCAGCGCACTGGAGTTGATTCCGGAAGACCCGGGGTGCTGAGGGCGCGGACAGATTTGGCCGTCAGCGAACGTAATGAGATGCCAATGAGGCTGGGGTAATGCGTATTCAGGTTTTACAGCACGTCCCATTCGAGGAACCCGCGGGCATCGCCGAATGGGCGGAGGCGCGCGGCCATCGGGTCGCGATAACCCCGCTCTATGACGGCGCACTGCCCCCGGCCCCGGCGGACTACGACTGGCTGGCGATCATGGGCGGACCCATGAGCGTGGGCGACGAGTCGGAGCACTCTTGGCTTAAACCGGAGAAGGCGGCGATCCGTGCTGGAATAGACGCGGGACGCACGGTCGTTGGGGTCTGTCTCGGTGCACAGTTGATCGCGGAGGTCTTGGGCGCTCGGGTCTATCCCAATCGGGAAAAGGAGATCGGCTGGATGCCTATCGAGATGACCGAGGCTGGATCGAAGTCCGAGCTGTTCGGCTTTCTGCCTCCGAGTATCGAGGTTTATCACTGGCATGGGGATACCTTCGACCTGCCGCCCGGTGCGATCCATCTGGCCCGGAGCTTGGCTTGCGTCCATCAGGCATTCGTCTACGGCGGACGGGTCCTGGGGCTCCAGTTCCACTTGGAATCCACCCCGGCCAGCGTGGCAGACATCGTGCGGGAATGCGCCGCGGAGATCGTCCCTGCCACCCATGTCCAGAGTGCCCTGCGCATGCTCGCTGCCAGTCCGGAGGACTACACTCGAATCAACCGGGCGCTCTTCGGCATCCTCGACCGGCTGCCGCAGTGAGCGCCGAGCCATTGGTTCGTTGCGCCTGGTGCGGCCTAGATCCGCTGTACCAGGCGTACCATGACCGGGAATGGGGGGTACCCAACCGGGACGAGCGTCACCTCTTCGAGATGCTGACCCTGGAGGGCGCACAGGCCGGGCTCTCGTGGCTGACCATCCTGCGCAAGCGCGAGGGCTACCGGCACGCCTTCGCCGGATTCGACCCGGAGGCAATCGCCCGATTCGACGCGCCCGATATCGCCCGATTGCTCGCCGATCCGGGAATCGTCCGCAACCGGCTCAAGGTCGAGTCCACTATCGGCAATGCCCGCGCACTGTTGGCTCTATACCATCGTGGCCAGAATCTCTCTGACCTTCTTTGGGACTTCGTCGATGGCGCCCCGCGCCAGAATGCCTGGCAGTCCATGTCACTGCTCCCCGCCAGGACCCCCGAGTCGGACCGCCTGAGCAAAGCGCTCAAACGCTTAGGCTTCCGCTTCGTCGGCAGCACCATCTGCTATGCCCTGATGCAGGCCGTCGGCATGGTCAACGACCATACCATCGACTGTTTCCGCTACCTGGATCTGGCCGGCCAGTCCGGAATATCGCCACAAACAGGGGCCTCGCCCGGATAGCGCGGGATTGCCGTTAGCGGCCAGTTGCCAGAAGCTTCATCGAAAACGGAAGGCAAAAAAAATCCCGAAGCCATAGGCTTCGGGATTTTTCGGCAGAGGGTCCTGGCAGTGACCTACTTTCGCATGGGGAAGCCCCACACTATCATCGGCGATACACCGTTTCACTTCTGAGTTCGGGATGGGATCAGGTGGTTCCAGTGCTCTAAGGCCGCCAGGAAAAAGGTTCGGCCCGCCCCCGCAGGGACCGGCCCGATTCGACAAGATCGCAAGCTCACGACACGCTGCCCAAAACGCTTGGGCGTTATATGGTCAAGCCGCACGGTCAATTAGTACGGGTTAGCTCCACGCGTTACCGCGCTTCCACACCCCGCCTATCAACGTCGTAGTCTTCGACGGACCTTCAGGGGCATCGAGTGCCCAGGGAGACCTTATCTTGGGAGGGGCTTCCCGCTTAGATGCTTTCAGCGGTTATCCCGTCCGTATTTAGCTACCCGGCAGTGCCACTGGCGTGACAACCGGAACACCAGAGATACGTCCACTCCGGTCCTCTCGTACTAGGAGCAGCTTCCCTCAAGTCTCCAACGCCCACGGCAGATAGGGACCGAACTGTCTCACGACGTTCTAAACCCAGCTCGCGTACCACTTTAAATGGCGAACAGCCATACCCTTGGGACCGACTTCAGCCCCAGGATGTGATGAGCCGACATCGAGGTGCCAAACACCGCCGTCGATATGAACTCTTGGGCGGTATCAGCCTGTTATCCCCGGAGTACCTTTTATCCGTTGAGCGATGGCCCTTCCATACAGAACCACCGGATCACTAAGACCTACTTTCGTACCTGCTCGACTTGTCCGTCTCGCAGTCAAGCACCCTTATGCCTTTGCACTCACCGCGCGATTTCCGACCGCGCTGAGGGTACCTTCGCGCTCCTCCGTTACACTTTGGGAGGAGACCGCCCCAGTCAAACTACCCACCATGCACTGTCCCTGACCCGGATCACGGGCCTAGGTTAGAACTCCGAACATGCCAGGGCGGTATTTCAAGGTCGGCTCCACGACGACTGGCGTCGCCGCTTCACTGCCTCCCGCCTATCCTACACAAGCAGGTTCAAAATCCAGTGCAAAGCTATAGTAAAGGTTCACGGGGTCTTTCCGTCTAGCCGCGGGTACTCGGCATCTTAACCGAGATTTCAATTTCACTGAGTCTCTGGTGGAGACAGTGCCGCCATCGTTACGCCATTCGTGCAGGTCGGAACTTACCCGACAAGGAATTTCGCTACCTTAGGACCGTTATAGTTACGGCCGCCGTTTACCGGGGCTTCGATCAAGAGCTTCGCCGAAGCTAACCCCATCACTTAACCTTCCGGCACCGGGCAGGCGTCACACCCTATACGTCCTCTTGCGAGTTTGCAGAGTGCTGTGTTTTTAATAAACAGTCGCAGCGGCCTGGTCACTGCAACCCCTCTCCGCTCCGGCCGCAGGGCCGTCACGTACCAGGGGCGTACCTTCTCCCGAAGTTACGGTACTATTTTGCCTAGTTCCTTCACCAGAGTTCTCTCAAGCGCCTTGGGATTCTCACCCTGCCCACCTGTGTCGGTTTGGGGTACGGTCGCATACAACCTGAAGCTTAGAGGCTTTTCTTGGAAGCAGGGCATCGATCGCTTCGCCCCCGTAGGGGCTCGTCGTCACGCCTCGGCATTGCCGCTCCGGATTTGCCTGGAACGACTGCCTACACGCTTAAACCGGCAACCGTCAGCCGGCCGACCTAGCCTTCTCCGTCCCCCCATCGCAGTTGTATCCGGTACGGGAATATTAACCCGTTTCCCATCGACTACGCCTTTCGGCCTCGCCTTAGGGGCCGACTCACCCTGCGCCGATTAACGTTGCGCAGGAAACCTTGGGCTTTCGGCGAGGGGGCTTCTCACCCCCTTTGTCGTTACTTATGTCAGCATTCGCACTTCCGATACCTCCAGCAACCCTCGCAGGCTGCCTTCGCAGGCTTACGGAACGCTCCCCTACCATGCCCTTATCGGGCATCCGCAGCTTCGGTATGCAGCTTAAGCCCCGTTACATCTTCCGCGCAGGCCGACTCGACCAGTGAGCTATTACGCTTTCTTTAAAGGGTGGCTGCTTCTAAGCCAACCTCCTGGCTGTCTGGGCCTTCCCACATCGTTTCCCACTGAGCTGCAATTTAGGGACCTTAGCCGACGGTCTGGGTTGTTTCCCTCTTCACGACGGACGTTAGCACCCGCCGTGTGTCTCCCGCGATTGCGCTTCCCGGTATTCGGAGTTTGCATCGGTTTGGTAAGCCGGGATGGCCCCCTAGCCGAAACAGTGCTCTACCCCCGGGAGCGAGACGCGAGGCGCTACCTAAATAGCTTTCGGGGAGAACCAGCTATCTCCGAGCTTGATTAGCCTTTCACTCCGACCCACAGCTCATCCGAATCTTTTTCAACAGATCCCGGTTCGGACCTCCAGCGCGCGTTACCGCACCTTCATCCTGGCCATGGGTAGATCGCCCGGTTTCGGGTCTACTCCCAGCGACTAAGCGCCCATTTAAGACTCGCTTTCGCTACGCCTCCCCTATTCGGTTAAGCTTGCCACTGAGATGTAAGTCGCTGACCCATTATACAAAAGGTACGCAGTCACCCCCAAAGGGGCTCCCACTGCTTGTACGCATACGGTTTCAGGTTCTATTTCACTCCCCTCTACGGGGTTCTTTTCGCCTTTCCCTCACGGTACTGGTTCACTATCGGTCGGTAGGGAGTATTTAGCCTTGGAGGATGGTCCCCCCACGTTCGGACAGGATATCTCGTGTCCCGCCTTACTCGATTTCACCGG
>CAWACV010000003.1:287500-686115 GCA_963780725.1 uncultured Gammaproteobacteria bacterium
CGCCACAGCCCTCCCGGCCACCGCTCCTACCCCGCCAGTTTCCGTCCAGCGAGCCGACTATTTTAACCGCTCCGGCCGGGCTGTCAAGCCCCCACCGCCTCCCTGCCTTCCCGCAACACCCCGACTCCCGCCGGACTTAAGGCCTCCCGCCGATCTCTCTACCGCCGATTCCCTACCAGCGAGCCGACTAGTTTAACCGATTCGGCTACACTGTCAAACGCTTTCCCTCGGGACCCGCTCCTTCGACCCCCTGCGCCTCCCGGCGCCGCCACTGCACTCCCTCCAACACCCCCAATCCCTCGGCAAGCCGCCATTCCCTCAGCGAGCCGCGCATTCTAACGACTCCCCAACAAACGTCAAGATACCATCCGAGATTTCGCCATCACCCCTCAGACGATCCGCACCCGCGCGGCCCGCCGCTTGCCCACCTGATAGATATGCACGGTGCCGGCCGCGCAGACCAGTCGCGCATCCTCCAAGCGCTCGCCGTCGATCCGCACCCCGCCCTGGCCGATGGCCCGGATCGCCTCGGAGGTGCTCTTGACCAGGCCCGCATCCTTTAGCAGGTTGGCGATGGGCAGGCATCCGGACTCGCCGGCCTGGAGCGCAAGCTCAGGCAGATCGTCGGGAAGGACATGCTGCTGGAAGCGTGCGACGAATGCGTCCCGGGCGGCGCGGGCTGCTGTGGCCGAATGGAATCGGGTCACCATCTCCAGGCCCAGCTCGAACTTGATGTCGCGCGGGTTCTTGCCCTCCGCGACGGCGGCGCGCCAGGCGTCGATCTCGGACATGTCGCGGGCGCTCAGGAGCTCGAAATAGCGCCACATCAGATCGTCCGAGATGGACATGAGCTTGCCGAACATTTCGTCGGGCGGGTCGGTGATGCCGATATAGTTGCCGAGCGATTTGGACATCTTCTGGACCCCGTCGAGCCCCTCCAGCAGCGGCAGGGTGATGACCACCTGAGGCTCCTGCCCATAGGTCTCCTGAAGCTGCCGCCCCACCAGCAGGTTGAACTTCTGATCGGTCCCGCCTAGCTCCACGTCGGCCCTTAGCGCGACCGAGTCGTAGCCCTGGATCAACGGATAGAGGAACTCGTGGACGGCGATCGGCTGGCCGCCGCGATAGCGCTTGGAGAAGTCGTCGCGCTCCAGCATGCGCGCCACGGTGTGCCGGGCAGCGACCTGCACCAGGCCCGCGGCCCCCAAGGCGCCCATCCACTCGGAGTTGAAGACGACCTGGGTCCGCTCGGGGTCGAGGATGCGGAACACCTGATCGCGATAAGTCGCCGCGTTGGCGTCGATCTCTTCGCGAGTCAGTGGCTTGCGGGTGACGCTCTTGCCGGTGGGGTCGCCGATGGCGCCGGTGAAGTCGCCGATCAGGAACAGCACTTGGTGGCCCAGCTCCTGGAATTGGCGCAGCTTGTTGATGAGGACCGTGTGGCCCAAGTGCAGGTCGGGGGCGGTCGGGTCGAATCCGGCCTTGACCCGCAGCGGCGTGCCCCGCGCGAGCTTCTTGCGCAGTGCGTCTTCGATCAGGATCTCTACGGTGCCGCGCTTGACGAGCGCGATCGACGACTCCAGGGACTCCATCTTAAGGTTACCCGCCGCTGAACAATGGTTAAGGCAAGCAGCGGAGGGTACGACGCGCCCCCCGGCGGCACAAGCCGCCGGGGGAGCGGACTCAGACGGCGAAGGACGACCCGCAACCGCAGGTAGTGGACGCATTGGGGTTGCGGATGACGAACTGGGCACCCTGAAGCCCCTCGGTGTAATCGATCTCGGCCCCCGAGAGGTACTGGAGGCTCATGGGGTCGATCAGGAGCTTAACCCCCTCGGTGACGACTTGCGTGTCACCGTCCTGGATGGATTCGTCGAAGGTGAATCCGTACTGGAATCCCGAGCAGCCGCCGCCCTGGATATAGACCCGCAGCATCAGGCTGGGGTTGCCCTCTTCGGCAATCAACTGGGCGACCTTGGTGGCCGCGGAAACCGTGAAGATCAGAGGGATGTCGGCGTTGGCTTCTGCGCTCATGCTGCGATCGTCCGCAAGTGGGTGTTACCTGACCGGGTTATTTGCGTCCGATCGGCAACAAGCTCAAGGGCTCCCGGAATCTGCGGCCATGCCCCCGGATCAGGGCAGGAGCGCAATGCCCCCAAGGCCCAGGGTCTCCTCGAAACCGAACATCAGGTTCATGTTCTGAACCGCCTGACCGGCCGCGCCCTTGACCAGATTGTCGATCACCGACTGGACGACCACGACATCCGAGGTCCCCTGGCCGGCGATCGCGATACGGCAGACGTTGGCCCCGCGCACCGAACGGGTGTCCGGGTGCGAGCCCGAGTCCATCACATCGACGAAGGGCTCGCCTGCATAGCGCTCGCGATACAACCGGGTTAGCTCGGCCCCCGGATTCGCCCCGCCGAGCGCGCTCGGGTCCTTGAGCCGCGCATAGAGGGTCGCCTCGATGCCGCGGATCATGGGCAGCAGGTGCGGCACGAAGGTCAGTCCCACCGGCTTGCCTAAGCACCGGGTCAGGTTCTGGGCGATTTCCGGGGCGTGGCGGTGCCCCTTCACCGCGTAGGCCTTGAAGCTCTCGCCGACCTCGGCCATCAAAAGCCCGGTCTCGGCCTTGCGCCCGGCTCCGCTGGTCCCCGACTTGGCATCCGCGATCAACCAGCCGAGATCGACCAGCCCCGACTCCAGCAGCGGCACAAAGCCCAGGGTCACCGCGGTGGGATAGCAGCCCGGATTGGCCACCAGGCGCGCATCCCGCACTGCCTCGCGATTGAGCTCCGGGAGTCCGTAGACCGCCTCCTGAAGGAGCCCCGGGCAGGCATGGGACATCCCGTACCACTGCTCCCAGACCGCCGGATCTCTAAGCCGGAAGTCGGCCGCCAGGTCGATGACCCGCGCCCCCCGATCCAGGAGCTCCGGTGCATGCTGCATCGCTGTGCCGTTGGGAGTGGCGAAAAACACCAGGTCGCAGGTACCCAAAAGCGCCGGAGCCGGCTCCGCGAAGCGCAAGTCCACGCGCCCGCGCAAGTGCGGGAACAGGTCCGACACCGCGGTCCCGGCCTCGCCGCGAGAGGTGATTGCAGCGATAGCGACCTGGGGGTGACCGGCCAGGATGCGCAGCAGCTCTGCACCCGTGTAACCGGTCCCCCCGACGATTCCGACCTTCAGCATGCGGCTACCCCGACACCCTTCAAGGAAACAAAAAAGCGGCCGAAGCCGCTTTGTAAATGGACCTTCGTTCTCGTTGTGTGAAATCGCTCGGTACGCGCGAGGCGGGCAGGCGTGCCCGCCGCATCCGACCGGTCAGGAGCAGCCGCCCCCGCCTCCGGAGGAAGACCCGCAGGTCCCACAACCCCCACCCATTTGCGGCAGGTTGTTGAATACGAAAGTGGCGCCACCCTCGCCATCGTCGACGAAGTCGATTTCGACGCCGCGCAGGTAAGGCAGGGTCTCGTCGTCCACCACCACCTTGAAGCCGTCGTAGGCAAGTACCCCGTCGTCCTCGTTGATGGCATCGGTAAAGGTCATCCCGAAGCCGATCCCGCTACAGCCCCCGGAGGTCGCGAAGACCCGCACCCCCTGGATGCTGTCGTCGACCTGGTTGAACAGCTCGCTCATCTTGGCCTGGGCGGGCGAGGTGAGGCTGAGCTCCGCCTCGGTCAGGACTTCGGACATGATCTGGCACCTTTCAAACTGAACTGGCGCGGGAGCCTAGCAGAAAGTGCGCAGGGGTTTCCATCGCGAAAGATAGGCCTTTGCCGAGGTACGCAACGATTCAGCCGAGCCGGTCGGCCGCCGCCAGGGCAGCGAGATGACGCTCGGCGTCCACAAGGTGCTGACTCCAATGGCAGTCGTAACCCAGCCACCAGGCACCCAGGGCACAGGCCGGATCTGTCTCGTAGGCACGAAGACCCGCCTTGAGCTCGCAGTAAATATCGGTCAGATCGTCCGCCAGGCTACCGCTCATGGCGTCCAAGCCCTCTTGGGCGCGATCGAACTCCAGGAAATAGCCGTCGCGATCGGCCAGCAGGCCCCTTAGGTGCGAGAACAGCTCGAAACGGGCGTCCAGATCTACCGGATTGTCGCGCTCGGGGCAAACCTCGGAGGACACCGACGCCATCGCAGCATGCAGCCGCGGCAGCAGCATCGACACCAGGCGCAGCCAGGCGGGGTTGTCGGGACCCGATGCCTCGATCAGCTCGCAGTAGCGGCGGGCCAGGGCGAGCACCTCGGCGGCACGAGGGTCAGTGCGTGGGGAAACTTCAGTCGGCGCGTTCATGGATGGGGAGTGTAGACGACAACCGCGTCGCTGCGCGGCTCACTCCGGGTCCGAGCCGACCCGAGGGTGGCCCCGAGGGTGGCTCCGATCCGCCGGTCAGACCTCCACCATCTCGAAGTCTTCTTTGCCCGCACCGCACTCCGGGCACTTCCAGGTCAGGGCGACATCCTCCCAACGGGTGCCCGGGGCGATGCCATCGTCCGGCCATCCCTTCGACTCGTCGTAGATCAATCCGCAGATCACGCACATATAGGTCTTCATCGAGATCTCCTAAGGCGGCAGGCCGCAAACGACGCCAGCGGGCAGACGCCAGAGTAAAATGAGCGCCCGGACATCGGGGTATTCCCCCGATTTTCAACGGCCATGGTGCCGGTCCGGGGAGTGCCCCGGCCATTGGCGGGGACCCGGCGCCGGGCTGAGCCCTACCCGCGCGTCATCCATTCGACCACCGAGACCCGGCCAGCATGACACCCCAATCCCCACCGGCCGTGATTTGTATCGGCGGCCACGACCCCAGCGGCGGCGCAGGCATCCTCGCCGACGCGGAGTCGGTGCGCGCCGCCGGCGCTTACCCCCTGACGGTGGTCGCGGCCCTGACCGACCAGGACACCTGCGGGCTGCGTCGGCTCTTCCCACAACCTACCGACCGGGTAGCGGCCCAGTGCCGGGCGCTGATGACGGACGGGGCACCGCGGGCGATCAAGATCGGCCTCATCGGGGACACCCGTCTGGTACCGGTCCTGTGCGAGCTGATCGACGGACACCCGGGGCTGCCCGCCGTCCTCGACCCGGTGCTCGCCTCCGGCACCGGCCAGCGGTTGGCCGACGGAGCGCTGGTTGCGGCCCTGCGCGACACCCTGATCCCCCGAGTCGCGCTGGTCACGCCCAACTTGCCCGAGGCGCGCACCCTGACCGGGGCCGAGGAGCCCGAGGATTGCGCACGCGCACTGCTGGCTGCGGGGGCGCTCTGGGCACTGATCACCGGCACTCACGACGACACCGCGGAGGTGACAAACCGGCTCTACGGGGCAGACGGCACAGTCCGGACCCTGACCTGGCCGAGGCTCCCCGGGGACTATCACGGCTCCGGCTGCACCCTGGCGAGTGCGATCGCCGCCCGGCTGGCCCTGGGTCAGGACATGGTGCAGGCGGTCGCCGCCGCCCAGTCCTATACCTGGACCTGTCTGGCGCGGGCCTTGCGGACCGGGCACTGTCAACTCACACCCAACCGGCTGTTCGCGCTGACCCCACAGGCCATCGCCGAAGGGGTGCAGCCATGATCGGCCGGCTGCGCGGTCTCTATGCGGTTACCCCGGACCCCTGGTCCGGCGCGGGTGCGTGCCCGAGCGCAGCGGACGCCCAGCTGCTCTGCCAGATGGCCCAGGCCATCGCTGGCGGCGCACGGTTGGCCCAATACCGGGACAAGACCCCGGATCCCGAGATTCGCCGCCGCCGCGCCGCCGCACTGGTGGATCTATGCCGGGGGGCCGGCGTCCCGCTCATCGTCAACGACGACCTGGATCTGGCCGCTGCGGTGGGCGCGGCCGGGGTCCATCTGGGCCGGGGCGACGGCGACTGCGCAGCCGCACGGGCGAGACTGGGGCCGGACGCCGTCGTCGGGGTCTCCTGCTACGACAGCCTGGAGCTGGCCCTGACCGCAGAGCGGGCGGGAGCGAGCTATGCCGCCTTCGGGAGCTTTTTTGCATCCAGCGTGAAACCCGGTGCAGTGCGCCCCCAAACCGGGCTGCTGACCCGGGCACGGGAACGGCTGCACATCCCATTAGTTGCGATCGGCGGCATCACGCCACAGAATGCCGCCTCCCTGATCGCGGCGGGGGCAGACCTGCTCGCCGTCGTGACCGGTTTGTTCGCCGCCCCGGACATCGCCGCGGCGGCCCGGTCCTATACCGAACTTTTCGCAGCGGGCGACCGCCCGATGGAGTAGATCCAGTGAGCCGATCCCACGACCTCTTCGCCGCCGCCCAGCGCCACATCCCCGGCGGCGTCAACTCGCCGGTGCGCGCCTTTCGCGGGGTCGGCGGCGACCCGGTCTTTTTCGACCGCGCAAGCGGCCCCTATGTCTTCGACGCCGACGGCCAGCGCTATGTCGACTATGTGGGCTCCTGGGGGCCCATGATCCTGGGCCATGCGCACCCCGAAGTTCCTGGCAGCCGTGCAGGAGCGGCTCCACAAGGGGCTCTCGTTCGGCGCACCCACTGAGCTTGAGACCGTCATGGCGGATCTCGTCTGCGCGCTGGTGCCCAGTATGGACATGGTGCGCATGGTCAGCTCCGGCACCGAGGCGACCATGAGCGCGCTGCGCCTCGCCCGCGGCTACACCGGCAGGGACAAGATCGTGAAGTTCGAGGGGTGCTACCATGGACACGCGGACTCGCTCCTGGTCAAGGCCGGCTCAGGCGCGCTGACCTTCGGCGAGCCCAGCTCCCCGGGGGTGCCGGCGGCGCTCGCCGAGCTGACGATCACCCTGCGCTACAACGATTTGGCTCAGGTCCAGGAGACCTTCGCCGCCATCGGACACGAGATCGCCTGCATCATCGTGGAGCCGGTAGCCGGCAACATGAACTGCATCCCGCCGGTTCCCGGCTTCCTGGAAGGGCTGCGCGAGGTCTGCGACCGTCACGGTGCGCTCTTGATCCTGGACGAGGTGATGACCGGGTTCCGCGTCGCCTTGGGCGGCGCCCAGGCCCACTACGGCATCCGCCCTGACCTGACCGCGCTCGGCAAGGTCATCGGCGGAGGCATGCCGGTGGGTGCCTTCGGCGGACGGCGGGAAGTGATGGAGCGGGTGTCCCCCCTGGGTCCTGTCTATCAGGCCGGCACCCTGTCCGGAAACCCGATCGCCATGGCCGCGGGGCTCAAGACCCTGGAGCTGATCTCGGCACCGGGCTTCTACGATGCGATCTCCGCCCGCACCGAGCAGTTGGTGGACGGGCTTCTCGAGCGCGCCCGCGCCGCCGGGGTGCCGTTGACCGCCAACCGGGTCGGCGGGATGTTCGGCATCTTCTTCACCGACACCCCCAGGGTCACCAACTACGAGCAGGCGACTGCCTGCAACCAGGCCCAGTTCCGCGCATTCTTCCATGCCATGCTGGAACGCGGGGTGTATCTCGCGCCCTCGGCCTTCGAGGCCGGTTTCGTCTCCATCGCCCATGGGGACGAGCAGATCCAGGCCACCCTGGACGCTGCGGCGGAGTCGTTCGCGCAGGTGGCGGGCTGAGCGCGGGCGGCCGGGCCCCGGTCGCGTCGGACTAGCCCCGACTCCCCGTGGAGGACCTGTTTCGCGACATCCTGGACTGGGTGACCCTGCACCCGGGCTGGGCCTATATCACCGTCTTCCTGGTCGCGATGACCGAGTCGACGGCGGTGATCGGGGTCTTTGTCCCAGGTGTGGTGCTGCTCGTCGGGACCGGCGCGCTCATCACCACCGACGCGATTTCATTCTGGCCAGCCTTCGCCTTCGCCGTCGCCGGCGCCATCGTCGGCGACGGCCTCTCTTATTCCGTCGGGCGACACTATAACGATCAGCTGCGGGGGCTTTGGCCCTTCTCCCGCTACCCGGATCGGTTAGAGCAGGGGGTTAAGTTCTTCGACCGTTACGGGGGCTGGAGCGTAGCCATCGGCCGCTTCGCCGGGCCCAGCCGGGCCATCGTCCCGCTGGTGGCCGGGATGCTGCGCATGCCCCCGCGCCGCTTCTATGTGGCCAACATCACCTCGGCCATCGCCCAGACCTTCGCCTTCTTCATCCCCGGGATGATCTTCGGGGCATCCATGAAACTGGCCGCGGAGGCGGCCGTGCGCCTGGTGATCCTGGCCCTGCTCTTAGGTTGTGCACTGTGGCTCGCGGTGTCGGGCGCCCGCCGGCTATACCGGCTGCTCGCGCCCCACGCAAGCTCATGGCTCCAGGGCCTGCTACGCTGGGCGGACCTGCACCCGACCATGGGTCGGGTGGCCCACGCCTTGGCCGACCCCGAGCACCCGGATGCGCGCACCCTGACCGGGCTCGCCTCGCTGCTGATCCTGGCATCCTTCCTGGTCGGGGCCTTCACCGGGTTCACCCTGCTCGGTGCCCCGGACCTGGCCGTCAACCGTTCGGCGCTTGACCTGGCGCAGAGCCTGCATACGCCCTTGGGGGACCAGGTCATGGCGGGCCTGGCCCGGCTGGGCAGCCCCGCGGCGATCCTGCCCATGGTGGCCCTGGTGTACGCCTATCTGCGCTGGCGCCAACGCATCCGCCACACCTATTACTGGCTGGCAGCCGCCGCATTCCCGCTGGTCGCCACCCCGCTCTTGGGCGTCCTACTGCGGGTACCGCGCCCGGATCTTGGACTCGGCCTGGTGCTGCCCTGGTCCTTTCCGAGCGGCCCGGTGCTGCTCGCCACCAGCGTCTACGGATTTCTCGCCGTATCGCTCGCACACGAGCTCCCCGAGCGTTTTCGCTGGGTCCCCTACGGACTCGCCACCCTGGCGGTCACGGCAACGGCAGCGGCAGGACTCTATCTGGGGACAGAATGGCTCACGGATATCGTCGGCAGCGTCGCGCTGGGACTCGCCTGGGTCGCCGCACTGGGCCTCGCCGTTCGCCGCCACAGCCGCGGCGAGACCCCCTCGCGGGCGCTCGGGGCGGTCGCCCTGATTTCGCTGGTCGCAAGCCTCACGACCTACGGCTGGATCGCGGGCGACCGGGATCTGGTGCGTCTCACCCCCGCTGCCCGCGTGGAGACCCTGACCCGGGACGACTGGCACGCGGGGGGCTGGCAGCGCCTGCCCAGCCGGCGGGAGGACATCAGCCAGCACGACCGTCATCCGCTGACCCTGCAATACGCGGGCGACCCACGGGTCCTCGCCGAGGCCCTGGCGGCGGCGGGCTGGGCCCCCGCGGAGCTGCTCGACTGGGGCAGTGCTGTGCGGCTCCTGTCCCCATCGCTGCCGCTCGCCCAATTGCCGGTGATTCCACAGGTCCACGATGGACACCACGAGGGACTGGTGCTCGCCAGACCCCGGGGCGAGTCGGAGCGGGAGGTGCTGCGGCTGTGGTCCACCCATTTTCGGCTCGCGGACGGGAGCCCGTTATGGGTCGGCAACCTCTCGCGCCAGCACAAGGCGGTGCATTTGAACTTGATCGCTTTCCCGTCCACCGACCCCGCGGGCTTTGCGGCACCGCCCGAGCTCGGCGGCGGGGCCGGGGCACTGGCGACCCGGGAGCCGGCCGGGTCTGGACTGCTCCTGGTGGAGCCTCAACCGGCACACTGACGGGCCAGGGACCGTGCCTCAGCCGGGGTCCAGTGGCGCGATGCCCTCGCGCGTGCAGCGCGCCAGAAGCTCCCCCAGGGTGCCTGAGCCTGGGATGGGGAGACCGGCCGGGGCCAGGTCCGCCAGCGGTACCAGGACAAATGCGCGGCGCGCCATCTCGGGGTGTGGAACCTGCAGGCCGGACTGCGCGATCTGCCGGTCGCCGTAGAGCAGGATATCGAGGTCCAGTGGGCGCGGTCCCCAGCGGGTGCCGTCGCGACGACGGCCGTGTGCGCGCTCGATCCCTTGCAGGGCCTCAAGCAAGGCCCGGGGGGCGAGGCGGGTGGCGAGACAGGCGACCGCATTGATGTAGTCCGGCTGTCCCTGGGGGCCCACCGGGGCGGTCCGGTAGAGTGCCGAGCAGGCGACCAGGGCGGTCTCGGGCAACCGGGACAGGTCCTCGAAGGCGGTGCGGACCTGGCGCTCCGGATCTTGCAGGTTAGCGCCGAGGGCGACATAAGCCGTGACCGGCTCGGACATGGGCACGTCGATCATCGGTGCGAATCGCTCGCTGAAACGGGAGGCAGGATTGGCGGCCAGGCCCAGTCGAAGGAGTCCGACTGCGATGCCCTCGATGGTCAGATCCTCCTCGCGCAGATCCACCGCGATCGGCTGGCAGTCCGGGTTCTCCGGCAGGAGATAGACCCGGTGTGCCCAGCGGGCATGGCGACGGAAGCGCTTCACCGTGACCTCGTCGCCCAACCGCGCCACCACGATCTGGCCGTTCTCGGCCTCCCGGGTGGCGTGCACCGCAAGCAGGTCCCGGTCCAGGATGCCCGCGTCGCGCATGCTGCTGCCGCGCACCCGCAGCAGGTAGTCGGCGCGGGGGCGAAAGAGCCCGGGGTCCACGGCGTGGCGGTCCTCCACATGCTCGGCAGCCAGAATGGGGCTGCCGGCGGCGACCCGGCCGATGACCGGCAGACCCGGCCCATCGCCGGGCAATCCGGCTCCGGACCGCCCCCCGGACTCAAGGAGCCGGATGCCCCGGGAACGCCCGCGGGTTAGCTCGATGGCCCCGTGCCGGGCCAGTGCGCGCAGGTGGTCCTCCGCCGCATTGGCCGAACGGAATCCCAGGGTTTCGGCGATCTCGGCGCGGGTCGGCGGCACCCCGGTCTCCCGGATATGGCGGGCAATCAGATCCAGGATCTGGCGTTGACGCTCGGTGAGACGGTCGGTCATGGGGCAACCCCGATCGGACGCCAGCAGGAGACGCAGGCAGAATAACTGTATATTTGTACAGTTTCGCAGGCTTTTCAAGCCAAGCGGCTATTCGCGGTCGGCGAAGATCGGATGCCCGGCAGCCGACCGGACGGCCACGGATGCAAACCGTTAACCCAGAAAGAGCAGCTCTCACGCCAAGGCGCCAAGCTCGCCGAGGTCTTTCAGAGCGTTATCGGCGTTGGGTGGCTCACCCGTCCGGAACCTGGATGTTGCATACATCCCTCTGTTTTTCTTGGCGCCTTGGCGCCTTGGCATGAGCAATTGCCGGATTTAGGGTTAATCTATCGGCTGGCCCCGCACCTCGCCACTCGCCACTCAAATGAACGACACCCAACGCCGCCGGATCTTCGAGCGCCTGCGCGCGGCCAATCCCGTGCCCACGACCGAGCTGCGCTACCGCACCCCCTTCGAGCTCCTGATCGCGGTTATCCTCTCGGCCCAGGCCACGGACAAAGGGGTCAATAAGGCGACCGGGACCCTGTTCCGGGTCGCCAGCACCCCCCAGGCCATCCTGGACCTGGGCGAGGCGGGACTCAAGGGCCACATCCGCACCCTGGGACTCTATAACAGCAAGGCGCGCAATATCTTAAAGACCTGCGAGGCACTGATCCGCGACCACGGGGGAGAGGTCCCGCGCACCCGCAATGACCTGGAAGCGCTGCCCGGGGTAGGCCGCAAGACCGCCAATGTGGTCCTCAACACCGCCTTCGGGGAACCCACCCTGGCAGTGGACACCCACATCTTCCGGGTCAGCAACCGCACCCGCATCGCCCAGGGCAAGACCCCGCTCGCGGTAGAGCAGCGACTCCTGCGGCACGTCCCGAACGAGTTTCTGAAGGACGCCCATCACTGGCTGATCCTGCACGGGCGCTATATCTGCATCGCCCGCCGCCCCCAATGCACGGTCTGCCCCATCGCCGACCTGTGCGAGTATCCGGACAAGACTCCAGCTACAGAGTGCGCAGACTAATGTTCTCCCAAGACCGCAAGACCCACCGCCAGGCATTCGTCGCAGCCTGGGCCAAGGCCCGCGCCGGACTGGCCCTGGAGCCCGTGGAGGCCCAGATCGTCCAGATCCTGCGCATGCATCCGGAGTATCAGGGCGCCCTGGAGGCCCCGGACGCCATCCTGGACCGGGACTATCTCCCCGAGCTCGGAGAATCGAACCCCTTCCTGCACCTGGGACTGCACATCGCAGTGCTGGAGCAGCTGAGCGTCGACCGCCCGGCGGGCATCCGCAAGCTGCACCGCAACTTGAGCGCGGCCGCGGACGTCCACGAGGCCGACCACCGCATCATGCAGTGCCTGACAGAGGCACTCTGGCGCGTCCAGCACGACGGCAAACCGTTCGACGAGAAGGCCTATCTCAAGTGTGTGCGGCGCGCCGGGGGGGCAGCCGCCCGCGCGACCGTTAAAGACCCCCGCGGCGATCGCGGAGTCGTCCAGGGCTTTTTTTCTGTCCGAGGGTCACCAACTGGCGCTAACGGGAGGTGCCCGAACCGGCCAGACCACGACCCTTAAGCCTCCCTTGCTATGCATGCAGCGCCGAAGTGCCGCCCCCGGTTTTACCGGGGAACAAGCGTTACGCGACGATATGACCGGCCCGGGTCCGCTCGCCCCATCGCTACATCGAACCTGAGGACAAGTCCATGACCACGAAGACTATCGCCTCCGCCGCCATCGTCGGTGCCGCATTGGTCGGCAGCCTGGCCGTCGCCCCGCTGGCCAGCGCTGCCGACAACCCATTCGCAGCCAAGTCGTTAAGCTCCGGCTACCTGCAGCTCGCCGAGGGCGACAAGGCAGAGGGCGAGGGCAAATGCGGGGCTTCGAAGAAGGACAACGAGGGCGCGGCCGAAGGCGACAGCCAAGGATCGGCCCAAGGCGGCGGCAAGGATATGAAGGAAGGCAAGTGCGGCGAGGGCAAGTGCGGCGGCGCCAAGTAACGGGCACCATGCCTCGGCCATGACCGTCGGCACACTCCCGGTGCATGGCGCGGGTCTCGGTCTGCGGCGTCCTTTTCTAGGCGCCGTGGCCGAGCGACCCCCGGCTCAGGTAGCCTTCTGGGAGATCGCCCCGGAAAACTGGATCGGCGTGGGGGGGGCGCACGCGCGTAGGCTGCGGGCCATGACCGAGCGCCATCCGTTCATCGCCCATGGTCTGTCGCTCTCCATCGGCTCCCCCGCACCGCTCGACATCCCTTTCGTCAAGCGGCTGAAGACATTCCTGGACAGCCATGGAATGCGCGGCTACAGCGAGCACCTGAGCTACAGCTCCGACGACGGACACCTCTACGACCTGCTGCCCATCCCGTTCACGGAAGAATCGGTACGCTATGCGGCAGGACGGGTACGTCGGGTCCAGGACATCCTGGATCGGCGCATCGCGCTGGAAAACGTCTCCTATTACGCCGCCCCGGGACAGGAGCTGGCCGAGATCGACTTCATCTGCGCCGTGCTAGCGGAATCCGACTGCGACCTGCTGCTTGACGTCAACAACGTCTATGTCAACTCCGTCAACCACCGTTACGACCCTCGCGCATTCATCGCCCGACTCCCCGGGGATCGAGTGCGTTACGGACACATTGCCGGACATTCAGTCGAGGCACCGGACCTGCGGGTGGACACCCACGGCTCGCCCGTGATCGACCCGGTGTGGGAGCTGCTCGACTTTGCCTACGCCCGCTTCGGGGTCTTCCCGACCCTCTTGGAGCGAGACTTCAACATCCCGCCTCTACCCGAGCTGCTGGCCGAGGTGGGGCGCATCGCCGATGCCCAGCACAGGGCCGACGAGGCACCCTCGGGGCGGGTCGCCTATGGGTGAGCCCGCCCCAGTGGCGACGGAGCCGGACCGGACTCGGGCGGCCGCCGCACCCGGTCTCGATCTGGCCGGATTCCAGGCCCGCCAATACGCCTTCGCCGCACACCTGCGCGACCCGGAGCATTGCCCCGCCCCCGCGGATCTGGAAGACCGGCGAGTGGCCATCTACCGGGATCTGATCTTCAATAATGTGGAATCGCTGCTCGCGGGCGGATTCCCGGTCCTGCACGGGCTGCTCTCGCCAGATGACTGGCGGGCCATGGTGCGCGACTTCCTGGTGCGCCACCGCGCCCATACCCCGCTGTTCCTGGAGCTGGCACAGGAGTTTCTGGACTATCTGCACCGGGAGCGCGGCCCCCGCCCGGAAGATCCGCCATTTCTCCTGGAGCTCGCCCATTACGAATGGGTAGAGCTCGCGCTGCTGATCGCCCCGGACGACCCGAGCTCGCCCGATACACCCGACTCGGGCCCGGACCTGTCCGGAGTCGATCCAAACGGAGACCTGCTCGCCGGGGCGCCCCTCGTCTCCCCGCTCGCCTGGTCTCTGGCCTACCGCTTCCCGGTCCACCGAATCGGACCCGGCTGCGTACCCCGGGAGCCCCCAGCGGAGCCGACCCGGCTACTGGTCTACCGCGATCGCTCGGACCGGGTGCAGTTCATGGAGGTCAACGCGGTCACCCAGCGCCTGATCGAGCTGCTGCGGGAAGACCCGCACCGGTCGGGCCAGTCCGCACTGGCCAGGATCGCAGACGAGCTTGCGCACCCCAGCCCCGGACAAGCGATCGAGTTCGGCGCCCGACTGCTCGCCGACCTGCACGCCCGCGGGGTGGTTCTGGGCACCCGCCGGGCTGAGCCCTTGCACCGATGCTGCGACTGCTGAACAAGCTCCAAGGACTTGCCGGATGCGACCGGCGCGATGGACTTGGATTGGATCGGGCAACGCTACCGCGCCGGCACCCGTGCCCATCGCACCGCTCGGCCCCGCTCGCTGGCATAATCCCAATCCTTGAGAACATCGCGGCCGTCCCCTGGCTGGATCGCGCCCCAGCCCGCCCGCCGGGTTGCAGCAGGGGATCGGGACCCTACCCGGACTCGGAAATCCGAGCACCCGGAAACCGAACCACGGAGCCGAGCCGAGCCACCATGACCGACACCAACGCCACCCAGAGCGCTACCCAAGACATCAGCACCCAGGTCGCAGTCTTAGGCGCCGGGCCCGGCGGCTACACCGCGGCCTTCCGCGCCGCGGACCTGGGTCTGCGGGTGGTCCTGATCGAGCGCTACGAGAGCCTGGGGGGGGTCTGCCTCAACGTGGGCTGCATCCCCTCCAAGGCACTGCTGCACACCGCGGCTATCGTCGAAGAGGCCAAGACCTTGGGGGAGATGGGCGTGACCTTCGCCGCGCCGGAGATCGATCTCGACAAGATGCGCGCGGGCAAGGACAAGGTGGTCGCCAAACTCACCGGAGGACTCGCCGCGCTCGCCAAGCAGCGCAAGGTCCAGGTGGTCACCGGAGTCGGGCGCTTCGAGTCGCCCAACCGGATCGGCGTGGAGACCAGGGAGGGTCGGGTTACCGTCGCCTTCGACCAGTGCATCGTGGCCTGCGGGTCGCGCCCCATCCGCATCCCCGGATTCCCCCACGATGACCCGAGGGTGATGGACTCCACCGATGCGCTCGAGGTCCGGGACATCCCGGAGCGGCTGCTGATCGTCGGCGGCGGCATCATCGGGCTTGAGATGGCCAGCGTCTATGCCACCCTGGGCAGCCGCATCGACGTGGTGGAGCTTAAAGACCAGCTCATGCCAGGCTGCGACCCGGATCTGGTGCGCGCCTATGAAAAGGTCTCCCGCAAGCACTTCGACCGGGTGATGCTGGAAACCAAGGTCGCCAGCATGAGCGCGACCTCCGAAGGCATCCGCGTCGTCTTCGAGGGCAAGCACCCGGGCGAAGGCACCTACGACAAGGTCCTGGTAGCGGTCGGCCGACTGCCCAACGGCAAGTCGATCAACGCCGAGGCTGCGGGCCTGGCAGTGGACGAGCACGGGTTCATCAAGGTCGACCCGCACATGCGCACCAACGTCCCCAACATCTATGCCATCGGCGACGTGGTGGGCGGACCCATGCTCGCCCACAAGGCGACCCACGAGGCCAAGACCGCCGCCGAGGTCATCGCCGGGCTCCCCGCGCTCTTCGACCCGCTCGCCATCCCCTCGGTGGCCTACACCGACCCCGAGGTCGCCTGGATGGGACTCACTGAGACGCAAGCCAAGGCCGAGGGCATCGCCTACGAAAAGGGCGTCTTCCCCTGGGCCGCCAGCGGCCGGGCGCTCGGCATCCACCGCGAGGAGGGCCTGACCAAGCTGCTCTTCGACCCCGAGACCCACCGCATCCTGGGTGCAGGGATCGTCGGCGTGAATGCCGGCGAGCTCATCGGCGAGACCGTCCTAGCCCTTGAGATGGGCGCGGACATGGAAGACATCGGGCTCACCGTCCACCCGCACCCCACCCTGAGCGAGACCATCTGCTTCGCGGCCGAGATGGCCCACGGATCCATCACCGATCTGATGCCGCCCAAGAAGCGATGACTGAACGACCGGAGGGGAGGCCCAGGTTCGCCAACCTTCGCTGTTGCGAATCAGACGCGCAACCGCGCACCAGCGCGGCACTGCAATTCCGTCGACGCGCTTCAAGCCGCCGCCCGTCGCCGATCCAACGGTCGCCGACGGGCTGTTTTCGTCGCGACCATAACCACTTACGGCAGGGACCGAACCGGTCGCCCGAGACTTCCGAATACGACCCTAGTGCCCCTGTTTGGGCCTTACTGTACTATCGCAGGCAATGGCACGCCGATGGGCGAGCGCTCGTCATGAGCCGGCGGGGGCGAGCGCGATACAAGAACGTCGCGGTTTCGTACAAGATCCGCGCCCGCGCCGAACACCCCTTTCGCATCGTCAAGCACCTCTTCCGCCACAGCAAGCTCCGCTACCAGGGACTCGCGAAGAACGGCGCGCAGCTCGAGGCCCTGTTCGCGCCTGTCAACCTGGTCATCGCGAAGAAGGCCTTGGTGGCCTGATGCAGCCGATGTGTGCCCGAAATCCGGGCGCACCTCGACAACGCCGACAGAGAATAAAGCGACTTCGTAGGCACAATCGATCAAGAAGCGGTCCTTCATTCGAAGGACGCCCTTCCGGCGCGTGACGCACCCGAAAGCGAGGCATTAACCAGCGTTTCATTGATGGCTATGACCCCAGCACACACCCCAGACGCAGAATCAAGCGCGCCGATCGCGCTCAGCGTCGTGATTCCGGTATACAACAGCCAGCAGAGCCTGGTGCCGCTGGCCGACCGGCTGGCGCCGGTGCTCGAGGGGCTGGGGCGCCCGTGGGAGGTCATCTTCGTCAACGACTGCTCGCCGGACGGCAGTTGGCGTGTCATCGAGGGCCTGGTGCGCGAGCGACCGGGTTTTCGCGGCCTCCTGCTCGCGCGCAATGTCGGTCAGGCCAAGGCCACCCTCTGCGGCATCAAGTCCGCCACCGGCGACATTGTCGTCACGATGGACGACGACCTGCAGCACGAACCCGAGGCCCTGCCGCGGCTGCTCGCGGAGCTCGACAGCGACGATGGCTACGACGGCGTGTTCGCGTGGTTTCCGGACAAGCAGCACGCGTCCTGGCGCAACCTGGCCTCCCGGCTCATCGCTCGCGTTAACGCCCAAGCGGTCGGGGTTGGTCAGGTTAGGATATCGTCCTACCGGTTGATGCGCCGCCACGTGGCGGACTTCATCCGTACCAACAACTCCTCCGTGGCGACCCCTGGCGCATTGATGCTCGCCGCCAGTCGGTATATTAAATCGGTACCCGTCGAGCATCGGCAGCGGGCCTTCGGCCGCTCCAACTATACCCTTGCCCGCCAGTTGCGCCTCGCGCTCAACAACCTGATCGCCGTCAGCCTGCTGCCGCTGCGGCTGATCTCCGCGCTCGGGTTCGTTGCCGCGGCGCTCAGTGCCGTCATGGTGCTGGTCACGCTGGTGCGTTATTTCACCACCGGCTTCGGCGTGCCCGGCTGGGCAACCATCGTCATCCTGGTTACGTTCTTCTCCGGTACAATCCTGCTCTCGCTCGGCGTCATCGGCGAATATCTGGTGCGCGTGCTGCGTGAGCTGCAATACACCGATGCGGTGCCCGTGCGCCGGACGGTGGGGTTCTGAGCCCCATGGCCTGCTCCCCGCCTCGCGCGCCGCACCCGTGGGCTTCGTCGGGAGTCCGCCGATGAACTGCGTGATCCTACAGCCGAGCTTTATCCCCTGGCGCGGCTACTTTCACCAGATCCAGCGCGCGGACCTGTTCGTGTTCTACGACTGCGTGCAATACGATAAGCACGGCTGGCGCAACCGCAATCGGATCAAGACCGCCCAGGGTGCCCAATGGCTCACCATCCCGGTGGCCGCCGGCGGTGCCTGCCAGGGGCTCTTGATCCGCGACGTCACGGTGGCGAGCGACAGCGCCTGGCGGCGCAAGCACCTGGCCACCATCGAACAGAACTACCGCAAGGCCCCGTTCTGGCGGGACTACGCCCCGCTGGTGGAAGAGATCTATGCGCTCCCCGACCCACGGCTCGCGGACATCACCTGCGCCGCCACCGAGGCCATCGCCCGCGCGCTTGGCATCACCCACACCCGCTTCGTGCGCTCGAGCGAACTGGCCGCGCGCGGCGAGAAAACCGACCGGCTGCTCGACGTGCTGACCCGGCTCGGCGCCACCCACTACATCTCCGGGCCGTCGGCGCGGGACTACATCGAGGCGGACAAACTCGCCGCCGCCGGCATCACGCTGGAGTACATGGTCTATGATTACCCGCCCTATTCCCAACTGCACGGGCCCTTCGATGGCCATGTCTCCATCCTCGACCTATTGTTTAACGTCGGGCCGGATGCACCCCGATACATCTGGGGTAGGGCGGGCTGACGTGTCTGTATCCGGGGAAACGGCGCATTATGAACATGTCTGACGATCTTGATCTGCACGCACCGGCCTATGGTCATGGCTTCGGCTACGCCTTTGACAACAACATCATCTCCAACTGGTATCCCGAGCGGATCATGGCCCTGTGCCCGGCAGACGGGCACTTGCTTGAGCTCGGGATCGGTCGCGGGGTAACCACTGACGCCTTCTCGCGGCATTTCGCACGTCATGTCGTCGTCGACGGCTCAACGGCGGTGATCGGCCGCTTCCGGGAGCAGTTTCCAGACTGCCCGGCGGAGGTCGTGCAAGGCTATTTTGAGGATTTCGAGCCTGGACAGCGTTTCGATGTGATCGTGATGGGCTTCGTGCTGGAGCATGTCCGCGACCCGGTAACACTGCTGGCGCGGGTGCGTCAATGGCTGCAACCAGGCGGGAGGCTGTTCGTCGCCGTACCCAATGGGGAGTCTCTACACAGACGGTTCGGCCACGCTGCCGGGATACTGCCGGACATGATGGCGCTCGGAAAGGGCGATCTGCAACTCGGACATCATCGCGTGTATTCTGTACCCGCGCTCACCGCGGACCTGACCGCCGGCGGCTGGTTGCCGGTGCGTCGCGAGGGCATCTTTCTGAAACCGCTGACCACCGATCAATTGATCCCGTTGCGTTTGGCTCCGGACATCATTCGCGGCATGTGCGTCGTCGGTATCGACTATCCGGAACTGTGCTGCGCCTTGTTGTTCGAGGCGGTCATGTCGGAGCCGTCGCGTTGAGCCGACCGCCGCCGTCGCTGCCCGACCTCGCGGGCAAGCGCCTGCTGCTCTTGGGCGGCACGCCCCTGATGTGTCATGTGGTGCGCCGGGCCCGCGCCCTCGGCGTGTATACCATCGTCACCGATTATTACGACGAGCGCCGGGCGCCGGCCAAGGTCGAGGCCGACGAGGCCCACATGGTCAGCACGATCGACGTGCCGGCCGTCGTCGAGTTGGCGCGTGCCACCGGGGCCGACGGCGTCTTCACCGGCTACTCCGACATTACCCTGCTGCCGTGCCGGCAGGTCTGCGACGCCCTCGGGCTGCCGTTCTATGCCAGTCGTGCCCAGCTCGAACAGACGCTCAACAAGCGGCGGTTCAAGGCGCTGTGCCGCAGCCATGGCATCCCGGTGGTGACGGATATCGATCCGGACCAGTTACGCCGCCAACCGGAGCGGGTGGGTTATCCGGTCATCATCAAGCCCGCCGACAGCTACAGCAGCCGCGGGATTTCGGTGTGCAGGGGACCGGCGGAGGTCGGTCCTGCCATTGATCGGGCGCTCGCCTTTTCCAACTGCGCGGAGTTTGTCGCCGAGACCTACATCGACGCCGACGATGTGTATCTCTATTGCACGGTGCAAAACGGACTGCTAAGCCTGTCAGCGATGGCGGATCGACTGATGAATACCGAACAGCCGGGCGTCGCCCCGCAACCGGTCGGCTACCTGTTCCCATCGCGCCATATCGACGCGTATTACCAGCAACTTCATCAGCCCTTGCAAGCGATGGTCACCGACCTTGGTCTGCGGGACGGGAGCTTTTTCGTGCAGGGGTTCGTCATCGACGGGGTAATCACCCTGTTTGAGATGGGGCTGCGGCTGTCCGGCGGGGCCGGCTATCTCCCAATCGCCCATGAGAACGGCATCGATCAGGTGCAGATGCACATCGCCTATGCGTTGACCGGTCGGTTTGCGGGCTGGGACGTGCGCAGCGCCGATAATCCCCGCTTCCAGCGGCCGCACTGCGTGTTGGTGGTCTTGTTGCGCAACGGAACCATCTCTCGGGTGGATGGCTGGGAGCGGGTCTGTGATCACCCCGCGGTCTACGCGACCTTGCGACTGCGCAACGAGGGAGATCTCCTGACCGAGGCCGGCACCCTGAACCAAGTCTTAGCGCGCATCTACCTGTGTGCCGACGACAACAACGCGTTAGTCGCCGCCATTGCGCAGGTACGCGCGCTCTTGTCGATCACCGACACTGAGGGCGCATCGATGCTGCTCGGCTCATTCGCGCTAGATGCCGTGCCGGTCCCCGGGCCCTGACCAGAGAATGAAGAGTTCCGCCCTGATGTCGCCCTACCTGCCCCTGATCGGTCACTTTTCGGACACTATCCGCTGGCGCCGATTCAACCCGGACGAGACCCGCCGCCGCCAGGTGGTACGGTTCCGCCGGCTGTTTGAGCATGCGCGGGTGCATTCGCCCTTCTATCGCCGCTTGTACCAAGAGACGGGGGTGGACGGGCTGGTGATCCGCGAACTGGCCGACATCGAGCGCGTGCCGTTGGTGGACAAGGCCATGCTGCGGGCGGTGCCGACGCAGGACCTGATGACCCGCCCGATCACGCCGGATCTGGTGCGCACCACCACCAGTGGTTCCACCGGTGAGCCGTTCGTGATCTATCAAACAAAGCTGGAGCAATACACTTCCCATGTGCGGGTCTTCGCGATGCTGTGGGCACTGGGCTGGCGCCCCTGGCAGCGCACCCTGATGCTCTGGCGGCTGGAGCCCGACGCGGTGCTGCCGGTGGAGCAGGACCTGGGCCTGCTGACCCGGCTGCGCCGTGGGCTGGGCCTGTTTTCGCGCGACATCGCGTCGATCCACACGCCGATGCCAGAGGTTGTGCGCTGGCTCGACGCCCGCCAGGATGCGGCGGTGTTCTGGTCCACCCCTGGCATCGTCACGGTGCTGTGCGATCACTTGGAGCAACAGGGCCGGCGCTACCGGTTCCCGTTCGTGGTGCTGACCTCCGAGACCCTGAGCCCAGAGCAGCGCGCCCGCTGCGAGCGGCTGCTCGGCACCCCGGTGGTCAGCCACTACGGGCTGATGGAGTGCCCGACCATCGGTCACGACCCCGGCGACGGCGCCCATTTTCGCATCCAGGGTCACGCCTGCCTGCTGGAACTGGTCAACCGCCGGGACGAGGAGGGCCGCGCCCTGGGGGACGTGGTGCTGACCAACCTGGTCAATCACACCATGCCGTTCATTCGCTTTCGCACCGGCGATACCAGCGAGGTGCTGGCGCGGGACGACTGCCCCGCCCAAGTGCTGGGGCCACTCCTCGGCCGGGTGGACGACGTACTGACCCTGCCTGGTGGCGGGTACCTTACCTATCATCAGGGTTACGCCATATTTATGGATTTCATCGCCTGCGCCCAGTACAAATTCGTCCAGTACCCGGACGGCCGATTGGCCTTGCGGCTGCGCCTGCGTGACGGTGAGGCGCCTGACCCGGTGCGCGAGGCGGCGCTCGCGCGCTGGCGCTCGCGGTTCCCCGAGGTGCCGCTGGCGGTGGAGTTCGTCGAGAGCATGCCGCTAGACCCCCGCACTGGCAAGTTCAAAAGCATCGAGCGGGTAAGTGTTGAGGCTGGATGATGCAGACGCACGTCGTTGACGCACAGGACTGTCGTGGCCCGTTAGCCACATCGCCAGCGGCATCGACGGTGCGGACGCGGTAATGGGCCGCTGGTTGCTTAAGCTGTTGGTCACGGTGGCGCTGCTGCTCACGCTGTTCCACCTGCTGGACCTGTCCATCGCCGACATGCTGGGCTGTATCACCCACTGGGGCTTTATAGCGTTTTCCGCGTTGTTGCCGTTGTCTCTGATCCCGTTGATCGCGGCCAATCGCTGGCGTTATCTGCTGCGCCTGAGTGGCATCGAGGAGCGCCTCGCCGTGCTCTGGGGCCTAAGCTGGAAGGCCCTGTTTCTTGGCCTGTTTCTGCCAGGATCCCAAGGCCTCGATTTTTTCCGCATCCTGTTTATCGAGCGGCGCCATCCCGGCAGCCGCGGCATCGCCGGCAGCACGGTGGTCGTCGAACGGATGATCGGGTTCCTGCTACTCGGTCTGTTCACCCTGGCGGCGATTCTGTTGGTCACTAACGACCAGCATTTCAGCGTGGTGTTCGCGCTGGTGCTCGCGGTCAACGGATTGCTGTGGTTGCTGGTGCTGACGGTCTTTCTGGTGCGCTGGCGCGAGCCTGTACCGGCCCCAGCGGGCCTCGCCCGCGTGTTCAGCCGGGCAGTGCGCTATCTGCACCGGCTGCATACCGCCGTGCAGGGGTTTCCGTATCGGCGGGGGCTGCTACCCACGGTGTTGTGGATCGGCGCGTTTCAGCTCGCACTGGTTGCGGTGGTTCACCTGCTGTTCATCGCCTTCGGCCATCCGCTGCCGTTCATCCGGCACCTGCTGTTTTATCCGTTGATCGGAATGTTGACAGTCGTGCCGGTCACGGTCAGCGGTTTCGGGGTCCGCGAAGGGGCCTTTGTGTATTTCTACGGGTTGGTGGGTATCCCAGCGGAGGTCGCCGTTGGGGTGTCGCTAGTCAACTATCTGCTGGTCATCGGCATCCCGGCGCTGCTGGGTGGGGTGCTGCTGCTGTTTACCGGCGACCCGTACAAGGAATCGCAGGGTTGAACCGATTGAACATCACCTCTCGGCCTTTTTTTGCGGGTCTCAGATTGTCGAGGATAAGTCGATGAGAACCGCATCGGCGCCTTTTCCGGCCTCGGCCTTCGCCAACCTGGCCGCCGCCGAGGCCGGCCACTGGTGGTTTAGCGCCCCCAACCGGATCATCCTGTGGGTACTGCGATCACGGGTCAGGCGGTTCCGGCGATTCCTGGAGGTCGGTTGCAGCACCGGCTTCGTGTTGCAGGGGGTGCGGGGGGCCTTCCCGGAGGCGGAGCTGGCGGCAAGCGAGTATTTCGAAGAGGGGTTGGTCCATGCCCGCCGGCGCGTGCCGGATGAGCGTTTCATGCAACTGGACACGCGGGCGCTGGACGCGATCGATGCCTGGGACGTGATCGGCGCCTTTGATATGCTGGAGCATATTGCCGAGGACGAACTCGTGCTGCGCAATCTGGCCCGGGCGCTGGTGCCGGGCGGGTGGATGCTGGTCACGGTGCCGCAGCATCCCTGGCTGTGGTCGGAGGTAGACGTGCGCGCGTGCCATGTCCGCCGCTATACCCGCTCGGAACTGCTGGCGAAGCTTCGCGCCGCCGGGCTGCGGGTGGACTACGCGACCTCCTTCGTGAGTTTGCTGGTGCCGCTGATGTGGCTCTCTCGGCGTCAACGGCACGAAGCCGGGATGCCGACGCGCAGTGAGTTCGCGATTCCGCGCTGGCTGAACCGTGCGCTGGCGGCGGTGATGACCCTGGAGCTCTGGCTGTTGCGGTTGGGGGTCAGGTTCCCGGTGGGCGGTTCGCTGTTGGTATTGGCGCAAAAAATATGATCCCGTTCAACAAGCCCTATGTCGCCGGCAAGGAGCTCTGGTACATCGCCCAGGCCCACGCCCGCGGGCAGATGGCCGGCGACGGCAGCTTCACCAAGCAGTGCCAAGGCTGGCTGGAGCAGCGCACCGGCTGCCGCAAGGCACTGTTAACGCACTCCTGCACGGCTGCCCTGGAGATGGCCGCGATCCTGGCGGACATTGGGCCGGGCGACGAGGTGATCATGCCGTCCTACACCTTCGTCTCGACGGCCAATGCCTTCGTGCTGCGCGGCGCGGTTCCGGTGTTCGTGGACATCCGGCCCGACACGCTCAACCTGGACGAGACCCTGATCGAGGCCGCCATCACACCCCGCACCCGCGCCATCGTGCCGGTGCACTACGCAGGCGTCGGCTGCGCGATGGACGCGATCATGGACATCGCGGCACGTTACGGGCTGCTGGTGATCGAGGACGCTGCGCAGGGAATTCTATCGACCTACCGAGGCCGGACGCTCGGCGCCATCGGGCATCTGGGCACCCTGAGCTTTCACGAGACCAAAAACATTATCTCGGGCGAGGGCGGCGCGCTCTTGGTCAACGACCCGGCGCTGGCCGAGCGCGCCGAGATCGTTCGCGAGAAGGGGACCAACCGCAGTCAGTTTTTTCGCGGGCAGGTCGACAAATACACCTGGGTGGACATCGGCTCGTCGTACCTGCCGGGAGAGATCATCGCCGCCTTCCTGTGGGCACAGATGGAGGAAGCGGACAACATCACCGCCCGGCGGCTGGCGATCTGGTCGCGTTATCACGCGGCCTTCGAGGAGCACGAGCGCGCGGGACGGCTGCGCCGTCCCGCGATCCCGGAGGGCTGCGGTCACAACGCGCATCTCTACTATCTGCTATTGCGCGATCTGGAGGAGCGGACGGCCTTCATCGAGACGATGAGGCGGGCGGACGTCAACTGCGTTTTTCACTATGTGCCGCTGCATTCGGCCCCGCGGGGGTTGGCGGTCGGGCGCGCGGCTGGCGGGCTGCCGGTGACCAGCGACTTGGCCGACCGGCTAGTGCGCTTACCGCTGTGGTTGGGGTTGGAGGAGCAGCAAGAGCGGGTGATCGAGGCAGTGCGCCGGACCTGCGATGCCATCGGCAGGTGACGGGGTTATCCCGACACGCCCTCGGTACCTGTCCGGTGCCCGGCGGGCCCGGGCTTCAGTCGACCGGGCAGTGTCAATTAAATAAGACTCGTTGCGTGCACTCCGACCCGCACGATCAACGCCCGGCGACCGTCCAACCAACTCGTCCATTCGCCCTGTGTCCGGCTCCTTAGCAAGAGCAGCCCGATACGATCAGCGACTGCTGGACATGATCGCCGAGATCGGAACCCTCATCGACTGCGCCCGGCCCGACAGGCTTCGCTGTTATAGCTCCCGGAGAGAATTATATGACTATCGGTATGCGCTGGATGCTGGCGGCTGGTCTGTCCGCCATTATTATCTGGGCGCTGACGATCATCGTCCAACCGGTTTGGCAGATTCACGACGACGCCTATTACGCCATGCTGGGCGACGGCTACGGATTGGTCGATCGCCCCGTCATCGAGATTCCGTACATGCATCCGCTGGTCGCACGGGCTGTAGCCGCTTTCCATGCCTTGGGAGCAGGTTTTGGTTACGCGACATTCCTGTATCTATGTCTATGGCTAGGCGGAACCGCCGTCGCCTACCGCTTTCTCGAGTGCCGCGGTCCGGTCGTTGCATCGCTCTGCCTTGCGGCGGGGATGACACCGGTCGCACTGCTCCCTCAATACACTGCCGTCGCCGGCTTTCTGGTGGCCAGCGCGGCGGTATTATGGACAGCAGGCCGGGACGGTCCGCCGTCGCTTGGGACTCTGGCTGTCGGATTTGCGCTCGTGTTTCTCGCCAGCCTGCTGCGCATCCAGATGGTGGCCTTGGCTGCGGCTTGCCTGGCGCCGGTGGTACTCGCGGACGCCTATTACTCGGGTTGGCTGAACCGGACACTTGCCATAAAGGTCGCCCTCGGCGCTGTCGCCGTGCTCGCGGGCTATCACCTGACCGCCCTCGGTGTCGGCGACCCGCGTATGGATGAGTTTTATCGGCTAAACGGTCCCGTGGCGGTGTTGCTCAACTACAGCTTCGGGGCGACCCTGGCTTACAACGAAACACCGTTACCCCAAGGTTTTACCGCGAACGATGTGCGCCTGTTGAACAACTGGTTCCTGGCCTACTCGCCGATCGTCGAGCCAGCCGCTTTGACCGAGCTGATTGATCGGGTCCCGTTTCTGGAGGTCTTGCGGCTGCGATATTGGGTCGCGTTGGACCATGCTCGCGCGCTGCCGTCAACCGTCTTTTTTTGGCTCACACTGGCCTCCGCTGTGCTAGCGTTCTTGTCGCGACGGCGGTATGCGATCCTGACCGCGATTGCGCTGTTCGCCCTCGCTTGGGTCGCCTTGGCGACACTAGGCAAGCCACCACCGGAACGGGTTGCGATGGGAATCGCGACCGGACTGTTCTTGCTGGCTGCTCTTACTCGTCGCGCAGATATTGACCACAGCCATCGTGCCGCCTGGGCCAGCGCCCTAGCCGCTGCCTTGCTGCTCCCCGTCGCCTGGGGGCTGGTCGCCGACCGGATCGATCTGGCACGGCAGGCACGCCAGCTCGACAAGGACTTTCCTATATTGCGCGGAAGCGATGTCGTCTACGTTTGGGTGGGGAATTTTCCTTTGCGAGCCGGGTTCAGGCCATTTCACACCTTAGGCGATGTGCCGCCACTGGTGTTTATGGGCAGCATGTATTTGCTTCCGCAAGTGACCGACGGCGAACGGGCTCGGGGCTGCGGCGGGTTCGTGAAGTGCCTGACATCGGGCGTAACGGTGAAGCTCCTGGCTTCGGACGAGGAAGTCGGGCAGTTCGATACCCTTCTGCGCGAGCATTTCGGCAAGAAGCTGATGACCCTGAGCCGGACCGAAACACCCAGCTTCACATTGCATGTAATTTCGGCGAAAGACATCTGACACCGCGCCCAAGCAAGCCCAGGCCGATCCGGGCGATGTCGCCCGGATCGGCCCCGCATGTTCTCGGATCGACCGATCAGAGCCCTCGGGGCAGCGCGCTGTGGTCATCTATCGAGGCGAACAAGCAATCAGAAGCAGCGCAGGGTCGATTCTGCCTGCACCTCTTTGAAGTGGGTCACCGCATCCTTCGCCCAGGCCGCGCCCTTGTAGGCAGCGTTGCGGCCGGTCCCCTCGGTCTGCTGGAGCCGCATCAGGGTCTCCACCCGCTCGTATTCCTCGTAAGGGATGGCTGCGGCGATGAAGTCGATGCTGCACGAGCACTTACGGAGCGTCTCCGGACTCTGGCCACTGGCGATCATGCAGCCGAGCACATAGTCCGCGAGTACAGAGGTCGGGTAAGGGACTGGACAGGGGGAAGCGACTGTCGGGGCTCCCGAGTGCATCGCTTCGGGGGCCTGGGCCGGCGCGTTTGCGGCAAGGGCTGGGCCGCCGAGCGACAGTGCGGCAATCGCGAATGCAGTCCGGCTACCGGCGAGCGAGCGATTCTGTATATATGACATGGTGGACGGTCGGTTCCGATCGGTGTGTATCTGGACTGCGTATCCTGGCGGCTGGCGTCGATGGACCTTTCGATCGGCGGATGAATGGCCCGGGCGTTCGGCCGTTTAACAGCAATCCCAGCGAGCCACGCGGCCTTGATCATCATTTCGGCCAATGACATGCGTCGCGGCCGGGGGGCCGCTCCTACGCCCGTAGGAGCGGCCCCCCGGCCGCGACGGGTCCGCTCTTTCCGCCAGGACCTTAAGATGCGCTGAAGACCGGCCTTGTAGACCGCGGTTACGGCGTCCGAGGGCTTTGCAATCATCGGTAGCCGCTTCCTGGACGGTGAATTCAGCAAGTATCGCGCCATCCGCATGCCGATCTTGCACTGAGCCCCATCGGCTGGCACCGAGGGGTCGCGGCAATACGCAACCGCCCAGAGCCCCGGCAAGGGCCGGATCCGAGCGCTGGCCGGCGTGTCAGAACTGACACGTACTGTCCCAACCCAACCCGATTCTTCGGAGTCGGCCGGATTCGCAAAGGCCCAAGGCGCCGATCGGGCAACGCCTATCCGCGACCGTGGCGGTGGCGCAAGATTTGCTGGCGGGCAGAGATCCCAGGGCACATAGCGCCAGCTCAGACGCCGGTCTTCGGGACCCCGCGTGTCAGCACGGGGCGCGCCTTAAACTTTCGGGAGGATGCGACTCGATGGGACCGGGTTGGCTTCGAATTAAGCATTCGCTCGCTGCCTCGGCGGCGGCGCTTCTCCTCTGCGCAAGTGCCCAGTCGGCAACCCTGAAGGTCCAGATTGGCCTGATCGACCGGGAGCCAGAGACGCGTATCCCGCTTTCGTCCCTGGAACCCCTCGCGGTAAACGAGGGCATCGAGGGCGCCCTGCAGGGGGTGCGGGACAACAACACCACCGGGCGCTTCACGGGTCAGGCGTTCGCCGTGGAGCCCGTCAAGGTCGGGCCGGGCGAGGAGCCCCCAACGGCCTTCCGGAGTCTGCACGGTCGAGGCGTCCGGCTGTTCCTGCTCAATCTCCCCGCCGCGGAGCTGCTTGCCCTGGCCGATCTGCCTGAGGCTCAGGATTCGCTGCTCTTCAACCTGGGTGCCCTGGACGACCGGCTGCGGGTCTCGGACTGCCGGACCAACCTGCTACACACGGCCCCAAGCCGCGCCATGCTCGCCGACGCGCTGGCCCAATACCTGGCCTGGAAGCGCTGGACCCGCTGGTTCCTGGTCGTGGGCCAGACCCCCGCGGACCTGGCACTGGCCGATGCTTACCGGCGCGCGGCCAAACGATTCGGGTCCAAGATCGTGGTCGAGAAGCGCTGGACCTTCCAGGCCGGCGCAACCCGTACGGACTCCGGCCATTTCAACGAGCAGCAGGAGGCCAATGCGTTCACCCAGGTCGAGGATTACGACATCCTGATCGTTGCGGACGAGCAGGACACGTTCGGCGAATATTTGGGCTACCGGACCTACCTGCCCCGCCCTGTGGGCGGCACCCAGGGACTGGTCGCGACCCCCTGGAGCGGGGTCACTGAGCAATGGGGGGCCACCCAATTCCAGCGCCGATTCCGGGAGCGGACCGGTCGCTTCATGACCCCCATCGACTATGCCGCATGGCTCGCGGTGCGCAGCATCGGCGAGGGTGCGACCCGCGCCCAATCCGCAGACCCGGTGCGTCTGCGCGCGTATCTGACCGGACCGGACTTCAAGCTCGCCGCATTCAAGGGAGTCCCGGTCTCGTTCAGGGACTGGAACGGTCAAATCCGCCAGCCGATCCTGATCGTCTCCCCACGGGTCCTGGTCTCGGTCTCCCCTCAGGAGGGGTTCCTGCACCAGTTCTCCACGCTGGACACCCTGGGCTACGACCGGGCCGAAACCGCCTGCGCCAAGCCCTGAAAGAAGGCATCTTCCAGCCGCACATGAGCGCAATCGAAAGGGTCGTATTTATGAAGCCGAAGCAACAGAAGACGAGGTCCGCCGCGGTCGCCTTGTTCTGCGTCTGGCTGCTGACACCCGCCGCGGCGGACGCCTATACGGTCTATGTCTCCAGCGAGCAGGACAACACCATTACCGTGGTCGACGGCGACAGCCTGGAGCTCGAAGAGACAGTCAAGGTCGGCCCCCGACCCCGCGGGATTGCGCTCAGCAAAGACATGAAGTCGCTCTATATCTGCACCAGCGACGCGGACCATATCGAGGTCCTGGACCTGGCCACGAACAAGGTGACCCACACCCTGCCATCGGGTCCCGACCCCGAGCTCCTGGCGCTTGGCCCGGACGGACGCTTCCTCTACGTGGCCAACGAGGACGACAACATGGTCACGATCGTCGACGTGCAGGACCGCACCAAGGTCGCGGAGATCCAGGTGGGTGTGGAGCCGGAGGGCATGGGTGTGAGTCCGGACGGCAAGTGGCTGGTCAATACCTCCGAGACGACCAACATGGCACACTTCATCGATCTCGCCACGCGCGAGGTGGTCGCCAATGTCCTGGTGGACCAACGGCCGCGGGTCGCCCAGTTCACCCCAGACGGCAAGCAGGTCTGGGTGTCCTCCGAGATCGGCGGCACGGTGAGCGTCATCGACGCGGACAGCAAGGAGAAGATCAAGGTCATCGGCTTCGAGATCCCCGGGCTGCGCAAGGAGTCCATCCAGCCAGTCGGCATCCGTATCTCCGGGGACGGCAAGCGGGCCTTCGTCGCCTTGGGCCCCGCGGCCCGGGTCGCGGTTATCGACACCGGGACCTTTGAGGTGGAGAAATATCTGCTGGTCGGCCAACGGGCCTGGAACCTGGATTTCTCCCCGGATCAGACCCGCATGTTCACCACCAACGGGGTGAGCAACGACATGTCCGTCATCGACCTGGATAAGCTCAAGGTCCGCAAGTCCATCCCGGTCGGACGCCTACCCTGGGGGGTGGCGGTCGCCCCGTGAGACAGGACCCGGTGGAGACCTTGGCGACTGCGGACCAGGCGGGCACCCTGGCACTGGAGATCGACGGAGTCTCCTTCGACTATCCGGGCCGCCGGGTGCTGGAGGCGGTTTCCTTCTCGGTCCCGGCGGGTGGGTTCTGCGTTCTGCTCGGGGTCAACGGGGCCGGCAAGACGACACTCTTTTCCCTGATCACCCGGCTGTTCCTTTGCCGGACCGGGGCTATCCGCATCCTGGGCCAGGACCTGGGCCTGGAGGGACCTCGGGCGCTGGCCGCACTTGGGGTGGTCTTCCAGCAGCCGACCCTGGACCTGGACCTGAGTCTCCGCCAGAACCTCCGCTATCACTGCGCGCTCCATGGGCTGGACCCGGCGGAGATGGCCCCGCGCATCGACGCCGCCCTGGCGGGCGTGGGCCTGGCGGACCGGGCTCGGGATAAGGCGCGCCAGCTGAGCGGGGGCCAACGCCGACGCCTGGAGCTGGCCCGGGCACTGCTGCACCGCCCGCGCATCCTCCTGGCGGACGAGCCCACCGTGGGCCTCGATGTCCACAGCCGCCAGGCAATCATTCGACAGGTCCGCGATGGCTGCCGGGACCAAGACGTCGGCGTGCTCTGGGCAACTCACCTGGTGGACGAGGTGGAGCCGGCGGACCAGGTGGTGATCCTCCACCAGGGCAGGGTTCTGAGCCAAGGCACGGCGGAGGCGCTGCTGCGAGAGACCGGGGTCAAGACGGTGCAAGCGGCATTCAGCCGGCTGACCTCTGGCGCGGGTGCAGTCGAATGACCCCGGCTCAATATGGACGCTGCCTCTGGGGCATCCTGGCACGCGAGGGACTGCGCTTTCTGCACCAGCGCGAGCGGTTCTTCGGGGCACTGGTCCGGCCGCTCGTCTGGCTCTTCATCTTTGCGGCCGGATTCCGCTCGATCCTGGGCGTCTCCATCATCCCCCCCTACGAGACCTATATCCTCTACGAGGAATACATAGTCCCGGGTCTCGCGGCCATGATCCTGCTCTTCAGCGGTATGCAGAGCTCGCTCTCCATGGTCTACGACCGGGAGATGGGGAGTATGAGGCTACTCATGGTGAGCCCCTTCCCGCGCTGGTACCTGCTCTTCTGCAAGCTCGTGGCAGGGGCCCTGGTCGCCGTCGTGCAGGTCTATCTGTTCCTCGCCATCGCCTGGTTCTGGGAGGTGCAGCCCCCGCCGCTCGGCTATTTGATGGTCCTGCCGGCGCTCCTGCTTTCCGCACTCATGCTCGGGGCACTGGGGCTCTTCCTGTCGTCAGTGATCCGTCAGCTGGAGAACTTCGCGGGGGTGATGAACTTCGTGATCTTCCCCATGTTCTTCGCCTCCTCCGCCCTGTATCCGCTCTGGCGCATCCGAGACTCCAGCGTCGCCCTCTACGAGATCTGCCGCTTCAACCCATTCACCTGGGCGGTGGAGACCATCCGGTTCGCGCTCTACACCCAAACGAGCTGGACGGACCTGCTGGGGGTGACCGCGGCGCTGGCCCTGTTCCTGGCTGCGGCGCTGGTCGGTTACGACCCCGGGCGGGGGATGATGCGGTTCAAGCAGGGGGGCGCTTGAGCGCCTAAGCACATGTCACAGATTCATGGAGCACGCCGAATGACAGCCATCCGATCCCTCTTACTCGCGTTCTGCGCCATGGCGCCGGGCCTGATCAGGGTTAGCGTCTTGGCGGCCGAGCCGCCGCCCCCCGCCCCCCAGGACCCGGACTGGCCCTGCGAGCAGGCACTGGTCCCCCAGGTCTCGGCCGCCGTGGTCTGGGACGGTCCGCCGGTCGATGGGCTCGCCTGGCAGGAGGTGCCCCAGGTGGCGGACCTGGTGGCGCAGATCGCCCAACCCGGGTCCAGCGAGCCGGCGGCCCAGGCGGCCATTGCCGCATTCGCGGGCTCCTTAAGCCAGAGCGACAAGGATCGCATGCTCGCCCTGGCCTTCGCAGGCGTGCTTGAGGTCCTGAACCGGGACCGCGCAACCCTGATCGACGGCATCAAGCGCTACGCCCGGGACCAGTCCCGCAGGGCCGAAGCCCTGGGCCAGGAGCTGGACCGGATGGTCCAGCTGGAGAAGGACGGCTCCGAGTCGGCTGACCAGGCGCGCCAGGCGCTCAAGAAACGATTGACCCTGGAAGAGCGGATTTTCGACGAGCGCGAGCGGTCAATCCAGTTCCTTTGCACCCGGCCGGTCGCGGTGGAGCAGCGGCTGGGATTCCTGGCTCGGACCCTATCCGGGCACCTGGATTGAGTGCCGCGCCTGGTAGCGGGGAACCGCAAGGGCGCCGACAGGGCTCGATACCCTCCTTCCTTGTGTCCCTAAAGGGCTCGGTATAGGACTCTCCCTCTCAGGCACCGCAGTGCGGTGCGAGGACATCCACAGCCGGACCTTCATCGACGTGGTGACCGCCAGGCTGCGCGAGCAGACTGGGGCCGAGCCGGACGACCCGCTCTTGATCTCCAACCAAGCTGTGCCCGATTTCGCGGACCCCCCCGCACTGACGCGCGAGCGCTCCCTTGCCTGGGCAGCGGCCCCCCGCGGCGGCCTCAGCTCGCGCAATAGGATCGGACGTTGGCGTCGCGCCGGCCCTTCGTCTCCAACTTGCGGCAGGTGCTCAGGCAGCCGGACTTGATCTTGGGTGCCTTCACATCCGTGGCCAGCGTCTCTTGGCCGACGCACCGGCGCTCTCGGCAGGTGTAGTAGCTCGTGGTGCGCCCCTTGTACACATCGGTCGTGCGGCAAAGCAGGTATTCCCCGGGTTTCACCACTACCTCGGCCCCCAGAGCAGAGGCGGCGGCGCTCGCGGCCCTTTTGCGGGAGACCGACATGCCGGCGGCGGGCACGGAGGCCACGGTCCCGGAGGTGCCGCTTGCCGCGGATGGGGCCGCCTCGGATCCGCCTTTCCCCAGAATCCGATCGAAGGAGCAGGCAGACAGCGCAAGGGCGGCACCGACGGCCACGAACAGGGTACGTAAGGACAACACAAGCCCTCCAAGAGCGATGTGATATAGAAGTCAGGACGCCGCGGGGCGCCCTATCGGGGACCCCGGGCCGCCGGCCACCAAGCGAAAGAGGCGGTACTCTATTTCCCTCGGCGCAGCGAATCAACACGCGCGTGATCGCGAGCGCACCGCCGTGGTGTGGAAATTGTTGTAGGCGAGCCCCTCGCTGGCGATCTGCTCGAAGGTCGGGGTGCCCACGGGCCCGCCGAAGATGCTGGTGCCCGCGAAACCGAGGTCGTTCACTAGGCTCACCGCAATCGACCCAGGCCATGGGGAAACCGGGGCCTCAGGGGAAACCGGCGCCAGACCACCAAACCTCATACAAATATCAGTCGGCAGTGCCCAGGTCTTCCGCGACATCCCGCAGGGCCTTAGGGTTACGACGAGCGATGGCGAGTAGGTCCGAGCGGCGCCGCTGGGTCCGCGTCGGTCAGGGGCTTAGTACACACAAAAGCTGCCCCGCTCGTCCTCGATCCAGTACAGAGGCCACTGCCTCTGAAACAACGGGGTCTCGATCACGGTCAGCATTGAAGGACCGTACGCTTAAGGCGTAGTCCCGTCTATGGCTAAAGCGGCCTCGATCGTCGTCCCGGCCAGGGAGCGCGTAGGGTGCGCCGTGCGCACCAGGGCTAGCGCGATGCCAGATCGTCCCTGCCGAAGGTGCGCACGGCACACCCTACGGGTAACGGCCCGATCGCGGCCGGAACGCCGATCGAGGCCGCTAAAGCGAACAGGATGCACCGGTGGTGAGCCGCTGCTGAACCGATCGTCCGGTGGGAAAACGGAGCGACGTTTCGCCCGAAAAGCTCGTGAGGTTGGAGTCGGTCGCGCCCCGTCTGCCACCTGCCAAAAACCGGTGACCGGAGTCGGCCCTATTCGGTCATTGACTTCTCGCCCATGATCGGCCGAAAGCCACCACAATGCGGACGCCTCGACGGATCGGATTTGACCCTGGCCCCTGATCCCTCTTTCCAAGGGAGTGGCGGGTCGCTAGCCGCCGGATAGGTGCGACGTGTCCGCCCCCTCGACCTGCAAGGGTCGAGGGGGCGAGCTCAGCCACGAGATTGCGCAGTACCGCCAAGCCGCGGTGTCTCCCCGTTATTAAACTTGTTTCTGACTTGTTATTCAGAAAATTCTATTGAGTCAGGCGCAAAGCGCCGGACGCACAAGCAAATTTGCAGGACCCTCGGTTAAGCATCGAGAGGCAACGGCTGGGACAATATCCTCATCCGAATCGGGAGAGCCAGAAGCCCACCCGATCCGGCCCGCGGTAAATGCGCGTCAGTCGCCATGCTTCACTCCATAGCCAGAGGTCAGAGAAATGTCTACCGATACCGAGATCGTGCTCCAGAACCATCTGACGGCCGCGCCCGCGGGCGTCGATGCCATCATGCTGGATTATGCGGAGGATTCAGTGCTGATCACCCAGGATGCGGCCTATCGCGGGCTCGCGGAGATCCGCGGCTTCTTCACGGGCCTGCTCGCGGGCCTGCCGGCGGGGATCTTCGACAAATTCACACTCCATCGCCGCGAGGTCGTGGGGGAATGGGCCTATATCCTCTGGGACGCCAAGCCCTGGGTGACGCTCGCCACCGATACCTTGGCGGTGCGCGACGGTCGTATCCGGTTTCAGACCTTTACGGCGACCATCGGCTCGCAATGAGCGCGGTATTGGCCCGGCGGCTCGGCCGCTGGGCCGCCTTGGCGCTTGCGCGCTCGCATGCCGTCTCGCGCTTCGCAGAGGGTGCGCCGCTTGGCCGCTTCCAAAAGGCGATTGCGAAAGAGAAGGTTGCGCCGCGCCGGGGCTTTGGCGATGGCGGCATTCCGCATCCTCACCCCATCCGGAGAGATCAAATGTTGCCGACCAAATTGCGCTTCAGGACATTCACGGCGACGCCACCGTTCGACGCCAAGTGGCTGGAGGCACCCCGACCAGACGCTTGAAGGCGCGCGAGAAGGCGGCTTCCGAGTCATAGCCGACATCCAGGGCGATGGAGGCGACGTTGCGGGTGGTCTCGCGCAGCAGGCGCGAGCCGACCTGAATGCGCCAGTTGGCCAGGTAGTGCATCGGCGGCTCACCCAGAAACTGCACGAAGCGCTCATGCAGCGCCGAGCGCGACAGGCCGACCTGGCGCCCCAGCTCGTCGATCGTCCAGGGCCGCTCGGGTGTTTCGTGCAGCAGGGCCAGGGCGCGGCCGACATAGCGGTCGCGCAATCCGGCGAGCCAGCCGGTGGCGTCCTCCGGCAGGCCGTCGAGATAGCGCCGCGCGGTGTCGACGAACATCATCTCCGCCAAGCGTTCGAGCACGGCATCCGCGCCGGGGCGACGCTGCGTCGACTCGCTGGCGGCCTGGTCGATGACGCGGGCCACCCAGCCGCCGGCGCGCGCCGCCGGCAGGTGCAGCAGGCGCGGCAGGGCCGCCACCAGCGGATTGAAGGGCCGCAAGTCGCAGCCGAGGAAGCCGCACACCAGGATGCTGTCCGCGTCGGGCACCGGTGCGCCGGGATCGGGATCCCTGACGCCGTGGTGAAAGGCGACGGGCATGGGTTTGGCTTCGTGTCGCGTGGCGAACACCCAGTCGGCGGTGATCCGCTCGGGCTCCAGACCCGGCGCGCTGGAGATCGTATGGGCGTCGCCATGGGGGAACATGACGATGTCGCCGGCCGCCAGCCGCACCGGTGCAAGCCCGCCGATGGCCGCCCAGCCGCTGCCCTTGGCGACCATGTGGAACTCCATCACATGCTCGGCGCCGGGCATGACCGCCCCGGCAATCTCGTGCGCGGGCGGCGCTTCCGCCGCCCAATCCTGCCAGTTGCTCACATAGTAGAAGACCGCGCCGCGCAGACGAACGGCACGCAGCAGGTCGGACAGGGTATCTCGGCTCATGGGCTTGCTCCGGGCGGCAGTGCGCGCCTGCCGGGCGGTCACCGCGGATCGGGCGCCCGCGCAACGGCGGACGCCTGAGCAAGATTGTAGGACTTTCAGTGAAGCAGCAAAGCGCCTCCGGCGGAACAATGGCCTCGTCGGAACCGGCGGTCGGCACGCCGACCCAGGTCCGGAGCAGTCCCAACCTCAATCCGCAGGAGACCCGTCATGAACGCGCCCTTTATGCCTCGCCCATCCGGCCAGCCCGCCGTCCAATCCATTCCCGTGCCGCCGACGCCGGACTTCGAGGCGATCAAGCAGCGCCAGCAGGCCACCTGGGCCAGCGGCGATTACGCCGTTATCGGCACCACGTTGCAGATCGTCGGCGAAGCGCTGGCCGAAGCCGTCAACCTGTGCGCCGGCGAACGGGTTTTGGACGTGGCGGCGGGCAACGGCAATGCAACGCTGGCCGCCGCGCGTCGTTTCGCCGCGGTGACTGCGACCGACTATGTGCCGCACCTGCTGGATAAGGCCGCCGTGCGCGTGCGTGCCGACGGCCTGGCGGCGGATTTCCGCGTCGCCGACGCCGAGGAGCTGCCCTTTGCCGACGGCAGCTTCGATGTCGCCCTGTCGATATTCGGTGCGATGTTCGCGCCCAACCACCGCCGTACCGCGGACGAATTGCTGCGCGTGGTTCGCCATGGCGGGCGCATCGGCCTCGCCTCCTGGACCCCGGGCGGATTCATCGGCGAGCTATTCCGCGTGGTGGGTACCCATGTTCCGCCGCCCGCGGGGGTCCGCCCACCGGTGCAGTGGGGGGATGAGGCCTACCTCGTCGAGTTGTTCGGTCGCGAGGCTGCCGACTTCCAGTGCACGCGGCGCACCTTCAACTTCCGCTACCGCTCTGCGGCCCATTGGATCGAGGTCTTCCGCACCTACTACGGTCCCACGCACAAGGCCTTTGCGGCGCTGGACAGCGCCGGACAGGCCCGGCTGCACGCCGATCTGACGAGACTGCTCGAGTCCCGCAACGTCGGTGGGCCGGACACGCTGGTGGTTCCGTCGGAATACCTGGAAGCGGTGATCGCTCGGCACTGAGTAAACGCCGATTCGATCCAGGGAAGGATCGAATCGGCGGTGCACCGACGGATCGCGGATGCGCATTGCCGGCGCCTATCACCGGGCCACCTGGTGGGTCGGGCGGCGCCGACGGCGCCAACCGGAGTTGCAGCCAAGTGCGCTTGGGATCGGTAAATCCAGTCCGTCCACTTTCATGCCCGTAGCGGCAGTGGCGGGAACAGGCGCCGCCGAGGCCTCCTGGCGCAATCCACCGCCTGCCCCAAGGGCGTCCCGGAGTACACAGATGAATTCGATCACACAGCACTATGATGGCCACCTCGGCCCGGTCTATGCCTGGATGGTCGGCGACCTCGACGCGGCGCTCGTGCGCAGCGACGCCGAGCTTGCCGCGCTCCCGTTGCCTGACCGGACGACCGGCCTGGCGGTCGACCTGGGAGCCGGCATCGGGTTGCACGCCTTACCCCTGGCGCGCCGCGGATTCTCGGTCCTTGCCGTGGACTCCTGCCAGGTGCTCTTGGATGAGCTTGAGGGCCGCATCGGGGCGCTTGCGATCCGGACCCTCAATGCCGACTTGCTCGCCTTTCGTGCGTCCCTGCAAACGGACTCTGACATCGTTCTGTGCATGGGCGACACCCTGACGCATCTGCCCGATCGGGCGTCGGTTGAGCAGCTGTTCACCGATGTAGCGAGCAGCCTTCGGGAGGGCGGGCTCTTCGTCGCAACCTTTCGCGACTACGTGTCGGCGCCGCTGCAGGGCGATGGGCGGTTCATTCCGGTGCGCAGCGACGCGCAGCGAATTTTGACGTGTTTTCTCGAGTACGCAGAAACCACGGTCAAGGTCCACGACCTCCTGCATGAGCGCGAGGGCACGCAATGGCAGCTGCGGGTGAGCAGCTACCCGAAACTGCGTCTCGACCCCGAGTGGGTTGTCGATGCGTTGCGGTCCCGCGGCTTCGCCGCGCTGCGCGCCACGGCACAGAACGGCATGGTGCGTGTGGTTGCTCGGTTATCCCGACGCTGAAGACGATACCGGCGTCGAACTGGCAGTGTGTTTGGGCAGCAAGCAAGGTTTCGTCGCGAACATGTCTCGCTCTCGGGTGTCTCATCCGAGTACGTCCGCATGGGTGACGACGGGTCCCGTATCAAGTTCCACTTTTGCCCGACCTGTGGATCAACGGTCTACTACGAGCCCGAGGATTTGGAGGAGAACCTGGTAGTCACTGTCGGCGCATTCGCAGATCCAAGCTTTCCAGCGCAGTCCGTCTCCGTTTACGAGTCTCGAATGCACGGCTGGGTCGTCCCTCCGGCGAACGCCGAGCACACCCCATGAGCGCGCAGGCACCTAACGAGAAGGATAAGTCGTGCGCATTCCCCGATGACAAAGCGCCATGTCCCGCCCTCGGTAGTACACTGGCCCGCCCGCGCTCGCGCAGAGAAAATCGATCGGCAACTGCTTCTCTCGCTGGACACCATCAAGGCCACGGTGCGCCCAAAAGCGGCCGAGTTGCGGATCTGCCTGGAGACGTGGCAACAGATCATCAGCCACCGCCGCGATCGCGTCGTAGCCACCGAGGCGTTCGTAGAGAGATTTCCCGCTCTTGCCCATCGTGCTCTCCTTAAAGTTGTAAACGCCATACATGGAGCATGGGGTCATTGGATGACTCTCGCCGGAATGTCCGGATTTGGTCGATGACCGACGCTCGATCAAGGCGGTCATCGGCCAACTCGACTGGGCCGTCTCGCCGTCTGCTCGGCGGTCTGCATCGCATCCAGGCTGCTTCCGTTGGGTCTCGGCGCTTGCTCTCGGCGGTCGCCAAATGCGCAACAAGTGCTGGCCACGGCGGGGCACAGGTCAAGGGCGGAGACAGGCGTGCAGTCAAGCGCGCTCCGGATTCGCGGCGTCCGTGACCGCGCTGCGCCGCAGGCGTCGCTGAGCGCCAAGCAGCCACGGCCTCCGATCCGGTTATCGGTCGGGCATAGGCCGGCTGGGCTCCAATGGCAGACCGGCTGCCTCCCAGCCGTCGGTCCCTTCCGGGTACCAGTAGACCCGAGTGTAGCCGAGGGACCCCAGACGCTTGGCGAGGTTCCAGGACATCCAACAGTCGGCCCGGCAGTAGACGACGAGCTTGCGGGTCTTGTCCCCGCCGGCGATGCGCTCGAGGCTTCGGCTCAAGTAGTCGCTCTGGTCGTCCGAGAGCCGGCCGTAGCCCAGGTTGGGTAGCCACACCGAGCCCGGTATGTTGCGATGGGGCGGCGGGAGCCAGAGCGAGTCGGGGGCGAGTCCCGCGGGCCTTGGGGAGTAAGGCAGGACATCGACTGGGACTGCATCCCCGACGGAGAGAAGGCGCTGAACGTCTTCGGTCCCGACAGTTGCGGCCCCGGGGCAGGTCTCTGGCACCGGGGCCAGCAACGCTGCGATGCGGTACCCGTCCGGGTCGAAGAGCGAATCGACATCCTCGGCAAGGACGGGAGTCGACTCGATCGGAGAGAGCCCCAAGGCTGAGATCAGCCTTAACAGGTACCCGAATTGCCGCATCCGGCCCCGATTATCCGTTCGGCTGACCGAGCCCGAAGGCCCGCGAGTCCCTGATTCGCTCACTTGATCGGACGGTCGCTGTTATCGAGCAATGGCACCCCGTAGCCCAGCAGGATCTCCTGAATGCGCGGCTCAAGCCGCTCCAGGAGCCCGTTCAGCTCGTGCTTCCAGGCGGTCTCATGGGGCCGGATGCCCATGGACACACTGAAGGCCAGGGGAACCCCGTCCAACTCCGCGGGCAGCGGGACCAGGGCGAGGGGGACACTCTGGTGCTTGGCCACGTAGCCCGCGATGGGTCCCCAGATAATGGCCAGGTCCAGATCGCCCCGGGCCACGTCCTGCACCGCGTCCCGGGCGGGTGCATAGAGCCGGGTGTCCACCGCACGCTCGTAGGAGCGGGTCTGACCCAGGAGGTCGTAGCGGGTCAAGAGCGAGGCGGGCGGGGTCCCGGCCACCACGCCGATCCGCAACCGCTTCATGGCCGGGTCTTTGAGGTTTCGGACCTGGAGTCCCGAGTTGGTCCGATAGACCAGGGTATAAACGGATCGGTAGTAGGGGTTGGTGTTCTGTACCAGGTCGTTGACGGAGCTGATTCCCATGATCAAGTCGCAGAGCCGAGTCTGGAGCGTGTTGCGCACGAATCCGACGGTCTGGGGCCACCAGCGATAATGCAGCGGCCGGTCAAGCTCGCCCGCAATCAACTGGGCGAGCTTGTTCTCGAAACCCTCCATCCGGTCGTTGGAAAAAGGGAGGTTATTGGGGTCTCCGCACACCGTCAGATAATGGGCGCTGCGCGCCTCCCGCTCGGTGGCCGCCTGTAGCCCCATACTCGCCCCCAGGGCCATCAGCGCCAGGACCCAGCAGCCTGGCGAAACCCAACGGCGGCAAAGGCAAGACAGGACGCCATCCGCGCGCGCCGCCCCGGCAACCGCGGAGACGTTCCACGACACACTCGATTTCATTCGCCGCACCACCCTAAATCTCAAGGAAACTTGGTCCACCGACGGACGAGCTATTGTCGTTCAAGACCGATCGGCGCCGCGTCCGGCACGCTCCAAATCGATTCCCGGCCGCCTCGGCTCAACTGGACTATTCGGCCTTGGGCTTCGGGAAGCTCGGCGGCCTGGTCCCGCCGATGACCCCGTCCGCGCGGGCCTTGAGATAGCCGTAGATGTCGTTGACATAGGGCAGCACATTCAGATTGGTGGCGAAGGATGGCATGACCCGGTTGTCGAGACCCTTGCGCCCCTGAATCACCACGGTGACGAACTGATCGAAGGTCAAGACCTGCATGGACTTCATCAGGGCCGGCGCATAGGAGCTACCGAGTCCCGCCGGCCCATGGCACACATGGCACTCGGAATGGTATCGGCGAAAACCGTTATAGGTGCCGAAATCCACCTTGCCTTCCTGAATGAAATAGGGGGTCTCGGGGGAGAACTTGAACGACTGGTAATCGGTCGCCGCGTCGGCCGCGTGGAGGTCGCAGACGCAAGCGATCGCGATCGCGGCCAGGACAGCGATGCCTGTGACCTTCCTGTTTCCCATGGTGTCTCTCGTGACTGGGTCGGATTGCGGGCATTGCCCCGGTTGCTCAGAGCCCCGCCGCGACCTCATCGGGACGGGCAGGATTAGATTGGGCTTACCCGCACCCCGGCCCGGAGGCCAGGGTGCGGGGCGGCGGCTCGGGTCAGTTGGCAAGCTCGAAGACGGTGAGCTGGCCGCCCAGCTGGGTGTAATCCGCCAAGGACGAGTAGGCGCCCACGGCACCCAGACCCGCGGTTGACTCGGTCAGGCCGGCGGCCATTCCGATACCCGCCCAGCCGCCAAGACCCGAGAGGACTGCGATGTACTGCTTGCCCTTATGGGTGTAGGTGTTGACATTACCGATGATGCCGGAGGGGGTCTTGAACCTATACAGCTCTTTACCCGTCTTGGCGTCCACGGCCTTGAGGTATCCCTCGAGGGTACCGTAGAAAACCACGTCGCCCGCGGTCGCAAGCGCGCCGCTCCACACCGAGAAGGGCTCCGGGTTCGACCACACGATCTTGCCCCGATCCGCGTCCCAGGCTATGAAGTTACCCAGGTTAGTGCCGCCGGGGGCCGGGTACATGGTTAAGGTCGCGCCCACATACGGCTGGCCCGCGGTGTAGGAGATCCGGAAGGGCTCGTAGTCCATACAGACGTGGTTGGTCGGTACATAGAAAAGACCGGTGCGCGGCGAATAGGATGACGGCTGCTGGTCTTTGGAGCCCAGGGCGGCCGGACACACACCAGTGGTATTCACGTCCTCGCCATTCTGATGGGTGGAGTACTTGGAGACGACCTGCGGGCGGCCGGTGGCCATATCGACATGGGTCGCCCAGTTGACCGCCGGGTCGTACTTCTCGGCGACCAGGAGCTCCCCGGTGACGCGGTCCAGGGTGTAGCCGAAGCCGTTGCGGTCGAAGTGAACAAGCGCCTTGCGAGGCTGGCCCTTAACCACCTGGTCGACGAGGATCATCTCGTTCACGCCGTCATAGTCCCACTCGTCATGGGGGGTCATCTGATAGACCCACTTGGCCATGCCGGTGTCCGCATCGCGGGCCCAGACGGTCATGGACCAGCGGTTGTCGCCGGGACGCTGAGCGGGATTCCAGGTGCTGGGATTGCCGGAGCCGTAGTAGATCAGATTCAGATCCGGGTCATAGGAATACCAGCCCCAGGTGGTGCCGCCGCCGATCTTCCATTGATCCCCCTCCCAGGTGGCGATGCCGGAGTCCTTGCCCACCAGCGTGCCCAGATGGGTGGTCTTGTCGGGGTCCATCAGGGTCTCGGAGTCCGGCCCCATAGAATAGCCGCGCCAGACCAGCTTGCCGTCGTTGACGTTGTAGGCCGTAAGGTAGCCGCGCACCCCGAACTCGCCGCCGCTGATACCTACATAGACCTTATCCCTGATCACCATCGGAGCGGCGGTGGAGGTGGCACCCTTGGTGGGGTCGCCGTTGACGGCCGTCCAGAGTACATTGCCGTTTTTCGCATCCAGGGCGACCAGGGTGGTATCCGCCTGGGAGAGGAAGATCTTGCCGTCTGCATAGGCCAGTCCGCGGTTGACGGTGTCGCAGCACATCACCGGAATGACGCTGGGGTCCTGGCGCGGCTCGTATCTCCAGATGATCTTGCCTTCGTTATTCAGGTCGAGGGCGAAGACCTTGTTCGGGAATGGGGTATGGATATACATCACGTCGCCGATGACGAGGGGTCCGCCCTCATGACCGCGCAGCACGCCGGTAGAGAAGGTCCAGGCAACCTTCAGATTGCCGACGTTGCTGGCGTTGATCTGGTCCAGGGTGCTATAGCGCGTGCTCGAGTAGTTGCCGTTCGGCATCACCCACTGATTGGGATCGTCTTGGAGTGCAAGCAGACCCGTCTTGGCAGGTCCAGCCGGAGCTGCGACGGCTCCGGTGGGGGCGGCTGGGACTGCTTCGGTAACGGCAACAGCCGCGCCTTTCGGCTCGGGGGCGGGGATCGTCGCGCTACTCGGCACCGGGGTGGCGACGGCTGGACCGGCCGGGACCTTGCTCTGTCGGTGACTCGTTGCAATGAATAGGACTCCGGCTGCAACGACGACCGCCGCGATAGTTTTTTGCGATAGCTGCATTTTTCCGAGACCTCCTCGATCTGGGCTGGCGGGCACTGGGCGGGATTTGGCTGCCGCGTGCCACGGGCCTTTGTTGACTGCCGGCTTTGCACCTGACAGATAGCGCCTGGGCCGACCGGCCGACTGGGGCGCATCCTGGGTGCTATCGTTGACGACGTGGCATGCTCGTATGTGCAAGCGTTGCGCCAGGTTATTTCGGGCTCGGTGAGTCCGTCGAAGCAGTGACCGACATGGCCATGACGCGTGTAGCGACCCGAGCCCTCTGCAGCGGCAACCCGGATGGCAGAACGCCTGCCCCTGGTCTCGGAAAGTGCGGCCTTTATGGAGTCCAGACCCGGAACGGCCAGCCGCGAAAGAGTGCGCTAGCCAGAGGGCGAAGAGCCTTGTGCGACCGACGTGTCACCGCTGTGTCATGCGTGGAACACTCTGTGCGCCGACTCGACCCCGCGCACAGAGCCCACCGGAGGGGGCTGGCTTTCAGGACATAGGCAAACGACGACGCCCGAACGCCATAGGCCATCCGCGATCGAACCCAATGCCCCGCCGCATCCAAGAATCGCAGCGCGGGAACATACACTGTGAATAAACTCTATCCCCCCATCGAGCCATACTCCATCCTGCTACTGGACGTGGGCTCGGGGCATTGCCTCTATGTGGAGGAATGCGGGCGTCGGGACGGAGTGCCGGTGGTCTTTATCCATGGTGGACCGGGCTCCGGCTGCCAGACGGACCACCGGCGCTATTTCGACCCGGAATACTACCGTATCGTGCTCTACGACCAGCGAGGCAGCGGGCGTTCGACACCTCTTGGGGGCACGGATCACAACGGCACCCGGGAGCTGATCGGAGACCTGGAGACGATTCGGCAGGCGCTGGGATTGGACCGATGGCTTCTGTTCGGCGGCTCCTGGGGGGCCACCCTCGCCTTGGCCTATGCCGAGACGCACGGGTCTGGGGTGCTGGGTCTGGTTCTGCGGGGGGTCTTTCTGGGCCGTCGACGGGATCTTGACTGGTTCTTCGGCCCGGATGGGGCGGCGCGCCTGCTACCGGACGCCTGGCGGGATTTTCGCGTCGCGATCCTGCCGGATCTCCCGCGCACCGCACGGAGCGACCCGGTCAGGGCATACCACCGCGCGGTCCATGGGAAAGACCCGGAGTTGGCGGCACACGCAGCCCTGGCTTGGACCGCCTGGGCGGACCGGGTAGCGACCTGGGACCGCCACCCAGACCAGGCAGAGACGATCGAAGCGCCCGTAGCAACCCAGCGCGTTTTGGCCAAGGCGAAGATCGAAACGCACTTTGCCTATCGCCGATATTTTCTGGACGAGGGTCAACTGCTGGCCAACGCGAGCCGGCTGCACCCGGTGCCGGTTAGCATTGTGCACGGGAGCCGGGACCTGGTCTGTCCGGTGGCCTCTGCTTGGGAGCTGCATCGGACCCTGCACGGATCGCGCTTGATCGTCGTCCCGCAGGCGGGTCACCTGGCCAGCGAGCCCGCCATGATCGACGCACTGGTGGGGGAAACGGATCGGCTGCGCGCGGTCCTGGGCTAGGGCGCTCGCCGGGTTTCGGAAGACCCTCGCTCAAATCCCCGGGCCTGGAGGCATCGGATCGCTGGAAAGCTCCGCCGCCCGCGCTATTTGACGCTTCGATGCGCGCATGTTGCGGAACACCATCGGCGCCGGCTCGCCGTCCGCCGAGTCTCGCAGATTCATCGTTCGGACAAGCGCTTGGAGCGCTCCGTGATGGGGCGACTTGGAGCAGACGGGGTCGGCGTTGGCGGCATCGCCCGTGAGCAGATAGGCCTGGCAGCGGCAGCCGCCGAAGTCCTTGGCCCGCTCCGGGCAGGTCCGGCACGGCTCCTTCATCCACTCGAAGCCCCGGAACCGGTTGAAGTCCGGGGACTCGTTCCAGATCCAGGCGATGTCGTGCTCCCGCACGCTCGGGAAGGTCAGACCCGGCAGGCTCCCGGCGGCATGACAGGGGAGCGCGGTTCCGTCCGGGGCGACGGTGAGAAAGATGGATCCCCAACCCCGCATGCATGCCTTGGGGCGGTCCTCGTAATAGTCCGGGACGACATAGAGGGTCTTCATCCGGCCCTTCAACTTTTCCTGATAGCGGTGGGCGACGGCCTCGGCGCGCTGCACCTGCTCCCTGGTTGGGAACAGCTGGTCGCGATTGAGCAGTGCCCAGCCGTAATACTGGGTCGTCGCCAGCTCCACATAGTCGGCCTGGAGCGCATGGGCCATGTCCAGTATCTGCTCCACCTGATCCGTATTGTGCCGATGCAGCACGAAGCACAGGACCATGGGATAGCCGTATTGCTTCACCAGCCGGGCCATCTCCAACTTGTGCCGGAAGGAGTCCTTGCCTGCGATGAAGTTGTTCAGCTCCTCGCTGCTCGCCTGGAAGCTGATCTGGATGTGGTCGAGTCCGGCCTCCTTGAATGCCCGGATGCGCCGCTCGTCCATCCCCACTCCGGAGGTGAGCAGGTTAATGTAGTAGCCTAGGCGGTGGGCCTCCGCGATCAGCGCCTCCAAGTCCTTGCGCACCAGTGCCTCGCCCCCGGAGAGCCCGAGCTGCACGGCCCCGAGCGCACGAGCCTCCCGGAAGACCCGCACCCACTCCTCGGTGCTCAGCTCCTCCTTATACCGTGCGATATCGATCGGGTTGGAGCAATAGGGGCATTGGAGCGGGCAGCGGTAGGTGAGCTCCGCGAGTAGCCAGAGCGGCTTAGGCAGGTTGGATCCACTGGTTGTCATGGGCCGTGCTCAAGAAGGTGTAGACATCCGCTTCCAGATTCTCGGCCCCCGGAAACCGGGCTACGAGATCCGCGACGATACCGGCGACGGTGCATTGCCCGTCGCAACGGCTCAGGATCTCCCCGGCAGGCCCGTTCAGCCTGACCATTCCTTCAGGATAGAGCAGGACATAGCAGGTCTGCGACTCTTCCCACTGAAGTCGGAACATGGGGGCGATGCGCAGGATGTCGTCGGGTCCAAACGCCGCGCTCATGGCCGGCCACCCACATTATGGTAAGGCGGGCGCTTGGCGATATAGGCAAGCCACATACAGTCGAGCATGGTCCAGAGTACATCGAGCTTGAACTGGAGGACCTGAAGCATCCGCTCCTGCTGCTCCCGGGTGCGGTAATAATCGAGCGTGATCGCCAATCCATGCTCCACGTCGCGCCTGGCCTCGCTCAGTCGCTTGCGGAAATAGGCGTAGCCCTTGGGCTCGATCCAGGGATAGTGCTGCGGCCAGGAGTCCAACCGTGCCTGATGGATCTTGGGTGCGAAGAGCTCGGTCAGCGAGGAGCTGGCCGCCATCTCCCAGGGCTGGCGCCGCGCGAAGTCCACATAGGCGTCTACCGCGAACCGCACGCCCGGGAGCAGGTGCTCGTTGGACCAGAGCTCCTCCCGGGTCAGACCCACCGCTTCGCCGAGCTGGAGCCAGGCCTCGATCCCGCCCTCGTCCCCCTGGGTCCCGTCGTGGTCGACGATGCGCTGCACCCAGTGCCGGCGCACCTCCCTGTCCGGGCAATTGGCCATGATGGCCGCGTCCTTGCGTGGGATTGCGGTCTGATAATAAAAGCGGTTTGCCACCCACCCCCGGATAACGGGCTTGTCCACCTGCCCGCTATTCATCAGGACATGAAGCTCGTGATGGATGTGGTAATAACGCTCTTTCTCGCGGAGTCTGCGCTCGAAATCTTCTCTGCTCCAAGGCATATCCAAATCGGTTCCCATCGACGCTCCGTAATGGCTCTATAGCTCGATCTGCATCCCGTCGAACGCGACCTCGATGCCCGCCCGCTCCAGCGCCCGGCGCTCGGCGGACTGCTCGTCCAGGATAGGATTGGTATTGTTGATATGGATGAGGATCTTGCGCGGCCGACCCAACCGACCGAGCTGCTCCATGATCCCGCCCCGGCCAGACTGATCCAGGTGGCCCATGGCGCTGCCGAGCTTGTCTCCGATTCCGCAGCGGATCATCTCGTCGTCGCTCCAGAGCGTACCGTCCACCAGCAGGCAGTCCGCCTCTGCCATGTAATCCACGATGGTGGCGTCGATCTGTCCCAGGCCCGGGGCATAAAAGAGACAGCCGCCCGTGCGGCCGTCGCGTACCCGCACCCCGATATTGTCCCCGGGGACCGTGTTGTGCCGATGGGGAGAATAGGGAGGGGCCTCGCTCTTCAGCGGCACCGCGGCAAAGTACAGTCCCTCGGCCCCGGGGATAACGAGCTCGGACCCGTCGGGCAGGACCTCATGCCAATTTACCCCCCGAAAATGGGAAAGTATATTGAAGATGGGGAATCCGGTGGTGAGATCCTGGTAGACCGCCGAGGTGCAATAAATATCCCAGGGTGCGGTATGCTCGCGGAGCATCAGAAGCCCGGCGGTATGATCGATTTGAGCATCCACAAGCACAATAGCGCGGATAGCAGTGTCCCTGACCTGACGGCCCGGCTGGATGCCCGGAAACGACTCCAATTGCGCCCGGATGTCCGGGGATGCGTTGAAAAGTATCCACGCTTCCCCGTCTGCGCTCACGGCAATGGACGACTGGGTGCGCGGACTGGCCTTGATCGATCCGCTACGCACTCCCCGGCAATTGGGACAATTACAGTTCCACTGGGGAAAGCCGCCGCCGGCACCTGAGCCTAGAACGCGGATATGCATCTCGGATCTCGCGCGAAATCCTCGCGAATCAATGAAGACCCCCGAGGGCTAGAGCCCCCGGCGGTCGGCGACGCCGAGCTAGCGATTGTTGATGTAGAGGTTGATCTCGAAGCCCAGGCGCAGATCTTCGTAGGCGGGCGTGGACCAGGTCATGGCTGTGAATGCCTCCTTAGACTTGTCGTTGACGGGACAGTTGCGAGTCGGCGCGTCGACCCCCGCTAGTCGGCGGCAAATGCGCTGGCTCGCTGCAAGCCGCGCAGCAAGCCTTATGCCACGGCTTGTGGGGGACCCCAGTCGGCGAGAAGCCCGGAATAGGACTGGGGCACAGATTTCCTTGAGCTGCCCCGGACGGGGCAGCCATTGTGTCAGCCCTGGGACACTGTGACCGACATGCCGCGACTCTCGGCACAGGCCCATCCTGCGCTAGTCGTACTTGATGTATTTGAACCGCTGATCGTCCGGGGTCCCTTCCAGTGCACTGCCTGCACCGGGACGCCACATCACGGTATCCTCGATCTTGCGTGCCAGCTCGAAGTCCTTATCCGTCACGCCTTTCGCGGAATGGGTCGCCAGCTTGACGATCACAAAAGCATAGGAGACCGTGAGATCCGGGTGGTGCCAGGCCGCCTCCGCCAGGTGTCCCACGGTGTTGACCACCATCAGCGTGCCCTTCCAGCCGCTGGTGCGATAGCGACGGCGCAGCCAGCCGTCCTCGAAATACCAATGGGGTAGCTCCGTCTCGATCCGCTGGCGAATCTCGTCCTCTGTGTAGACCTTCTCGTCGGACATCTTGGGATCTCCTGTGCTTGCGCCCCGGGGGTCTCCCGGAGTGGCTCGGATTTCGGCGTACGCCGGATCGGCGCGGCAGATTCTCGGCTATTCGATGTTCCGGTACTCCGGCGCCCTTCAACCCGATGGAATCAAGGGTCGCCGCCCGACCCTCTTCCGGCGCCGAACGGGGCGACCCGCTGGCGCAGATTTTGCCCCAGTATCGGCATCGGAGAATACCGACCCGACCGGTCCATTGCCCCAGCCCCCGTTCGAGCAGTGCCACCGGGTGCGCAGAGGCGCAGGGCTTTGGCTTAGCACCGTGACATCGGAACAACGAGCATGCTCATCCAGATTCGGAGGATCGCGATGAACGAGAGACTGACCGTCTGCGTCGTGGGTTGCGTCAAGGCCGCCGCATTCGCCGCGGCCTTCGCCCTTCTGGGTCCGGGGGGATCGTCCCGGGCGGACGAGACCTGCGTCTCACCCTACTCCCCCAAGATACTGGGTCAGGAAGACTATGCCTATGTGTGGACGCTGGGGGTACCGGGCCTGGGAGACGAGCAGGACAAGCTGGTCACGGTGGATGCGAATCCCGGCTCCGACACCTTCGGCCAAGTGGTCTCCACCGTCTCGGTCGGCGGGCGCAACGAGGCGCACCACTCGGGCTATACGGACGACCGGCGCTTTCTGTGGGCAGGCTCGCTCGACACCAGCCGGATCTTCGTCTTCGATGTTCACACGGACCCGGCCAAGCCCACCCTGGCCCGCACCATCGAAGACTTCGCGGCAGCCAGCGGCGGGGCCGTGGGGCCCCACAGCTTCTTCGCGCTACCTGGGCGCATGATGATCAGCGCACTCTCGAACAACCGCGACCACGGCGGGCGCACGGCGCTGGTCGAGTACAGCAACGACGGTCGCTTTGTTGCCACCTACTGGATGCCTACCGACGACAACCTCCAAGGCGCAGAGAAGACCGGAAGCTTCGCCGACGGTTACGGCTACGATGTGCGCTTCCTGCCCGCGAAGAACCTGATGGTGACGACATCCTTCACCGGCTGGTCCAATTACATGATGGACTTCGGCAAGATGCTCGGAGACCCGGAGGCGATGAAGCGCTTCGGCAATACCGTGGCGGTCTGGGATCTGCACCGGCGCAAACCGCTCAAGATCTTCGACGTCCCCGGGGCGCCGCTGGAGATCCGTTGCGCCTGGGGCAACAACTATTGCTTCACCACCACCGCGCTCACCTCCAAGATCTGGCTAATCTACGAGGACCGTGACAAGGGCTGGACCGCCCGGGAGGTCGGGACCATCGGCGACCCCTCCCAGGTACCGTTGCCGGTGGCCTTCTCTATCAGCGCGGACGACCGCTATCTGTGGGTCAATACCTTCATGGACGGCTCCACCCGGCGCTTCGATATCTCCGACCCGTTCAATGCGAAACTGGTGGACACCTTCAAGATAGGCCCCCAGGTAAACATGGTCTCCCAGAGCTGGGACGGCCAGCGGGTCTATTTCAGCTCATCCCTGCTCGCCAATTGGGATAAGAAGGGCGCGGACGACCAGCAGTTTCTTAAGATGTATTACTGGGACGGCAAGACGCTCAAGCCCGGATTCGCGGTCGACTTTTATGCGCAGAAGCTTGGTCGCGCCCATCTGATCACGCTGAACGCCCGCGCACTGTACCGGAGCAATGTCGCGGACGACCGGGGTAGCAAGCGTCGGGACACTCAGTTGGCGGATGCCGCGGCGCGGCCTTGACCCCTCCCTGGAATATCAAGCTGCCGCAACGGGTCAGCTGGTGGCTCGGTGCCGCCGCTGCGCTGGTGGGCTGGTTGCAGGCACTCGCCGCGGTGGCCGGGCCCCCGGCCGGCATCGTGCTCGCGCATGCGGACCCCGCGACCCGGGCCAGCCAAGACGCCTCCGGGATACTCGCCCCCGGCTATAGTCCGCTGCGCTTTGCCGCCCCAGAGCCCGGCACCTACGGCCTACCGCCCATCGGCCCCGCCGCCGACGGCACCGTGCTCGATACCGGCGGACGTCCGGTCAGTCTGCACCGGCTCTACGACGGCCATTACGCGGTCTTGAGCTTCATCTACCGCACCTGCGACGACGCCAACGGCTGTCCGCTGGCCACCCATGTGCTGAACCGGCTGTTCCGAGCCCTCGGGTCGGACCCCGATCTGGCCCGGCAGGTGCGGCTGCTGACCTTGAGCTTCGACCCGGCGCACGACACCCCCGAGGCCATGTCGCACTTCGGCCAGGGCTTCGGACAAGGACCGCCGGACTGGTCATTCCTCACTACGGACTCCGACTCGGCGCTCGCCCCGATTCTCGACGCCTATGGCCAGTCAGTGAACCGGGTCTTCGATGCCCAGGGGAAGGACACGGGGCGGATCAGCCATGTGCTGCGGGTCTATCTGATCGACCGGCAGAAGCGACTGCGCAACATCTATAGCGTCTCCTTCCTCCACCCGGATCTGGTGCTTTCTGACCTGCGCACCCTGATGCTTGAGGACCAGGCATCGGACCCTGGCGCGACGGCCCAGACCCGCACCGGCGGTCAGCCCGGACCGCACACGGCAGAGCTTCTAGCACAGGCGCTTAAGCCCCCGCTCGGACTCCCGCCCCTGCCGCTCCCAGCCGGCCAGACACTCGACCCGGCGCGGATCGATCTGGGCCGCCGGCTCTTTTTCGACCGCAGACTCTCGGCCAACGGCACACTGTCCTGCGCCCTGTGCCACATCCCGGATCAGGGTTTCACCAGTCAGGCCATGTCCCGAGCGGTGGGGCTGGAGGGTCGGTCGCTCCGGCGCAACGCCTCGAGCCTCTACAACGTGGCCTATGCGGACCCGCTGTTCCCGGACGGCCGGGAGCTCGCGCTCGACACCCTGACCTGGCAAGAGCTGCTGGACCCGGACCGACTGGGCAACCCGTCGGTCGGGGCTATACTCGCCAGAGTCCAGTCGCTCCCGGACTACCGCGGGCGCTTCGAGCGCGCATTCGACGGCCGGCCGGCCGGCATGGAGACGCTGGGCGAGTCCGTGGCGGCCTATCTGCGCACCCTCGTCTCCGGAAACTCGCCCTTCGACCGCTGGCGCTTCGGCGACGAGACCCAGGCCATAGACGGGGCCGCTGTGCGGGGCTTCCGGCTCTTCGACGGCAAGGCCGGCTGCTCGAGCTGTCATCGGCTGGGGCAGGACCATGCGCTCTTTACCGACAACGCCATGCACGACACCGGCATCGGCTGGCTCAGATCCATGGGCGAGCCGCCGAGACCGCCCGTGATCGAGCCGGCTCCCGGGCTGCGGATCGCGGTGGATCTGGCCGCACTCGCCGGTACCGGCGAGCGCCCATTCAACGACCTGGGTCGCTACGAGGTCACCCAGAATCCAGCAGACCGCTGGCGCTTCCGCACACCCAGTCTGCGCAATTGCGCGGTCACCGCCCCTTACATGCACGACGGCAGCCTGCCGGACCTGCCCGCCGTGGTGGACCATTACGACCGGGGCGGACACCCACACCCGGGCCAGGACCCGCAGATCAGGCCGCTGGGACTGAGCGCGCACGAGCGGGCGGACCTGGTAGCGTTTCTGCGCGCGCTGACCGGAGACAATCTGATGCTGATCGCGTCGGATGCTGCAGCGGCCTCGAGCAGTCTCGATGACCAAGCACTATAGGACGCCGACCCAGATCCTGACCCTCGCCCTCTTGGCCGCATCCGCCCTCGCCGCCGACCCCGAGGACGGCCCTGGCGACTACCGGGGCGGCTACGAGGCCGCGGACTACCGCACGCGCTCCCAGGCGCTCGCCGCCCGGGTGGGCCGGGAAGCGGACCTGCTCGCCATCGCCAAGTCACCGCCGCTGGGGCTGCCGCCGCTCCCGATCCCCGCGGATAACCCGCTCAGCCGGGAGCGCATCGCGCTGGGGCGCAAGCTCTTCTTCGACCGGCGACTGTCGCGCAACGGCACACAGTCCTGCGCCATGTGCCATATCCCCGAGCAAGGCTTTACCAACAACGAGCTGGCCACGGCAGTGGGCCTGGAGGGCCAGGATGTCGGGCGCAATGCACCCAGCCTCTACAACGTCGCCTATCGCACCCGGCTCTTCCACGACGGGCGCGAGCACACCCTGGAGCACCAAGCCTGGGCGCCCCTGATCAATCCCATCGAGATGGGCAACCCGTCCATCGGCTGGGTCCTGGGGCTGCTGCGCGGGTTGCCGGACTATGACGGTCTGTTCGAGGGCGCATTCGCCGGCCGTGGACCCAGCATGGATAGGGTAGGCCAGGCGATCGCGAGCTACGAGCGCACCCTGCTCGCCGCCGACTCGCCCTTCGACCGCTGGTACTACGGCGGCGATCGGGGCGCGCTCTCGGAGCCCGCACGGCGCGGTTTCGCACTCTTCGCGGGGCGCGCCGGGTGCAGCACCTGCCACCCGGTCGGCGATCGCTTCGCGCTCTTCGCCGACCGGGACCTGCACAACACCGGCATCGGCTATGCCCGGTCTATCGCCGCACGGACCGGCCCCCGACGGGTCATCCTGGCCCCAGGGGTCTTCGGCACAGTCGCTCCCGATTCGCTGGCCGCAGTCTCTGGCCCCAGTCCAACCAGCGACCTCGGCCGCTATCGCATCACCCGCGACCCGGCTGACCGCTGGCGTTTCCAGACCCCGAGCCTGCGCAACTGCGCACAGAGCGCCCCATACATGCACGACGGGTCCCTGCGCACCCTCACCGACGTCGTCGACTTCTATGACCGCGGCGCAGTGCCCAACCCGTTGCTCGACCCGCGCATCCGGCCCCTGGGACTCGGCGTCCGGGACCGGGCGGACCTTGTCGCCTTCCTGGAGTCGCTCACCGGCAACTACCGACCCCTGGTCCTGGACGCCTTCGCCGCCCCGGTGGGTGATCCAGGCAGCGAGCGGCGACCGGGCACGCCTGCCCGGCCGATCGAATAGCGCGGACACCCCGGAGCTTGGCGCAAGGACTTACCAGGGCTTGAATATGCCTGCGTTCTGTGGCAATTCTTCACGCACCTCGCCGCCTGCTCGGCAGAGGGCCAGATCGATCTGGAAGGGCCTCGCTATCCGGTGAGGCGGCCGGACTTCAAATCCGGTTGGGGCCGTCAGGCGGTCCCGGGTGGGTTCGACTCCCACGCCCTTCCGCCAATGACTTACCGCGCTAATCCGCCTACCGCAAGACTCTAGCTCGCTCCCGTGGCGCACCCAAGGCGCACTTGCCCGCAATAGACGGCAGCAAGGCGCACCCGAACCGCCCCAGGTTTGCGGACCCCACCGACCTACGACACGACCATGCAGCGCCACATCAGACTGCTTCACACCCCCGGCATCCATGTCGAGCGCATCCCATACAGCGACGGGAATGCCGGCCACATCAAGGTGGTGCGCTGATCGACTCGGAAGGACAAAAAGCCGGACTACCAGTTGCGCATCAACGCGACCCACCCGCTCAGCGTCCAGCTCGTCACCCTGGTCCATGAGTTGGGCCACCTCTTCCCAAAAACGAGACCCGGGTCCAGACCGCGGCGCAAGCCCCCGCGGCCGGCAGAATCCGCCCGGAACGCAACGCCTGACCTGTTCGACGCCCACGGACGCCCCGCGTCCAATCCATAAGAAACGACCCCATGGCTCTCAAGAAGTCCGCACTCTATTCCTCCCTCTGGCGCTCCTGCGACGAGCTGCGCGGCGGCATGGATGCCAGCCAATACAAGGACTACGTGCTGGTCCTGCTGTTCGTCAAATATGTCTCGGACAAGTACGCCAACGAACCCGATGCGCTGATCGAGGTCCCCTTCGGCGGCGGCTTTGCCGACATGGTGATCGCCAAGGGCGACAAGGAGATCGGCGACCGGATCAACAAGATCATCGGCCGCCTGGCCGACGCCAACGATAGCTTGAAGGGCGCGATCAACGTCGCCGACTTCAATGACGAGGACAAGCTCGGCAAGGGCAAGGAGATGGTGGACCGGCTCACCAAGCTGGTGGCCATCTTCGAGGGGCTCGACTTCGGCAGCAACCGCGCCGAGGGTGACGACCTGCTCGGCGATGCCTATGAATACCTGATGCGCCACTTCGCCACCGAGTCCGGCAAGAGCAAGGGTCAGTTCTACACCCCCGCCGAGGTCTCGCGCGTCATGTCCATGGTCATCGACCTGGGCCGGGCCACCAGCGGCGCCCAGACCATCTATGACCCCACCTGCGGCTCCGGCTCGCTGCTGCTCAAGGCCCACGACGAGGCCCGCAACCGCACCGGCCTGGACCTGACCCTCTACGGGCAGGAGATGGACAACGCCACCTCCGCACTCGCCCGCATGAACATGGTGCTGCACGACGCGCCGGAGGCGGAAATCTGGCAGGCCAATTCGCTGTCCAGCCCGCACTTCAAGAACGCCGACGGCAGCCTCAAGACCTTCGACTTCGTGGTCGCCAACTTCCCCTTCTCCAATAAAAACTGGACCAGCGGTCTGGACCCGGCCGAAGACCTCTACGGGCGCTTCCGCCTCGGTATCCCGCCCGCCAAGAACGGCGACTATGCCTTCCTGCTGCACATCCTCGCGAGCCTCAAGGGCAGCGGTCAGGGCGCCGTCATCCACCCCCACGGCGTGCTCTTTCGCGGCGGTGCCGAGGCGGCCATCCGCCAACGCCTCGTCCGCCAGGGCTACATCAAGGGCATCATCGGCCTGCCCGCCAACCTCTTCTACGGCACCTCCATCCCCGCCTGCATTCTGGTGGTCGACAAGGGCGGCGCGGCCGGACGGCGCGGCATCTTCATGGTCGACGCCAGCCGCGGCTTCATCAAGGACGGCAACAAGAACCGCCTGCGCGCCCAGGATATCCACCGGATCGTCGACACCTTCACCCGCCAGGTGGAGATCCCCGGCTATTCGCGCACGGCACCGCTCGCCGAGATCGAGTCCAACGACTTCAACCTGAACCTGCCGCGCTATATCGACGGCAGCGACCCGGAGGACTTGCGCGACATCGAGGCGCATCTCAAGGGCGGCATCCCTAACCGCGACATCGACGGTCTGGCTGCGTACTGGCAGGTCTTCCCCGGCGTCCGCCGCGAGCTGTTCGAGAAGACCGACCGCCCCGGCTACAGCTTCCCCAAGGTCGAGGCCAGTCAGGTCAAGGCGACGATCTTCGGCCACCCCGAGTTCACCGCCTTCAACGCCCAGGTCACCGCCCTCTTCGCTCAGTGGAAGGCCGCCAACCTGCCCGCTCTCAACGGTATCCGCATCGGCGACGCACCCAAGCGACTGATCGACATCCTTTCGGAAAGCCTGCTGGAGACCTTCCGTACCGCCCCGCTCATCGACCCTTACGACTGCTATCAGCACCTGCTCGACTATTGGGTCGAGACCATGCAGGACGACGTTTGGATGCTGGTCGGCGACGGCTGGCAGGCACTCGCCGACGGCAAGCCCAACACCGACCTGATCCCGCCCGACCTGATCGTCGCCCGCTATTTCGCCGCCGATGCCGCCGCAGTCGCCCAGCTTGAAGCCGAGCGCGATGCCATCGGCCGCGAGATGGAGGAGATGGACGAGGAGCACGGCGGCGAGGACGGACTGCTGGCGGACGCCAAGAACGACAAGGGCAAGCTCACCCGGGCCAGCGTCAAGGCGCGGTTAGCCGAGATCAGGCCGGACAAGGACGCGGCCCCCGAACGCCGCATGCTGGCCGCTTACAATGCGCTGATCGAAAAGGAGGCCGCCGCCGGCAAGAAGGTCAAGGACGCCCAGAAGGCGCTCGACGCCAAGGTGGCGGCCCGCTACCGGCAACTCACCGAGTCCGAAATAAAGACCCTGGTAGTGGAAGACAAATGGCTCACGGCTTTGGCCGCTAGCGTCCAGGGTGAATTGGATCGGGTCAGCCAAGCCCTGACTGGGCGCATCCGGCAACTGGCCGAACGCTATGCCACCCCGTTGCCGAGGCTGATCGAAGAGGTGGATACACTCGCTGCCCGAGTGGATGAGCATCTGAAGACGATGGGGTTCGCATGGAACTGACCAACGCCCGCCTTCACCTCTCGTTCCCACGCTCCGCGTGGGAACGCAGTCTTGGCCGCTCCAGCGGCCCGAGCGCCCACGCTACGCTGGAGTGTCGGGACTTGCTCCCACGCTGGAGCGTGGGAGCCAGGAAGAAATTGGTCAGAAGCCTTCTCACCAATTGCACTTCTCTTGCGTTTCAACGCCACCCCGTGAGAGCGAGAAAAGCGCTCGCCTCCCGGGTGGATGAGCATTTGAAGGCGATGGGGTTCACATGGATCTGACCAGCGTCAACGAAGACTGGATGGATCCGCGCAGCGCATCCACCACAGCCACCAACGTCGCGGGAAGCGAGACCCTGAAGGCAGACATACCGGAGGGATACAAGCAAACCAAGGTGGGTGTTATTCCAGAAGATTGGATGGTGTCGACCGTTGGCGAGGAATTCGACATTCAATTGGGCAAGATGCTCGACTGCGAGAAAAACGTGGGCATACCCAAGCCCTATCTCAGCAACAAGACCGTCCAATGGAATCGTATCGACGCGACCAATCTGTCGACAATGGCAATGTCGCATGCTGACTTGCAGCGCTACAGGCTTTATCGTGGAGACTTGCTGGTCTGTGAAGGAGGAGAAGTTGGCCGCGCAGCAATTTGGGACGAACCGCTGCCAGAGTGCTACTACCAAAAGGCGTTGCATCGGTTACGCCCGAGGAGGGGGTTTGACACTGGCCTGATGGCAGAGTTGCTCCGCTACTGGTCAGATCACGACTTGCTTGCAAACTATGTCACCCAGACAAGCATCGCTCACCTGACCCGCGAGAAATTCGCTGCCGTTCCGATGCCCGTGCCCTCGGCTTCTGAACAACGTGCCATCTACGCCGCGCTCTCGGATGTGGACGCCCTGCTCGCCAAGCTCGACGCGCTCATCGCCAAGAAGCGCGACCTCAAACAGGCTGCCATGCAGCAACTCCTCACCGGCAAGACCCGCCTGCCGGGATTTACCGGTGAGTGGGTGCTTAAGCAATTAAGAGAAATTTGTTCAATGAAAAGCGGCGAAGGGATAACAAGCGCCAGCCTCGACGAGCGCTCAAGATTTCCCTGCTATGGCGGCAATGGTCTTCGCGGATACACCACACGATACACCCATGACGGGCGCTACGCCTTGGTAGGTCGACAAGGTGCTTTGTGTGGGAATGTCTTTCCCGTCACTGGCAAGTTCTTTGCATCGGAGCATGCCATCGTTGTAACGCCTTCTAGTGAAACAAATATTCTATGGCTGACATTCGTCTTGGGTGAGATGAATCTCAATCAATATTCGGAATCATCTGCCCAACCCGGCTTATCTGTTTCAAAAATATTATCCATTTGCTCGCGAGTACCCCAGCAGGTAGAACAAACCGCCATCGCCACCATCCTCTCCGACATGGACGCCGAGATCGCCTCCATCGAAGCCCGCCGCGACAAGACCCGCGAGCTCAAGCAGGGCATGATGCAGGAACTACTGACCGGGAGGATTCGCCTGGCATGACCCCTGAGCAGATTCTCGACGCACTCCACCTCGGCGAGGACCAGGACATCGAATTCAAGGCCGCCGAGGGCGGCCTGCCAAAGTCGATCTGGGAGACGGTCTCGGCCTTTGCCAACACCGACGGCGGGATGATCGTGCTGGGGGTTGCCGAGCGGAGTGGCGAGCTGGTTGTAGAGGGGGTACGCAAGCCGGAGACCCTCCTCAAGGTCTTCTGGGACAGCCATAACAACGCCCAGAAGCTGAACCGGCCGGTGTGCGGCCCAGCGGATACCGAGGTGGTCTCGGTCGACGGGCGCTCGCTGCTGTGCATTCGGGTGCCCCGCATGGGCCGGCAACAGCGGCCGGTGTATATCAACCGGAATCTGCTGTCCGGCACCTATAAGCGCAATCACGAAGGGGACTACCGCTGTACCGAGGCGGAAGTGCGCCAGATGCTGCGGGACGCGGGGGAAGAACCCTCGGATAACTTGATGCTGGATGGTTCCGATCTGGAGGACCTGGACTCGGACACCCTGGCCGCCTACCGCAACCGCTTTGCCTCGCGCGATCCCGACCATCCGTTTCTCGCCCTCGACGATGCGAGTTTCCTCGAACGCCTGGGCGCCCTGCGGCGCGACCGGCGTAGCGGGATGGAAGGCATCACGCTGGCCGGGTTGCTGATGTTCGGCAAGGAGCGCAGCCTGCTGGATGCGCTGCCCCATTTTCACCTGGATTATCAGGAGCACCTCTCTTCCGATCCGGAGGAGCGATGGACCTATCGCCTGACCCTGGACGGCAAATGGAGCCCGAATCTGTTCAATTTCTACTACCGGGTCTATCCCCGACTGGTCGAGCGGCTCGATGTGCCGTTCAAGCTGGATCGGGCGGCGACCCGGCTGGAAGAGACCCATGTCCATGAGGCCCTTCGGGAAGCACTGGTCAACACCCTGATCCATGCGGACCATCAGTCCACGCGACCGACCACGATCATCAAACGCCGGGATGCCTTCATCTTCAGCAACCCCGGCCGCCTGCGTATCCCCAAGGAGCAGTTGTATCAGGGCGGGGTGAGCGATCCGCGTAACCCCAGCCTGCAGAAGATGTTCCAGATGCTCGGCCTGGGCGAAAAGGCCGGCTCCGGGTTCCAGAAGATCCTGCGCGCCTGGCGCGAGCAGCAGTGGATGATCCCGCTGGTGGCCGAGAATCTGGCGATGGAGACAACCCGCGTCTGGTTGCCGGTGGCCAGCATGATCCCCGAGGATGTGGAGCAAGAGCTGCGAGCGCTCGTCGGAAGCGCCTATGGCCGCCTGAGCGAGCTCGGGCGGGTCATCCTGATGCTGGCCCACGGCTTCGGCGAGGTGGGCAACGAGGACATCCAGCACTACCGGCGGGAACACCCCCAGGACATCGGGACCCAGCTACGCCAGTTGGTCTCCGCGGGCTGGCTTGACAAGGACGGGCACGGCCGCGGGACCCGCTATCGCTGGCCCAGAGCGGCGGGCCGAGATTTGTTCGATGGCATCGCGGCAGAGGAGGCGGCAGGCTCCGAACAAACCGGGCCTGCCTCCGAACAAACCGGGCCTGCCTCCGAACAAACCGGCCCTGCCTCCGAACATTTGGACGGGAGCTCCGAACATTTGGACTCCGCACAGGAGGCCCGTCTGGCCGCCCTGGCCGCGGTTGTTCAGGGGAAACCCAAGGTTCCCAAGCCATTGATGGAAGAAACCATCCTTGCCCTGTGCGCGGAGGACTGGCTGTCGCTCCGGACACTCGCCCGCTTACTGAGCAGGGAACCGGACTCGCTCAGAAACCACTACATCAACGCCATGTTGCAGGATGGACGCTTGGAGGCTCGGGTGCCCCGCAAGCGCACACACCCGGACCAGGCTTATCGCACGAGAGCCAAACCATGAGCACGGTCGGGCAGATCGAGAAGATAACGCAGGCGCGCGTCGTTTCGCTGTTCTGCGACCGCCTGGGTTACGACTACCTGGGCAATTGGATCGACCGCCCCGGCAACGCCAACATCGAGCCGGCGATCCTCACCGCCTGGCTCGAAGGGCAAGGCGTGAGCGACACGCTCATCAAACGAGCGCTGCACGAGCTGAGCCGCGTGGCGTCAGACACCAGCAAGTGCCTCTACGACCGCAACCGGGCGGTCTATGAATTGTGGCTCTCTGGGATTTCCCGTGGAGCATTAAAATAATATAATCAACAAGATACGGTGCGGCGTGGAAATGTTGTGGCTCCTGCCATGATCGGCATGGATCACCGTAATGCATTGATCTTTCATGCATACAGCTTGTATCCGACAAGGTCCAAATGTATGCGCTGAAAGAGATGCTCAGGGTTAAGAATGCCGTAACAACGCCTCTTGATGACTTTGATCTTATTGTTTAATCCTTCCACAAACCCACTGTTATGTCGCCCGACAAAATAATTGGTAATTTCATCTTTGCGTGCCATCAGGGTCTTGATAAATCCATCGAAACAACGAATGTCGCTGCGTGTGGCACGGCCCATCCAGGCATTCAGTAAGTGCTTCGCTTGGGCACGGGTTACCTGCCGATCGAAAATCGCTGTTAGTTGATCACGATACAAATAGGCTTTCTTCAAACGCGGCGAATATTGAAACAATTGCTCAAGAGCAGCCCTGTCATCCTCTGTTAAGTCCTCCTCCTTTTTACGTAACGACCACATCACCCCTTTGAATTTCTTGTACGTGGCAGCCGGCAGTTCGCGCTTGAGTCGGCGCAGCTCTTTCTTGCGTAGATCTTCGAGTCCCTCACGATACAATTTGGCGACATGGAAGCGGTCTGCAACGATACGGACTGTTCTCCCGAAAACTTCCTTGGCAGCATTGATGAAGCCGTCGTACATATCCGAACAGACATAGCGTACCGTGCGACGTAAGCGCTTGGGAATGCTTCGGAAAAACTTTATGATCGTTTCCTTCTTGCGGTTTTCGAGGACACCCAGGATTTGGGTTTCATCCCGCCGCCGCGCGGTCACAATCCCGACAAAATCCTGATGCCCCTTTTTGAGCGAGATTTCATCAATACCGATCACTTCGAAAGGTTCCATTGTCGACCAATCCACAGATGTCCCGATATTTCGATCAAGCACGCCTCGGATTGCGTCGTAGGCCACATCCTCCTTGACGGAGACATCGGCAAAGGTGGTGTTGACACAAGCCAGCAAGAGATGCGCCTCGTAGGCTTTTGTGAACGGGCTGCGACGCGCAAACCAGCTGACCTGCTGCGTCGTGGTGGGTTGGCCGTCGCAATCACACTGGTAACGGGGTAACCTAATGCGTAAATACACGGGCCTATCAAGAATGGCGATATGACGTAACGTCACCCATTCACCGTAACCATTCGACTTATCAATTCGCTTATGGCATTTATGACAGGTCGTGCCCCGCTCTGTACTGACCAGCGTGACGATGTAACTTCCGGTGCGATCTTGGTGTGCTGCCTGCACTTGAGTATTGGGGAAGTCGAGCAATAGCTCCAGCGCTTGCCTGAGCGGCTCGTTGTTGGACTCCATGATGACCTTAAGAACTAGACAAGATGTTGAAATTTAAGAATATCATAACCTACTGAGATCCCAAAGAGCCTGAATTGTTGCGCTACGGGGTCAAGGTCCAGCCGGGGGCGGGAGAGAACAAGGTCACGGTCTGGCTGATCGACTGGAAGGACCCGGAGAATAACCGGTTTGCCGTCGCTGAAGAGGTCACCGTGAAGGGGACCGATGCCAAGGCCGGCACCAAGCGGCCGGACATCGTGCTCTATATCAACGGCATCGCCATGGCCGTGCTGGAGCTGAAGCGCTCCACGGTCTCGGTGGCCGAGGGCATCCGTCAGACCTTGGACAACCAGGGGAAGCAGTTCATCCAGCCCTTTTTCTCGACCATGCAGTGGCTGATGGCGGGGAACGACAGCGAGGGGATGCGCTACGCCACAGTCGAGACGCCGGAGACCTATTACCTCAAGTGGGTGGAGGACAGCGGCCCCTGGGCGGCCGAGCCGAACCTGTTGGATCGGCACCTGTTGCAGGTCTGCGCGAAGGAGCGGCTGCTTGAGCTGATCCACGACTTCGTGGTGTTCGATGCCGGCATCAAGAAACTGTGCCGCCAGAACCAGTTCTTCGGCGTCAAGGAGGCCCGGGAATTCGTCCGGCGACGCGAGGGCGGGATCATCTGGCACACCCAGGGCAGCGGCAAGTCGCTGACCATGGTCTGGCTGGCCAAGTGGATACTGGAGAACTGCCCCGGGGCACGGGTGCTGATCGTCACCGACCGCACCGAGCTGGATGAGCAGATCGAGAAGGTGTTCAAGGGCGTCAACGAGTCCATTTACCGCACCGCCAGCGGCGCGGATTTGATCGCCAAGTTGAACGGCACCGAGGAATCCTTGATCTGCTCGCTGGTGCACAAGTTCGGCCGCCAAGGAAACGATGAAGCGCAGGGCGATGACGGGGCCAAGGCGTTCATCGAGGCCATCCGGAAGGTACCGGCCAACTTCAAGGCCAAGGGCGACATCCATGTGTTCGTGGACGAATGCCACCGTACCCAGTCCGGCGATCTGCACCAGGCGATGAAGGCGCTGCTGCCGAATGCCTTGTTCATCGGCTTCACCGGTACACCCCTACTGAAGTCGGACAAGGCCCGCAGCATCGAGGTCTTCGGGCGCTATATCCATACTTACAAGTTCGATCAGGCGGTGCGGGAGGGCGTGGTACTGGACCTGCGCTACGAGGCGCGGGACATCGATCAGACCCTGACCAACAAGGGCAAGATCGACCAGTGGTTCGAGACCAAGACCCAGGGTCTGAACGACCTGGCCAAGGCTCAGCTCAAGCAGCGATGGGGGACCATGCAGCGGGTGCTGTCCAGCCGGGGCCGCCTCACGCAGATCGTCGCCGACATCCTGCTCGATATGAGTACCAAGCCCCGCCTGATGGATGGCCACGGCAACGCCATGCTGGTGGCGGGCAGCATCTACGAGGCGTGCAAGCTCTACGAGCTGTTCGCGCGAACGGAGCTTAAAGGCAGATGCGCCGTCGTCACCAGCTATGCGCCAACCCTGGCCGACAGCAAGGGCGAGACGACCGGCTCGGGTGAAACGGACAACCTGTTCAAATACACGATCTATCGGCAGATGCTGGCGGATTGGTTCAACGAGCCGCCCGAGACCGCTATCAATAAGTCGGAACGGTTCGAGCGGGAGGCGAAGAAGCAATTCGTCGATGCCCCGGGCCAGATGAAGCTCTTGATCGTCGTGGACAAGCTGCTCACCGGCTTCGATGCCCCCGCGGCAACCTATCTCTATATCGATAAGAAGATGCAGGACCACGGCCTGTTCCAGGCCATCTGCCGGGTCAATCGGCTGAACGGCGTGAGCAAGGATTACGGCTACATCATCGACTACAAGGATCTGTTCAAGAGCCTGGAGGGCGCGGTGGCGGACTACACCAGCGGGGCCTTCGATGCCTACGACAAGGCCGACGTGCAGGGGCTGCTGAAGGACCGGCTGGCCGAGGCGCGCGAGGACCTGGAAGAGGCTCGTGAGGCCGTCAAGGCGCTGTGCGAGCCGGTGGTGGCGCCGCGGGAAGAGCTGGATTATTTCCATTACTTCTGTGCCAAGGATTCAGGCAATGCCGAGCAACTCAAGGAGAACGAGCCCAAGCGGGTGAAGCTGTACAAGTTCGTGGCTGCCCTGCTGCGCAACTTTGCGAACATCGCCAACGAACTCGCCGAGGCAGGCTACACGGCCGAAGAAATCAAGCGGATCAAGGATGAGGTGGATCACTTCGCCAAGGTGAGTGCCACGGTCAAGCGCAACAGCGGCGACTACATCGATCTCAAGGCGTTCGAGCCGGCCATGCGCCACCTGATCGACACCTATATCCGTGCGGAGGAGAGCGAGACGATCTCCGACTTCGACGACCTGAGCCTGATCGCGCTGATCGTCGAGCGCGGTCCCGAGGCGGCGGATGCGCTGCCCAAGGGTATCCGCAAAAGCGAGGGCGCGGTGGCGGAGACCATCGAGAACAACGTCCGCCGGCTCATCGTTAACGAATCCCCGGTGGACCCGGCCTACTACGAGAAGATGTCCAAGTTGCTGGATGCCCTGATCGAGCAACGGCGCAAGGGGATGCTGACCTACAAGGAATACTTGGAAAAAATCGCCCAGTTGACAAGGGACGCGACGCGACCCGGCGGCGGGCCGGGCGGCTATCCTTCGGGCGTGAAGACCGCGGCCCAACGGTCGCTCTACAACAACCTGGGCCATGACGAGGGGCTGGCCCTGGCGGTGGACGCGGCAATTCAGGCAAGCCGCATGGATGGCTGGCGCGACAGCACGATGAAGGCCAAGCGGGTGCGCCTGGCCATCCGCGCAGTCCTTCAGCAGGCGCGGGATGCTGCGCAAGCCGACGGCAAGGTTGCTGACGACCAGGGGTGCTACTCGGTCGAAGCCGAGGCCACCCGGCTTCTCGACCTGGCGAAGCATCAGAGTGATTACTGAGACCCTGCACCTCACGATCTCGGGCATCGAGGTCGAAGTGGTGCGCAAAGACATCAAGAACCTCCACCTGGGCGTCTACCCGCCGCTTGGGCGCGTGCGCGTGGCCGCACCGCTCGTGCTCGGGGAGGAGGCGGTGCGACTGGCCGTGATCGATAAGTTGGGATGGATCAAGCGGCAGCGGGCCCGGTTCGTCGAGCAGCCCCGCCAGTCCCAGCGCGAGATGGCGAGCGGCGAGAGCCATTGGTTCCTGGGCCGGCGTTACCGACTACGAATTCGCGAACAGGACGGTCCGCCCAGGGTGGCGGTGCGCGGCGTGACCGCCCTCGATCTGTTCGTGCGCCCCGGCACGGATGCGGCGCAGCGGGAGGCGATCCTGTCGCGCTGGCATCGCGAGCAACTCAAGGGGCTGATCCCGCCGCTGCTGGATAAGTGGCAGGCAGCCCTGGGGGTACAAGTTGCCAACTGGGGCATCAAACGGATGAAGACCCGCTGGGGTAGCTGCAACCCAGCCGCGCGACGCGTCTGGTTCAATCTGGAGTTGGCCAAGAAGCCGATCCAGTGCCTGGAATACATCGTGGTCCATGAGCTGGCGCACCTGCTGGAGCGGCACCACGACGAACGGTACACAGCACTGCTGGACACCCACATGCCGCAGTGGCCCCAGTATCGGGACATGCTCAACAGCCTACCGTTGGCGCATGAGGAGTGGGGATATTGACGGGTCCAGGCCCTTCGGCGGACTGGTCCATCCTGGCACACCTGCTGCCATGAGCCGACCTTGTGACGGCTTTTCTCGGGGATCGGGATCGATACCCACCCATGCAATAGTGTTTTGCTGAGTCAACCGGATAGGCACGCCGAAAGAATCGGTGCGCGGTATGGAATCCTCCGGCGGCACAACCAAAAAGACCGCCCGGAGGCGGTCTGCCGACGGACCCGATTGGATGTCGGCGAATGTCGGCTAGCAGCGGTCGTTAGGAAGCGATCACGGTTCAGCTAGACCCTCAAAGAGACATCAGGCCCCTAACCAACTGGGGAAAGTACCCGGTCCGCGAGGGGTGGTCTCCCACGCCGAGCAACTGGTAGACCTGACCGCCAATCCCTGGACGCACCTCTCCTGTCGGTTCGCGACAATCGTCTTTCGCGAAATAGACGAACTCGAATAAATCCGAAATCGTCCTCGGAAACTCGGAGCGCAAAGACTCCTCGGCCGTCACGTAAATCACCGGAGCGACGATAAAAATCTTCTTTGCGCGGGTTTTCTCGATCAGGGCAAGAATATTTGTTTTGACAACGCAGCTCGTCGAAATAATGGACTTGACTACCACAAGGTATTCGGCCTCTTCGAAGCCCGGCTGCAGGTACCGATGAATGACGGGCGCGACGCTGCCGTCTCCGACGGAATAATGATTATTCCAAAAGACGGCCGCTAAGGTTTCATGTTTGCAGCGCAACGAGTCGATAACGCCCTTCGCTAAGTAGTCTGCATCTTCCGCCGTTGCCACTACCAAGCAATTGTGCCCTCGCTGAATTCTGCGACTGACAATACTGCCAAGCTCCAGTCCAAGCTTGGTCATGGAATCACGGTACTCGGTCGGCGAGTGAATGCTCGCGAGAAACACATTCAATTCGCGCTTTGCGACGTCGTCGGCATACGAGGAGAACTCTCGATTTGCGTTTAGAGTACCCATGGCTCACCTCGGTGTTCAGTTTGCCAATTCAGACACTGCCATTAACATCAAGCACGAGAACAATTGCTCTACCGTATTGGCGCCAGCCAAGCGTTCGGGGTCCGGCTATGCGGTGATAGCGCTCAAACTCACGGAAAGCCCTCGACAAGTCACCGCATATCGCCCATCTTCGACATGAACATTGACCCCATCGAACCGCGCGCACGTCTCCGCGAGCCATCTAGGGATGGCTCCTACTGGAGGCATCAAGCCCGTAAACAAATCTGGCTTCGACATCTTCCGCGCCATTCGGAACACGTCGCTGACTTTTCGCGCCTTCCGCTCCCCGCGCCACGCTCCCAATACGACTCTAAAAGCAGAGTCAGCAATCGACAGATCCACCGATCTGCATAAGACCTCCATGTCTTTCCTCAACTCTGGCGCTCCAAGCACAAGTTGCCCACTTGTCTCGAAATAGGGGAAATACTCTGAAAAAAAATACTCCCTAGCGCATTCCGGAATCTTCTCGCGATTCGACGCTGCCACATTGGGGCACGAAACTACGAGCACCTGCAAGCTCGCTGCTGCGCCGTGAAAGTCGCGGTCTATCGCCGCCTGACGCTCAAACCGTTCGGCAATTTTTCCCGTCCATCGCCCGGCATTGCCCGAAGAATTCTTAGCCTGGTAGTTCGTCTTGGTCGCGCTGGACAGCTGTCTAACGCAAAGGTCATCTACGAACCCATACTCTTGCGCCGAAATCGCGAAGTCCTCTAGATCCTCATTGCGCGCCGCCATGGCGCACATCTTAGATACGGCAAAAAAGTCTTCGAATAGACCGCCTTTCTGATTGTTGTCGCCGCCGGTTCGGATGCTCTTGAGCTCTTCGACAGCACGGCCGCCGAATTTACAACCCACGAACTCGTCGAGATCCATGGCTTTACACTGTACAAGACAAGAATAGTAGGATACTGCAACTTTACTGCAAGCGCCGAGCGTAAATGTAACTTGACTCGACGCGATGTCAACAAGCATTGACGCCTGGGCATCGCTCCGCTGGGTTTCCGGAAATGTCTGGATCAGACCTAGCGGGCGGCCCTTGTCGCGCATGGAAATGCGTCAACTCGGGTCCGGTTCCGGTGTCCAGGCTCGAGCGGCCCGGCCTGACTGGAAGCCTTCGAGGCCCCGCGAGCGGCCCGCCGCGCTCGCGAAACGGACTTCGGGAGCGTCGGCGAGGGGGCGGACCTTAGTCGGTAGAGTTTCGCGCGTGCATTTCCCATGGCGCACTCCGGCGCAAATTTCGGCAGTTATCCACAAGCACCGCAACAAACGAGACCGCCTAAGGCCCTGTTTTCTTTGCTGCGTTTTGTTGTACACTGTTGATTTTGGAAGACTTAGAATCCGGCCGGGGCCGTCAGGCGGTCCTGGGTGGGTTCGACTCCCACGCCCTTCCGCCATGTCCAGTCCCTCAAGCCCTGATGGAGGCCGCCCATGACCATGCCCCAAGACCAGGCCGCTGGCGCAGGCCCGAGGGCCGACGGCATCCGGCTCACTCAGCTCTCGCACGGGGGCGGCTGCGGCTGCAAGATCGCACCCAAAGTGCTGCAAGAGGCATTGGCCGGGATCTCCTGTGGCTTTCCACACCCGGACCTGCTGGTGGGCAGCGCCACCGCAGACGACGCGGCGGTGCTTAAGCTCAGGGACGACCTGGCGCTGGTGGCGACCACCGATTTCTTCATGCCGATCGTCGACGATCCTTTCGACTTCGGACGCATCGCAGCCACCAACGCAATCTCAGACGTCTATGCGATGGGGGCAACCCCCTGCCTGGCGCTCGCCATCGTCGGCATGCCGATCGGTGCACTGCCCATCTCTGTGGTGCGGCGGATCATGGAAGGCGGGGCGGCAGTCTGCCACGCGGCCGGCATCCCGCTCGCCGGTGGGCACTCGATCGACTCGCCTGAGCCCATCTATGGCCTCGCCGTCATGGGTACGGTCCACCCGAGCCGGGTGAAGCCCAATAGCGCAGCCCGGTCCGGAGACCTGCTGGTCCTGGGCAAGCCATTGGGGATAGGGATCTTGAGCGCGGTCCTGAAGAAGGGCCTGCTGGACGCCGCCGGTTACCGGGCCTTGCTCGACACCGCCACTCAGCTCAACCGCCCGGGGATCGCCTTCGCGGGCATGGACGGGGTCCATGCGCTGACGGATGTGACCGGATTCGGGCTACTGGGGCATCTGCTGGAGGTCTGCCGGGCCTCCGGGGTCGCGGCCCGACTGCGCTTCGCGGACATCCCGGTGCTGCCCGCCGCCCTGGACTTCGCCCGGGAGGGTCACGGACCCGGTGCCATCGAGCGCAACTGGGCGAGCTACGGCACAGAGGTCAGCCTGGACCCCTCGCTTCCCGCATGGACACAGCGCCTGCTCTGCGACGCACAGACCAGCGGCGGGCTCTTGGTCGCCTGCGACCCGGCGTGCGTCGGTGAGGTGCTGGAGCGTTTCCGGGCAGACGGATTTGCGCAGGCGGCCGTGATCGGCGAGCTTGAGGAGGGACCGGCTGGGGTCTGCGTCGGCTGATTGCGGTGCCGCTCAGGCCGCGACCCGGGGCGGCCCCAGGAACTCCGAGAGCTTCGCAGTCAAACAGTCGATATCCCGGGTCTCGCACTGCCAGACGACCAGCGAAGACCAACCGTCCGCAGCTAATTGGACGATCCGGTCCAAATCCCGCCGCCGATTGGTCTCGATCTTGGTCTGCCAATACTCCACCCGGCTCTTGGGCAGATGCCCGTAGCGGCAGTCGTGACCGTGCCAAAAGCAGCCGTGCACAAAGATCACCCGGCGCCGGGCCGGAAAGCAGAGGTCCGGACGACCGGGCAGCGCCGGGGCGTGCAGCCTGTACCGATAGCCCATTCGGTGCAGCAACCGGCGCACCGTCATCTCGGGGGCAGTGTCCTTGCTGCCCACTCGGGACATGATGTAGCTGCGCTGGGCTTCGGAGACGCGGTCGATCATCCATATAGGCTACAGGTTTTCGGAGATTCGCGGGCCGGCCCGCGCGCCTCGGCGATGGTCAGTCCCGCGCGCACCATTGCCTGGCAGCACCCGCCGAGGCCCGACGGGTGGGGGATCAAGTCCCGGAGCGTCCGAGTCTTCGTCGGAGGGAGACTCGCCGCAGGACGCGTGACGGTCCGGGCCAGACGCCTCGCCCGCGCGCCGCGCGGCCACCCGCAGTGCGGCTCCGAACAGGCCGCTTGGGTACCGAGCCCTTGAAGCGCACTCCGTCCCTAACCCTCTCCACCCTTGGTTGATGCTGCCCCTTCCGGTACCCTGGCCGGATGCGTCTGGAGAAGATCAAGCTCGCCGGTTTCAAGTCCTTCGTGGACCCAACCACAGCCCATTTCCCGAGCAATCTAGTCGGGGTTGTAGGGCCGAACGGCTGCGGCAAATCCAATGTCATCGACGCGGTGCGTTGGGTAATGGGGGAGTCGTCCGCCAAGATGCTGCGCGGGGAGTCCATGGCGGACGTGATCTTCAACGGCAGCACGGGGCGCAAGCCCGTGGGCATCGCAAGCATCGAGCTGATCTTCGACAACTCGGACGGGCGCGCCGGGGGGGAATACGCGAGCTTCGCCCAGATCTCGGTCAAGCGCCAGGTGTCGAGGGACGGACAGTCCGGCTATTTTCTGAACGGCAGCCGGTGCCGCCGTCGGGACATCCAGGATCTGTTCCTGGGCACAGGGCTCGGCCCCCGCTCTTACGCGATCATCGAGCAGGGGATGATCTCGCGCATCATCGAGGCACGCCCGGACGACCTGCGGCTCTTCCTGGAGGAGGCTGCCGGGATCTCCAAGTACAAGGAGCGGCGCAAGGAGACCGAGGGTCGCATGCGCAACACCAGGGAGAACCTGGAGCGACTGGACGACCTGCGCGAGGAGGTCGGCAAGCAGCTCGAGCGACTGGAGCGCCAGGCCGACACCGCTGCCCGCTACACCGAGCTTAAGGCGCAGGAGCGCAGTCTGGACCTGGGGCTCAAGGGCTTGCGCTGGCGCACCCTGGACCGGGAGATCGAAGATCAGGACCGGCGGCTCTCCATGCTGGAGACCGACCATGCCTCGGGCGTCGCCCGCCAGCGCCGGATCGAGGCCGATATCGAAGCGCTGCGCGAGGCCCATGGTGCGGCCTCGGAGCAGTTCAACCAGATCCAGGGCCGCTTCTATGCGGTCGGCTCCGAGATCGCCCGGGCCGAGCAGGCGATCCAGTTCGCCAACGAGACCCGCGGTCGCCGGGAGGCCGAGCTGGTGCGTCTGGATCAGGAGCTGGACGATTCCCAGGGCCACCTGGAGCGCGACGAAACCAGGCTCGCTGAGCTTGCCGACGCGCTGGCCCGGGACGAGCCACTGCTGGCCGTGGCCGAGGCGGAGCTGGGCGAGTCGGTGGGCGTGGTCATCACCGCCGAGGACCAGTTGCGGACCTGGGAGTCCGAGTGGGACCGATTCAACCAGGAGGCCGGTATCCCCGCCCAGCAGGCCCAGCTGGAGCGCGCCCGCATGACCCACTTGGAGCAGGGTCTGGCCCGGGACCGCGAGCGTCAGCGCCGCATCGACGAGGATCTGGGCCGACTGGACCTGGACGCCACTGACTCAGGGATCGCCGAGGCGACCGAGCAAGCGCTCGCGCTCGCTGAGCAGGTGGCCGAGGTCGAGGACCGCCAGCGCGCCCTGGCCGAGGCACTGGCCGACCGGGAGACTGAGCAGCGCGCACTGGCGGGCGAGCTGGACCGGCTGCGCACAGCGCTCCAGCAGGCCAAGGGCCGACGGGCCTCGCTCGGCGCGTTGCAGGAGGCGGCGCTCTCGGACGGGGACGCCGGGCGCACCGCCTGGCTCGCCGAGCGGGGATTGAGCGAGTCCCCGCGTCTGGCCGAGCGTCTGGAGGTGGAGCCGGGCTGGGGACCCGCGGTGGAAACCGCCTTGGGCGAGGCGCTGCGTGCAGTCCCGGTGGCGGATTTGCGGCCCCTGGCAGCGAAGGGGCTAACGCCGGGACTGGTGCTGATCGATACCGCGGTCCCTGAGCGACCCATGCCGGCCGACCCGTCGGCAGGGTCTGGAGCCGACCGGCTCTCGGACCGGGTCCGCGCACCCTGGTCGCTGGCCGGACTGCTCGGGCGGATGCGTACCGCGGCGGACCTGGACGACGCACTCGCGCGCCGGCCCGGGCTCGAGCACGGGGAATGCCTGATCGTCAGGGACGGAACCCGGGTCGGCTCCAACTGGCTCGCCACCCCGGCGGCCGAGTCCACGGACGGGGTGCTGGCCAGGGCCGATGCACTCAAGGCACTGGAGCAGGAGATCGACGACCTCGCGACCCGCGAGCTGGATCTGGCAGAGCGCGAGCGCACGCTCAAGGACGCCCGCGCGGAGACCGAGCGCAGCCGCACCGAGACCGCCCAATCGCTGTCGGCCCTCGAGCGGGAGCTGTCCCAGACACGGGCGGAGCTCACGGGGCTGCGCGCCCGTCGGGAGCACCTGCTTGAGCGCCGCCAGGCATTGGAGTCCGAGCGCTCCGAGATCGCCTCCCAAACCGAGGATGCCATCGGCGAGCTGGAAGATGCCCGCGAGCGCCTGCACGCGCTGCTGGCAGAGGCCGATCGGCTCGCCGAGCGCCGCGAAACCCTGGCCGCCGAGCGCCATACCCTGCGTGCAGCCGTCGCCCGCGGTCGGGATATCGAGCGACTGGCGCGCGAGCGCGCACAGGGCCTGCGGGTCGGGGTCGAGTCCAGCCGCGCGGCACGCGAGGCGACCCTACGCAGCCAAACCCGGGCACGCGACCAGCAGGCCCAGCTCCAGGCCCGCCGGGACGAGCTGATGGACGACCTGGAGGAGTCCGTCGAGCCACTGGCCGAGCAGCGCGAGCGCTTGGACGAGCAGCTCGCCCGCCGGGTCGAGGTCGAGTCCGAGCTGGCCGCCGCCCGCAACCGACTGGAGTCCCTGGATGCGGAGGTCCGCGCCTTGGAGCAGGAGCGTCACCGGGTCGAGCAGTCAGCCCAGAGCGACCAGCGCGGACTCGACGCACTCCGCCTGGAGCGCCAGGAGCGACTGGTGCGCCGCCGCACCCTGGAGGAGCAGTTGGCCGAGTCCGGCAGCTCCCCGGCCGCCGCACTGGAGGACTTGGACCCCGCCGCGGAGGAGACCGAGTGGCAGGACCGGCTCGCCAAGACCGCCGCACGCATCCAGCGCCTGGGCGCCATCAACCTGGCCGCCATCGACGAATACGAAGAGCAAAAGCGCCGCAAGACCTACCTGGACGAGCAGCACACGGACATCTTCCGGGCGCTCGAGACCCTGGAGGCCGCCATCCGCAAGATCGACCGGGAGACCCGCGGGCGCTTCAAGGACACCTTCGACCAGGTCAACCACGGGTTCCAGCAGCTCTTCCCGCGGCTATTCGGCGGCGGTCATGCCTATCTGGAGCTGACCGGCGAAGACTTGCTCGAAACCGGCGTCACCGTCATGGCCCGCCCCCCCGGCAAGCGCAACTCCACCATCCATCTGCTCTCCGGCGGCGAAAAGGCGCTGACCGCGGTCGCGCTGGTGTTCGCCATCTTCCAATTGAACCCAGCTCCCTTCTGTATGCTCGACGAGGTGGACGCACCCTTGGACGACGCCAACGTGGGCCGCTTCTGCGAGCTGGTCCGCTCGCTGTCCGACCAGGTCCAGTTCATCTTCATCAGCCATAACAAGGTCACCATGGAAATCGCCGACCACTTGCTCGGCGTCACCATGCACGAGCCCGGGGTCTCGCGGCTGGTGTCGGTGGATGTGGAAGAGGCGGTGCGGTTGGCGGGGGTGTCCTAAGCGGTCGGCCGCCATCGCGTTTCCTGCCCTTTATCGGGGCGATTATCATGGCGCACCCTAAGCTGTCCATTCCCGGTACCGTGAGCCGTTCCACACCCGCCCCGCCCCACTCCCCGCCCCGCATCTCCCGGCAGGGCCCCGCCGCCCTGCGGGTCCTGCTGGCCCTGACGCTGCTGGCACTCCCCAGTCTCCTGGCCGCCGCCGAGCTCGGCTATCGGGAGACTGCCATCCAGGTCTGTATCCCAGTGGAATTCATCCTGTTCGCGCTCACCCTGCTGGGGGTGGCATTGCTCCACAATTACACGCTGGCGGTGGCACTGACCGGACTCGCGGCCATTACGGCCTTCAAGCTATTGTTCACCGGGTTCGCCGAGGGTCCCGGTCTCGCGGGGCTCGGCGTCCACCTGCTACACGAGTGGGTGATGCTTGCCAATCTGCTGGGGCTGCTGCTCGGTTTTGCGCTGCTGGCGAGACACTTCGAGGACAGCCATGTCCCGCAGGTCCTGCCGCGCTTTCTGCCGGGGGGCTGGCCTGGGGCCTTCGTGCTGCTGGCCATGATCTTCGTCCTGTCCGGCTTTCTGGATAACATCGCCGCCGCACTGATCGGCGGGACCGTCGCCGCCGGAGTCTTTCAGCGCAAGGTGCACATCGGCTATCTGGCAGCCATCGTCGCCGCCTCCAACGCGGGCGGAGCGGGCAGCGTGGTGGGCGATACCACCACGACCATGATGTGGATCTCCGGCGTGGAACCGGTCGATGTCCTGCACGCCTATGTAGCGGCCGGCTCGGCGCTCCTGGTCTTCGGCATCCCGGCCGCCATGCAGCAGCATCGCTTCCAGCCCGCAGCCCGGGAGGTGCCCGTGGGTACCCGGGTGGACTGGCCCCGGGTGGGCATCGTCGCAACGATCCTGGCTGCGGCAGTGGCTGCCAATATGTTGGTCAACATGCACTTCAAGGCGCTGGCCGACAGCTTCCCGTTCCTGGGGGCGACGGTCTGGGCGGCGATCCTGCTCACCGGGCGTATCCGTAGGCCGGAATGGGGTCTGCTGCCGGAGAGTCTGAAAGGCAGCCTGTTCCTGTTGTCGCTGGTGCTGTGCGCCTCCATGATGCCGGTGGAGCGGCTCCCGGACGCATCCTGGTACTCGGCCATGACCCTGGGGTTCGTCTCCGCGGTCTTCGACAACATTCCGCTGACCGCGCTGGCGCTGAAGCAAGGCGGGTTCGATTGGGGCATGCTCGCCTATGCGGTGGGATTCGGCGGGTCCATGATCTGGTTCGGGAGCTCCGCAGGGGTCGCGATCTCCAATCTATATCCCCAGGCCCGCTCGGTCGGGGCCTGGGTCAAGAACGGCTGGCATGTGGCCCTGGCCTATGTGGTCGGGTTCCTGGTCCTGTTGCTGACCCTGGGCTGGCAGCCCCACGGAGTCCCGCCACAGCGCGCGGGCACCGCGGAAACGGGACATGCGGCTTGGTTTTGCAGTCCAGATCGACCGCTCTCAGGCCCGTGCAGACCGGGCCAGGAGTCTTGAGATCGATGAGATACCTGATTGCTGTCGACGGGTCCGAGTGTTCCCGGCGGGCGGTCCTGCATCTGATTGCGCTCGCCGGGCATGGCGAGCCGCCGGAGATCCATCTGCTCCATGTCCGCCCGCCGGTCGCTGGCTGGGAGGTCCGCAGCTTCCTCAACGACGAGGAGATCGCCGACTTGCAGCAGTCCGCGGGAGAAGGCGAGCTACAGGCTGCCCGCGCACTGCTCGATGCCGCCGGGGTGGCCTACCAGGCCCGGACCATGACCGGCCCGGTTGCCGAGACCATCGCCCGCCATGCGGACGAGATCGGTTGCGACTGCATCGTGATGGGCACCCATGGACGCGGCGGACTGTCGCAGATCCTGATGGGCTCGGTGGCGGCCGAGGTCGTCCAACTGGCCCATGTGCCCGTGACGCTGGTCAAATAGACCGATCGACGGCGTGCCGGACGACACCGGCTTTCGGTGCCGGTCCGAATCCGGTGCAGCGGCCGGAAAGACGCTCAAGGCCGGTAGCGCTCAGGCGGCCTCGATCATGATTCAGGCCACCCAGCGGATGATATTCGTCGCGGCCAGGGGGCCGCTCCTACGCTCGTATGAGCCGCCTCCTGGCCGCGACGGCCTGCGGCCGGAGTTATTGATCAAGAAGGCTCCGACGCCCCGCGCCCGCGCTGCCAAAGCGCATAGACCGCCAGGATCAGGACCACCACCCCAACGATGGCACCGGTCGCCAGCGGCAGGTTCTCCTGAATCAGCGTCTCGTTTCCGCCGATGAAATAGCCGAGCGCGATCAGCACCGCGGACCAGATCCCGGCGCCCAAGCAGGTGTAGAGGCTGAACGTCAGCGGATTCATGCGGGTTAAGCCCGCCGGGAGCGAGATCAGGTGGCGAATGCCCGGGATCAGACGTCCGGTGAAGGTCGAGATGGCCCCGTGGCGGTTAAAGAATGCGTCGGTCTTGTGCAATAGCTCTGGCCGCACGAAGAACCAGCGTCCGTAGCGCTCCAGGAATGGACGGCCCACCCAGAGTGCGAAGGCATAGTTGATAAAGGCCCCGGTCAGGCTCCCCAGGGTCGAGGCGAGAAAGATCAAGACCACGCTCATCTTGCCCTGATAGGCCAGATAGCCAGCAGGGATGACCACCAGCTCGCTCGGGATCGGCAGCACGGTGGATTCGAGCGCCATCAGGACGAAGATGCCCGTATAGCCCCAGCCGTTAACGGTCGCCAATATCCAATCGATGAATTCGTGCAGCATGGGGCGAGCCTCTCGGGATCCGGTTGCAAGGGTTGGGGGTTGGGATTCGGAAACGCGACGGCGAGTGGCCGGGCAGTCGGATCGCGTCGGGGCCGGCATCGCTGGGACGCTCGGGCCGATTCCGGTCTCGACCCTGGCGGAAACCGCCGCGGCGCTTACCGCCGCCCGGTGCCTCTGTTAGCATCCAGAGTCCGGGTGTCGCGCCCCGTCCGCGCGAAGCCATCCTCGCGAGACAGTCCCATGGGTATTTCCGGTATTGGGTTGACGGAGATCCTGCTCATCCTGGTGGTTCTCCTGCTGCTCTTCGGCTCCAAGAAGCTCCCAGGCATCGCCTCGGATCTCGGCACCGCCATCCGCGATCTGCGCCGCTCGCTGTCGAAGGACCCCGAGCCGCCCGCGGATGATACCAGCGTAGACCCGAAGGATCCCAAGCCTTAACCGGCAAGATGCCTACGGCCAGGTGCACCGGCCCCGCTGCCGGTCCGTCGCACCGATCCCCCGGGGCGCTCGTGCGGTGCGGCCCGCTTGTCGATACAGGCGTTTCAGGATGACCCCATGCCCCACGACATCACCCTGATCACCACCATTGCAGCCAGCTTAGGGCTGGCCCTGGTCTTCGGGCTGCTCGCCGAGCGGCTGCGTCTCCCGGCCCTGGTGGGCTATCTGCTGGCCGGGGTGCTGATCGGTCCGGCCACCCCCGGATTCGTCGCGGACCAGACGCTTTCCGGCGAGCTGGCGGAGATCGGGGTCATGCTCCTGATGTTCGGGGTGGGGCTGCATTTTTCCTTCGCCGATTTGCTTGCGGTGCGGCGCATCGCGCTCCCCGGAGCGGTCGTCCAGATGGCTGTGGCGACCGCATTGAGCGCCGGGGTCGCCTGGCTCTGGGGCTGGGACCTCGCGGCCGGGCTGGTGTTTGGGCTCGCACTGTCGGTGGCGAGCACCGTGGTACTGCTGCGCGCGCTCGAGCAGCGCGGTCTGCTCCAATCGGTCAACGGGCAGATCGCGGTGGGCTGGCTGGTGGTGGAGGACCTGGCGATGGTCCTGGTGCTGGTCTTTCTCCCGCCGCTGGCCGCCTCCCTGGGCGGGAACGGTCCGGTCGCCGGCATCGCGCCGCCGGCCGCGGGCGAAGGGCTCGCCGCCGGTCTGGGCTGGGGGCTCGCCGGCACCTTGCTGGTGACGCTGGCCGAGATCTCGGCCTTCGTCGCAGTGATGCTGGTCGCGGGCCGGCGCATCCTGCCCTGGCTGCTTTGGCAGGTGGCAAGTACCGGGTCCCGGGAGCTGTTCGTCCTGTGCGTGGCCGCGGCCGCGGTGGGGATCGCATTCGGGGCAGCGGAGCTGTTCGGGGTCTCGTTCGCACTCGGTGCCTTTTTCGCCGGCATGGTCCTGCGCGAGTCTCCATTGAGCCACCGGGCGGCGGAGGAGTCGCTACCGCTGCGCGACGCATTCTCGGTGCTCTTCTTCGTCTCGGTGGGGATGCTCTTCGACCCGCGGGTACTGATCGATCAGCCCCTCGGGGTCCTGGCTGTGGTCGCCATCGTACTGGTGGGCAAGTCGATCGCCGCCTTCCTGCTGGTGATCGCGTTCCGCTATCCGCTCAACACCGCGCTCACGGTGGCGGCGAGCCTGGCTCAAATCGGCGAGTTCTCGTTCATCCTGGCCGGGCTCGGCGTGGCGCTGGGGATGCTGCCGCAGGAGGGCCGGGACCTGATCCTGGCCGGCGCACTGATCTCGATCACTCTAAACCCTTTGCTGTTCAAGCTGGTGGAGCCGGCGCAGGCATGGATCCGCACCCGCTCTGCCCTGGCCCGGGCCTTCGAGCGCCCGGACGATCCACTGGCCGAGCTGCCGGAGTCGGTCCAGTCGCGCACGGTCACCGACCATGTCGTGCTGGTGGGCTACGGTCGGGTGGGCGAGCGTCTCGCCCAGGCACTCTCCCGGGCGCGGATCGACTATGTCGTGGCAGAGGCGAACCGCGAGCAGGTGGAGCGACTGCGCGAGTGCGGGGCCCACGCGGTGGCCGGGGATGCCACGGACCCGGCGGTCCTGATTCAGGCCCATGTGGCGCGCGCTGCACTGCTCGCCATCGCAGTGCCCGATGCCGCCCGCGCACGGCGCATGATCGAGATTGCACGCATGCTCAACCCCCGGATCGATATCGTGGTGCGCACCCATAGCGCGGAGGAGTCGGGGCTCCTGGGCTCCGAGGACAGGGTACGGGCATTCCTGGGAGAGCACGAGCTGGCGGACAGCATGGCCCGTTATGTGGTGGGATGCTTTGCAGGGGATGGGCGCGCCGAGGGCGATCGGACGAGCGGTTAGCGCCTGCTGGTGCATTCGCCCCGCGCATCTCGAGGATCCGGATGGCACTTACCCCGGCGCCGCGACTCGCCTCCTTTGACAAGGGCCTTATTGGCGCCCAACCTCGCCGATCGCCTGACCCGGCCCTGCAACGAGCGGGCAGCCCCAATTCGAGCCGCTTGCAGTGCCGTCTTCCCTGGCAGCGCAGTGGTTGCTGGCCTACGATTCATCGAACAGCCTTCAGGGGCAGGTCCGGATCGAGCCCATCCCAAGCGCTCGCCGGTGCACCGACCCGGAGGCGGGAGGTCCTGCGATGTCGAGTGCGCGAGCACTGCTGTATCTGTTGGTCGCCCCATTGCTGACGGCCGCGGCACTTTATTCGCTCGCAGACCCCGCGAGTGCAGAGGCCCGCCCCCAGCCGGCAGTCGAGCCGCAGGCGGTCGCCCTCTGGCGCTTCGACGGCACCGCCGCCCGAGTCCTGGTCATCGCGGGAGACGGCGGGTCTCAAGACGGCATTCGAGACTTGCGGCTCTTTCACACTGCGACCCCCGGACTTGCCGTGGAGACCGAGCCGGCGAAGGACGCCCCGCCGGGGCAGGCCGTCTGGGAGGTGTCGGTGCGCGCGGCGGCCGACGCCCCGGATCGGGGATTCGCCGATTTCTACGTGAGCGGTAGGGGCCCGCCGGGCGACCCGGGAGGCCCCGCCACTTGGCTTCCGGCCGGGTATGCCCGTCTGACGGTCGGGGTCCAGCCGCCACGCGACGCCTCGCCCCTGGCCGACGCCGAGCTATCCATCGAGACAGACTCGGCAACCGCCGATGAATATGCCCCCGCGATCGCCTACCTTAAGATCCAGAACACATCCAACCACCCCTTGCGCTTCGCCGACATCGAGGTCTTGGCCCCGCCCTTCCTCGATATCGAGCCGGCGCTCCGGCAGGCCGAGATCGCGCCGCATGCGACACTGATCGTTCCATTCGAGCTCAAGCTCAACGACCGGCCTCGCATCGGGGAATGGCTGCTGCTGGCCAGCGTGACCGTCGCCCGAGGCAGCGGACCGCTGGAGCAGCGCGGGATCGGGGTCGTCGAGCAGACCGTCGCGGTCGGCGTCCCCGGGGTCTCCGAGGTCCTGAAGCTGCTGGAGCTTCCGAGCGTCTTGCTGGTGCCCGGGGCGCTGATCCTAGCCACCTGGTCGCTGCTGCTTGGAGGCGGCGCGCAGAATCAGCCGGGTTGGCTCCAATGGAAGACATCGAGCTTCTGGTTGGTCGCCATCACACTGTCCATCGGCGTCTTCGGCGCCCTGACGCTATCGGACTGCCCGCGCTCACCCGGGTCTCGGTCGAAGGCTTTTATTTCCCGTTCGGCACCGGGTTGCTGGTGTCGGTGCTGCTGCGCGGTCAGATGGACATCGCCACCGCGGGCGAGCTGGCGCTAAACGCCCGCTACGGCAAGGTCTACCAGCCACCCGGTCTTGGATGAGTCGGGCGCAATCGATGGCCCGGTGCGTGCCCGCACGCAACCTTCCGCTCACGCGCGATCGACCGGCGGCAGTGCCTTACCCGGATTGAGAATCCCCGCCGGGTCGAAGCGGTCTTTGATATCCGCCATCAGTCGCAGCGTCGCGGGCTCGATCTCGCGCGCGACATAGTCGCGCTTCTCCAGGCCCACCCCATGCTCGCCGGACAGGGTGCCGTCCAGACCCAGGACCAGGCTGAAGACCGAGTCGAGACAGTCGTAGGCTCGGGCCATCTCGTCCGGATCGTCCGGATCGACCAGCAGATTGACGTGGATGTTGCCGTTGCCGGCATGGCCGAAGTTGACGATGCGGATGCCGGTCTCCCGGGACAGTCGCTCAAGCCCGTCGATAAACTCGGCCATGCGCGAGACGGGGACCACCACGTCCTCGTTGATCTTCTTGGGCGCGATATGGCGGAGCGCAGGCGAGAGCGCCTTGCGGGTCTTCCAGAGTGCGGCAAGCTCCGCGGCATCGTCCGCGTGCCGGCACTCCAGAAGCCCGTCGTTGCGCGCTGCATCCTCCAGTGCGCGGACCGCCAGATCGATGCAGGCATCGGGACCGTCCACCTCGATCATCAGGATGGCCCCGGTCTCGGCGGGGACGTCGAGTCCGGCATAGCGGCGCACCATCTCGATCGCGGAGGCGTCCATAAACTCCAGTGCGCAGGGGATAACCGGCTGGGCCATGATGGCCGAGACCGCGGCCGCTGCACTATGGATGTCCCGATAGGCCGCGCGCAGGGTGCGGCGGGCCTCGGGCAGCGGAACCAGCTTGAGCGTCGCCTCGACGATCAGCGCAAGCGTCCCCTCCGAGCCGATGATGAGCCGGGTCAGATCGTAACCCACCACACCCTTGGTGGTCTGGACCCCGGTGCGCAGGTGCTCGCCCCGGCCGCTCACGGCCCGCAGCCCAAGGGTGTTCTCCCTGGGGGTGCCGTATTTGACCGCCCGGGGGCCTGCCGAGTTGTACGCCAGGTTGCCGCCGATGGTGCAAGTCGCCGCGCTGGTAGGGTCCGGGGGCCAGAAGAAGCCGTGGGCGGCGACCGCTTGTTGGAGCTGCTCGTTGAGCACCCCGGGCTCGACGACCGCCAGCCGGTCTCCGGGGGCGATGCGCAGGATACGGTTCATGCGCTCGAAAGACAGGACCACCCCGCCCCGGTCCGGGACCGTGGCCCCGGTGGTGCCGGTGCCCCGGCCACGGGCCACCAGCGGGAGCCCGGTCTGTGCGCACAGCCGCACCAGGGCGCCGACCTGCTCGGCGTCGGAGGCGAAGACCACCGCCTGAGGCAGCGCCTGGCGGCGGCTGTTGTCGTATCCGTAGGGCCAGCAGTCGGCGGCGTCGGTCAGGAGCCGCCCCGGTCCGGCGACCTCGGCGAGTCGACGGACCAGGGTCTGGGAGAGGGCTGGCCGATGCGTCTCGGGCTGGCTGGCTCGCGCCCCCTGGCCCTCGGTCCTCGGCGCGACAGCCGGTCGCTCAGGCTTGCGGTTCCAGATACTCAAAGAGCTTCACCACCCGTTGTACCCCCGGGACGAAGCGGACTTTCTCGGTCGCCGCATCGCCCTCCTCTGGCGTGACCAGGCCCAGCAGATAGACCACCCCGTCGTCGGTCACCACCTTGACCCGCAGCGGGTCGAAGCCGGGCATATTGATGTTGGCGAGCGCAGCCTTGGCCCTTGCGGTGAGATAGGTGTCCTCGGTCTGCCGCCATAGGCTGGTATTCGGTCCCACGGTCACCTCGTTGATGACCCGCTCCACCTTGGGCAGTTGGCTCACCAGCTCCGCCGCGCGCTCGGCCAGTATCTGGGACTCCGCCTGGCCGACCAGCAGCACCTTACGGTTATAGCTGGTGACGCCGATGTTGGCGCGCTCCTTGATTTCCCGGTTCTGGGACAGTGCAGCCATGGCGGACATCTTGATGTCCTGATCGTCGAAGAATGCAGTGTAGTGGCGCCGGTCGTGGGCAGCCGCGACGCCGGCCGCCGCCCCCCCCAGGACCATGGCTGCGCAGCCACCCAGCAGGGGGGCGAGGAGGATCAGGGCCAGGCCGAGCGAGCGGAGCCCCAGGGCGCGGCGGGCACCGACGGGGGCGTTGGGCAGTCGGGCGAGTCGGTTGCGAGTGTCGGTCATGGGCACTGAGCCTGAAGAAAGCGATGGAACCGCGGTTAATACTCCGAGCCTAGGCTGAAGGCGTCTTTCAACCACTGTATTCGGTCTTGGGCGCCGATGGCGACCACATCGAACCGGCAGGGTAGCATGGTCGGATGACGCTTGAGATAGTCCGCGGCAGCGGCGGCGAGGCGGCGCCGCTTGCGGGCGTCTACGGTCTCGGCTGGGGTGCCGAAGCGGGAGGAGGCCCGATATCGCACCTCCACGAAGACCAGGATGTCGCCGTCGCGCATGACGAGATCGATCTCGCCGAAGCGGCAGCGGTGGTTGCGCGCCACCGGGCGCAGTCCTTGGCCAACCAAATAATCCCCGGCCAGGCGCTCCTTCTCCTGGCCCAGGACGGCGCGGGCACCGCCCTGCGGGGGGTGCTCCCCGATCATCCGGCAGTCTTGCGCGGCTCCGGCTTCGGGGGCTTTGCCGGTGTCGGCGCCGGTTTGGCCGCGGGCGGCCGGGCAGGCTCTGGCCGAACACTGACGGAGGCACCGCCGGTCTTGGCGCTCGCCAGCCCCGCGACCGCCTCGGGACCCTGCTCCGTGAACCGTCCCAGCGCGAGCTGACGCTGCACACGACCCTGGGAGTCGATGGAGATGGTCCCGGTCTGCCCGGGGAAGGTGGCGGCCGGGGTCTTGGCCAGGGCCGTCAACCGCGGGGCCAGACGATAGGCGTCGATGCCCATGGCGTAGAGCCGCAAGCCCAAGGGGGTCGAGAGGTAGGGCGCACCCTTGCGCATCTTGGACCGGGCCAGTGGGTCCCGGTCTGCGCCCACGCCGAGCACCCAGGGCAGGTCGACGAAATACAGACCGGCCAGATCCTTGTCCAGTGCCCGGTCCGCGGTCCCAGGAAAGACCTCGGAGGTGGCGATGACCGGCAGTGCGCTGGCCGCGCCGCGTACCAGCGGATAGAGCTTGCGCGCATCCGCGGGCTCGGCGGAGAGGAACAGGAAGTCGGCCTGGCTGCCCAGCAGCTTGGTCACAGTCTCCTGGTAGTCCTTGGCCGCGGGATCGAATCCGAGCTCCGCCGACACGCTGCCGCCCAAACGCTTCCATCGGCTGCGGAAGGCGTCCGCCCGGCGCTTGCCGGAATCCCCCGCCGGATAGAGCATCAATGCACGGGTGAAGCCCGTGGCATGGGCCTTGTTGGCGACGTCCGCCCCCTCGGTGTCGGGGGACAGTGCAAACTGATAGAGATTCTCCGTCGCCTTGCCGCCCAGGGTCGACTGATTGAGCGCCAGGGTCGGAACCTTCAGGGCCGGGCCTCCGGCCAGCGCATCCACCGCGGGCTTTTGCAGGGGGCCCACGATCTGGGTCGCACCCGACTTGACCGCCTCGCCCACGACCTCCCCGACCTTGGCCGGCACGTCCCCGTCGGCAAAGGCCAGTCCGGGCTTAGCCGGGGTATCGTCGGCCCCATGGGCGGCACGTACCCCCTCGCGCACCGCATCGGCGGCGTCGGCGATGGGGCCCTTGCCGGGCAGGATCACGGTCAGCTTGTCTCCCGCCGCATAGCCGCCGCGGATATTCCCTGCCGATTGCCCCCATGGAAGGCCGGTGCAGCCGGTCAGGGCCAAGACCCCGACCAGGGCCGCAGCGATTGCCGCCGGCCGCGCGGCGGGCCGGAGGTCCGCGAGGGCTGGCTTCGACAGGAAGGCTGGGGCGCGTTTCTGGTGCATGATACGGGTTCCTTTGCGGAAGTCTTACGGCGGGGGGCGGTCGGGTGGAGCGAAATACTGGGGTACTATACGTGGTGGCCACACCCATCGGCAATCTGGGGGACCTGACCGATCGGGCACGTAAGGTCTTGACCGACGTCGACCTGATCGCCGCGGAGGACACCCGCCAGACGCGCCGACTGCTCGCCCATTGCGGCATCTCCACACCGCTCGTTTCTTACCACGAGCACAACGAATCCGGGGCCGCCGCCCGTCTGATCGCAGCCCTGGAGTCCGGCCAACGCCTGGCCCTAGTCAGCGACGCCGGCACCCCGCTGATCAGCGACCCTGGCTACGACCTGGTCGCCAGCGCCCGGGCGCACGGCATCGCGGTGGTCCCCATCCCCGGTGCCAATGCAGCCATCTGTGCACTCTCCGCCGCGGGGCTGCCGAGCGACCGGTTTCTGTTTCTGGGCTTCCCGCCGCGCACTGGCGGCGAGCGGCGCACCTGGATCGAGTCGGTCGCCCGGGAGCCCGGGACCCTGGTCATCTACGAAAGCGGCCGGCGCGCAGCCCCGACCCTGGCGGACCTGGCGGCAGTGCTCGGAGACTCCCGCCGGGTCGTAGTCGCCCGGGAGCTGACCAAGCGGTTCGAGACTTTCTTGTCCGGGACTGCACTTGAGCTCGCCGGTCGACTGGAGAGCGAAGACGAGCAGCGTCTGGGGGAGATGGTCATCCTGGTCGAGGGCGAGCGCGCACCGGCCCCGGACGACCGCGGCGAGCAGGAGCGTGTCCTGCGCATCCTGGCCGCGGAGCTGCCGTTGCGCCAGGCGGCGGGGCTGGCCGCACGGCTTGCGGGGGGGCGCAAGAACGATCTTTACCGGTTGGGGTTGGAATTGGGGTTGGGGGCGGGGGAGCGGGCTTCTTAGGAAATCGGGAGGCGCAGAATCCGCCGAGCGTCTCTCACCGGCGAAACAATAATTACCTGATTGGCAACGTTGCGTTAGGTGCACGATCCAGGTCTGGGCCACTACCTGCTGCATTCTTGAAATCCTCGACGTATCCGCGTATCTCCGTCGGCACGGCACCTGTTTCGCGCATCCGGCGAGCGAGCTCCGCGCGCTTTGCGTCGAAGGGTACTCGGATGCAGCAACCGAGATACTTTAGTGCGGCCTTGCCGTCAAGCATGCGGGTCAGCCTCTCCCAGCGCCGCGCTGGCGACGCCGCGGGCGAGTCGAATGCGGAGATCCGCTGACGGTGGACCGAAAATTCCGCAGAGACATCGGCGACGGTTTGCCCGTTGATGTGTTGGAGCAGCGCGGCACTGAGTGCCGTACCGGTCGTCATTGGATTGCACCCGAAACCCGCTGCCGGGGGGGTACAATTTGCTGCGGTTGCCGCCACCGCCGCCGCAGACTTATCGATGAGCTCCTCCGCATAAATCAAACACGATGCTGCGATGGATTGGCCGGTGTGAGCGGATGTCATCGAAGCATCGTTAGTCGCGGCGGCCATCGCGTCCGGGTCCAGCAGATAATTCTCCAGCTCCCACCGCAACAGCACACGAATGTGCTCGCCATACGGACGGGCAACCAGAAAATCGGGGTCTTGCTCCTGCCACCAAAGATCCCACTGTTGGTCGCTGAGCAGAACGTCGCGGTCGACCAGGCCGAACGCCTTGATCCCGTCAGCCCTGGCCTGGACCACAAGATCGATAACGGCCTTACAGCCGCCGCCGCCAGGCCCCTGCTCGTAGGTATCCGCCGGTTGGAAATAGACATCTTCGCCTTCGTCGAAGAACCAGCGTTTAGCAACGATCTGGAAATCTTCCTCGGACTCCAGAAAGACGACCGCTCCGCCGCGCTGCTTGAGGGCCAGCTTGTCCGGCTGCTTCAGTTTCTTAAATCCGCTCATTCCCCTCCAGCCTTGCCTGCCTAGCGCAGGTCCGCTTCGATGATCCAACCGCCTTTAATCAGGCCCTCCTCGCGGATATCCACCGGAAAAGCCTCCAGAATCTCGACCGAGTGCGTTGCCGCGATGACCGTGGTCCCGGGTTGTTGACGCACTTGGGCTTTCATAAGATTAAGCGCCTTATGCTGCCAGCGCACATGCAGATGGACATCGAGCTCGTCCACCAGTATCCAGGTATTGCGGGTACCGTGTGCACCGATGCGCAGGAAGAGCTGAGCCAGGTTCTTTTCGCCGCTGGAGAGCCGATCAAGGCGGTGGGTTTCGCCCCTGCTATGAACGACCGCCTCTGGCGGAACCCGCCGGATCTCGGGTCCCAGAAACTTATCGGGCGACCCTGCAAATACCGTGTCGTTGACCGTCTTTACCGCGCTCTCAAAGCTGCCGTTGTTCAACCATGTGAGCCAGACCAAGAGGTTGTCCAGAGATGCGGTCCAATGAGTACCGTGCGCGGCAAACTCTTGGGCCGAACGGTAACCCCAGTGCTCCGGTTGGACGATGGGTCGCTCCCCGATGTCAAGCACCGGCGGGATATCCCGATAGGCCGGGAAATACAGGGCGGTGGGCAGACTCAGGGTCGAGTTGGCAAAGCCCTCGGGTGCCAGCCGGCTGGAGTCGATCAGGGTATGGCGGAGGTCTTGAACAAGGTCATCCTGGCGGCCGACCTCGACCAAACGCCCCCGCGCCCGTTGCCGGAAGCCGGTCTTATGCCAACGTTGGGCACCGTATCGCTGCAAATCGGAGTCGTCCCAAACTTTCAAAAAGGTCTCTTCGCCGATCACCCCCGCCAGCAAAGACAAGACGATGCGACGGTCGCTCCCCTGCCAGTAGATCCGGGTCAGCACGTCGAGCTGAATACGTCCGCCGCCATCGTCCAAATCCTCTTGGCCGAATCGCTGCGGGTCCGCCTCGCCGAGCTGGCGCATCAGCAAGGACATGCATTCCAGTGCGGTCGTCTTGCCACGTCCGTTTTCGGACATGAGCAGGAATATGTTGCAGGGACAGTCCTGCTCGTCGGTGAAGTCGATCTCATAAGGGGAGCCCTGGAAGGGACCGACCCGGTCCAGGGTTAGAAACAGGGGCTGAAACTCGTAAACGGTTATGTCGGTCATTGGGACCTCCCGCGGACGCTTTGCAGACAGAGCCGGATATCGTCGCTGCCGACCCGCACGCCATGGGCACGCCGGGCGGCGACCCCGGCTTGCGGCCGAAGCAGCATGTCGCCGGCACCGAGCAGCTTCTCCGCACCGGTCTCGTCGAGAATGATCTTGGACTCAGCCGCGGTGCGGACCGAGAGTGCGATACGCCCCGGTACATTGCTGCGCAGAAGACCGCTAAAAGTCTCGGCGTCCGGGCGCTGGGTAGCAAGTACCAGATGGATACCGGCAGCCCGCGCCTTCTGGGTCAAACGTACCAGGGGCGACTCCGCCTCGCGGGACTGAAACAGCAGGTCGGCCAGCTCTTCCACAACGACCACCACAAAGGGCAGGTCGATCCGCCCCTGCTCGCGTCCTTCGGTCAGGTTCGCGACCCCGTGCTGACGCAACAGTAGCGTGCGCCGCTCCATCTCATCGACCAGCCCGTCCAATGCCTCCAATGTGTCGCCGATATCCTCGATGATTTGTCCGCCCATCAGATGCGGGAAGCCCGCGTAATGGGAGAGCTCGACCCGTTTGGGGTCGATTAGGGTCAGGTTCAGATCCTTAGGCCCCAGACGCCACAGCAGAGACAGGAGCAGTGCATGCAGACACACGCTCTTGCCGCTGCCCGTGGTGCCGCCCACCAGCAGGTGCGGTGCGGCGGCCAAGTCGAAATGCACCGGCGCCCCGAGCACATCCACGCCGGGCCAGACCGTGAGGAAGGGCACGTCGGTCGCCTGTGTGGCCCAGTCCCGGAGCCGCGCGCCGGGGACCGTGTGCCAGGTCTCTCGCGGGCGGGGCACGTCCAGTGCCAACACCCGGGCCTCTCGCTCCCGGTCTTCGTCTTCTTGCAGGAGTATCCCCTGGCGCGTGGACAGACCCAGGTGGAGTCCGAGCTTGTCCAGGCCACGTTTGACCCGGTCGTAGTGATTCACATCGTCCAGGTACACCCGATAGCGGCTGATTCTCGGCCCGTCTTCGACCCCGCGGATCTGGGCCGAGACCCCGATTTCGCGGAGCCCCGCAAGGATCTCTTGCCCCAGATCGGCACGGGCCGGGCGGGGTGCCGCGCCAACGAACAGCTCGTGATAGAGGAACCCGTGGAAGTCGTGGCCGGGGCGCCAGGTGGTGCGGATCTCCTGAAGCCCGCGGCGGACATGGCGTTGCAGGTAACGTCTATAGCGCCGCTCGGACTCGTCTCCGTTGAACATGTCCTCGTCGTGGTAGACACCGAGTAAGGCGCGCACCGCCAGGTCATAGTCCTGACGACCCTCCGTATCCGCCGGGAGCCCAGCACCCGTAATCCTGGCCAGTGCATATTCGCTGCCGCCCAGACCGCTGCCGTCCAGGTCCTCCGATGGCGGGGCAGGGATCTGAAGCGATCGGGCCAGCGCAATGCGCAGGACGCGCAGCTTGGGCGCACGGGGGGTACCGAGCCCATGCAGCAGCACGTCCTCGATGGTTTGCTCGTCTCCCGCATCGGTATAGAGATCGGCCATGGATCAGCCCCCCGGAATCAGATCGGCCATCGCCACCGGCACGGGAACCGTGTGCTCGCCGTCCGGATTGGTCAGGCGGTAGGCGCGATAGACATGCCCGGCGATGAGCTTGAGCTTACGCGCGTCCAGCTCGGAGTCCGTGGGCAGGACTATGACCTGGGCCGCGGCATTGGGGTAATAGTGGCGCAAGATGGCTTCCTGGTTGGCGAGGTCGATGCGGGCCAAGGGGGTATCGACCACCAAGGGGACTTGCTTCCCAGAGACCTCGCTCAGCGCCCACAACAGGGCGGTGGCCATAAGCTGCTTCATACCGGCAGACAGGCTGCCCATGCCGATAGAACGGCTATCCCGATCCAGGTAACGCAGCCCGAAATCCTCGTCCACTTCTACCCGGTCGATCAAGTGGTGGGATATCATCAGAACCCGGAAGTGGCGGTTGATGGCTGTCTCCAATTCCTCTCGCTGGGCCTGTTTGCGGGCGTCCTTGAGGTCGCCGAAAAGGTTACCCAGGCGGCGGGCGGTATCGATCTTGTCCTCAGTGACCCGGTTCTTTCCGATCTTGGTCTTGGCCTGCTCAGCCCGGCTACGGGCATCGGCGAGTTTGCGTCGCAGGCTGGCAGACTCACCGCCAAGCTCAGTGTGCCGCTTCTTCTTGGCATCCAGGCCGCGCTCCAGCTCATCGCGTTCCCCGACATAGCGGTCATAGCGTCCCCGCTCTTCCTCCGAGAGCGTCCCGACATTCAGCAGATCAGCCTCCAACTGGCGCAGCGCCGCTGCAAAGCCCTGTAGACGGCGCAGATCCTCGGCTCGGGCCGAGCGGAGGGCGTCCGCTTGGGCATAGGGTGCAAGCTGGTCGCGAGCGGCGGCGGCCGTCTGCGGGTCGGGTGCAAAGGTGGGGTCCAGGGTGTCGCTGGCCGCCTCCGACTCCTGCTCCAGTAAACGCATTAGCTTGTAGCGATAATAGGCGCGCTGACTGTCGCGGATATCCGGGTCGGGAAGCTCGGGCAGATCGAAGAGACGCTTCGGCAACGTATCGATCAGAGACTCCAGGATCCGGGCACGCGCGTTGGCATCGCTGCCCAGCACCCGGTCCAGGCGTTCCAGAGCGCGCCTGACCAGCGATGGATTGACCAGGAGTGCCATATCCCGCGGGATTTGGGCCGAGATGCGGTCCAGGGACTCGGCCCGCTCTGCCTGGATGCGTGCCCGAGCTTCTTTCAGCTCGGATTCGTTGTGGCGATGGACATACGCGCTTAACCCCTCGATACGACGGCGTATACGGAGTAGCGCGTCCGTATCGTTTTCGATTTCCTGTCCCAGGGTCGCCCGTTTACCATCCAGAAGAGCGCACTCGGCCTCGAGCGCTCTGGCTTCCCCCTCCAGACGCTCCAGGTCCGCCCGGGCCTGGGGCTCCAGGTCGCTGCGTTGCCAGCGGCCGATAGCTTGGCTCAAGGTGGAGCGCAGTGCCTCGATCGCACCGATCCCCAGCAGACGCTCCATCTGGCGTTGCTGAACGTCCCGATTGGCCTCTGCCAACTCCTGGATTTGCTCCCCGTCGAAGAGGAAAAAATAAACATAATCTTGGGGCAGACGACGGTCGAGAAACGCCTGTGCCGCCTCCTCCCGGAAGGTCTCGGTGGCGGTGGCGACGGTCAGCGACTCGATGCCATCCCAGCTCCCGTTCTCGATGCGCCAGGACCGTTCTGCCGTGACTTGGCCGCCGCCCTCGCGCCAGACTAGTCGGACGGCGCAACGGGTCTGACCCTCGGTGCGCGCCCGCCGGTTCATGATCCCCCACCAGTCGTCGCCGACGCCCACCACATATTGGTTAACCGTGGGCATGCGGGAACGCTGGACCGCACGGCGCAAGGGCTCGTAATGGACGCCGGTAAAGAGTAGCTTGAGTCCGTTCAGCAGGCTGGTCTTGCCGAAGCCGTTGCGTCCCATGATGAGACAGACGTTGCGCCCCGGCTCCGGGGTACCCAGGTCGATCTCCTGCAGCCCGTAATAAGAAAACAGGTTGGTGAGTCGAATACTCTCGAAGATCATGATACCGGCTCGGTCCTGTCGGCCTGCCGAACGGCGTTTTCAACGACCTTGATGACGTCTTCCAAGAGCTGCTGTCGACTGCTCGGGCTATCCAGGGACGGGTACCGTTCGCTGACCAGGCTGTAAAGGTCAGTGGCCCAAATGCTCTGGACCTCGAACCTGGGGGCAAGCTCCTCGATCAGTGCGATGTCCCTGGATAGATCTTCTGCTTTAAGGGTCACGGCTCCAACCTCCCTTCCGTATTCTCTGGCGATGGCCAATGCGCTGTCGGTCACATCGAACTTGTCGGTCCACTGTTGCTGAATATAAGCGATCTCGGCATCGTCGATCAGCCGACGACCCACGGTTTTTTCCAGCTCCAGGAGCCGACGCAGTATGAGCTTGCGGGTCTGCGAGCTGAACGGGCCGGCTCCGATCGAGTCGTTGCGGCGGATACCGTCGCGCATGCTGGCATCTTCGCGGATCTCTTTGAGCCAGTTGCGGAATTCATTGAGCGGCCGCATCCAGGCCGCGCCCGAGTCGATGAATCCGCGCATGGACTTGTCCTCTTTGACGACGGTGCAGGTCCAGCAGCCGAACCGGCTTCCACCGCAGGAGGGCGTGTTGAGATCCAGGACCACCGGACACTCGCCGCCGCTCGCCTGACGGTAGAGGTCAAGCATGAAATCGTGGGTGCCGCCCCAGGGCGGCGGGTTGTGCGTAAATAGATACTCCCAGACCTGATCCGTCGTCCAGTCCGCGATTGGCGTCATCACTAATGCGTCCGGAATCTCTCCGTGGGGATTGAGCCCGCGGCTGTTGGTTGCGCGCCCCTCCATCCGTTGCGCACGATGAGCGCTCTCGTCCAAGCGGGTTCCCAAAAGCAGTACAACTCCGCCGTACTTCCGCACGATGCCGTCGATCACCGCCCGCGAGGGCTTGATCTTCATCTTGGTGGTACACCAGCGGAACCAGCGCGTCGGCGACGGATAACCCTTGCCGATCAGGTTGCCCCAAAAACTCTGTGCGGGCGTCGGCTGAACCCGGTGCACCTGAACGGGCAGGCCATTCGCACGGGCATGGGCGGACACGCAGGACAAGCGGTCCGCCAGGTATTCTTCGACGTTCGGTGCCTCGACGCGCGTGTCCGAGGCAACCACGAAGATCGGTTTCTTCGCCGCGGGTCCAAGCTCCAAAACAAGCTCGTAGACCAACTGGAGCAGCAGGGTGGAGTCCTTGCCCCCGGAGTAGGCCACGACCCAGGGTCGACAATCTGCCGCGTACTCGCGGCGCAGGAGGCTGTGGGTGTCTGCGAGCTGGTCGGGTTCCGTGCCAGGGCGGTAAAGATCGTTGCTCAGGGTGTCCATGCTGTTGAAACGGTGCACTGCTCGCTGGATTTAGATTGTGGACGTTTAGTTTAGGACTTAGCAGTCCCCGCCCCCGAAAACGGCTTGATGAAGCGATCAACTTGGCAACCGATGGTTTACCGTACCAAGAGTTCGACCCGCCGCCCGGCGCGCGTCGTCAGCCGTACCAGCATGTCCAAGCTGAACTTGTCATGCTTGCCGCGGACCAGATCAGAGACCCGCGGTTGTCCGATCCCAAGCTGCTCGGCGGCCTGGGCCTGGGTCCAGCCACGGTCGACCAGGGTCTCGCGCAGGCGCACCATCAACTCAGCCCGAAGCGCCAGGATGGCGGCCTCGTCAGGGGGGAACACGAGGTCGGCAGAGGCGTTGCGGCTGGAGTCCATGATCGGTTCCGCTCCCATGGTTTGCCTCGCGGTCTGTTGATGGCCGCCCAAGGCGGGGTGGACGAATCGTAACGGTTTCGCTAGATCAAGTATATCGTTACTTAGATAACGCCTGCGAGGAGGCGATGCTCTATTTCGCGGGGGCGACATTATCTACCGCGCTCCAACAAAGGCTTGAGAAACCGCCCGGTATGAGACCGCGGATCCGCGGCAATCTGCTCCGGGGTGCCGACCGCAATCACCTCTCCGCCCTTATCGCCGCCCTCCGGGCCTAAGTCGATCACCCAGTCCGCGGTCTTGACGACATCGAGGTTGTGCTCGATGACGACGACCGTGTTGCCGTGGTCGCGGAAGCGATGCAGTACATCGAGCAGCTGCTTCACATCGTGGAAATGAAGCCCAGTGGTGGGCTCGTCCAGGATATAGAGCGTGCGGCCGGTATCGCGCTTGCTGAGCTCGCGGCTCAATTTGACCCGTTGCGCCTCGCCGCCGGAGAGGGTCGTCGCGCTTTGACCAAGCGTCACATAGGAAAGCCCCACGTCGATGAGCGTCTGAAGCTTTCTGTGGATGACCGGGACCGGGGAGAAGAATGGAAGTGCATCCTCGATGGTGAGAGCGAGCACCTCGTCGATGGTCTTTCCCTTATAGCGTATCTCGAGTGTCTCCCGGTTATAGCGGCGACCCTTGCAGGTATCGCATTGCACATAGATGTCGGGCAGGAAGTGCATTTCGACCCGGATGAGCCCGTCGCCCTTGCAGGACTCGCAACGCCCGCCCTTGACGTTGAAGCTGAATCGGCCGGGTCCGTAGCCGCGGGCGCGCGACTCGGGGACCGAGGCGAATAGATCGCGCACCATGCCGAAGAGCCCGGTATAGGTCGCGGGATTGGAGCGGGGGGTGCGTCCGATGGGGCTCTGGTCGATATCGACGACCTTGTCGAAGTGCTCCAGGCCCTCGATGGCCCGGTGTGGGGCGGGGGTGAGGCTGGCCCCGTTCAATCGGCGGGCGATGACAGGGAATAGCGTGTCGTTGATCAGCGTCGATTTACCGGAGCCCGAGACCCCGGTGATGCAGCAGAAGCTGCCGATGGGGATGGCCGCATCGACCGATCGCAGGTTGTTGCCCCGGGCACCCAGGATGCGCAATTGGCGCTCGGGGTCGGGCGGGGTGCGTCGAGTCGGGATCTCGATGCGCAGGTCGCCGCACAGATAGCGGCCGGTCAGCGAGCGCGGGTTGGCTGCGATCTCGGCCGCAGTGCCCTGTGCGACCACCTCGCCGCCATGGACCCCGGCACCCGGACCCAAGTCCACGACCAGATCGGCGGCGCGGATGGCCTCTTCGTCGTGCTCGACCACGATGACGGTGTTGCCGATGTCGCGCAGGTGGTTGAGCGTACGCAGCAGCCGCTCGTTATCGCGCTGGTGAAGCCCGATGGACGGCTCGTCCAGGATGTACATGACACCCACCAGGCCGGCGCCGATCTGACTGGCGAGTCGAATCCGCTGGGCCTCTCCGCCTGAGAGGGTCTCCGCGCTGCGCTCCAGGCTGAGATAGTCCAGACCCACGTCGGACAGGAACCGCAGTCGGGTGGCGATCTCCTGGACGATCTTGGCCCCGATCTCGCCGCGCCGACCGGGCAGCGTCAGGCCGGCGAACCAGGCGAGACAGTCCCCGACCGGCAGGGCCGAGACCGCGGGGAGATTGCGCTCGGCGACGAATACATGGCGCGACGACTCGTTCAGACGCGCACCGTTGCAGGCCGGACAGGGCTTCAGCGAGATGAATCGGGCCAGCTCCTCGCGCACGGCGTTGGATTCGGTCTCGCGGTAGCGCCGCTCCATGTTGCGGATAATCCCCTCGAATGGCCGGAGCTTTCCGCTGCCCGAGTCGTGCGGCAGCTTGAGCTTGAGCTTGTCCTTGCCGGAGCCGTAGAGGACTATCTGCTGGGCCTCCGGGGCCAGGTCCGACCAGGGTGACTCCACGTCGAACCCGTAGTGCGCGCCCAAGGCGCGAATCAGCTCGAAATAGAACGAGTTGCGCCGATCCCAGCCGCGGATGGCACCGTCCGCGAGGCTCGCGCCCGGCTGGGCAATCACCCGCGCCGGGTCGAAAAACTGCTCGACCCCTAATCCGTCGCAGCTCGGACAGGCCCCTGCGGGGTTGTTGAAGGAGAAGATACGCGGCTCAAGCTCCGGGATGCTGTAGCCGCAGACCGGGCAGGCGAAGTTGGCCGAGAAGGTCAGCTCCGGACGGTCCGGCTCGTCGATGCGACCGACCCGCGCGATACCGCCGGAGAGCTGCAGCGCCGTCTCGAACGACTCAGCCAGACGCAGCCGCAGGTCCGGGCGCACCCGGAAGCGGTCGATGACCGCCTCGATATCGTGCTTGCGCTTGGGGTCCAGCTCCGGCGGTGCGTCCAGCTCGTGGATGATGCCGTCGATGCGCGCCCGCACGTATCCCTGGGCATACAGCTCTCCGATCAGACGCTGGTACTCGCCCTTGCGCGCCGAGACCACCGGGGCGAGGAGCATGAGCCTCTCGCCCTCCGTAAGGCTCAATACCTGGTCGACCATCTGGGAAACGGTCTGTGCCTCCAGCGGCTCGCCGTGCGTCGGACAGCGCGGGGTGCCGACCCGGGCGAACAGTAGCCGCAGATAGTCGTGGATCTCGGTGATGGTGCCGACCGTTGAGCGAGGGTTGTGCGACGTGGTCTTCTGCTCGATCGAGATGGCCGGGGACAGACCCTCGATGCGATCGATGTCCGGCTTCTCCATCACCGAGAGGAACTGGCGGGCGTAGGACGACAACGACTCCACGTAGCGGCGCTGGCCCTCCGCATAGATGGTGTCGAAGGCGAGCGACGACTTGCCGGAGCCCGAGAGCCCGGTCAGCACGATCAATCGGTCGCGCGGAAGGTCCAGGTCCAGGCTCTTGAGGTTGTGGGTACGGGCGCCGCGGATGCGGATGCTATCCATGATCGAATCTTAAGCTCCTGTGGGTTGGGCTGAGCCCCGACGATACCCGCGGATTATGCGAAGGGGCGGCTGGGGGACGCAAAGTCGGATCCGCTGGCCTCCCGCTCCCGCTGGTGGATGCCGATCTACCGGATGCGCTTGAGCTTTTCGGCCGTTTTTCGAGTATCCACCTGTATCGGAAAGAAAAAATCGCCACTCGCCACTCGCCACTCGCCACTGGCCGGTATATCATGCGGTCTCTTGCCGTCTCCACGCCCAGGGCGCTGCCCGTGAATCCTCCCAAACCCGCGATCATCCCACTCACCCCCAACGAGCGCCGCGCCGCGGTGGGACTCGCCGGGATCTATGGCCTGCGCATGCTCGGGCTGTTCCTGATCCTGCCGGTCTTCTCGCTCTATGCGACCGGGCTCGAAGGGGCCACGCCGCTCCTGATCGGGCTCGCGATCGGGGCCTACGGGCTTACCCAGGCGATGCTTCAGATCCCTTTCGGCATGCTCTCCGACCGGATCGGGCGCAAGCCCGTGATCTACGGCGGGCTCGCGATCTTCGTGGCCGGGAGCGTCATGGCGGCTCTGTCGACCAGCATCGAGGGGGTGATCCTGGGACGGGTCATCCAGGGGGCCGGGGCGGTGTCCGCCGCAGTCACCGCGCTCGCCGCAGACCTGACCCGCGACGAGGTGCGTACCCGGGCCATGGCCGGGGTGGGTGCGAGCATCGGTATCGCCTTCGGTCTGGCCATGATCCTGGGGCCTGCCATCGCCCAACTATGGGGGCTCTCTGGGGTTTTCTGGCTCACGGCCATCCTCGCCTTCGGCGGCATCCTGGTACTTTGGCGGGTGGTGCCCAACCCGGGCCGCCGGTCCGTCCACCGCGATGCGGAGCCTGTAGCCAACCAGCTCGGCGGGGTGCTCCGGGACGGGCAGCTCCTGCGGCTCAACTTCGGGATCTTCTCGCTCCACCTGATGATGACCGGCATGTTCCTCGTCATCCCTCCGGCCATCGTCAAGGCGGGCGTAGACGCCGCACACCATTGGGAGATCTATCTGCCGGTGCTGCTGATTGCGCTCGGCGGTATGGTGCCCTTCATCGTCATGGCCGAGGGGCGCAACCGCATCAAGCCGGTATTCCTGGGGGCCATCGCGGTGCTCGGACTGACCACAGCGGGCTTCGCACTGTGGGGCACCCGGCTGGTGCCGGTCCTGATCCTGCTCACGGTCTTCTTCACCGCAGTCAACCTGCTCGAAGCCCTGCTCCCATCCATCATCTCCAAGATCGCGCGGGCCGGGGCCAAGGGAACCGCCATGGGGGTCTATTCGACATCCCAGTTCATCGGCGCCTTCCTGGGTGGCGTGGCGGGCGGTGCGGTCTACCAGTTTTTGGGCGCGCCCTCGGTGTTTCTGTTTGCAGCGCTCTCTGCCCTGGCCTGGCTCCTGGTGGCCAGAACCATGGCGGCACCGGAGCGGCTCAGCAACCAGACGATCCGGGTGGGGGCGATCGATCCGGACGAGACCCTGAGTCTTCAACGCCGGCTGCTCGCGGTGCGCGGGGTACGCGACGCGGTGGTGGTCCCGGAGGAGGGGATGGCCTACCTCAAAGTGGACAGCCGCGAGCTGGATTCGGCAAGATTACAAGCATTTTCCGCTGCCTGAGCCGCGCGGAGTCCTGATCCGTCACTGCTGACCCGCCCGGGCGGGTGCGAGGGAAATCATGTCGAGAGGCGTCAACAAAGTCATCCTGATCGGTAACCTGGGGGCGGAGCCGGAGGTGCGCTACATGCCGAGCGGCGATCCTGTGGCAAACATTCGGATCGCGACAAGCGAGTCCTGGAAAGACCGCAATACCGGCGAGGTCCAGGAGCGCACCGAGTGGCACAACGTGGTGTTCTTCGGCAAGATCGCGGAGGTCGTCAAGCAGTATTTGCACAAGGGCTCCAAGATCTATGTAGAAGGGAAGCTCCGTACCCGTAAGTGGCAGACCCAAGACGGCCAGGACCGCTATACCACCGAAGTGGTGGTGGACATCAGTGGGACCATGCAGATGCTCGACAGCCGGCCCGGCGGCAGCTCCTCCGTGCCTTTCGACGATGCACCCCGCAGCCAGTCCGCGCCCGCCGCGAGCCGTGGTGCACCGCAGCCCGCCGCCCCCGCACCGGATTCTGGCGGAATGCCGTTCGACGACGACATCCCGTTCTGATCCCGGATTTCTGCTTCATCGACCGGGGACCGAATCACAGTCTCGGAGAGCGGTTTCATGCGCACATTGATGGTCACCGGCGGGGCCGGCTTCATCGGCGGCAACTTCGTCCATCACCTGATGGACGAGACCGATTGCCGGGTAGTGAACCTCGATCAGCTCACCTATGCGGGCAATCTGGATACGCTCGCACCCTTGAGCGGTAACCCGCGCCATGTTTTCATCCAGGGGGACATCCGCGACCGAGCCCTGGTCGCGCGCCTGCTCTGCGAATACGAGGTGGACGCACTCGTCAACTTCGCGGCCGAGAGCCATGTGGACCGCTCCATCGACGGGCCGGCGGAGTTCGTCGATACCAACGTGGTCGGCACATTCAACCTACTCGACTGCGCCCGCGCCTATTGGTCCGGGTTGGCTGGCGAGTCGCGACAGGGATTCCGCTTCCTGCACATCTCCACCGACGAGGTCTATGGATCGCTGGGGCCCGAGGGTCTCTTTACCGAGACGACTCCTTATGCCCCCAACTCGCCCTATTCGGCCTCCAAGGCGGCCTCCGATCATCTGGTGCGTGCCTGGTTCCACACCTACGGGCTGCCGGTGCTGACCACCAATTGTTCGAACAACTACGGACCCTACCAGTTTCCCGAAAAGCTCATCCCACTGACGATCCTGAAGGCCCGGCGCGGGGAGTCGCTGCCCATCTACGGCGACGGCGGCAATATCCGGGACTGGCTCTATGTGACCGACCACTGCCGGGCGATCCTGAGCGTGCTGCAAGCCGGCACGCCTGGAGAGGTCTACAACGTGGGCGGCAACAGCGAGCGCACCAACCTTCAGGTAGTCGACACCCTGTGCGAGCTGCTCGACGAGCTGCTACCAGACTCGCCCCATCGCCCCCACGCCAGACTTAAGACCTTCGTCGCCGACCGCCCGGGCCATGACCGCCGCTATGCCATCGATGCGAGCAAGCTAAAACGCGAGCTGGGCTGGGAGCCCCGGGAGAGCTTCGAGACCGGGATGCGCCGCACGGTCGGGTGGTATCTGGAAAATAGCGCATGGTGCCGCCGCGTAACCGACGGCAGCTACCGCGGCGAGCGCCTGGGGGCCACCGTCTAGCGCCACGCATCTTGCGATGCGTGTCCGACGGCCCTGGGCCTTTCTTTTTATTGACCCGGATGCGCCTATCCGCACGAAACTCACTGGACACTCGCCACTAGTCACTGGTTGTTACCATGAACCGTAAAGGCATCATCCTGGCGGGCGGCTCCGGCACCCGGCTCTATCCCATTACCCGGGCGGTCAGCAAGCAGCTGCTTCCCGTCTACGACAAACCCATGATCTATTATCCCCTGTCCACGCTCATGCTGGCGGGGGTGCGCGAGATCCTGATCATCTCCACGCCCCGGGACCTGCCGATGTTCGAGTGCCTGCTGGGGGACGGCTCCCAGTGGGGCATCCGACTCGGCTATGCGGAGCAGCCCGAGCCGGCCGGACTGGCCCAGGCATTCCTGATCGGCCGCGAGTTCGTCGCCGGCGACCCCGCCTGTCTGATCCTGGGGGACAACCTGTTCTACGGTCAGGGACTGGGCAACCAGCTTAAGGCAGCCAGCGCCCGCGACCAGGGTGCTACGGTCTTCGGCTACTGGGTCTCGGACCCGGAGCGCTACGGGGTTGCCGAGCTCGACGACCAGGGCCAGGTAATCGGTCTGGTGGAGAAGCCCGCGGAGCCCAAGTCCAATTGGGCGGTAACCGGACTCTATTTCTACGACAACAAGGTCTGCGAGCTGGCCGAGGGCTTGAGGCCTTCGCTGCGCGGGGAGTTGGAGATCACCGACCTCAACAACCGCTATCTGGAGCGGGGCGAGCTGCGCTTGGAGCGCATGGGCCGCGGCACTGCCTGGCTCGACACCGGCACCCACGAGTCACTGATGCAGGCCGGGGCATTCATCGAGACCATCGAGAAGCGTCAGGGACTCAAGATATGCTGTCCCGAGGAGATCGCCTTTCATCAGCGCTGGATCGACGAAGATCGGCTTCGCACCATCGCCGAAGATCTGCGCAAGAGCGGCTATGGGGAATATCTGCTCGGACTGCTGCAGCGGGGCTGGTCGATATGAACGTCATCGAGACCCAGGTCACCGGTTGTCTCATCCTGGAACCCAAGGTCTGGGGCGACGAGCGCGGGTTCTTCATGGAGACCTACCGCAACAACAGCTATGCGGAGCTCGGCATCCCGGATCGGTTGGTCCAGGACAATCTTTCGTTCTCGCGCCGGGGCGTGCTGCGCGGTTTGCATATCCAGCACCCTTCCGCCCAGGGCAAGCTAGTGCAGGTCTTCGCGGGCGAGGTATTCGATGTCGCAGTGGATGTGCGCCGCGGATCCCCGAGCTTTGGCCAGTGGGTGGGCGTGACGCTCTCTGGCGAGAACAAGCGACAACTCTGGGTGCCGCCCGGGTTTGCCCATGGCTTCCTGGTCACCGGCGAAACAGCGCTGTTCGCATACAAGTGCTCGGATTACTATCGCCCCGAGACCGAGTTTGCCGTCCGCTGGAACGACCCGGCGATCGGCATCCAATGGCCCCTTGAGCTCATCCCCCTGGGGCGCCCGGAGCTCTCCAAGAAAGACAACGAGGCCGCGATGCTTGCAGACATCGCGGCCGACCGACTCCCCGCCTACGAGGATTACACATGACTGACCGGACCCGCGCCGTGCCGCGCCCACGCATCCTGTTGATCGGAGCCAACGGCCAGGTGGGCTGGGAGCTGCGTCGCACCCTGGCCGGATTGGGCGAGGTCATCGCCGCCTCCATCGAGGGCGGCTACGGTCCTATCGTGGACCTCCTGGACAAGGGCCTGCTCAAGCGCCTGGTGGACGAGTCGAGGCCGGACGCGGTGGTCAACGCAGCCGCTTACACCGCCGTCGACAAGGCCGAGACCGAGATCGACGTGGCACGCCGGATCAATGCCGATGCAGTGGGGGAGCTGGGCGCACTGCTTGCCGCCCGCGGCACCCCGATCGTCCATTACTCCACCGATTTCGTCTTTCCCGGCAACGCCCACCACCCCTACAAGGAGTCCGACGCCCCGGGGCCACTTAATGTCTACGGCGAGACCAAGCTGGCCGGGGAGCTGGCGCTACTGGAGTCCGGGGCCCAGGCGCTGGTATTGCGCACGAGCTGGGTCTACGGGGCGCGCGGGGCAAACTTCCTGCTGACCATGCTGAAGCTCTTCCGGGAGCGCGACGAGCTGCGTATCGTCGACGATCAGGTGGGCTCTCCCACCTGGAGCCGGATGCTTGCGGAGATGACCGCCCTGCTGCTCTACCGGGTCCTCCGCGGAGACATCGACCTCAAGGAGGTCGGCGGGCTTTATCACCTGACCGGTGCCGGCCAGGTGAGCTGGTTCGGCTTTGCCAGCGCCATCCTGGAGCGCTGCGACCTCAAGTGCCGGCTGATCCCCATCCCCTCCTCGGACTACCCGGCCCCCGCCAAGCGCCCTGGCTATTCGGTGCTCGACAACACCCGATTCCAACAGACCTTCGGGCTCTATATGCCCGATTGGCGCGAATCGCTGGAGCAGTGTCTGGAGCTTATTCCCTGCGGTTAGTCCAGGACAGCGACTTGCACCGCGCTGCTATGCCCGGTGGATGCGCGACTTGGCCGGGGAAGCTGGACCTCTGCCCGGTAACGATGTGTCCGATCAAGCGCCCGGGGGACTACGTCTTTTTCGTCGAGCCCGCTCCCTATTGGGAGCCGGCCGAGGGTGTGATGATCGTCCATTACACCAAGGTCTTCGTAGACGCCTACGGCGCGGAGGAGGGCTGGGATACGGAGCTCGGGCTGCCGGTGGAGATCGTGCCCCTGGTGCGGCCCTATGGGCTCTGGACCGGCAACCTGTTCCAGGGGATCGTGAAACGCGACGGCCGACCGGCGCCCTTCGCGGAAGTGGAAGTGGAATGGCGCAACGACGGCTCGGTGACGGCGCCCGCGGACCCCTATGTCACGCAAGTCGTTAAGGCCGATGCCACCGGGGTCTTCAGCTATGCGATGCCGCGGGCCGGCTGGTGGGGCTTCGCCGCACTCCTGGAAGGCGACAAACCGATGAAGAACCCGGATGTCAAAGAGTTACCGGTGGAGGCAGGGGCGCTCATCTGGGTCCAGACCCGGGACATGAAGTCAGGACCGGGCAACCATGGCGCATATCCCGGACGGAGTATTGTCCGCCCCGGTATTGATCGTCGGGGCGCTGGTCTCGGCGGGGCTAGTGGCTACGGCCTTGCATCGGTTGGACCATGACCGACTGCCCCAGGCCGCGGTGCTGGCCGCCGCGCTGCTCCTCGACGAGCCCACCAACGGGCTAGACGAAGCGACCGAGGAGCGCCCGATCGGGCACCTGCCGGGACTCGATCAGGCGATGCTCATCGTCTCCCACGACCGCCGCTTCCTGGAGCGCCTGGCGACCCGGGCAGTGCAGCTTGCCGATGGCCGTCTGGTCACTGCCACCCGCACATCCGCCATCTCGTCCACCTGCATCTGCATGCGCACGGGAGCCCCGCCGACCATGACCAGGGTCCGAACGCCCCAGTCCACGAGGACCATCATGGGGGTGTCGACCTCGAAGACACACCCGACAGGGGCTCTTGAGCCCGGAAGGTCTCGCGCCAAGCCGGCAAGAACGCCAGTGGGGCTGGGCGTTGGGCCCTTAACCCAGGCGCCCGGAGGGCGATAACCCCGGACTCGGCGCAGGACCGCCCGGGCATGAATGCCGGGGCAGCCCAGGCTCAGCGCAAGACCGCCCGCGCATGCAGCGCCTGGACTGGCCGGCTGTTGTGCCCGTGCATCGCCTGCTCCAGGAAGGCAACCTCCTCCTTGGAGACCGTGAGCGGCTCCTTCAGCACGATCCATTTCACCCCCTCGGTGCAGGGCGGGGTGGTCAAAGAGCCCTCGAAGGTATAGTAGTTGCGACCCTTGGGTAGCAGCGTATTGGGGTCGACCGGGGCGGAGAGCGTCCGCGCCGGTCCGGTGCTCTTGGGGCTCTCTGACCAGACCCGGGCGATGGCCGAGTCCTCGGGCCCTTCCCGGTAGAGCACCCCGATGACGGCCAAGTGTCCATCCTTATCCCCATGGACCAGATGGGCCTCCATGGCGTAGTGGCGCTCGTCCACCTCGTTCTCGCTCGGGGTATGGAAATGGAGCTGCTTGAGCTCGTAGGAAACCCCGTCGAGGGTCAGGCTGGAGCCTGGGGCCACGTTGACCTGGATGGTGTGACCGTTATTGACGACCTCGTAGCCCAAGGTCCGGTAGTCGATGGCGAGGGCGGGGAGGTCGGCATCTACCGCGTCATGGATATCGATAGGGGTCTGATGGGTCCCCCGGGCGCAGGCGGCATAGGCGGGGTCCAACTCGCCCCAGTGCTCGGGGCCCTCGGGACCCTCATACGACCAATGGGCGTGCCCGCGAGACCCAGCCTGGGAGTGAGGATGCTTCGCACCCGCACCCGCACCCGCGGCCGGGGCTCCGGCGGGGTCGGCGGCCGAGACGATCGCCGGGGTCTCGGGGGGGGCGGCGATCCCGGGGGTCTCGGTGCGCCAGTAGCGACCGATCGCCAGGACGGTCAGGGCGGCAAGGGCGGCATAGGGGAGCCACTTAGGCATGTGCACTTCTCCTGTAAGGCATTTATCGGATGGCGTTTCGCACCTCTCGCGAGGGGAGCGAAAGGTTAGCAGCCAGCAGGCCGACTAGGACAGCGGCGCGACCGCCGGGACCGCGCGCTATTCCCCCATTCAGGGGGCTGTTACACTGGTATTACGACGGTCCACATGCCTATGGCCCGATGCAGGACCCTGCCCCACCCGACTCCGATATTCGCGTTCCATCCCAGAACCCCGCAAACCTCGCGCCCCGCGGACTCCTGGAGACCCTGCGCCTGGCCACAGCGCAGGCCCACGCGGCAGTGGAGCGGTTGCCTGCCATGGCGCGGCTCACCTCGTCCGAGGTGACGCTTGCGGACTATCGGGGCTATCTGTGTGCCATCGCCCGACTGTACGGAACCCTGGAGGCGCCGCTCTATGCAGCCCTGCGCTCCGGTCTTCCGCCGGACTTGCAGTCCAGCCCGGGCGCAGAACCGGCCCTGGGGCTGCGGCCCAAGCTCCCGACCCTGATGCGGGAGCTTGAGGCACATGGACTCCCGATCCCGACCCCGACGACCGGGGAGCTGCCCGTGCCCGCGGACCTGAGCGCGACCCTGGGGGGACTCTATGTCCTGGAGGGGGCGACCCTGGGGGGGCGGGTCATCGCCCGGCACCTGCGACGCCATTTGGGCGATGCGATCCCGGAGGGGGGCCTGCTCGACTTCCACGGGGAATCGACCTCGGCGGTCTGGAAGGGCTTCGGTGCCGCGCTGGACGGGCTGGTCGCCGTCGGTCTGATCGACCCCGAAAAGACAGTCGCCGCCGCATTGCAGGTCTTCGAGCAGGCGTATCGGTCGCTGGCGCAGACCAGCGACCGCATCGGAGCGCCATGAACGCCAGCGAGACCGGAATCGCAACCGACCTCGACACCGAGGCCTCGGTGCCGGACGAATCCCGGCACGCCCCCGACCCAAGGTCCCATTACATCGCCGGGATCGGCGCCTCCGCCGGGGGGCTGGAGGCACTCTCGCTCCTGATCGGCGCCCTGCCCTCCGGGCTCAATTGCAGCTTCGCCGTTGTCCAGCACCTCTCGCCCCACTATCGCAGCATGATGGTGGAGCTGATCGGGCGGGAGACCGGCATGCTGGTCAAGGCAGTGGAGGACGGGGAGGCTCCGCTATCCGGGGTCGTCTATATCGCCCCCCCAAAATGGAACCTGCTCCTGCGCAACGGGGTCTTCGCCCTGGTGGAGCCGCGCCCGGACTTAGGGCCTAAGCCCTCGGTGAACCTCTTTCTCAAGTCGCTTGCCGACGAGAAGGGCGAGTACGCCATCGGCGTGGTCCTCTCCGGAACCGGGAGCGACGGGGCCGTGGGTATCCGGGCGGTGAAGGCCAATGGCGGCATCACCTTCGCCCAGACCCCGGACACCGCCAAATACGCGGGCATGCCCCAGTCCGCCATCAATACGGTGGCGGTGGACTATGTGATGCCCCCTGCGGCGATCGCCCACGAGATCGCCCAGCTCGTCCAGCGCGCGCCGCCTGCACAGTTGGCGGCCCCGGACGAGACCGACACCCAGCGCTTCGGGCGGCTGCTCGTGGAGGTGCGCCGCCGCACCAAGATCGACTTTAGCGGCTACAAAGAATCCACCCTTTGGCGGCGGGTGCGCAGGCGCATGGCCACCAACCGGGTCGAAAGCCTGGAGTCCTATCTGGACCTGGCCATCGTGCGCCCGGAGGAGCTGGAGCTCCTGGCCAAGGACATCCTGATCTCGGTGACGTCTTTCTTCCGCGACGCCGAGGCATTCGGCCGATTGCGGTCCTATCTCAAGGAGATCCTCGAAGAAAAATCCCGGGACTCGGAGCTGCGGGTTTGGGTGCCTGGCTGCGCCACAGGCGAAGAGGCCTATTCGATCGCCATTGCCCTCGCCGAGCTCCTGGGGGACGACCTGCGCCACCTCGGCGTCCAGATCTTCGCCACCGACATCGACCTGGACGCACTCAACCTGGCCCGCCGCGGGACCTTCCCGGGGGCCGCCCTGGGCGAGCTCCCGGCAGAGCTGATGGCCCGCTATTTCCAGCCGGTCGGGGATCAGTACGGGATCGTCAAGACGGTGCGGGATCTGGTGGTCTTCGCCCGCCAGGATCTGGTGCTGGACCCGCCCTTCCTGCGGCTGGATCTGATCTCCTGCCGAAACCTGCTGATCTATTTCTCCAGCGAGCTCCAGGCCAAGGTGCTGGCCACCATGAGCTATGCCCTGGCGGACCACGGACTCCTGTTTCTGGGCCGCTCGGAAAGCATCTCCCAGCAAGAGACCCTGTTCGAGGCGGTGGACGCCAAGGCGCGGATCTTCCGCCCGCGCGGACGCGGCGGGCGCAATGCCGTGGTGCGGGCGCTGCATACCCGCCTGGGGGCCATCGCGGGACGCAACCTGTCCGAGCCCCGGCTCACCAACAACGCGATCTTCAACCAGCTCGCCCAGGATGCCTACCTCCCGCCCTCGGTCCTGCTGGACTCCCGGCTCTATGTGACCCATACGTTCGGGGACTTGAAGCCATTCCTCCAGCTCCCGGAGGGTGCGCCCCAGCTCGAGCTGCCCAACATGCTGGGTCAGGAGCTCCGCATGGAGCTCCTGACACTGGTGCATTTCTCCCGCACCAAGCGCAAACCTGCACGCGGGCGCCAGCACCGCGCGGTAGCCGGCACGAGCGGGCTGGTGCGGCTTGCGGTACACCCCTACCACCCCCGCGAGGCGGACGAGATGTTCCTCGTGAGCTTCGAGCCGGCCCCCCCGCCGCGTGCGAGCACCCGCGGGCGAGCCCGCAGGGACGAGGGGGCGGCGAACGCAAGCGCCCGGGTGCTGGAGGACGAGTTGGTCGCCGCCCGGGAGCACCTCCAGACCGTCATCGAGGAGCTGGAGACCAGCAACGAGGAGATGCAGGCACTCAACGAGGAGGTTCAGGCAGCCAACGAGGAGCTCCAGGCCAGCAACGAGGAGCTGGAGGCGTCCAACGAGGAGCTCCAGGCGAGCAACGAGGAGCTGGTGACAGTAAACGAGGAGCTGCTGCTGAAATCCGCGGAGCTCTCGTCCCTCAATGCGGACTTCGAGAGCGTGCAGAACAGCGTGGAGCTCCCGCTCCTGGTCCTGGACGCACAGCTCCAGGTCAGCCGCTTCAACGACGCAGCCCAGCGGGTGCTGGTACTGGGGCCCGGGAGTCACGGCCGGCCCTTCGGCAACCTCAGGCTCCCCGATCTGTTCGCCCGGCTCCCGGCGGAGGCCGAGCAGGTCCTGTTCGACGGCGAGCCCATGAGCCGCATGCTCTCCGACGAGGACCGGGACTTCAGACTCCAGGTAGCCCCCTATGCCGATCATCTCGGGGTGCTGCGCGGCGTGGTGATCGCGCTCGCGGACCATACGGAGATCGCGCGCGCCGAGCGCCAGGCCAGGGAGCTGCGCGGCCGGCTACTGGAGGTGATGGACAACGCCGCCTCGCTCTTCGCCATCAAGGACGAGCTCGGGCGTTATGAGCTGGCCAATAACCGCTATCTGGGCTTCTTCGGGCTCGAGCGCGAGCAGGTCTTAAGCCGTACCGACGCGGAGCTCTTCGACCCGGAGCTGGCGGAGCGCCTGCGCGAGGCCGACCTGGACACCATGCGCCGTCGCCGGTCGGTGGAGTCCGAGGAGACCGTGCGCCTGGGGGAAGCGGTCTTCCGCCTGCGGGTCAACCGATTCCCGCTGATGAACGCACAGGGCCGGGTCACCGCAGTCTGTACCCAGGCGACCGACATCAGCGAGCAGCGGGCGGCTGAGGAGGGCCTGAAGCTCGCCACCAATGTCTTCGACTATGCAGGCGAGGGGATTTGCGTCACCGACGCGGACGGGGTCATGATCTCGTTAAACGACTCATTTACCCGCATCACAGGCTACGCGCGCGAGAATGCCCTGGGCCAGCGGGTCTCGATCCTCAAGTCCGACCGCCATCCGCCCGAGATCTACGGGACCATCAAGGAAGAGCTGGCCGCCCGCGGCAAGTGGCAGGGGGAGCTCTGGGGCCGGCGCAAGGATGGGCAGACAGTCCCGACCTGGCTGGCGGTCGGCGCGGTTATGGACGAGCGGGGCGCGGTCAAGAACCATGTCGTAATCTTCAGCGACATCAGCGCTATCAAGGCGTCCCACGAGCGCATCGAGCACTTGGCCACCCACGACGAGTTGACCGGGCTGCCCAACCGCAACCTGTTCGGAGACCGGGTCAAGCACGCCATCGCACGGGCCGGCAACCGGGGCGAGCGGCTCTACGTACTGTTCGCGGACCTGGACAACTTCAAGGTCATCAACGACAACTTGGGCCATGACGCGGGCGACGAGCTGCTGCGGCAGGTGGCGGCGCGCCTGATCGAGTGCGTGCGCCCGCAGGACACGGTGGCGCGCTTAGGGGGAGACGAGTTTATTCTGCTCCTGGAGGACGCGGACTCGGACCGGATGTCGATCCTGGGGCGGCGCATCCTCGACTATCTCTCCGCCTCCTATCGGGTCCAGGGTCGCGAGGTCTACGTGACCGCAAGCCTGGGGATTGCCGCCTTCCCGGAGGACGGGCACGACAGCGAGTCCTTGCTCAAGGCCGCGGACACCGCCATGTATAAGGGCAAAGCGCGCGGCAAGAACCAGCTCCACTTTTTCTCTATGGAAATGAAGCTACTGGCCGAGCGGCGCGCGACGATCGAGACCGGCATCCGGCTCGCACTCCAGGAGGACCAGTTCAGACTCGTCTTCCAGCCTCAGGTGAGCTTGAACGATGGGCAAATGGTGGCCGCCGAGGCCCTGATCCGCTGGAGCGGACCCCTGGGGGATGTGGCGCCGGCACACTTCATCCCGGTGGCCGAGCAGTGCGGACTCATCGTGCAGGTGGGCGAGTGGGTGGCCCGCCGGATCTTCGACCACCTGGACGCCTGGCTCAAGGCGGGGCTCAAGCCGGTGCCGGTTTTCATCAATGTCTCGCCCTTGCAGTTCCGCAGCACGGATCTGGCCGATTACCTGAAGACCCAGGCGAATCTCCACGGCCTTGGGCTCGACTATCTGGGGATCGAGCTGGCCGAGGCCGCCATCATGGACGGATCCGAGGCAACTTCCGGGATATTGAATGCGGTCAAGGCCCTGGGTGCCAGAATCTATGTGGACGACTTCGGAACCGGACATTCTTCATTGACTCAACTGCGGCGTTACCCCATCGACGGACTCAAGATCGCCCGGAGATTCGTGGCGGGAATCGGAGATGATCCGGATGCCCAGGCCATTGCCTCCGCGATCGTCGGGGTGGCCCAGGCGCTCGGGCTCGAGGTGGTGGCAGAGGGGGTGGAGCGGGAGTCCCAGCGCGCAGCCCTGCTGGCGCGCCGCTGTACCCTGGCCCAAGGATCCCTGTTCCATCGCCCGCTGGAGGCCGGGGCCTTTGCCGCGCTCCTCGAGCCACCCGCAGAGGCGGATTCCTCGACGGCCTGAGCGCCGCGCGGATTGGCCAGGAGGCGCGACGCGTCGCCGGTCGGCCCCGAGTGTGGACTCGGCGGCCTGAAACGACCGTCTTGGCCTCACTCTTCGTCACCCGGATTCATCGAGGACCGCGCACATGACGCATGCATTCGACCCCCGGCTGCTCGATGCCTGCGAGCAAGAACGGCTGGAGCGTATCGGCGCCATCCAGCCCTTCGGGGTCCTGCTGGGGGGGGACGCGGGGGACGAGCGGGTCCATGTAGCGAGTGCCGATGCCCATGTCTGGCTCGGGCTCCCACGGGGCCCGGTGCAGGAGCTGGCGCTCAGCACGCTGGTCCCGGCCCGGCTCGCCGACTTCCCCCCGGAGGCGGGCCGCAAGCGCATCCTGCCGGGGCTGATGGAGACCCCTCGGGGCTGGCTCGACGCAGTGCTGTCCAACACCGGGGCGGGCTGGCTCCTGGAGCTGGAGCCCCTGGGCGCGGACGACCCGGTCCAGCCACTGGCAAACCCGCTTTTGGGACGCCTGTTCCAGGCCCCCCGATCGGAGTCCGACCTGGAAGGCTACGCACTGGCCCTGGCGGATGCGGTGCGCCACACTACAGGATATCACCGGGTGATGGTCTATCGTTTCCTGCCGGACGACTGCGGGGATGTCATGGCCGAGTCCAGCGCGGATACCAAGCCCCGTTACCAGGGCCAGCGCTTCCCCGCCTCCGACATCCCAAAGATCGCCCGAGACCTCTATCGCATCAACAGCCACCGCCAGATCCCGGACATTCGGGCAACTCCCGTGCCCATCGTCTCCCTGCGCGGACGGGAGGCGGACTTGAGTCTCTCGGACCTGCGTGCGGTCTCCCCTGTACACCTGGAATATTTGAAGAACATGGAGGTTGCTGCCTCCCTGTCGTTCTCTATCCAGGTCTCAGGGACGCTCTGGGGGCTGGTCGCCTGCCACCATCGCACCCCCCGATTTCTCTCGGTGCCGGTGCGGGCGCGCTGCGTAGAGCTGACCCAGGGCTTTGCCCTCGGCATCGGGTCCTTTCTGGCCAACCAGCGCCTGCAACGCCTGGCGGGGCTTGAGGATCGTCTAGCGGTCCTGGTGGACCTGGTGCAGGGCGCACAGCCGGGGGACAGCCAGCTGCCCCTTCTGGAGCCGGCCATGCTGGACCTGTTCCAGGCCAGCGGGGCGGCCCTGGCGAACGACCAGGGGATCTATACCTTTGGGGCCGCGCCCAAGAAAACGCAGATCGCCGACATCGACCGCTGGTTCTTGGAGCGGGGCGGCGAGGGGGTGCTGAGCACCGACAAGCTGGGGGCCGACTCGGGGTTGCCCCTGGACCCGGACCGCGCCGCCGGGGTGCTCGCCGTGCGCGCCCCGGTGCGCACCCCGGCAGGGACCCTCCCACGCCCGGGATTGGGGGTGGAGCGGCGACTCTATTGGTTCCGCCCGGAGCTTCCACGCACCGTACACTGGGCCGGAGACCCTCGCAAACCGGTCGGCGTGGACCCGGCCACCGGCATACTGAACCCGCGCCGGTCCTTCGCCGACTGGATCGAGACCACCCGCGGATGCAGCGCCCCCTGGGACGAGTTGGACCTCATGGGCGCACGCATGCTGAGGCTGGCGCTGCTCAAGGGCGGGGGGCAAGGACCGAGCCGTCGCGGATGACCGATCCGCAATCCAGGACCGGGACCCCGGAGGCACCACCGCCCGACAGCCCGGCCGGGGCGCGGGCGGAAGGTCCTGCGTCTCCCGTCGGCACTTCCGTACCCCCGGCGGCCGGCTGCGCGCGGGGGAGCGCCGCTGCCAACCTGCTGTGCCAGCTCGCGCCGCTCGGACCGCCGGCACTGCGCCTCGCGCAACGCCTGCCCCGTTTGGCGCTTCACGCGGCCCTGGCGTTCGCCGTAGGCTCCGTCCTCCTGATCGGCACCATGCGCTGGGTGGACCCTCTCGCCTCCGCTTTCATGATCCGGCACGCCATCAAGAGCTGGTCCCTGGGCCGGCAACCCCCCCATTACTACAACGAGTGGATCGCCTGGGAGGAGATTCCCCGAAACGTGTCGTTGGCGGTTATCGCCGCGGAGGACCAACGCTTCACCCTGCACCATGGATTCGATCCGGTCGAGATCCGCAAGGCGATCCGGACCTGGCGAACCGGCGGGCACCTGCGCGGGGCCAGCACCATCACCCAGCAGACCGCCAAAAACCTCTTCCTGTGGCCCGGGCGCAGTTGGCTCCGCAAGGGCCTGGAGGCCTGGTTCACCGCCTTGATCGAGCTCCTCTGGCCCAAGCAGCGCATTCTGGAGGTCTATCTCAACATCGTCCAATTCAGCCCCAGCACCTATGGGATCGGGGCTGCCAGCGCGCGCTATTTCCATCGTCCGGCGACCGAGCTGACCCTGCAAGAGGCTGCGCTACTGGCTGGCGTGCTCCCCTCCCCCGGGGCCTACCGGCTTGAGCGACCGTCCGGGCGCCTACGCCGGCGTGCGGGCTGGATCGTCGACCAGACTCGGCGATTGGGAGGGGCGCGGTATCTGGAGCGGCTCTAGGGGCAGTTGTGAGCGGCGAGCGGCGGCCACGCAATCCCCAACTCCGCCCATCGCGCCCTGACCGCCACGTTAATCGACTGGCGGGGACCGGCGTGGGCGCGGGCGCGGCACACGCCTGAAACGAGACGGGTGCCCAAACCCCCGTAAACCTGCTAAAAGGAGTCGCGCAGGATCTTCCTGTCGCACCGAATAATCACCAAAGGGGGACGATAACGTCATGTTTCAGGTCCGCATACATGGCCGTGGCGGCCAGGGTTGCGTCACGGGCGCGGAGATGCTCTCCATCGCCGCGTTTCTTGAGAAAAAACACGCCCAGGCATTCCCGAGCTTCGGCTCCGAGCGTACCGGGGCGCCAGTGGTGGCCTTCTGCCGTATCTCGGACCGCGAGATCCGGCTGCGCGAGCCGATCATGCAGCCGGACGGTCTCATCATCCAGGACCCCACCCTGCTCTTCCAGGTGGATGTCTTTAGCGGGCTGGTGCAGGACGGCTATGTCCTGATCAACACCAAACAGAGCTTCGACGAGCTGGGTATCGGCGAGCGCTTCCGCGGCTGGCACCGCTCGCACTTGTGCACGGTCCCGGCCACCGAGATCGCCATGGAGCACATCGGCCGCCCGCTGCCCAACGCTATCCTGCTCGCTGGATTCGCGGCGATGAGCGGGGCGGTGTCGCTGGCCTCGGTTCATGCGGCGATCAATCACAAGTTCTCCGGCAAAGTAGCGGCCGGAAACATCGCCGCAGCCAGCGCGGCCTATGAGTTCGTCAAACAAGAAAAGGAGGATTACGCCCGTGCTGAAGCAATGTGAAGGCTCCCATGCCGTCGCCGCGACCGTGGCCCTGTGCCGGCCTGAGGTGATCTGCGCCTATCCGATCTCGCCCCAGACCCATATCGTCGAGGGATTGAGCGAGATGGTGCGAGACGGGACCCTGACCGGCTGCGAGTTCATCAATGTCGAGTCCGAGTTCGCCGCCATGTCGGTGGCCATCGGATCGTCCGCGGCCGGAGCCCGCTCCTATACTGCGACCGCCAGCCAAGGCCTGCTGTTCATGGCCGAGGCAGTCTGGAACGCATCGGGTCTGGGTCTGCCCATCGTCATGACGCTGGCCAACCGGGCGATCGGCGCGCCGATCAATATCTGGAACGATCATACCGACGCCATGTCCATGCGCGACGCGGGCTGGATTCAGCTCTTCGCCGAGAACAACCAGGACGCGCTCGATCTGCATATCCAGGCATTCCGTTTGGCCGAAGAGGTCTCGCTGCCGATCATGGTTTGCATGGACGGATTTATCCTGACGCATGCTTACGAGGGCGTGGATATCCCGACCCAGGAGCAGGTGGACGACTTCCTGCCCCCCTACGAGCCGCGCCAGGTGCTAGACCCCCGGGACCCGGTCTCCATCGGGGCCATGGTCGGCCCCGAGGCATTCACCGAGGTGCGCTACCTGGCTCATGCCAAACAGATGCAGGCGATGGAGCTGATCCCGCAGTTGGCCGAGGAGTTCAAGCAGAAATTCGGCCGCGAGTCCGGCGGGCTCATCCATTCCTATCGGGTGGAAGACGCCAAGACCGTCGTGGTTGCGCTGGGCTCGGTCCTGGGGACGATCAAGGACACCATCGACGATCTGCGCGAGGACGGCATCGAGATCGGCGTGCTCGGGATCACCTCCTACCGGCCATTCCCGACGGCGGAGATCCGCGATGCGCTGAGCCATGTCCGCCGGGTGGTGGTGGTGGAGAAATGCTTCGCGGTCGGGATCGGCGGGATCGTCTCGCGGGATGTGCGCATGGCGCTGCGCAACCGTCCGCAGCCGGTCTATACGGTGGTCGCCGGGCTCGGCGGAAGGGCGATCACCAAGGCATCGTTGCGCCATCTCTTCATCGATGTCATCGCCGACCGGGTGGAGCCGCTGACCTTCCTGGATCTCGACTGGAACGCGGTCAACCGCGAGCTCGAGCGCCAGCGCTCCACGCGCCGCTCAGGCCCGATCGCCGAAAACCTGCTGCGCGACTTGGGCGTCGTGGCAGCCCGAGTCGGTTGAGGGGATACCCATGCCATCTCAGACCATCAAATTCTATCAGACCGGTACCCATACCGTCGGTAACCGGCTGCTCGACCCGTCCCAGCGCTCGGTCCAGGCGGACATGCGGCGCACTAACTCGCTCAACTCCGGACACCGTGCCTGCCAGGGGTGCGGGGAGGCGCTCGGCGCGCGCTTTGCGATCGACGCCGCCATGCAGGCGACCGACAACCAGTTGATCGCGGCCAATGCGACCGGCTGCCTAGAGGTCTTTTCCACGCCTTACCCGGAGACCTCCTGGCAAATCCCCTGGATCCACTCGCTCTTCGGCAACACCGCCGCGGTCGCGACCGGGATCGCCGCGGCCATGCGGGTCAAGGGTCGCAAAGAGGTGCGGGTGGTCGCCCAGGGCGGCGACGGCGGCACCACCGACATCGGCTTCGGCTGTCTCTCCGGGATGTTCGAGCGCAACGACGACGTGCTCTATATCTGTTACGACAACGAGGCGTACATGAACACCGGGGTCCAGCGGTCCTCGGCTACGCCCGGGGCCGCGCGCACCGCTACGACGCCAGCGGTCGGGCAAGACCCCGGCAATGTCTTCGGTCAGGGCAAGAACTTGCCGCTGATCGCCATGGCCCATGAGATCCCCTATGTGGCCACGGCCATCGTCTCGGAGCTGCGCGACCTGGAGGCCAAGGTCAAACGTGCCATGGAGCTGCGCGGGGCACGCTATATCCATATCTTCGTGCCTTGCCCCCTGGGCTGGGGGACCAACTCCTGGGATACGATCCGCATTGCCAGGCTGGCCAAGGAGACCGGGGTCTTCCCGGTGATCGAGGCCGAGCACGGCGAGCTGACCGGGGTCTCGAAGATCCGCAAGCAATTGCCGGTGGAGGACTATCTCAAGCCTCAACGGCGCTTCGCGCATCTGTTCTCGCCCACCCCGCGCCTGGATTCCATCGCCCATATCCAGGCATTGGCAGACCGCAATATCCGGCGCTTCGGACTCCTCGACGGAGGACAGCAATAATGGAAAAGCCATTCGCAATCACACTCGATGTCGGGTCCTCGCTCGCCAATAAGACCGGGACCTGGCGCACCTACAAGCCGACCTATGTCGATCGGCTGCCGCCCTGCAACAACGCCTGCCCCGCGGGAGAGAACATCCAGGGGTGGCTATACCACGCCGAATCCGGCGACTACGAGCAGGCGTGGCGCGCACTGGTGCGCGACAACCCGATGCCCGCGGTCATGGGTCGGGTCTGCTATCACCCCTGCGAGACCTCCTGCAACCGGGGTAAGCTCGACGAGTCGGTCGGAATCAACTCGGTAGAGCGCTTCTTAGGCGATCAGGCAATCAAGCTCGGCTGGAAATTCGATCCGCCCGCCGCGGCCACTGGCAAGCATGTCCTGGTGGTGGGCGCTGGTCCGTCCGGACTCTCGGCCGCCTATCACCTGGCGCGGATGGGACATCAGGTGACCATCCATGAGGCGGGCCCCTTGGCCGGCGGCATGATGCGCTTCGGTATCCCCAAGTACCGACTGCCGCGCGATGTGCTGGAGGCCGAGATCCAGCGCATTCTGGAGCTGGGCGTCAAGCTCAGGCTCAATACCAAGGTCGAGAGCATCGAGCAGACCATGAAGGAAGGCAGGTTCGATGCCGCCTTCCTCGCGGTCGGCGCCCACATCGCAAAACGTGCCTATATCCCAGCCGGCGACTCTGCGCATCTGCTCGACGCCATGCAGGTGCTGCGCGGCATGGAAGGGGAGGAAAAGCCGATGCTCGGCCGCCGCGTGGTGGTCTATGGCGGCGGCAATACGGCGCTCGATGTCGCCCGTACCGCCAAGCGCTTAGGCGCAACCGACGCCATCATCGTCTATCGGCGCACCCGCGAGAAGATGCCCGCGCACGACTTCGAGGTCGAGGAGGCGCTGCAAGAAGGCATCATGATCAAGTGGCTCTCCACCATCAAGAATATGTCGGACGAGGGGACCCTGACCGTCGAGCGTATGGAGCTCGACGCCACCGGCTTCCCCCAGCCCACCGGCGAGCTCGAGACCCTGGAGACCGACTCGCTGGTGCTCGCGCTCGGCCAAGACGTCGATCTCTCGCTGCTCGACGGCGTACCCGGGCTTGAGATCAAGAACGGCGTGGTTCAGGTCGGCACCAACATGATGACCGGTCACCCGGGCATCTTCGCGGGCGGCGACATGGTGCCCTCCGAGCGCACAGTCACGGTCGGCATCGGCCATGGCAAGAAGGCCGCGCGCAACATCGATGCCTGGCTACGCGAGGCGGTCTACGCCCCTCCGCCTAAGCACGATCTCGCCGAATACGAGAAGCTCAATACCTGGTACTACGACGACGCACCCAAGACGGTGCAGCCGACCTTGGATCTCATCCGTCGCCAATCGACCTTCGACGAGGTCGTTGGCGGACTGGACGAGACCAATGCGCTGTTCGAGGCGCGCCGCTGTCTCTCCTGCGGCAATTGCTTCGAGTGCGACAACTGCTATGGGGTCTGTCCGGATAACGCAGTGATCAAGCTGGGACCCGGCCAGCGATTCGAGTTTAACTACGACTACTGCAAGGGCTGCGGGATCTGCCGGACCGAATGCCCCTGCGGGGCCATTGTGATGGTGCCGGAGACCATCTGATCGGGTAGCCTCTAAGGAAACCGACCGCCGGACGGATTGCGGACCGTCCGGCGGAATGGGCCAGCCGGGTCTCGATGCGCTCGGAAATGCCCATGGTCTCGTCTCCCGTCGTCGGCCGCGCGGCGCGCGGCGCGCAGAGATCAGTCGTCGCTCCGCACCAGCACAATCAACGACTCAGGCCCATGCACCCCGTAGGTCAGTGTCTGCTCGATGTCGGCCGACTTGGAAGGACCGGTGATCAGGAGCGCATTGGTGGGCATGCCGTCCGCCCAACCCTCGGCCGCCATGGTCTCCGCCAGCGTGGTGCGGATATCGCGGGCATCGAGGAGGACCGCATGGATGGGCGGGACCAGCGAGAGTAGCCGCGGCTCTTGGGCGTCCGGCCACAGAACCAGGCTGCCGGTCTCCGCGATGGCGCCCCGGCAAGCGCTGAAGGCCGCCGGGACTCGGTCGAACAGGGTGTCCCGCCAGCTCTCGACCGGCTCCCGCCAGGCGCGCAGCTCGATAGCCGCGGCATCCGGCCAGCTATGCTCCAGGGCGGGACCCAAGGGGCCGCCAGGTCCGTACAGGAGGCTGCGAACCCCCCGCGCGCGCAGCAGATCGAAGAGGGTGCGCGGCCAGTCCTCGCCCACTCGGTAGACCTCCCCGCGGACCGCCTCCAGAGCCTGGACGAAGCGGGCGAGCCGATCCTGCGGTCCCCAGTCGAAGGCGCGCACGGGTGTCTCGCCGGGAGCCGTCTGCTCCGATGCGGGTCCGGACTGGCCTGCCCGCAGGCGCTCAAGGATTCGCTGTCTCGACTCGCTCATGTGTCTCCTCCTCCGCAACGGGCGCCAGGGTCTCCTCGCCCACACAGCCTTCAGGCAAGACCAGCTCGGACAGTGGGACCGGTCGGCCAATATAGTAACCCTGAGCGCTGTCTACCCCCAGCTCCCGCAAGACCGCATAGATCTCGGCGCTCTCCACGAACTCGGCGATGACCCTTTTTCTCATACCGTGTGCGACATCGGTAATCGCCTTGACGACAATCCGGTCCTCCCGGCTCTTCGCCAGGTCGCGGATAAAGGTCCCGTCGATCTTCACGTCGTTCACCGGAAGCTTGCGCAGATAAGCGTAGGATGCGTAGCCGCTGCCGAAATCGTCCAAAGCGAAGCGGCAACCCAGCTCTTGGATGCCACGCATGAGCAGGGTCGCGCGGGAGAGACTTTCCACCGCGGCGGTCTCGGTCAGCTCGAAGGCGAGGCGGGTGGGCTCGACCCGATGCTTGGCCAGCAGCCGCTCGATGTCGGGTAACAAGGAGTGGTCGTCCATGGCGCTGGCAGACAGGTTGACCGCGAGACGCAAGCGCGGCTCGGCGCCCAGGATGGCCACCGCCCGGGCCAGCACCCAGTGATCGATCGCGCGGATCTGGCCGGTCTTTTCAGCCACCGGGATGAAGCGGTCCGGATGGACCAGCTCGCCGTGTCCGTCATGCAGGCGCAGCAAGGCCTCCAGGTGTTGGACCTGGCCACTGGCGATCGATATCACGGGCTGGAAGTACAGCTCGAAGCGGTCCTCCCGGAGCCCTTCCGCGATCTTGTCGCGCCACAGCACCCGGGCATCCGCTTGCTCGCGCGCCTGATCCCCGGGAGAGAACAAATGCCAACGCCCGCGCCCCTTGTCCTTCGCCTGGAACATAGCAAGATCCGCGTTCGCCAGCAGCTCCCCCGTCTCCTGTCCTTGGTCCGGGAAGAGCGCAATGCCAATACTCGCGGTGACCCGGTGGGTGCGCCCGTGCTCATGTAACAGGATGGAGCGGACCGCAGCCTGGATCCGCTCGGCACAGGTCAATGCCCCGTCGGCGCTGCACTCAGGGAGCACCAGTGCGAACTCGTCGCCGCCCAGTCGAGCGAGCAGGTCGCTGGGGCGAACCATTCTGACCAATTGGTCCGCGACCCGCTGCAACAGTACGTCGCCGACCTGATGCCCACTCAAGTCATTAACGTCTTTAAACTGATCCAGGTCGAGGAAGAGGAGTGCCCCGCTGTGCCCGTAGCGCAGCGCCTGATCGAGGATACGGATAAAGTCGTCGTTGAAGCGGCGGCGGTTGTGCAGAAGCGTCAGTGGGTCGTGATCCGCCAACCACATCAGCCGCTCTTCAGCCAACTCCCGATCGCGCTGCAGCAGCTCCATCCGGTTAGTCAACCCCTGGGCCGTCTCGATCAGAGTGTCCAGCTCGTCTCGGGGCATGGGCCGGCGGCTTAGCGGTGCGAGGCGGGCGCGCAGGTCGGCGTAGCGGTTATCCGCGAGCAGCGGGAGGGCGCCGGCGATGCGACGCAGGCGCCCGACCGACGCCTGGGCGACAGAAAACAGCAGGGCGCCGGACAGCACCAGCCCGGCCAGGCCGAGCAGCACGCTATTGCGGGCGGATGCCTGGATCGAGCGACGCTCGGCCGTCACCTCGTTGATCGTCAGACCATTGACCCCTGGAGCCAAGGCGTCAACCCGTGAAATCTCGAACCAATGCCCATCGAAGTGCAAGAGCACGGGGAATGGGGCGACCCCGGGGCCTGGGCGGGATGAGGCGATCTCGCGGGCAACCGCACGCAGGATCGGCTCCGAGCGCTCGCGTCGGGTGATCGCCGGATAGATGGCAGCCCCTTGCGTGTCCGTTCCCGCAAGGGAGCGACCCAAACCGCGCTCGGAGTAGATGGCCACGTCCGCCCCGGTCAGTGCGTGGAAAACCAGTAAGGCGTCGGAAACGGAGCGCCCGAGGACCAAGGTCCCGGCACGAGCACCGCGCCACAGCACCGGTGCCCCGAGGAACTGGAGACACTCGGGCTGACAGACCAGAGCCTGGGTGGCCCTGTCGTCCGCAACGGCCAGACGGGCCAGGAGCTCGGGGCCGGGCGGAGCTGCGTCCGCTGGCCACACCAGGGCCGGAACACCGGACGGATCGATCCAGTAGACGGTGAGAATGTCCCAATCCAGGCCCAGCAGGGCGCCCTCGCTTTCCAAGGCCCTACGGAGGCGGGACTGGAAGTCGTCCGCCGTCCCCGGGGACGCGCTGTCCGGACCCAAAAGGGGCACCAGATTGACCAGGCGCGACATCTGTCGATTATTGTCTTCCAGCAGTGCGCGCAGCTGACGCGCCTGGTTCTCTCGCACGCCCGACTGCTGCAGCTCGAATTGGTAGAGCGATTGGCGGTAGGCGAGTAGGGCGAGCGATCCGTTGACCAGCATCAGGATCAGGGTCATGGCGATCAGTGCTTGCCAGCGCAGACTCAGGAACCCCTTGCGCCTCGGTACCCGATCCGAGGTTTCCGCGGCGGCGCCCACCTAAAAACGCACCGCGATCTGCACGGCGAACAAATCCCAGTCTTTCGTCAGATCGGCGGGATCGTTCTCCCGGATCGAGAGTGCAAAAGTACCCGGCCCCGCCGACACAATCAGAGCTACGAGGTAAAAAACGCGCCTGCACAGGCCGAGCGGGGGCCGCAAGGGCATGGTTGGGGCTGTGTCGCGGAGCACTGTGCCTCTCCTCCACTTAGCCGACGCGTCGCCGATCGCCGGTCGCGACCCGGTTATCCGGGACCGCGCGTTGCGGGCTGTTCTGGGGCCGGCGCCACCAGTACGCTCGCGAAAATCCGTCACTGGAGACGAGAATATCCGGGAATGCAGTGCGGGTGTAGCGGCTCCGAAGCGAAAACCCTTTGCAGGGCCGTTGCAAGGCGCCGCGGAAGCGTCTAGGGTTGCCCGGCACAAAAAGACTGTCCCGTTACCCGGTCAACCCCGGGGCCGAGATCCAACCACCGGAGATAACACACGATGGGCTATCAAGCCACCTATGATCGCTCCATGTCCGACCCCGAGGGCTTCTGGGCCGACGCCGCCGCGCTTATCGATTGGATAAAGCCCTGGGATCGCGTCCTGGACGACTCCCGCCCCCCGTTCTACCGCTGGTTCGCCGGCGCCGAGCTCAATACCTGCTATAACGCGGTGGACCGCCACGTCGTCGCCGGCCGCGGCGAGCAGACGGCGATCATCTACGATAGCCCGGTAACCGATTCCGTCGAGCGCATCACCTACCGGGAGCTGCAGGACCGGGTATCGCGCTTCGCCGGGGCCCTGCGCAATCAGGGCGTGGAAAAGGGCGACCGGGTCATCCTCTACATGCCGATGGTGCCGGAGGCATTGGTCGCCATGCTCGCCTGCGCCCGTATCGGCGCCATCCACTCGGTGGTCTTCGGCGGGTTCTCCTCGCGCGAGCTCGCCACCCGCATCGACGACGCCAAGCCCAAGGTCATGGTGGCTGGCTCGTGCGGCATCGAGACCAACCGGGTAGTGCTCTATAAGCCACTCCTGGACGAGGCGATCGAGCTGGCGAGCCATAAGCCGGATCGCTGCATCGTGCTCCAACGCCCTCAGGGCCTGGCCAACCTGATCGCCGGTCGCGATATCGGATGGACCGAGGCGGTCGCGGAGGCACAGCCTGCCGAGTGCGTCCCGGTGGCCGCTACCGATCCCTTGTATATCCTCTACACATCCGGCACCACCGGCATCCCTAAGGGCGTGGTGCGCGACCACGGCGGGCACGCGGTGGCGCTCACATGGAGCATGGCCAATGTCTACGGAATGAAGGCCGGCGAGGTCTATTGGGCGGCCTCGGACGTAGGCTGGGTCGTCGGGCACTCCTACATCGTCTATGCTCCGCTCTTCGCCGGGTGCACCACCATCGTTTACGAGGGTAAGCCCGTCGGCACCCCGGACGCCGGGGCCTTCTGGCGGGTGGTCGAGCAGCACGGGGTCTCGGTCCTGTTCACCGCTCCCACCGCCTTCCGCGCCATCAAGCGCGACGACCCCAACGCCGAGCACCTGAAGCGCTACAACATCAAGTCGTTGCGCGCACTCTTCCTGGCCGGCGAGCGTTGCGACCCCGACACCCTCAATTGGGCCGAGCGCATCCTGAAAGTACCCGTGATCGACCACTGGTGGCAGACCGAGACGGGCTGGGCGATCGCTGCCAACTGCATCGGGATCGAGAAGCTCCCGGTCAAACCCGGCTCCCCCACCCGCGCAGTCCCGGGCTATGGCGTCGAGGTCCTGGACGACGTCGGCGAGCCGGTCAAGCCCGGGGAGATCGGGCGCATCATGATCAAGCTCCCCCTGCCTCCCGCCTGTCTGCCCACCCTATGGGGCAACGAGGAGCGCTACTTCCAGTCCTATCTCTCGGCGCAACCCGGCTACTACTTGACCGGCGACGCCGGGTACATCGACGAGGACGGCTATGTCTTCGTCATGAGCCGCATCGACGACATTATCAACGTCGCCGGCCATAGACTCTCCACCGGAGCCATGGAGGCGGCACTCGCCGGACACCAGGATGTCGCCGAGTGCGCCGTCATCGGGGCCGCAGACCAGCTCAAGGGCGAGCTGCCGCTCGGGCTGGTGGTGTTGAAGGCCGGCGTGGACCGCGACCCCATGGTCATTCAGAAGGAGCTGGTGAGCAAGGTACGCGACGAGATCGGCCCGGTGGCCGCCTTCAAGACCGTCGCCATCGTGCAGCGCCTGCCCAAGACCCGCTCCGGCAAGATCCTGCGCGGCACTATGAAGAATATCGCCGACGGCAAAGACTATAAGGTCCCGGCCACCATCGACGACCCGAAGATCCTGGAGGAGATCGAGGCGGCGCTTTCCGCGATCGGGTACGCGCGCCACGCCTAGCCGGGCGGGGGCGCTCAACCCTCACGCGGGCCACAGGCGGGCAGGCAATTGGACGAGTGCCTGCCCGCCTTTCGCACCCGCTCGGCCAAGCCGCTCAACCCTCCTCCTTGGTCGCCTCCCGGTACCAGGCGCGGTGGTGCTGTTTAGCCCAGGCCCGGGTAACAGTGCCGTACCACATGGCCCGGATAGTGCCCGTGGTCCAGATGGCGGCATAGACGTGGACCATAATGAGTCCGATCATCACCGCCGCCGAGGCGGCATGGACCACGGCGGCAAGCCGCACCAGCTCCACCGGGAAACTGAACCAAGTCCGCCACAGTGCGACGCCCGAGAGGATCAACAGGAGCATGCACCAGAAGAGCAGCCAATAGAGCAGCTTCTGGCCACCGTTGTACTTGCCCTGTTCCGGCATGTTGTGGTCGTCCCCGTCCACCATCTCCCGGATGCGTTTGATCCATTCCCAGTCCGTGCGGCTCATCATGTTCAGGCGGCTGAACCGGATGAACATGGCCACATAGGCGACCGCCATCAGCACGCCCAGATAGGGGTGGATGATGCGCGTCCAGGTGCCCCCGCCGAAGAGCATGGTGAAGGGCCAGAAGGCCGGGTGGAACAAGGCGAGTCCGGAGAGGCCGAGCAGGATGAAGCTGATGCCGACCACCCAGTGGTTAAGCCGCTCGCTTGGAGTGTAGCGGACCAGATCGTTCGGATCGCGTTGCATTATTCAAACTCCTTCTCGGTCTCCTTGGAGACCTCGTTGGGACCCTTGGTGATGTAATGGAAGAGCCCGGCCAGGCTGACCGCCGCGAAGGCGGCGATGGCCAGTGGCTTGGCGATGCCCTTCCAGACGCTGACCAAGGGGTCGATCTGCGGGTCTTTGGGCAGGTTGGCGTAGAGCCCAGGCTGGTCCGCGTGCTGGAGCACGTACATCACGTGGGTCCCACCGACCCCCGGCGGGTCATAGAGCCCCGCGTTTTCGTAGCCCCGCTCCTTCAAGTCCCGGACCCGGAAACCGGCGGCCTCCACCATGTCCTCCTTGGCGCCATAGGTAATGGCGCCGGTGGGACAGGTCTTGACGCAGGCCGGCTCCAGTCCCACCGACACCCGGTCGGAGCAGAGGGTGCACTTGTAGGCCTTCCCGTCCTTTTGGGACAGCCGCGGGATGTCGAACGGACAGCCGGTGATGCAGTAGCCGCAGCCGATGCAGTTCTCCTCGTGGAAGTCCACGATGCCGTTGGCGTACTTCACGATGGCCCCGGGGGCGGGGCAGGCCTTGAGACAGCCCGGGTCCGCACAATGCATGCAGCCGTCCTTACGGATCAGCCACTCCAGTCGGCCCTCCTGGACCTCGACCTCGGAGAAGCGCATGACCGTCCAGGACTGGTCCGTGAGGTCCATGGGGTTGTCGTAGACCCCATGATTGATGCCCACCTCATCCCGCAGGTCGTTCCATTCCATGCAGGCGACCTGGCAGGCCTTGCAGCCGATGCACTTGGAGATGTCGATCAGCTTGGCGACCTCCAGCCCCTGGCGGGCCGAAGGCGGGGGCGTGGTAGTGGCGGAGCGGGCCGCGATGTCGAGCGATTGCAGTGCCATGATCGCCTCCTCACGCCTTCACCGGGAGCTTTTCCACGTCCACCAGGAACGCCTTGAACTCCGGCGTCTGGGTGTTCGCGTCGCCCACGAAGGGAGTCAGGGTGTTAGTGATGAATCCGTTCTTGGCCACGCCCTTGAAGCCCCAGTGGATGGGGATGCCCACGGTGTGCACGGGCTTGCCATCCACCTTCAGCGTCTTGAGGCGCTTGGTCACCACCGCCACGGCAACGATGAAGCCGCGCTTCGAGCGCACCCTCACAGGGTCCCCGGCCTTGATCCCCTTGGCCGCCGCCAGCTCCTCTCCGATCTCCACGAACTGCTCGGGCTGCACGATGGCCGAGAGCCGCACGTGCTTGGTCCAGTAATGGAAGTGCTCGGTGAGCCGGTAGGTGGTCGCCACATAGGGGTACTGGTCCGCCTCCCCCATACTCGCCCAGTCGCCCTTGAAGACCCGTGCGGCGGGATTGAAGCGCGCCTTGGGGTTGTCCGGGTGCAAGGGGTTCGCGGCGATCGGGGACTCCAGGGGCTCGTAATGCTCCGGGAAGGGTCCCTCGGCCATCATGTCCCGGGCAAAGAACCGGGCCACACCCTCCGGGTTCATGATGAACGGACCCATGCCGTCCGACGGGCTGCTGTCCACCTTGAAGTCCGGGATGTCCGATCCGCCCCATTTGCCCGTGCTCGCGTCCCAGCCCACCAGCTTGCGGTTGGGATCGTAGGGCTTGCCCTCCGCGTCGCAGGAGGCACGGTTGTAGAGCACCCGCCGGTTGGCTGGCCAGGCCCAAGACCAGTTAAGGGTCTGTCCGATCCCGTAGGGGTCCGCGTTGTCCCGGCGGGCCATCAGGTTGCCCTTCTCCGACCAGGAGCCGGCGAAGATCCAGCAGCCGCAGGCGGTGGAGCCGTCGTCCCGGAGCTCTGCAAACCCATTGAGCTGCTCGCCGGCCTTGACCAGGACCTTGGTTGGGTCCTTGGGGTCCAGCACGTCCTTGATCGCCCGGCCGGAGAACTCCTTGGCCAGCTCCTCGGGCGAGGGATTGGCGGGCTGCCTGTGCTTCCAGGTGAGATTGAGGATCGGGTCCGGGAAGGCACCTCCGTCCTTTTTGTACAGCGCCTTAAGCTTCAGGAAGATCCCGGCAACGATCTCTTGATCGTTGAGGGCCTCGCCGGGCGGCTCCGCACCCTTCCAATGCCATTGCAGCCAGCGGCCCGAGTTGACCAGGGAGCCGTCTTCCTCCGCGAAGCAGGTCGACGGTAGCCGGAATACCTCGGTCTGGATCTTTGTGGGGTCCACGTCGTTATATTCGCCGTGGTCCTGCCAGAACTCCGAGGTCTCGGTGGCCAGCGGGTCGATGATGACAAGATACTTGAGCTTGGACAGGGACCCGGACACCTTGACCTTGCAGGGGGCGGAGGCGAGCGGGTTGAACCCCTGGCAGATGTACCCGTGCACCTTGCCGTTGCTCATGTCCTCGAAGACCTGGAGGATGTCGTGGGTCTTGTCGAGCTTGGGCAGCCAGTCGTAGCACCAGTTGTTCTCCGCGGTGGCCGCATCCCCATACCAGGCCTTCATGGTGCTCACGAAGAACTTGGGATAGTTCTGCCAATAGCTCAATTGGCCGGGCCGCAGCGGCTTGGGCGAGCGTTTCGCCAGGTACGCCGGGAAGTCCTGCTCCGCCTCCCCGGGCAGGGTCATATAGCCAGGCAGCAGATTGGAGAGCAGGCCCAGGTCCGTGAGCCCCTGGATATTGGAATGGCCGCGCAGGGCATTCATACCGCCGCCCGCCACGCCAATGTTGCCGAGCAGGAGCTGGACCATAGCCCCGGTGCGGATCATCTGCGAGCCCTGGGAATGCTGAGTCCAGCCCAGGGCGTACATGATGGTCATGGTCCGATCCGGAGCGGCCGTCTCGGCGATCATGCCGCAGACCTTGAGGAAGGCGTCCTTGGGGGTGCCGCAGATCCGCTCCACCATCTCCGGCGTGTAGCGGGAGTAGTGGGCCTTCATCAACTGGTAGACGCAGCGCGGGTTCTGCAAGGTCGGATCGGCGAGCACGAAGCCGTCCGGTCCCGTCTGATACCCCCAGGTGGACTTGTCGTACTTGCGCTTTTCCGGGTCGTAGCCCGAGAAGATGCCGTCCTCGAAGGTGTACTCGTCCTTCACCAGGAAGCTCATGTCCGTATAGTCCTGAACATACTGGTGCTGGATCTTGTCCTCCGTCAGCAGGTAGTTAATCAGACCGCCCAGGAAGGCGATGTCCGACCCGGCGCGGATCGGGGCATAGTAGTCCGAGACCGCCGCGGAGCGGGTAAAGCGCGGGTCGACAACGATGAGCCTGGCCTTGCGATGGGCCTTGGCCTCCGTCACCCACTTAAAACCGCACGGATGGGCCTCGGCGGCATTGCCGCCCATAATGAGAACGAGGTCGGTATTCTTGATATCGACCCAATGATTGGTCATGGCGCCGCGGCCAAACGTCGGGGCAAGACTTGCCACCGTCGGGCCGTGTCAAACGCGCGCCTGATTGTCGAACGCGAGCATCCCCAGGCTGCGCACCACCTTGTGGGTGAGGTAGCCGGTTTCGTTACTGGAGGCGGAGGCGGCGAGGAAGCCGGTGCTGTTCCAGCGGTTGACCGTCCGTCCGTCCTTGTCCGTGGTCTCGAAGTTGGCGTCCCGGTCATCCTTCATGAGCTTGGCGATGCGGGTGAATGCATCGTCCCAGGAGATGGGCTGCCACTCGCGGCTCCCGGGTGCGCGATACTCGGGCTGGGTGAGTCGATTCTCGCTGTGGACGAAGTCCACCAGACCGGCGCCTTTTGGGCAAAGGGTGCCGCGGTTGACCGGGTGGTCCGGGTCCCCCTCGATATGGAAGATGCGCCCGCGAACGTTCTTGGCGCCTGCACCCAGGCTGTACATCAGGACGCCGCAGCCCACCGAGCAGTAGGGGCAGGTATTGCGTGTCTCCGTGGCTCGCGCCAGCTTGAAGCTGCGCACCTCCGCCAGAGCCGCACCGGGCGCGAAGCCCAGCAGGGTCAGGCTGGAGCTGCCCACTCCCGTAGCGCAGACCTTGAGAAAGGTCCGACGTGATGCTTGCATGTTTCTCGGCTCCTCCCGATCGACGTTGGATTGGCGGTCGTTGGGGTCCGTGGTCCGGACCTCCGGCGTTTGGATGTTGGAGTCACGCGCCTTGATGCGGCGTCCCGGGGGCTGAGACAGCGGCGACCGGGTGGTTGTTCTTTATCTTTGGCGCAACGCTACGGAGTGTAGACCACGGGATTGGTGGCGGTACAGCCGGGCACCCCCGGCGCTGCACGGGTCCCTCGGGCCACGTAAACTAGCGCTTTGGCCTCGGCAGCCGGCCTGGGCCGTCCGTTTTCCGGAGACCCATGATGCCTTCCGCCCCGAGCAGTACCCTCGAGACCTTCGATAACCCCGAGCCCGGGCGCGATTACACTGTGCGAATCCGCGTCCCGGAGTTCACCTGCCTCTGCCCTAAGACCGGCCAACCGGATTTCGCGGAGCTGACCCTGGAGTATGTTCCGGACCTCTTATGCGTGGAGCTGAAGTCGCTCAAGCTCTATGTCTGGTCCTACCGGGACCAGGGGGCCTTCCACGAGGCCGTGACCAACCGCATCCTGGCGGATCTGGTGGGGGCAACCGCACCGCGCTTCATGCGCCTGACCGCGGAGTTCAACGTGCGCGGCGGGATCTATACCACGGTGGTGGCAGAGCATCGCGCCCGCGGTTGGCAGGTGCCCGCCCCGGTGCAGCTCCCTTAAGTCCGCGCGCTGCGGCGGTTAGGCCCGGGGCCGACCCGATCGGTCTCGCCCCGGGCACCGCCCCGGCGGGCTCGCGGCCGCCGCGCCGACGACCGCTTAACCTCCCAGCTTCTTCAGGAGCTTGGCTGCATCGGCGGCCTGCGCGGAGTTGGGATTGTCGCGTAGGACCTTGCGCAGAATCTGAACCGCCTCCTCGTCGCGCCCGAGCCCGTTCAGGGCCACCGCCACGTGGTACCCGATCTCGCTCTGGGTCGGAAACGCCAAATAGGCCTGTTGGAGGATCGCGAGACCCTCGTCCTTTTTCCCGGAGTTAAACAGGACCCAGCCATAGGTATCGGCGATCTCGGGCCGGGTCGGAGCCAGATCGTAGGCCTGCTTGGCGGTCGCCGCGGCCCGGGGATCCCCCTGCTGTTGATAGAGCCAAGCCAGGTTATTCAGTAGAAGAGGATTCTTCTGAGTCGACTGGGCCACCACGGTCTCGTAGACGGCAACCGCGTCCGCCGGGCGTCCCGACTGCTGCAGGAACAGCCCAAGCATTGCCTGGGTGTCGACATCGTCTTTATGCTCCTTGGCCCACCCCGTCAGGACTGCGACCGCCCCGGCAAGATCGCCGCCTTGGCTCAAGGCCTCCGCCAACTGGCGCACCACCTCGCTCGATGCCTGGCGCGAGAATGCCTTGCGATACGCATCCGCCGCCAGCTTGTGCTCCCGTTTGGCGCTGTGTACACTGCCCTCGACCCGGTATCCGACCGCCGCATCCGGATAGGCCGTCTGCAGCGCCTGGGCCGATTGCATAGCGGCCTCGGTATCGCCAGCGTCCAGGGAGACCGAGGCGAGCGCCACCTGGGCATCGACGAAGTCCGGTTTGAGCTCCAGTGCGCGCCGGAAGGCCGCCTGAGCGCCTGCATGATCCCCGGACTTCCAACGCGCACCGCCGGCCAGGTAGTTCAGCTGTGGGTCCGTGGGGTTCTTCTGCAGCAGCTGATCGAAGGTCCGGATTGCGTTGGGTACCTGTCCGCCAAGGGTCTGTGCCCGCGCCAGCATCTGGAGCACGGCATCGTCGTCCGGAAAGCGCCCCGAGAGGTCGTTGGCTACGGTCAGTGCCTTGAGATAGTCTCCGCGGGTGATGTAGAAGCGGGTCAAGAGCAGCCCCGGCTGAGTGGCCGTAGGGTTGGTGTCCTGCGCCCGCTCCAGTGCTGCAATCAGTGCGTCCGGGTTCTTGCGAAGCTCGGCGAGCGCGGCCAATCCCAGCAGTGCCCCCAGGTGCTTGGGACTCTGCTCCAAGACACGCTCGTAGCGCCGCTGTGCGCCGTCGATGTCCTTGGCCGCCACATCCGCCCGCGCCAGATTGATCTCGGCAGTGACAAACTTGGGATCGACTTCCAGGGCTTTTTCGAAGCGCGCCCGGGCGGCCGGCAGATCGCCCTTGGCCATGTAGGCAAGGCCGGTCAGGTTATAGGCAACGGGAGAGTTGGGCCGCCGCTTTTCGAGCGCAACGCTGGCCGCGACCGCCTGGTCGAGCTCCTTGTTCTTCAGGTGGGCGAGGACCAAGAGCACATCGGCCTGGAGGATGTCCTGGCCCAAATCCACGGCCGACTGGAGCTCGTCGATGGCCTTGTCGGTCTTGCCGCCGGCAAGCATGCTGAGGGCCAACTGGGTGCGCAGAGCGGCGACGTTGGGGGCGTCTTCCACCGCCCGGTTGAGCCACTCCTGGCCCTTTTCCAAATCGCCCTGGAGCATATAGGCACTGCCGAGCAGGGCCAGGGTCTGTGGGTCGCCTCCCTGGGAGACGGGCTCCAGGATCTCGATCGCACGCGCGGGGTCGCGCATCTTGATGCGGGCGGCGGCTAGAACCTTGCGGGCCTGGAGGTTGTCCGGGGTTGCCGCGACCACATTGGCGAGGAGCTCGTCGGCGGTCTCCAGCTCGCCCTCGCTGTAGCGAATGATGCCGAGCAGGAGCTGACTTTGCAGATGGCCAGGTACCGCGGTCAGTACCCGGTCAAGGTGCTCTGCCGCCTTGGTCCAATCTTTCTCCTGGAACTCGATGACGCCGCGCAGATAGCTGGTCATCGGGATGTTCTGCTGCACCTGGTCGGCCAGGGCCAACTCTTTACGCGCCTGCGCCAGGTCCTTCATCCCGATCAGTGCGGTGGCCCGTCCCAGGCGGGCCATCAGGTTGGCCGAGTCCTGGGCCAGCACCCGGTCGAAAAGCTTCAATGCGGCCTCGTTCTCGCCCTGGGCTCGATGCAGCTCGGCACGGATCAGGAGGATCTCGGAATTGTCGGGAAAGCGGCCGACCAACTCGTCGGCCTCCTTGACTGCAACCGCCTGATCGCCCTCCTTGAGGGTTAGACGCAGGAGGCCGACTGCGGCCTTGTCGCTCGCGGGGTCGGCCTGGGTCGCCTGGGTGTAGAGGTCTCGGGCCTCGTCAGGCTTGTCCTGGCCTAAAGCTGCATCGCCGCGCAGGATCAGGGCACGTACCTGGTCCGAATCGGCCAGATCGGTAGCCGCGTCGAGGCGCTGCAGCGCCTCGTCGAACTTGGCCTGGAGGATCAGTGCCTCGACGAAATCGAGGCGCCACAGGTTGGCGTCCGCCCCCAGGTCGATCGCGGTGCGAATCTCTTTCTCGGCAGCCGCGCCGTTGCCCGCGCGCAGGTGAAGCTTGCCCAGCAGGAGCCGCGCCTTGGCGTCGTTAGGGTCTTTCTGCAGGGCATTCTTGAGCTCGATGGTTGCGGCGCGAAGATCGCCCTGCTCAAGAAAGGTGTTGGCCCGGTCGCTGGCGTCCGACGCCCAGGCCGGAAGCCCTGCCAGACCCGCCAAGGTGGCGAGCGCAACGCACAGAGAATGCGAGGCGATCCGTCGAGAGACCATACAGGTTACCTCAGCTAGTAAGAAAGATTATGTTTTTTCATCATGTTATATAGGGTCGGACGGGTGACGCCCAGAAGATCCGCAGTGCGCGAGACATTGTTTTCGGTGAAGCTCATGGCGCGCTGGATGGCACGCTTCTCCGCCAGCTCGCGAACCTCGCGCAGGTTGAATGGCTCCTGCGGGGTCTCGGTGTCCTCCAGGTCCAGATCCTCGGGACAGAGCTCAGTCCCATCCGCCATGATCACCGCGCGCTTGATCCGGTTCTCCAGCTCCCGGACGTTGCCCGGCCAGGGGTACTGTTCGATCAGGCGCAGTGCATTGGCCGTGAAGTCCTTGATCGGGCGCTTGTGCTGCTCGGCGAAGCGCCGCAGGAAGGCGCGCGCCAACACCACGGTGTCCCCGCTGCGATCGCGCAGCGGGGGGACCAGGATGCTGGTCTCGTTGATGCGGTAGAAGAGATCCTCGCGGAAGCGCCCAACTTTGATCAGTCCCATCAGGTCCTGATGGGTAGCACACACCACGCGAACGTCGACCGGGATCTCCTTGCGTCCCCCCACCCGCTCGATCACCCGCTCCTGGAGAAACCGCAGAAGCTTTGACTGAAGCGCCAGCGGCAGGTCGCCGATCTCGTCCAGGAAGAGCAGCCCCCCGTCGGCCAGCTCGATCTTGCCCGGGGTGCTCTTCACCGCGCCGGTGAAGGCCCCCTTCTCGTAGCCGAACAGCTCGCTCTCCAGTAGGTTTTCCGGGATGGCGGCGCAATTGATGGCCACCAGCTTCTTGTCGGCCCGTCCGCTCAAATGATGCAGCACCCGCACCAGGACCTCCTTGCCGGTGCCGCTTTCCCCCAGGATCAGGGTAGTGGCGTCGGTTGGCGCAAGCTTTTCGATCGTCCGGCAGACCTTCAGCATCTCCGGGCTGGCGGCAATCAGCTCGTTATAGGGCGAGGTCGAGCCCCGCGTAGACAATTTGCGGTATTCCGCCTCCAGCCAGCTCAGCCGCCCGGCCCGTTCTACCGCCAGGGTCATGATCTCCGGATCGATGGGCTTTTCGTAGAAGTCGTAGGCGCCCATGCCGATGGCACGCACCGCATTGCCGCGGTCGTCGTGACCCGTCACCACAATGACCTTGACCGCGGGGGCGATGGAGAGGATGTCTTTGAGGGCCGCGAAGCCCTCGCTGGTGCCCCCAGGGTCGGGCGGCAGACCCAGGTCCAAGGTCACCACCCCAGGCTCGAACCGGCGCACCTCGGCGAGCGCACTGTCTCGATCGCCCGCCACGGCAATCTCGAAGCCGTCGAAGCTCCAACGCAGTTGGCTCTGGAGGCCAAGGTCGTCCTCGACGATCAACAATCGGTTGTTTCTGTCATCCATCGCTTCAACCCACGGCCAAGTCAAGGTCGACCGACGCCTCGGTCATGATAGGAATGAAGATTCGAAACAGAGTCCCGCGTCCGGGCGCACTCTCCACCAGCACCCGCCCCCCCATCGACAATACCAGCTCGCGCGCCTCGTAGGCCCCAACCCCCATGCCGGTCAGGCCCTTGGTGGAGTCGAAGGGCTTGAACAGTCGCTCGCGCACAAACTCCGCATCCATACCGCTGCCAGTGTCTCTGACGTCGATGACCGCCTCGGCGCCGGTCCGACCGACGCGCACAACCACCCGACCGTCCCGGGGGGTCGCCTCTTGGGCGTTTTGCACCACATGGGCGATCACCGAGCCCAACCGATCGGAATCGGCACGCACCGGAAGGGCTGCGGCTGCGACATCCTCCAGGACCGGGACCGGCCACTGGACCGAGCGCGCCCGCACCACTTCGGCCACCACCCCGCGCAGGTCCACACTGGCGCTGACCTCCCGCCCCACCGGGCCGCGTAGCTGCGCGAGCAGTCGGTTCATCTTGTCGACCGAGCGGCCGATGGTCGCGACGGCATCGTCGATGAAAGCCGGATTGTGGCGGTGGCGCTCGGCGTTACTGACCACCAGGGAGAGCTGGGCAATCAGATTCTTGAGATCGTGGACCACAAAGGCCGAGAGGCGGTTAAACCCCTCGAACAGGCGGGCATCCGCGAGCGAACGGGCCGCCTGGTCGAGGGCCAGATAGCTGGCCGCCTGGCGGGCGGCGGTCTTGAGTACGTCCATCACCTCCCAGTTGGCGACTTGGGGCGAGCGCGGGCGCGCCAGGATGACAAACCCCAGTAGCTCGTCGTCATGGGGCAGCGGCACGATCAGCCACAGACGCTCGTCGTCCAAGAGCGGCACCGGGAGCTGGAGCCCGTCATAGGCGCTCGCATCCCGGCGCAAGTCGGTCAGATCGATAACCCAGCTTCGACGGCTGAGAAAATCGGTCAGGTTCGCGAAGTCGGTGGCTTTGTCCACCGTGTCCTCCGGCAAATTCCAGGCGCGTGCGTGCTCGCAACGTCGCCCGTCCTGGCACAGCCAGAGCACGCCTCCGGGGCTGTCCACCAGCTCGGCCAGGGCGAAAACGATGCGCTCGGGGAGCGATGCCTCCAAGACCTTGCCCGAAAGAACCCCGATCAGGTGCAGCCACTCCTCCCGATAATCGTAGCGGTAGTTGAAGAAGTGCTTGTTGACGAAGACCTTGATGCGCGAGCGCAGATGTCCCGAGAACATCAGGACGACCAGGACCATCCCGGCGCCGAAAAAGAACACCGTCTGAATGACGGAGCTCCATTCTCCCCCATAGTATCGGATGTAGTATCCGGCCAGGGACATAATCAACAGATACACGCCAGCAGCGAACAGCGCGGTGGAATGGAACACCACCTTGCGCGAGACGAAAAGGTCGAAGGACCACTGGGGATTGCGCGCCGCGGAGACCCCGATCAGCGGGGCGACCAGCGCGCTGGCCGCCCCGCGGGCGACCCAGATATTCATGTCGACGCGCTGGAATAGCAGTGCATCCGCGAAGAAAAAGAAGTCGAAGGCGAACAACCCCCCGACCCCCAAACACAAGAACTTGACCCCCCAGCGGTGCTGCCAGGGCGTATTGCGGAAGACCTGCTCAACCAGCACCAACCCAGCAACTGCCGTGAGCAGCCCGAGACCCAGACGGACCGAGGCAAAGTTGACTTTCGCCCCGGGAACGAGCGTACCGAGCAGGTCCGTCAATGGGAGCAACATGACCAGGGTTACAAAGACCGCGCCGATTCGGGCCAGTGCCAACATGCGATTGCGGGCGCCGGTAGTCCCCGCCTGTAGCTCCAAGAGACGGATCAAGAACAGGATCCAGGCGCAGTCGCGCACCGCCTCCACGCCCCAGATCCAAAGGACCGGGGCCCAATGCCAGGCGGCCTGGGCCGCCGACATCCCGGCCCACAAGGCGCTTGAGAGCACGGCGGCAACCAACAGCCCGCCTTGGAGCCGGCCGCGCCATCCGGTGAGCAGGATAGCGCCGAGCAACAGGAACAGGACTGCGGAGAGCCCATAGCCCAGCGCTCCGAAAAGGTCCAAATCCAACATCGGCTCGGCCCCGCCCATGGCGATCAGCGTGCCCCCTTACCGAACACCACAACCTCCACCGTTTGCAGCAGGATCGCCAAGTCCAACACCAGACCGGCATGCTTGACGTAGTACAGGTCGTACTCCAGCTTGCGCCGTGCGTCGTCCTCGTCGGAGCCGTAGGAATAAAGGAGCTGCGCCCAGCCGGTCACGCCCGGCTTGACCCGATGACGCTCGGAATAATAGGGAATGCTTGCGGAAAGCCGTTGGACGAACTCAGGGCGCTCCGGACGCGGACCGACCAGACTCATCTGACCCTTGAGCACGTTGAAGATCTGCGGGAGCTCGTCGAGCCGGGCCTTGCGGATGAACGACCCCAGCGGGGTGATGCGGGCGTCGTTTTTGGTCGCCCAGCGCGCCACCCCGTCCGCCTCCGCATCGACACGCATACTGCGGAACTTGTGGACGCGAAACAGGTTGCCATGTTGGCCCACACGCACCTGATGGTAAAAGATCGGGTCGCGACCGCGCGACTCGATCAGGCTCGCCGCCGCCACCAGAAACATCAGCGGCGCGCCCACCGCCAGTATCGCAAGCGCGGCTGCGAGGTCGAACAGGCGCTTCGCGAAACGCCCTGCGAGCCCCATCCGGAAGCCATTGGGAGAGAAAAAGATCCAGCTCGGGTGGAGCAAGTCGATCTTGAGGATCTGCAGCTCCTTCTCGAAGAAGGAGGTCAGATCCAGCACCTCGAAGCCACTCAGCTTGCAGTCGACCAGCTCGTCCACGGGTAGCTTACCCCTCCGATCGTCGGCCGCGACCACCACCTCGTCGATGCAGTGCGCGATCGCCAACTCGACCACGGGGCGGTCCGAGTCCAAAATCAGGCCAGGATCGATCATGGCGTGGCTACGCGGTAGCGGGACATAACCCACCACCAGGAACCTCAGGTTGGAGTCGCTCGCTACCAGCTCCGCGATTGTGTGGGCATTGACCCCCGCCCCGAGCACCAGGACCCGGCGTTTGCGCGATTCCGCGTTGGACAGTCGCGCAAACAGCTCACGCACGGCGCTGATGCCGATGAATGAAAACACCAGGCTTAAGCCCAGCACCCCGCGGCCCATGAACACGGATGGCACCGCGTAGAAGACGACCGCCAGAAGCGCGGTCCCAAGCACGAAGGCAAGCCCCAGGCGCACCACAAAAGCGGCTTCGTGCTCTTGGGCGCCACGCTGATAAAGGCCCATGGAGACCATCGCCACGGTCATGACGATGGCGAACAGGATGCCGGTGGCGATACAGAAGCCGAGCGAGATATCGGCGGGCATCACCCAGCCGAAACGGACGTAGGCACCGAGCTGGGACGCCGCGAAGAAGACGATCGCCTCGACGACCCCGAGGTAGACGTAGGTTCTAGACACGTTCGATCCGAGTTTGCCGGCGGGACGCGCCAGTGGAGACGGGCGCGGGGCGGGCGTCGCAAACGACGCCGGATTCGGCCCTGGGCCGAGCTGCGCCGCCTGCCTGTTCCTGACCGGCCGCCGAGGGTGCAACCCGACCTGGGATGGACGTCTCCCGGCGCTTGCCGCCGGCCGCTCGGGCTTTGGCGACCTGCGGCCTGGAAGCGAACGAAATGCTATCACAGATGCGGAGCCACCCCGTCAAAGCCGGCTGGCTGGCCCTTGGGTCGCGCCAGGTGCGCAGCACTGGTAAGATTCCGGGTGCGTGCGCTGTGCCGCTGCCCGCCCCCACCCCGCGAGATGACGACCATGCCCCTCGACACGGACCTCAAACATACCAAGATCGGCATCGTTGGGCTGGGCTACGTCGGGCTCCCGCTCGCCGTAGAGCTCGCCAAACGGTATCCCGCGGTCGGCTTCGACATCGACCGAGCGCGCGTTGCGGAGCTCCGCGAGGGGCGCGACAGCTCCCTGGAGGTCGAGCCCGCGGACCTTCAAGGCTTGACTGGACTGCGCTTTACGAACGACCCGCAGGGTTTGAGCGAGTGCAATTTTTTTATCGTCACGGTCCCCACGCCGATTAACGCACACAAGGAGCCCGACTTGCGCCCGCTGGAGTCGGCCAGCCGCACCCTGGGGGGCGTCATCAAGCCCGGAGCGGTGCTGGTCTACGAGTCCACCGTCTACCCAGGCGCCACCGAAGAGGTCTGTATCCCGATCGTCGAGCAGGTCTCCGGGCTCAAATACAACCGGGACTTCTTCGCCGGCTACAGCCCGGAGCGGATCAACCCGGGGGATAAGGAGCACCGCCTGCCCACCATCAAAAAGGTCACCTCCGGGTCCACACCGGAAGTGGCCGACTACGTCGACGCGGTCTATCGCTCGATCATCGTCGCCGGAACCCACCGTGCCAGCAGCATCCGGGTGGCCGAGGCGGCCAAGGTCATCGAGAACACCCAGCGAGACGTCAATATCGCCCTGATCAACGAGCTGGCCCTGATCTTCAATCGTCTGGGGCTGGACACCCAGGAGGTCCTGGAGGCCGCCGGCAGCAAGTGGAACTTCCTGCCCTTCCGCCCCGGACTGGTCGGCGGACACTGTATCGGCGTAGACCCCTATTACCTCACCCACAAGGCCCAGGCCATCGGCTATCACCCAGAGGTCATCCTCGCCGGGCGCAGGCTCAATGACAGCATGGGCTCGTACGTGGCAAGCCAAGTGATTAAGCTCATGACCCGCCGCTGCTGCCTGACCGAAGACACGCGGGTCCTGGTGCTCGGGTTGACCTTCAAAGAGAACTGCCCGGATTTGCGCAACACCCGGGTGGTCGACATCGTCGCAGAGCTTGCGGACTACGGCATCGCCTGCGACGTGCACGATCCCTGGGTCAATCCGGCCCAAGCGGAGCGCGAGTACGGGATCCGCGTCATCGCCGAGCCTGCGGCAGGTGCCTACGATGCGGTCGTCCTGGCGGTGGCCCATCGGCAGTTCCAGGATCTGGGGGCGGAGCGCATCCGCGGCTTCGGCAAGCCCAATGCCGTTCTCTACGATGTCAAACAGGTGTTGCCCAAGGACCTGGTCGACGGCAGGCTGTGAGCGCTATCCCCATGAAGACTCTGATCACCGGCGCCGCCGGATTCATCGGCTCGGCCCTGGCCCTGCGGCTCTTAGCCCGCGGCGATCGGGTCATTGGCGTCGACAACCTGAATGCCTACTACGAGGTCTCGCTCAAGGAAGCCAGGCTCGCCCGCACCCAGGGGCACCCGGGATTCGTCGACCTGCGACTCGATATCGAGGACGGCGCGGGGCTGCGCGATGCCTTCGAGACCCACCGCCCGGACAGGGTGGTCAATCTGGCCGCTCAAGCCGGGGTGCGCTACTCCATCGAGAACCCCATGGCCTACGTGGCGACGAATCTGGTGGGATTCGCCAATGTCCTGGAGTGCTGCCGCCACACCGGCGTCGAGCATTTGGTCTATGCCTCCAGCAGCTCGGTCTACGGCGCCAATACCGCCATGCCCTTCTCGGTGCATCACAACGTAGACCATCCAGTGAGCCTCTATGCGGCAAGCAAAAAGGCCAACGAGCTGATGGCCCATACCTATAGCCACCTCTATGGTCTGCCGGTTACGGGGCTACGCTTCTTCACAGTCTATGGCCCCTGGGGGCGCCCGGACATGGCGCTCTTCAAATTCACCCGGGCCATCCTGGCAGGCGAGCCGATCGACGTCTTCAATTACGGGCGACACCGCCGGGATTTCACCTATATCGACGATATCGTAGAGGGGGTGATCCGGGTGCTCGACCGGGTGCCGCAGGGCAATCCGGAATGGTCCGGCGACGCCCCGGACGCCGCCACCAGCCGCGCCCCCTATCGGCTCTACAATATCGGCAACAACGACCCGGTGGAGCTGATGGAGTATATCTCGGTGCTGGAGTCGAGCCTGGGACTGAAGGCGCGGATGAATCTGCTGCCCTTGCAGCCCGGGGACGTGCCGGACACCTTCGCGGACGTGAGCGAGCTGGCGGCGGACACCGGTTACCACCCCAACACCCCCGTGGCAGACGGCGTCGCCCGGTTCGTGGCCTGGTATCGGGATTTCTACCGGGTCTGAGTGCCGTCCGCCAAGGCAAACAGCTCGCCCAAGCGTGCGATCAGCTCGCGAAGCTGGAGCGCCATGATGGCGAGCTCCGCATCCAGGCGGGCCGCCGGGTCTTCCCCGTCGTCGATCTCCTCCAGCAGCTCGTCGCCCACCTTCAGACGCTTGAGGGATAGATCCTCGGCCAAGACGAAGCTCAGCCGCTCGTCCCAGTCCAGCGCCAGCTTCACCACTTGCTTGCCGGCCCGCAGGTGGTTGAGGATCTCCTCGCTGGCCAAGTCGTGCCCGCTCGCCCGGATCACGCTACCGGTGTCTTTGATATCGCGCAGCTCGCAGGCGTCCGCCGGGACGAAATCGGCCGGGGCGCCCCCCTCCAGAAGCCAGCCCGTGAGTATACCCGCGGGAGAGCGCTCCGGCTCAGGGGGCCGGGCGGGCAGGGTTTCGATGGTCTGGCGCAACAGGGAGACCGCCTCCTCCGCCTGCTTCTCGCTCGCCGCGTCTACCACCAACCAGCCGGCCTGGGTATCGACATACAGGAGTGTGCGGCGGGATCGGGTAAAGGCCCGTGGCAGCATCTCGTTGACCACCTGCTCCTTGAGCCGGCGCCGCTCCGCCCGCCCCACCTCGCGGGCCTCCCCCCCCTCGATCTCCGCGATCCGCTCGTCGAGTGCCTCGGCGACAGCGGCCCCGGGCAGCAGACGCTCCTGCTTGCGCATGCACAGGAGCAGACATCCCACCGCTCCATGGACCAGGGCCGCGGTGTCCTCCCCCATAGGCGCAGACCAACCCAAGGTCGCAGTCTCGACCGGCCCGCAGGGACGGAACCGGCGGCTGGCGAGCCGCTCCTGAAGCTCCGCGGCGCCGAGCGTAAATGGCGTCCCGAGACGATACATCCTCGCATTCTTAAACATGGCCGAACCCCTACCAAAAAGCCCAACATTATGCCCGACTATCGCGCCCGGGGACAGGCGCCGAAACGGGACCGATCATGAGCAGCCGCGAGCCCTTTCGCTCGATCTATGAGCTAGCTCACAAGCCGCGACGGAAAAGGCCCGCGAAAATGCGTGACTCTTGCGGAGATCCCAGCCGAGAATCGGGACCTGAAGACGCACGACGGTCGGCGCAGCCGCCCGCAGATCCGGATCGGGCCTTGGCCGTTGCGCCGGCTCGAGCCTCAAGCATCCGTTGCGACGCCGGCCGCCGCGCTGCAAGGTGCGGACAGCGTGCCGGGACCGTCCAACCAGCAACGAGAGACGCCAAGCATGTCGGCAACCACAGCAGACGCAGACGACCAGGAGATCATCGAGATCTTCGCGGAAGAGGCGGGCGAGGTCCTTGAAGAGATCGATCGCCACCTGGAGATCCTGCGAAACCGCCCGACGGACCGCAATGCCTTAGGCGAGATCCGCCGCGGCTTTCATACTCTGAAGGGCAGCGGCCGGATGGCCAAAGCACTGGACCTGGGCGAGCTGGCATGGAAGGTCGAGAACATGCTTAACCGGGCACTCGAAGGGAAGGTGCAGGTCAGCGAGCCGATGGTCAATCTCGTGGCGGCGTCCCGGGTGGCCATGCCCAAGCTGGTCGAAGCCCTGAAGCGCCGACGCAAGTCCGGAATGGACGACGAGCTTGAAACCCTGATGGGACAAGCCGACGCCATCGCTGGCGAGCGGACTCCGACCGCTGTCGCACCGCGCCCCGCGCCCGCGGCTCCCGCCGCCGACGTGGCCGCGAGCCAGACCAGACTCAATGAGCTCTATCGCCGCTTCGAACGGTCCGCCCAGCGGGCCGACGAGGCACTGCACCGCTCCGAGCTGGCGCTGCAGCAGGTGCGGGGGCTGGCAACGAGGATGGAGGGCATCGCCGCGGACACCCAGGATCGCCCCGGGCGCGCCGAGCTCCAGCCGCTCTTCGAGCGCGTGAACAACCTGACCCGCGAGATCCAGGAGCTGCGCCAACTGTCCAAGCGGCCCCAGTCCGAGTCCGCGCCACACCCGAGGGAGCTCCAGCAGCTCATCGATCAACGCGTCAGGGAGCGGCTGGCGCCCGCCGATCGCTCGCGCACGGAGATGGAGCACCAGATCGAGGAGGCCCGCCAAGCCGCCGCCGCCGCCCGCCGACTCGGCCTATGGGCACTGGGCCTGGGACTGTCGCTGTCGATCGCGGCCTTGGGGGCTGTGGCCGTGCTGCTCGGCTGAGCCGGCCGAGACGCAGTGCCTTCGTCTTTGTAGCGCTCATGCGGCGATCGCTTTGCTACATTTCCACCGGCACCCGCCGCGCACCCCAGGTCCCCGGCGCCGGCTCGAAGACGCCCGGACAAGCCGTCCCGCACGCAGCGCACCGCCCGAGCGCATCGAGCCCCCAGTGCCCTAGCCGGTACCAATCCCGCTCGATCAGGAGCGCCCCGCAGGCATGGCAGCGGGTGCTACCGCCCTCGCTATCGTGTACATTGCCGGTGTAGGCGTAGCGTACCCCGTTACGCCGGGCGGTTTCCCGGGCCCGGGTCAGTGTGGATGGCGGGGTCGGCGGGGCGTCGCGGAGCTTCCAGTCCGGGTGATAGGCGGTGAAGTGCATGGGCACGTCCGGACCCAGCTCCTCGACCACCCAGCGGGTCATGGCGTCGAGCTCGGCATCGCTGTCGTTGTAGCCCGGTATCAACAGATTGGTCAGCTCGAACCAGACCCGGGTCTCGTGGCGCAGGTAGCGCAGGGTCTCCAAAACCGGCTCCAAGTGTCCGCCGCAGACCCGGCGATAGAAGTCCTCGGTGAATGCCTTCAGGTCCACATTGGCCGCGTCCATAGGTGCGAACAGTGCCTCCCGCGCGCCGGGGCTGATATAGCCCGCGGTCACTGCGACATTGCGGATGCCCAGCTCCCGGCAGGCATGGGCGGTATCCACCGCATACTCCAGAAAAACGGTCGGATCGTTGTAGGTATAGGCGACGGAGCGGCAGCCGAGCCTGGCCGCCTGCCGGGCGATCCGCTCCGGGCTCGCGGCGGCCGCCAGCGTATCCTGCTCCCGGGACTTGCTCATGTCCCAGTTCTGGCAGAATCGGCAGCCCAGGTTGCAGCCGGCGGTGCCGAAGGACAGCACCGGGGTCCCGGGCAGGAAGTGGTTGAGCGGTTTTTTCTCGATAGGATCGATGCAGAATCCGCTGGAGCGTCCGTAGCCCGCGAGCACCACGGATCCGTCGCGGCACTCGCGCACGAAGCAGAACCCCTGCTGGCCGTCATGCAGGCGACAGGCACGGGGACAGACGTCGCATTGGACCCGTCCGTCCGGGAGCGGATGCGAAAACCGGGTGGAGCTGGAGATCGGGGTGGACTGACTGGACATGGCTTCGGCCTCGCGCCTTAGATACTAGAATATTGGCACTCGCCTCCGCCGCGGGGGCACCTTTTTTGGGGTCCGCACCATGCAGACCGACCGCCAACCCGCTGTCGCCGGACTCTTTTACCCGGCAGACCCCGCGCAGCTGCGCCGCCAGGTGGAGACCCTGATGGCCGCCGCCCGGTCTGCGCCCCGACCGGGCGGCGCGCTCCCAGGACCTGAAGCGCGACCCAAGGCATTGGTCGCACCCCATGCGGGCTACCAATACTCGGGGCCGATCGCGGCTAGCGCCTATGCCCGGATCGCGTCCGGCGCCGCCCGTATCCGACGGGTGGTCCTGCTCGGGCCGGCACACCGGGTGCCGTTTCGGGGGATCGCGTATCCGGCCGCGGACCGGCTCCTGACCCCGCTGGGGGCAGTGGCCGTCGATCGGGAGGCGCTCGCGGCGCTCTTCGACCTGCCGCAGGTACGGTGCCTGGACGGGGCCTTCGAGGGCGAGCACTGCCTGGAGGTCCAGCTCCCATTCCTCCAGACCTTGCTCCAGGACTTCCGGGTGGTCCCCCTGCTGGTGGGAATGGCAGAGCCCCGCCAAGTGGCCCAGGTCATCGACCGGCTGTGGGGCGGGGAGGAGACCCTGATCCTGGTCAGCTCGGACCTCAGCCATTATCTGGACTACGAGACCGCCGCCCGGATCGACCGCGAGACCTCCCGGGCCATCGAGCGCCTGGACTCGGAGGCACTGGACCACGACTGCGCTTGCGGGGCCACGCCGCTCTGCGCACTGCTGCTGGAGGCGCAACGTCGGGGGCTTGCGGCAACGACGCTCGACCTGCGCAGCTCCGGCGATACCGCGGGACCCCGCGACCGGGTGGTCGGTTACGGTGCCTATGTGCTCTCATAAGCCCATGGACACACAACCGGACCGCATATCCCGTCTGGACGGGGAGTCCCGCCGGCTGCTGCTCGACCTGGCCTGGGGCTCGATCCGACACGGTCTTGCCCATGGCGCCCCGTCCCAGGTCGACCCGGCGGACTACCCGGAGCCTTTGCGGGCGCAGGCGGCCTGCTTCGTCACCCTGCACCGGTCGGGAGCGCTCCGCGGCTGCATCGGTCACCTGAGCGCCTGCCAGCCGCTGGTCGTCGACGTGGCAGAGAACGCCTTCGCCGCCGCCTTCCGGGACCCCCGCTTCGGGCTACTGGAGCCCTGGGAGCTCGATGCGATCGCACTCGATATTTCTGTGTTGACCGCGCCCGAGCCCCTGACGTTCCGAGACGAGCAGGACCTCCTTGCCCAGCTCAGTCCGGGCCTGGACGGACTGATCCTGGAGGACGGGGGGGCGCGCGGGACCTTCCTGCCGGCGGTATGGGAGTCGCTGCCGGAGCCCGGGCTCTTTCTCGCGGAGCTCAAGCGCAAGGCGGGGCTTGCGCGCCACCATTGGAGCCCTGGCATCAAGGTCTCCCGCTACCGCACCGAGACCTTTGGAGGCTGACAGGGCCGCAGCCCGCTCCCGGCCGCGGCGGCGATTCGCCTGCACCCAGGATTCAAATACCAGACAGACTTGATATTTTTAGGATTTTTTCGCTACATCTATCTGCTTGCGAATGGATATCTCGCCACTCGCACTCGCCGCCGACCGGCATACCAAGGGACCGACCTCCGCCGTGAACGATATCCCGCTGATCGGACTGCTACTCGCACTCCTGCTGATGCTCCTGCTCTCCGCCTTCTTCTCGGGCTCCGAAACCGCGCTGCTCACCATCAACCGTTACCGGCTGCGCCATCAGGCCGAGATGGGCAACCGCGGGGCACGGCGCGCCCGCGCACTCTTGGAGCGCCCCGACCGGCTGATCGGACTGATCCTGCTCGGCAACAATTTCGTCAACATCATGGCATCCTCGATCACCACAGTCATCGCACTGCGGCTCTGGGGGGATGCGTCGATCGGCATCGCCGCCGCGGTCCTGACACTGGTCATCCTGATCTTCTCTGAGGTGACGCCCAAGACGCTGGGCACCCTTCACCCCGAGCGATTGGCCTATCCGTCTGCCTTTGTCTATGTACCCCTGCTCAAGGTCCTCTATCCGGTGGTCTGGCTGGTGGGGCTGGCCACCAACGGTCTGCTGCGGCTCGTTGGAGTGACCGTCGGAGCGGGACCGGGGACCGCCCTCAGCCGCGAGGAGCTGCGCACCGTGGTCAGCGAGTCCGGGGCCATGCTACCGGAGCGCAGCCGCTCCATGCTGCTCGGCATCCTGGATCTGGAGCACGCCACCGTGGAGGACATCATGATCCCCCGCAACGAGGTGGAGGGTATCGATCTACAGGACGACGCGGACCAGATCGTCCAGGCTATCCGCCATGCCGGCTATACCCAACTGCCCTTGTTCGACGGGGGGATCGACAACGCCATCGGGGTCCTGCATGCCCGCGATGCGTTGCACGCACTGGCCGATCGGGACACCGAGCGGGGACTCGACCGGGAGTGCCTGCGCCGGATCGCCCGAACACCCTATTTCGTCCCCGCCGGGGCATCCCTATACCGGCAGCTACTTAACTTCCAGCGGGAGAAGCAACGCGTCGGGCTGGTGGTGGACGAGTACGGGGAGCTCCTGGGGCTGGTCACCTTGAGCGACCTCCTGGAGGAGATCGTCGGAGAGCTCACCACCGACCCGGCGGACAACCTCTCGGAGATCCACCGGGGCGAGGACGGCGTCCTGCTCATCGACTGCGGCATCGGGGTGCGGGAGCTCAACCGGGCATTGCGCTGGGACCTGCCCACGGGGGGCCCCAAGACCCTGAACGGCCTGGTTCTGGAATACCTGGAAACCATCCCCGAGCCAGGCACCAGCCTGCGGCTCCACGGGCATGCCATGGAGATCGTCCAGACCACTGAAAACGCAGTGAAGACGGTCAAGGTTCGCCCGCGACCGGGGCGCAAGCCTCGACGGGGGGGAACGGCATTACCCCAGCGGGCCTGATGGGGCTGCCGCACGGCTGCGAAGCCCCGGGCGACTTGCCAAGCCTTCACGGACCGCGGATATGCTACCGGGGCACCGCCCGGCGCCTTGCACGCAGTGGCCGCACCCCATAGACCAGCAGGGCGTATGCAAGTGCGGCGGCGGCCAGTACGGCGAGCAACGGGCGCGCCAGGGTGTAGCCCGCGTCCGACCCGATCAGACTCGCGGCAGACCAGACCGCCGCGCCCGCCAGGGTCAGGTGGAGCCTGGCGTCGCCGGCTGGCCGCGGCCAGCGGGCGGCCAGCAGCCCGCCCGCCCAGGCGGCGCAGAGCCCCCCGAAGAGCCCGAAGGCCACGTCCACGGGCCAATGGACCCCTACCGCCACCCGGCTCAGTCCTGCCAGCAGTGCCAACAGGAGCAGCAGGATTCGGGTCTCCGACCAGCGTGCGTGATAGACCAGAACCCCGAAGAAGACCCCGGCCGTCGTGCTGTGACCGGATGGAAAGCTCGCGTGTCGGTGACCCGGGCCGATCAGGTGAAAGCTGTCCGCCGCCAGGACCGCGGGTGGGCGCAAGGTATCGAACAGCTGCTTGAGCCCACGGCTATAGGCGAACGCCAGCAACGCGGCCAGCGCCAGGGTCCAGAACAGCCGGGGCCGCTGGCGGGCGAAAAACAGACTCAGGGCCAGGGGTACGCGCTCGTCGCCCAGGACGGTCAGCCACGCCCAGACCCAGTCCGGATAGGCCGCCGCGGCCGCGTTAAGGTGCGCAAAGCCCGCGTGATAGCCGCAGGCAAGCCAGAGCGTCAGACCGACGATCAGGCACCCGAGTGCAGCACGCGAGAGCCAGAGCCCCCCGCCGGATGGGACGGGCGCGGTGCGCTGCACCCCGGCCGCCAAGGCCGCGCTTAGATCGCGCCACAGAAAGGCGAGCGTATCTTTCAGCATCGCCACTCACTCGCCAGGAGGATCTAACGCCTCCGGCTCGATGCCATAGGTCGGACGCACCCGATCGCCCACCAGCACCAGAGCGACCGGACCGCGCCGATAGACGAGCGACTGTTCCAGGTCCGGAAGCTCCCGGGCCAGGGCCGGGAGCTTATCCACCCGCAGAAACACCAGCTCCCCGGGTCGCGGGATGCGGTCCGGGGTGATCGCATCGCGGTAGACGCTGAAGCTCGGCATGGAGGTCCGGAAGACCACAGTGGGCCGATCGAGCCTAAGCGCCAGGAGCGCAGCCTCTTTCACTGGGGCCTGCATGACCTCCATCACACGCGGCACCAGCACCCCGAAGACCACCAACACTTGGAGCGCCCCGGCCAGGATCAACCGTTGCCACAGGGCCGGCCCGCGCCAGCGCGCAAGCCCCAGCAGGGCCAACGCCCCCGCCCCCACCCAGGCCAGATAGGCCCAGTCGAGAAGCGCCCGGCCCTCGGTCAGCATGGCCTGCTCGTGGGCCTTGCGGGCACCGGACTCGCCGATCCCGATAGCCCAGGGCAGCGCCAGGAGCAGCAGGTAGACCAAGGCTGGCGGGACCCAGGCGAGCCAGGGCTCCCGCAGCAGGTCCCTGTGCCGGGCCATCAGAATAAAGAGCGGGGTAGAGCCGTAGAGCAGGTAATGGGGCAGCTTGGTTCCGGAAAAAGAGAAGACCGCGAAGACGGTCAGAAACCAGATCCACAAGAAGCGGTCCAGAGGGTCCGCCCAGGTCCGACGCAGGGCAGGCAGGAGCCGCAGCAGCCAGCCGGTGAATGGCAGTACGATCAGCGGCAGGACCACGAAATAATAGCCCGGGAAACCGCCGTGCCCGTGCATGGCCCCGCCGAAGCGCCCGGCGTTGTGCTTGAGGAAAAAGCTCTGGAAGAACCCCGCCCCGTCGTCCAGATAGATGGCCAGATACCAGGGACCCGCGACCAGTAGAAACAAGAGCCAGCCGAGCGGGGAGAGGACTGCCGTGCGCCAGCGCGCGAGTGCGCCCTGGGACCAGAAAAAGAGCAGGCTCGCCACCGCCGGAAAGAAGACCGCCACCGGCCCCTTGGCCAAGAACCCGAACCCCATCCAGAGCCAGGCGCGCAACACCGGGGCCGACTGCCGGCCCGCGCCCTCCCGGGCATAGAATCGGTAGATCTCGAAGAAGGCGAGCGCGATGAACAGGTTCAGCAGTGCATCGGCCACCGCCGACTTGGCGATCAGAGACACCTGGAGCGACAGGGCCATGACCATCCCGGCCACAACCGCGGTGGGCGCGTCCAGACGCGTGCGCACAAAGGCGAAGACCGCCAGCACCCAGAGCGAGGCGGCAAGCGCAGAGGGCAGACGCAGGCTCCACTCGCTCATCCCGAAGACGTGCACCGAGCCGGCCTGAAGCCAATAGATCAGGGCCGGCTTGTCGTAGCGGGGCTGCCCGTCCTTGTGGGGGGTGATGTAGTTGCCGGAGGCGATCATCTCCCGGGTCGCCTCGGTGAATGCGCCCTCGTCCAGGTCGTAGAGCGGGACCGCACCGAGCTGCCAGAAGAAGCTTAAACCCAGGACCGCGGCCAGCATCCAGGGGGAGACGAGGGCCGCTGCAAGGCCCCGGGCCAGCGAGCCGGGCAGCCGATCGGCGGCCCGATCGACAACGCCGATCACGCCGGGGACTTCCAGCCGGCGGAGTCCGCATCGGTCTGGACTCGGATTCGGTGATGGGTGTGCTCGCTGGAGGCATAGAAGGTCCGAGTCATGAGCTCGGAGAGCACCCCGGTCGTCAGAAACTGGATCGAGGCGACCAGGAACAGGATAGAGACGAAGAGCAGTGGCCGCTGGCCGATGTTCTCGCCTAAGCCGAACTTGATCACCAGCAGATAGCTCATCATGAGCCCGCCGACGACCCCGAAGACGATCCCGATAGACCCGAAGAAGTGTCCTGGTCGGGAGCCGAAGCGCAGAAAGAAGAAGGCCGAGAGCAGATCCAATAGCACCCGGAAGGTCCGGGAGATGCCGTACTTGGAGGTGCCGAACTGGCGCGCCCGGTGGGTCACCGGTGTCTCGCCGATGCGCGATGGCGCGGTCACCCCGGCCACCCATACCGGAATAAACCGGTGCATCTCCCCAAGCAGGGTCACCTCCCGGATCACTTCCGCACGGTAGACCTTAAGGCTGCAACCGTAATCGTGCAGGGCCACCCCGGTGACCTTGCCGATCAGCCGATTGGCGATCCGCGAGGGGATTTTGCGCAGCACGAGTGCGTCCTGGCGCTTGTGGCGCCAGCCCTGGAGCAGATCCAAGTCGCGCGCAATCAGCTCGTCGACCATGCGCGGGATGTCCGCCGGGTCGTTCTGCAGGTCCCCGTCCAAGGTCGCGATCAGCACCCCCCGGGCAGCGTCGAATCCGGCCTGCATGGCCGCGGTCTGGCCGAAGTTGCGGCGCAGCCGGATCGCGCGCACATGGCTCCCGTAGCGCTCGGCCGCCTCCATCAGCCGCTCCCCGGTGCCGTCGCGGCTGCCGTCGTCCACGCAGATCAGCTCCCAGTCGCCCCCGTAACCGGCGAGCCCCTCGTGCACCCGAGCCAGCATGGGCTCCACATTGTCGATCTCGTTATACATAGGGATCACGACCGACAGCGACGGACGGCGGGCGGGATCGCGGACTTGCGGACTGCTCATCATGGGGGTCCTGGTGGAAGGCGGGGTCAGTGGTCGACGGCACGCCCGGACGGGCGAACGCTAAAGGGGAGGCCGCAAAAGATCAACCGCGGGTCGAGGGCCATCCGAGCGACTTGGCGCGTGCGCGGGCCGGCCTATTCGTCGGCGCAGGCCTGCCGCTCGGCCTCCGCTGCCGCGCTATGGTGTCGCGAGTAAATGAAATAAATACAGAGCCCGAGTGCCAGCCAGAGCCCGAACCGTAGCCAGGTCACGAGCGGCAGGCTCAGCATCAGATACAGACAGAATCCGGCGCCGAGCAGCGGGATAACGGGCGACCAGGGCGTACGGAAGGGCCGGTGCAGCTCCGGGTGCGTATAACGCAGGCTCACGACCCCGAGGCACACCAGAAAGAAGGCTGCCAGGGTTCCGATATTCACCAGCTCCGCCACCTCCCCGATGGGGGTCAGACCCGCAATGCTCGCCATGACGAGACCGCTCGCCAGGATCACCCGAACCGGGGTCCCTGTGCGCGGACTCACCCGCGCGAAGACCGGCGGCAGTAGCCCGTCGCGGGAGATCGCGAGGAAGATCCGGGTCAAACCGTAGAAGAGGACCAGCATGACCGTCGTCAGTCCAGCGATAGCCCCGACGGCGACCAGTGCGGAGGCCCAATGGTAACCGAGCCGCAGCATCGCCTCGGCCACCGGAGAGCCCCCGTTGAGCAATGGGTAGGGCACCACACCGGTCAAGAGACCCGCAACCAGGATATAGATCACAGTGCACACCGCAAGCGAGACCAGTATCCCGATGGGCAGATCGCGCTGGGGATTGCGCGCCTCCTCGGCCGCTGTGGAGACTGCATCGAATCCGATATAGGCAAAGAAAATCAATGCCGCCCCGCCCACGATCCCATCCCACCCGAAGGGCATGAAGGGGTGCCAGTTCGCGGGGTCCACATGGAAAACGGCTACTCCGACGAAAACAGCGATGGCCACCAGCTTGACCAGCACCATGGCGGCATTGACCCGGGCGCTTTCCCGCACGCCAACGCTCAGCAACACTGCCAGTGCCAGCACTACCAGGGCGGCGGGGAGATTCACGATGCCGCCCTCGAAGGGTCCCTTTTGCAGCATCACAGGCAGGGCCAGACCGATCGCCTGCAAGGCGTTTCCGGCGTAGGCCGACCAGCCGATAGCCACCGCCGAGGTGGCCACCCCGTACTCCAGGATCAGGTCCCAGCCGATGATCCAGGCAACGATCTCGCCCAAACCCGCGTAGCTGTATCCGTAGGCGCTCCCGCAGCCCCCGATGGCGGCGGCCAGCTCCGCATAGGCCAGTGCGCTAAAGGCACAGGCCGCCCCGGCCACCAGGAAGGACACGACGATGGCCGGACCCGCCTGAGTGGCGGCGGCGACCCCGGTCAGCACAAAGATCCCGGCACCGATGATAGCCCCGATACCGAGCAGCGTCAGGTCCAGCGGACCGAGCACCCGGCGTAGCGTCGTCCCCTCCGGATCGCGACCGGCATTGATGGCCTTGGTCCGCAGCAGTCCCGACCTTTGCATACGACCTCCGACAACGGATCATTGAATAGAAGAAGCGCCCTCCGCCCGACCCCGGCGCGGGGTCGCAGGCTATTTGCGCCAGAAATAGGGGGTGAAAAGAATCAATACCGAGAAGACCTCCAGGCGCCCGAGCAGCATGGTGAAGCTCAAGACCCAGATCTCGTAGTCCGTGAGGCTCTGGTAATTGGTGGCCGGCCCCACCTGGCCTAAGCCCGGTCCGGCGTTGTTGATACAGGCAATGACCGCTGTGAAGGCAGAGACGAAGTCGAGCCCGCCGAAGATCAGCAGGAAGGTCAGCCCGACGATGCTCATAAAATAGAGAAAGATGAAACCCAGAATAGCGAAGACGACGCTGTTCGGGATTTGCATCCCGCCCACGGTCACCGGAGCGGCCATGGTGGGGTGGATCAACCTGCGCAGCTCCCGGCCGCTCTGACGGACCAGGATCAGGGTACGGATCATCTTGATGCCGCCGCCGGTGGAGCCGGAGCTCACGGTTACCGACGAAAGAAAGAGCATCCAAAAGGGCACGAAGATTGGCCATAGCGAGTAATCGACGCTGACGAACCCGCAATCAGTGGCGATGGATATCAGGTTGAAGCTAACATGGCGCAGTGCCATCCAGTAGCTCGGGTAGGTATCGAGCAGCCAAAGATACCCGGCACAACCGATACAGCTCAAAATGAGGACCGTAAGCACCGCGCGGGCCTCGGCATCACGCCAATACGGCCGCAAGCTCGCGTCCCTCCAAACAGTGTAATGAGTGGCGAAGTTGAGCGCGGCCAGCACCATGAAGACAATCAACACCGCCTCGATGGCCGGCGAGTCGAAGGCCCCCACGCTCGCGTCCCGGGTGGAGAACCCGCCCAGACTTAAGGTTGCAAATGCGTGGCAGATCGCATCGAGCCAGCTCATGCCCACGAGCTTGAGCGATAGTATGCAGGCGATGGTGATTCCCAGATAAACGGTCCAAAGGATGGCCGCGGTGTCGGCGATGCGGGCGGTGAGCTTGGTGTTCTTAATTGGCCCCGGGACCTCTGCGCGCAGGAGCTGCATGCCGCCGACGCCGAGCAGTGGCAGGATGGCCACGGCCAGAACGATGATTCCCATCCCCCCGAGCCAATTCAGCGTGTGACGCCAGAGGTTGATGGAGGGCGCCAGCGTATCGAGCCCCACCATCACCGTCGCCCCGGTGGTAGTGAGCCCGGACATGGTCTCGAAGAATGCGTCGGTGAAGGACATCCGCTGGTGCAGGATCAGGGGTACGGTAGCGATGGCGGCAGTGACCGCCCAGGCCATAGCGACCAGGATGAATCCATCGCGCGCTTTCAGCTCCCGGCGATGTCGCTGGCTTAAGACCACTAGCAGCAGCCCGGCCAGCGCGCAGGCGGCCATGCTTGCCACAAAGGTGAGCAGTGTTCCGTCCCGGTAGTATAAGGCCGAAGCGATGGGCAGCAGATAGGTGAGACCGAACACCATCAGCAGGCGCCCCAGTACATTAGCAACCGACAGCAGACCGCCCATCAAAAAAATCCCAGACTTACCTGGAAGAACCGCTCCACCTTCGGCACTAGGTTCTTGTTCACCAGGAACAGGATCACATGGTCCTCGGCCTCGATCACCGTGTCGTGGTGTGCGATCATGACCCGGCGTCCGTCGCCCCCGACATCCAGCGGCTCGCCGCGTACGATCGCCCCCACAGTCACCCCCTCGGGCAGATCGAGATGGTCGACCCGGCGTCCCACTGCCTTGGAGGTGGACACATCTCCATGGACCACCAGCTCCAGTGCCTCTGCCGCACCGCGTCTGAGACTATGCACAGCCGCCACATCCCCCCGGCGCACATGGGCAAGCAGCGAGCCGATGGAGACCTGGGCCGGCGAGATGGCGATATCGATGCGGTCGGACTGCACCAGATCCACATAGGAGCGCCGGTTGATCAGGGCCAGCACCCGACGCGCACCCAGGCTCTTGGCCAACAGGGAGGCCATGATGTTGTTCTCGTCGTCGTTCGTAACGGCCATGAAGAAGTCCATGTCCTCGACGCCCTCTGCGCTCAGCAGACCCTCGTCGGTCGCCTCGCCGACCAGCACCAGGGTGCGGGACAGGCTCGCACCCAGGGCGCGGCCGCGCTCCTCGCTGGTCTCGATCAGCTTGACCTGATAGCGATCCTGGGTAGCGGCGGCGAGCCGCTCCCCGATGTTGCCCCCGCCGGCAATCAGGATGCGCCGGGTCGGACGGTCTCGGCGGCGCAGCTCGCCCATCACCTGGCGGATATCGCGGGTGGCGGCGAGACAGAAGACCTCGTCTCCGGCCTCGACCAGTGTCTCCCCGTCCGGGATGATCGGCTGGTCCTTACGGTAAATCGCAGCAATGCGCGCATCCACGGTCGGCATGTGACGGCGCAGGTCGGACACCGGCCGGCCAACCAGGGGTCCGCCGGGAACCGCGCGCACCGCCACCAGGCTCACCAGCCCCTCCGCGAACTCCAGGACCTGGAGCGCCTCCGGGAACTCGATCAACTTGACGACATAATCGGTGACCATCTGCTCCGGGCAGATGCTGAAATCCACCGCGAAGTTGCGCGCGTCCAGGAGCTGGGGATGGTGCACATAATCCGGAGAGCGCAGCCGGGCGACCTTGGTAGGGGTCTTGAAAAGGGTCGCGGCAGTGCGGCAGGCGCAAAGATTGGTCTGGTCGCTCTGGGTCACGGCGATTAGCAGGTCCGCATCCTCCATGCCGGCCTGCTCCAGCACCGAAGGGAGCGCCGCGTTGCCCACCACCACCCGCAGGTCCAGCCGGTCCTGGAGCCGCATGAGTCGCGGCATGTCGGTATCGACGATAGTAATCTCGTTCTGCTCCGAGACCAGGCTTTCGGCGACCGAGCTGCCGACCTGACCGGCGCCCAGGATGACGATCTTCATGGGGGCTTGCGCGACCACGGACGAAAAGGGGAACACATCCTAACCCGCAGGGGTCTCTGGTGATAGAGAGACCCCGCCGGGCTCGCGGCCGGCAGCGCCGGCGGTGCCTGCCGATCTGCAGGCAACCGAAGATTCCAGGCGCGCGAGCGAATCCGGCGGGCCGCGCACCGGTCTGTGCCCCCTCTGCTCAGGCCGCCGACCTTGGACTTCAGGCCACTTCGAGGGACGCCCAGAGCGGCGATGGCGGACCTCGGGCTAGCGCCCGCTCGTCTCGCCAAGTTATTGACGCATAAATCCTACTTGGTTGACAGCCTCGCCCTGGCTTGCTAGCGTCCTAGGCTAGGTTCAATCGCGGGGACTCTATCTCATGGCACGCATCGTCATTCTCGGCGCCGGCATCTCGGGACATACCGTAGCCCGGTATCTGGGCAAATGGGTCGGCAAGCAGCATCAGGTGACGGTGGTGTCTCCCAAACCCAAATGGAACTGGATCCCGTCCAATGTCTGGGTGGGCTGCGGCGAAATGACCGCCGAGCAGGTGACCTTCGACCTGGCGCCGGTTTACGAGAAGGCGGGCGTGGAGCTCCTGCAGGCCAAGGCGGTTTCTATCCACCCGGAAGGCGACGGTGCCCAGTCACGCCCATTCGTGAGAATCGAATACACCGATCAGTCGCGCGCCGGCCAGAGCGAGGACATAGACTACGATTTCCTGGTCAATGCCACCGGCCCCAAGCTTAACTTCGACGCCACGCCTGGGCTGGGACCCGAGAAAGGCTATACGGTCTCGGTCTGCACCGCCGAGCATGCCTTGGAGGCCAACGCGAAGCTACAAGCGTGCATCGCGGACATGCAGAAAGGCGCACGGCGGCGCTTCGTCGTCGGCACCGGTCATGGCATGTGCACCTGCCAGGGAGCGGCCTTCGAGTATATCTACAATATCGATCACGCACTGCGCAAGGCCGGCGTCCGCGACAAGGCCGACATCCAATGGATCAGCAACGAATACGAGCTGGGCGACTTCGGGATGGGCGGCGTGCATATTACCCGCGGCGGCTATGTCACCAACGGCAAGGTGTTCGCCGAGTCCCTCATGGTCGAGCGCGGTATCGGCTGGATCACCCGCGCCGCGGTCAATAAGATCGAGCCCGGCAAGATCCATTACGAAATCCTGGACGGTACTTACCACGAGCTGGAATTCGACTTTGCGATGCTGATCCCGCCCTTCTCCGGCGTCGGGCTTAAGGCATACGATAAGGCCGGGGCCGACATCACCGGCGAGGTCTTTGCACCCAACGGATTCATGAAGGTCGACGCCGACTACAAGCCCAAGCCATACGAGGACTGGAGCAAGCACGACTGGCCCCGGACCTACGAGACGCCTAAATACAAGAACGTATTCGCGATCGGGATCGCCTTCGCCCCGCCGCATCTCATCAGCAAGCCCATGCAAAGCGCCAACGGCACGCCGATCAACCCGGCGCCGCCGCGCACCGGCATGCCCTCGGCGACCATCGGCAAGGCGGTCGCCGAGAATATTCGCGACCTCTTGACCGGCACCACCAAGGAGCTGACCCACACCGCATCCATGGCCGAGATGGGCGCCGCCTGCGTCGCATCCACCGGCTCCGATATCTTCAAAGGTAGCGCGGCCACCATGACAGTATTCCCGGTGGTGCCGGACTACGAGACTTATCCGGAGTATGGCCGGGACATGGACCTGACCTTCGGCGAGATCGGACTCGCCGGGCACTGGATGAAGTGGATACTGCACTACGTCTTCATGTACCAGGCCAAGCTCAAGCCCGGCTGGTCGATCCTGCCTGACTGACAGTCCGAATCGAGAGGCGCACCGGCCGGCGGCTCGACCGCCGCTCCGGCGCGGTACTTAAGGCCCATTTTCACCTGCGCCAACGGAGGCGTCCCATGGCCGCCAAAAACAAAGAGCCCTACCAGCCGTCCTATTACCCGCCGGTGCCGACCGGCTTCACCAGATACATGCGGACGTCCATCCCCTGGCAATTCATCCGCTTCTGGATCATCAACTTCAAGATCCTCAAGCTGCTCTTGAAGTCTCACCACTGAGGACTTGATTCCAAGCCGCCTCGCGAAGCGCCGCTCCAGCGGCGCTTTTTTTCTGACGCATGTATCCTGCGCTCTGCGCTCTGCGCGTCGGTGGCCGGACGGATAATCAAGCCCGGATGTTCAGAACCGAGCCTCCAGAAACGCCTCGCCAGACCTCGATCATCGTTCCGGCCGCAAGCGTCACGTAGGGTGCGCCGACGCGGGAGGCGCACCGCTGGCGCCCGGGTGCGCTGCCAAGCGCCGAGGTAACTACCTTCTGTCTCCCACGCCCCAGAGACCGTGCAAGCATTCCCGTAGGATGGGTAGAGCGAAGCGAAACCCATCGTTTGTGCCATCGTAAGGCATCGATTGCTGGGTTTCGCTGCGCTCTACCCAGCCTACAGATCGGGGCGGCGGCAAATACCTGCACAGTCTCTGGAGCGTGGGAGCCAGAAGCGGGTCGACGTATTTGCCACCCCGCGGCTCCGATTCGCTTCACCTCGAGCATCAACCTCCCGGTCACCCACCCCCGGCCTCGTCGCCGGCCCCGCCGCGCCACAATCCGCTGACCGGTATCGCCATCCGCCCGGCACCGAACGAGACCGCCTGCTCTCCCCCATAGAGCACCACGGCCGCGCGCATCCGCCCGCCGCAGTCCTCGCCCAATGCATCCAACCCGGCGAAGTCTTTGGCGCAGACCGATCCGGCCGATTTGACCTCGATCCCGACGATTCGGCCCGACGCATCTTCCAGCACCAGATCGACCTCGCGGCCGGCGGCGGTGCGGTAATGGAATAGTCCGACCCGGGTGTCGGACCAGGCGGCCTGTTTGCGCAGCTCCCCGACGACGAAGGTCTCGAGCAGTCCGCCGAGATGGACCGGGTTGCGGGCGAGCGACTCGGCCGAGTGGCCGGCGAGATGGGCGGCCAGACCGGAGTCGATCAGATGGATCTTGGGCGACTTGACGATCCGCTTGCCGAGGTTCGCGGACCAGGCGGGGAGCGGGCGGAACAGGAAGGTCGCCTCCAGCAGTGTGAGATAGCGCTTGAGCGTGCTGTGGGCAATCCCGGTGCCGCGGGACAGCTCGGACATGTTGAGCAGGTTGCCGACCCGTCCGGCGAGCAGGCCGAGCAGCCTGGGCATGTCGGTCAGGCCGTCGATGTTGGCCAGGTCGCGCACGTCGCGCCGGATGAGTGCGGTGACATAGGCGGCGAACCAGGCATCCCGGCGTTTGCCCGGGGCACGGGTCAGTGCCTCTGGATAGCCCCCGGCAAGGACGGTCTGCACTAGCGGTCGCCCGTCGGCAGCGGCCAGTTGGGGCAGCTCGCCGGCAAAGACCGCATCGACAAAGGACTCGCGCCGCCCGGCCAGCTCGCCTTGGGACAGCGGCTCCAAGGTCAGGATCTCCATGCGGCCGGCGAGCGACTCGGAGATCCGGGGGAGCAGCAGCACATTGGCCGAGCCGGTCAGGAGGAAGCGCCCAGGTCGGCGGTCCTTGTCCACCGCGAGCTTGATCGCCGGGAAGAGCCCCGGGGCCTTCTGTACCTCGTCGATGACCGCCCGCTCGCCAAGCCCGGCGAGGAACCCCTGGGGATCGGCAGTCGCCGCCGCGAGCGCCGTCGCGTCGTCCAGGGTCACATAGGCCGGGGGGGGCTCGGCCGCCAGGGCGGCGACGAGCGTACTCTTGCCGGTCTGACGCGCGCCGCTGACGAGCACGACCGGGGTGTCGGCCAGTGCGGCATACAGATCGGACTCGCAATGGCGTCTGTACATGGCGGAATACTAGCCACTGAGTGGCGAAATTTCCACCATTGATTGACTCTAAGTCCCTGCCATCATAGCCTGTCTCCTGAAAGCGGATTCATCTGCAGAAACAGGCGCATAGGCCCGATCGGCTCGCCTGCCCGGGCGGCGCTGCAGAGCAGGGCCAGCAGGGGCAGCCAGGCAAGGGGTCTCATGGTTTGCGACGGTCTTGAGCGCGCGGCGGAAGCGGAGAGGCATAGCCGACCACCAGCAGCAGCACCCCCACCGAGAGGAAGGAGACGATGCGCGCCAAGGTGCCTGAGCCCGACAGGTCCACCAGGAAGAGCTTGAGCACCACCGCGCCCATGAGCCCGGCCCCGGCGAGCCAGGACTGGCGCTGGCGCAATCGGCTGCCGAGCAGCATGCAGCCGAGCCCCGCCAAGGCCCAGAGCACCGAGAGTCCGGCCTGTACGGTCTGAGACTGGAGCAGCCCGTCCGGCGAGAAGGGCAACCCCAGCCAGTGGTGCGCGGTGCGCAGCCATGCGCTGTTGAGCCAGACAAAGACCGTCAGGCCCAGGGCACCGGGTGCGAAGGGATAGCGCCAGACGCGCGGCCCGCGGGCGCCGTCCTCGCCTGACTCGCCTGCCGGATAGAGCCAATCCGCCAGCACCAGCAACGCAAACCCGACGACCAGATCCAGCGGGTTCAGCAACGGGAGATAGGTCAGCGGATCGGACCGGCCCCGGCTCCCGAGACAGTGGAGCAGGACCCAGGTCCAGAGAAAGACCGCCACCGGGGCCAGGGCATGGTCCAGATAGAGCCGCGGGTGTGCGCAGATCGGCCAGGGGAGCCGCTCGCCCAGGTGCGTCAGGGTCAGCATGGCCCCCGCCGGAACCAGCGCCCAGGCGATGTGCGACCAGGTGTCCGCCCCCTGGACCAGCCGGTCCAGCCACCACGCAAGCTCCCAGGAGAGCAGGATCAGAGCCAGCCAGAGCCCCGCCTGGTGCAGCAGCGCGACGGCCATGCCCTCGGACGCCCCCCGGTCGTCCTCCCGGCGTAGCAGATAGAGATGACCGGCGAGCCCAGCCGACCAGCCGGCCAGCGCCCAGCCCTCGAGCGGACGCTCCAGCAGCCAGGCCGCCAGGGGCAGCAGCAGATACAGGAGCGGCAGGAGCGCCAGGGCCGGCAGCCGCAGGTCCTCCCAGTGGAGCCGGGTGCGTAGCCGGTCTGCGAGCAGGGCCGAGGCCGCGAAGCAGACCGCCAGGATGCCGATCAGCCGCGAGTCCATCGGAGTCTGGTCCAATATCTCGACCACCCAGGCCCCGTACCACCACAGGAGCCCCCAGGCCAAAAAGGGCAGATAGAGGTGGGCCTCGCCCAAGAGTCCGTCCGCGCGGCGGCCCTGGAGATGCCAGGCGATGAAGAGCCCGGCGACCGCGACTAAGACCGCACCCAGGAAGATGCCGTTCAGGATCGGCAGATCCGGCTGGGCCTCCCAGGCGGCCCGGATCAGGGCCAATGCCGCGCCGATCTGGAGCAGATATCCGAAGGCCCGAGGAGCGAGGCGACCCTGCCGGCCGCCGATCCAGACCATGGCCGCCCCCTCCAGCGCCCACAGACCCGCTGTCCAGCGGGCGTCCAGCGCCAGCGGCACCGCCAGGGTGGCGAAGACAGTGCCGATGGCGAGGAAGGACTCCGCAAGGAGGCGCAATTGCGCGCCCCAGCGCGCGAACCCGAGCCCGGCGAGCGCGATATAGAAGGCCGCGGCGATCAGCGCGCTCCAGGCCAGTCCGTACTCCATCCCGGAGACCAGCCTGGCCTGGAGCGCGAAACCCACCAGCGGCACCCCGAGCACCAGGGTCGGGTCCACCAGCCCCAGCCGCTCGTCCGGTTGGCGCAATGCATAGAGCAATGCGACTGCCACGTAGACGAGTGCAAAGGCGATCAGGAATGGCTGTGTGGCATCGAAGAGCTCGGGCCGATAGAACCGGTAGCCCCAAAGCGAGGCGATGACGAAGGTGAATACGAATCCGGTGAGGTTCAGCGCCCGCCAGGACCGGAACCAGGCGATGCCCAGGACGCCCAGATCGAGCACCAGATAATAGGAGAAGAGCGCCACATGGCTGCCCTGACCGGTGGAGGTCAGGACCGGCGCCAGGAAACCCCCGGCAGCCCCGAGCACCGCGAGCGACGGTGCGTTCTGGAGTACCGCCAGTGCAGCCGAGCAGGCGGCAAGCACCGCCAGCACCGCGAATGCGGGACCAGGCTGGATCAGCCCATAGAGGCGCAGGGCGGCAAAGACCGTGAGATAGAGGATGCCCACACCGCCGCCCTGAAGCGCCAGTGCATAGAGGGTCCGGGTACCGCGCAGACGCCATCCGAGCCCGAGTAGCGCAATGCCGCCTGCACCCACCGCGGCCAGACGCAGCTCGATGGGCAGCCAGGCATTGTCCGCCGCCAGCTTGAGCAGGAATGCGACCCCGAAGAACAGCACCACCACACCGGCCCGCACCATCAGGTTCCCGCCCAGCAGCCAGTCCCGGGCACGGGTCAGCCAGAGGTGCAGCGCGCTGGGGATCTTAAGGGTGGACGGCCGATTAGGGGGTGGGGCGCTCGCCGGGCGCGGCAGCGCCTCGGCTTCGGGGGGTTCGTCCCAATCGGCGAGGATATCGGTCTCGATCTCGGGCACCGCTCGAGCGGCCTCGGCCTGGGATCGAGCTGTCGCTAGGCCGAACGCGGCCGGCGCAGGTCCCGACGGCGACCCCGGGCGAACGGGCGACGGTCGAGCCGGAGCGGAGACCGACCCGGCGACCCCTTCGGCCACCGAGCTCGGGACGGACCGGCCGGCGCGCAGCCAGGCCAGCTCGCGCTCCAGGATCTTGATACGCAAGCGCAGATTCAGGACTAGACCGAGCGCCATCCCGGCCAGCCCCGGACCCAGCCAGTCCCCGTCGATCCCAGCGCCGATCAAGGCCCCCAGCAGTGCGAGCAGCAGGGTCAGCATGGTCAGTCGCTCCTGTTGGCCTGAGTCGGATCGGGGTCGCTGCCGGTGCGCAGGGCTGCGCGGCAAATCTAAGGGTACCGTGAAAGATACCCGGCGAGGAGACGACCGGAGACCCGGAGACCGCGATACCGGCGGCCTCGTCCACCGGGGCGAAGGGCGTCGAAATACCCGCTGAAAACCACCGAAATAGTGCTTTAATTGTGCTTGCGGCGATCTCTCCGCGGCGGCGAGTCACAGGGGAATTCCGATGAGCGACAGAACCAAGCACGGCTTGGCCGCGATTGCAGTGTTATGTCTTGCGGTGCTCTTGTCCGGCTGCGCGGGCACCGTGTCCAATATGCGAGCGGTGTCGGCCGACCAGGTAACCGATACACCCGCGGAAGGGAAGGCGATGGTGATATTCCTGCGTCCGTCGACGTTAGGTTTCGCCATCCAGTCCAGCGTATTCGACGTCACAGGGGCCGACCCGAAGCTGGTCGGCATCGTTGCGGCAAAGAAGAAGGTGGCCTATCAAGCGGAGCCGGGCAACCATCTTTTTATGGTGGTCGGCGAGAGCGCGGATTTCATGTATGCGGACTTGGCCGCGGGCAAGACCTATTATGCCCTGGTAACGCCCAGGATGGGGATGTGGAAAGCCCGGTTCTCGCTCCGGCCGGTGCATGCTGCGGAGCTTAACGGCGCGCAGCTCAAGGAATGGCTCGACGGCTGCGAATGGGTAGAAAAGAGCCCGGAATCCGACGCCTGGGCCGCCGCAAACAGGGCAAGCATCGCATCCAAGCGTGCCGAATACTATGCCAAGTGGACCGCCAAGCCCGAGACCGAGCGGCCAAAGCTGTGGCCGCAAGACGGCCGATAATTCGACCGATCGCCAGCCCGCGGCAGCGCCCCGGCTATTCCGGCCATAACCCCCGAATGGCGGCAATACCCTGGGCACCGTAACGGATGGCATCCCCCAGATCGGTCGGGTCCAGCCCACCCAGCGCATAGACAGGGATCGGTGCCGGGTCGACCAGCTCGGCGAATCGCTCCCAGCCGAGCGCGCGGGCCAGGGGGTGGGTAGCGGTGTGCTTGACCGGGGAGAGCAGCGCGTAGTCCAGGCCGAGACGCACCGCGTGGGCCAGCTCGGCGGCATCGTGGCAGGAGGCGCCCACCAGCTCGCCGGGCAGGCCGGGGCGGCGGTCCAGGTCGGCGAGATATCGGGCGCCGAGATGCAGTCCGTGCCTGGGGAGATCGGACACCCGGTCGGGGTCGCGGTTTAGAACCAGTCGGGCGCCAGCACGCTCGCACAGGTCGAACGCGCGCACCGCGAGCGCCCGATAGGCGTCGTCTCCCAACCCATGGGCGCGCAGTTGGACGAGCCGGACGCCAGACCCGATGGCGCGGGCGAGACGCGCCAGAAAGGCTTCGGGGTCTGAGGGATCGCAGCCCGTGACGAGCAGGAGCGCAGGCAGGCGCAGTGCGCAGACGATGGCCCGATCGGCGGCCGGGAAGTCGGCCGGGTCCATGGACTCGGGCGAGCGCCAGTCCAGGGGCTGGCCCTCCAGGCCGCTGGGGGTGCCGCCGTAGGCCTCGACGCGGCGCACGTCGAGCAGGATGTGGCGGTCGCCGTAGTCATGGTGGATGCGGATCAAGGGGCGGCTTGCGTAGACGCTGATCCCGAGCTCCTCGGCCAGTTCCCGGGCCAGCCCCGCCTCAGGGATCTCGCCCGGCTCCAGCTTGCCGCCGGGGAACTCCCACAGGCCCCCTTGGTGCACATGGTCCGGCCGGCGGGTGACCAGTACCCGGCCCTGGCCGTCCAGGATGGCGCCGGCCATGACATGGATACGCTGCGGATTCACGGGCGTCGATCCGAGGTCCGCTTAGCGGACTCTACCGATATCCAGCCCTCAAGAGCGATACTCCGCATTGATCTTCACATAGTCGTAAGAGAAGTCGCAGGTGAGCACGCGGGTCTGGACCTCGCCGCGGCCGAGGGCCACTCGGATGAGTATCTCGGGCTCACGCATGACGGCAGCCCCGGCGGCTTCCGTATAGTCCGGCGCGCGCCCGCCGGCCTCGACAATCAACACGTCCCCGAGCCAGATCCGAACCCGGTCGATCGCCAGATCCGGCACCCCGGCCCGTCCCACCGCGGCCAGGATGCGGCCCCAATTGGGGTCTGAGGCGAAGAGCGCGGTCTTGACCAGCGGCGAGTGGGCGATGGTGTAAGCGACCCGGCGCGCCTCGGCGAGGCTCTCGGCGCCTTCGACCTGCACCGAGACCAGCTTGGTGGCACCCTCTCCGTCGCGCACGATCGCGGTGGCGAGCTCCACGCAGACCGACTCCAGCGCGGCCTGGAATGCGGCGCCGTCAGGACCGTCCAGGTCCGCAATGGGTGCGTTGCTTAAGGCCCCGGTGGCTGCCAGCACGCAGGCGTCGTTGGTTGACGTGTCCCCGTCGATGGTAATGGCATTGAAGGAGCGGTCGACGGCGGCGCTCAAGGACGCCTGCAAGCAGCCGGACTCCACCGCGGCATCGGTCGCCAGAAAGGCAAGCATGGTGGCCATGTCCGGGCAGATCATACCCGCGCCCTTACAGATCCCGGTGATCGTAGCCGTGCGCCCGGCCAGCTCGAAGCGGCGGGACACGAGCTTGGGTCTGGTGTCCGTGGTCATGATGGCGCGTGCAGCGAGCGCCCAAGCGGACCCGTCGAGCCGTGAGATCAGATCTGGCAGGGCCGAGGCGATGCGCTCCACCGGCAGGTGCTCGCCGATCACTCCGGTTGAGAAGGGCAGTATCCGCTCGGGGGCATCCCCGGTCAGCGCCGCGAGTGCCCGGCAGCTCGCCTGCGCATCCGCAAGCCCGCGCGTCCCAGTCCCCGCATTGGCGTTTCCGGCATTGATCAGCCACCAACGCGGCGCACCGTCGGCCAGGTGTGCGCGGGCCAGGGTCACCGGGGCCGCGCAGAATGCGTTGCGGGTAAAGACCGCGGCACACTTGGAGCCGGGTGCCAGCTCGACCAGTACCAGATCGTTGCGGCCCTGATAGCGGATGCCGGCCGCACCGGCGGCCAAGCGCACCCCCGCAACCGGGGAGAAGGGTAGGTCCTGTTCGCTCATGGGTATCAATCCGCCTTCCCATGACACTGCTTATATTTCTTCCCCGAGCCGCATGGACAGGTCTCGTTGCGCCCGACCTTGCGTCCGTCGCGCACGAATGGGGCGACCTGGCCCATGCCTGGCGCGGACTCGCCCTGCTCCGCGTCCTCGTCGGGCTCCCCAAGCCCGTGAAACTCCTCGTGCCGGAACTCGAAGTGCGGCAGGGGGGCGTGTGTCTGGACCAGCTCCACGGCGCGCTCCGGTGCCTGAATCTGGAGCCTGGCCAGGGTCCCCACCACCTCGGCCTTGATGCTGTCGAGCATGGCGGAGAACATTTCGAAGGCCTCGCGCTTGTACTCTTGCTTCGGGTTCTTCTGGGCATAGCCTCGCAAGTGGATGCCCTGGCGCAGGTAGTCCATGGCCGCCAGGTGGTCCTTCCAGTGGCTGTCCAGGGTCTCGAGCATCACCGCCTTCTCGATCCGGCGCAGCGTGTCCGGGCCGATCAAGCGCTCGCGCTCCCGGTCGCGCTCGACCAGTGTCTCCGCGATTCGCGCACGCAGGGTTTCCTCGTAGAGCGAGTCGTCCGAGTCCAGCCAGCGACGGATCGGCCATTCGCCCCCAAAGGTTTGGGCCAGCGCACTTTCCAGGCCGGGGATGTCCCACTGCTCTTCAAGGCTCTCCCGGGGAATATGGGCATCGATGGTGCGCCCCAGCAGGTCCTCGCGCATCGCGGTCACGGTGTCCGAAACGTCCAAGCTGTCCATCAGCTCGCGGCGCTGGCCATAAGTGACCTTGCGCTGGTCGTTGGCGACGTCGTCGTATTCCAGGAGCTGCTTTCTGATGTCGAAGTTGCGCCCCTCCACCTTGCGCTGGGCGTTCTCGATGGCCCGGGTGACCCAGGGGTGCTCGATCGCCTCGCCCTCGCGCATGCCGAGCTTCTGCATCATGCTCGCCACCCGGTCTGAGGCGAAGATACGCATCAGATTGTCTTCGAGCGAGAGATAGAACCGGCTGGAGCCCGGATCTCCCTGACGCCCCGAGCGCCCGCGCAGCTGATTGTCGATGCGCCGGGACTCGTGGCGCTCGGTGCCCACCACATGGAGCCCGCCGGCGGCAATGACCTGGGCATGGCGCTTCGCCCAAGCGGACCGGATGGCGTCGCGGTCCGCGTCTGGCCCGGCCTGCTCCAGCTCCGCATCCAGGTTGCCGCCGAGTACGATGTCGGTCCCGCGGCCGGCCATATTGGTGGCAATGGTCACGGCCCCTGGTCGTCCCGCCTGGGCGACGATGCCGGCCTCCCGCTCGTGGTTCTTGGCGTTCAGCACCTCGTGGGGAAGCTTTTCCTCGATCATGAGCCCGGAGACAAGCTCCGAGGTCTCGATGGATGCGGTACCCACCAGCACCGGCTGGCCGCGGGTCACGCAGTCCTGGATGTCGGCGATGATCGCCTTGTATTTTTCCTTCTGGGTCAGATAGACCAGATCCCCGTGGTCCTTGCGGATCATGGGCTGGTTGGTGGGGATGACCACCACCTCCAGGCCGTAGATCTGCTGGAACTCGTAAGCCTCCGTGTCCGCCGTACCGGTCATGCCAGCGAGCTTGGGATAGAGCCGGAACAGGTTCTGGAAGGTGATCGAGGCCATGGTCTGGTTTTCGGCCTGGATCGGAACCCGCTCCTTTGCCTCCACCGCCTGGTGCAGCCCCTCGGACCAGCGCCGGCCGGGCATGGTGCGACCGGTGAACTCGTCGACAATGACGATCTGGCCGTCGCGGACGATGTACTCCACGTTCTTCTGGAACAGGGCGTGGGCGCGGAGCGCCGCATAGACATGGTGCATGAGCACGATATTGGTGGAGTCGTAGAGGCTCTCGCCCTCGCCCAGGAGACCGATCTCCGAGAGCATCTCCTCGACCTTTTGGTGCCCGTCCTCGCTCAGGAAGACCTGCCGGGCCTTCTCGTCCACAGAATAATCGCCGGGGCCGAAGTCCGGCTTGCCTTCCTCGTTGACGCAGGGCGCCTGGCGGGCGAGCCGGGGAATCAGTGCGTCGATCTGACGGTAAAGGTCAGTGTTGCCCTCGGAGGGGCCCGAGATGATCAGCGGAGTGCGCGCCTCGTCGATCAGGATCGAGTCCACCTCGTCCACGATGGCGTAGAAGGGATCGCGCTGGGTCCGCTGCTCCACCGTGAAGGCCATGTTGTCGCGCAGATAGTCGAAACCGTACTCGTTGTTGGTGCCGTAGGTGATATCCGCGGCGTAGGTCTCGCGCCTGCTACAGGGGCGCAGATTCCGGTAGCCCTGCCCCTCGGTAGGCTCGTAGCCTGGATCGTAGAGATAGGAGGCGGTATCCGGCCCAGAACCCCCGGAAGAGTTGATGACCCCGACGCTTAGGCCTAAGAAACGATAGATGCGGCCCATCCAGGTGGCGTCGCGGCGGGCCAGGTAGTCGTTGACCGTGACCACATGGACGCCCTTGCCAGGTAGCGCGTTGAGGTAGGCGGCCAGCGTCGCGACCAGGGTCTTGCCTTCGCCGGTACGCATCTCGGCGATCTTGCCCTGGTGCAGGACCAGCCCGCCCACCATCTGCACGTCGAAATGACGCATTCCGAGCACCCGCCGGCCGGCCTCGCGAACCAAGGCAAATGCCTCCGGGAGCAGGCTGTCCAAGTCCGCACCGCCGGCGAGCCGCTCCCGGAGCTCCCCGGTCTTGGCGGCCAGAGCCGCGTCCGAGAGGCCGACGAGCCCGGCCTCCAGGGCGTTCATCTCCCCGACGGACTTAAGCAGTTTCTTGACCAGACGCTCGTTACGGCTTCCGAAGATCTTCTTGAACAGATTGATGGCCATGGGGGACGACGGGACCCTGGGAAAAATGTCGAGATGATACCGGAAACGGACCCCTGCCGCAGGGCATCGCCGGTGTTGGAGCGGGGCTTTGGCCCGGCTAGCGGAAACCCCAGAATCCGGGGGCTTAAACGCCGAGCACCCGAAGCGCTCGGTCATGGACACGGCGCGCGCGCAACCGATGCGCTCGCGCGAACCTCGTCTTGTCGGCAAGCGGCTATAGAATCGCAATGAATTGTTTTACCGCGCGTTTCGCGGTCAAAATAGTCCGTTAGGCATGGCAAGGGGCGAGGCCGTCTGCCCCTTGGCAGACGGCCCCGGTCCGGGGACGGGTTGTTGCGCTTTGAGCCTTAGCCTGGACGGTCGGGGTCGGCGGCGGCCAGGGTGCCGGAGGGGATGCGACCGGCGAAGCGGATCGGATTTAGGTGCTGTCCGTCTTTGAGGACCTCGAAGTGTACATGCGGACCGGTGGCCGTCCCGGTAGCCCCCACGGTGGCGATCTTCTGGCCTTGACGCACCCGTTCGCCCACGTCGACGAGGTTGGTCGTGTTATGGGCATAGCGCGTGACGTAGCCGCTCGCGTGGCGGATCTCGACGATCTTCCCGTACCCGTTGCGACGTCCGCTGAAGGTCACGGTGCCCTCGGCGACAGCGACGATCGGCGACCCATGCGGGGCCGCGAAGTCTACCCCCTGATGGAAGATCCGGCGGTGCCGGGTGGGATGGATACGGAACCCGTAGTTCGATGAAATGTAACCGGAGCGCACCGGCCAGCCGGAGGGTACCGACTTGGCACTGAGGTCCCTGTCCATGATCGCCTCTTCGAGGATCTCCAGCTTGCGCTTGCGATCCTTGAGCAGGCTGACCACGCTTCCGAGCTCGCTCGCGATCTCCTTAATGGTGTAATCCTGCACCGGGCCGTCTTCCGGTCCGCCCTGGGGCGGAGGCTCCTGAAAGTCGAATTCCTTGGGGCTGAAGCCTGACACCTGGACCAATCGCTCTCCGAGCGCGTTGAGCCGCATGAGCTGTGCCTGCATGTCCCCTAAACGGGCGGTGATGGCGTCGACCTGGGTGGTCAGGGGAGTCTGGGATTGGCCGGTGCCGACTGGGAGCCGGTCGGATTGGGTGGGAGTGGACGTCTGGACGGTCACGGAACGCAGGTCGGGGGCGGGCGGAGCGGCATAACGGCCGACCCAGAAGCCCACTCCACCGCCGGCCATGCCCACGGCCAGGACCGCCGAGAGGGCCACCAGGGCCTGTGAGCGATCGGTTTTTCTACGGTCGAGATGATGCATTGTCGTACTCCGAATCTAAGCTGGGCGACAAGGAGCCCGGTTTATACTACGGACGCGCTTGCCGGACGAAGCCCGACGTGCATCCGACACTTGCGCGAGATCAACTAATTTGCAAAGGATCAATAGGGTTTTTCCTCTTGACATGACCAGAAAACGCGCGATTCGCCCTCGGCTCGTGCCGGTCTGCGACCTGCTTCGGTCCCATGCAGCCGTGGCCGACTGCCTGGACCGGCAAAGAGGCGAAGACCGGCTACTCGCGCGCGTGCGCGATCTCCTGGGTCCCGCTGCCCGGCCCCATTGCCTGGCGGCCCGGGCAGCCCTGGGGGTCCTGACGGTGACCATGGACTCCCCGTCCTGGGCGACCCGGCTGCGATATCAGATCCCCGAGCTGCTCGCGGATCTGCCCGATCTGGGGCTGTCGGAGGCGAGGGTGCTCGCCCGGCCCCAGTGCACCGAGCCCCCCCGTCAATCCCTATCGCGTCTCAAAAGGCTCCCGCCCGCTGTAGTCGACCACCTCCTGACGGCGGCAGACGGCTGTGCGGACCCGGCGATCGGGGAGGTCTTCAGGCGCCTCGCGCGCCGCCAATGAGCGGGCGCGGGCAGCAGTACATAGGGCGAAATGGAGGTCTATGCCAGTGCGAGAGGCTGGGCGTAGCTGATTGGTGCGGGGCTCCCATCCTCGAAGACCGCCTCTTCCCAGGCGGCGGCGTCCGCTACCAAGGCCCGCAGGAGCTGGTTATTCAGCGCATGCCCGGATTTGTGGCCCTTGAAGGCACCGATCAGGGTGTGGCCCAGTAGATATAGGTCTCCGATCGCGTCGAGGATCTTATGCTTGACGAATTCGTCCTCGTAGCGCAGACCTTCCTCGTTCAGCACCCGAAACTCATCCACCACCACGGCATTGTCCAGGCTGCCACCCAGGGCCAGGTTATTCTGTCGCAGAAGCTCGATATCGCGCAGGAAACCGAAGGTGCGGGCCCGACTCACCTCTTTGACGAACGAGGAGGTGGAGAAGTCCACCTGGGCATGCTTAGCGCGGTCGTGGAAGGCCGGGTGATCGAACTCGATGGAAAACTCCACCTTGAACCCGTCGTAAGGCTCGAAGCGGGCGTATTTGTCCCCGTCGCGCACCTCCACCGGCCGCTTGATACGGATGAAGCGCTTGGCGCGATTCTGCTCCTCCACCCCGGCGGACTGGATCAGGAATACGAAGGGCCCCGCGCTGCCGTCCATGATCGGGACCTCAGGGGCGCTCACGTCGACATAGGCATTATCGATGCCTAAGCCTGCGAAGGCCGAGAGCAGGTGCTCCACCGTGGAGATGCGCACGTCCCCGTTGACCAGGGTGGTCGACAGACGCGTGTCTCCCACGTTGTGAGGACAAGCGCGAATCTCTACCGGCGGATCCAAGTCCACGCGGCGGAAGACGATCCCGGTGTCGGAAGCGGCCGGGCGCAAGGTGAGAAACACCTTTTCGCCGGTGTGCAGCCCGACGCCGGTTGCCCGGATGACGTTCTTCAGCGTACGTTGCTTAACCATAGCTCGGGTTCCCCCATCCCTGACCGCGACCCCGGCCGGCTGGCCGGCCGGGATACGAGACGATCTTGACTCGATGACTGGCCCGGGTGCGAGACCCGGGCCTAGACCATAGCTTAGGGTTTTCCCGGACTTTTATCAAGCCCGCTGCCGATAATCCCCAAAGTAAGCTGATTTAATTTGGATTTCCAAGAAAGGGATTTCCCTAGTCAGTCTGCCTGGCGCCGGAGGAACGCGGGGATATCCAGATAATCCAGGTCATGCTCCATGGCCTCGGCAGTATTGCCGCCCGCGGGGGCCGCCTTGCGGTAGATGGCCGGGCGGACCATCTCCCGGTAATCCGGGTCGTCGGAGTCGGAGGACACCAGCCGCATGTGCGGCTCCTCGGCTGCGGGGCGCATGATCGCGACCCGGCGTGCGCCTAAGCCCGTGGCCACCACGGTCACTCGCAGCTCGTCCTCCAGCTCCGGATCGATGACGGTGCCCAGCACCACGGTGGCGTCGTCGTCGGCGAAGTCCCGCACCGTGTTGCCCACCTCGTCGAACTCGCCCATGGTCAGGCTCATGCCGGCGGTAATGTTGACCAGGATACCTTTGGCCCCGGCCAGATCGATGTCCTCCAGGAGCGGACAGCGGATGGCGGCCTCGGCGGCCTCCCGCGCCCGGTCGATACCACAGGCCTTGCCGGTGCCCATCATGGCCACGCCCATCTCGGACATCACGGTCTTCACGTCTGCGAAGTCCACATTGATGAGTCCGGGCCGGGTGATCAGCTCCGCGATGCCGCGGGTGGCATTGAGCAGGATGTCGTTGGCCGCGCGGAAGGCGTCGAGCAGGGTCATGTCCTTGCCGAGCACCGCGAGCAGCTTTTCGTTGGGGATGGTGATCAGGGAGTCCACATGCTTGGCAAGCTCCCCGATCCCGTCCTCGGCGATGCGCCGCCGCTTGGTACCCTCGAAGGGGAAGGGCTTGGTGACCACCGCCACGGTCAGTATACCAAGCCGCTTGGCCACCTCGGCCACCACAGGTGCCGCACCGGTGCCGGTGCCCCCGCCCATGCCGGCTGTGATGAAGACCATATCGGCCCCGGCGAGTGCCTCTTCGATGCGCTCCCGGTCCTCCTCCGCGGCCTGCTTGCCCACCTGGGGGTTGGCCCCGGCGCCCAAGCCTTTGGTGATCCCGGAGCCGAGCTGGAGGATAGTCTTGACCCGGGAGCCCTTAAGCGCCTGGGCGTCGGTGTTCGCGCAGATGAAGTCGACGCCCTCGATGGACGAGGCCACCATGTGATTGACGGCGTTGCCGCCCCCCCCGCCCACGCCGATAACCTTGATGACCGCATTCTGGCTATGGGTATCCATCAAATCGAACATCGGAGCATCTCCTCTAACATTGGTTTTGTTCATGACCTGTAACCCCGTACGACCGCGCACCCCCGGCGCGGTCGCCCCCCGACACGGCGCGCGATCGCTCGATCGCACGCCACGAGGCCGCAGGCTGCGGCCCCCCGCGAACGGCCGGCACCCCCCTGGCGCCGACCCAATTCCAAACGCCCCCCTCCGACACCTCAGAAGTTGCCATGGAACCAGTTGCGCATGCGCTTCCAGACCCCTTTGATTCCGCGGCCCGCCGCCAGCTCCGGGCGTCTGGCGAAGCGGTTTTGGCGGGCATAAATGAGCAGTCCCACCCCTGTAGCGTGGATCGGGTTGCGCATGACCTCCTCCATGCCGATGACATACTGGGGTGTGCCAAGACGCACGGGCATGTGGAAGACCTCCTCGGCCAGCTCGATCAGGCCCTTCATCTTAGCGCTGCCGCCGGTGAGCACCACGCCGCCAGCCAACAGATCCTCGAACCCGCTGCGCCGCAGCTCGTTGCGCAGTAAGGTAAGGAGCTCCTCGTAGCGGGGCTCCACCACCTCGGAGAGCGTCTGGCGGGAGAGCCGCCGGGGCGGCCGGTCGCCGATGCTCGGGACCTCGATGGTCTCGCTGCCGGCGGCGAGCTGGGTCAGCGCGCAAGCGTGCTGGATCTTGATCTGCTCGGCGTGCTGGGTGGGGGTGCGCAGGGCGACCGCGATATCGTTGGTCACCTGATCTCCGGCGATCGGGATCACCGCAGTGTGGCGGATGGCCCCGTCGGTGAACACCGCCAAGTCTGTCGTCCCGCCGCCGATATCCACCAGGCAGACCCCCAGCTCCTTCTCGTCGTCGCTTAAGGCCGCATAGCTCGACGCGAGCTGCTCCAAGACCAGATCGTCGACTTCCAGCCCGCAGCGGCGAATGCATTTCAAGATGTTCTGGGCCGCGCTGACCGCCCCCGTGACCATGTGCACGCGGGCCTCCAGACGCACCCCGCACATGCCGATCGGCTCGCGGATGCCCTCCTGGTCGTCGATGATGAACTCCTGGGGCAGGATGTGGAGCATCTGCTGGTCCGCCGGGATGGCTACCGCCCGGGCGGCGTCGATGACCCGGTCCACGTCGGCCTGGGAGACCTCGCGCTCCTTGATGGCCGTGATTCCGTGCGAGTTGAGGCTGCGGATGTGGCTGCCGGCAATACCGGCATGGACCGAGTGGATCTCGCACCCGGCCATCAGCTCGGCCTCCTCCACCGCCCGCTGGATAGACTGGACGGTGGACTCGATGTCCACCACCACGCCCTTCTTGAGACCCCGGGAGGGGTGTGTGCCGATCCCGATGATCTCGATCTGGTCGTCGTCTTTCAGCTCCCCCACCAGGCAGGCGATCTTGGATGTCCCGATGTCGAGACCCACCAGCAGATTCTTGTCGTTGCGTCGCGACATTCCGTCTATCCCCCTTTGCCCGATCGCGTACTGCGGTCGGTCTGTGCCTGTAGCTTGCGATCGGTCATCGAGCCTTCGGTAACCGGGGCACCCTTGCGACCGCCAGCCGCGGCCCCCTGGCCCGAGGCGGATTTGGCCAGCCTGACCGCGGCGGTTGGCTTAACCGGTTTGGTCGACTTAGGCCCCTTGACGGCCTTAGTCGTCTTGAGGGTCCCCTTGGACGGCTTGGCCGCCAAGACTGGCTTGGCCCCTTTGGCCTTCTTGGCCGCCACCCGGGTACCGGCCTTGCGTCCGCCGCCCTTGGCGGCGGCGATCGGGCGGTCGGCGAGTGCGCCCTGGGCCTCCGCCGGAGGCTCCGCGGCATGCGCCCACTTCACGGCGAAACCGTTGCTATAACGCATGTCCACCATCTCGGCTTGGCCCGCAGCCTCCAACTGGCCCGCAGCCCCGATGAAGCGGGCCAGGCGCTCCTCGATCCTGGCGGTGCCCAGCTCCACGCGGGTCCCGGAGACCAAATCCAGGCGCCAGGCCCCCCGCGGGTCCACCGCGACTGCGTCGATGAGCTGCCCCGCCAGCATCAAATCGTCGCGCCATTTGAGATAGCGAGAGACAAGCTCCGGCGCACGCTTCTCGTCCCCTTCGAGCCTAGGCAGACCCGCCGGTACGGTGCCGGTGCGCGGGTGGAAGACCAGGCCCTCGGCAGTCACAAGCCCGTCCCGGCCCCATCGAGCGGCGGGCCTATGCTCCTCCACCCGGACCTGGAGCCGGTCCGGCCATACCCGGCGCAGGCTCGCCCGCCCTACCCAGGCCAGATCCTCGGCCGCTTGCTTGAGGCTCTGAAGGTCCGCCGTGAGGATGCCCCCGGAGAGCCGCTCCCCGATGGTCTTCTGCAACAGCTCGGACGAGTGGTGATGAAGCTCCCCCTGGACCTCGATGACCCGCACCGGCAGGAGCCGCGGCTCCCAGTAGCCGAAGGCCCAGACTCCGCCGCCCATGGCGGTCAGGAGCAGGAGTCCGGTCAGGGCGCGCAGGCGCGAGGAAGAAGGGCCGAGGGCCGAGGGCCGAGGGCCGCCGGCACCCTCGGACCGTTGACCATCGGCTAGGGGCATCTGGCCCTCGGCCCTTGGCCCTTGGTCCTCTCCGTTCGAGATTGCCTTAGCCACGGCTGAGGCTCGTCTCCAGGATGCGCACCACGAGCGACTCGAAGTCGATCCCCGCTGCGCGCGCAGCCATGGGTACCAGGCTGTGATCGGTCATCCCGGGCACGGTGTTGATCTCCAATAGGAATGGCGCCCCGGTACCGTCCACCATCAGATCCACCCGACCCCAGCCGCTGGCGCCCGCCGCGTCGAACGCGTCCAGCGCAAGCTGCTGGAGCCGCCGCTCCTCGGCCTCCGGCAGGCCGCAGGGACAGAGATAACGGGTGTTGTCGGCCCGGTACTTGGCCTCGTAGTCATAGAAGGTGCGGGGGGTCTCCAGCCGGATCAGGGGCAGGACCTCGCGCCCCAGGATCGCACAGGTGTACTCGGCGCCCTGGATCCAGCGCTCGGCGAGCACCAGGGAGTCGTACTCGCGGGCAGCATGCCAGGCGGCTTCCAGGGCCGCCGTGTCCTCGACCCGAGCCATGCCGATACTCGATCCCTCATGGGCGGGCTTAACCATCAGCGGAAAGCCGATGACGGCGGCGGCGGCCAGGTCCGACTCCCGGCTCAGTAGCACCGAATCCGCGGTGGGCAGCCCCCGCCCGACCCAGGCGAGCTTGCAGCGGTATTTGTCCATCCCGAGTGCCGAGCCCAGGACCCCGGAGCCGGTGTAGGGCATACCGATGGTCTCCAGGGCGCCCTGGATCACCCCGTCCTCCCCGCCACGCCCGTGCAGGACGATGAATGCGCGGTCGAATCCGCCGGCGCGCAGCTGCTCGAGCACGGTCTCGTCCGGGTCGAGCGGATGTGCGTCCACCCCCCGGGCGAGCAGGGCCGCAAGCACCGCATTGCCGCTTGTTAGGGAAATCTCGCGCTCGGCCGCCCGCCCGCCTAAGAGCACCGCCACTTTGCCGAAGGAAGAAGGGCCGAGGGCCGAGGAATAGCCGGCGGCGGTCATAGCATTTCTCCTTGGGAAGGGCCGAGGGCCAGGGGCCGAGGACCGGTGACACGAGGGAGCTCGTCTTGGGTCGTTGGCCCTCGGTCCCTGGTCCTTGGCCCTTCTTCGTCCAGACATCGGACCTCGGTGACCAATCGCACGCCGGTGCGTCGCTCCACCTCGGAGCGCACATGCGCGATCAGGTCCGCGATGTCTCGAGCCAGGGCCTCGCCCGTATTAATGATGAAGTTCGCGTGCTTCTCGGAGACCTGGGCCCCGCCGATGCGGTATCCCTTGAGTCCGACCGACTCGATGAGTCGCGCCGCATGGTCCCCGGGGGGGTTGCGAAACACCGACCCGCAGCTCGGGAGCCCCGTGGGCTGGGTAAGCGCACGCCGATCGAGCAGGGCGCGGATGCGCTCCATGGCCGCCTCCCCGTCGCCGGTCTCAAGTGCCAACTCCACGTCGAGGAACCACTCGCCTGGCGGACCCTGGACCTCTCGATAGCCGATCCGGTAGTCCGCCGGGGTGCGCTCGCGCACATTGCCCGAGCGGTCGATGGTGCGTACCCGGCGCACCTGGGGCCAAGTCTCCCCGCCCCAGGCGCCGGCATTCATGGCCAGCGCCCCGCCCATGGTGCCGGGGATACCGGCGAGGAACTCGACCCCCACCAGGTCCAGACGGGCGGCAAAGCGGGCGAGCTTGGCGCAGGAGACCCCGGCCTCCGCGAAGATCGCGGTGTCGCCGCGGCGCTCGAGCCGGTCGAGACAGCCCTGGGTCTGGATCACGGTCCCCGGGAAGCCCCCGTCAGGGACCAACAGGTTGCTGCCGAGCCCGAGCCAGAGCAGGGGCTCTGCCGGGTCCAGACGGCTCAGGAAGACCTGCAAGTCCTCCGCATCCGCCGGGCGATAGAGTCGGCGAGCCGGACCGCCCACCCGCCAGGTGGTATGGCGGGCGAGCGGCTCGGACTCGCGCAGATCGCCGCGGAGAGTGGCGAGCGGCGAGGACCAAGTGGCGAGGGGGAGTCCCCCCGCTCCCTCGCGGCTGACGGCTTGCGGCTCGCTGCCCATCTCGCTACTCGCCACTCGCTACTCGCCACTCGGCGGGCAGGCGCGCCGCCAAGGCGCCGATATCCCCGGCACCCATCAATAGAACCAGGTCCCCGTCCTGAAGCAGGTTACCGAGCAGCCCCGGCACTTCCCCCAAGTCCTGGGCGAACACCGGGTCCAGGGTCCCGCGGGCGCGGATGGCCCGGGTCAGCGCGCGCCCGTCCGCACCCGGGATGGGCGTCTCGCCGGCCGGATAGACGTCGCACAGAACCAACAGATCCGGCGTGGAGAGGACCTGCACGAAGTCCTCGAACTGCTCCTGGGTGCGGGTGAAGCGGTGTGGCTGAAACACCAGCACCAGCCTTCGGCCCGGCCAGCCCCCCCGGGCGGCCTCCAGCGTCGCCGCGAGCTCCCGGGGGTGGTGCCCGTAGTCGTCCACCAAGACCAGGTTGCGGCCGGCCGAGTCCAACACCTCGTTGACCACGAAGCGGCGGCCGACCCCCTGAAACCCGGCGAGCGCCCGGCGGATGGCGTCCTCGTCCACCCCCAGCTCCAGGGCCACGGCAACGGCTGCCAAGGCATTCAAAACATTGTGGCGCCCGGCCAGGTTGAGCTCTATGGGCAAGGGTTGGGCGAGCTCCGCACACTGCACCTCGAAATGCATCTTGAGCCCATCCTGACGGATATTGAGCGCCCGAATGTCGGCCTCCGGGCGGGTCCCGTAGGTCCGCACCGGGCGCGGAATCTGGGGCTCCAGGGCGCGCACCTCGTCGTCGTCGATACAGAGCACCGCGAGCCCGTAAAAGGGCAGGTGGTGCAGGAACTCCATGAATGTCTGCCGCAGCCGGTTGAAATCGTTGCCGTAGGTGCGCATATGATCGGCATCGATGTTGGTGACGATCGACACCATCGGCTGGAGATAGAGGAAGGAGGCATCGCTTTCGTCGGCCTCGGCTACGAGATACTTGGTGGTTCCGAGCTTGGCATTGGCACCGGCGCTGTTGAGCCGTCCGCCGATGACGAAGGTCGGATCGAGTCCGCCCTCTGCCAGCACGCTGGCCACCAGGCTGGTGGTGGTGGTCTTGCCGTGGGTGCCGGCAACCGCCACCCCATAATAGAAGCGCATGAGCTCGGCGAGCATCTCCGCCCGGCGCACTACCGGGATGCGCAGGGCCCGGGCCTCCGCGATCTCCGGGTTCTGCTCGTCGATCGCCGTGGAGACCACCACCGCATCCGCATCCCGGACCTGCTCCGCCCGGTGCCCGATATAGACCTGCACCCCGAGCCGGCGAAGACGTGCTGTGGTGTCGCTCTCGCGCAGGTCCGAGCCCGCCACCTCATAGTCCAGGTTGGCCATGAGCTCGGCGATCCCGCTCATGCCAGACCCGCCCACCCCGACGAAATGCAGGCGGCGGACCCGGCCCATGTTGGCCGCCGTGTGGGACCGGTGGGCATTCATCTCCATGAAATCTCTCTAAATAATGGCGAGTAAAGTGCAGCGGGGACCAGCGGGGATGTCCCCGAGCCTGTACCGCTCTCGATTTGTCGGTTATCGGTCACGATTCGCTAACTGTCGTTGCGAGTCCCCGGAGACTCGCCTCTCGCCACTCGTCGCCAGCTCGATGCAGTCAGCGGCGATGCGCTCCACCGCGTCGGGGCGAGCGAGCCGGCGGGCGGACTGAGCCATCGCCAGCAGCCGGGGCCGGTCGGATAGAAGCTCCGCAAGCCAACCGGCGAGCCGCTTAGGGGTCAGATCCTTTTGAATCAGGAGCCGAGCCGCCCCCGCATCCGCCAGGTAGCGGGCGTTACCCGCCTGGTGATCGTCCACGGCGTGCGGGTAAGGAACCAGGATAGACGGGACCCCCGCCCCAGCCAGCTCCGAGACCGTGAGTGCCCCAGCCCGGCACACCGCCAGGTCAGCCCAGGCATAGGCCTCGGCCATGTCCCGGATAAACGGGATGACATCGGCCTCCACCCCGGCAGCGGCGTAGGCGCGGCGCGCGATCTCCAGGGTCTGCTCCCCGGCCTGGTGACGGACCAGTGGCCGCTCCTGCTCCGGAATCATGGCGAGTGCAGACGGGACCGTCTCGTTGAGCGCCTTGGCCCCCAGTGACCCGCCCAACACCAAGAGTCGCGGCCGGCCGGTGCGCCCGGCCAAGCGCTGCGCAGGCTCGGGGATCGCGGCGATAGGGGCCCGAACCGGGTTCCCGGTCGCGATAGCCCGACGCCCGCCGGGAAAGCTCCCCGGAAATGCCTCGAAGACCCGGGTCGCGATGCGTGCCAGCCACTGGTTGGTCATCCCGGGGACCGAGTTCTGCTCGTGGATCACCAGCGGCAAACCCAGTGCCCGGGCGGCGAGCCCCCCGGGACCGGACGCAAATCCGCCCATGCCCAGCACCGCGCCGGGACCGCGGCGGCGCAGGATCTCCCTGGCCTGCAGGAGCGCGCCGAGAAGCTGGAAGGGTCCGGCCAAGCGCTGTGCCAGAGACTTGCCGCGCAGGCCCTCGATCCGAACCCACTCGATCTCGAAACCGTGCTCGGGGACCAGCCGGGACTCCATCCCCCGCCGGGTGCCGATCCAGAAGACCTGCATCCCCTGCGCGCGCAGGGCCTCAGCCACCGCGAGCGCCGGGAAGACGTGGCCACCGGTGCCGCCCGCCATCACTGCGATCGAGTGGCGAGTGGCGAGTGGCAAGTGGCCAGGGAATCGGCTCCGGTCGTCCACGGCACTTGGCCCTCGGCCCTCGGCCCTTACTTCCATGGCACCCCCCTGACCGGCCGCGGAACCGGCTCTCCCTGACGCAAGGTCGCATCGATGCGTAACAAGATGCCGATGCCCATGCAGACGACGATCAAGCTATTGCTGCCGTAGCTCATGAAAGGCAGGGTCAGTCCCTTGGTGGGCAGCATACCGACATTGACCCCGATGTTCACGAACGACTGGAGCCCCAGCCACAGACCCACCCCCTGAGCTGTATAGGCTGCGAAGGGTTGACCGGCGGCCTCCGCCCGGGCGCCGATGGAGAATGCGCGCCAGACGATGAAGACAAAGGCACCGACGAGCGCGAGCATCCCCGCGAGCCCCAGCTCCTCGCCGATCACCGAGGCGAGGAAATCAGTGTGGGCCTCCGGAAGGAAATACTGCTTCTGGATGCCGTTGCCGAGTCCCACCCCCAGCCATTCCCCGCGACCGAATCCGATGAGCGCCTGACTCAACTGGTAGCCGGAGGCGAAGGGGTCCTGGAATGGGTCCAGGAAGGACAGGACCCGCTTCATCCGGTACTCGGAGGTCAGCACCAGGAAGGTAAGCCCGGTCAACACGGCCCCGAACAGGACCGCGAAAGGCATGACGCTCACCCCGCCAAGAAACAGGAGCCCCATCACGGTGGCCAGCATGACCGCGGTGGTCCCGAAGTCCGGCTGCTTGAGGATCAAGGCAGCGGCGATGCCTACCAGGATCATCGGGCGGACAAAGCCTCCCAATTTGTTGGCCACCGCGTCCGCATGGCGCACCAGATAGCCGGAGACATAAAGGACCGCGAACAGCTTCATCAGCTCGGATGGCTGAAGGTTGAGCGGCCCCAGGGGTATCCATCGGGTCGCTCCGTTGACGTTGCGCCCGATCCCGGGCACCAGCAAGACGATCAGCGCGGCCAAGCCGAGAAGGAATAGCCACACCCCCATGCGCTCCCACCAAGCCACCGGAACGGCGAAGGCGACGCCCCCCGCCGCAAGTGCGAGGCCCAAGGCTAGCGCGTGGCGGTTCACGAAGAAGAATGGGTCCTTGCAGCAACTGTCTGCGATGGTCATGGAGGCCGAGGACACCATCACGAACCCGAATGCCAATAGCCCGAGGGCGCAGGCCAACAATGCGAGGTCCAGCGGGGCCGGGCGCTCGCGCCGGCGCTTGCCCGCGGAAGCCTGACGGCTAACAAGGGCCGAGGGATTGCCGTTGCTCATACTTGGTCCTCGGACGGGGAAAGGCCGATGGCTTCGCCCCTGGCCCCTGGCCCTCGGCCCTTGGCGCTCTCCGCTTCAAGCCTCCGCACCGCCTCGGCGAAGACCCGACCGCGGTGCTCGTAGTTGTCGTACATGTCGAAGCTGGCGCAGGCCGGGGAAAGCAGCACGCAGTCCCCGGGCTGGCCGAGCTCCGCCGCCCGGCGCACCGCGTCGTCCATATCCTCGGCATAGATCAGGGGTACCCGGCCCCGCAGCACAGCCTCGATCCGGGGGCCGTCGCGTCCGATCAGAATCACCGCCCGGGCGGCGCGCTCGGCCACCGGGGCCAGGGGCGAGAAATCCGCCCCCTTGCCGTCGCCCCCAGCAATCAGCACTGCCCGCGCCGTAGAGCCGATTGGGATCAGCCCATTCAGGGCGGCCACCGTAGCGCCCGGGTTGGTGCCCTTGGAGTCGTCGTACCAGCAGAGGCCCTGGCGCTCGCCCACGAGCTGGCTGCGGTGGTCCAGCCCGGGGAAGGTGCGCAGCGCCGCGAGACAGGACGCGAGCGGCAGGTCGCAGGCATCCCCCAAGGCCAGGGCGGCCAGGGCGTTGGCCAGATTGTGCCGGCCCCGGATCAGGACCTCGTGCGCCGGGATCAGCGGGTCGGGGCCGCGGCAGAGCCAGGTCGCCCCCTCCAGGTCCCGCAGCCCGTAGTCCCCAGCGGCCGGCTCGTCGAGCGTGAACCCGATCTCTCTCTCAGGGGCACGGGCCATGGCGCAGACCAAAGGGTCGTCGCGGTTGACCACCGCGACGATGGCCCGGTCGTAGACCCGGGCCTTGGCAGCGGAGTAGGCGGCGAGATCCGGGTAACGGTCCATGTGGTCCGCCGAGACGTTCAGCACCGTCGCCGCGCGGGCGACGAGCCCCGGGGTGGTCTCGAGCTGGAAGCTGGAGAGCTCCACCACATAGAGCCCAGCGGAGTCGTCGAGCAGGTCGAGCGCCGGCTCCCCCAGGTTACCCCCCACTGCCGCGCGCACCCCGGCGAGCCGGGCCATGAGCCCCACCAGGGTGGTGACCGTGCTCTTGCCGTTGGAGCCGGTAATGGCGCAAATCGGTGCCCGAGCGGCGCGGGCGAAGAGCTCGACGTCCCCGATCGCCGGGACTCCCCGGGCAATCGCCGCTTGGACGATCGGGGTCGCGAGCGGTACCCCGGGGCTCATCACGAGCTGCTCCGTGGCGGCAAAGACCTCGGGGGCGAACCCACCCAAGAAGACCGCGACCTCCGGAAGCTCCCGGCGAAGCTCCGCGAGCCCCGGCGGGCTGGCGCGCGAGTCCGTCACCGCCACCCGCACGCCCTGTGCGCGCAGGTAGCGGGCGCAGGACAGACCGGTCTTGCCGAGCCCGACCACCAGGGTATTGGGGCCGAGGGCCGAGGGCCGAGGGCCGACCCTGTCAATCCCCTGGCCCTCGGCCCTCGGCCCTTGGCCCTGGTTGCGCCATAGATCGCTCATCTGGTCACTCGCCATTAGCCACTCAACGAATCTTCAGGCTCGCGAGCCCGATCAGCACCAGGACCACGGTGACGATCCAGAACCGGACGATGACACGGGGCTCAGGCCAGCCCTTGAGCTCAAAGTGATGGTGCAGGGGCGCCATGCGGAAGATGCGCTTGCCGGTGAGCTTGAACGACAGGACCTGGAGCATGACCGAGACTGTCTCCATCACGAAGACCCCGCCCATGACGAACAGCACCAGCTCCTGACGCACCGCCACCGCCACCGCGCCCAGCGCGGCGCCTAGGGCGAGTGCCCCCACGTCGCCCATGAAGACCTGGGCCGGGTAAGCGTTGAACCACAGGAAACCCAGGCCGGCGCCCACCAGAGCCCCACAAAAGATCACCAGCTCACCGACCTCTTTCATGTGGGGGATGCGTAAATAGGCGGCGATCTCCGAGTGCCCGGCGGCATAGACGAAGATGGCCAGCGCCCCGGCCACCAGCACCGTCGGCATGATGGCCAACCCGTCGAGCCCGTCGGTGAGGTTCACCGCGTTGCTCGCCCCAACGATCGTGAAATAGGCGAGCAGGACAAACCAGGGACCGAGCTGGAAAGAGACATCCTTTAAATAAGGAATGAGGAGCTGGGTCTCCGCCGGGGTTCCTGCGCTCGCGTACAGGATTAAGGCGGCGGCGAGTCCGAAGACCGTCTGCCACAGATATTTCCAGCGCGCGGCAAGCCCCCGGGGGTTCTTCAGGACGAGCTTCTTGTAGTCGTCAACCAGGCCCACAGCGCCGAAGGCCAGGGTCGTGAGGAGCACGATCCAGACATAGCGATTGCCCAAATCGGCCCACAGGAGTGTAGCGATGCCTACCGCAACCAGGATCAAGGCCCCGCCCATCGTGGGGGTGCCTGACTTGGAGAGGTGACTCTGGGGGCCGTCGTCACGCACGGTCTGGCCGATCTTATAGGCGCGAAGCCGCCGGATCATGGGCCGACCCACCAGGAGCGCGATGCCGAGCGCCGTGAGTGTCCCCAGGATGCCGCGCAGGGTCAGGTAGCGGAAGACGGAGAATCCGCTCTCGAAGCTCGCGAGCCATTCGGTCAGGTAGAGCAGCATCCTAGATCTCCGCGCGGAATGGCGAGTGGCGAGTGGCGTGGGCCAAATCGGATTGACCAAGTGCCGGATAGATGGCGATGCTCATGCGTCGCCCTCGGCCATTGACCCTGTTTCTTCCAGGCCCTTGACCACCAGATCCATACGCGCGGAGCGTGACCCTTTGATCAGCAACAGATCGTCCGACTCCAATGCCCCCCTCAGATGGCTAAGGAGCGTCGCCTGGTCCGGGAAGTGCCGGGCGCCGGCACCGAAGGTTTCGCTCACCGCGGCGCTCAAGGTCCCCACCGTGGCCAGTCGATCCACCCCGGCCGCGCGCGCCCGCTCCCCCAGCTCCCGGTGCAGGTCCAGTGACCTGGGACCCAGCTCGCCCAGGTCCCCGAGCACCAGCCAGTGACGCCCTGGCAGCCCCACGAGCACGGCGATGGCGGCAGCCAGCGAGTCCGGATTAGCGTTATAGGTGTCGTCGATCACGCGCACCCCCGCTGCCCGGCGCGGGCAGAGCCGGCCGGGGACCGGGGCGATTCCCGCCAGACCCTCGCGCACCTGCTCGGGTCCGACGCCCAAGGCCAGTGCCGCCGCGGCTGCGGCGAGCGCATTGCGCACGTTGTGGGCGCCAGCGAGGGCCAGCTCCAGGGCCAGATCGACCCCCTGGATACGTGCGACGAAACGGGTGTGGAAACCCTGCTCTCCCCACTCCGCTGCAATCGAGTCCGAGTCGGCCGACACATCGGCAGGGGCGTCCAGGGCGAAGGTGCGCACCGCGCGCCCCTGGGCCAGCTCCCGCCACAGTGGGATAAAGGGCGAGTCCCCCGGGACGACGAAGGTGCCGTCCGCGGGCAGGCCCCGGGCGATCTCGCCCTTGGCTCGGGCCACCCCTTCCAGGCTGCCGAAGCCCTCCAGGTGGGCGCGTCCGGCATTGGTAACCAGCGCCACCTGGGGCCGGCCGATGGCGGTCATGTAGGCGATCTCGCCCGGATGGTTGGCACCCATCTCCAAGACCAGGAACGACTCTTCCCGCGCCCCGAGCAGGGTCAGCGGCATGCCGATGTCATTGTTCAGATTGCCTTGGGTGGCCCGGGTCGTGCCCGCCTGGGCAAGGATGGCGGCGAGCATCTCCTTCACTGTGGTCTTACCGTTGCTGCCGGTGACCGCAGCCACACGCCCCGCGAAACGGTCTCGCCAGGCGGCGGCGAGCCGGCCCAGGCCCAGACGGGTGTCGTCCACCTGCCATTGGGGGAGGTCCAGATCCAGGGCATGGTCGACCAGGGCAGCGACGGCCCCTTGGGCGCGGGCGGCCGGCACATGGTCGTGTCCGTCGAAGCGCTCGCCGCGCAACGCCACGAAGAGCTGTCCGGTGCAGTCCCGGCGGCTGTCGGTGCCGACCGCGCCGAAAAAAGCGTCCGCGCCCAGGAGTCGCCCCCCGGCCGCCGCACAGGCGTGACTGAGGGTCCACATCAGTGGTGCCCCTCCCGCCACTCGCGCAGGGCCTCGACCACCTGGGCGCGGTCGCTGAAGTGCACTGTGAGCTCCCCCAGGTCCTGAGTGGTCTCGCGACCCTTGCCGGCCACCAGGACCGCGTCTCCCCTGCCGGCGACGCAGATCGCCCGCCGGATGGCGAGCCCGCGGCGCCGCTCGACCCGGACCGCGGCCGGGCGCGCGACGCCCGCCAGGATCTGGGCGACGATGGCGTCGCCGCTCTCCGTGCCGGGGTTGTCGTCGGTCAAGATCAGTGCATCGCTCTGCCGCTCGGCGATGGCGCCCATGAGCGGCCTGTGGCCCCGGTCCCGCTGGCCGCCGCATCCGAAAACGGCGATCAGCCTGCGGCACCCGTGGCGCCGCAGTTGGGTCAGGGCCCTTTCCAGGGCATCTGGCGTGCGTGCGTCGTCCACCACCACCAGAGGTGCCCCATCCCCCCCGAAGGGTTCCATACGTCCCGGGGCCGCGCGCACTCGCTCCAGGGCCGGGAGTGCCTCTTCCAACGGTGTCCCACGGGTCAGAAGGACCGCAAGAACGGCAACCAGGTCAGCGCCGTGGCGGGCGCCGATGATCGGCGCCCGCAACAGGCCCTGGCCGAAATCGGTCTGCACCGGGATTTCCAGGCCCGCAGGTCGGGTGTGCGGGGCCGCGGCGCGCACCCACAGGTCGCAGCGGGCTGGAGGTCGGGTGCGGGCCTGAAGACTGTAGCCAGCCACCCGTACCTCGGGGGCCAGGTCTGCGAGCAGCCGCTCGCGATCGGGTGCGTCCAGATCGAGCACCGCCCATTGCAGCCCCGGGGTCCGCAATAGCCGCTGCTCGCGGAACCCGCCGGCGGCCGAGTGCGGACCGGCCTCCCGGGCGCCCGGCGCGCACACGCGACCCGCCGGGGCGGATACTGCGTGGGTAAAGCGCACCCCATCCGCCGCCTGGGGCTTCAGGGTGCGTGGGGAAAGCTCCAGAACGAATGCGCCGGCACCGCAACGCCGCAGCCCAGCCAAGGCCGCCTGCAGGACCGCGGCGTCCGCGGGCTGCCGGGGGGCGCGAGCCAACTCCCCCGGAAAGCCGTGGCCCTCGGTGCCCAGGACGGCGCACCTTAGATCCCCGCCCAGTGCCTGGGCGAGTAGACCGGGCAGACCGGTCTCGCGCTCGGCGGCGGCGACCCCGAAGACTTCAACGCCAGCGCTCGGCTCCCCGTAGAAGCGGTCGGCGATGGCGCCGGCCAGCCCCAGGAGGCCGGGGACCGCGAGCACCGGAACCCCGGTGCGGGCCTGGATGGCGGCCAGGGCCGGCCAGGCCGCGGCGGGGTCCGCCAGGATGGCGACGGCACCGCGGGCCGCCGCCCGGGCTGCATTCGCGGGCGCGCGTGCGGCCCCGCAGGCCAGATAGAGCGCCCCCGGGACGACTGCGCGAGTGTCCAGGGCAAGTGCAGAAATCTGGCGCTCGCCCAGGGCACCGGACCGGCTCCCGGGCCAGATCGCAGTCTGGACGGCCGGCACGACACAAGGACAGATCCCGTCCATCAGGTCCGCCAGGCGCCAGGCGTGAGGGATGCGGGGTAGGGCCATCACTGGGCCGCCTGCCCACCGGCCAGCAGCATGGAAGGCACCGGCTCATCGGGCGGGATATTGAAGAGCCGCAACGCCCCTTCCATGACCTTGGCGAAGACAGGGGCAGCGACCAGACCGCCGTAATAGGCCTTACCGCGAGGCTCGTCGATCATCACCACCATAACCAGTCGCGGGTTGCCGGCGGGGACCATGCCGGCGAAGACCGACTGGTAGCGCCCGGCGGTATAGCCGCGCCGGCCGCTGGATTTCTTGGCGGTACCGGTCTTGCCGGCGACCCGGTAGCCGGGGACCGAGGCGCGCTTGGCGGTGCCTTGGTCGGACACCACGGTTTCCATCATGGCGCGCACTGCGCGCGCGGTCTCGGGTTTGAAGACGCGGGTGCCCTCGGGCGGGGTGTCGCGCTTGAGCAGCGTAATGGGACGCTTGATGCCATCGGCCGCAATCACCCCATAAGCCTGGGCGAGTTGCATGGCGGTGACCGAGAAGCTATATCCGAAGGCCATGGTGGCATGGTCGAAGACCCGCCATTTGGTGTAATTGCGCAGACTGCCACGGGTCTCGGCGGGAAACTCGACGCCGGTCTCGCGGCCGAATCCAAGCCCGTCGTAGGTCTGCCACAGCGACTGGTAATTCATCATTTGAGCAAGCTTGACCACGCCCACGTTGCTCGATTTGGTGATGATGCCGGTGACCGTGAGCGTGCCGTAGCTGTGCACGTCGCGCACGACCCCGCTGCCCACGCGCAGGCTGCCGCCGGCGGTGGAGACACGGGTCTCGGGGGTGACCAGTCCGCGCTCCAGGACCGCCGCCACCACCAGGGGCTTGGCGGTGGAGCCGGGCTCCATGGTGTCGGTAAGTGCGCGGTTGCGCCTGCGCGCGCCGTCGCCGCCGACCAGGGTGTTGGGGTTGTAGCCGGGCTGGTTGACCATAGCCAGGACTTCGCCGGTGACCACGTCCAGGACCACCGCGGTGCCGCCCACCGCCTTGTGCTCGGCAACCGCGGCCTTGAGCTCGCGGTAGGCGAGGAACTGGAGCCGGCGATCCAGGCTTAGGGTGAGGTCCTTGCCGGGGTGAGGCGGACGGATCTGCTCGACCTCCTCGACGATGCGCCGGCGCCCGTCCTGGATCACCCGACGTACGCCGGGCTGCGAGCCCAACCATTGCTCGTAGGCGAGCTCGATGCCCTCCTGGCCCCGGTCCTCGATGTCGGTGAAGCCGATGACATGGCCGAAGACCTCCACCCCGGGGTAGAAGCGACGGTACTCGGTCTCGAAGCCCACCGCGTCCAGGTCCCTGGACTCGACCAGTGCGCGCACCGCGGACACCTCCTGAAAGCCGGCCCGGCGCTTCAAGTACATGAATCCGCGCTTGGGATCGCTGAAGACCCGCTCGCGCAGCTCCGCGGCGTCGAGCCCGAGGGCGGCGGCAAGCGGGGCGACTGTCTCTGGGCGGGCCACGAGCTTGCGCGGATCCGCCCACACGGTGTCTACTGGCGTGCTGGCCGCCAGGGGCTCGCCGTTGCGGTCGACGATCATGCCCCGGCGGGCGGGGATCTTGGCCTCGCGCAGGTAGCGCCGCTCGCCCTCGCCGCGCAGGTAGTCGGTCTCCACCACCTGGCGGAAAAAGACTGCGGAGGAGACAGCGATAAAGGCAGCGCACAAGCCCGCTAGGAGAACCCGGCGGCGCAGACGCGGATCTGGGGCTGCACGGCGCCCGCGCTCGGGGCGGCCGGACCGACGGCGGGCGGGCCGTTTAATGGGATCCATGGTCGGCCTCTTCGATCAGCAGCACGTCGTCGATACGGGGCAGGTACATGCCGAGCTGGTCGTGCGCCTTGCGCTCGACCCGCACATGGGTGGACAGCGCCGCTTCCTCCAGACGCAGTCGGTTCCATTCCACGTCCAGTGTGTCGCGCTGGGTGCGCAAATCCTGGAGCTGGGCGAAATGGATGCGCGTCTGGTACTTGGCTTGCACCACCGCGATCCCCGAGCCGGTCGCCCCGGCCAGCAGGACGACGAAGAGCCAGGCCATGCGCGGGCTCATGACAGGCGCTCCGCCACCCGCAGGACAGCGCTGCGGGCGCGCGGGTTGGCCGCCACCTCGGCGGCGGAGGGGCGCACCGCCTTGCCTACCGGACGCAGACGCCCGCGGGTGGCGCTCGCCGGGACCGGCAGGCCCTTGGGCAGTTGCGGCCCCTGCGACTCCCTGCGCACGAAACGTTTGACGATGCGATCCTCCAGGGAATGGAAGGCAATCGCCGCCAGCCGACCGCCGGGTGCGAGCAGGGCGCAGACCTGGTCGAGTGCGCGCTCGAGCTCGTCAAGCTCTTCGTTGACCCGGATGCGCAGGGCCTGGAAGGTGCGGGTGGCAGGATGCTTGCCGGGCTCGCGGGTAGGCACCGTCCGGGCAACCAGCTCGGCGAGCTGCCGGGTGGTGGCGATGGGGGCCTCGGCTCTGGCGGCCACCGCCGCGCGGGCGATGCGTCCGGCAAAGCGCTCCTCGCCGAGCTCGCGCAGGGTCGCGGCGATCTCGTCCTGGTCAGCGCGGGCCAGCCACTGTGCGGCGGAGTCCCCGCGGGTCGGGTCCATACGCATGTCGAGCGGCCCATCGGCGGAGAAGCTGAACCCCCGCTCCGGGGCGTCGAGCTGGGGCGAGGACACCCCCAGATCCAGCAGGATGCCCTGGACCTGTCCGACGCCTGCGGCGGCGGCAACAGCCGCCAGGTCCCCGAAGCGGGCCTGGACCGGGGTCAAGCGCGGATCGGCCGCGGCAAGCGCATGGGCGGCGGCGATCGCCTCCGGGTCGCGGTCAAGCGCGAGCAGCCGCCCCGCGGGCCCCAGGCGGGCGAGAACGGCGCGTGTGTGCCCGCCGCGCCCAAAGGTGGCGTCGATGTAGGTTCCGCAGGGATCCACCGCCAATGCCTCCACGCATTCCTCCAATAAGACCGGTCGATGTGAGATGCCGCTCATCGCGCGCTCTAGAACCTCAGCTTCGCCAGCGCAGAATTCATAGCCAGCTCGCCGCTCACCGGATCGTTCAAGGTCGCCTCGTTCCTGTCTTTCCAACGCCGCTCGTCCCAGATCTCGAACTTCACGCCCATACCGACGAATGCGACACGTTTGTCGAGCGAGGCAAATTCGCGCAGAGGCTGGGGAAGCAGGATGCGTCCCTGACCGTCCATCTCCACGTCGTCGGCATTGCCGAGATAGAGACGGCGCACGGCCAGGGCCGTTTCGTCGAAGGCGGGAAGCTCGGCGAGGTCGCGCTCGACGACCTCCCAGGCAGGGGCAGGAAAAAGCAGAAGGCAGCGCGCCCGATCCACTGTCAGGATCAGGCTAGCGCCGCCCTCAGCCAGCAGGCGCTCGCGCTGCTTAGCCGGGATGGCCAGACGCCCTTTGGCGTCCAGATTCAGATAGGCGGCCCCCCGAAACACCCTCCCCCCCGGGTCAGTGCTCCCCCCGACTCCCCACTTTTATCCACTTTGCACCCATCTTAGACACCGCCCCCCAAGGCGTCAAGCCTCTCTCGTCGTATTTTTTTCTTGATGCTCATGGACTTAACCGGGAAGTCTCGAAACGCCTCGAAACGCGATCGTCATGCGAAGAAAAGCGTCTCCACTCAGACGCATGGACGCGCCTCGTTCAAAAAAACGTTAAGAAAAGTGTAGAAATCCGCGCCCTGCCAGCCGTAGCGACCGGCGCGGGTCAGCGGTGGGCGGGAGTGGGGAGCCGGCCTGTAAGCCGGGTTCTGTCGAGGACAGCCATTCATCTGGGACGCGCGTCGCCGCACGCCTCTAGCGACCTACCCGGGGACGCGCACGGGCCGCGCGCTGTAGCCTTGCGGCTGCATGCCCCCCTATTTGGTCTTGCTCCGGGTGGGGTTTACCCTGCCGCCGATGTTGCCGCCGGCGCGGTGCGCTCTTACCGCACCATTTCACCCTTACCGCTCGGTTTCCGGCAGTTGCCGGAAACCGAGGTTGGCGGTGTATTTTCTGTGGCACTTTCCGTGGGCTCGCGCCCCCCAGGCGTTACCTGGCACCCTGCCCTGTGGAGCCCGGACTTTCCTCCCCGCCCGCGAGCGGAGCGGCTGTCCGGCCGACTCCCTTCATCCAGTTTACCCGAAGGCGGGCCATTCCGGAGGTATCTGGTACAAATACCCGACGCCCTCGGCCCCTGCCCATGGCGCATTTGGAGTCCGCCATGCTGCGACTTGGCTGAAAACGGGCCGGGGCATCAAGCGACAGGCAGTCGAACAGGCCGGGTGCCTGCTGTGGTCCAAAGGGGTCCCGTGCTAGAGTCGCTGCCGACAGGTTCCCGGGAACCGATCGCACGGTCGACTCTCGGCATCGGCGTACATGCCCACGAGCGGACCCGGACCGGCGTCGTGCCCAGGGGCGCCCCTGGTCGGTGCACCGCGGTGCGACTCGCCCACGACCGAGACCGCCGGGCGCCGCTACCGGTGCCGCCAGGACCACCTTGCACTGCGAGCGATCGACGCTGGCACCTAAGACATCCAAGACGGCCGCAAGGTCGCAAACCCCTTCCGCGAGCAGCCATGACCACCCCTCCGATCTCCACGACGGCCAGCTTTATCAATGTCGGCGAGCGTACCAACGTCACCGGCTCCGCCGCATTCAAACGTCTGATCCTGGAAGGCAAATTCGATGCCGCCCTGGACGTGGCACGCAATCAGGTGGAGAACGGGGCTCAGGTCATCGACATCAACATGGACGAGGCCATGCTGGATTCCAAATCCGCGATGACCCGGTTCCTGAATCTGATCGCCTCGGAGCCGGACATCGCCCGGGTGCCGATCATGATCGACTCCTCTAAATGGGAGGTCATCGAGGCCGGGCTCAAATGCGTCCAGGGCAAGCCCATCGTCAACTCGATCAGCATGAAAGAGGGCGAGGATGCGTTCCGCGCTCAGGCCAGGAAGTGCCGTCGCTACGGGGCCGCGGCGGTGGTGATGGCATTCGACGAGCAGGGCCAGGCGGACACGCAAGACCGCAAATACGAGATCTGCGCCCGCGCTTACCGGATACTGGTGGACGAGATCGGCTTCCCGCCCGAGGACATCGTCTTCGACCCCAATATCTTCGCGGTCGCCACCGGCATCGAGGAGCACAACAACTACGCGGTCGACTTCATCGAGGCGACCCGGCGGATCAAGGCCAACCTGCCTCATGCCAAGGTCTCGGGCGGGGTCTCCAACGTCTCTTTCTCATTCCGCGGCAATAACCCGGTGCGGGAGGCGATCCATTCGGTCTTTCTCTATCATGCCATCCGGGCCGGCATGGACATGGGGATCGTCAATGCAGGCCAATTGGCGGTCTACGACGATCTGCCCGCGGAGCTGCGCGACGCGGTAGAGGACGTAATCCTCAATCGCCGGCCGGACGCCACCGAGCGTCTGATCGACCTCGCGCCCAAATACAAGGGCGACGGCTCAGGCATCGAGAACAAGCAGGACCTGGCCTGGCGTGCAACCCCGGTGGAGAAGCGGATCGAGCATGCGCTCATTAAGGGCATCGCGGACTTCATCGAGTCTGACACCGAAGAGGCGCGCCAGAAGCTGGGCAGGCCCATCTCGGTCATCGAAGGCCCCCTCATGGCCGGCATGAACGTGGTGGGAGACCTCTTCGGCGAGGGCAAGATGTTCCTGCCCCAGGTGGTCAAATCTGCCCGTGTCATGAAAAAGGCAGTCGCCTATCTGGAGCCTTATCTGGCGCAGGAGAAGTCCGCGGGCGACACCCAGGGCCGCATCCTGCTCGCGACGGTGAAAGGCGATGTGCACGACATCGGCAAGAATATCGTAGGCGTGGTCCTGCAATGTAACAATTACGACGTGATCGATATGGGGGTCATGGTCCCGGCCGATCGGATACTCGCCAAGGCCCGGGAGATCGATGCGGACATCGTCGGGCTGTCCGGACTCATCACCCCGTCGCTCGACGAGATGGTCCACGTGGCCAAGGAGATGCAGCGCCTCGGCTTTACCGTGCCGCTGATGATCGGGGGCGCCACCACCTCAAAACTCCATACCGCGGTCAAGATCGAGCCTCAATACGCGCACCCGGTGGTACACGTAAAGGATGCATCCCGCGCTGTGGGCGTGGCCAGCAGCCTGCTCTCCAAGGACCTCAAAGAGGGCTATGTGGCCGGCATTCGAGCCGACTATGCCGAGGTCCGGGCACGGCGCGCGGCCCGAGACGAGGCCAGGGACCTGATACCGCTCGCCCAGGCCCAGGCCAACCCTGCGCCGATCGATTGGGAGCATTACCAACCGCCGACCCCAGCCGAGCCGGGTATCCAGGTCTTCAAGGACATCCCGCTCGATGAGATCGCAGCCTATATCGACTGGACCTTCTTCTTCCACGCCTGGCAGCTCAAGGGCCGCTTCCCGCAGATCCTGGACGATGCCGAGAAGGGCGAAGAGGCGCGCAAGCTCCATGCGGACGCGCTCGCCATGCTGCACCGCATCGTCGCCGAGGGCTGGCTGTCCGCAGCCGCAGTCATCGGATTATTCCCGGCCAATGCGGTAGGCGACGATATCGCAGTCTATGCGGACGAGACCCGCGGCGAGCCACTCCTGACGTTGCACTGTCTGCGCAAGCAGGGCAAGCAGCCTCCGGGCCGGGCCAACGACTCCCTGGCGGACTTTATCGCCCCGGCCGAGTCCGGTATCCCGGACTACATCGGCGGCTTCGCCTGCACCGCCGGGATCGGGATCGACGAGCACGTCAAGCGCTTCGAGGCCGACAACGACGATTATTCTGCCCTGATGCTCAAGGCATTGGCAGACCGCTTGGCCGAGGCACTGGCAGAGATGCTGCACCACCGGATCCGCACCCGCCACTGGCGCTATGCGGAGGACGAGCGACTGAGCAGCGAGGCGCTGATCGAGGAGCAATACCAGGGCATCCGCCCCGCCATTGGCTACCCGGCCTGTCCGGACCACACCGAAAAAGACCTGCTCTGGCAATTGCTCGATGTGGAGCGCCGTACCGGCATCTGGCTCACCGAGTCCAAGGCGATGGTGCCGACCGCCGCGGTATCAGGTCTCTATTTCTCTCACCCGGACAGCCGCTATTTCGCCATCGGCAAGATCGGCAAAGACCAGGTCGTCGACTACGCGCAGCGCAAGGGAATGTCGGTCGCGGAAATCGAGCGCTGGCTAGGCCCGAATCTCGCCTACGACGTCGAATAATGCGTTTGGCTCACCGCTGACAGCGCGGGCAGTAGAAGCTGGAGCGCTGGCCGATGCGCCGCTCCAGCAGGGTTGCGCCGCAGCCGGGGCAAGGCTCCCCGGCGCGCCCGTAGACCTTGAGCGACTGTGCGAAATAGCCCGGGTTGCCGTCTTCCTTCACGAAGTCCCTTAGCGTGGTGCCGCCCTGGCGGATGGCGGCCCCGAGCACCGAGCGGATGGTGTCTGCAAGCCGTCGGTAGCGCGGGAGCCCGATGCGGTTGCAGGGACGCGCCGGGTGTATGCCCGCCAGGAAGAGGGACTCGTTTGCATAGATGTTCCCCACCCCCACCACCACCCCGGCGTCCATCACGAATGGCTTCACCGCCACCCGCCGGCCCTGGGCCAGACGATAGAGCCGCTCGCCGTCGAATCCACCCTCCAGCGGCTCGGGCCCCAGGTCCCGGAGCAGCGGGTGTCGGGCGCAGGCCAGGTCGGACGGGTCCGGGGTCCAGAGAAAAAGCCCGAAGCGGCGAGGGTCGTGCAGGCGCAGGCAGCGCCCGTCCGAGAGGACCAGGTCCACATGGTCGTGGGTCAAAGGGGGGGTATCCGCGGGCAGTACCCTCAAGCTTCCGGACATCCCTAAGTGCAGGATCAGGCTGCCGCTTCCGAGCTCGATCAGCAGATATTTCGCGCGCCGCGAGAGCTTCCGGATCGGCTCGCCGACGAGCCGCTGGGCCAGGTCCGGCGGGATGGGCTGGCGCAGGCGTGGGTTGCGAACCGTCAGTCGCTCGATGCGGCGGCCTTCGAGGAAGGGCCGGATGCCGCGCAACGCGGTCTCGACTTCCGGAAGCTCGGGCACCCTCAGCGTCCCTCGGGGACGCCGCCTTGGCTCGGATCGGCGCCCGCGCTCGGATCATAGGTTGGGTCGGGGGCGAAGGGGTCGGTGCCAAACCCCTCGGGCGGCACCTTGTAGGGCTCGGCCCCGAAGCCGCCCTCCGATTCGCCCTCCGGCTGGTCCGGACTCAGGCGCACCGCGGGCGGGGCGCCCAGGGGCAGATCCCCGGGGACCGGGGTATCCGGATCCGCTGGGGGCGCAAAGGGGTCGGACTGGTCGATCCCGGTCGCGGGTCCAGGCATCGGGGACTCCACGGGCAGGGGCAGGGCCAAGGAGGCACCCCCCATCTCCAAGTCCGCAGGCGGCGGCGCCGGCGGGGTGGGATCGACTGCGGTCGGGTCCAGATCCAGGACCAGCGGGTCGGTCAGTACATAGCGGAGCTTGAGATCCGCCCGGGTCAGGCGCCGCCGGTCCTCCGAGACCAGGAGCCGCAATGCGGAGCCATCCGCGGACTTGAGCTCCAGGGACTCGCCGCCAAGCTCCCCGGTCAGCGGCTCAAGGCGCTCCGCACGCACCCCGGCCAGGACCTTGACTGCGTTGGCTGCAAGCGGTACCCCGCTCAAGGTGCCGAAGACCGGAGGTCGGCCGCGAGACACCGGGGCGCGGGAGGCATAGTCCAGGGGCGGGGCAATGAGCGGGGGGTAATAGCGGTCGTCGATCAGGTGCACCAGGGCGTCCGCCGCCACATAGCGGCGCTGGGTCACCGGGTCCAGGCTGCCGAAGGCGAGCTTGAGGCCGTCGAGTCGCACGACGATTCGGGGCGGGTCCAACCCCAGCTCGGCAGGCGCGGCGGCCCGCTCCGGAAAACTGCGGTGGACCGGAGCGGACAGGACTTGTAGCAGTTTCTCCACCTGGCCCTGATCGGCGTCGGTGTCCATCGGCTCGCGCAGGCGCCAGCCGTCCGCGGTGCGCTCCAACCGGACCTTGGGCTCGCCGCCGCGCTCCACCTCGATCTGGCGCAGGTCCGCTGGGTCGAGTCCGGCTAGGGTCTGGGGGCTCGACTCCCGGGCGACCTCGACGCGGATGGCGAGCCCGAGCCCCCCCAAGACCAGGAGCAGGAGCAGATTGACCCACCAGCGTGCACGCATGACTTAGCCCCGGGAGCGCGCCCAGCGCACCGTGAGTCCGACGACGATGAAGAACGCCGGCAGCAGGCCCAGGGTGCCCACCCCGAGCAGGAACCGGCGGTTCTGCGTCAGGGTCAGTGCCTCGGCCGCCTTGGGTCGCGGAGGCAGCGGCAGCAACCCGTCCTCCCCGCTCAGCCAACGCAGCAGCTTAAGCCCCAGTGCGCGGTTGCCGAAGGCCCCGAGCTGGGCGTTGCTTAAAAAATCCCCGTCGCCCACCAGCAGCACTCGTTGCACCCGCCCGTCCTCTCCCAGTGGCCGGGTCAGCGCCAGGACCACCGGGAGCGGGCCCGGCAGCTCGCCCACCACCTCATCCCTGGCTACCTGGCCCTGGACTCGGCCGGTCTCGTTCCAACTGTTCTCGCCGGTGGACAGGAATCCGGCCAGGGTCCAGCCGGGGGCGGTGCGCGAATCGAAAGCGACCGCGCCGGGTAGCAGGACCGGGGCAACGAGCCCGCCGGCCAGCGGATCGTCCGGGTACTCGGCGATCACCGCGACGGCCGGTGTGTCGGCCCCCAGCTCGGCCGCCTTGGCGTCGACCACGGTCCCCGGGAGTATCCCAATCCCAAGCTGATCGGCCAGGACTTCCAGTCCGTTCAGGGGACCCGGATCCAGGAGCCACAGCAGGTTCCCGCCCCGATCCAGGTATTGACCAAGCCGCTCTGCCTCTCCGGGGAATAGCGGGATACCCGGGGTGGAGACCAGGACCAGATGGGTGTTCACCGGTACATCGGCCACGGTCGCCAAATCGAGGTTGCGGATCAGGTAGCCCCGGTCTTTGAGCTCCTGGCCAAAGCGCCCAAGATCGGCCGGGGCCTCCCCGGCGATGCTCCGCTCCCCATGGCCCTCCAGCACTGCGATCCAAGGCGCCCGGTCGGTGCCAAGCCGGGCGATGGCACCGCTTAACCCCCGTTCCCCGATGTCGCTCAAGGTCTCGCGTCGGCCGCGGTATTCCAGGAGTATCTGGCCAGCGAGCGACACATTGGCCCCGCGCGCCTGCTCCGGGAACAGCTGGGGGTCGACGAAGCGCACCTCCATTCCCGGCAAGACCTGGCGGTAGCGGGCGAGCAGTTGGTCGATGGACTTGCCCAGCGGGTCCTGGGGGTCGATGAACACGGTGGCCCGCAGCGGCGACTCCACGCGCTTGAGGATCTCCAGGGTCTCGGGGGTCAGTGTGTTGCTGCGGGTCGCGGTCCAATCCCAGTAGCGGTCGTTGCGGGCGGCGAGCCAGCCGAGCGCGATGGCAGTGGCCAGCAGGAGCGCGGCGAAGAGCCCGTCCGCCAGCGGGCGCTCCACCCGACGCCAGCCGGTCAGTATCCATCGGGTGAGCTTCATTCTGGGGTCACTGAAGATGCCGGTTGGCGAGCCGGCGGTGGGTCAGGGCCAAAAAGACCGCGGTAAATATAAGGAAATAGGAGACATCCCCGCTCCGAACCGCACCCAACAGGAACCACAGCAAGTGCTCGTTCCAGGCCAGCCAGCCGAACAGCGAGAGGCTCCCGGCGGCCAGTGCCTCGGCCCGGCCGATGACCGAGAACAGGAGCAGAATGCCAAAGGCAGCGAAGACCGCTGCCCCCGGCTGGGCGCTCAAACTGGAGGCGAAAAGCCCGATAGCGGCGAACATGAGCCCGGCGAGCCAGAGACCCAGGGTGGCCGCGGCGAAGATGCCCGGGTCCAGCTCGGCCCCGCCCGCCAGCAAGACCAGGTTCAGGGCCGGCAGCAGGCAGAGTGGGGTGAGCAGAACAGCCAGGCCCAGATATTTGCCGCCGACGATCTGGTAGACGCGCACGGGGGATGAGCCGATCAAATCATAGGTGCCGTCGCGCAGCTCCCCGCTCAGCATACGCATAGCGATCAGCGGTGCGGCTAGCAGGGTCAGCGCCGAGGCGACCCCGAAAAGATTCAGCGAGAGCTCGATGGACAGGCTTGCCACCCGCTCGTCTGCCTCCAGCCCGCTGAAATTCTCGGCCACCTGCAGGAAGACCCAGCCGAGCACCACCTGTGCAGCCCCGAGTAGGACCCACAGGAGCGGGGTCACCAGGCCACCGCGGATCTCCCGTGCGGCGATGGTCAGGATCAAGCCCGGTCCTCCGCACCGATGAGGTCGAAGAAGACCCGCTCCAGATCGCTGCGCTCGGCGACCAGCTCTTTAAGCCCAAGTCCGGCCTCGACCGCCTGGCGGGCCAGGTCCTCGGGACTGTGGCCCGGTTTCAGGATGGCCCGGAACCGGTCCTCTTTCAGCGCGGTCGCCTCTTCGACGCAGGGCAGCGCGCCCAGGGCGGCCGAGTCCGCGGGCGGGGCCAGACGCAGCCGCCAGTTGAGCGTGCTGTGATCCGCCGCCAAGTGGTCCCCGTAGACCACCCGGCCCTGGTGGAGGATGACCACCCGGTCGCACACTGCCTGCACCTCCGGGAGTATATGGCTGGAGAAAATGACCCCACAGTCTCGGGCCAGCTCGCGCACCAATCCCCGGACCTCCCGGATCTGCACCGGGTCCAGACCGTCGGTAGGCTCGTCCAGGATTAGTACGCGCGGACGGTGCAGAATCGCCTGGGCGATCCCGAGCCGCTGGCGAAACCCCTTCGAGAGCGCAGCGATGGGCCGGTGACCCAGATCGTCCAGCCCGCAGCGGCGCTTGGATTCTTCCACCGACTCGCGCACCCGGGAGGCGCGGACCCGACGCAGGCGCGCGCAGAAACCCAAGTATTCGTCCACCCGCAGCTCCGGATAAAGCGGCGGACGCTCCGGAAGATAGCCCAGGTGACGCTTGGCCGCGACTGGCCGCCGGGCCAGGTCCAGACCTGCGATCTCCACCTTGCCCGCGCTCGGGGCCAGGTTGCCGCTCAAGATCTTAAGACAGGTGGTCTTGCCCGCCCCGTTGGGGCCGAGCAGCCCCAGCACTTCCCCGCGGTCCAGGGTCAGGCTCACCCCGGACAGGGCGAGGGTCCGTCCGAAACGGCGGGTCAGGTCGGTCACGCGTACCAGGGTCTGCATAACGACGGCACGATACCCGGTCCACGCGCACTTGCCAAACGGGGCGGCGCCCGGTCCGGGCTAACCGGTCTCCCGGACCGGGCTGCCGCGCGCGCAGTGTCGGAAGCGGCCGAGCGGCGGCTCGGATCAGCTAAAGAAAGACTTGATGCGGTCCACGGACTCCTTCATCGAAGCAGTGAGCTGGTCCCATTTGGCCTCGGCCTCGACCTTGAAATCGTCCCAGGTCTCGTCGGCCGTGTCAGCCAGCTCCTCGAGCTTCTGCTTACCCTCCTCCCACTTGGGTCCCAGCTCGGCAATTTGCTCCTCGATCTTGACCCGGGCATCTCCGGTCGCCTCCGCGGCCCGGGCCTTGAGGCCCTCCAGGTCAGCCTTCCACTCGTCCAGGTGGGTCTGGAGCTTGGCGAGATATTCTTCTTTCGTCATGACAGCTCTCCTGTGGGTTGAACAAGCGGCCTGAGTCTAGTCCACGCGGGGAAAATTAGAATGCCGGCTGGTTCGGATAGTTTTCGCGGCCGGTCTAAGGCTAGGATTAGGACTCGCCGGGGCTGTAACGCGAAAGAGCGCCATGTCCGACCGGCACAAGCCCTAATACAGGTGTCCAGATGAACCGTATCCAGGTCCAACACGAGGCCATCGACATCGCCGTCCTGCAGGAGACCCTGTGGCGAGGCCAACCTCAGGTGGGCGCACTCGTGACCTTCGTGGGTCTGATGCGGGACATGAACGAGGGCAGCAGTGTGAGCGCCATGTCCCTGGAGCACTATCCGGGGATGACCGAGAAGGCCCTGGCGTCGATCGCCGCCGAGGCGGCCGAGCGCTGGGAGCTGGAAGATATCCGCATCGTCCACCGGGTAGGGCTACTCAAGCCCCAAGACCCGATCGTCTTCGTCGGGGTAGCCAGCCGGCACCGGAGCGAGGCATTCCGAGCCTGCGAGTTTCTCATCGATTACTTGAAGACCCGGGCGCCATTCTGGAAGAAGGAGACCACTGACGGGGGCGAGCGCTGGGTGGATGCGCGCCGCGCAGACGGACTCGCGGCGGAGAAGTGGCTGGACCCGTAGACCCCTTAAAAGCGCGGATTATACCCTCGTGGACGAGTCGAATCGGCCGGTCTCGCCCTCGGTCGCCGCACCAGGCACGCCGACACCCGGCCTGCCCGCTTGCGCCCGCTGCCAGGCGGCGGACACGGCCTCGCGCAGACGGTGCCCGCTCATCGGCCGGACAAGGACTCGGAAGACCCCACCCCGATTGACCGCGGCGAGCAGCAATGCATTGCCTGGCCGGGCCGCAATCAGGATGCGCGAGGCGGCCGGGTAGAGACGCCGCGCCCGCTCCAGGAAGGCGACTGCATCGCAAACCGGGGGTCGGTGGTCGCACAGGAGCAGGTCCACCTTCCGGCTGGCCAGGAGCGCCCAGGCATCCTCCTGGCTTGCAACGGGTAAGAGGTCCCACCCCTGCTCGGCCAGCTCCTCCTGAACCCACCCGCGCAGGTTCGGGTCCGACACCAGAATCAGCGCGTTGCGGCACGGGGTCTCGCGCACCGCCGTGGGACGCCCCAAGGGCGATCCTGCCTCCAGCTGCCGATCGATCGTCTCGGCACTCGCGGGGTGACCGAGCAGGAAGCCCTGGACCAGGTCGCAGCCGGCGTGGGCGAGACAATCCATCTGTCCCTGGGTCTCGACCCCCTCGGCGACGACCCGGATGCCAAGGCTATGAGACATCGCAATGGTGGAGCGCACGATGGCTGCGTCGCCGGGATCGCTCGGCAGATGGCGAATGAAGGTCTGGTCGATCTTCAGATAGTCCACGGGGAAGCGCTTGAGATAAGAGAGGCTGGAGTAGCCGGTTCCGAAATCGTCCAGGGCGATGGCTACACCCAAGTCGCGCACCCGGTTGAGCTCAGACAATGCCTGGGCGGGGTCGCGCAGCAGGACGCCCTCCAGGACCTCGATCTCCAGCAGCGCCGGGTCCAGGCCGGTCTCGACCAGCACCCGACGGAGGTCGCGGGCCAGGGTGCCGCCTGCGATCTGAGGGCCGGCCACGTTGACGGAGACGCGCAGCCGGGCAGGTTGGCCCCCCGGCCGACGCCAGGCACGCGCCTGCTCGACCGCCCGCTCGATCGCCCACCGACCCACCGGGTGGACCAGGTCGCTCGTCTCCACCGCCTGGATGAAGCCTGGAAGGTCCTGTGGGCCGATAAGGCCGGCGCGCGGATGCTGCCAACGCAGCAGGGCCTCGACGGCGACCAGGGCGCCGGTCTGGGTCTCGACGATGGGCTGGTAATGGAGGCGCAGCTCGTCCCGAGCCAGTGCCTGGCGAAGCTCAGTCTCCAGTCGGACGCGCCGACGCGCCGCCTCGGTCATCTCCCGGCGATAACAGGCGATGCCGTTTCGGCCCGACTCCTTAGCGCGGTGCAGGGCGGACTCGGCGTTGCGCAGCAGGCCGGTGACGCTGGCCGCGTCGCCCGGGAACAAGGCGATACCTAAGCTCGCGGTGACCGATAGGCCCGGAAGCCCGGCCCGGTCCAGAGGCCGGTTGCAAAGGGCTTGTACACGTATGGCTGCGCGCAGGGCATGCTCCGCACCCCCGTCGATGATCCGCGCAACGGCGAAGCTGTCCCCGACCAGACGGGCAACCACGTCCTCGGGCTCGGCGTCCTCCGCCAGGGAGGCAGCGATGGATTTGAGCACCGCATCGCCCGCCCCGTGACCGTGGCTTGCGACCACGTCCCGGAAGCAATCCAGATCCACCACCAGGACCGCGAGCCGACGCCGGCCGGCGCGGGCCTGCTCGAGGGCAGCGGCCAGACGGGTGCGCAGCTCGGTCTGGTTCGGAAGCCCGGTCAAGGGGTCGTGACGGCTCAGTCGGACGATCTCGTCGGCCGAGCGGCGGGCGGCGCGCTCGGTCTCCACCCGGCCCAGGAAACGGCCGATCTCCGCGGCGATCGCCTCGATCAGATCCCCTTCCTCCGGCAGGAACGACTCGCTGTCGCCCGGGGGGACCGGGCCGAGATAGGCCAGACTCACCAGACCGCGGGGCTCGCCGCCCACCCGGACGAATGCACGTTGCATCCGTCCGGTCGCCCGGTATCCCTTGGTCGCCACCCGCAGTGGGGGATACCCGGCGCCCTCTAACCGGATCTCCGCAACCGCGTGATCCGGGTGCTGCCAGGCCCCGGGGATCAGCTTCACCACCCGCGCCAAGGCAGCGGTCGCGTCCTCCGCCGGCTCCGCCAGGATGCTCAGGGTGCAATAAAGAAGGCGTAGCGCCTTGGTGCCCAGCTCGAGCGGGCCGGTGCGCTCGGCGGCCGGGGTTCCGGCGTGGCAAAGGGGCCGCTCGTTGCGCCGCAGTACGTCATCCCGCCCCCGCGGCAGGTCCCCGACGGCCGGGGGGCCGGCCAGAACGCGCAGGAAATCGCTCGCCTCGATCAGACCAGCCAGCTGGCCGCGGTCGTCCACCAGAACCAGATGACGATCGCCGCGCCCAGCCATCAAGGCGAGACCCTCCAGGCAGGAGAGCCGGGCGGGGGCGATCGGCGGATCGGGCGGCGTCAGGTCGCCTAGGGGCGTGTGAGGGGCATAGTCGCCGCGGGCGAGCGCGTTTAAGACATCGCGCAGGGCGAAGATTCCCACCGGCCGATTCCCGGAAACCAGGACCACGGCGCTCGCCCCCCGCGCATCCATGACGCCGACGGCGCGGGACACCGGATCGCCCGGGGACAGGGCAAGGAGCTCCGCGGACCGGCACAGGTCTGCGAGCACGAGCGGATCGGTCATAGTAGCCGGGGTTCGCGGGGCTTGCCCGTTAAGTGCTTGCTTAACCTATGCTACACCGCCGGCCCGGGAGCACAGCGAGGTTTTTTTGCGAGGCGCGAGACCCTGGACGCCCGCCGCCCTGACCCCAGCCCGCGTCCCCGAACCGGGTCCGAGCACAGGTCGCCGCCCATGAGATACCGCCTTACGCCTGGCGATATGCCGAGGTGGCGGCGTACGTCGGTTTCGACGCAATCGCCGCACTCGTCAGGATCGTTGGGAGGAATCGCCATTGTCGGGAAAGAGCATACGGTATGCCGTGGCGTCGAAGATCGCCTCTATATCCACGATGCGACCACCCTCGACCCGCGCCCACTGGGCGACCTCCACCGACTGCTTCTCCGAGATCTGGATACGATAGGTCAGGAAATGGCAAACATCCGCGCCGTCCACGAATACCTTACGCCGCTCCACCGACTGCACGATGCTGCCGGTCAGGGCCGAATACTGGATAAAGGCGTCGGCGGAGCCGAAGTGCGCGATCGGGCTGCGGAAGGAGAACCCCAAGTCGGCAAGAAAGGCACGGGCTCGCTCGTAGTCGTGGGCGTCGCGGGCGGCGAGATAGCACTCGACCAAGCGAAGGGGGTCGACGGTCAAGGATGTGTCCTATTGGCTGCGGCTTCGGCTGCGATGGTGCAGGGTTTTCCCTCGGGCGTCCAGTAGCCCGCGATTACCGGCAGCGCGTTGCACGGGACCGTCGCCGCGGTCCCCGGATCTGGGGCTCGACCGGCACCGGGCACGCCCATCGTCGGGCGCACAACTCGCGCAAATGGTGCGGACTGTGGCGGAAGTCTAAGGTTGCGCATAAACCTTACTGCGCGTCTTGCCATCGCCGCCACTGGGCGCTACGGTCGACGCTGGCGCGTGCCGAATCGACTCCGCGTACGATCGTTGCGCGGCAAAACCTACCGCTCGACCGATTCTACCTGCCAACGACAGATCGAGACGCGGCGCCCCCCTCAACCAGAATTGTTTTTGGGAAGCGTGGACGATGAGTGCTGACGGCGAAAAATCCGGTTTCGGTATTTTCTACAAGATCCTCGCCGCCATGCTCGCGGTATCGCTGGGACCGCTGGCCGCCTACTGGTATGTCGGGCGAGTCGAGTCCGTCCGCGAATGGACAGCGAGCGGCGAAAGCAACCTGCAAAGGGCGTCCGACGCCATCGCCTCGAGCGTCAACGGCTGGATCGACACCAATCTGCTGGCCTTGCGGTATACCGCCACGCTTCCGGACATTCGATCCATGGATGCAGCCCGCCAAAACCCGATCCTGACGCAGCTCAATGCCGGATACCAGTGGAGCTACCTGGCGTTGACGACCGACGCCGCCGGCAAGAACATCGGCCGTTCCGACGGCAAGGAGCAAACAGACTACTCCGATCGAATCTATTACCGCCAAGTCATTCGAGACGGCCAAGATATCGGCCACCAGACCCTGATCGGACGCACCAGCGGCAAACCGGCACTGGTATTGGCGGTTCCAATAATTAGCGATGGCAGCAAGGCGGGTGTCGTGGCCCTTGCCTCCACCCTAACCGAGATCACCGATGCAGTCGCCGGATCGGGTGTCGGGAAGAGCGGTTTTGCCTTTCTGCTCGATGCGGATGGCAAGGCCGTGGCGCACCCCAAGGAGGAGCTATCCAACAGCCTCAAGGATTTAACCGACCATCCGGCATACCGTGCACTCAAAGCATCGGGGAAGGACCAGGTCGTTGCCAAGTATCGCGACGGCGACAGGGACGCCATCGCGGTCGCGCGCAGGCTCGGCCTGGGCTGGGTGCTCGTGGTTCAGCAAGACGAATCCGAGGTGTTCCGGGCCGTGCGGGATGCAGACCGCTACGCCTTGTACCTGATTTCCGGTACGACCGTTATCGTGCTGATTTTGTCGTTGTTCGTTGCACGGCGGTTGACGCGGCCGATCATCGAGCTGACCGAGGCGGCCGACCAGCTCAGCCGGGGCGTCCCGGATGTAGAGATCGAGGCAACGGGTCGTCGCGACGAGATCGGCGCCCTCGCAAGGGCCGTCGATCGGATGGGTATGAGCATCAGGATCGCGACGCAGCGACTTCGCTCGAAGCAAACTGGCTAAAACCCGCAACCCGGATCCAGGCGAGAGCGCGGAGCGACGGCGATTTATCGGACATAGGGCCCGATCTCCATGAGACCCGGACCCGCAACCTGGGGTAACGCCATTGGTAACCGACCGGTTAGTGCCCAAAGAAGAGCTGATCCGCCAAATACGCGACATTGCACTGCGCCGCGACACCGGTCTGCTCAGCATCGTCACCGATTCAAGCCGCGCGGTGCTGGTAAGGTTTTCCCACGGAAATATCGTCGGCGCACACTGCCGTACCAAGGATATCGGCGAGGCGATCGGCGTGCTCTTGGAAGCGCAACAGGTGCGGTTCGCTTATGCCCCGTCGGCATCGGAGGGCCAGCGCGAGGCTGCCGCGGCCTTGATGCCGGTGGCGACGTTCCTCGAGCTGATAGTACCGCTCGCTGACGCCCCCCCTTCCGCACCGAGTCCAGCGCAGGGGGCCGTCGGTCCCGATGTGCCGAGAGTATCCGCGGGCCTCGCCGAAGAGACTCGCCAGGGACTGGAAAGGCTCGCCGTCGAGATCGCGGGGCCCATCGCGCAATTCCTGGTGGAGGAAGCCCTGGAAACCGCCACCGACCTAGGCGACGCAGTCAGGCTAATCTCCAAATCGATCCCCGACCAGGCCGCCAGCAAGCGGTTTATCGGGGAGGCGCAGCGGCGTTTCCCAGGCATCGGCTAACGTGCGAGCCCTGTCTCCGCGTCCGGGCCCATGCCCGCCAACTTGGCCCGAGCGTGGCCTAACTCTCCGGCAAAGCACAAACACGCCCGGTCTCGTCGGCCTGGGGGCACTTGGTCGAGTCCGGCCCGCCCGGGTCGATCCCCGCCTGTAAGATTGTCGGTGCTGTGACATAATGCGCGGCTGTTTTTACCGGGGCTTGCGTCGCTCGGACTGCCTACCCCGCCCATCCACCTACCGGAAAACCACATGAGCCTCTTTATCTCCGACGCCTTGGCCGAAGGTGCCGCTGCGGCCGGCGGGGCCTCCGCTACCGACACCATGCTTGGCCTGCTACCGCTGGTCCTGTTCGCGGTGGTCTTTTACTTCCTCCTGATCCGCCCCCAGGCGAAGCGCCAGAAGGAGCATAAGCGCATGATCGACGCACTGGGCAAGGGGGACGAGGTGGTCACCGCTGGCGGGATCGCCGGGCGCATCGCCGACATGGGCGAGAACTTTATCCAGCTCGAGGTGGCCGACGGGGTCCAGGTCAAGATCCGCCGCGCTGCGGTGGAGGCCGTGCTGCCCAAAGGCTCGCTCAAGGACCTCTGACCCCGGACCGGGGTCGTCAAGGCCCCGTCACGCCCGGCCTTGCCGTCGGCGTGCTGCGCCCCGCGCCGGGGCTCGGAGTCCCGGCCCTGCGCGTCCCTCCCCGCCGCGCCAGCGATTGGAAGTGCGATGAACCAATATCCCCTCTGGAAGAATCTGCTGATCCTGGGCGTCGTCCTGGCGGGCCTGATACTGGCCCTGCCGAACGTCTTCTCCCAGGACCCATCGATCGAGCTCTCGGCCAACCGCGGGTCCGAGGTGACTGCGGCGAGCGCGGACGAGGTCCGCACCGCCCTGGAAAAGGCCGGGGTACCCTTCAAGCGGGTGGATGCCCCGCGCGAGGGCAAGCTACTGGTGCGCTTCGCCGCCTCGGCGGATCAACTGCGCGGCCAGGAGGCGATCGAAGGCGCCATGGGCGAGCGTTACCGCAGTGCGCTGACCCTCTCGGTGGATATGCCGGGCTGGGTGCGCGCACTGGGGCTCAAGCCCATGAACTTGGGCCTGGATCTGCGCGGCGGCATCCATGTCGTCATCGATGTCGACATGAACGCGGCCGTGGACCAGGCGCTAGAGCGGTATGTGGAGGACATCCGCACCCAGCTGCGGGATGCCAAGGTCCGCTATTTGAGCATCGCCCGGGAGCAGGGGGCCGTCGAGATCCGGTTTACGGATGCCCAGGCGCGCGACGCGGGCGAGAAGGCGGTGCGCAAGCAGTTGCGCGAGCTCAACCTCGTCGCCAGCGAGACCGGGGGCGAGTTTGTGCTGACCGCCACCCTGCCCCCGCCGAGCAGAAACAGATCAAGGATCTGGCGCTCCAGCAAAATATCACCACCCTGCGTAACCGAGTCAATGCCTTGGGGGTGGCCGAACCCAGCATCGCACGCCAGGGGGAGCGGCGCATCGTGGTGCAGCTCCCGGGCGCCCAGGACCCGGGCCGACTCAAGGACATCCTGGGCGCCACCGCCACCCTGGAGTATCGCCTGGTGGACACCGAGCACAGCGTGCCGGACGCGCAGGCTGGACGGGTGCCGGTGGGCAGCCGCCTCTATAAGGAGCGCAACGGCAACCCGGTCCTACTCAAGCGCCGGGTCATCGTCACCGGCGACCAGATCACCGATGCCAGCTCCGGATTCGACAGCCAGAGCGGCACGCCGATGGTCTCGGTCAGCCTGGACGGCATCGGCGGCCGGCGCATGCACGACATGACCATGGAGAACGTGGGCAAGCCCATGGCCGTGGTCTTCATCGAGAACCGCACATTCACCAAGCAAGTGGACGGCAAGCCGGTGAAGCAGACCCAGAAGGTGGAGGAGGTGATCAGCATCGCCACCATCCGCGAGCCATTCGGGCGGCGCTTCCAGACCACCGGTCTCGACAGCCCCGCAGAGGCCCATGACCTGGCCCTGCTGCTGCGCGCCGGAGCGCTGGCCGCTCCCATCCAGATCGTGGAGGAGCGCACCATCGGCCCCAGCCTGGGTCAGGACAACATCGACCAGGGACTACTGTCGGTAACCATCGGGTTCGCCGCGGTGGTGATCTTCATGGCCTTCTATTACAGCGCCTTCGGGGTCATTGCGGACGTGGTGCTGCTGCTCAACCTGGTGCTGATCGTGGCGGTGCTCGGCCTCTTGGGGGCGACGCTCACGATGCCCGGCATCGCCGGCATGGTGCTCACCGTGGGTATGGCCGTGGATGCAAACGTGCTGATCTTCGAGCGCATGCGCGAGGAGCTGCGCAACGGCAACTCGCCCCAGGCAAGCATCGCCGCGGGCTACGACAAGGCGCTCTCGTCGATCGTCGATGCCAACATCACCACCCTGATCGCCGCGGTGGTCCTGTTCAGCTTCGGCACCGGTCCGATCAAAGGATTCGCGGTCACCCTGACCGTGGGTCTGATCGCCTCCATGTTCACCGCCATCACCTGCAGCCGTGCCATGATCAATTGGCTCTATGGCCGCAAGCGCTTGAAGACCCTTCCGGTCTGAGGGACCCACCATGCGCGAGATCAAGTTCCCCAATATCGACTATATGTCCCAGCGCTGGACAGCGCTGGTCTTCTCCGGCGTCCTGATCCTGGGCGCGTTCGTATCGCTGGCGGTCCAGGGGCTCAATCTGGGACTGGACTTCACGGGCGGTACGGTCATCGAGGTCGGCTACAAGGAGCCCGCGGTCATCGCGGACGTGCGCAATGCGCTGACCGCCGGCGGCTTCGAGGGGGTCACGGTCCAGCACTTCGGCACCACCCGCGACGTGCTCCTGCGTCTTCCCCCGAGCGGGGAGTTCAACGACGCCACCTTGAGCCAGAAGGTCCTGGCCGCGCTCAATGCCGCCGCACCGGGCCAGGTCGACCTGCGGCGGGTGGAGTTCGTCGGCCCGCAGGTGGGCGAGGAGCTGACCGAGCAGGGGGGGCTCGCGGTCCTCTATTCGGTCATCGGCATCCTGATCTATGTCGCACTCCGCTTCGAATGGCGGTTCTCGGTGGGCGCGGTGGCCGCTACGGTTCACGATGCCATCGTCTGTCTCGGAGTCTTCTCGATCTTCCAGCTCGACTTCGATCTGAATGTGCTGGCGGCGATCCTGACCGTGATCGGCTATTCGCTCAACGACACCATCGTGGTCTTCGACCGGGTGCGGGAGAACTTCCGCAAGGTCCGCAAGGGGGGCACCCCCCTGGAGATCATGAACCGTTCGGTCAACGAGACCATGTCGCGCACCGTCATCACCGCTGGCACCGTATTTCTGGTGGTGGTGGCGCTCTATTTCTTCGGCGGGGAGACGCTGCGCGGATTCTCGCTGGCGCTGATCGTAGGCGTCGTCTCGGGGACCTATTCCACCATCTATATTGCCAGCAATGCGGCGGTGCTCTTGGGGGTGAGTCGGGCCGATCTGATGCCCACGCCGAAGGAAGGGGTTGGGGTCGATGCCCGGCCCTAGATCGCTCGCCGGGGCACTCCTGGCCCCGGTCGTGCTGCTGCTCGGGGCCTGCGGGCCGGCTCCGGACCCGACCATCGAGCTCAAGGGTCCCACCATGGGGACCTATTACTCAGTCAAGCTGCCCCGGCCCCCGGCAGCCATCGCGGCGGAGTCGCTGCAAGCCGGGGTCCAGCAAGCACTGGACTCCGTGATCGCGGAGATCTCCACCTACGACCCGGGCTCCGAGCTCTCCCGCCTCAACCGCAACCCGAGCACCGACTGGATACCGGTCTCTACAAACCTGCTCGCCATGCTCGCGGAGGGACAGCGCATCGGCGGTCTCTCCGGCGGGGCCTTCGACGTGACCGTAGGACCGCTCGTCAACCTCTGGGGATTCGGCCCGGAGGGCAAGCCGGACACGGTGCCGTCGACCGCGGCGATCGCCGCCGCCCGGGAGCGGGTGGGCGCCCATCTGCTGGGTCTGCAGGCGGAGCCGGCCGCGGTGCGCAAGCGCCGGGAGGACATCTACATCGATCTCTCGGCCTTGGGCGAGGGCGAGGGCGCGGACCGCGTGGCCGCCTGGCTGGAGTCTCGGGGAGTCACAGACTATCTGGTCGCGGTCGCCGGCACGCTCCGGGTCCGGGGCAAGAACCCCAAGGGCGAGCCCTGGGGAATCGCCGTCGAGGAGCCCGACCCAGAGCAGCGCAGCGCGCAGCGCATACTCCCGCTCACCGACCGGGCAATCTCCACCTCCGGGGACTACCGCAATTTCTTCGAGGAGGGCGGGCGGCGCTACTCGCACCACATAGACCCGCACACTGGGGAGCCGGTCGCTCAGAGTCTCGCCTCGGTCACCGTGGTGCTGCCTGCGGGCCCGCACGCTGCCCGTCAGGCAGACGGGCTTGCAACCGCGCTGCTGGTCATGGGCGAGGAGCGAGGGCCGGAGCTTGCACAAGCCCAGGGGATCGCCGCCTATTTTATCGTCCGTGAGGCACAGGGATTCCGGGAGATCGTCACCCCAGCCCTCGCAAGCCTCGAGACCCACTGAGCCAGGTCAAGGGACAGCCCCGCGGGGCGACGGCAAGACCCCGCAATGTCCCTGATTGACGTGCTAATATTCGCCCCCTCCCTGGCCAGTCGGCCACTTGTTCAATCGCAATCGGAGGGTGTCATGCAAAACCGGTATATCTTTCCCCATCGCCTGATCCATTGGGCGATCGCCATCCTGGTGCTCGGCCTGCTGGCCGCAGGCACGCTGTTTTTTCTCGTCGGTCACGAAAAACTCCAAACAACCCTTGGGGAAAACTTGACCAACATGCTCTATACATACCATAAGGCGTTCGGAATCGTAGTCCTGGGTCTGGCCTTGGTGGCCATCTTCTTCAGAGTCCTGTTCGGTACACCCGATTACAATCCGCGTCTCGGCTGGCTGTGGCGGCTGCCCAGCCGTTGGTTTCATGGGCTCCTCTACATCGGCATCGTCGCCATGCCCATCATCGGCTGGCTCGGCAGCAACGCCGCCGGCCATCCGGTTCAGGTCTTCGACTACACCATGCCGACCCTGATCGGCGAGGACAAGCTCCTGGCTAAACAGATCTTCTGGCTCCATGGTCTGGTCGGCTGGACCCTTATGGGTGTGGTCGCGGTGCATATCCTGGCGTCTTTCTTACATGCGAAGATCCTGCGCGACACCATTACCGAGCGTATGCGTCTGTTCTGAAGGAGTGGGCCAAGGACCAAAGGCCAAGGGATTGGCCGTATTCCTTAACTTGGCCCTGGCCCTCGAACCTACTGTGTCAGGGCTGCAACACCGATCAGCATCACCAGGGAGCCGACCAGTTTGGCAGTCGTATGGGGCTCGTCGAAGAACCAGTGCCCGAGCAGCACGGAGAAGACCCCGGCGGTCCGCTTGACCGCCATGGCATAGGAGGCGAGGGTCAGGCTGAGCGCGATCTGGTCGCTGATCCGCATCAGGGCGAACAGGACCCCGAGCAGCAAGAGCGGACCCAGATGTCGACGCACCTCCGGGTCCAGTAGCCGGGAATGAAAGCGTGGGTCCCGCAGCCGAAAAGCCATCCACAGGATCGGTGGGTTGACGATCCCCACCAGGACCGAGAACGACAGCGGGTCGCTCAGCTGGATTCCGATACGGCCAAAAACGCTGGCCCCCGCAAAGCAGGCCGCGGCGACCGCGGCCAGCAAGCTGCCGGGGTCGAGCAGCAGCCGCCTGAAGGGCAGATACCAGCGGGCGTCGTGGTCTCCCAGGCTCAGGACATAGCCCCCCGCCACCAGCAGCATCACCCCCAGAAGGCCGATCGAGCCGGGCGCGTCGCCGGTCGTCAGCCATTCGATGACGACCGCAAAGCCCGGCGTCAAGGTCATCATCGGCCCCACCAGCGAGACCTCCGTGCGATGCAGGGCAGCGTTAAGCGCCCAACCGCCGGCACCGGACAGCACCCCACCGGCCACCACCGCCCCAAGATAACGGGGGTCCCCCAAGGGGAAATCGTGGTACAGGAAGATCAGCGGCAGGGTCACGCCCAGACTCGCCAGGCTCACATACAGGGTCAAGACCTCGGTCGGTAAGCTCGGGCTCAGGCGTTTGGTCACCGCCAGGCGCGATGCATGGAATAGGGCCGAGGCCAGGGCGAACAGGACCCACAGATGGGTGTGATGGGATAGATCCATGATGGGTCCCGCGATCGCTGTAGGGATCGCGGCTCGGCGCATTCCCCATGACGCGGGGCGCGCCTACCGCACGGCCCTGCCGAGCTTATCAAGACCGCGGAGGCCGCACTTGATTCCGGCCAGCGTCACCCCCCGCTCGACCGCCAGTCCCGGGGGCAGCCCCACCAGGAGTCCGTCGATGACCCCGGCGTTCAAGACGTCGCCGGCCCCCAGCGTGTCGACCACCCGAGCGGGCGGACAGGCAGGGACGCGCTGTGGGTGACCGCCCTGGGCGAGCCACCAGGCGCCTTCCGCGCCCCAGCCCAGGACCAGAAGCGTAGCGGCGGTGCGCAAGCGCAGTCCCGCCAGATAGCCGGCCGGGTCCGCGGCTGCCGCGGGCCCGCCGTCGGCGAGCGCGAATACCCGGGCGATCAGAAGCAGGTCCGGCGCGGCGGCAAGCAATGCCTCGATCGCCGGGCGCTGCTTTTCAAGCTCCACGGAAATCCGGACCCCGGGGGCGACGCGACGCGTGCGCGCGATCATCCTCGCGGTCTCCACCGGGTTTCGGCCCTCGAAATGGATCCAGCCGAGGTTGTCTAGGGGGACCCGTCCAAAGGCGTCCGAGTCGAGCTCCGGCAGGTCCCGGTAATGGACGATGGTACGGCTGCCGGTGGCCTGGCTGAGTGCGATGTAAGAGGTTGGGGTGACGCTGCCGGGCATCGGGACGGCGTGGCGGGTGTCGATACCCCGGGCGGTCAAATCGGCACGGACGAGATCCGCGGACAGGTCCGAGCCCAGGGTTCCTACCCAGGCGCAGGGATAGCCGAGCTGGGCCAGCACCGCCATGGTATTCGCAGCATTGCCCCCGCGCACCCGACGCTGGACGAGTGCCCGTACCTCGGAGTCCTCGGGCGGATAGGCATCGACCTCGTTGATCAGGTCCAGGGTGGCAACCCCAACCCCCAGAACACCGGGCCGGCGATCGGTCTCCAGCGGAGGACTCATGCGCTATCCATGTCCGGGCCGATACCGCCCCGGGTTTAGCGGGCGATATTTGTTTCTCGGGCACCAGTCGCCCGCCTGCCGATCCAATGTGCGTTCGTGTGCGCACAGAGAAGCCCCTCGAGCGCTCAAGGATCCCGCGCCACCCGGAAGCCAAGCATGTTGAGGCGGGTCTCCGGGACGAACTTAGCCCGCGCATAGGTGCGCATGGATGCAGCGGGTTTGTTATAGGCCCCGCCCCGGGCGACCCGGTGGACGCAGTCTCCGTCCACTCGCGGCCGTCCGTCCGCGGGCGCCCCGTCGTAGCCGGCGGCATAGCAATCCGCGACCCACTCTTGGGCATTGCCGGCGGTGTCGTAGAGTCCGTAGGGGCTCGCGGCGAAGCTGCCGACGGGGGCGGTGGACCGGTTGTCCCACTCGGTCCCGCAGTCGAAGCAGACTGCGCGCCCGCGCTCTACCCCGAAGCCCCACCAGTAGGACCCCCGGGTACCTGCGCGAGCGGCAAGCTCCCATTCTGCCTCGCTCGGCAGGCGGTAACGCTTTCCGGTCTGGCGGCTCAACCAGTCCGCGTATGCCTCAGCGTCGGACCAGGAGACCCCTACTACCGGCCGCTCCCCGCGCCCCCAGCCGAAATCGTCTGGAAAGCGCCGCCCGGTCGCGCGCACGAACCGGTCATATTGCGAAAAGGTGACCTCGAAGGTCCCGATCAGGAAAGGCGCCACCTGGACCTCGTGCTCCGGCCCCGAGTCGGCGCCCGAAAGGCTGTTGTGTCCCATGCGGAAGCTGCCGCCCGGAAGCTCCGCCAGGGTCGGTCCTAGACTGCCGTCGCGCAGCCGGTCGCGCAGGGTCGGCGGGGGCTGGCCGGAAGGCTCTGTCGGCAGGGGGGGCAGGACCGGGGGCACCGCAGGCGCGGGGAAGGGTTGCGCCACGACCGGCTCAGGCTCGGGGACGGCCTTGGCGGCCGGGACCTGGCCCCCCGCCGCAGACTCGGGCGATTCGCCCCACAGGCGCAGCAGCTCGATGCCCGCACCGCTCCAGACAAGCAAGGCCACCACGCCCAAGACCGCCAGTCCGGATATGAGCCCCGCCGAGAAAGTGAAAACACGCCGGACCGGGCTAGGCGGCGGATCAGGCTCTACCGGCGGAAGTGGCAGGATGCCGGACGACTGGGGCTGATCCGCCTGGGGAACCTCGACCGACTGGTCCTGGGTCTCCGCCAATTGGCGCTTAAGCCGCTGCACCTCCTCGCGGGCAGCCTTGAGAGAGACCTCCTTGCGCTGGACCTCTTGCTTGAGCCCGTCGAACGCGACGTGCTGATCCTCCAGCTCGTCTTCCAACCGGCGGCATTCATCGGTGATCTGGTCGAGGGTCTGCTCCTTCTGGCCCAGGGTTTGCTGCAGGGTGGCAAGCTCCTGCTGCATGGCCTGGCGCTCGGTCGCCGAGGAGACGTTACGCTCGATGGCGTACTCGCGCTCGGCGAGCTTGCGGTTAAGGCGGGCGATCTCCAACTCCGCCTGCTTGCGCATTACCTCGAGCATGGACCGCAGGTCGGTGGCCTCGCCGCGGGCGGCCGCAGGGACTGAGAGCTCCTTTTGCTCGTTCATGATCGGGACGGTCGGAGTCTTCCTGGTGCTTAAGTCAGCGCGCGGCGCCGTTGGATGAGTCGATGCCGATGGGCGAGGAGCCGGGCCTCGCCGTGAAGCATAGTGTACCGGTATCGGGCCCGAACCGGAGATCGCGGTCCGTCTGCCGAGACGGCGGTCTTCCGGTGGACCGTCGGCGAATCGATCGAGACCCGTTGCACCGCTGCGGGACCGCGGGGTTTGCTCAGCCGCCGGTGACGGGCGGGAACAGGGCCACCTCGTCCCCGTCCCGGACCGGGGTGTGAGGCTGCGCCAACTCCTGGTTAACGGCGATCATCAGCCGCTCCCCCGCACCCAGCGCATCCGCCCAGGGTGCCCCGCGCGCCCGCAGTCGGTCGATCAGATCGGCCGCGGTGACGACCCCGGGCGGGGGCTCGATGCGCTCTCGGTCGGTCCCGAGACGCTCGCGCAGGCGCGCGAAATACAGGATCTCGATCATGCCTTAAACCTCGTCGCGGCGGCCCCGGTTGCAATCGCCGAGACCAAGCCCCGTCTGCCCCGGCCCCAGTGGCGGTGCCGGGGGCTCAATGAAACAGACCCTCAAAGGGGATAAAGACCACCGGCTCGCCTTGGCGGATCTCCCGGCCCTCCGGGATCTCCACGAGTCCGTCCGCCCAAACCACGGAAGACAACACCCCGGCGGAGCGGGAGGGGTGAACGATCGCCTCCGCCCCCCCATCGGCTCCGGTCTGGAGGCGCGCACGGTGGTATTCCCGACGCCGGTCGGGACGCGGCCAGTCGAACCCGGCACGCACCCGAAAGGCGCGCGGGGCCAGGTCCCCGGCGATCCCCTGAAGGCGCAGCACGAGTGGCCGTGCGAAGAGACACATGGTCACGAATAGAGAGACCGGATTGCCCGGGCTTCCCAGGAAGGGGGTGTCGCCGATGTGTCCGAAGGCGAGCGGCTTACCGGGCCGGATTGCAACGCTCCACAGGGCCAGAGGCCCGAGGCGCTCCAGTGCCGGCCTCATATGGTCTTCCTCCCCGACCGAGACGCCGCCGCTCGCAAGCACCAGGTCGGCGGCGCGACCGCCCCGGGCCAGCGCATCCACGGTCGACTCCAGGTCGTCCGACACGGTCCCAAGGTCCAAGACCTCGCAGCCCAAGCCCTGGAGTAGCCCGATCAGCATGAATCGATTGGAGTTATAGATCTGGCCCGGGGCCAATGGCTGCCCCGGCATGACCAGCTCGTCTCCGCTCGCGAGCACCGCCACACGCAGACGCCGGTAGACAGTCAGACTCGCTGCACCTACGCAAGCTGCCAGCCCCAGGTGTTGAGGTCCGAGCCGGGTGCCGGCGTCGATCGACTGGGTCCCGGCACGGATATCCTCGCCGGCGCGGCGTATATTGGCGCCCGTCGGTGTGTCCGCCGGGACCTCCACCCAATCCCCGTCGCGCACGCAGCGCTCTCTGGATCGCCACCGCGTCCGCCCCCGGCGGGACCGGGGCGCCGGTGAAAATGCGCGCCGCGGTTCCGGGCGCCAACGGTTCGCCCGTGCGCCCCGCCGGGATGCGCTGGGCGAGATGCAGGCGCACCGGCTCGGCCCCCGGACGGGCCGCCAGGTCGGCGATGCGGATGGCATATCCATCCATGGCGCTGTTGTCCCAACCGGGGACATCGATGGCGCTCGTCACCGGGACCGCCAGCACCCGACCCAGACCATCGCTTAACGACACGTTCTCGGTCTCGGCCACTGGCCGCGCCTGAGCGAGCAGCAGCTCCAGGGCCGACTCCCGGGAGAGCGGCGGGCGATCGCCCGGATCGGGGCAGCTTGCGGTCGTCTCGGCCATCGTGGGGTCAGGTCTCCCGCAGGCGCGGGATCAATTGGGCGAAGTTGCAGGGCCTGGTGCGGGAGTCGAGCTGGGACAGCAGGATACGCTCCCAGGCGGTCCGGCAGGCCCCGGTGGAGCCCGGCAGGCAGAAGACGAAGGTCCCGTTGGCGAGCCCGGCGAAGGCCCGGGACTGAACCGTGGAGGTCCCGATCTCCTCCAACGAGATCTGGCGGAACAGCTCGCCGAATCCCTCCACCCGTTTATCCAGGAGCGGGGAGACCGCCTCCGGGGTACTGTCCCGACCGGTGACGCCGGTGCCGCCGGTGCTCAAGATCACCTGGACTTGCGGGTCCGCGATCCAGCGCGAGAAGACCGCACGGAGCTGGTAGATATCGTCCCGGACTATCTCCCGCGTCACCACCCGGTGACCGGCCTCCGTCGCCTTGGACTCGAGCAGGTCCCCGGAGGTGTCGTTGGCCGCCTTGCGCGAATCCGAGACGGTGAGCACCGCGATCGCGAGCGGCACGAAGCCTTGGTCGGTAAAGTGAGCAGTCATAGCGTCGCCTCTACGGACAATCAAATCCACTTCGGAATCAGGATCAGCCCCCAAATCGCCCACGCAAACGCAATGCTGGAGAAGACTGCCGCGGAGGCGATATCCTTGGCCCGGCCGGACAGCTCGTGGCGCTCCATGCCTACCCGGTCGACACTCGCCTCGATGGCTGAGTTCAGCAGCTCCACGATCGGCACGATCAGTAGGCTACCCACCAGCATAGCCCGCTCCAGCGGGTTCTCGCCCAGCCACAACGCCAGGGGGATCAGAGGGATCAGGGCAAATACCTCTTGGCGGAAGGCTTCCTCCAGCTCGAAGCAGGCTTTGAATCCCTTCATGGAATAGCCGAAGGCGTTGACCATCCGCCGCCAGCCCCTGGCGTTCTGATAGGCCATGGGTTATTGGGGCCGCCAGGCCAGGTCCAACTGACGGGCCGCGCGCACGTCGTCCAGCCTGCGCACCGGCATGGTGTGGGGGGCGCCCTTGACCAGGCTTGGGTTGGTCCGTGCCTCCTCCCGGATCGCCACCAGCGCGGCGACGAATCCGTCCAGCTCCTCCTTGGACTCGGTCTCCGTCGGCTCGATCAGCAGACACTCCGGTACCAGCAGGGGGAAATAGGTGGTGGGGGCGTGGTAGCCGTAATCGAGCAGACGCTTGGCGAAGTCCATGGCGGTGACGCCCAGCTCCTTCGCCTCCTTCTTCATGGTCACGATAAACTCGTGGCTCGCCCGGCGCTGCGGATAGGCGGCCTCGAACCCTTCGGCCCTCAGACGCGCCATCAGGTAGTTGGCGTTAAGTGTGGAGAGCTCCGAAACCCGCTTCATGCCCGCCCTCCCGAGCATCCGCGCATAGACATAGGCACGCAGCAGGATGCCCATGTTGCCGCCGAAGGCGGTGAGCCGACCGATGGTCTGGGGGCGGTCGCCCTCCGCCAGCCAGCGGTAATCCCTGCCATCGAAGGCCACCAGCGGCACCGGGAGGAAGGGCTCCAGGCGCTCGGACACCCCCACCGGACCAGCCCCCGGACCGCCGCCCCCGTGGGGGGTGGAGAAGGTCTTGTGCAGGTTCATGTGGATCACGTCGAATCCCATGTCTCCGGGGCGGACCTTGCCCAGGATGGCGTTGAGGTTGGCGCCGTCGTAGTAGAGGAGCCCGCCGGCCGCATGGACGGTGCGGGCGATCGCCTGGATGTTGCGGTCGAAGACGCCCAGCGTGCTCGGGTTAGTCAACATGATCCCGGCGGTCTGGGGGCCGACCGCCTGGGCCAGGGCCTCGATATCCACATCCCCGTCCGGGCCCGTGGGGATTTCCTTGATCTCGTATCCGCACATGACGGCGGAGGCCGGGTTGGTGCCGTGGGCGGCGTCCGGGACCAGGATCTCGGTGCGGGCCAAGTCGCCGCGGGCGAGGTGATAGGCGCGGATCATGGCGACCCCGGCCAGCTCCCCCTGGGCACCCGCCGAGGGAGCGAGCGAGACCGCGTGCATCCCCGTCACCTCTTTCAGCATCTCCTGGAGCTCATGGAGACAGGCGAGGAAGCCCTGGCCGTGGGTCTCCGGGGCGGCCGGGTGGCGCGCCAGGAAGCCCGGCAGGGAGGCCAGGGTGTGACAGGCCCGCGGGTTGTACTTCATGGTACAGGAGCCCAGCGGGTAGAAATGGGTGTCGATGGAAAAGTTCTTCTGGGACAGCCGCGTGTAGTGGCGCACCGCCTGGAGCTCGGAGACCTCCGGCAGGGCCGGGCGGGTGCGCCGGCGCAGTCCCTCGGGTATCCCGTCGATTTGTGGTCTGGCGAGCGGGGCCTGGGCGACGGCGCGGCGGCCGGGTCTGGAAAGGTCGTGGATCAGCATGGCGGTTTCGCTTCGATTCGGTGGCTCTTGCCACAGAGGACTTGGCGTCCTCCGTGGCCAGTCTGCGAAGGGTTTAGAGGGCTGCCAGGGCCGCGTCGTAGTCGGGCTCCTGGGTGATCTCCGGGACGAGCTGGGTGTAAACCACCTTGTTGGCGGCATCCAGGACCACCACCGCCCGGGCGGTGATACCGGCGAGGGGGCCGTCCTCGATCAGGACCCCGTAATCCTTGGCGAAATTGCGCGAGCGCATCATGGAAAGGCTCACCACGTTGTCGATGCCTTCCGCGTCGCAGAACCGACCCATGGCGAATGGCAGGTCGGCGGAGATGACAAGCGCGACCGCATCGGTCTTACCGGCCATGGCGGCGTTGAACTTCTTGGTCGAGGTCGCGCAGACGCCGGTATCCAGGCTCGGGACTATGTTGAGCAGCTTCTTCTTGCCGGCGAAATCGGCCAGGGTCTTGTCGCTCAGGTCCTTGGCGACTAGCTTGAAGTCCGGTGCGGCACTGCCGACGGCGGGCAGATCGCCGGACAGGCTGACGGGGTTACCTTGCAAGGCGGTCTTGGACATGTCGATTTCTCCAGTGGTTGGTGGACGGTCAAGTCACAGAAGTGGCGAGTGGCGAGTGGCGAGTGGCGAGTGGCGAGTGAAGTTTGGCGTATCGACCAGGGTTCGAGTGGCCAAGCGACTCCGGCCAGCGGCACGCTGTCCCTCGGCCCTCGGCCCTCGCCACTCGCTACATCTTCGGCTCCACCGGGCACTTCGGCTGGGAGCGGGTAGCGATCACCCGGCCCAGCTTCGCGGCAAAGCCGGCCATCTCTTCCTCGGTACGTTGTTCCGTAGCGCAGACCAGGATCGCCGAGCCCAGCTCAGGATAGTCCTGGCCCAGGTCGAGTCCGCCCAGGATATTGTGAGCGGCGAGAGACCGCAGCACATCCCCCGCCGGGGCCGGGAGCCTGAATGCGCGCTCGTGGAAGATGGGGCGATCGAACAGGGGCTCCACCCCCGGGACCTCGCACAGGAGCTCGGTCAGCCGGGCGGTGTTGGCGTGGCAGGCGCTGGCGACACGCTCCAGGCCCTCGGCCCCTAGTAGCGCCATATGGATGGTCGCCGCCGTGACCAGGAGCCCCTGGTTGGTGCAGATATTGGAGGTCGCCTTGCCGCGGCGGATGTGCTGCTCGCGGGCCTGAAGCGTGAGCGTGAAGCCGTCCTTTCCCTCCAAGTCTAGGGTCCGGCCGACGATGCGACCCGGCATCTGGCGCACCAGGTCCTTCTTGCAGCAGAGGAATCCCGCATAGGGTCCGCCGGAGGCCAAGGGAATCCCGAGCGGTTGGGCCTCGCCGCAGGCGATATCCGCACCCTGGGCACCCCACTCCCCCGGTGGCTTGAGGAGCGCCAGCGAGATGGGATTCACGACGGCGACAGCGAGCGCCCCCCTGGCCTGGGACCAGTCGGTCAGGGCATCGACATCCTCCAGGACCCCAAAGAAGTTCGGCTGGGCAACCACCACGGCCGCAAACCCTTCAGTCCCGGCCAGGTCGTCCAGACCGGTGGTCGGCGTGTGACCGCCCCCGGGGTCGAAGGGAGCCTCGACGACGGAGATCCCCTGGGGCTCCACGATCGCCTTCAAGGTGCGCCTGTAGGCTGGATGCAAGGCGCGCGGCACCAGCACCCGGCTGGACTTCGTTTTGCGGTTCGCCCGCACCGCCATCAGCACCGCCTCCGCGAGCGCCGAGCCCCCGTCGTAGAGCGAGGCGTTGGAGACGTCCAGGCCCGTGAGCGCAGTCATCATGGACTGAAACTCGTAGAGGAGCTGGAGCGTGCCCTGGCTCGCCTCGGCCTGGTAGGGGGTGTAGGCGCTGTAAAACTCCCCGCGGGAGGCGATCTGCCACACCGCGGCCGGGATGTGGTGGTCGTAGGCCCCGGCGCCGATGAAGCACAGGGGCTGACCGTCCGCCCGGGCGCGCGACTGCATCAGCCGGGCGATGTCCATCTCGGCCAGGGCGGCGGGGATGGCCGCGAGCTCGCCGATCCGAAGCTCCCCGGGGATCTCGTCGAACAGGTCGTCGATGGACGCGACCCCGATGGCGCCGAGCATGGCGGCGATGTCTTCGTCTGTGTGGGGCGAAAAGGGCATGGTGTTTCAGGGTTCCGGGGGCCTTGGGGCGGGCCCGTGTGTGCCGAGGCACGGGGACCCCCGGCGCTGCCGGGGTGGTTCGCGGAGCAGGCCCTGGGCCTTCGTGGTCCGCCTAGTGGTCCGCGTCCGCCACGGCCTGGTAGGCCGCGGCGTCCAGCAGGGCGCTCAGTGCCGCCGGGTCAGCGGGCTTAAGGGTGAAGATCCAGCCGTCCCCATAGGCCCCCGCGTTGATGGTCTCGGGGGCGTCTGCCAGGGCGCCGTTGGCCGCGAGCACCTCGCCAGGCAGGGGGGCATAAATGTCGGAGGCGGCCTTCACGGACTCCACCACGGCGCAGGCCTCGCCCGCGGCCACCTGGCGACCCGGCTCCGGGGTCTCCACGAAGACGATGTCGCCCAGCGCCTCCTGGGCGTGATCGGTGATGCCGACGGTGACTGTGCCGTCGCCATTGTCCCGGACCCACTCGTGGGACTGGGTGTAGCGCAGCTCGGCGGGGACTTGGCTCATGATTTTCTCCAGGGGACAGTGGCTAGTCGCTCGTGACTAGTGGCCGAGCCTCTTCCTCGGCCCTAGCAACTCGCTACTCGTTACTCAAGCTCGAGGCACGCCTTGCCGTTGCGCACGAAGGTGGTCTTGACCACCCGCGCGGGGACGGACTTGCCGCGGATGTCCACCTCGCAGGTCGCGCCGATCCCAGGGGCCACGCGTGCGAAGGCGATGGAGCGGTCCAGGCTCGGCGAGAAGCCGCCGGACGTGATCTCGCCGATCTCTTGGCCATCTGCCATGACCTTCTGATGTCCGCGCAGGATGCCGCGGCCGGTCAGCAGCAGCCCCACGAAGGCGCGGCGCTCAGGATTGTCGCGCACCGCATCCAGGGCCGGTCGGCCCACGAAGGCGCGATCCGCGGGCTCCCAGGCGACGGTCCAGCCGAGCCCGGACTCCAGGGGGCCGACGGACTCGTCCATATCCTGGCCGTAGAGGTTCATGCCTGCCTCCAGGCGCAGGGTGTCCCTGGCGCCCAGTCCGCAAGGCTGGACCCCGGCGGCGATCAGGCCCTGCCAGAGCCCGGGGGCGTCTTCCGCGGGGAGTATGACCTCGAACCCGTCCTCACCCGTGTAACCGGTGCGGCCCACGAACCAGCGCTCGCCGTCCGCGGCGAAGAATGGCTTGAGCGCGAGCGCGGCGTCGCGGCAGTCGGCGGGGAGCAGGGGTGCGGCGATCGTCGGGGCATCCGGACCCTGGACGGCGATCATGGCGAGATCCCGGCGGCGATCGATGGCGACATCGAATCCGGCGGCGCGGGCCTGCATCCAGTCCAGGTCCTTGTCCGCGGTGCCGGCATTCACCACCAGGCGATAGCGGTCGGGGCCGCGGAAATAGACGATCAGGTCGTCCACCACCCCACCCCGGTCGTTGAGCATGCAGCTGTAGAGCGCCTTGCCCGGGTCCTTGAGCTTGGCGACGTCGTTGGCGATGAGATGGCGCAGAAAGCGCTGGGCGTCGGGGCCAGCGATATCGACCGGCTGCATGTGGGAGACGTCGAAGACCCCAGCCCGGCGGCGCACCGCGTGATGCTCCTCGATCTGGGAGCCATAGTGCAGCGGCATATCCCAGCCGCCGAAGGGGACGATCCGAGCGCCCAGGCGCTCGTGCTCTGCAAACAAAGGCGTGCGCAATCCCATCCGACTCTCCTGGTTCCGGCCGGGTGCTCCGGCAGGGGTCCGAACAATAGGCGAGCCGACGGGACCCGGATTCTCGATCGGGTCCCATCGGCATCGCCCCTCTGTCCTGGACCTGAGAGTTTGCGGGCCTGGTTGGCATATAGCGCCAGGCCGGCTGCCCCGTCGGTGGGTTGCGGCCTGACGGGCAGGCGACAACCGCTCTCCAGAGTCGGTCTTAAGCCCCGCGGTCCGGTGTGCCTGAGCGATTCCGGGCGGTGTTGCGCCTTCGGCGCCGGCCAGTCGGCCGGTCTCTCCCACGGGGCATGACGCGAGCCGCGACTATACAGGGGGAAGGGCCGAGTGGCGAGGGCCGAGGGCCTAGGAAGATGCCGTCTTGGCTCTCGCTACTCGCTACTGGACTTTATCCTCACGTTTGAAGGTGTAATTGCCGCAATCGGCGCAGGCGGGGATGCGCCCGGCCTGGACGAAATGGGTCTTGGCCCCGCATCGGTCGCACACCAGGGTGCCCGGTCCGGTGATCTCGCCCGCCTGGTAGAGGGTCATCTGCCGGGCGTTCTCCGCCCAGGCGGCGAGCTGAAGGCTGGTCTGATCCGCCGCCCGGGCGAACATATCCATCATCCGCTGCTCGATCAGCTCCAGGTCGAAGCGCCACCAGTCACGCAGGTCCTGCCCCGTCTCGGCGATATAGCTCGCCGCATCCTCCACGTCCCGGCGCAGATAGTCCGAGACCTTGTGGGCCTCCTCCCGGGTCAGCTCCCCCAGCTCCACCATGTTGTCCCGGGCCTTCTCCAGCAGCTCCCGAAAGCGCGGGACCGACTCCTTTTGGGTCGTCTCCAGGGTCTCCTGGGTACGCCGCAGGAGCTCCTCGTAGGCGCCCACCAGCTTGTCCTCCGCTCTCTCCGGGGGCTTCTCCGATGCGTCGCCGATAGGGGTCTTTTCGGGATCGGTCATGGTCGTCTCCTTCTTTGGTTTGTGCTGCCGGCCGGAACGGCGCGCTCGGACACTCGCGCAGCCGGTCCGGCCCTAGGTCAAGTGTGCCCCATGGGAAAGAATTGGCAACCGGCAATCCTTAAGCCCCGGTCAGCTCTGCCGCGATCCGGGCCAGCTCGCACTCGCCGTAGGTCCCGCCCGGCTCCAGGTGTCCCCACACCGGTTTGGGCCAGCAAGGGTCACCGGGGCGGCGTCCGATCACATGGATGTGCAACTGGGGGACCAGGTTGCCGATCCAGGCGACGTTGACCCGCGGGCAGCCCAGACTGCCTGTCAACCAGTCCGAGACCCGCTTGCAGTCCGCGAGCACGGCGTCGCGCTGGGGCAGCGGCAGGTCGAGCAGATTCTGGAGGCCGGTCTCTGGGACCAGGATGAGCCAGGGAACCGCGCTGTTCTTGTGCAGCAGAAGATGGGTGGCTGTCAGGCGGCCCAACAGGTGGCAATCCGCGAGGAGATGGGGATGAATAGCGAAATCGATCACGTGTTTGGCTCTTTGGACTCCAGCCTGGGACGACGCCACCGCAGGTGCGGCCGAGTAGACTGGACTCGCCGACTTTCCGGACACCTGTCCTTGGGCCTTGGCCGAGATCCTGGATCAGGATTGGCTGCCGCAATGATCCCCGCCACTTCGACTCCGTTCTCAGCGATAGAAAGCGACTCGCGCGACGCATAGGTCCGCCGTCATCTCCCGCCCGATCGCCACCAGCCCAATCCGACGCAAGACGGAGAGATCCAGTGGCCGATCGATCCGGTAAGGTTGAAACCCGTCGAAGGGAAGCCGCACCGTCTCCCAACGCGAACCCGCCCGAAACGAGGCCCGATAGGACTGCCAGACGATCCGGGTATCATTGGTGCGCAGATGCAGGTTATAGGTCTCGCCATTGCCGCGGACATCCAGCTCGATACCGCTCAGGCCCCGGGCGTCCAAGGCACCGTCGGGGCTTAAGTCCAGCGCGGCCTGCACGAAGCCGCCGTTGTTTTCCAGGCTGACCTGACCCGTCAGGCGCAGGCAGGGACGGCCGTCGATGGTCTCCGGAGTCAGGGCACCGCGCGAGACGCCGCCCATCACGGTGTCGGCGATGAGCTGCCAGCGGGTGCCGAGGTTGGACATCAAGTCGCCGCTGGTGCGGTCGTCGACGATCATGGAGGGTTCGGTGGACATGGAGAATGAGACCCATAGCGAGAGGATGAGTAGACCGATCCGGGGCATGGCTGGGGAAGCTCAATCGGAAAGGGCAAGGACGCGGTGAGGTAGAAACCGCATCAATGGCGAACGATGCGGGCTGGCCTAGCAAGTCGCCCGGACGCTCGACCGCCGGCAGATGCCAGACGTTTTGGCACAGCCTCTCCAGATAGGCCGATGCACGCCGCGCCCGCACCCCGGGGTCGGCACCGGGCACCGTCTGACCGATGGCGTCTTCGATCACCCGCTGGTTCATCCCGGGTACGAAGACGCAGTTGCGTAAGGTGAGATAGATCTTGAGCCCCTCCAGCAGACGGAAGGCGGTCTCCCCTTCGCAACGGTCCAAGTCGTCGATCAGGACCACCAGTCGGGGCGCCGGGCACGGTCGAGTCGATCGATCAGGGTCGGTTCGTCGTTGAGCAGGGCCATCGATCGGGGTCCGGGGGGCACGCCTTGAGGATCGGTGAGTCGATAGGCGGCGATTCTATGGCGCCCGGGTGTCTTGGCGCGAGACCTTGCGGGGCCAGAGCGACCCGGCAGCGAGGACCCGGAACCGCTGCAAGGCCCGGCCCGGTCGAGCTCGCTGTGCAACGCGTTGACAGCGGGTGATTCGCGCCTAGACTTCCGACTGCGCCGCCCCATCGGCGAGTTAACACCCTACTATTGAGCTCGGATATCGGGAATCTTCAATCATGCATACTAGAACGAGCCTTTCGGCGATCCTGCGGAGCCTGACCACGTACTGCCTGGCAATCGGCTTTCTCGCCGCGCCAGAGGTGGGTGCCTCGTTCACAGCGGTCGTGGTCTACGGCGATAGTCTTTCAGATAATGGCAACCTGTATAGCGCAGCCGGATTTCCTACCCCCCCGTATTATCAAGGACGCAGATCGGATGGTCTGGTGGCCGTGGAATATCTTGCCGCAGGTCTCGGAGCGCCCCTGGTTGATTTCGCCTGGATCGGTGCAACTACAGGAACCGGCAATTATGCGGATGGCGGCACCGTGACATCGTTCGGAGGGGCTGGCCTACCCGGGATGAGGACCGTCTATGACAGCACCAAGGGCTCGCTTGCCCCCTATCTACCGGATGCCTTGTTTGTTGTTTGGGGTGGCCCGAACGACATCCTCGCCCCCTCGCCACTTGATACAGATCCGGCGGCTATCATTGGCAGGGCCGTAGCCAACCAGCTGGCGATCGTCACGGATCTTCAGAGCAGAGGGGCGAGCTCTATTCTGGTTCCGGGCATGCCAGACCTTGGACTAACCCCCTACTTTCAATCACTGGGCTCCGCAGGCGCGGCACAAGGCACTGCCTTTGCCGGCGCGTTCAACCTGCAACTTCAGGCGCTGCTGCCAACGGACGTATTGTATGTCGATACCGCCGCACTGCTGCGGTCAGTCGTCGCTAATCCCAGTGCCTATGGCCTTGTCAACGCAACTGACGCCTGTTTCACCGGAGCGGCGGTCTGCGCTAACCCTGGGGATTATGTGTTCTTCGACTCTTTTCATCCAACCACGGCAACCCATCGAATTCTCGCGAGCGAATTCGGGTTAGCTTTGGGGATACCCGAGCCATCGACCATTTTTCTATTGGGCGTCGGCCTGTTCGGCACCCGTCTGCTGAGGCGCTGGGTGGTTTGAAGCGTCTCCCCTGGATGCGCCGCAGGAGCTCCTTGTGCGCGCCCACCTGCTTGTCGAAGGGCTTTTCCGGTGCATCTCCACTCAGGGTCTTCAACTCGCCCTGCCCGCGCGTTGTCCTGGTCTAGGCCGCCAACGCCAACCGCCGCACGCCCCCGAAGTCGGTCTTGCCGCTGCCGAGCTTGGGTATGGCATCCACCCTCAGGACCTGGGCGGGGATGGTCAGAGGATTGGCGCCGGATTCCAGCAGGGCGCGACGCAGCGCATCCGCGTCGATGTCCTCGGCCACCAGAAGCACGATGCGCTCGCCCTTCTTCTCGTCCGGCAGATTGACCGCCGCCAGATCCATCTCCGGTTGCGCCAATGCGCGCCGTACCTGCTCCTCCACCGAGCCCAGGCTGACCATCTCCCCGCCGAGCTTGGCGAAGCGGGAATAGCGGTCGACGATGGTCAGGAACCCGTCCGTATCCAGGTGGCCCTTGTCGCCGGTTTTGTACCAGCGCATGCCCTCGCGCTCAGCCACCGCGTCCGCGGTCTTTGCCGGGTCGTTGAGATAGCCCTTCATGACCTGAACCCCGCCGATCAGGATCAGACCGTCTTCGCCAGCGGGCAGCGGCTCCAGGCTCGCCGGATCCACCACCCGGAAGCTGGTACCGGGCAGCGGCATACCGACGGTGCCAGGACGGGAGCCGGCCTGGATCTTCCAATTATCGGTGTCCAGGGTATCCGGGACATTGACGCTCGCCACCGGGGTGGTCTCGGTGGCCCCGTAGCCCTCGAAGATGGGCTTGTGAAATTTCAGCATGAATGCATCGCGTACATCCGGGGCCAGTCGTTCGGCCCCCGACACCACCACCCGCAGCGAATCGAGCATCAATGGGTGGACTTTCTTATTCCTGGTATAGAGCCTCAGGAAAGTGGATGTGCTGCACAGCACGGTGGCCCGAAAACGGGCGATCGCCTTGGCCGTGCCCGCAGCGTCCGTGGGGTCCGGATGGCAGATCATGGGGATACCCTCGATCAGGGGCAGAAAGAGCGTGACCGTGAGCCCGAAGGCGTGGAACGGCGGCAGATTGGCCATCATCGCGTCTTCCGATTCCGTATTCAGGACGTCCGAGATCTGGCGCACGTTTGCCATGATGTTGCTGTGGGTCAGCTCGATCCCCTTAGGCTTTCCCTCGCTGCCGCTGGAGAAAAGGATGGCAGCGGTATCTTCCGGGCGGGCATGCCGGCTGAAGAGCGCCAGGATCGCACCCGCAGGGAGCAGCGCAGCCAAGGCCAGCTTGGCGATCCCCTCGACCTTGCCTATCCCGGCACGTAAGTCCTCCATCGGGTGTAGGGTCACGTCCGCGAAGGCGGACTTGAGATCGATTCCGCGCCCTTCGAGCTTGCGCATAAAGCGGTCTGCGGTAACCACATGACGAATGCCCGCGCTAGCGATGGCGGCGCGCAGCGCCTCCGGGCTCGCTGTGTAATTGAGGTTGACGACTCGCTTTCCGACCAGCAGCGCGGCCAGATTGGCGATGGCACAGGCGGCGCTCGCGGGCAGCAGGATACCTAAGGCCGGCTCCGTAGCCAGTCGTTTCAGACGCGGTGCAAAGAGCAGCACCGCGGCGATCAACCGCCGGTTGGTCAGTATCGTGCCAGCCGATTCGATGATCGCCACCCTGCCCGGGGCGCGCTTGGCGCTCGCGAGCCAGGCTTGCGGCAAGGTCGGAAGACGCCCAACGTATTCCTGCCAGGAGCTGACCGAGAGATCGAAGACCGCCTGTTTGACCCGCTCCGCGCCAGTCTCCAGCGGCAGTGGCGCACCGAACGCCACCACGACATCCCGCTCCTGACCCTCGCGCCGATTTTCTTTGAGCTTAGAGCTGGCATAAGAAAACCGGCTGCCCCAAAGCCCGCGCAGATAAAAAGGCAAAATGACCCCGGTACGGGCCTGACGGGCGGTCAACTCGAACCCGCGCTTGAATTCGGCGAGCTGCCCGTTCTTACTGATGGTCCCCTCCGGGAAGACACAGATTACCTCGCCCTCGTCCAACAGCTTGGCGAGGGTCGCGATGGCGTGCCGACTGCTGCCCCGGGAGATCGGAACCACCCCGAAGAAATCCAGAAAAGGCCGCCAGTACCAGCGCTCGTAGATCTCCCGCTCCATCGCGAAGCGCACCGGACGCGGACTCGCCATCTGGACCATCGCCCAATCCACCCAGCTGATATGGTTCCCGAGCATCAGCACCCCGCCCTGGGCTGGCATATTGTCGAGCCCGATCACCCGCAACCGGTAGCGGGTCGCCAGCACCCGCAGGATCAGGAAGCGCACCATCGACTGCGGGAGCTGGTAAACGGTATAGATGGCCCCAACCAACGCGATGACCGCGAGCGCCATCATCAGTGTCCAGCCGCCCAATTCGAGGCGGGCGGCGAGCACCGTCAGCCCCAGGAAAACGAGCATCCAGATATTCTGAACAAAATTGCTGGCGGCCAGCACCCGGCCAAGTGCCTGCTCGCCGGCATTGAACTGGATCAGCGCGTTGAGCGGCACCAGGAAGAACCCGGCGAGTACCCCCAGCGCCAGAAAATTCACCCCGTGCGCCCAGGTGGATTGGAGGCTGGGCAGCAGAAATAGCGCGATGGCGATACCCAGTGCGCCGATGGGAACCAGGGCCGTCTCGATATGGTCCCGAGAGAGCCGCCCGGCGACGATGGAGCCTAAGATAATGCCGATCCCCGAGCAGGCGAGCAGACCCTGGATGACCACTGTATTGGTCTCTCCCAGGGTCTCCTTGGCAAAGGCCGGAAAGACCGCCAGCATCACCTGCGAGATCGACCAAAAAACCGCAAGTCCGATGATGGAGAGCCAGACCACCTGATTGTCCCAGGCGGTCCCCAGGTTGGCTCGCAGATAGCGGCCGGTGCGGTACCGAGCCCAGTCGAAGACCATCTTCTCGCCCGGATTCGGCTCGGGCAGTCGGTAGGACAGACCCACCTCTGCCAAAGAGCCAAGCACCAGGAGCCAACCGAGCGGGGCGATCAGATGCATCACCTCCCCAGGGTGGCTATAGACCGCACCCGCTAGCTGCCCCTCGAATAGAATCGAGAAGAAAAAGATCCCCGTCAGGATGGCCGTTGTGGTGGTCGCCTGGACCCAGCCGTTGGCCGCCGCCAGGGACTCTTTCCCCACCAGCTCCTTGATATATCCGTATTTCGCTGGGGAATAGATAGCCGACTGGACTGCGAGCAGGAATGTCATCCAGAACGCGGGCCAGAACCAGCCCAGATAATAGAATAGCGTGATGGCGAGCGTAATGCCCACCGCCGCCCAGGCGGAGAACCGCATAACGCGGTTTTTCGGGAAGCGGTCCGCGATAAACCCCGACGGCGAGAACAGGAGCACGAACGGGATCAGGATCAATGCATTGACGATCGCCGTCAGCAGGATCTGGGCATCGCCGTCGTAGGTCTTGAAGAGCGTATTCTGGATGACGATCTTGTGCCCCAGGTCCACGAAGGCGTTGAGAAACATCATCGCGATATAGGGCAGGAAGCCCCCGATGCGGAACAACCGGCTCATGGCTCGCGCTCCTCGTTTGCTGTTGGTCCCCGCGGACCGCACGGGCGTGCCCAGGCGGCGACTCGGGTGGGTGCATGCCGTCCGGCGCGGATCCGGACCGCGGCCATGCTAACCCGAACCCGGACCGGAGGCGCTCCGGGCCTGCGACTCCAGTGCGGGCAGCGCCCGCGAGCCCGAGGACCGGAGATTCGGCTGCCTGGCCAAAATCCTATTCGAAAGCGACTGAATCTGCTAACTCATCGTTACGCTCCGAATCGACCTCTGTAAATAGCACTGCGTCTCGCGAAAGTATGCTTTCTCGCAAACCTATACTCGGTCAATACCGGTTGCGCAGATCGGCCTTGATCGTCACTCCGGCCGCAGGCCGTCGCGGCCAGGGGGCCGCTCCTACGAGCGACAAATGTCATCCGCTGGGTAGCCTGAATCATGATCGAGGCTCGCAGATCGACACCGCGGTCCGCGTCTCAAGTATCCAGATAGGTATACCCGAACAACCCGGCCTTCAGCTCCACGTAAAACTGCTCCCGGGTCACCCGATCGAGCCCTGCGCCGTCGAGCTTGCGTCGGTAATGGGCAAGCAGGGTGCGGGGCTCGAAATGGACATAGCTTAGAAGCTCGTCTGCGGAGTCCCCGCGCTCCGGCTCCAGGAGCCGATAGCCCTCCGGCTCGCGGGGGTCGAGCTCCACATTGACCGCATCGGTGTCGCCGAACAGGTTATGGATGTCGCCCAAGATCTCCTGATAGGCGCCGACCATGAAGAATCCGAGTAAGTAAGGCGCTCCAGGCAGGCCTGCCACATGGACCGGGAGGCTGGTCTCGACCCCGCCCTCGTCGACGTATTGGCCGATGGAGCCGTCCGAGTCGCAGGTCAGGTCATGCACCACTGCGCGGGCCGTGGGGACCTGATCCAAACCCTGGATGGGGCAGATGGGAAAGATCTGGTCGAGCGCCCAGGCGTCCGGGAGCGACTGGAAGATGGAGAAGTTGCAGAAGATTCGGTCGGCGAGCAGTGCGTTGACCTCGTCCAGCAGCTCCCGGTGTCGGCGCACGCCCGGGTCGAGCCGGCAGCGGATGGCCCGGCACATTGCGTAGAAGAGCTCCTCGGCGCGCGCGCGCCCGACAAGGCTCAAGTCGTCCGCGTCGAAGCGGCGGCGCGCCTGGGCCAGTAGCTCGCGTGCGTCGGCATAGACCTCCTGGGGCGGGGCTGTGTCGGCCAGGCCGAGCTGGCGGGCAAGCGCGTCCAAGAGCACGTCGCCTTCTTCGTCCATGGGCACGACGCCTAAGCCACCGGCCCGCTCGCGGTCGATGACATCGGCGAGCAGCACCGCATGATGGGCGGTCATGGCCCGGCCGGACTCGCTCACCAGGTCGGGCTCCGGCAATCCGCGCGCCCGGCACGCTTCGGCGATGGTCTCTACGGCCGCCTGGGCATAGCCTGCCAGCGAATAATTGGTGGACGAGTGGCTGCGGGTGCGGGTGCCCTCGTAATCGACCCCGAGCCCGCCGCCCAAGTCGACGATGCCGATGGGCGCGCCTAAGGCCCGCAGCTCCGCATAGAAGCGCGCCAGCTCCCGCACCCCGGCGCGGATGTCCTGGACATTGGGGATCTGGGAGCCCAGATGTGCATGCAGCAGAACGAGCCAATGGAGCCGCCCGGCGGACTCCAGGGTCCGCACCAGGTCCAGGACCTGATTGGCTGCAAGCCCGAACTTGGAGCGCTCGCCGCCGCTCTCCTGCCAATGACCGACCGCGGCGGAGGCGAGCTTGATGCGCACCCCGAGCAGCGGCTCCACCCCCAGACGCGCGGACTCTTCGAGGATCAGCGGCAGCTCCGAGGGCTTCTCGACCACCAGGTGTACCCGCATCCCGAGCCGCCGGCCGATCAGTGCCAACCGGATGTATTCCCGGTCCTTGTATCCGTTGCAGATGACCAGCCCGTCCGAGGGCGAGAGCGCCAGCACCGCCATCAACTCCGGCTTGCTGCCGGCCTCCAGGCCCGCGTGGCCGGCGCTCAAGATCTCGCGCACCACGCTCGCCTGCTGGTTGACCTTGATGGGGTAGACCGGCTGATAGCGGCCCCGGTAGCCGATGGCGTCAGAGACGGCGGCGAAGGCCGACTCCAGCGCACGCACCCGTGCCCGCAATATATCGTTGAAACGCACCAGCACCGGGAGCGACAGCCCCTCGGCGCGCAGTCGCTCCGTCAGACGCACCAGATCAATGCGGGTCTCGCTCTCCGGGTCCGGACGGGCGCACAGATGGCCCTGGTCGTCGATCTCGAAGAAGCCCTCGCCCCAGCGGTCGATAGCATAGATACGTGCACAGCGGCGGGTGGGGTGGTCCATTGGGTTGGCCTTCGGCGGATTGTCTGGATCGGGGGCTCTGTGGACCCATCTTAGGGGGCCATGTCCAAACTTAACCACCCAAAATCTGCGACCGCAGCGCGACCCGGCCAGGGCCGGCCCGCCCGTGGCTGCCGGTCTTTGCTGTGGCGTGCACTCGCCATGGGGCCGCCGGTCCTGGCGGATGGGGCGGCGAGCTATCGGGTGGGCGTGGACCCCGGGCTCGACTCCGACCGCTTTCCGGATCCGGGTCCGGCTTATCGTGTCCTGGGAATCGATCCAACGAGCGACACAGAGCGGCACAATCCGATCGCCACCAACTAACTGGCACCGTGAGCACACCGCACGGTCATAGCCCCGGAACCTACGACAGGGGGTCGCCGCCGCTTAGCTTGATGGTTACCAACGGTTGAGTCCACTGACGAATCAGTAGCGGGCCTTGATCGGGCCTCCGGCCGCCCCTTGGACAACATCCGTCGCGGCCTGGGGGCCGCTCCTACACCCGTAGGAGCGGCCCCCAGGCCGCGACGGGTCGCCACGAGGGTCTGCGGCCCACATCGGACATTTTTCCGGACAAAAATGCCGACCGCTGCTTTAAGAGCATTTCTTAATCAGTAATATGCGATCATCTTCCATAGGACATTTTTCCGGACAACATCGCCGATGCCCGAGCTTGCGGACCACAAGCTGATCGTCGAGACCGCGCGCTTCGGCCCGTTCGCCTTCCAGGTGGGCATCGACGCAGCATCGGTGGAGACCCCTTTCCTACGGGTCAGCGACGCCCACCAGCGTTTCCAGGGGTCGCCCCTGTCCCAGGTGGCCAGCCAGTTGGAGCGGGAGGTGGTGGCCACCAGCGTCTTCGGCACCAACAGCATCGAGGGCGGCACCCTCTCCGAGGAAGAGACTCGACTGGCACTCGACCTCGACCCGTCCGGGGTCCAAGACATCGAGCAGCGGCGCGTCCTCAACATCAAGGCCGCCTACGATCTCGCGAGCCGGACCGTCGCGGAGCCGAGCTGGCGCCTGGACCTGTCATTCGTCCTGTCCGTTCATGCGGCCATCACCAACGGCATCCCCCACGCGCACAACCAGCCCGGTCTGCTGCGGGACAATCCGAAAACGATCGTCACTCAGGTGGGCGATCAGACCCACGGCGGACGCTACAAGCCGCCCCAATTCGGCGGCGACGTGCGCCTGCTGCTGGACGCTCTGCTGCACTGGCACCAGGAGCTGGTCGATCTTCAGGTTCCGGTCCTGATCCGCGCGCCCCTGGTCCACTATTACTACGAGCTGATCCACCCCTTCTGGGACGGCAACGGACGCGTCGGCCGCGTGCTGGAGGCCAGCCTGCTGTTACGCGAAGGCTTCCGATACGCCCCTTTCGCCCAGGCGCGCTACTACCTCGACCGGATCGACCGCTATTTCACCCTGTTCAACGTCTGCCGCAAGGCGCACGACAAGGGCGATCCGCATCCGAACACCGACTTCGCGCTCTTCTTCCTGGAAGGCATCCTGATTAGCCTCAACAGCCTGCACGACCGGGTCAATCGTCTGGTGCATATCCTCCTATTCGAGAACGATCTGAAACGCCGCCACGACGAAAAGCGGATCAATACCCGCCAATACGCCATCGTCGCCCAAGTGCTCGCCGCCGGGGGTCCCCTCCCCTTGGCCGAGCTGCGCCGCGCGCCCTGGTATTGCGCGCTCTATCTCCAGCGCACCGACAAGACCAAACAACGCGACCTGCAAGGTCTGCGGAAGCAGGGATTGGTGGTGCTGGACAAGAACAACCGCCTTTGGCCCGGTTTCGCGCAGCCGGACACACAACTCAACCGCTGAGTAAGTCCCATGTCCTGGACAAGGGGGTTCCACCTTACATGCCGGAAGGATGTCGAGCAGGGCGCCGCGCTTGATCGCATCCGGTCGGCTAGCTCGAACAGCCCGGCTCGGCCCAACGCGTTTTCGTACTCGGCCAAGAGCGCCGATCCCATCGGCTGCGTCGCCTGGCCCTCGAGGCACCTACGGCTACGCAGCATCCCTAAAGATGTCGATCTTCGTCTCGATCTGCATGCGCTGGCGGTAGAGCCGCACCACCCGCGTGGGCGGCAGGTCGGCGAACTGCGTCGAGGCCACCAGCAGCCACGGCTCGCGCGCGGCGCGGGCGGCCTGTTGGCTCTTCTTGGAGCGGGAACGACGCCCGGCGGCGGTCTTGGCGCGCCGTCCCTTGGGCGGTTGCTTCACCAGCACGAACAGCGCCCGCAGCGGATTGCTCTTGACCCATTCGCCCACGCCCAACATGGTGGCAGTGGGGGTGGCGCGCGTGAAGATTGTCTTGCAACTGGCCCAGCGCGTGGTCAACCGCACGTAATCGCGTCCCCTCACCCGTCCGACCCAGCGCCAGCCCAGGCGCTCGACAGCGCGGTAGAACGGGACCTTGAAGCCGGCATCGGCGACGATCGTCGGCGTCGACCGAGGCGGTAACATGGCCGCGAGCCGTTCGAGAAAGCGCTCCTGCACCCGGCGGTTGTTCGGTTTGCGCTGCCCGTGCACCTCCTCGTAGAGCGTCAGCGCCCGCCCCCCGACCGGTAGCGAGGCACGTAGCAGATGCAACGATCGATCGGCCTTCAGGTCCGACCAGTCGATCACGATGAGCGGCTCGCGGATGCGCGCCAGGCTGATCCGGCACAGCGCACCATAGACCGAACGCGCCTCGCCCTGTAGCCGGGTGTTGCCGAGCAGGCGATCGGCGCGCTTGATCCTGTGGCGCAGCCGGACCGTCCCCGCGAGCCGCCGCCCGATGTCCGTCAACGTGAGCCGCGGACCGCGGACGCTCGCGGCCACCGCCTCCAGCAGGGTCTCCAGACGACGACGGTGGATGTGCGTCAACAGCGGGGTCAGGCACTGGTGTAACATTTTCAGCGCATGCACGAGGCGGTCTCCAGCAGGTTTGGTCGCCCGCCGGAGATAGTGCCGCCTCGCGCATGTTATAGGGCACCTTTAGAACGCTCGCTAAGCTTCTGTCTAAGCGTCGAAAGTTTAGGGGATATCCCAGGGTACGCCCCCTATTTCGCGCTATTTCGCGCGTCCCCTATTTCGCGCTACGAGCTGAAGGCCGGAGATGTCTGGCAGGCGATGGGCTACGCACTCCGCGCGACCGAGGCCCTCGATCATGTGGAGTCGACCGGGGCCTGATCCAGGCACTAGCCCAAGCCCCCAACAGCGACCCCTTCGTGCGCGAGCAATTGGTCCACGGGACTCAGTATGTTCCGGGGTATTGAGCGCCAATCGGAGCCGGTCGGACTATGTCAGGATCGCTTGGCGATACCTGTGACCTGCATGACCTGCGTCGGCTGTCAGATACCGTCGTCTGTCCCTGATTCTCTCTGTATGACGGCCTGGAGGTGCCGCGGCCCCTGGTGGTGACGATCCCGCCCCCTCCGCCCGGGACCGGCACCGCCAGCCCGACCGGTCAGGTGTTCAGCGGCGGACTGGCGGGCTTCGGCGCCTCCTTCATCTTCGCCGCCGAGGAGGGGACCATCTCGTCCTGGGCCGCCGCCAACGGCACCAACGCGCTGTTGCGGGTGAACAACGCGGGCTTGGCCAATTACAAGGGCCTGGCGCTCGCCAACAACGGGTCCGGCAACTTCCTCTACGCCGCCAACTTCAAGTCCGGCGCCATCGATGTCTTCGACAGCACCTATGCCCCAACGACCCTGTCCGGCGCCTTTGTCGATCCGACCCTGCCGGCCGGCTATAAGCCGTTCAATATCCAAGCGATCAGCGGCAACCTTATCGTCACCTACGCCCTTGGCCAGGCGGGCGACCCGGAGGAGGACCAGCCCGGTGCCGGCTTCGGCTATGTCAGTTCATTCGATGGCAACGGCAACTTTCAGCGGCGGTTGGCCTCGGGCGGGGTGCTGAATGTGCCCTGGGGCGTGGCCCTGGCCTCGGCCGGCTTCGGCGATTTCGCAGGCGCGCTGCTGATCGGAAACTTCGGCGACGGCAAGATCCATGCGTTCGACCCGGTGAGCGGCGCCTTGTTGGGGGCGTTGGTCGATGACCAGGGCGACGACATCATGATTGAGGGTCTGTGGGCATTGCAGTTCGGCAACGGCGGCAGCGGCGGTGTGCGCGACAAGCTCTACTTTACCGCGGGCATCGACGACGAGCAGCACGGCCTGTTCGGCAGCCTGGCCGTGCCGGAACCCGCCCCGCTGGCTTTGTTGGGTCTGGTCCTGACGGTCTGGCTGCCGCGGCAGCGGGTACCGGCCGCGGCGCCGAGCCGCCGCCACTGAGGGACGAAACGCCGTCGGCCGCCCGTGACCAATCAGCCGCAGCGGGCGTCGGCGCCCGGGTTCACCCCTGGGGATCGATCTGGACGCGGCAAGCGTTGCGGCCTCGCTGGCTGCGGCCGAATTGAAACTCAGGATGCGGCCATCCAGGTCCTCGGCGAGTAGTCCCTCGAACGCGTGTTCGAGCAGGCGCCGACGCCGACTATCCGGCAGAAGGGCGAGACCGAGCCGAATCTCAAAGACGGTGATGCTGGTGATCCAGATCGAGGCTGCCGCTTGCCCGTCCAGCCAGGAGACGACACAGGCGTCCGGCACGTCGCGCATCAGGGCCGAGAGGACGTTGGTGTCGAGGATGATCACCAGAAAATTGGCGACGAATAAGCGACGAATAGGGGACGTACCACGGATACGGATGAGGGATCTTGCAATCCAACATTTCCCAGGCGGTCGAGGAATGTACGATTGCAAGACCTGACCCAGCTCTCGCGAATGCGAATACCAGCGCATACTCGCGAGCTTGATCGGCTCGACATGGCTGCCAGCGGAAACCGAGTAGGGACCAGGTAATCGGCGACTCACTCAGGGCAAATTGGACCAGGTCCCCCTGCCCTGGCCATGCAGCGCCGGGAGCCCCCGTTCCCGCAGGGCCTTGAAGTGCAGCTTCAGGGTATTGCGGCTGGCACCGGTCAGCACGACCGCATCGGCGATGGCGATGCGGCCGTGGTCACGGGCATGATCCAGTATCCGGATCGGCCTTGATCGTAACTCCGGCGGCAGGTTGTCGCGGACCCGTCGCGGCCTGGGGCCGCTCCTACGGGGCGTAGAAGCGGCCCCACGGCCGCGACCAAAGTCTCGCGCAATCGCCGCATCTGGCGTTGCAGGGCTTTGAGAAAGAACGTCAGCCAGGGCGTCCAGTCCGGCGCCTTGGTGCGGATGGTCCCTGGGTCCGGCGTAGTGCCAGGTCGTAGCCTTCCTTGCTCTGCTCAATGATTTTTTCTAGGGAGCTGTAGGGTACATAGACGTAGCCGGCCCGCAGCAGGAGCAAGGCGGTCAGCACCCGGCTCAGGCGTCCGTTGACGTCTTGTGCTCGCCCCGGTGGCGCTCGTCCTTGTCGCTATAGCGCAGCAGGTCGCGGTGGAGCTGCTTGGCGTGGTTCTCGGTGACCGGGATTTCGGCCCAAGACGCGAAGACAGTCTCCATGAGCTGCGCATAGCCGGCGACCTCCTGCTCGTCGCGGCGGGCCTCGATCGGCCGGCAAAGCCGATCGGGGATGCGCTGGCAGATCCATGGGATGGCCATCTATGGGACTCGCCGCGACGAGCGGTGAAGTTGTCCAAATCCAGGTCGTGGCTCTCGGTGGGGACCAGGGTCGCAGCGACCGTCTGCACGTCGGCGATGCGCAGATCGCCCTCGCCGGGATCGCCGAGCGAAAAGAGATCGATCTGGAACGACCCCAGCGGCCCCTGCGAGCGCGAACGCGGCACCGCCGTCAGGCGGCGCCCGGGGACGTCGCGCTCGAAGCATCCTTTTCCGGTCTCGAAGTGCGGGAGCGCGTGCGTGCGCCCCCGCCGGATGCCGTATCCTAGCGCCCGCCTCAACCCTGTTAGCGCCCAAGGATTCCCAATGGATCGAGCCCCAGAGCCAAGTCGATTCGCATCGGACCCCAAGATCTGGGTCTTTTCGACCTATTTCACCGAAGGCTTCCCCTATATGGTGGTGCGCACCATGTCGTCGGTGTTCTTCACCGATATCGGCATGTCCGAGCGCTTTCTGGGCTATTTGAATTTTCTAGGACTGCCTTGGAACCTCAAGTTCCTGTGGGCACCGGCGGTGGATATCTTCGGCAATAAGCGCACCTGGATGGTCCTGGTGCAGGCCGCGATTACGCTGCTGACCGCGCTCGTGTCTTTGCTCTGCTTCGCCGCCGCCGCCGGGGGTATGAGCCCGGTCTTTGCTGCGACCACACTTGTGTGGATCTTCGCGGTCCTGGCACTGATCGCGGCGACCAACGACGTGGTCATCGACGGCTATTACATGGACGGACTGACCGATCCCAAGGAGCAGGCGGCAAATACGGGGTATCGGGTCATGGCCTATCGGCTGGCGATGATCCTGGCCCGCTTCGGGATCATCCTGGCGGTGGCCGAGATGGCGCGGGGTGCGGCGCAGATCGAGATGTATCGCGCCTGGGGCTGGGGCTTCGCTGCCGCCGCGGCGGTGATGGCGTTGTTCACCCTGTTCCATCTTGTCGCGCTGCCGCGTATCGGACAACGCGCGCACAAGGTCGCGAGCCTGCGGGCGGCGGGCGCTGAGTTCCTGAATTCGTTTGCCTCCTATCTGGAGATCTCGCCGCGGCGCTCGCTGATTGCGTTGACCAGCGCACTGGGCGTCGGCTCGGCCCTGTGGCTCTTATTGCTCCTGATCGGACTGCCCGGCATCCAGTCGTTTGTCTATGCCTTCGTCGTCATGCTCGCCACGCTGCTCGCTCAGGCCCGGCCCTTGGTCGCCTTAAGCCTGATCTTTATCGTCTTCTATAAGATCGGCGACGAGATCATCTTCTCCATGGGCACGCCCTTTCTCAAGCGCTATCTGCTGGTCGACAACGGTCAGCTCGCCTGGATGAGCGGACTGGTCGGGCTCGTGGGCTCCATCGTCGGCACCACCATCGGGGGGCTGTGGATCAAACGCACTGGGCTGCGCCGGGCCATCTGGCCGCTGACGCTCCTGATGAACGTCAATATTCTGGCCTATGTTTGGCTGGCCTGGGAGCGCCCGCTCGCCACCAGCACGGCCGGCTTTCTCACCATCGGGGGAGTCTATCTCTACGAGCAGATCGCCGCGGGCTTAGGCAATGCGGTGCTGATCGTCTATATCCTGCGCACATGCAAACCCGAGTTCAAGGCGGGTCACTACGCCATCGGCTCGGCATTCATGTCGGTCTTTTCGTCCATCTTCGGCGGGATGGGTGGCATCATCGTAGAGCAGGTAAATTATCTCGGGCTCTTTATCATCGGGTTCTGCGCCTCGATTCCGGCGATGGGGCTTTTGTTTTTCGTACCGATCAAGGACGAATAGGCTCCGGTCATAAGTGAAGGCGATCGGGTCGGGGTGACGGAATTGTGCCCGTCACCCCGACCCGATCAGCCACCGACCTTCGCAAGCCGCATCACCCCCACAGCTCGGCCACCCGAATACACAGCTCCGGCAACAGCACCGGCGCAATCGTCTGCTCCGGGTCCGGCAGCAGGATCTGCCGATAGCCCGCCGGACCCGGATCGCGGTAGATCTCGATGCGGCGAGCTTGCAGGTCGAGAACCCAGGTCTCCGGCACGCCATGGGAGGCATAGAGCGGGACCTTGACGGTGCGGTCGTAGCGCAGGGTCGAATCGGCGATCTCGACCACCAGCAAGGTGTCGGCGGGCACCGGGTGGGCGTGCTCGTAGAAGTCCGCCCGGGGGCGCAGGAGCATCAGGTCCGGCTCCGGCTCCGAGTGCTCGGGCAGGGTCAACGGGTCTTGGGATGCGACGATGGCGCGATCTTGTACGCGACTCGTAAAGAGCCGGATTAGTCGTTTGTTCTTGCCGGAATGCTCTGGACCGATCGGCGGCATGGCGCGCAGCTCCCCCTCGATCAGCTCGATGCGGTCGTCTGCGCCGAAGATGCCGGCCTCGATCATGCGGTGATAGTCGTCGACCGTGAGCCGGTAAAGAGAGGGCTCGACGGGCGGTTGGCGACTGGGTGCGACGGCGTTCATCGGTTAGCGCTCGCTCGTGATCGGGCTTGATGGTCGACTGGCTTGAACTGTAGCACTCGGGTCGGATCGCCACGACGCCGAGCCCGCCGGAAGCACCGAGCCGATCGGCTCGCGACCCAAGCGCCAAAGCAGGTAGGCGCCGAGCGCGAAGCAGGCGGTCCCGAATGCCGTGAGCGATTGCTCCAACCAGTGCATGGACAGTGTCTTGGGATTGGCCATGGCGATGGGCTGGAGTGCGAAGATCATCCCCAGGTTAACCGCGAAGAGCGCAGCGATGCTCCAGCGGCGAAGGCGCAGCGCGGCAGCGATCAGGAGCGCGCTGAGCAGCAGGTTGCCCAGGCTCGCCAGAGCCAGGAGCGGCAGGAACCAGCCGCGCGGGATGTCCAGTACCCACAACCGGACCGCCGCCGCGGCGAAGGCGATCGCGATGGCGGCCAGTGCCGCGGCCCCCAGCCAGGACGGACTGGGGCGCCCCCGCAGCCGCCGGGTCGCGCCCCAGAGCGCGGCGGCCAGCAGTGCAAACCCGGGAGCCATCGATGGGAAGAGCGCACCGCCCAGCCAGGCGACATCGACCCCTACGACGGACGCAACGAGCTTCCAGCTTGCCTTGGAGAGCCCCCCGAGCAGGACCAGCCCTCCCCCGGCAAGCGCCAGCGCACCGTTGCCCGGGTCCAGCTCGCGAGCCAACCGGAACAGAAACCACAGTGCCAGCCCGGTGAGCGCGACCGGCAGAAAATTGAAGAGCGCGAGGCTCAAGGGAAACTCAGCCATGAAAAAAATCTCCCGGACCCATTGCCGCCAGCGCCAACCGAGCCCCTGCCCCGCCCCCGGCACCCCGAGCCCGGATCATACCCCGCCCACTCCCCCGATCCGACCCAAACCCAGACCGATCCATAGGCGCGCGTCCCCGGCCGGTCCACAACGGACAAGCCCAACGGCGCCCCTGGATCGCCGCTACATCTTTTCGTCCGGGGTCCGCGGCTGTACCCTCCGCGCCTTAGCGCCATGAGCCGAGACCGATGCCGGCCGGCGCCCATACTTTCAGAGGTACTTCCGTGGACATCGACGCCTTAAATGCCGAGTACGGGATCGACGGCACCCTGAAGCTGCGCGAGGGGCGCGGCGGGTTAACCATGATCGAGATCCAGAACGGCCTGGCCACCGCCGTGATCTCCCCCTACGCGGGTCAGATCCTCTCTTACCGGCCCTTCGATGCCTCCGCCGACCTGCTGTTCGTGAGCGAGCGTGCCTTTTTCGTGCCGGGCAAGGGGATCAAGGGCGGCATCCCGGTGTGCTGGCCCTGGTTCGGCCAGGACCCGGAAGGCCAGGGCCGCCAGATTCACGGCTTCGTGCGCAGCCTGCCCTGGGACCTGCTCGCCACCGCGACCCTGCCCAACGGCGCCACCCGGGTCACCCTGGGCATCGCCGACGACCGGGAAACCCGTACACTCTGGCCCTATCACTTTAATCTATTGGTGGAGATCACGGTCGGCGCCACGCTGGGGGTGGAGCTGATCACCCGCAACGCCAGCGACCGGACCTTCAGCATCACCCAGGGCCTGCACGCCTATTTCAGGATCGGTGACGCGACCCGGGTGCGGGTCCTGGGGCTGGAGGGTTGCCGCTATATCGACAAGGCGGCCGGCGCCGGGGATGCGGTGGTCACCCAGGAGGGGCCGGTCACGGTTGCGGGGGAGGTCAACCGGATCTACGAGCATGTCCCGACACAGCTCTTCGTCGAAGACCCCTGTCTGGGGCGTCGCATCCGGATTGCCAGCCGTCACAGCGCCACCTGCGTGGTCTGGAACCCCTGGGTGGAAACCGCCATCGCCATGGCCGACCTGGACGACGAGGACTATCGGTCGATGCTGTGCGTGGAGACGGTGAACGCCGCATCAGAGGTCATCGAGGTCCCGGGAGGCGGAGAGGCCCGTCTGGCCGCGGACTACGGGATCGAGCCACTGTGACCCGCATCGCGGCCCGTCGCCCATGAGCGCGGGACCGGACCTCCGGAGCGCCCCCGACCGACTCTGGGGCGAGTGGCTGGACTGGGCGCAGTCGCAGGGCCGGGCGCCGCTCCAGGACCCCGCCTTAGAGCTGACCCGCTCGCGGGTCTGGGAGTGGAGCGAATTCGTCGCCCAGTCGGCGGCCCGAGATCCAGCGGCATTCGCCGAGCTGCTGGACTCGGGCGACCTGGACCGCCATTACGCCCCGGGGGAGCTGGACCAGCGGCTCGGGCCGGCACTGGCCCCGGCCGCGGACGAGCTCGGTTTGCACCGGGCGCTGCGCCGTTTTCGCCGTCGGGAGATGATCCGGATCGTCTGGCGGGACCTCGGATGCCTGGCGGACCTGGAAGAGACCCTGGAAGACCTCTCGGAGCTCGCAGACTGCTGTATCCGACACACCCTGGACCGACTCCACGACTGGACCCGCGCGGAGCTCGGGACGCCGCGGGACCGCCAGGGCCGGGAGCAGCGGCTGCTCGTCATCGGCATGGGCAAGCTCGGCGCCCGGGAGCTCAACCTCTCCTCCGACATCGACCTGATCTTCGCCTACCCGGCCGATGGCCCGGTGGAAGGCGGTCCCCGGGAGCTGGCCGTCCAGCAGTTCTTCGTGCGACTCGCACAGCGCCTGGTCCAGGCCCTTGACCAGCAAACCGTCGACGGGTTCGTCTTCCGGGCGGACACCCGGCTGAGACCCTTCGGCGACTCCGGTCCGCTCGCCCTGTCCCTGGACGCCTTGGAGGACTATTACCAGTCCCAGGCCCGGGAGTGGGAGCGCTATGCCATGATCAAGGGCCGTGTGCTCGCCGGGGACCCGGCGGACGTGCAGGCGCTGGAGTCGATGCTGCGCCCCTTCGTCTACCGCCGGTATCTGGACTTCGGCTCGATCGATTCGCTGCGGGAGATGAAGGGACTGATCGACAAGGAGCTGGCCAAGAAAGGCATGGACGGGAACATCAAGCTCGGCCACGGGGGAATCCGCGAGATCGAGTTCATCGGGCAGGTCTTTCAGCTCGTACGCGGCGGACGGGAGCCCGATCTCCAGGTGCGACCCATCCGGCGGGTGCTGGCGCTCTTGGGTAGCCGCGGACTCCTGCCGGACTATGCGGTGCGCCAGCTCGATACCGCCTACGACTTCCTGCGCCGGGTCGAGAACCGGCTCCAGGCTTACCGGGACCGCCAGACTCATGTACTCCCGACCGACCCGGCCGGCCGGCTGCGTCTGGCCCGCTCCATGGGGTTCGCGGACTGGGATTCGTTCGCCCGGATACTATCCGCCCACCGGCGCCGGGTTCAGGAACAGTTCGACCAGTGCTTCTCGGCCCCGCATGCACAGCCCCAGACCCAGGACGCGGCACTGGCCTCGGTCTGGAGGGCCAGCGTGGACCAGGCGCGTGCCCTGGAGCTGTTAGGAGCCGCCGGGTTTGCAGACCCCGCCACCGCCTGCGAGCGACTGGGGCGCTTCCGCGAGGCCTGCACCCGCAAGGGCCTGAGCACCCGGGGCGCGGAGCGGCTACACCAATTGATGCCGCTGGCACTCCAGGTCATCGCGGCCAGCGAGTCTCCGGACCTGGCCCTGGAGCGGGTGCTCAAGGTCCTGGAGTCCGTGGTGCGCCGCACCGCCTACCTCGCGATGCTGGTGGAGCGCCCCCTGGCGCTCGCCCAGCTCGCGCGACTCGCCGGCATGAGCCCCTGGGTGGCGGACCAGATCGCCCGCCAGCCATTGCTGATGGACGAGCTGATCGATCCGCGCAGGCTCTATGCCCCACTGCGCCGAGAAGACCTGGAGGGCGAGCTGGATGCGCTCCTCGCCCCCCTGGACCCGGAGGACCTGGACCAGCAGATGGAGCGACTGCGGCTGTTCGCCCACGGCAACATGCTGCGGGTGGCCGCCGCAGACCTGACCGGGGCGCTGCCGCTCATGAAGGTCAGCGACTATCTGTCCGATATCGCGGAGGCCTGCGTGGCCCGGGTGCTGCGGCTCGCCTTCGATCATCTCGCTGCCCGTCACGGGCGGCCCCAAGAGCTGGACGAGGGAGAGACCGGTGTCCTGGTGTTGGGCTACGGCAAGCTGGGCGGGCTGGAGCTGGGCTACGGGTCCGACCTGGACCTGGTCTTCGTCCACGGAAGCGACCAGCCTATGGCCGAGACCGATGGACCCAAGCCCCTGAGCCACGAGCAGCTCTATAACCGCCTCGGCCAGCGCATGATCCACATGATGACCGCCCATACCCCGGCCGGCGTCCTCTACGACATCGACATGCGACTGCGCCCGGACGGCAACAAGGGCATGCTGGTGCGCTCGCTGGCCGCCTTTGCCGACTATCAGGACCAGCGCGCCTGGACCTGGGAGCACCAGGCACTGGTGCGCGCCCGGCCAGTGGCGGGGGACCCCGCCTTGGCCCTGCGCTTCGCCGAGATCCGCCGGTCTACCCTCTGTCGCCCCCGGGACCCGGCAAAGCTCAAATCGGACGTGCGCGAGATGCGCACCAAGATGCGCGAGGGCCTGGACAAGACCCGCGGCGGGCGATTCGACCTCAAGCAAGGCCGCGGCGGTATTGCCGACATCGAGTTTATTGTTCAATACTCGGTCCTTCGGTGGGCTGCCCAGCACCCCGACCTGGCGGTCTGGACAGACAATATCCGGCTGCTGGAGACCCTGGCGCGTCTGAGTCTCCTGCCTGGCCAGGCGGCGAGCGACCTCACCGACGCCTACAAGACCCTGCGGGGGGCCTACCACCGCAGTGCCCTGCAGGAGCAGCCCAAAACGGTCGCGGACACCGAGCTCGTCCCCGAGCGCGAGCGGGTCCGGGCACTGTGGGCGGAGCTGCTGGGGGACTGAGCGGGGCCAAACCCAGCAATCCACATTCGATCGAACTTCCAACGATTCGGGGCCAATGCGGCCCAAACCCAAGCGGAGTAGCAAATGGCGACGATGGCGGACCGTGACGGCCTGATCTGGCTGGACGGCGAGATGGTGCCTTGGCGCGAGGCCAAGACCCATGTCCTCACCCACACCCTGCATTACGGCATGGGGGTCTTCGAGGGGGTCCGGGCCTATAAGACCGAGCGCGGCGCCGCCATCTTCAGGCTTCAGGAGCACACCGGGCGCCTCTTCAACTCGGCCCATATCTTGAGCATGCCCATGCCCTGGGACCGGGAGACGCTGAACGCCGCCCAATGCGCGGTGGTGCGGGAGAACAAGCTCGCCTCGGCCTATATCCGGCCCATGTGCTTCTACGGCTCCGAGGGCATGGGACTGCGCGCGGACAACCTGCTGGTCCACTGCATGGTGGCTGCCTGGGAATGGGGCGCCTATCTGGGCGAAGAGAATATGCGCAACGGCATCCGCATTCGGGTGTCGTCCTTTACCAGACATCATGTGAATATCACCATGTGCCGGGCCAAGGCCAACGGCAACTACATGAACTCCATGATGGCGCTCCAGGAGGCCCTGCGCGACGGCTACGACGAGGCACTGCTGCTCGACTCGGAGGGCTATGTGATGGAGGGCAGCGGAGAGAACGTCTTCATCGTGCGCGATGGGGTCATCTATACCCCGGACCTCACCTCGGCACTCGACGGCATCACCCGCAAGACGGTCATGACGCTGTGCGAGGAGCAGGGGATTAAGGTGGTCGAGAAGCGCATTACCCGCGACGAGGTCTATATCGCCGACGAGGCATTCTTCACCGGCACCGCCGCGGAGGTCACCCCCATCAGCGAGGTGGATGGCCGCACCATCGGCAAGGGCGGACGCGGACCTGTCACCGAGCGGCTCCAGAAGCTCTTCTTCGACCAGGTCCACGGGCGTCGGGAAGAGCACCCGGAGTGGATCACGCTGGTATAACGCACCGTCTTCCGGCGCCCCCGACGGGGCGTCGGTTTCCGCCATCGGAACCGGAGTCCAAGCATGACCCAGACCGCCGCCCAGCCCAGTCCCGAGCCCGCACCGATCCGCGCTTTGGAGTCGATCGCCGTCGGCCGCGCCGAGCTTCCGCTCTCCTGCCCGCGCCCGCACGACGCGATCTGGAACATGCACCCGCGGGTCTATCTGCCGATCGAGGACCAGCCGGACCGGGAGTCCGTCTGCCCTTACTGCGGCGCCCGCTATCGGCTGGTCGACTGATTCCGACCGACATCCCCGTAACCTTGCGACAGCGCGCGCCGGACGAGCCGGAGGGTTTCGACGACGGCGATCGCAGGGCGCATGGTGTTTGAAGCGAGACGGTTTCCCGTCAAGTCTCGGCTTGTCGGGGAGTCCGGGGCACCCGTACCTGGCGTTGCCGCCCGCACAGGCGCTCAATGCGAGCGCACACGGGACCACCAGGAGCGGGGCAAAACCGCGGTGCAGACGGCCAGATCACTGGGTTTCCTCCGCGGTCCCGCCGTCCAGCCAGGCGGCCAGATCGTCCGGCCACCTCGATCGCCTGGATACCGCTCGCCGGCAACCGCGCCATGCGGCTGATCGACGGGCCATCGCCCAGGGGTCCGGCCCCCGCAGTCGCGGGCGCGGCAGACGTGGCGCATGGCTGTGACAGGATCGCGGCGGCGAGGGAGAGAGACGAGAGACGGCGAAGACGCATCGGCGGACGACTTGGCGGCAAGTTGACTGGCCGTCAGAGTGCCGGATGCGGGTAGCGGGGCTTGAGCGCTGAAGGTGCGGTTTCAGGGGGGGAATGCGGGAGGTCTGGAGTCCGCCAACGCCCCGTTCGCCGACGGGCCCCCGCAGACCTGGTGGCTGCGTCGATACACGACGGCACGCCCCGCGGGCAAGTCAACTCGCCGTCGGTAAGTCGCCGGTTAGACTGCCGCACCCACGGCCAACATGATCGAGCCCACAGCAGAAAAGGCGGGAGGACCCGAGATCCATGCGGACTCCTCGACGCTTAACGACGCGCGATGGCATCGCCGACACAACGCGCTGTCGGCCTTAGAGATCATTCTTGGTGGAAACGTGCTGGCAGGCACCGTGACCCAGCCGTTAGCCGAGGCCGTTGACACGTCGTAGACCGGGCCGGATCAATAATCGACCTGATCGCGCTGCATTGGTGTCCGATGGCGAAGGGGCGCTGTCGGCCATAAGCTGCCCCTGAGCCGAGCGATTTGAGCGGCAGGTTGCCGCGCGTAGCGGACGGTGGCGGTCGCGTTCTGGATAGTACGATTAAGACCGAAATACGGACACTCTCCGCTCAGACCTGAGCGACCGGTTTGCGCTCGACTACGGACTCTCGCCTCGATATGCGGGATGCTTTCGAGATGGAGCCGCAGTCTGCCTTCTCCTGCCTGACGCAGCCAGGAGCATCATTTACCCTCGATTGCGTACGTGACGACCACGAACGCCGGGGCACTATCGTCTCGTCGAAGCGCATCGCTGTCCGCGGTAAATTGAAGAACATAGCGCTCGGGAAACGCGCGTTGCGCGCCTTGCGATGGAATCTGGTTGATCGTCACGTCGCCTCCAGGGACCACCACGTCTGCGTGGATGAAATAGACCATGGCGCCCAAGAGAATGAGCTCCTTTCCCGCCGTAAAGTACGGGAAGTGCTCGCGCGTCAATGTCGCTTCGAGTGGCCCCTTGCCGTTTATAAACTTACGCCAGTCGCTCGGAAAGTCCTGCTTGAGGCTCAGCAGGATCGCCAAGCCGGAGCGATCCGCGTCCGCCACCTGAGCCGCTAATGCCTCTACAGCACGGCTCCGCAGGATAGCGCCCCCCGAGCGGGCGGTATAGCGGATGTGAAACACCACATCGGAGATTGCACCGTAGTCGAACTGCCTGAAATCCTCAGGTAGCTCGAGCGTCCAGGTGCTGTAAGCGCCCGCGCCCTCGAAGGGCAGAAACCGCTCGTCGCGCAGATTCGTCTCGAACAGTCCGCTGTCGTTCTGGCCGCTGCTCGTGACGATCGTTTGAGTGCCCCCTGGATAGTCGACGAAACGCGTATCGTCCCCAGTGGCACGAGGATACCCGTTGTCTTCGCCGACGATCGGCGACTTGCGCAGACTGCTTCGCAGCAGGGTCAAGGTGCAGCTCAGATTGGTATAGGGTCCGACCACTGCCGGAATCGATAGCGCGACGCTCTTGATGCGGCGCATGTAGTGACCGGGACAATCGAGATCGAAGAGCCATTCGGGTATCTCGACCCGGCAGCGTCCGCTCGCCCGCAGTCCGAGCAACGCTAGCGGATTCAGTTGGCGCAGCGACACATGCTTGGTCAGCTCCAGCTCGCGCTTGTTGCTTTCATGATATTCCCGCTCCATCCGCTTGATGTCGAGATACAGCGCCTCGCCGGACAGCAGCCCCTTGCGCCCGTAATCCCAGTAGTTGAACTTGATGAAGGTCTGTGTCTCCAGCTCGGGGCGCATCAGCTCTCGCTTCATCGTCTCCTCGGCCTTGCGCGCGATGTCGACGGCAAAGCCGTAATACTCTCCATAGAGACGGGTAAGCTCGCCCTGCATCCAGAGATACAATTGCTCGTTGCTCGTCTTGCGCTCGCGCATGAAGCGATCGACCTCCTGCGAGTGGGCGATCTGCTTCTTCATTATCTCGTAATCGTGACTCGCGATCGCCTCCGCGATCCGGGAGGTCAGGATTTGGCGACCGCTCTGCATCAGCTCGTGGGCCGCGAGGTTGTATTGGTACTGCCACTCGTCGGAGCGGCGCTCGTAGCCGGCGGTTTTGGAGGACAGCCCGGCCTCGTCGCGGGCATAAGCAGCTTCAATACCGAACATATCGCCGTATAGCTTCGCAACGTTACTAAGCACTGTGCCCGTCTTAAAATCGATCGATCCGCCTAATCCCCAATAAGCGAATTTACTTCCTGGGTTGACCACTGGTTGCAGGACACCAGCCAACGAATGAAAGAGCGCGGCGGAGACCCCTGCATCGCGTGCACGGCGTAAACGCGTGAGCTCTTCGTCCTCCGACTCGGTAAGCTTAAGGCTTGCGCCATCCTCGGTACTAAGACTCAGGGCGGGTAGCTCAGGTGCGTCTATCTCTTTATCGTATTCGCCCTCCAATGCCTTGAGTGCATCGTCAAAGCCCTTCTCGGCAAGCTCAAAGCCCTTGAAGTCGATCTGGATCTCGGAGGTCGCGTTAGGGTCCGCTTCCCTGCCAAGCAGGCGCTGGTAATAGCGCAGCCGCTCCAGGGACGCCTTGCGACTGGTCAGCAGCGACCGCGTCGATTCCTGAGCAGACTTCCAGTGAAGGAACCGCACCTCCTGCTGCATCTCCTGGATCTCGATCTCATGTCCTTGACGCAGCAGCGCCAGCGTCTCGCCATCGCCCTTTTCGTAGGCCGACAGCAGCGCAGAGCCCATTGCGCGCACCTCGCCCGCAAGCTCCAGAGCCTTTTGGATAAAATACAAGGACCGCACCGGCGATGGGGGTTGGTTCGTCCCGCGGACGATTCCACTGATATCGATGCCTGCCGCTGCCGCCTTGACCAGTATACCGGGATCAATCGGCGGATCGAACAGGGCGAGCGGGCGCACCGCTCCCTCGATATTCATGCAATGCCGGATCTTGAACAGGCGGTCGGCCACCTTGTCCCAGTAGCCGAGCAATTGCTCGTTGCGCGGTATGCAAAAATACAGGATCTGACCGATCCCGAACAAAGGCTCCGCGGATTCCGACTTGCTCTGGGTCGGGCCGGCGACCGACAGGTTGTAAAGATAAGACCCCGCGACATCGACAAGGGGGTTGCCCAGCCGATCTTCGCATTGGATGCTCTCCCGGAGCTCGCGAAAGTTCTTGGCCTTGGGTTTGGCCCGTCGCGGAATCCGCTGCGGACGTTGGCCCAGGATATTTGCGGCCAAGACATAGCGCTGAGTGGCCTCGTTGAGGGACTCCACCGTATCCTGGCGGAACAGGGTGTCTCCCCAGGCAATCAGGTTGTCCAGATACTTCATGACCACGTAATAGCGGTAGGCCAATTGTGCGGGCCGACAGCGCGCCACCCGATGCGGCTGGAATGGGTGCGAAAGGATCTCGTCATAACCTTTTGCGACCGCTTCTTTGAGCTTCTGCTCAGTCTTATTGTTTGGATCGTCGGGCTTGCTCAGCAGGGCAAGTAGTTCGTCGATTGACGTGCGGTCGAGGTTCTGGCGAAACTCCAGAAAGCGCCAATAGCGCTGCTGCGGGGCGGCGACCTTGTCGTTCGAGGTCGGGTCGAAGATCAGATGGAACCAGCGCTGGGCCTCGGCAAAGCGTTGGTTGTTGCTGAGATGCACCGCGACAGTGACCGGGATGTGGTAGAAGAGCTCCCAGTTGTAATTCGCATACGGGAGCTCGTTGTCAAACTCGACCTTCAAGTCGTAGATCTCGACCTCGGATGCGATCTTCTCATAGAAGCTGCCCAGCAGCTTGCTGTCGTCTTTGGTCGCCAGACCGGCGAGGAAGACCGGATCCATGAACGCCGACAGGGTCTCTTCCGCCTTCAGCCTCTCGGTCAAGTCGCCGACGAAAGGGTGAAAGAAGTTAATGAATTTAAAGGTCGGAATGTCGGCCTTCATCGTCTTGGCGGCCTGTGCAGCGAGGGCGATGTCCGATTGGGCGTGATACCCAGAGCGATCGATACCGAGTGTAGGCATGTGTGTCTCTCCGCTATTTCTCCGTAAGCAAAGCGCCCAGCGGGCCTACTTCTTTATCCCCGAACCTCACCGTGCCAGGAGATTGAATGATGGCCTGCATACCCTGTGCAGCGGGATTCAGCTTTGCAAAGGCCCCAGGATCGGCAACGCCGGCGTAGGCCGCGACGGACAGCGCGAAGCGATCCCGCAGCTCGTCTTGGACTGGAGGAGGCTGGACCTTGAATGGCGGAATCTCGACCTCCTTCGGCGGGAGCGTTGGCTGGAGACCGATCCCCGGATGCTCGTCGATGGGCCGCACAGCCCCGCTGGTCTTTACGTAAAAGACGTGCTCGGCCCCTTGATAGAAGAAAGCTGTGCTTCCGATATCGTCCAACGTATGGCGCGGCTCGACGGACCTATATTCAGGCGATGACACGCCGCTAAGGGAGGGAGCGCTTACCGAAAGCACCGGCGCCTTCCCGACCGTCAGGGTTTTGTCCCCGGCAGCGACCCACTCGTCGAGCGCGTCAGGGCTCTGAGCACGTTCCGGAAGGCTCTGAGAGTTGCGCAGGAGGAAGGACTCGCCGCGGGTGGTCAGCCCCATCGAAACGATAACGCGGAGGTATCCCGATTCTCCGGAGACGGTGAGGCGCATTTTGGAGCGGTCGAATGGGGCGGCGGATGTTGGCGTGTCTTGGGTGTGAACCGAGATTGGATTGCAGATATCCGACGTGCGAGTGGGTTGCCAGGCGCCGTTGTAATACTCGCTCCAGCACAGGACAGCCTTAAGCTCAGGAGCGGTGCTCTCGCTGTCTTTCACCTCCTGCTTGAGTGCGGCCGGTGTTCGGGATGCAAGCGTCGGAGGCTCGCTCTTTATAGGCCTTTTCGTATCGCCGCCACTGCGCGTATGACGCGGTCCTGACACTACATCCGTCAGGATCCGCAACCAAAACAGGAACAACCGACCCTTCCAGACGACCGGCACCACCGGGTTGTCTTCGATATCGGCGGCGATCTGCTCCCAAGCGGTCCAAGAGATCCCGTCGTACCGGCGGTAGTAATAAGTGCGGGTCGCGCCGGCCGTGCGCGCCACCGCATGCACGATCTCGTGCGGCCTGCCGGGGGTGGGCTCCTCGTAATAGATCCCGCAGGGCTCCAGCCTGGCGACCCGATCGAGCTTGGCCAAATAGTTGAGCAGGGTCGTCTGGGCCCGCTCGTCCGTGATGTCGCCTTGGAGCAGCTCGCTCATCGCCTCCTTGAAGAAGGGCGAGCAGTCGTCCGGGGCGACATCGAGCCAATTCTCCGGCCACAGAAACACCTTGCGGTTGGCCTCCCAAACCCGGTAGCGCTTCATCCATTCCCATCTCCGGCCGCCCTCTCCGGCATCGATCGACTCGGGCGGGACCTCGGCCTCCAGCCCCAGCAGGCAGCGCTCGATAAAGAGCTGGACCGAGGACAGGGCATGGCGGACCCGCGAGGTCTCCATGCAGGGATCCATCTGCACGTCCATCAGCAGGTGCTCGAAGAGCTTGTCCGGCGTGTCGATCGAGGCTTCGTAGGGGTCGGTACTCGCGCGCAGATGGTGAAGGACAAAGGCAACCAAGGCATCCCGTTGCAGCCGCCGCAGCTCGTCGTTGATCGGCTTCGCGATCTCGCGCCAATCGGCGATCGCATAGCGGGCGCGCAGGGCGGACTGGAGGGCACGTACTGCATCCGCGGTCGGTTCGTTCGTCGCCCCCGCAATCAGGGCCGACGCGCCGATGCCGAGCTTCTTCAGCCAGGCATAGGCGTCGTAGACTCGGGCGAAGGTGCCCAGGCTCTTCAACGCCTCTGTTCCGTTTGCCGATTTCCCTAAGCGATCGAGGAGCGCCTCGAGCGAGGACGACTCCCAGCGCGTGAGGGCCAGGAGCTGACTGTTGTCCTCTGGCGTCCGGAGCTGCGGATTCTTGAGAACAGCCAGGAACCGATCGTCCCCGGGTGCCAAGGCCGCCTTGATCCGCGCGAAGTCCAGCAGCGCCGATAAGATGCCGAACAGGGTCGCGGCCTGCGTCCGAGGCGGCTCGCCCTTGGTGCGCAGAAGATTGAGCCAGTCTTCGCCCTTTCCCCCCGAGGCCAGGCCCCCTTGCGGATCGATACGGTAGTCCGGGTGGGTGCCCAGGAAGGCCATGTCCGCAGGACTCAGCTTGAGACATTCCGCGAGGGCCGCGCCCTTCATGAAACGGATCGCGATCTCGCGCAGACGCTCGATCAGGGTCTCGGAATAGAGATAGCGGCTCGGAATGGGCTCCTGGCCCCGAGACTTGGTCTCCCAGCGGACTTGCAGAGACGAGGTCAGCTTGTCGAAGGCCAGCGTAAACGGATAGAGAGTACCGGCGGACAGCTCGATCGCCTTGTCGTTGGTTCTCGGATGACCTGCGTCGTTCGCTGGAAAGAGCACATCGGCGTCGCCGAGCTTCAGCGTAACCGACGCCTCCGCGTTGCATTCGATATAGATCCTGTAGAAGCCGCTCTCGGGCGCTTCCAGGAATCCGCTCCACTGACCGCATTGGATGATCGGGACGTCGCCGACCTTCGCCGAGACCAATCCGAGGTCTTCTGCATCCACCTCTGTAACGGCATTGTCGCCAGTGTCCAGCGCGTCGTTCTTGCGGGTGCCGCGCGCGGCTGCAAGTCCTGTCCGCTCGATGGCGATGAGATCGTCCATGCCCGGTCTGTCCCGATCGTTCACCGCATGGATCGGGTAGCGCGCCGACTCCTTCGGATCGCTGGGGCCGCCGATCAGGATCGCGGCCAGGTCCACCGACGCGCCGGCGATGGCCGCCGCGTGCTCCAGGGCCACCTGGCGCTTGCGCCGCCGCTTGAGCTCCGGCAGCAGAGCGGCGAGCACGACAGACCGCAGCCGCTCGGGATCGTCGCTCGCGCCCGAGAAGTCTTCCTTCAGGGCTGAAAGCCCCGGATGCGCGGCCAAGAAGTCCTTGATCTTCTCCTGGCTCGTGCCTCGCAGATTTTCGATCGCGCCCTTTAGGGCTTCCTTTGTGCCTTCGGTGTCTTCGAGGTCCGAGGCCATGGCCCCGGTCAGTATCCCGCGCCAGAAAAGGCGGTCGCGATTGGGGTCGTAAAGAAGGCGTCCGCGGGCCTTGGCGGCCAAGGCCTCGTCGAGGTCCGGATCGTCCTGCGAATAGGGCGTTTCGCTCGCGAGATCCCGATAGAATTCGAACGCGAGCACATAGGACTCAAGCTCGGGATAGCGGCGGAAGAGCGGTTCGACAGTCTTGCGGCTCGCTTCGAGAAGACGCTTGGTCGCATTCCAAAAGGCTTGACATTCCGGCGCGGTGCCGGCCGCAGCCCCCGGGGCCGGAGGCCAGAGATCGTTGCCAGAATCCCGGAGCCTTTGCGCCAGCTCTTCCGTCAATAGGCCAGCGAAAGACAGCTCCTTGCGCATCTCGTCAAAAAAGATGCGGTCCGGTACCGCGTCCGCGATCAGTTGCTCCAGGCTCGCGGCGGCAACCCGTCGACTCTCCTCATAAAGCCGATCGATCGCATAGGCGAGCTTTCGGTCCTGGTCGGCGGCGACCCTGAGGGCGGCGCGCGCACCCTCCAACATCGGACCGCTAAACGACAGCGCCTTGCTGTCCTCGTGATAGACGATCACGCCGCCGGCAGCGTCTACGATGGCCTGCGGCATGCGGGCATAATCGATCTCTTGGTACTTGATGTAGAGCGCATCGATGGCAGCCTTGAAGCCCTCGGACAGGTCCAGATTCTCGTCTTTGAGCTCATCCCGCAGCTCCAAAGATAGAATCCCGTGGAAGCTAAGCCGCTTGGTCTGACCGTCGTAGAACAGTTTGCCGAGGGCGCTACCGACCTGGATGAGCGCCTCGTCGACAGGCGTCAGGGGCGCGCTGCAGGTGACATGCGTGACCGGGTCGAATGGCCCGCGGGTATAGGGAACCCGCACCTCGCGGCTTACGGTATCCCGCTGATAATCGACGGAGGTGAGGAGCGACCGGTCCAGCAACGAGAAGAACAGATCGGCCGCGTCTTTTCCGTAGACCAGTGCCATCCTGGATCGGGCGGTCTCTCCCTGCGGATCGTCCCGCAGCGAGAGCTCGTCCTCGATCGCGACAAGCGCGGTACGCAGTGACCGCGCCAGGGCCAGGATCTGGCCGTCCTTGGGTGCCGAGGTCCCGCCAATGTCTCGGTTCCAGACGAGATAGAGGGCTTGCACCGGCTTGACCGACAATTCCCGCAGGCGATCGATAAACCGGAGCAGGCGCAGCATCGGCAGCTCCACCCGTGTCTTTTCCTCGGCTTGAGCCATCTCGCGGTGCACCTTCACCGGTTCCACGAATGGATCGATCCCGCTGAGCTCGATCAAAGCGAGCAGCTCCGAGACACTGAGCTTGAGCTTGCGGGCGAGCCAGGCGCGGCGAAACACCGCGCTGACGTTCGCCAGGGTCAGCGGGAGCTTGGGGACAGCGGCGCGGACGGGCACTACGGCCAGGATGGCGGCAAGCTCGCTGTCGGAGACCTGAAAGGCGGCGCGGAGGGTTTCGCCGTGCAGGGTCAGGTCGCGGCTGTCGTCGACCAGGAATTCGCCGTACCCGTTGTCTTCGAAAGCGGGTACCTGACTGCGCAGCACCGCGGGGAACATCTGGCGGTACAGTGAGTCGATTCCCAGCGTATCGATCGGTCCGAAGCACGCCAGCAAGGGTAAGAGATCGGTAGCCGGCTTCAGCTTCAGGTGGGCCATGATTCGTTTCACCGCGCCGAGGCGCAGCAGCAGGGTCTCGAACCCCCTGTCGAGCCGGTTCTCGGCGCTCTCGCCTGCGTCATCGCCGTCCTTGGAATCCGGCGGGTAGAGTGCGGCGATAGCCTTATCCGTTTGCTGCACGGTCCAGCCGAGCTTTCGCCAAAGACGGACGAACCGGAACAGGCGGATGAGCTCGATCGTGGCGATGGGCTTTGCGATATCCTCCGGGTCCGCATAACGCAGCCGCAGCCGTTGGATCTCGCAGTCTCCGGTGCCGGCTCGGCAGGTCCAGATGACCTCTCCGTCTTCGAAAGACTTCCCGACGGCGGCGGACCAGGAAAGCTCCGAGTCGGGCCCCTCGCCCGCCATTCCGGCTTGCGTGCATTCGTAGAAGATGCCGGGGCTCTTGGGCTGGGCGGGTACGACACAGTCCCCAAGCCGATAGCGCTGGGCGCTCTTCCTTGGAAGGATCGGGGTTGCGAGCGTGACGATCTTCGCAAGGCAGGGCCAGCTATTTTTCAGCCATGTGCGTATATTGCCTCCGTATTGAGACTTGTCGGGTAGCCGGTGCTGGAACTGTTCCAGCCATTCCTTGTCCGCAAGGTCGTCGCGGTCCTTGAGTGTCTTCAATGTCGCCATGGAGACCTTCAAGTCATCGGCCTTGGGGATCAAGGCCACGCTCGGATTGACAAAGCGGGTCCCCAGGATCTCGAACAGCTCGGCGTACGAGATCCCCATGCGTCTCGCGAAGGTCTTGGCGCTCGACAGCTCAGTGACGGCATCCTCCAGTGTCATGTCCGCCGGATAGCCGTAGAGGCGCGGCAGGGGAATGGCGCTGTCGGTCAGGAGTCGACGCTCGGCGCGGGACAGACACAGCTCTTCCGCCAGAATGTCCGCCCAGCGGTAGTCGGAGGAACGAGCGGCTTTCGGCCGATCGAGTCGGTCGTCGACACGCAGGGACTCCATGACCAGCGGCAACGGGGCGTCGAGCCTATTGAAATAGCGGCGCAGGTGCTCCAGCGGCCGGTGGAACGGCAACGGCGGAGCGGGCGGAAAGGATGCCGGAAGGCTGCCGTCCGGCTCAGGGAGTCCGGCTAGGAGCTCGTAGGCGCTGTCGATCACGTTCTGCGGCTCGGCGAGCAGCTCGTCGGGAGCGACGCCGTTGGGCGTCGAGTGCCCCTCGTAGCTCGTAATGCTCAGATTGTGAGCGACATAATGCTCCAGCGTCTCGTTGACTAGATCGATATAGGGAAGCGGCGTATTGGTGTTCTCGCAGGTCAACGGCAGCCGCTCGATATCCGGGCGGCGCTTCAGCAGGACCGACAGCGGAGTGTCTTGCTCCTCGGTCTTGTTGTCGCAATCCTTGGGTTTGGTGTCGCAGAACAGGAGCAAGTCCACCAGATAGGCTGCCGGGCTCAGCACCGAGCGGCAATGCTCGCAGTCGCAGAAATCCAGCTCGCCGAACAGGACCTCCATCGTCGGCCCGCTGCTCGGGCTCGGGTCGATGTACCTGCCGGGGCTGTTCGCTCCGATCCCCGGTGACGTCAGGGAGGTCAGATAGGAGACGACGATATTCAGCGCGTAGTTCTGGACCTGCCGAGCCCGGGCATACAGTGCCTTGGCCTGCGACTGGCCGAGCGCGTCCCCGAAGGCGGTTAAGAAGGCGTCGCGGCTATAGCGCAGAACGCCCGCGGCAGAACCGATGCCCTCGCCGAGCAGCAGGTTCATCGCGTCGTGGCTCTGCGTGAGCTGATAGACTCCCTGAATACGTCGGATCTCCCGCTCGATGCCCGGACGGACGACGAGCTCGTTGTCGGCCAGGTATCGCCCGATGGGGTGGCGGCCGATGTCGAAGCCCTTATGGTGCTCCATCAGAAAGGCTTGCACGTCTTCGCTCAGGGTCGGCTCTTCCAGTGGCGTCCGCTCCGTTCTCACCATATCCGCAACGACGGCGGTCGGATAACTGACCCGCACCAGAGCCGCCATGCTGTCGGCGGTGGGATAGCGCTCGGCGGGGGTTTCGTTGCGTGGCGCATTATCCTTTGTTGTCAGCTCTTGCCATTCTTTTGACCGGTAATAGCCACGCTCGACGAGGCTCAGAAGGTCGGTGGAGCGCAGCTTGTCACGCAGTTTTGCGATGAGAGGGGCATCGTTCCCGGTGAGGTAGGCGAGCTGTCCGTCGAAACGCAGGCGTTGTTCGATGCCTACGCCGAACCTTGGGGTGAACTCGTCCCGTACCGCGCGCCAAAAAGTCTCGTAGTCTGAACCATGCTCCATTTGAAGCTTGGCGAATGTCCGGTGGTCTTCGCGGTTATCGCCAAGCGACAGGGCCAGCATGTCTTTCAGCTTGGACCGCCCTGACACTGGGGATGTGTCCAGCATCTTATCGACGGCAATGGAACGGAAATCCGCCACCGCGGCAGCGATTTGCGCGGCCGATCGGCGGGAAAGGACGCCCTGCTCGATACACTTGCGCCAGATCGCCTCGATCGCTTGGGGTGAATAGCGGTACAGCACGGCGTCGTCGGGCGGTATGCCGGCGCGCAACAGCGCGTAGAAAAGCTCGGGACCGATCGCCCCTGCGCCCTTGTCGGCGGCATCCTTCGCGAACCCTTCGGCGAGCGCGGCCATTGCCACCGCCCGCGCGTCCCATCCGGTCTTGTTGGCGAGATAGGTCAGGTCCTGCCGCGTCTCGGATTCCTGCAGATCGCCCAATGCACCGTCATAGTGCTGGGAGATCGCGGCGGTCAGGGTCTCATGCTCGGACCTCAGTGCGGATGCGACCGCCTCGTCCAGCAGTACATCCAAGGTTTCGTCCGGCGAGGCGCCATAGCGGATCGCGGACCGACCCACGACAGGGTCCGGGCCATCCGCGAGGGCATCGCCGGCGAAGACCTGCACCTCCAAGTCCGGGCGGGTCTTCCCGCGCCGACGGAACGCGCTGTCGGTGAAGCTGGCCCGGAAGGCCCCGCGCACATCGGTCCGGATGCGGTCGTGCTCGTTCTCGCCGGCGAGGACTAAGTCGCCGCCGACGCCTTTTTCGACGACCAGGATGCGCAGCCCGGGGACCCCGGCGTTCAGCCGGCTCCTCACCTGGCCCGTCACTCGATAGGTGCTGTAGCCGAAGGCCGGGACGACGAGATTCACCGTCTCCAATGCCTTCGCCTGGCTGAGACGCTCGGAGCGCGCGAGGGTCGCGCCATCCGGACCCATGGCGCAGACGCGCAATTCAACGGACTCGATGCCCGGGAGCAGCTCGTAGCGGATGGTGTAGCGCCCTTCCGCATCCGTCTCGTCCTCGCCGAGCCGGATGGCGTCGCCGGTCTCGTTCTCGTGAAAGGCCCTCACCGGCAGATCCTTGACGAAAGGGCCGTCTTCCGTCGTGACCTGCCCTGCAACGACATAAAGCCGCGAGCGGTCGAGGGTGTCGAGCAATCCTCTCTCCCCGAGCAGGAAGGTCATCGAGCGCGCGGTGGCCTCGTCGACGGTCCCGGTCGATTTGAGCTGGTGCTGTTCCTGGAACATCCTCACCAAGCGTGCGGTATGGTCCCCATAACGCTTGTCGGTCTGCTCGCGTCCCAGACCCGTCGACTGCGCACGCGTGGTCCCCATGATGTCTTGATCGATGAACGATCGCAGCGCGGCTTGCAGGTCGGCGACCTTGGCGCCTTGCATCCCGATTTCCAGTGGGGAAATGATCCTGTTCATCGTTACCCTCCAGCAATCGCGAGCGAGTTGATCAAGGGACGCGCGGGGCCGATTCAGCGAGCAGGAGACGTCAGGCGGGCTGGCCTCCGTGGCTGGGGTTGGGGCCGGGTGGTAGCACGGTCTGTTTGAGCGGCATGCGGGACAGGGCGAAGCCGGTGATGAGGCTGGCGAACAGACCGACCACCGACCAGGCGAGCACCCAGGCGCTCGCGAAGGGCATGCCCGAGTCCTTCATCGCCAGCCCGGCGCCGAAACCCAGGGTGCCGCCGAGGAGCGAGGCGACTGCATTGGCGGGGACCCACCAAAAGGCCCGTCTCCTGACTTTGGCCAGCAAGGGCCATTGCAGCAGGCCGACCGCCAGGCCGGCGAATAGCCAGGCCGGAGGGAACGCCAAAGCAGCCGAGCCGTTGGTCAACCCGAAGAACCCAAAGACGGACCAGCCCAGGGCGCTGGCGAGCGGCCATAGGACGCCGAGGCGCTCCTGTTTTTGCAATACCAACCACTGGGCGATGCCGAGACAGGCGCCGAAGGCAGCCCAATTGGCCCAGCCGCCGGGGGTGTCGATGCCCAGAGCCCCGAGCGCCCCGCTCAGTGCTCCCCCCACTCCCCCCGCAATGGTGAGTGCGAGCATCCACGCGGGCCAGGGGAACCCGCGGATTGCTACGCCTTGACGCTGGCGCGCGAAGTAAGGATCGAGGAGCTTCGGCGTCAGGTAAGTGACGATACCGCCAATGACGATCAACAAAATTTCTTTCATGGCCGGCTCATCTCCGTGATGAATTGTCAGGGCACCGGCAGTGACGCACAAAGGCTGCCGGCGGTGGATGTTTGATTGCGATGTATATTTATTGTGGTCTGCCCCCTATTGCCCTCCCCTATTGCCCCTGACTTTCTATACAGTGTCCAAGTCATTTACAGGCTGGTTCTCGAAACCATTGGCGTAGGATATTCATCGCATGAGCGGGAATAGCGATAGAATAGGCTTGGTATGTCGAGCCAAGAAGCTTACCTTCGCCCCGTCGTACGTCAGGTGGTATATGCGAAAAATAAGAATTTCGTGTTTTTTCGTCTATGAAAGTAACAATTAATCCTCCTTCTTTACTTGAAGACACCCTATAATGCAATCCTCCGAAATACAATGCAGACCAATCGTCAGATTGCATTATTTTGGAAAATGCAAGTGCGTGGTACGCAAAAGAAAGTGACAGCTTAGTCTCGCCAGGACTGAACCCAAACAATCCTTGAACAGGCGTTTCCTTGGCGTTTTTGTTTTCTATAAAATAATGCCGTAGAGCTGCCGGGAGGGCAGGGCTTTCCATAATGGCTTGCGTAATAGGATTCTTCTCTGTAAAAGTTCTTTTCTCGGGTCCTGTGCTAATAGCAAACTCATAAAGCAATATCGCCATTGTTGCCCTTAAATCTGTTTTAAATAATGATTGCTTTTCCTGCTCATTGAATTTAAAAACTTCGTTGTTCAATTTCAGTGAAAACAACAGTAAATAAGCTGCGCCAATTTCAATAATTGAGTGCATATTCCTAAAGCCCGATATATTGTTGCTCAGCATACCAATGCTTTTTGCTTCAAAAAACGCCGCTTTCTTGATGTCTCCAATTCTTACAGGCTTCCTTTGGGAATTTATCCACTTCGCTAATGCGTCAATTTCAAGATCGCGTTGTTTGCTTCCGGATGTAGGGTAAGGTGAATTTCGGGCATCCCGTTGTTGGGAAGGGCGGACCCCTTCTGGTGCATGCGGCTCTAATCCTTCTGGATCTTGAAAAGTAGCTGGATTGGCTCTAACAAATAGATAGAGATTTGAGCTTGAGCGCTTTTTGACGGGATCGCAGCTTGTCCATCTTCCAAGCCACGATGCATAGCTCCGCGCCCCGAAATAGTAAAGATTTGTTTCTTCATCCCGCTCCTTACCCGTATAACGATACCGTTTCGCCGTCTCCGTCTGGCTGCGCACGGCGTTATAGGTCGAACTACCGTAGGGCGCATATTCCTCGAAGGAAATGATCTGGCCTTGGTTATCCAACTCCAGGCTGGACGAGCCGAGGTGGTTACCGAACTGGTAGCGGATCAATTGCCGTGGCGCTGGGTCATTGACCATGGTATCGAGCGTGCGCGTCTCCACTAGGGCAAAGCGCTGCTTGTCGTCTATCACGTGCAGTGTCTCGCGCTCCAGCGAGACTGTGTTTATGCCGATGGGGCCGCCGTGTTTGCGGAAGATCTCGAAGCCGCCCAGATAGATGCGCTCTTCGGTGAGGCCCTGCGCCTTCTCCCACACCCTGCGTACGCGTTGGCCCGAGGCATCGTAAACGTAGTAGGCCGCACCGCCACCACCCAAGTCGGTTTGGCACAACTGGTTTTTGTAGTCCCAGTGCATGTTAGGCTCAGGCAGTCCACCGCCTAGGTGCGGCATTCGCAGCATGTTGCCGTGGGCGTCGTGCAGGTAGGTTTCCGGCTGCGGGGCGTTACCCGCCGGGTTCAGCGTGGTGCGAGTCAATCGGTTGCTGGGTTTTAATGGCGCACCGCCATTGCCGTCTTCGATCAGGCTGGGCTCGGCGTAGTCGTAGCCGCGCGTCCAACCCGCGTTCACCGGGTCGCTGCCGCGGTGCTGCATCTGCAAGAAGTTGCCGACGGCGTCGTAGACGTAGCGCTCGATGTAGGTGCCCATAGCGCTGCCGTCGTTGGGGGCAAAGCGGCGGGCTGCATCGGAGCTTAGAAGGCCAACGCGGCCAGCATCGTTGTGTGCGTGAGGGATCGGCGCACCGCCCTGGCCCAGGTGTTCGCGGCCGGTGGCCTGGATCAGCCGATTCAGGGCGTCATAGGTGTAGTCGTTGCTCGGCTCGACGCGCTTGTTCCTGAAATAGATGGTCTGCTGCGCGTCGTCCTGGATGTGGGTGATGTTGCCGGCTGGGTCGTAGGTGTGCCGCAGGTTCTGCACCTGTTTGCCCGGCCAGCCACCGATGGCCGGTTGCGGGTCGTCTCCCGGAAAGTCCGCCGCCTTGCGCTTGGTTAGTAATTGGGTGAGCCGGAAGGTGAGCGGGTCATAGCTGTAGAAGGTGCTGGCGCCGTTCTTGTAGTCGATGCGCAGGCGTTGACCTTTGGCGTCATAGTCGATGTTGTCGACGCCGACCAAGGCTGGTGCCTGGTTGCTCGGATTCAATAGCGCGACGGGTTCTGTCGCGTGCTCCAGCCAGACGTTGACCTGCTCCAGCAGGTTCGCCTCGTTGAACACCGGCTGGATGACGTTGAACTTGCCACGCCCCAGGCTGTTGCGCGGCGCGATGGATTGGATGGGGCGGTTGAGGGCGTCGTGGCGCGTGCTACCCTTGAACGCCTCCGCGTCGAGTTGCGGCTCGGCCGGCTGTGACCAGTCAGGGATGCCCTTGTAGTCGGTCACCAAGCGGCGGGTGCTGCGCAGCAGGTTGCCCTTGAAGTCGTAGGCCTCGGTCGGGTTGCCGTTGGCATCGAGCCGCGCGTTGGTGGCCAAGCCAGCGGAATCGAAGTGACGATAGATGTGGGTGCGCAGATTGAGCGCTTCGGCATTGGCGATGCCTTCGCCGTAGTCGATCCGGTCGACCAGGATGTCGCGGTTCAGCGTGCGTGGGTCGGAGGCTGCCTCACCATTGGCGATAGTGCCGCGCACGGTCTGCTCCACCGGACGGCGCAGCGTGTCGTAGGTCGTGGTGAAGTTGTGGCCGCGGTTGTCCCAGGCGCGAATCGGCTTGCCGGTCACGTCCTTCAACACCCAGCGCTCGCCGGCCTCCATGCTGGACTGATGGAGGTTGGCGGGGCTGTCGTCGTCCTGCTCGGGACCGGCGATGTCGTAGTCGTAACGCATGACCACGCGGCCCTTGGCGTCGATGACCGCGCGCTGGTTGCCTTCGATGTCCAGCTCGATGCGGGTGGCGAAATGGGCTTCGGTGCCGTTGAGATCGTGGTCGGGACAGACCACGCGGTTATGGGCCACCGTCAGGAAGGGGCGGCCCAGGGTGTCGAAATGCGCGACGGTCGGTGTGTCGGCATGGGCTTCCGCCTGGATGGCGGCGGCTTGCTCGTGCGGTCCGAGGGCTCCGCCGATGCGCTGCGCGTGCCAGGTCTGCCAAGGCTGGGCAAGGTCGGCGGGCATCGCTTCGAAATACCGGGCGACGAAGCCGTGGATGTCGGGGTCGGTGCGCGGGTCAGCGGTCTCGGCGTTGCGCCGCGCGCAGGTGTCGCTAACGTCGTAGGTGGTCTGCTGCCAGGGATCGAAGACGACCTTCTCGTAGGTGTGATTCGGGTGCAGCGTGGCGATGACCCGCTCCAGCGGATCGTAGAAAAGGACCGGGCTGACGCCGGTGTCTGTCAGGTCCCGCTCAGGCTCGTAGAGGTGGGTCGAGCTGAAGAAGGGCTCGTATTTGAGGACCGGCTTGCCCTTGTTGTTGTAGACCGTCCGGCCGGAGCCGACCCAGCGGGGCGCCGCGGGCTTATCGACGCGTTTGCCTTTGTCATCGCGAATTAGCTTGCCGGGACCGATATCGCCCCCGTCGGGCAGCACATCGGCCTCGCGTTGTGGGGCCATACCCTTCTCGGCCTGGATCTTTTTCTGCACCTCCCGCCCGAATCCGTCCGAATAGGTAAACCCGATCTGGATGCGGATCTGGTTGTCCTGGGCTGGGTAGTAGTGGGTCTCGCGCGCCAGGGTGGCGGCAAAGGGCGGCTGGCCGCTGCGCTGGAAGCGATCCAGGTCGTAGAGGATGCGGGTACTGGCCTTGCCCAGCAGGGCCGGGGCGGTGGCGTGGGGGTCCTTGACGAAGGCTTGCAAGCTGGCGAGGGGCTGGTCCGGGGCGAAGCGGTGCAGCGGGTCGTTGTCCAGCCCCTCCAGCAGATCGCCCTCCTGCGCGCCGTCCTTGCCCATCACGGCGGTGACGACCACCAGACCCAGGGCATCGAAAGCGGCAGCGGTGTGGTTGCGGTTGGGATCGATGACCAGCCAGGGTTGCAGCACCCGGTAGTCGTTCTCCGCCTTGACGGTGTTCTGCAGGGCGTCGGCTGTGAGGACGACCAACAGGTCATGCCCGTCATAGTCCACCCGCGTGCATTGATCGAAGGGATCGGCGAACTTGCTTGGCTGGAAGAAATGCTGGCGTGCGATCGCTTGCCCTTGGGCGGCGGTCAGCGCCGGGTTTGCGATATCGCCATCGGGGTCGAAGAAGATGCGCCCGGAGGGGATCCACCAGTTGCCGTCCTGCTTGACGTAGCTCCCCTGGTCCTCGCCCTTGCCTCCCAACAGCGCATCCAAGACCGGGCCGGGATTGGGCAGCAGGGCTTCATCGGGTTGGTTGGCGCGCTTGCGCCGGAAGACCTGATCCAGCAACCCGGGCGTGAGGGACAGGGTGTAGGTCTCGCCCGGCAGGGCCATCGATTCGACCTGGCCCAGGGGCGACAGGGCGGTCAGATCGTCCGTGCGGTAGCGGGTCCGGACGTCTTCGATGAGGCGTTGCTGCTCTTGGGCGGGGTCGGCCGTCTGTTCGTAGCCGATCTCGGCGGCGGACTTGAGCCGGTCGAAGTCCTTCTCCGTCCATTCCGCCAAAGTGAAGCGGTCGGCGCCGTCCTTGGGCTCGAAGCCGGTCAGCTCGTAGGTTTGGATCTCGGCGGGGAGCGGTGCGCGGTAGGCGTCCGGATAGCGGATGCTTCCGTCCTCATTCTTGAGGGTCTCGTCGATCGGGTGGGTGAAGCGGCTCTCGGTGTAGGTGATCAGCGTGCGGGTCTGCTTCTCCCGGTCTCTTTCTTCAAGCGCGGGGTCGGTCGACGGGCCGAGACGGCCATAGCCGATGGCGAGGGCTCGGCGCACGTTGCCGTAGTCGTCCACCTCCAGGGTCAGGGCGTGCTGGATGCGCGGGTCGTCCGGATTGCGCTCGGTGTGGAAGCTGATGACCTCGCGCGGGTGGGTGAAGAAGACCGCGTGGCGGTTGCCCATCCGCGGTTGCAGGCAGCAGATGGTGAAGTTCTGCTCGGTGATGCTGTAAGGGGTCCGAGAGCGCTCGACGCTATCGGGGGGCGAGCCGGGGGGCGCATCGTCGGCATAGACCTCCTGCCGCAGCATCATCCCCTTGAGTGCGCGCACCGCCTCCCGCTCCTCGTCGGCGTCGAGGGCCAGGTCCGGGAGCAGGGTGTCGTCGAGCAGCTGCTTACTGGCCCAAGCCTGGAACTCGGCCTCGTCCTGGGGCGCGCCGAAGTAATCGCGGGCGAGCTGGTGACTGATCGCCTGGTGGCGGTCGTAGGCGCCGGTGTGGAACCAGGTCTTGGTGCGGACCGGCGGCACCTTCCAGGCGGCGCCGGCGTTGGTGGCGTTGAGGTCTTCGGCGTGGAACTCGGTGCTGTCCCACTCCTCGACCATGCCGAAGCCACGGAACTCGCGCTCCTCGCCGTCGAAATAGCCGTGGTGGTAGGCATAGCGGCTGACGAAGCGGTTGCCGCTGATGTGGTCGAAGGTCTCGACGCGCTCGACAACGTGCACCGGGAACGGCAGCCGGGTGATCCAGGGGCGGCCGTCTTGCTGGTCGCTCAGATAGAAGCGGGTCGAGGGGGCGTAATGGATGCGGGTCTCGGCGCCGAGGTTGTTCCTGACCCCGACCAGCAGGTGCGGCTTGTCGTCCATCAGGGCGAGGTAGCGCATCGGCTGGCGGACGGCGCCCGGCAGCGGCGATGACCAGACCAGGCAGGCGGTGCCGTTGCCGAGCAGGTCCAGCGGCCTGCACGGAGGTCAGGTGGTCGATGGGCGGGAACCGGCTCAGGATGACCGGCGTCGCTCCAGGCGTTGCCGCTCTGATTGAAATAGACGCGCACGCCATCGGCATGCAGGTAGAGGATGTCCGTCGTGCCCGAGCCGTCGATGTCGGCGAGGCGGATGCGGCGCTGGTCGAACTGGTCGGGGCGGTCGAACCAGGGCGCGTGGTCCATGCGTGACCTTGGCCCCGAAGCGGCCGTAGCCCAGGTTCGGCCAGTAGCAGACCTCGCCGTTGCGGATGCGCACCAGGTCGGTCAGGCCGTCGCCCGAGAGGTCGGCGAGGTAGATGGACTGGGTGCCGTCGGCGAAGACCAGGCGCGGGCCGTGTCTCTTCGTCCCAGGGCAGGCTGACGCGCACGGCCGGGCCGAAACCGTCCTCGGCCAGGGAGGGATGCCAGGTGAGGACCTCGCCCTCGGTGATCAGGATGTCGGCGTGGCCGTCGCCGGTGAGGTCGACGAATTTCAGGTTCGGGTCGCGGGTGTCGAGGTTCGGCCAGTCGGTGAAGGGGCGGAATGGCGACCAGTCGGCGTCGTCGGTCCGCTCGTAGAAGCCGCGCACCGGGCCTTCCATGTCCACCAGATCGACCTGTCCGTCGCCGGCGAGATCGAGGAACTGGCCGCCGCCGGCCAGACCCACGGCGGGCTTGCGGGCGACGCGCTCGGTGGCGCCGAAGCGTGCGAGGGTCCGTTCCCGTTCGTCTTCGGTGACCTGGTGGTTCGCGCTCAGGTTGCGCTTGTAGTACCAGGCGTCCGCCTGCTCGGTGAGGATGCCGGAGGTGCCTTCGCCGTCCAGGTCCATCCACTGGTAGCTGCCGCCGTCGAGACCGATGGGCAGGTTCTCCAGGCTCTGCGGGCTCGACGTCACGGATGGGCTGCCTGGGCGAGCGACTCGGCATCGGGAACCTGGCTGTAGTCGAACTCCAGCGGCGGGAGGGAGCGTCTTCAGGTAGCGGTTGGGCTGGCCGTCGATTGGCTGGCGTACATAGCCCGACTGGGTGACGCGGCTGATGAAGGAGGCGACGGGGCCTTCCGCGTAGGCGAAGTCGGTGGAGCGGACCAGGCAATCGGCGATGCCCAGCTCCTGCCGGGAAAGTGATGGAACATGAGCACGCGGCGGCAGAGGCGGTAGGTGCGCACCTCAAAGCCGGCGCGGTAGGTGGAGAAGGCGTCGGGGCGGGCGGGCCAGGGCGATTCCGGGAAGCGGTCGATCTTGGCCTGGACATAGATCTGTGCTGCTCGGCATCCGGCTCGGCCTGCGATGTAGTGGCCATCGCCATAGTCGAAGCACCACCTCGAACATCCAGGTCTCTTTGTCGAGCTGAGCCGGGTCGAAGGCATTCCAGCTAACGAGATCGCGGTTCGGCGTGCGGTTGCCGTACTTGATGCGCTTCAGGTAGCGGTTGGCCGTACGCAGCGCGGTTGCGCTCGTTGGCCTGGCCGCGATCGACGTTGGCGTCGTTCTTCCGCGACGTACTCGTAGAGGATCGCATTGCCCTTGTCGTCGTAGCTCTGGCAGATCAGCCAACTGAAGATGCGGGTCGGGTGGTCGGGGTCTGGATCCGTCGGATCGAAGATGCGCGAGTTGTTGTCCTTGCCGTACAGGGTTGTGACGTTGTCACGCGTGATGGAGCGCCAGTGGATCTCGCCTGTGTCGAGATTGGTCCAGCGCTCGATGCGGGCGAACAGCCCTTCGATGCGGGGTCGGTAGCGACGCACACGGTAGGGAACGCCATCGAGCGAGCGATCTTCCTCATAAATGACCGGCTTGCCACTCTCTTGGATCCAGGTGCCAGTCGCGTCCTTCCTGAACTCGGGGACCAGGTCCTCGGCGCCCGAGAGGATGAAGACGTCGGACTCTTCGCGTCGAGATAGCGCGGCAGGCCCTTGTCGGTCTTGCGGGTGATGGCGGGCAGGGAGAGGTTCCAGCCCAGACCGAAGGGGCCGTTACCGGCGCCGGAATCGTAGGAGAGGGACAGCTCGGGACCAAAACCGGAGCGGCCCGGACTGGTCGCGATGGGCACGGTCATCGAGCCCGTGCCGGTCACGGGATTGGCGGCGAATTTCTCGCCGATGCCGCGCACGGCACCGCCACCCTTCGGCAAGGCCAGGGCCGGCGCGTGGACGAAACCTTTCACTTTCCCAGAGGCGTCAGACGAGGCGGCACCAACACTCATCGTGGGGCCCTCTGCCGATTGTCAGTCACCGAGACGGGGAGCGAGGAGAATTAACTTGAATCTAGCAGGTTTGTTGGCGAGTGGTAGGGGTGCGTGGGGAACTGACTGAGGTACGAGTCCGTTCCCTGTTGTCACTGCTCGGTATGGTGCGGCGTCGGCCGCGTCGTCGTCTGGGTACACGATATGCCCCAGAGAACTTCACGACGCGGCGGCGTCGATTTAGGCTTTGGTGCTCAGTCTTTCGCCATCATCAGCAGCATGCGTTCAACCTCACCCGAGCGGGCAAGACGAGCACAGTCGGGTGACTGTCTGCTTTGTGTCGGTGTTGCGGTCGGTAATCGGCGGGCGCAGAGGGACAGCTTTCAGGATGGAGGAGTCGCGCCCTTGCGAGTGTTGACCGGCAGGTTATGGAGGCATACCGGACACCCGCCACGAAACCCCGAGTGGCAGGATTGGGTCGACTGCTGACGATCAGTCTGCTTACCGGACAACAATGGCTCGACCCGGCACGTTCCTCCCTTGCGCTTTTCGGCGCGGGAGGAGACCGCGTCGGTGCGTTGAGCCGGGGGCGCTTATCGCATCCGACAGTCCGGCTCGCGACCCACCACATAGATCCTCCAGATCGAGATCGGCTGCGGTCGTCGGGGTGTCCTGCCGATGCCGCTCAGTGCAGCACCGCCTCAACGTCGTCGGCGGTGAGGATGCGCTCGGACCCGGCGAGCAGGGTCTCAGGGTCCGCGCTGGCGATCCGCTCGCGCACCGACTCGCTCGGCGGGCCGAACTTGCGCTCGACCAGGCGTAGCAGGACAGCGGCTCCGCCCTGCTGTTTGCCCTGTTCGATGTAACGATCAAGAAAAGTTTGCATGGCGGTGTCTCCGACTGGGGTCTCGCTCAATAGCGTCCGGACCCGCTCTTCGTCCAGACGGGTGTTCGCTTGGACATAACAATGCAGGAGGGTGGACAGGATTTCAGTCGCCTGGGTCTGGTCGCCGATCCGCCGGATCAATGCCAACAGTGCCCGCAGCGGCTCGACCGGTTCCTTGCTGTAGATGCGGCGCATCGCCAGTTGCAGAACGGCCACCAGGACAGCAGCGCCGAGACCCGTTGGAATGCTTGGCCAATTTCAAGCCAAACCACATCCAGGCGTCTGGCGAGCCACGGCCAGAAGGGGTTGTCGGCGAGCTTCGTCATCCCGGCACCCGGCCGAGAATCGCGTCCGCGGTGTGCACCCGGGAGACCGGCTCCGTCTCGGTCGGCTGCTTGTTCCAATGGGTTTGCACCAGGGCCGCGAAAAGGATGAGCTCCATGACGAGCAGGATCAGGCCCGAGGCAATGGTTCAGAGCAGCATCTCCATAAGACCGATCTGCCGTTGGTCCTCGAACGCCCCGATTCCTGCATACCAACGGCAGCGAAGGCGACATCCGGGGGCTCGTCAAGCTACCTCGGCGACCGTATCGAACAACTCGGGATCATCCCGCCATTACCCGATCCCATCCGCGAACGCGCGCTGGTTTCTTCGGCTGTGCCCTGAGTGATTGAGAAGTTGGGCTGGAAAATCAGTCATGACTTCCTCGGCAGTCTCTCAAGCCGACGGCAGGGGCAATCGACCCTCGACCTCGAAGTGCGCGCTGGAGAATCGCTGGACATTCCGGCCTCGCGGACCCGAGTAGACCACCCCGTCCGCGCGCGTCTCGCACAGCCAGGGCTCCGGGTCCAGTGGCCGGCGGCTCGCGAGTGCAGCGGGGTCGAGCAAAGCCAGGTTGAGACCGCCCGCCGGGTCCCGGGCCGAGCGGTATTGGAGCAGCTCCACCCCCGCGTCGCGCAGGTGCCGGCCCAGCCGCTGGGTCGGGCCATAGTCGCTCGGGTGCCGCAGGATGGGCGCGAATTCCGCACAGGGCGGGTCCTGGAGCCGCAGGCCCAGGGGGCTGCGATAGCGGGCGCGAAAGAGTGTGTGCTGGGTGAGCAGCCGGCCGCCGGGGGGCGGCGCGGCCATGGCGCTGAAGAAGACCAGCCGATAATAGGCACCCTCCGCCAGGGCGGTCGCGGGCTCGGCAGCGCCGTAGAAGATTCCGGGCTCGAAGCGCGAGCCGAAGCGCGAGCCATGACGCAGGGGCGGGTAGCGGAAGGGGCTGGCGAGCAGATAGTGCAGGCGCTCGGTGCCGGGTCGGCGGGGCGGCTTGTTGAGCTCCAGCAGATCCTCCAGGAGCGCCTGCTCGGCCAGATCGTCGACCAGGCCGGTAGTGGCGACCTGCTCCTGGCTCTCCACCAGCCGCAGCAGCTCGCCCTCGATGGGGCTCGGGGCCAGTCCGGACTGGCACAGGTCCCATAGGTTAGGCTCGTCCATGCGCGGCTCAGTGCTCGATAGGCCCGTCAAGTGCGTGCATCCGTGTGGCAATGGCGCGGCGCCTGGCGCGTACAGGGTTCAGCGGCCCTTGGCCCTGCGCTGTCACACCCGCCCGCGCATCGCATCCAGATATTCCACCACCCGGATCAAGCCCTGGGCCTTGCGCATCAGCTCTGCCGGCACCCCGGCCAGGTCCCGGTTCTCCGTGTGCATCCAGTGGCGCAGGTCCGCGGGCTCCCCGCCTACCAGGACGAACAGGCTGCGATAGCAACGGATCAGGAGCAGGGCCAGCTCGCCGGACTTGCTCGCCGGGTCCAGCCCGCGTGCGATGGAGCTGCGGTCCTTGCCGACGATCTCTCCGATATCCGACTGCGCAAGTCCGAGCAGGCGCCCGGCGTTGAGCAGCGCCTTGCTCAGGACGGCTTTTGAATCAGGTATCCGCTCGATAACGGCGTTCATGGAGTGCGCCAGCCCAGGGCTGGTATTGAATCGGCATATGCAGCTTATAGCGCAGGTTTGATGCAAATACAACGCGGCGCCCGGCGGCGGAGACCTGGATTTCCTGCGCTATCGCCTGCCACCAGGCTCTGGCTCCGAGCCTTGGCCGTCGGCCCTATCCACTCCCCGAAGGCAGCTCCACCCGCGCCTCCACCCCCGGCTCGCGCCCGATCAGCTCCACCCGCCCGCCCATGGCCCGCGTCAGTCGCTCGACCAGGGCGAGTCCGATGCCGGTGCCGGGGATCGCCCGGGCGCCGGCGTCGGCGCCGCGGTAGAACAGCTCGAAGACCCTGCGGCGCAGCTCCCGCGGCACCCCGGGTCCATAGTCGCGCACGCGGATCCGCACCCAGCCGTCCCGGGGACGGTCGCAACGGATCTCGACCAGCTTGGGCTCGCACTGGGCCGCGAACTTGAGTGCATTGTCGACCAGGTTGATGAGTATCTGGAGTATGGCGTCCGGGTCGGCCAGCACCCGCGCGCCCTCTCCGGCACCGGTGCAATCGATGTCGAGCCTGAATCCGGCCCGCTCCGCGGGGGCCGAGACCCGCTCGCGGACCTGGGCCATGACCTCGGCCAGATCCAGGTCCTGGGGAGCGACGGCGAGCGCGTCCCGACCGATGCGGGAGAGTGCGAGCACATTGGCGATGAGTCTGGAGAGTCGCTCGCTCTCCTCTTGGATATAGCGGTAATAGACCTGTCGGCGGTCCTCGTCCGCAAAGCCTGCGCGCAGCATCTCCGCGTACATGCGAATCGAGGTGAGCGGGGTCTTGAGCTCATGGCTGACGGCCGAGACGAACGACTGCTGCTGGCGCACCAGTGCGAGCTGACGCAGGCCCAGCCGGTACATGAGCCAGGTCCCGCCGATCAGGACCAGTGCGAGCAGTCCGGCGACCGAGGCGATGGCGGTGCCGCCGGGCGGAACCGGCAGACGGCCGACGCTGAAGATCAGCTCCAGTGCGCCGAAGGGCTCGCGCAGCCGGGTGCGATAGAGCAGTGCGCCGGTCAGCTCGCGGGCGCTGGTCACATAGCCGCGGGCTGCGCGGGCGCGGAAGGCGGCCAGCACCTCGTCTCGGAAGGCGACGATCAGGTCGGTCGTGGCGGCGAGCGGTGCGAGCCGAAAGGGGGACTCCATCAGTGCAGCGAGGAACGGACCCTGCTCGATCAGCAGCCCCTGGACCAGTCGCTCGCCGTTCCTGTGGACCGCACGGAACAGGACGAAGTGTCCGCTGCCCAGGAGCCCCAGCTCGAATGGCTCGACGGCGTTGCCGAACAGTCCGACCTTGGCCCCGGTGGCCGAGTCTTTCGGGCGGCTGGGGGCCATGTTGGCGCCGGTGCCGAGCTTGGAGCGGGGCTTGGCGGGCGGCCCGAGGGGCACGGCGTTCTGGACCTCGGACTGGGGCTTGTCCAGGGGCATCGGCGCCAACGCGAGCGCAGGCTGGGCGGCAGACGCTGCCCCGGCGGTCGCCTCCGCGGGCGGGGCAGCGCCCGACTCCCGCTTGGACTGGGCATCCGCCAGCTCCGGGGCGAGCCGCTGTGCCAGCTCTGCATCCAGTGCCAGCTCGTCCACCCGGCCGAGCCCCTGAACGGACTGGACCGGGCGGTCCGACTCGTTCTCCGCCTTAGACCGAGGCCGCGCTGTGGCCGGATGCGGGGCCTCGTCGCGCTTGGCGAGCTTGGCCCGCTCCCGGCTCGCGGCCGGGGCTGGACGCTGGGCGCTCAATTGCTCGAATGCCTGCTGTGAAAGCCGTGCCTTAGGCGCCGGGGCAGAGTGCGTGGCCAGACTCGCGACCGTCTCGGACTCGGCGAGCCGGTCGCGCGACTCCCCACTGGCCAGCGCGCCGCGGCTCGTCTCGGACGGTGCGGCTGCCGCGGCAGCCACCCGCCCCCCATCGTCGCCAGACTCGACCGGCACCCGCTCCACCAGCCGGTTGCCGATCAGCACCCCCTCGATACGAGCGGCCAGTGCCTGGCGGCTCGCCAGCTCCGCGGGTCCCACCCCGAATGCGCCCGGGGAGTCGGAAACCTCCGGAACCAGGGGCGATGAGAAACGCCCGTCCTCGGCCACCTGGAACCAGCCCAGCAGACCCGGGATCTCGGCGCGCACCGGATAGTCGCCGAGCGGCGAGCGGCGCGCACCGGCCAACCCCGGACCCTCTGTCAGGAACCCATAGTCCGAGGCTGCACGGGCATCCTCCGCCCGAGCCAGCTCCGCCAGACGCCGGTCGATCCGCTGGGCCAGGTCCTCTGCCGCAAGCTGCTGGCGGCGGAAGGACTCCCACTTGAGCTGGTCGTAGGCGCGGTAGACCAGTGCGCCGCTGGGCAGTGCGAGCGCCAGGAAGAAGACCCCGAGCCCCAGGCGCAGACGCCGACGAGCCCGGTCGGGCGGGCGGCGTGCCATCAGCGCACACCGGTCCGGTCAGCCGCTCCATCCTGGACCAGCCGGTAACCAAGGCCCCGCACTGTGACCAGCACCCGGGGCTCGGCCGGATCCGGCTCGATCTTGCGACGCAGCTTGGCGATATGGATATCCACAGTGCGGGTCTCGATGCCGCAGCCGCGGGAATAGCCCCAGACCTTGTTAAGCAGCTCGTCCCGAGGAACCGGTCGGGCGCTGTTGACGGCCAGATACCGCAGGATCTCGACCTCCCGACGGGTGAACGGGATCTCCTCGGGACCGCGGCGGCCGACCAGATTGGCGCAGTCGAGCCTCAGGTCCCCCAGGAACAGGGACTCCTCCATCGCGCTCGCGCCCTGGCTACGCCGCAGCACCGCCTGGACCCGCAGCACCAGCTCGGTCACCGAGAATGGCTTGGACACATAGTCGTCCGCGCCGAGCTTAAGCCCCCGGACTATGTCCTCCTCCGCCCCCCGGGCGGTAAGCAGGATGATCGGCTGTGCGCGGTCCGCCGCCCGGACCCGGTCGCAGATCTCGAAGCCGTCCATCCCGGGCAGCATCACATCCAGGACGATCATGTCGAAGGTCCCGGAGAGCGCCAACGCCAACCCGGATGGACCGTCCGCGGCGATCTCAACCTCGAATCCGTGGAAGACAAAGAGGTCCGCGAGCCCGACCCGGATCGGCTCCTCGTCCTCCACCACCAGCAATCGCGGCCTTCTGCTCATGCCCCAAGCCTAACTGCCGACCGCCGCTGGCGGACGTAAATTCACTGTAAAAGCCCGGCCTTCGATTTTACCCGGAGCGGCCTAAAGGTTTACGCGCCACCTTCCTAGACTCTCCCCAGAAGTGGCGAGGCGCCCTCTTCCTCGGCCCTCGCCACTCGCCACTCGCTTACTCGCTTACTCGCAAGGAGATAACCCATGCCCCTCATCGCCCGTCTGGCGCGTCTGGTGCGCGCCGATCTCAACGCGGTCCTGGACCGGCTGGAGGCACCCGAGCTGGTGCTCGCCCAGGCGGTGTCGGACATGGAGCAGGCGCTCGATCGGGAGCGCCGGGCGCTGGCCGGGCTGGACCGGGAGCTTGCGCGGCTTGCCCGCCGGGACAACGCCCTCGCGGAGGAGGAGACCCGTTGCGGGGATGCGATCTGTGCCGGTCTCGACCAGGGGCCGCAGGACGGGCCGGCGGCGGACCGGGACTCGCTGTTGCGTCCGCTGATCCGGCGTCGGTTGGAGACCGCCCGACGGCGCACCGCGCTCAAGGGGCGTGCGGCCGAGCTGAAGGCCGAGCGGGACCGGCTTGGGCAGCGCATCGAGGGTCACGCCGCCCGGCTCGAAGACCTGCGCGCCCGCGCTGCACTGGCGTTACCCGATGCGACCGAAGGCTTCGAGCGACGACCCGGCCGACCCGCGCTGGGATCGGTCCCGAGGGTCCGACTGGTCCGCCGCTGAGGCCCCGGTCGGCGACGCGGAGGTGGAGCTGGAGCTGCTGCGGCTGCGCCGTCAGGCCGGCCGGGGAGGTGCGTCGTGAGCCGCCCGAGCTTTCTCGAAGGCGCACTGGTCGGCCTGGGCGCGGCCGTCGCCGGGGCCGCGCTCTATACCGGGCTGCGCCTGCTGCTCCCGGCCCCGAACGCACTGGCGCTCGCCCTGGCCGCCCTGGGCCTGGGATATCTTCTTTATCTGCTGACCCGCAGCCGCGAGCCCGCCGGCCGGGTCGTCCTGGTCCTGGTCTGGCTGGCAGTCACCGGTACCTCCCTGGCCCTGGTCCCGAGTGCACCGACCCAGATCGGGGCTCAGCTGGGACTGGTCTGGGTGGCACGGGTCTGGTGCTTCCACCGCACCCCGCTCGCCGCACTGCTCGACCTGGGGCTGGTCGTGGGCGGGGGCCTGGCCGCGTTCTGGGCCGCCGGACATAGCGGCAGCCTGTTCCTCGCGCTTTGGTGCCTGATGCTGGTGCAGGCGCTCTTCGGCGCCATCCCCACCCGACCCGGCCACGCTACCCCGGTCGGACCGACTGCCAAGCCGGATCCGTTCGATCTGGCCAACCGCGCCGCGGAAGTCGCATTGAGCCGTTTAAATCACTGGCGAATGGCGAGTGGCCAGGAGTAATCCCCCCACAACCCTCGCCACTCGTCACTCGTCACTCGCCACTGGACACCGATCAATGAACGCCCCTAAGACCAACCGACTGATCGCACTCGCACTCTTCGGCCTCACCGCCGCCGGGGTCGCCTATTACCCGACGCTGACCAACTCGGCCCCGGCCCCCGAGCCGGCCAATGGCGGCGGCCAGACGATGGTCCCGCCCAAGCCTGTGTCCGGTCAGCAGCCGGTGGTGGAGGCGGTCTTCGTACTCGACACCACCGGCAGCATGGGCGGACTGATCCAGGCCGCCAAGGACAAGATCTGGTCGATCGCCTCGACGCTCGCCGCCGCCCAGCCCGCGCCCATCGTGCGGATGGGTCTGGTCGCCTACCGCGACCGGGGCGACGACTATGTGACCCGGGTGGTGAACCTCTCGCCGGACCTGGATTCGCTGCACACCGCGCTCTTCCAGCTCGAGGCCCAGGGCGGCGGGGACGGACCCGAGAGCGTCAATCAGGCGCTACGCGAGGCGGTCGAGCAAATCCGTTGGAGCCGCGAGCCGGGGACCTACCGGGTGGTCTTCCTGGTGGGCGACGCCCCGCCCCACATGGACTATGACAACGACGTGCCCTACACCCGGACACTGGTCGAGGCACGCAGCCGGGGCATCCGGGTGAACGCCATCCAGTGCGGACAGCAACCGGACACCGCGTCCGAGTGGAAGCAGATCGCCCAGCTCGGCAGCGGGAGCTATTTCCAGGTAGACCAGGGGGGCGGGGCTGTGGCCATCGCCACGCCTTACGACGCACCTTTGGCCAAGCTCTCGGACGAGTTGGACCGCACCCGTATCTATTACGGCAGCCCCGCCGAGCGGGCCAAGCGCGAAAGCCGCGACGGCGAGGCCAGGGCCGCTCGATCCGCGTCCGCACCCGCCGTGCGCGCCCGCAGGGCGGAGTTCGTCGCCTCCGAGAGTGCCAAGGCCGCGCGCAACGAGGACCAGGACCTGGTCGAGGCGGTGGAAAGCGGCCGGGTGGATGTGACCGAGCTACCGGCCGCGGCGCTCCCAGCCCCGCTTGCCAGGCTTGAGCCGGAGGCGCGGGCCAAGTCGGTGAAGGAAACCGCCGCGCAGCGCGAGTCCCTGCGCAAACAGGTCCAAGCGCTATCTGCCCAGCGCGAATCCTATCTCAGGGACAAGGTCGAGGCCGCCGGCGGGGCTAAGGACTCCCTGGATCATCAGATCTGGGGCGCGGTGCGCAAACAGGGGGCGGATGCGGGCCTAAGCTACGGAGACAGCGGACCGCGTTACTGACCCCCCGTAGCGGGCTCGCCAGGCGGGTGCGCCGTGCGCACCCTCCCGGTCGCAGACGCGAAGGCTCTGGCCCGATCTCGGCGCCCGGGCCCGTGTCAGAAACGGATCACGGGCTCCCGCCGCTGTCCCGGACGCACCGGACGCGCCCGGCCCAGGGCCTCCGCGGCCGACCCCCAGCCCTGGCTGGCGGTACGCCCAGGCCTCAGGCGCAGTAAGTTCAGGAGGCGCTTCGCCCAGCCATAGACCCGGAAGAACCCCAGCACCTGCGCCACCTCCTTGGGGCTCGGCGGCAGGACGGCACAGATCAGCTTGTCGTCGTAGAGGCCCCGGTCAAGAAGGCCTACGGCCCCATGGACGCCGACCTGCACCCGGGCGCCCCGGGGGAGCCGCGGACCCAGCACCAGTGCGTCGAGCAGATCCCCCTCCAGCCCCAGGAGTCCTGGGACAGAGCCGTAGTTGTAGGGGCAAGGCAGGGGAGAGACGAAGTCCAGTGCACCGCTGGAGCCTCGTTTCAGGAAGCTCCAGCGGGGGATTTCGATGACCACCTCGACCAGAGGCGCGCCAGTCGTTCGGTCGATCGATCGTTTCCGCGCGCTCCGCGGTTGAGATGCGCTTTGTAAGCTCATAGGCGACCATGGAATCGCAGCGGTCGTTTGCAGGCGCGAGCCCCCCAGTGCGAGTACCAGGCAGTCGCCCGGCGCTCGCGGCGGCTCGCACGGGTCGCTGGTCCCGATAGTACCCCGAGGAAACGAGCTGTACCGTATCGGACCGCTGCGGCGACGGGAATCGCCCCGAGACCGCAAGACCGCCATACTCGGACCCGGACGCCAAGCGTCCCAGCCAAACCCAGGCCATCCCCCATGATCTCAGTTGCAGCCTATCTGGAGAACGAGAAGGTCGCGGACCTCAAGAGCGAGTACGCGAACGGCTACTGCCTGCCGGTGGTAGGAGCAAGCCGCGTGCACGACACACTCTGCATGCGCCTGGCGCAGCTCGTCAACGCACACTTGGCGGGCAGCGCATGCCGGCTCTTCCGGTCCACCGTGAAGACCCATATCCGCACCCCCGGGGACGAGCGATTCTATTACCCGGACCTCCAGGTCGCCTGCGGCGCTCAGACCGAGCAGCCGGACTATCTGGACACCCCCAAGCTGATCCTGGAGGTCCTCTCCCCGGCCAGCGAGCGGCGCGATCGGGATGAAAAGGCACCGGCGTATCGCATGCTCGCGACCCTGGAAGAGCTGGTGCTGGTGGCCCATGACGCACCCCGGATCGAGGTCGCGCGCCGGGTGGACGGCTGGGTCCTGGAGTCGTTCGGCGACACGGCAACCTTAAGGCTCGTAAGCATCGGCATGGATCTGTCCCCCGCCCGGCTCTATGCCGGGCTTGCGCTCAATGAGCCATCGCGGTGAGGCGGGAGGCGGTCGGGAGGATCGAGCTGGTCCCGGATCGGACATCGCGCGCTAAGGGGTGGAGCCAGGCGACAGGCTGGGTCGAGCCTGTTGGGGCTGCGTCATCGCGACCGGCAAACGCTGCTCGAACGCACGGCCCTTCGAGTCCTGAACCTGGACGGTCAGCTCTCCGGGGGCTTCGGGGAAGAATCCGAAGCGCACGCTCGGGTCCTCGCTGATCGAGATATCGGTATCCGCGGTGAAGAGTGTCTGGCCGCGGTAGCTCGCCACGATGCGTTTCACATAGTCCGCCGGGACAAATTGGCGGGAGACCTGGTCGAACTGAAGCCCGGAGCTGTTGGGGTGCTTGACCAGGATCTGGGCGGACAGTCGCTCGCCGGGGCCGATGCGCTCCGGGAGCAGTAGCTTCATGCGCCCGAGCTGGGCGAGCGCGGCGGCCGGGTCCTTGAGCGACGGGGCGGAGCAGCCCCCCGATGCCTTCACATAGTTGGCGACCATGTGCAGCGCACCGTCGTCGGTCTCGGCGATGGCCCGCAGGTTGGTATAGGCGTTAACCCGCACCCGGGTGGAGAGCTCGTCCCAAGGCCGGTCTCCGGGAAATCGGAAGGTGGCGGCCAAGGGCACCGGATTCATGTCGATGACGAGCCAAAGCGCACGAATGCGCCGCCCCCCAGCCGGGTCCAGGAGCGGACGCACCGCGATCGGGACCACCGCTGCGTCCTCGGCGCGATAAGGGGTTTCGAGCCGGACGATGTCTTTGCCGTCGCCGACCGGCCGGTCGGCGAAAAGTGCGGCGCGGATCTCGGCCCAGCGTTGCGCGTCCTCGTCCCCGGGGGCGGCGACCGCCCCCAGGGGGATCAGCAGGGTCAGGAGGTAGAGATGCACCCAGACCCGCAGTGGGGCTGGCCCACGGGTCCGGTGCGCCGATTGTGAAACAGTTGTCATGACTTTCGCTCAGGCTTGGAACATTGGTCGAGCGGCCTCGACTGCGGCACCGGAGCGCCGCCCTCACTCCCACTCCAACTCTACAAAGGCGGCGGTGACGTTGCGCCTGTGATAGTCCCCCAAGAGCAGCCAGGGGCCCGAATCGCCGGGTCCGACCGTCTCCACCGCCTCTTCCAGCGTCCCCCGTCGGCGGATGACCGCGCGCACACCCTCCGCGATGGACTCCAGATAGCGCCGTTGTTTGGCGATGGCCCCGCGCCAGTCCTGTGGCATAGGACCGTGCCCGGGCACCGCGCGCTGCGCGGGTACCCGCTCCAGATCGTCGAGCACCTTGAGCCACCCGAGCAGGCTGCCGTCGATGACCGGGGTACGCTCGACGAACAGCAGATCCGAGAGCCAGAGTGTCCGGGTCTCCCGATCAAGCAGCCCCAAGTCGTTGTTGGTGTGGGCGGTAGGGTAGGCCCGCAGCTCCAGGGTGCGCCCGCCCAGGTCCAGCTCGCGGGTCCCGGAGACAGTGGAGCCCGGGACCACTATCCGGGTGCCGTCCGCAGCCGCACCCAGATCCTCCCGCGCCCGTCCAAGATAGAAGTCGCCGCGTCGGACCAGCGCGTCCGGGAGGTTGGCGTGACCGATGAATTCGGGCTTATCCCCCAAGAATGCAGCGGCGCCCAGCACATGGTCCGGATGGACATGAGTCAGGATCACATAGGCGATCGGGAGGTCGGTGACCCGCCGTACCGCGGCACGCAGGGCTAGCCCCTCCGCCAGGCTGCCGCCGGTGTCGATCGCCGCCACCCGTTGCGTGCCGACGACGAACCCCAGGTTGGCGATATGACCGCGGTTAGCCGTGGATGCGAGCGCCTGGACACCCTGGTGCAGATAGATCCCTGGGGCGATCTCGGCGACCGCAAGCGCGTCTCCCCAGACCGGGCACCAGGCGGCGAGCAGCATCCAGAGGACACCGAACGGGACTGCGGCGCTGGTGTGTCTGGGCTTGGTCAAAGGGCGGTCCTCCCGGATCCAGTGGCCTGCATTTTGCTCTAAGGCTGATGCCGACCCTGCAACGGCCGGACCAGGGTCCGCCGCCCAAGCTTGATCCAACCGCCAATGGCCGATTCGCAGGCTCCTGTCTGGATCGGGACCTCTTGGAGCACGACCGACAGACCAATAAGACCTTAAGAGGAGCGAACGATGACTATACCGAGCAGACTGATCTTGAGCGGTGCCGCGGCCTTGGCCATAGCCGGCGCCCCCGGACTCTACGCCGCGGAGGGTGCGGCGCTCTATAAAACCAAGATCTGCCATAGCTGTCACGGCGAGACGCCGAATCAACCGATCCTGCCAGTCTATCCGAAGCTCTCCGGGCAGAATGCACCCTATCTGGTCCAGCAGATGAAGGACATCCGCGACGGCAAGCGCAATAACGGACTCTCGGTCGCTATGAAGGCGGTGGTGGGGAGCGTGACCGACGACGAATTCCAGGCGATCGCCGACTGGCTCGCGACGCAATAGCGGCAGACCGGTCCCGACCTGATCCATGGGCGGCGGTGCTGACCGTTTAGAGTACGCCGCGCACACCGCTTTGACCGGCGCATCGACCCCGGACCCGGGGTCACTGACCGGCTGGTACCGGCTCAAGCTGGACTATGGCCTCTATCACGATCGGATCGAGCCCCGCGCCGCCCTGGTCGCGCACATACTCCAGGATCTGACGGCGCATGCGCGGGTCCCAATAGCGTTTCAGGTGATTCGCAATCTCGTTGCACCCCTGATTGCGGTCCGGCCAGGCACCGAAGAAGTCGCCGATCAGATTCGCCATCTTGATCAGGTTCTGGATATCCATAGGTCTTGCTTCAAGTCGGATGGATGAGCGGCTCGGGATGGGTATAGACCAGCATGCGCTCGCCGCGGGCGAACCCCACCAGGGTCATTCCAGCCGCCTCTGCCAGCCGGATGGCGGAGGCGGTAGGGGCGGACACCGCGACCAGCAGACCGATGCCCGCGGTCATCGCTTTTTGAACCATCTCGAAGCTGGCCCGGCTGGTACAAATCGCAAAACCCTCGTGGGGGACGAAGGGGTTCCGCATACCCGATCCGGCAAGGGGTCCCACAAGGGCACCGATCAGCTTATCGAGCGCGTTGTGCCGGCCCACGTCCTCGCGCACCAGACGCACATCCCCCTGCGCCCCGACCCAGGCCGCCGCATGCCCGCCGCCGGTGAGCCGAAACAGCCGCTGACGGGCCGGCAGCGCGGCGAGCGCGCGGGCGATGGCCCCGGGGCCGGGGCAGCAGGTGCGGGCCACCGACACCGGCGGACGCTCCAGCGCCTCCAGGCTCTCCACCCCGCACAGCCCGCACCCGGTACGCCCGGCAAGCGTGCGCCGACGCGCCTTGAGCGCGGCGAAACGGGCGCCGGAGACCGCCAGCCGCAGCTCGATCCCCTGTCTCACCGCCACCGGCTCGCAGTCGTAGAGCTCCGCGGCCGACCCCAGGATGCCCTCGCCCAGACTGAACCCCAGTGCGAAATCGGCAAGATCCGTGGGCGTGGCCAGCATGACCGCATGGGACACGCCGTTATAGACCAGCGCGACCGGGACCTCTTCGATCGCCTCGTCGGCCCGCTCGACCCACTGCCTACCCTCCCATTGCAGAACCCGGACCTGGCGATGGTCTGGCCAATCCTCGACCATCGCGTCCGGGTCGGTCATGCAGGAAGGGTCCGCAGCGGAAACCGCGCCCGGATCGAGCGACGGCACCAGCGGCCAAGAGGTTGCCAATCCCGCATCTAGGTGCATCTGGGTGTATTTGCGTTCACTTGCGGACGATAAACCCCGAATCTATGCCTCAGTCCGCGCCGCCCCTGGCAGCAGATCCAATTGTGCGCGGCTAAACCGACGATAGCGCTCCTGCCACTGCGACGGCTGCTCCACCCGCACCGCCTGGACCGCCGTGACCTTATACTCCGGACAGTTGGTCGCCCAATCCGAGTTGTCGGTGGTAATCACGTTGGCCCCCGACTCGGGGAAATGGAAGGTGGTATAGACCACCCCGGGTGCCACCCGCTCGGTGACGGTCGCCCGCAGCACCGTCTCCCCGGCGCGGCTCGCTACACCCACCCAATCGCCTTCCCGGATACCCCGGTCCTGCGCGTCCTGGGGATGGATCTCGAGACGGTCCTCGCAATGCCACTGGACATTGGCGGTGCGCCTGGTCTGGGCGCCCACGTTGTATTGGGAGAGGATGCGCCCAGTCGTCAGGATCAGCGGGAAGCGGGAGCCCACCCGCTCGTCCGTGGGCACATAGCGGGTCACCATAAAGCGGCCCTTGCCGCGGACGAACTCATTGACATGCATAATGGGGGTGCCGTCCGGATGGGCCGCGTTGCAGGGCCATTGAATACTGCCCAGTGTATCCAGCCGCTCATAGGTGACGCCATGGAAAGTGGGGGTGAGCCGGGCGATCTCGTCCATGATCTCGGAGGGATGGGCGTAGCGCATGGGATAGCCCAAGGCATTGGAGAGCGCCACGGTGACCTCCCAGTCCGCCAGACCTGCGAGCGGCGGCATGACCTTGCGCACCCGGGAGATGCGCCGCTCCGCGTTGGTGAAGGTCCCGTCCTTCTCCAGGAAGCTGGAGCCGGGCAGAAAGACATGGGCGTACTTTGCTGTCTCGTTCAGAAAGATGTCCTGCACCACTACGCATTCCATGGCCGACAATGCCGCCTGGACATGCTGGGTATTGGGGTCCGATTGGACGATGTCCTCGCCCTCGCAATAGAGACCCTTGAAGCTCCCGTCGAGTGCAGCCTCGAACATATTGGGGATGCGCAGACCCGGCTCCGGGTCGATCTCCACCCCCCAGGCGCCCTGAAACAGGGTGCGGGTGGCGCTGTCCGAGACATGCCGATAGCCCGGAAGCTCATGCGGGAAGGAGCCCATGTCGCAAGAGCCTTGCACATTGTTCTGGCCGCGCAGCGGATTCACGCCTACGCCCAAGCGCCCGATATTGCCGGTAGCCATGGCGAGGTTGGCGATGCCCATGACCATGGTGGAGCCCTGGCTATGCTCGGTGACGCCCAGCCCGTAATAGATGGCCGCGTTCTGCGCCCCCGCATAGAGCCGGGCGGCACCGCGGACCAGCTCGGCCGGCACCCCGGTCATCGACTCGGTGGCCTCGGGTGACTGATCCGGCTGGGCGACGAAGGCCCGCCAGGCGGCGAACGACTCGGGCTCGCAGCGCTCGGCGACGAATAGCTCGTCCGCCAAGCCCTCGGCGACGACGACATGGGCCAGCGCGTTGACGATGGCGACATTGGTCCCGGGCAGGAGCTTCAGGTGATAGTCCGCCACGATATGGGGGCTCTTCACCAGGTCGATGCGGCGCGGGTCCACCACAATGAGCCGGGCGCCCTCGCGCAACCGACGTTTGAGCTGGGAGGCAAAGACCGGATGACCGTCGGTGGGATTGGCCCCGATGACCATGACCACATCGGCCGAAAGCACCGAGTCGAAGGTTTGGGTCCCGGCGGACTCGCCCAAGGTCTGCTTCAATCCATAGCCAGTCGGCGAATGACAGACCCGGGCACAGGTATCCACATTGTTGTTGCCGAAGGCCGCGCGTACCAGCTTCTGCACCAGATAGGTCTCCTCGTTGGTGCAGCGCGAAGACGTGATCCCGCCCACCGACCCGCGCCCGTGTCGAGCCTGGATGCGCTTGAGCTCGGAGGCGGCATAGCCCAATGCCTCGTCCCAAGAGACCGGCTGCCAGGGGTCATGGATAGACTTACGGATCATGGGGGTCTTGATCCGGTCCGGGTGCGTGGCATAGCCCCAGGCGAAGCGGCCCTTGACGCAGGAATGTCCGTGGTTGGCTTGGCCGTCCTTCCAGGGGAGCATTCGGACCACCTGGTTTCCCTTCGCCTCGGCCTTGAATGCGCAGCCCACCCCGCAATAGGCGCAGGTGGTGACGACAGACCGCTCTGCCTGGCCCAGCTGGATCACTGACTTCTCGATGAGCGTGGCGGTCGGGCACGCCTGGACGCAAGCCCCGCAGGAGACGCATTCGGAGTCCATGAAGGGCTGGTCCTGCCCGGCGCTCACATGGGATGCGAATCCGCGCCCAGAGATCGTCAGGGCGAAGGTGCCCTGAATCTCGGCGCAGGCTCGCACGCAGCGGCTACAGACGATGCATTTAGCCGGGTCGAAGCTGAAATAGGGGTTGGACGCGTCCTTTGGACGGGCGCTTGCTGCATCGAAATGATTGGCCCCATCCATACCGTAACGGACCTCTCGCAGACCCACGACACCTGCCATGTCCTGGAGCTCGCAATTGCCGTTGGCGGCGCAGGTGAGACAGTCGAGCGGATGGTCGGAGATATAGAGCTCCATGACCCCCCGGCGGATCTCGGCGAGCCTGTCGGACTGGGTGTGCACCCGCATGCCCGACTCAACCGAGGTGGCGCAGGAGGCCGGGTAGCCCCGCCGACCTTCGATCTCAACGAGACATAAGCGGCAGGAGCCGAACGGCTCCAAAGTATCCGTGGCGCAGAGCTTCGGAATCCGGCTCCCGACCGACTCCGCCGCGCGCATCACCGAGGTCCCCTCGGGAACCGAGACCTCCATGCCGTCGATCGTCAGGGTCGCCATCCGCGCCGCGGTGCGAGCGGGTGTGCCGTAGTCGAGCTCGCGGGGTAGGGACATGGACTTGCCTCGGATGTCCCGGCAGATCGACCGTTTCAGCGCGAGCCGTCGGCCGGGGAAGAAGTTTAGCCGCAAATGCACGCAAAATAGACGCAAATGAAGCGCACGCTATGGAGCTATTTGCGCGAATTTGCGGCACATTGTCTTTAGACGTCGAGCAACCGCTATGTTGCCCTGCCGCTCGCTGCCTCGAGATCCCTAGTTTGGAGTCCAAAGTCTTGCGGAAAGTGCCGCAACGCCGAGAGCACCGGATAGGGGGCCATGCCGCCCAAGGCGCAGAGCGACCCGTGGAGCATGGTGTCGCACAGGGACTCCAGCAGCGCGAGGTTCCCGGCCCGGTCCTGATTGGCGACGATGCGGTCGATGACTTCCACCCCGCGGCGGGAGCCGATCCGGCAGGGCGTGCATTTGCCGCAGGACTCGTGGGCGCAGAACTCCATCGCATAGCGGGCCATGCGGGCCATGTCCACGGTATCGTCGAAGGCGACGATGCCGCCGTGTCCGATCATCGCCCCGATGCGGGTATAGGCCTCGTAGTCCAGCGGGACCTCGAATTGGGACTCCGGGATATAGGCCCCCAGCGGCCCGCCCACCTGGACCGCCCGGATGGGCCGTCCGCTCGCCGAGCCGCCGCCGTAGTCGTAAAGCAGGTTGGCGAGGCTAAGCCCGAATGCCTTCTCGACCAGACCGCCGCGACGGATATTGCCCGCGAGTTGGAAGGGCAAGGTGCCGTGGGAGCGCCCCATCCCGTAGTCCCGATAATAGGCCGCACCTTGAGCGAGGATGACGGGTACCGAGGCCAGGCTCATTGCGTTGTTGACGACGGTGGGCAGGCCGAACAGGCCGGAGACTGCGGGCAGGGGCGGCTTGAAGCGCACGAGGCCGGGCTTGCCCTCCAGACTCTCCAGCATGGAGGTCTCCTCGCCGCAGATATAGGCACCGGCCCCCATCCGGATCTCCAGCTCGAAGGCATGGCCGGAGCCCCGAATATCCATCCCCAGATAGCCTGACTCCCGCGCCCGGTCGATCGCCGTCCGCATGGTACGAAAGGCATGGGGATACTCGGAGCGGGAATAGATGTAGCCTTGGGTGGCGCCCACCGCGAGTGCGGCAATCGCCATACCCTCGATCAGACAATAGGGATCGCCCTCCATCAGCATGCGATCGGAGAAGGTTCCAGAGTCTCCCTCGTCCGCATTGCAGACGACATATTTGCGTGGCGCCTGGGCGTTGCGCACCGTCTCCCATTTGACCCCGGTGGGGAAGGCCGCACCGCCGCGACCGCGCAGGCCCGAGTCCTTGACCTCCTGAACCAGATCGGCACCGCTCATGGAGAGCGCCCGGTCCAGGCCCGCGAATCCCCCGTGGGCGCGGTAGTCGGCGAGGCTTAAAGGATCGGTCAGGCCCACCCGGGCGAAGGTCAGGCGTTCCTGGCTCGCCAGATAGGGGATCTCGACGGTGAGTCCCAGGCATAGGCGGTGTGGGCGGCCCTGTAGCAAGCCGGCTGCGAACAGCTCAGCCACGTCCTGAGGACGCACCGGGCCATAGGCGACACGCCCGGCCGGGGTCTCCAGCTCTACCAAGGGCTCCAGCCAGAAGAGTCCCCGGGAGCCGTTTCGAACCAGATCGATCGGCTGCCCGCGCCGGGCCGCCTCGTCGAGTATCGCCTGGGCGACCGGATCCGCACCGACGGAAAGCGCGCCGGCGTCGATCGGGACATAGATGCGGGTGGGGGCCGGGTCGCTCATGGGGCCGACTCCTGCTCGCGCAGTGTGCGGACCAGCGCCGCGAAGCCCTGGGGATCCATCCGGCCGAGGATCTCGTCGTCCACCCGCACTGCGGGCGAGCAGGCGCAGTTGCCCAGGCAATAGACGGGCTCCAGGGTCAGCGCCCCGTCCGGGGTGGTCGTGTAATAGTCAAGCCCCAGGACTTCCCGGGCCTGTGCCTCGATCGCCGCGCAGCCCATGGCCTGACAGGATTCGGCCCGACAGATCTGCACGATATGGCGCCCCGGGGGGGAGCGGCGGAAGTCGCGATAGAAGTCGAGCACACCCTGGACCTCGGCCCGGGAGACATTGAGCCCGTCGGCGATCGGTGGGATGGCCGCTGCCGGCACCCAACCCAGGTGCCCCTGGATCGCATGGAGCAACGGGAGCATGGCCCCGGGCAGATCCCGGTATTCCTGAACAATCCGGCGCACGGACTCCGAACTGGCTGGGGTAAGCCCGCCCGGCTCGGGGTTCGGTGGACTGGGCGATGCCCGGTTCGGCGAGCGGTCGAGCATTGACGGCAGATTCTCTCGAGTTAGTCGCTTAAGCGGTGGAGTAGCGCGGCGAAAAAGACCCCTTCGCGGACTTCGGCGAAGGGGTCAGGGTGCTCCCTGCTCTTGGAGGACTCTCCACAATTGCCGGTATCCGGGGCAGGCCAGTCGATTGCGCCCCGGGGTACGCGAGACCTGGCCGCGGGGACTTTTCCGGGGGATTAGCGCAAGATGCTTGCCATGCCGGACGATCGGGTATTCGAGACTGGCGAAGCACGGGGAGCGTTCTTCCGACGAGCGGCGCCCGCAGGTCCGCAACGCGGCGCAGCCGCGTGCGCAGTCCCTTCATGCCCGAGCGCGGGCGGGGTCCGCCCGAGCGCGCAGTGTGTGGCGCGAAGCCACCAAAGTACGCCCGGTAGATGTGCCGAATCTGAAACAGGTGTCATTAAATCGGCCGCTTTTTTGCAACAGACAGAATAGATCGGCAGGCGGGGCGATCCGGACGCGGGCAGCCCCGCACTGCAGGACCTGCTTACCCTGATCGACACGCCGGCCCCCAAGCACATTTGGTCTGCGGACGAGGCTATGGTCTGGAGGATTCGCCAGGGAGATGCGGAGGACGCGGAGCGGTAGATGATTGATCGCGAGGGCGAGCGTTGCGGTGGTGCCGGAGCATCGCTAAACTGGCCGTTATAGCCAAATTACCTAGTTCGGAGCGCGGCATGATTGTGATGACTTCGGTGGAGGCACAAAACCGCTTCGGAGAGCTCATCGACCGGGCTCAACGCGAGCCGATCGAGATTACTCGGCGCGGGCGAACGGTTGCCTACGTCGTATCCGAGCACGACCTTAAGGCGATCCAGGACGTGCACAAGCGCCGTGAAGATGCGGTGAGCTGGTATGCGAGCTATCGGCGCGCGACCGCCACACAGCCTGACGCGGCCGTATTGACCGACGAAGACGTCGATCGGCTGGTCCATGAGCTTCGCTAGGCGCGCGGTTCTCGACACCGGGGTCCTGGTGAGCGCAGCGCTCCGTCCGGACTCGATCCCGGCGTTGGCCCTGGAGAAGGCCCTGCTGACGTTCGAGGTATGTGTAAGCCGGGAAACGCTCGCCGAGTTGGAAACGGTGCTGGCTCGATCGAAATTCGACCGCTACGCGCCAGCCCCGCAGCGTCAGGCCTTCGTGGCCGGTTTTCGCGCCCACGCCGTCATGATCGAGGTCAATGCCACGGTCTCGGATTGCCCGGACCCCAAGGACAACATGTTCCTGGCGCTGGCCGAGACGGCAGAGGCGGAGCTGATCGTATCGAGCGATCCGCATCTGACGGGCATGCACCCCTGGCGTGGCATCCCGATACTGCCGCCTGCCGCATTCCTGGTCGGGATTCGCTGATGAGCAGGCATATCGTGTGCCTGCCGAGCGCCTGACGATCGCCTTCGCCTAGAGACTGCAGGGCGGCCCGGATCGCGGGCCGTGCGGTACGCGAGAGGGGTATGACGGTGTTGTCGACCATGCGGGGCCGCCGGTCTGACACCCGCAGCAGACAAACGGCAAGCCTTGCGCCCGCGCCCCGCTTGTGCAAGCCCGCTGGTTGGCTTAAGTTGACTAAATTGCCAGGATCGGACATTCGTCGAGGGGCCAGGCCCCTTGTAGACGAGATGGAGCGGGGCGGCGCATCGCCGGGGCGTCCCAAACGGCGCGCTTGTCCACACGGAGTCCATTGGTTTGTGCCCGCAACGGCCCATGTAGAGGCTGTCGAAACAGTGTCGGCGGGTCCGGCGCGCCCGCCCGGGGTCGGACCCAGCGACCCGATTCGCTGATATCGACCCCAACAATAACAATCGGATCTCCCTAACCTGTGCAGGCCCAGGGAGACCAGGGGGCCCGGGTCCGCGCCCGCACGGCCCCACACCGCTGGAGGATAAGGACCGTGGGTGATGCAATTCTGAAGCTTGGTCCGGGCGATGGCCCGGGCGTGCACGAATCCCCGCACGAGACCTTGGTCCGCGCGACCCTGGCCGGCGATCGCCTGATCGGCGCCAACGTCGACGAGCTGACCATCGCCTCCTGGCGACGCTGCTATCTGGGCTATGGCCTGGATCCGGGCTTCCCGCCCGAGCCCAAGGTCATTCCCCGCGGGGACCTTAAAGACCGCCAGGAGCGCTGTTGTCACCTCCTGGAGATCGCCCGCCACGAGATGACCAACCTCTACCAACAGCTCGCGGGCTCCGGCCACGCGATCATGCTGACCGACCAGGACGGGGTCCTCCTCAATTACATCGGCGACCCTGTCTTCACGGACACTGCCGCCCAGGTGGGCATCCAGACCGGGGCAGTGTGGAGCGAGGAGGTCCAGGGCACCAACGGCATGGGCACCTGCCTGGTGGAGAAGAAGCCGCTGGTTATCCACAAGAGCGACCATTTCTTCACCCGCAACGCCACGCTCACCTGCGCCGCCGCACCCATCTTCGACCCCCACGGGAACGTGCTCGCCATCCTGGACGCATCGAGCCAGGCGGAGCTGGCCCAGCGCCACACCATGGTGCTGCTCAACATGTCGGCGCAGATGATCGAGAACCGGGTCTTCTGCTGCGCGCTAAAGCATGCCTATGTCTTCCGCTGCCACAGCCGGGCCGAGTTCATCGGCACCTTGGGCGAGGGGCTCATCGCATTCGCCCCGGACGGGCGGGTGCTGGCAGCCAACCGTAGCGCAATCTTCCAACTGGGACTCGACTCCCCGCAGCAGATCGTCGGGCGGGAGATCGTGGACCTCTTTACCATCGCGCTGCCCATGCTCATCAAGCGCGCACATTCCTCTAGCCACCCGGCCTTCCCGATCCACGAGACCCGCTCAGAGCGGCGTTTCTATGCCAAGGTGCAGCCGCCGGAGGACTCGGCCCGCCCCGCCCCGGCCCCGCTCCTCAAGCCCTCGACCCGGCCGGCCGACGAGACCTGTCCGGTACGCTACAACCCATTCGACTCGCTGCACTTCGGCGACCCGAGGATGCGCCAGAACGTGGAGACCGTGCTCAAGGTGCTGGATCGGGATATCCCCTGCATGCTGCTCGGGGAGACCGGAGTGGGCAAGGACGTCTTCGCCCGCGCCATGCACCAGGCGAGCGCGCGGCGGGACAAACCGTTCGTAGCGCTCAATTGCGCCTCGCTCCCCGAGTCTCTGATCGAGAGCGAGCTCTTCGGCTACAAGGCCGGTGCATTCACCGGCGCCAGCCGGGAGGGCAGCCGAGGCAAGATCGTCCAGGCCGACGGCGGCACCCTGTTCCTGGACGAGATCGGCGACATGCCCCTGAACCTCCAGGCGCGCCTGCTGCGGGTGCTCGAAGACCGCACCGTGATGCCATTAGGGGGGGATAAGCCCATCGCGGTGTCCATCCAGCTCATCAGCGCCACCCACCGGGACGTGCGGGGACTGATCGACGAGGGCCGGTTCCGCGCCGACCTCTATTATCGCATCCACGGAATCTCCATCGTCATACCGCCCTTGCGGGAGCGTACCGACCGGCGGGAGCTGATCCTCAAGGTGGCCCAGGAAGAAGCCGGCAGCGGGACGCCGCTCCAATGGCAGCCCGCCGCACTGGAGCGACTGGTCGCCTACCCCTGGCCGGGCAACCTGCGCCAGCTCCGCAATACGCTGCGCACCGTCGCCGCGCTCTGCGACGACCGCCGGATCGCGATCGCGGACCTGCCCGAGGAGCTGCGTACCCTGCCCAAGGAGGCGATGCCGCCGAAGGCGCCCGGAGCCGAGCTCAATGCACTGGATCTCGCCGAGCGCGGCGCATTGCTGCGGGTGCTGGACGAGACCCACTGGAACGTGAGCCTGGTCGCCAAGAATCTGGGTCTTAGCCGCAATACCCTCTATCGGCGGATGAAGCGGTATGGAATTAATCCCACGCGATGACGGAAGTTGCACCGCAGCGATCGATCGGGATGAAACACTGCGACAATCCCCGTCTGGCCTGGGCACTCACCGGCTCCGGGCATTATCTGCGTGAGTGCCTGGAGCTGGTCTATTCCAGACCGGACATCGATCTCTTTCTCAGCCGGGCTGGGGCCGAGGTGCTGGCCCAGTACGGCTATGACCTCAAGTCGCTGCGGGAGCGGATGACCTGCTACCGGGATACTGCGGCCAGCTCCCCCCCGGTGGCGCTCTTCTATCAAGGACGGTACGCGCGTCTGGTGGTCGCCCCCGCGACATCCAATACGGTCGCCAAGATGGTCTGGGGGATCGCTGACACACTGGTGACCAACATCTATGCCCAGGCCGGCAAATGCCGAGTCCCGAGCGTCGTCTTTGCCTGCGACACCGCACCCGTCATGGAGACGCAAGCCCCGGGCGGCATGGTCATGGTTTATCCGCGGCGGATCGACCTGGAGAACGTCGAGCGGCTGCGCGCCATGGAGCACACCACCGTGGTGGAGCGCATCGAGGACCTGGCAGCCGCCCTGGAAGTGCCGGCGCGATGAGCGAGCACATCCTATTTCTGACCGGACAGCTTGCAGAGCCGCCCTTGCTGCGGGTGCTTGCGGGGATCGACTTCCAGGGCCGCACCTGGTCCGTGCGCCAGCTTGGGGTCAAGGTCGCGGCACTGATGACCGCGGACATGATCCGGCGCCGGCTGACCGACACCGGGGGCGCAGACCGGATCGTCATCCCCGGGCGTTGCCGCGGCGACTTGGCCGCATTGAGCGCGCATTTCGGCATCCCGGTCGAGCGGGGACCCGAGGAGCTCATGGACCTGCCCCGATTCTTCGGCCAGGAGGGCCGCAAACCGGACCTGAGTCGCTATGACGTGCAGATCTTCGCCGAGATCGTCGATGCGCCGCGACTGCCGGCGGATGCCATCCTGGAGCGGGCGCGCGCATTCCGGGCAGACGGGGCCGATGTCATCGATCTGGGCTGTCTGCCGGACACCCCATTCGACCATCTCGCGGATACGGTCCGGCGGCTTAAAGCGGCAGGCATGAAGGTCAGCGTGGACTCCATACAGCCCTCGGAGCTCTTGGCCGGCGGGCAGGCGGGGGCGGATTTTCTACTGAGCCTGGACGAGGACAACCTCTGGATCGCCGACGAGGTACCCTCGATCCCCGTGCTAGTCCCGCATCGCCCCGGCGATCTGCACTCCCTGGAGCGGGCCATGGCGCGGATGGACGCAGCAGGCCGTACCTATATCGCCGACCCCATCCTGGACCCTATCCATTTCGGGTTCGCCGATTCCGTGGTGCGCTACCACAGCTTGAGACAGTCCCACCCGGGGACCGAGATCATGATGGGCGTGGGTAACCTCACCGAGCTCACGGAGGCGGACACCGCGGGGATCAATGCAATCCTCATGGGCCTGATCTCGGAGCTGCGCATCACTCATATACTCGCCACCCAGGTGAGCCCCCATTGCCGCAGCGCCATCCGAGAGGCCGACCGGGCGCGCCGAATCATGCACTGGGCGCGCGAGCAGCAGAGCTTACCCAAACAGATCGACGCTGGACTGACCGCGCTGCACGAGCGCTCCCCCTTCCCCTATGGGGCGGACGAGATCCAGGAGCTGGCCGTAGCCATCCGCGATCCCAACTTCCGCATCCAGGTCAGCAGCCAGGGCATCCATTGCTTCAACCGGGACGGACTATTGACCTTCGAGGACCCGTTCGACTTCTACCCGCACCTCAAGGTCGATCAGGATGCCGGGCATGCCTTTTATTTAGGGGTCGAGCTGGCGCGCGCCCAGATCGCATTCCAGCTCGGCAAGCGCTATGTCCAGGACCGGCCGCTTAAATGGGGGTGCGCGGTGCCGGAGGTCGCCGAGGACATGGAGCGCTATCGGGAGGTTGGCACTACGCGGCGCTAGCGGCGAGTCTGGATTCCCGGCGTTGGCCATGACCTCGCACCCCATCGCGCTTGCAGCATCGCTGACAGACTGGACAAATGTTCCCGTAGGATGGGTCGAGCGCAGCGAAACCCATCGTCTCCACTCAAATAGCGATGACCCCGCATGACAGCGCGACGTCGGCCGATGGAAGAACCCGCATCTTGAGCCAAGACTTTATCCAAGAGGTCATCCTCACCACCGCGGACACAAGCGGCGCAGCGCATATCGCCCCCATGGGCATCCGGCGGCGCGGGGAGCTGATCCTCATCGCACCCTTCCGTCCCTCCCGGACCCTGGACAATCTCATACAACTGCGCTGCGCGGCCATCAATTACACCGACGACGTGCGCGTCTTCGCCGGCTGCCTCACCGGTCGCCGCGACTGGCCACTGGCCCCGTCGCAGCGCATCGACGCCCCGCGCCTGGCCGACAGCCTGGCCCATTGCGAGGTGACGCTTGAAGAGATCCAGGAAGACCCGGTGCGCCCGAGCCTGCTCTGCAGACCGGTCCGGGAGTCGACACACCGCCCCTTTCAGGGTTTCAACCGTGCACGGGCCGCCGTGCTGGAGCTCGCAATCCTTGCGAGCCGGCTGGACCTGCTGCCCCCGGACAAGGTGACCCGTGAGATCGAGTATCTGCGTATCGCCGTGGACAAGACCGCCGGACCTGCGGAGCTGGAGGCTTGGGGCTGGCTGATGGAGCGGGTGTCGGCGTACCGGTCGGACACCGCCGCCGGAGACGCGGCGCCATGATCCGCACGCCGACCCGAATGCTGGCGAGCGTCGCCGACCCGGACGAGGCGGAGCTTGCGATCCGCGGCGGTGCCGACCTCATCGACCTCAAAGACCCCAGCCGAGGTGCGCTGGGCGCGCTGCCGCTCCCCGCGATCAGCGCCATCCTGACACGCATCGCCGGCCGGGCGCAGACCAGCGCCACCATCGGCGATCTGTCGGCAGATCCGGGCCTGGTCCTGAACGCTATCCGGGCGACCGCCGCAACCGGTGTGGATTACGTCAAGATCGGGTTCTTCTCGCACGCCCATGTCCGCGCCTTGCTCCCCGCGGTCGCAGACCTCAGCCAGCCCGCTGCAATCCGGGCCGCTATCGTCGCGGTGCTATTCGCCGACCGCTCCCCGCCCATCGCGGACCTGGCCCCCTTCGCCCAAGCCGGCTGCGCCGGCGTGATGCTCGACACCGCCGACAAGGCCGGTGGATGCCTGCTCGACTGCCTGATCCCGGACGCGCTCGCCGACTTCGTCCGCCAAGCCCGGGGTCTCGGCCTTCTATGCGGCCTCGCCGGCTCGCTGCGTCTGGACGATATTTCAGTCCTCCTGCCCCTCGCCCCCGACTACCTGGGATTCCGCGGGGCACTCTGCACATCCGGCCAGCGAGTCCAGGCACTCGATCCGGAGCGGCTGCGCGCAGTCCGCCAGGCCATCGGGACGGCCCATCCGGTCTGACCCGCCACCTGGAGCGCAGACACCTGGTCGGCGCGAGGCGCATCCCCGCACCGGCTCCTGGCGCAGCAGCATGCGTCTGAAGAACGGGACGCAAAGCTCGGGGGCGACCCCTTAGCCGCGCAGTCGCTGTTTCTTCTTGAGCGATCGAACGAGCAGGTAACCTCCGAAAAGAGCACATCCGGCCCCGATCGTCCAGGTAAGTCGCGCCTGGGTCATGTCGTTCTCGGCGACCCGGGTCCAGGTCTCGACGATCACGAGCCCCGTCAGGACGCCGAAGATCGTGTTGTACTCCTTGACGATGACGCGTTGCCAATTGAAGCGCATCGCAGCGACGGATTCGCGGAATCCCTTCCAATCGGGAATCCAGCGATTGACGCGCAGGCGGTAGGCGTCATAGGGGGCGCCGAAGCGACGGGACAGGTAGTCCTCTTCTGCGGACACGATCGCCATGTAGACCAGTAGAACCAGGGGCACCCCGAGCGCGATGAGTCCGGCGTGGCCAAGGACCGCGAGAAAGCCCGTCGCCATGAGAAGATTTCCCAGGTAGAGCGGGTTCCGACAGTGGGCAAAGACGCCTCCCTGAACAAGACCTTCGGCATAGACGCGCCCCTCGCGGCCACCCCGCCGAATGTACTCGTAGCCGATCGTGAGCACGCGGAGGCTTTGGCCGGCGAAGATCAAAGCGATGCCGATCAAGTCGGCGAGCCAATCGGCCGCCGCGCTGCCGAAGCTGTAGTGGGGTCTCGCGAGCAAGACCGCGCAGACCATGACGACCGGAAAGATGGCGTTGCGAAAACGGAAAAAGAAGTTCCCGATGGCAATCATGGTCCTTTCACCGCAACGATTCCGCAGAAGTTGTACCACTTGAAAAAGATATCCACCTGATTGAAACCGTTGCGGCGCAGCAGCTCGAAATTCTCGTCGACGCGGTAGGGGATCAGCACGTTCTCCAGCGCCTCCCGCTTGCGGCCGATCTCAGTGGTCGCTGTAACCGTTACGCCGCTTCATCTCGTAATAGAGCCTGATGAAGGTGCGATTGAAGAGCGAGTCGTTTCCAAGAACCTTCTCCACCAGAATCAGGCAGCCGTTAGGATTCAAGCCGCGATTGATATCGGCGATCAGACGGTCGCGCCGCAGGGGCCGGACGAATTGCAGCGTCAGGTTCAGGACAACGACCGAGGCGTTGCTCACCTCGGCCCCACAGTTGAGATCCCCTTCGACGAGCGTCAGGCGGTCGGTCTCGGCGAACCCCGCGAGCCGTCCGCGGGCACGCTCGAGCATGGGCGGCGAATAGTCGAGTCCGACAAAATCGACGGGGAGCCTGACCGCATTCGCCAGGGTCGCGAGCGTGATACCGGTGGAGCAGCCCAGATCGTAGATGCGCGTATCCGGCTCGGCAAAGGCGGCGGCAAGCTCGCCGATCATCCGCTGAAGCTCGCGGTACTCGGGGATGCTGCGGTCGAGCATGTCGTCGAACACGGCGGCAGTCGACTCGCCGAAATCGAAATCGCCGAGCGCGGCGATCTCCTCGCGGCGTGGCGGTCCCGCATCCCAGTCGGGCCCGACGCAGTCCGGAAACTGAAGGTGTGCGTCCTCGGCATCGAGGGTATCTGGTCGATCAATCTTGTTCACTGGCAGGTTCGAGGTCTGTTGCAGGCTAAAACGTCAGGGTGGCGGGCAGGGAGAAGACCCAGGCGCAGTCCAGGGCGGCCAAAGCCCGCTGAAACCGTGCTTGAGCGCCTCGGGCTTACCAGCACCGGCGGCTGGATCGCCGCGCTGCATTTCCCTGATTCCATTGCTTGCTTATTTCTAGCATATTGAATAGCCGTGCAGTTTAAGAGCAGATCGGCAGAATGCAAGAAGCCCGCTAACGCGGGCGAACGGCAGGCGGGCACCGTCGCGCAGCCGCCACTCCATGCCCGCGCGGTCATGACCTGCGATAGGCACTGTCGCTTTCGGGGTCCACTTCACCCCTCGGCGAGGCACGGCGGCGTAGAGCGCCGCAGCCTTGCATGCCCCCCTCCCCGCTCGCACCTCCTGCATCGACAAGGCGAGTCCGGACTTGGGGACTTTCGCGATGCGCGACCACTCCCTGCCGTTGATCCGCGAGGCACGCTTTGCCGCGCTCAACGCCGACCGCTACGCCGACGACGAGTCCCAAGTCGCGGAACCGCCACTCTTTCGACATGCTCGGCGAGACCGCCCGCGACGGCCAGGTTCGGCAGGCGTTAAGATCTGCGGCGACAACCCGGGCATGACGACCAGTGGACCCTGTCTGTTGGCATGCGGCGGAACGAGATCGATCCGTAACGCCATTCGAATCCGGAGGGGGACATGCGGCCACCGTGGCATCTAGCGCGCATGCTCGCCGAGTCCTGGCCCGTTTCGGGCCGGAGCCGGGTCCCGGCGACCGGGCGCCAACGACGGCGCTCGACGAAGTCAGACCCGCCCCTAGGCGCGGTCCGGCGTTCTCGCCGTTTCGCGCTGCTGGCCTGCCTGCTGCTCCTGGCCGGCGCATTGTCGATCGGAGCCGGGGCCTTCGCGGGCGCGGCCGAGCCCCAGACGGCAGAGTCCCAGTCGCCGCCCGCCCCGAGCGACCCTGCACCCACTCCCGCCGCGCCGATCCCGATCGAGCGGATCGCGCCGTCCGCTACGGACGTGGCCAATCTGCTGCGGGGCTTCGCCGCGGCTCCAGTCCCGGACGGCGAGATCCTGGCCATCCGCAAGGCCCTCCCCGCGTTGAGCGCCCATGTGGATACGAACCTCGGGTGGACCCAAGACATGCTCAAGGATCAGCCCTCGCTGGAGGCGCTCCAGGCCGACGAGCATCTCTGGCAGGGCCGTCAACGCGACCTGACGGCTTGGCTAACCAACCTCACCGACCATGTCACCGCGCTGCAGAACGCAGTGACGCAGCTCCAAGGACTTCAGGCGACCTGGGCGCTGACCCGGCAAGCCGCAACGGGCGCGGCCGACCCGGCGGGCGTCCTGCAATTGATCGACGACACGCTCGCGCAGATCGAGGCGGCCGAGCCGCTGTATCGGGTCCGGCGCAACGAGGCGCTGGACCTGCAGGGCAGAATCGCAAGCGAAGTCGCCCGTTGCGAGACTGCCAGGACTTGGATCCTGGATGCCCAACGCAGCGCCGTGGGCGGCCTTTTCGCACGGGAGGGCCGACCGCTCTGGAGCCCCGGGCCTTGGGCGGAGGGGCTCGCCGCCGTCCCCGACCGCTTGTCGCAGATCCTCGCGACCTACCGGGCAGAGATCCGCATCTACTTGCACGATCCGTCCAAACGCATGCCGCTGCACCTGGGACTCTTCGTCCTCACGCTGGTGGCTCTGGTCGCGGCGCGGCGACGGGCGAGTCAATGGGCCGGGAGCGGCGAGGACGTCTCGCGTATCGCCATCGTGCTCGACCGCCCCTTCGCCGCCGCCGCGCTGGTCGCGCTGATGTTCGCCACGAGCTTTCCCTCCCCGACGCCGCTCCGGGTCAAGGATCTGCTGGGGGCGCTCGCATTGGCTCCCATGATCGTCCTGGTCCGGCCACTGGCGGGCACCGCGGTGCGCCGGGCGCTCTACGCCCTGGGACTGCTCTTTGCCCTGGATATGGTTCGACATGCATTCGGCGGGGTCCCTCCCGTTATCGGGCAGGCCATCGTCTTCGTGGAGTCGCTGGCAGGCGGGATCGCCCTGATCGCCTTGCTGCTGTGCTTCAGATCCAAGGCGAGACAGCCGGAGGGGTTTCGATCGGGCGCGCATCGGGCCTGGCGTCTACTGGCGGCAGCCGCCCTGGCCACCCTGGCGATCGGGCTCGTCGCGAGCCTGTTGGGCTATCTCCGCCTCGCCCCACTGACGACCCCCGCGGTCCTGGTCGGAGCCGCGGACGCGCTCTGGTTCTTTGCGGCGCTCGAGGTGGGGACCGCAATGATCGCCTTCGCGTTCCGCGTCTGGCCGCTTAAGTGCCTGCACATGGTGGCGAACCGCCGGGACTCGCTGCTATCCGGGATTCAGCGATGGCTCCTGTGGCTCGCGGTCCTGAGCTGGTGCTTCCGCTATCTGGATTATCTCGGTCTGTGGGAGCCCACCCTGACAATGCTCCAAGAGGCACTCGCGGCCCGCCTGACGCTGGGCTCTTTCAGCACCTCGGCCGGGGATGTGCTTGCATTCGCCGTGACCCTTTGGGTCGCCTATCTACTCTCCGCCGCGCTGCGTTTTGTGCTCGACGAGGAGGTCTATCCCAGGGTCGGGATTGCGGCTGGCACCTCGTACGCGGCCTCCAGCCTGCTGCAATACAGCATCGCGATCCTGGCGTTCTTCCTCGCACTGGACTTCCTGGGCGTCACGCTCACCCAAGTGACGGTCTTCGCCGGGGCACTGGGGGTCGGCGTCGGCCTCGGACTCCAGGGCGTGGTGCACAACTTCGTCTCCGGGCTGATCCTGCTGTTCGAGCAGCCGATCCATGTGGGGGACGCGGTCCAGGTCGGCGATCTGCAAGGCCGGGTGCGGCGCATCGGCATCCGCGCGAGCGTGGTGCGCACCGTCCAGGGTGCGGAGGTCATCATCCCGAACTCCCAGCTGACCTCCAATCAGGTGACCAATTGGACCCTGAGCGACCAGCAGCGACGGTTCGATCTCCCCGTGGGGCTGGCCTACGGCACCGAGCCGGCCAAGGCGATCGCGCTGCTGGAAGGGGTTGCGCGCGCCCATCCCGACGTCCTGGCCGACCCGGCGCCCCGCTGCCTCTTCACGGGTTATGGCGACAGCTCCATCGATTTCGAGCTGCGCGCCTGGACCGACTACGACAGTACCCTCCAGGTGCGCAGCGATCTCGCCACCGCCGTGTATGAGGCCGTCAATGCCGCCGACATGGTCTTTCCCTTTCCCCAGCGGGAGGTGCGGCTGCTGTCCGATGGCACAGCGGCGCCCCTGCCCGCGGCCAAGGGGCCGGGGAGCGAAGATTGAGGCGCCCCTCGGGCATGGTCGTGGGACCGAAGCTTACCCGACCCAAGAACCCTGCCGGCCTTGATCGTAGCTCCGGCGGCAGGTCGTCGCGGACCCGTCGCGGCCGGGGGGCCGCTCCTACGGGCGTAGGCGCGGCCCCCCGGCCGCGACGAATGTCATCCGTGGGGTGGCTGATCAAGGCCAACCCTGCCCGCTCCCTTTGTCGCGCGGCTCACTGCCGTCCCAGTCAAGCGACGCGCTTTCGCGCCGGACCCGGGGGCCGCGGGGCATCGCCCGAGACCGTACGAGACCGGACGACGTTGACGCAGCCCCCTGTTCTCGGGCACCTTCGCGCCCCGGAGAGCGAAAGGCCTTCTCCCCGAGCCATGCGCCACTTCGCACCCGCGCAATCGGACAATCCGCCGCGGCGAGCCAGGACATGAAAGACGGGGCGGTCGCCCAAGATTCGAAGTCGGCAGGAAACGACCTAAGCGACCGAGCGCGAGCCCGATAATAGGGAGGCCGCGGAAAATGGGCCGTGCCGCATCCCGATTCATCGGCATCGTCGGCATACCTCCGACGCGCTCATCCGTCGACGCTTCAGGCCGCCGCACCGTCGGTTGCACCATTACCTAAGAGGATCGGACATGTCGAGCCAACGCGGCGTTTTGCGATATCCAAAGCCCAGCGTCCTGCTGCTCTCGGCCTCCCTGCTTGCCTTGGCGGGCTGCGGGGCGGACGGGTTTTCTCGGGACTCCGTGGTGGAAAGCTCGAATGCGGAGGCCTTCCTGGATCGCATTCAGACCAATTGCGGCAAGCTGTCCGTGGGTAACCAGCCCATCGGCTGGCTGCTCAGCACCAGCAGCAACGACACCACCTTTGTGGACGCGAGCAGCAAGCTCTTCCTTGGCCAGTTCTCGCGGTCGGACTACGGAAGCTTCATCAACTCCTTCTACCCCACCGGCACCAATCAGCCAGCGCTCGACTGCATCTTCAAACAGCTCTGATCCTAATGGGCTGAAGGGCCTGCTCGCAAAAAGGGCCGCGCTCAAGGCGCGGCCTAGTCCTGCCTGCGCGTCGGCGACCTCTTGCAGCGTCGCCTGCATCTCTTGCTGGGCGACCGCCCTTGCGTGGATAGGCACCTCCCGGCATCCTTCCCGGATACATCCTTAGGGGAATCCGATGGCCCGCCGCAAATCGAATGGAGCCAAGCCCGACTCGTCCGCCAACCTCGGCTTCGAGGCCAAGCTCTGGCTCGCCGCGGACAAGCTCCGCAACAACATGGACGCGGCCGAATACAAGCATGTCGTCCTCGGCCTGATCTTCCTCAAATACATCTCGGACAGCTTCGACGAGCACCACGCCCGGCTGGTCGCCGGCGAAGGCGACTACGCGGGCGCGTACCCCGAGGACAAGGACGAATACCTCGCCGCCAACGTCTTCTGGGTACCCAAAGAGGCCCGCTGGGCGCAGCTCCAGTCCCGCGCCAAGCTGCCCAGCATCGGCAAGGACGTGGACGACGCCATGGTGGCGCTGGAGCGCGACAACCCCCGGCTCAAAGGCGCGCTCAACAAGAGCTACGGCCGCGCCGACCTCGACAAGCACCGACTCGGCGAGCTGATCGACCTCATCGGCTCCATCCAGCTCGCCGATGTCGCCAGCCGCTCGAAGGACCTGCTTGGGCGGGTCTTCGAATACTTCCTCACCCAGTTCGCCTCGGCAGAGGGCAAGAACGGCGGCCAGTTCTACACCCCGTCCTGCGTCGTGCGCTGCCTCGTCGAGATGCTCGCCCCCTACAATGGCCGCATCTACGACCCCTGCTGCGGCTCCGGCGGCATGTTCGTCCAGTCCGAGAAGTTCGTCGAGGCCCACGGCGGCCGGCTCGGCGACATCAGCATCTACGGCCAGGAGAGCAACCCCACCACCCGCCGACTCGCCGTCATGAACCTGGCCCTGCGCGGTATCGAGGCCGACTTCGGCCCCGAGCACGCCGACAGCTTTCGCCGCGACCTGCACCCGGACCTGCGCGCCGACTACGTGCTCGCCAACCCGCCTTTCAACGACTCCGACTGGCACCGCAAGGACGACGACGTGCGCTGGCAGTTCGGCGTCCCGCCCAAGGGCAACGCCAACTTCGCCTGGGTGCAGCACTTCATCCACCACCTCGCGCCGCGCTCTCCGAGCGGAGGAGGCATGGCTGGCTTCGTCCTGGCCAACGGCAGCATGTCCTCCAACCAGTCCGGCGAAGGCGAGATCCGCAAGGCCATTGTCGAGGCCGACCTGGTGGACTGCATGGTCGCCCTGCCCGGCCAGCTCTTCTACAGCACCCAGATCCCCGTCTGCCTCTGGTTCCTGGCGAAGAACAAACGGGACGGCAAGCGGCGCGACCGCCGCGGACAGACCCTCTTCATCGACGCCCGCAAGCTCGGCACCCTCGTCGACCGCGTCCACCGCGAGCTGACCGACGCCGACTTGGACAAGATCGTCTCTACCTACCACGCCTGGCGCGGCGACCGCACGTCCCCCTCTCCCCTCGCGGGAGAGGGCTGGGGAGAGGGGGCATCCCCCTACGCCGACATCCCCGGCTTCTGCAAATCCGCCACCACCGCCGAGATCGCGGCGCATGGCTACGTCCTCACCCCCGGCCGCTATGTCGGCGCCGAGGCGGTCGAGGACGACGGGGTACCCTTCGAGGACAAGATGACCCGCCTGGTCGCGGATCTTCAGGCGCAATTCGCCGAATCGGCCCGGCTCGAAGCCCAGATCCGCGCCAACTTGAAGGGACTCGGTTATGGCGGCTGATCTCGCCCCCGATCCGCGTTCTGCCCGCCTGCTCGACGACGTGCGGGCACTCCTACGCGCCGCCCGCACCCGCGCCTATGCGGCGGCCAACGCCGCGATGGTCGATACCTATTGGCAGATCGGGCGGCGCATCGTAGAGGAAGAGCAAGGGGGAGAGACCCGCGCCGAGTACGGCAGCCAGCTCATCCGCAACCTCGCGCTGGCACTCGGAGACGAATTCGGGCGCGGGGTGTCGGTCGCTAATCTGAAGAATTTCCGGCAGTTCTACATCACCTTCCCCGACGCAGGAAAAGGCTACGCCCTGCGTAGCGAATTGACCTGGACCCACTGGCTCCTCGTCATGCGGCAGCCCGCGAATCCTGTAGGTTGGGGCGAGGAACGAGCCCCAACATGCGCAGACCGCCGCCATAGGTACCGATCATCATGAGATACCGACGCACCTTAATCGGCGGAGCCACCTACTTCTTCACCGTCAATCTTGCCGACCGGAGAAGTCGTCTACTCGTCGACCACATCGACGATTTTCGCGAGGCGGTACGGCAAGTGCGGCAGGCACATGATTTCGAGATCGTTGCGTGGGTGGTCTTGCCCGAGCACATGCATGCGGTCTGGGCTCTTCCCCAGGGCGACTCCGATTACTCGATGCGCTGGAATCAGATCAAAGGCTGTTTTTCTCGGAGCATTCCGAAGGGAGAACGGATTTCGAAGAGCCGAACCAGCAAGGGGGAACGTGGCATCTGGCAGCGGCGTTTCTGGGAGCACCTGATCCGGGACGACGACGACCTGGTACGTCATGTCGATTACGCGCATTACAATCCGGTTAAGCACGGCCATGTTGACCGCGCCATCGATTGGCCGTTCTCATCGTTCCATCGGTTTGTTGCGCGGGAATGGGTCTCCGCCGATTGGGGATGTTGCGGGGATCTCGATGGCGATTTCGGCGAACTGCGATAATGTTGGTACGAACCCCAACGTTTGGAAGCTCGGTAGCTCATGCGCGCTCATCGTGTTGGGCAAACAGTTGCGACGACCGCGAAAGCAGCCGCAATCCTGTAGGTTGGGCCTCCTTCGTCGGCCCAACCTACGAGCTGACCGAATCCCTGCGCCGCTATCTCGAATCCCATCAGAAAGCCCTGATGGCGCAGATGATCCTGGATGCCGTGACATGGGAACTGCATGGCGACCACTGAACTCGTAGGTTGGGGTGAGGAACGAGCCCCAACGTTTGGAAGCTCGGAAGGGCAGGCGCGCTCCTCGTGTTGGGCCTCTGCGTCGGCCCAACCTACCGGCTTAGACCGCGACGTTGGAGCAGGTAATGAAGGCTAACCTGAGAGAGCTGAGTTATGGCGGGTGATACGGCGAAAGCCGACGCCGCAACTTATCCACGCGGCTTTGCCAAGGACATTGAATGGCGCTGGCCATTGGTTCCAGCTCGAAGGCTAATAACGTTGAACTACGGACGCGCGCTGAAGGCCGACACACGGGCACCCGGAAAGGTGCCTGTATACGGCACGAATGGCCAATGCGGTTGGCATAACGCGGCGCTTGCTAAAGCACCGGGCTTGATTCTAGGTAGAAAAGGACAAGGTCCGCTCGGCGTCGAATGGTCCGATAAGGATTTCTGGGTCATTGATACGGCCTATTACGTCAGCACTCTTACACCCGACCTAGACCTGAAATACGCCTATCATTTGGTGAAATATGTTGGGCTGAACCATCTCAAAGACGGCACATCAAACCCAACTCTCTCGCGGGATACGTTTGGCGCTCAATTATTCCCACTCCCACCACTCGCCGAGCAAGAAGCCATCGCGACAGTCCTTGGGGCACTGGACGACAAGATCGAGTTGAACCGGCGGATGAACGCGACGCTGGAGGCGATGGCGCGGGCGCTGTTCCAGAGCTGGTTCGTGGATTTCGACCCCGTCCGCGCAAAACTAGACGGCCGGCAGATCCCGTGCCTCGATTCCGCCACCGGCGCACTGTTTCCGGATCGTTTTGATCACGAAGTCGATCGTGTTGTACCCAAAGGGTGGAGGCTAGGTATAGTGAGCGACGCCTTCAACCTCACGATGGGCCAATCGCCGCCGGGCGAAACCTACAACCAAGAAGGCGATGGCCTGCCGTTCTACCAAGGCAGAACCGACTTCGGATTCCGCTTCCCGACCCGCCGAGTATTTTGCACAGCACCAACGCGCTATGCACAGCCGGGCGACACGCTCGTGAGCGTTCGCGCTCCCGTCGGCGACGTCAATATGGCTAACGAAAGCTGCTGCATCGGGCGCGGTGTAGCTGCGGTTCGGCACAAGTTCGATGCGACGTCGTTTACTTATTACGCGATGGGCACTCTGTACCCGGATTTCGTCCGGTACGAAGCAGAGGGGACTGTCTTCGGGTCCATCAACAAGCAGAACTTCGAGAGTCTCAACTTTGTCGATCCGCCGCCGGAAGTTGTTGCGGCCTTCGAGCGCCAAGCGGCGCTGCTCGATAACCAAATCCGAACCCTTGAAGAACAATCCCGCACCCTCGCCGCCCTCCGTGGCACCCTGCTGCCGACGTTGCTAAGCGGCGAGCTGCGCGTGAATGACGCCATCCGATCTCTGGAGACCGCTGCATGACCGTTCCGCAAGTCAGCTCGCGAGGCGTGCCGCGCATCGAATACCTCAAGGTGCAAAACTTCCGCGCATTGCGGGAAGTGGAGCTCAAGGCCCTGACCCCCCTCACCGTCCTGCTCGGCCCCAACGGCAGCGGCAAGTCCACGGTGTTCGACGTCTTCGCCTTCCTGGCTGAGTGCTTCGAGCTGGGCCTGCGCCGGGCTTGGGACAAACGGGGTCGGGCCAAGGAGCTGAAGACCCGCGGCTGCGATGGCCCGGTTTCCATTGAGATCAAGTACCGGGAGCGCGGCTACCCGATCATTACCTATCACTTGGCCATCGACGAGGCCCGGGGCGGCCCGGTCGTGGTGGAGGAATGGCTGAGCTGGAGGCGCGGCAGCCAGGGCAAGCCCTTCCGCTTCCTGGACTATCGCGAAGGACTCGGCAAGGCGGTGAGCGGAGACCTGCCGGACGAGCAGGACCATCGAGTCGAGGTCCCTTTGAAGTCGCCGGACCTGCTGGCCGTCAATGCACTCGGTCAGTTTGCGGATCACCCGCGGGTCGCCGCCCTGCGTGAATTCATCACCGGGTGGCACGTCTCTTACCTCTCCGCCGACAGCACTCGCGGGCAACCCGAGGCGGGACCGCAAGAGCGGCTCACCAAGACCGGCGACAACCTGGCGAACGTCATCCAGTACCTGGCCGAGCAGCACGGCGACCGGCTGGAGGCGATCTTCGAGGTGCTGCGCCGACGCGTGCCGCGGATCGAGCGGGTGCTCGCCGACACCATGCCAGACGGCCGCCTGCTGTTGCAGATCAAGGACGCACCCTTCAGCCATCCCGTGCTGGCTCGCTTCGCCTCCGACGGCACATTGAAGATGCTGGCATATCTCGTGCTGCTTTTCGACCCGGAGCCGCCGCCCTTTATCGGCATCGAGGAGCCGGAGAATTTCCTCCACCCGCGTCTGCTGCCGGAGCTCGCGGAGGAGTGCCGGGCCGCCAGCGCCCGAACCCAGTTGTTGGTCACCACCCATTCTCCATTCTTCCTCAACGCCTTGCGCCCGGAGGAGGTGCGGGTGCTGTGGCGCGACGAGCAGGGCTATACGCAAACGCAACGCGCCGCGGACTTACCCGGCGTGCCCGAATTTGTCCACCACGGCGCGCTGCTGGGGCACCTGTGGATGGAGGGACAGCTCGGCGTCGGCGATCCGCTGGTGAATCAGGGTGCGCCGACCCACCCTCAGGGGAAGCGCTGAGCATGCCGGCCAGCCATTTGGTGCTCCTGGTGGAGGAGCCATCCATGGAGGCATTCCTGCGCGGCCTGTTGCCCCGGTTGCTGCCCCAGGACCGGACCTTCGAGGTGCACGCCTTCCAGGGCAAGACCGACCTGCTCGGCAAGCTTGAGGCGAGACTGCGCGGGTACGCGGCCTGGCTACCCGACGACTGGCGAATCCTGGTCGTCGTCGATCGGGATGACGACGATTGCCGTGCGCTAAAGGCCCGGATCGAAGGCATCGCCGCCGGAGCCGGCATGCGCACCCGCTCCTGCGCCAAAAGCGGCCGCTGGCAGATGGTGAACCGAATCGCCATCGAGGAGCTGGAGGCTTGGTATTTCGGCGACTGGTCAGCCGTGCGAGCGGCCTACCCCCGTGCCCCCGCCAGCCTGGGGAATCGGCGGGGCTTTCGCGACCCAGACAGCATTGCTGGCGGCACCTGGGAGACCTTCGAGCGCATCATGCAGCGACACGGGTACTTCCAGGGCGGGCTCGCCAAGATCGCCGCAGCGCGGGCCATCGGCGAGCACTTGAACCCTTCGCGCAGCCAATCTAGGAGCTTCCAGATGTTCTACAGCGCCTTGATCGAGGCGGTTTCGTAACGTCCGGCAAGGCGCTAGACCGCGGGGCATCAATCCTACGGAACGAATGGGTCAACCATGTCCGCTCTCAACGAATCCATCGTCGAACACGCCGCCCTGACCTGGTTCGGTGAGCTGGGCTATGCGGTCGGGCACGGGCCGCACCTTACGCCCGGTGAACCGGCAGCGGAACGGACCTCGTTCGGCGATGTGGTGCTGATCGGCCGCCTGCACGAGGCGATCCGGCGGCTGAACCCGGCCATCCCCGAGGAGGCGCAGGAAGATGCGCTGCGCCAGGTGCTGCACCTGGCGACCCCGTCGTTGACGCAGACGAACCGGACCTTTCACCGGATGCTGCGCGATGGGATGGATGTGGAGTACCCGCGCCCGGACGGCTCGATCAAGGGCGACAAGGTGCGGTTGGTGGATTTCGCCGACATGGCCGCGAACGACTGGCTGGTGGTCAATCAGTTCACGGTGATCGAGGGGCAGCACAACCGCCGGCCGGATCTGGTGGTGCTCGTCAACGGGCTGCCTTTGGCGCTGATCGAGTTGAAGAACGCGGCGGACGAGGGCGCGACTATTTGGAGCGCCTATGCACAGTTTCAGACCTACAAGGCGGAGGTGCCGAGCCTGCTGCACTACAACGGATTGCTGGTGGTGAGTGACGGCCTGCAGGCACGCATCGGATCGCTGACGGCGAGCCAGGAGTGGTTCAAGGTCTGGCGGACCGTCGATGGCGAGGGCGATGCGCCCAAGACGGCGCTGGAGCTGGAGGTGCTGATCCGTGGGGTGTTCGAGCGACAGCGGTTCCTCGATTTGCTCCAGCACTTCATCGTCTTCGAGGAAGACCCGGACTCGGGCGCCCTGCACAAGATCGTTGCGGGCTACCACCAGTTCCACGCCGTGAACGCGGCGGTGGAGGAAACGGTGCGCGCCAGCGGCATGAACGACCCGGGCGCGGTGCGCGACGACCGCGGGCGCTACTGGGCAGGTCGGATGCACGGCGGCAAGCCCGGCGACCGCCGTGCGGGCGTGGTCTGGCACACCCAGGGCAGCGGCAAGAGCCTAACCATGCTGTTCTTCGCCGCGCGGGTGATCCGCGAGGGCGCGATGCAGAACCCGACCCTGGTGGTGCTGACCGACCGCAACGACCTGGACGACCAGCTCTTCGGCCAGTTTCAGCGCTGCCACGATATCCTCGGACAGATGCCCGTCCAGGCGGCGAGCCGCGAGCAATTGCGGGAGCTGCTGGCGGTGGCGAGCGGCGGTGTGGTTTTCACGACCATCCAGAAATTTCTGCCGGAAAAGGGCGCGTCTATGCCCGAGCTGAGCGCCCGGCGGAATATCGTCGTGATCGCGGACGAGGCCCACCGGTCGCAATATGACCTCATCGACGGCCTCGCCCGGCACATGCGGGATGCCCTGCCGAACGCGTCCTTCATCGGCTTCACCGGCACCCCCATCGAGAAGACGGACGCGAACACGCGAGCGGTCTTCGGCGACTACATCTCCATCTACGACATCCAGCGCGCCGTCGCCGACCGGGCCACGGTGCCGATCTATTATGAGAGCCGCATCGCCAAGCTGGCCCTGAACGCCGCCGAGCTGCCGAGCCTCGACGCGGAATTCGACGAGATCACCGAGGGCGAAGAGCAGACGAGGAAGGAGCGGCTCAAGACCAAGTGGGCCGCGCTGGAGGCCCTGGTGGGCGACCCGAAACGCATCCGCTTGATCGCAAAGGACCTGGTTGATCATTTCGAGAAGCGCCTCGAGGCCATGGACGGCAAGGCGATGATCGTCTGCATGAGCCGACGCATCTGCGTGGACCTCCATGATGCCCTGATCGCACTGCGTCCGGGATGGGCGGAGGAGACGCTGAAGGTGGTTATGACCGGCAGCGCCGAGGATGGTCCCGACTGGCAGCCCCATATCCGCAGCAAGGAGAGGCGGCGGGAGCTGGCCACACGGTTCAAGAACAGCTTGGACCCCTTCCGCATCGCGATCGTGCGGGACATGTGGCTGACCGGCTTCGACGCGCCCTGCCTGCACACGATGTATGCCGACAAGCCGATGCAGGGCCACGGACTGATGCAGGCCATCGCCCGGGTGAACCGGGTCTTTCGCGACAAGCCCGGCGGCCTGGTGGTGGATTACCTGGGGCTGGCCGATCAGCTCAAGCACGCGTTGGCCAACTACACCGAGAGCGGCGGCCAGGGCGATCCCACCTACGACATGCAACAGGCCATCGCCCTGATGCTGGAGAAGCACGGCATCGCCTGCGACCTGCTGCATGGCTTCAAATGGGAGCGATGGACCACCGGCACGGCGGCCGAGCGCCTCGGGCTGATCCCGGCGGGACAAGAGCACATCCTGGAACAAGAGAACGGCAAGCCGCGCTTCGTGCAGGTGGTGATGGAGCTCTCCCGCGCCTTCGCCCTGTGCGCCGCGAGCGATCAGGCCACGGCGATTCGCGACGATGTCAGCTTCTTCCAGGCCATCCAGGCCGCGCTGAACAAGCAGAGTCCGAGCAGCCGCAAGTCGCCGGAGCAGATCGATGCGGCCGTGCGCCAGCTTGTGTCGAAGGCCATCGCGACGGAAGGACAGGTGATCGACGTATTCACCGCGGCCGGCCTGCCCAAGCCCGACATCGGCATCTTGAGTGAGCAGTTCCTCGCGGAGGTGCGGGGCCTCAAGCACAAGAACGTCGCCGCCGAGCTGTTGGAGAAGCTACTCAAGGACGAGCTCAAGGTGCGCTCGAAAAAGAACCTGGTGCAGAGTCAGCTCTTCAGCGAGAAGCTCAAAAAGACGCTGAATGCCTACCACAACCGCGCCATCTCCACGATGCAGGTGCTGGAGGAGCTGATCGCGCTGGCCAAGGAGATGGACGCCGCCACCAAACGCGGCGAGGCGCTCGGCCTGACCGACGACGAGATCGCCTTCTACGACGCCCTGGCCGCCAACGAATCCGCGGTCCAGGCCATGGGCGACGCCAAGCTCAAGGTCATCGCCGCCGAGCTGATCACCCAGGTCCGCAAGAGCGTGAGCATCGACTGGACCCTGCGCGAGAGCGCCCGCGCCAGGATCCGCGTGATGGTGAAACGCATCCTGAACAAATACGGCTACCCGCCGGACCTCCAGGAGGAGGCGGTGAAGACGGTGCTCCAGCAAGCGGAGCTGCTGTGCGCCGAGTGGGCGTAGCCACGCCGTCCGCGCGAGGCAGGGCAAGCTGTGCGCCGATCAAGGCGAAGTGCGTCCCGCGGCCGCTCAAGCCGATCGAAACAAGAGATCCGACTGGATGATGTCATGACTGAATGGCGTTTTTGATGAGCTGCACAAGGTCCCCATGCGCCGAGATACAAACGGCGGCGGTGAGCGACGGCTGCATACGCGCCGCGCCCCTGGCGGATATCCCCGGGCTCCTGCGCGACCTCGGACAGGACGCGGCAGCCGTCTTTGCCGAGGTCGGGGTCGACCCCGGGCTATTGGAGAACCCAGAGGGCACAATTTCCTTCAGCGCGGGGGGACGACTACTGGCAGCCTGCGCCCGCGCCACCGATTGCCCCCATTTCGGGGTGCTGCTCGGCGCGCGGACCGGGCTGGACTGCCTGGGGCTGGTCGGACAACTGGCCGCGCACTCGCCGGACCTGGGCCAGGCCCTGCGCAACATCGTGCTGAATCTGCACCTGCATGACCGCGGGGCTGTCCCGACCCTGGCCGTCGGCCAGGGGGAGGCGCAGCTCGGCTACGCCGTCTACCAGCCCGGGGTCGCTGGGACGGCACAGATCTACGACCTGGCCGCCGCTGTCGCCTACAACCTTCTGCGCGCGCTCTGCGGCCCCACCTGGCGGCCCAAAGGGATCCTGCTGGCCCACGACAGACCGGCCCATCCCGCCCTCTATCGGCAGATCTTCGGTGTCCGCCCGCGCTTTGCGGCCGAGCAGACCGCCGTGGCCTTCCCCGCCGCCTGGCTCGACCGCCCGATCCCCGGTGCCGACCCGCTCCGGTATCGGGAGCTGGAGGCGCGCATCGCGGAGCTCTCGGCGGCGACACAAAGCGACCTTGCGGCCCAGGTCCGGCGGGTCACCTGCAATTTGCTGCTCTGCGGGCAAGGGTCCCTGGAGTCGGTCGCGGGCATCTTCGCGCTGCATCCCCGCACCCTCAACCGCCGTCTCCAGGGGCAAGGGACCAGCTATCGGAGGCTGCGCGAGGAATGCCTTCAGGCACTGGCCTGCCAGTATCTCCGCGATACCGAGCTGCCGGTGGCCGAGATCGCCGCCCGGCTCGTCTATGCCGACAACGCCGCCTTCACCCGTGCCTTTCGCCGCTGGAACGGCCACACCCCCTCCGCTTGGCGCGCCACCCAGCGTGCCGAGACGCGCGCCGCGATCGCCCAGTCTGTCGCGAAATGACAAACAACCGAGTGGGGCGCTGTCCATAATTCAGGGCCAAGGCGCCGCCCTCGGCTCGCCTGACCGACCGGCCCTCCTCCCGGCCAGACGTCGGACTGGCGCGAATGCGTCGCTCATAAGGCATTGCCTATTCCCCGGGGCGTCTGCGACCTCGACGGGGTCCCGATCCCGGAAGCGAAAGGCCGGGCGATCCGGTACCGTCTTCGACCACAGTCAACCCACCTTCAGGAGGGCTTCCATGATCCCGAAACCCATACTCGGGGCCGCCGCGGGCTTGCTGGCCGCGGCAAGCCTCATCTCCGCACCCGTCGGGGCCGTGGAGACCACCGGCACGCCGGGCTCGCCCAGCGCCACCACCACCATCGGCGGCAAGCAACTGCCGCCGCCCGCACCGGCCTTCGGCGGCGCGATCAAGGACGACGCGCTGCAGAGCAAGCCCTGGTGGCCGCCGACCGTCGTGCCGCCCAAGGGCGCGCCGAACGTGCTGCTCATCATCACCGACGACGCCGGCTTCGGCGTGCCCAGCACCTTCGGCGGCGTCATCCCGACGCCGACGATGGACCGCATCGCCAACGAGGGCCTGCGCTACAACCGGATCTTCTCCACCTCGCTGTGCTCGCCGACGCGCGCTGCCTTGATCACCGGGCGCAACCACCACTCCGTCGGTTTCGGCGTGATTTCCGAGCAGTCGACCGGCTTCCCCGGCTACAACAGCATCATCGGCGTCGACAACGCCACCATCGGCCGCATCCTGCTCGACAACGGCTACAACACCTCCTGGTTCGGCAAGGACCACAACACGCCCGCCTTCCAGGCGAGCCAAACCGGCCCCTTCACCCAGTGGCCGACCGGCATGGGCTTCGAGTACTTCTACGGCTTCGTCGGCGGCGACGCCAACCAGTGGGAGCCCAACCTGTTCCGCAACACCACACAGATCTACCCATTCCTTGGCAAGGAGCCCGGCACCTGGAACCTGATCACCGGGATGGCCGACGAGGCCATCGACTGGGCGACGCGGATGCATCAGACCGACCCGAACAAGCCGATCTTCATCAAATACGCGCCCGGGGCCACGCACGCCCCGCACCACCCGACCAAGGAATGGGTGGACAAGATCAGCGCCATGCATCTCTTCGACGATGGCTACGAGAAGCTGCGCGAGCGCATCTTCGCCAACCAAAAGCGGCTCGGCGTCATCCCCCAGGATGCGCAGCTCACGCCCTGGCCCAAGGACGTCCTGAAGCCCTGGGATGCGCTCACGCCCGAGGAGAAGAAGCTCTTCATCCGCCAGGTAGAGGTCTTCGCCGCCTACTCCGCCTACAGCGACCACGAGATCGGCCGCGTGATCCAGGCCTTCGAGGACCTGGGCAAGCTCGACAACACGCTGGTCATCTACATCAACGGCGACAACGGCACCAGCGCCGAGGGCGGGCCGATCGGGACTCCGAACGAGGTGGCCTTCTTCAACGGCGTCACCGTGCCGGTGGACGTGCAGATGAAATGGTACGACGTCTGGGGCACCGAGCAGACCTACAACCACATGTCGGCCGGCTGGTCCTGGGCCTTCGACACGCCCTTCGACTGGTTCAAGCAGAACGCCTCGCGCCTGGGCGGCACCAACCAGAACATGGTCGTGTCCTGGCCGGCGCGCATCAAGGACAAGGGTGCACTGCGCGAGCAGTTCGTGCATGTCATCGACGTCGTGCCGACCATCCTCGAGGCCGCCGGCATCCGCGCGCCCGAGCTGGTGGACGGCATCAAGCAAAAGCCGATCGAGGGCACCAGCTTCCTCTACACCTTCGACGCGGAGAACGCCAAGGCCCCGTCGCGCCATAAGACCCAGTACTTCGAGATGATGGGCCAGTGGGCCCTGTACGAGGACGGCTGGCTGCTCAGCACCAAGGTCGATCGCGCACCCTGGGAGGCCTTCGGCGCGGCCAATGCCGACCCGCTGAACAACCAGATCTTCCAGCTTTACGACCTCAACAAGGACTTCACCCAGTCCGACGACATCGCCGCCCAGCACCCGGAGAAGGTCAAGGCGATGCGCGCGCAGTTCCTTGCCGAGGCCAAGAAGCATCAGGTCCTCCCGCTCGACGGATCGGTGGCGGCGCGGGTCATCGCACCGCGCCCGAACATCACCGAAGGTCGCACGGAGTTCGTCTACACGCGCCCGATGGTCGGCCTGCCGCAGGGTGACTCGCCGTTACTGCTGAACACCTCCTACACCATCACCGCCGACATCGAGGTTCCGGAAGGCGGCGCCGAAGGGATGATGCTGACCTCGGGCGGTCGCTTCGCCGGCTACGGCTTCTACCTGCTCAAGGGCAAGCCCACGTTCCTGTGGAATCTGATCGATCTCGAACGTCTGAAGTGGGAGGGAACCGAGGCACTGTCACCGGGACGGCACACGGTGGAGCTCGACTTCCAGTACGAGGGCCTCGGCGTCGGCACACTCGTGTACAACAGCTTCAGCGGACTCGGCCGGCCCGGCACCGGGACGCTGAAGGTGGATGGCAAGGAGGTCGAGACCAAGCGCATGGAGAAGACCTTGCCGATCATCCTGCAGTGGGACGAGAGCTTCGACATCGGCTCCGACACGCTCACCGGCGTGAACGACGCCGACTACAAGCCGCCGTTCGCCTTCACCGGCAAGCTCAACAAGCTGACGATCAAGGTCGACCGGCCCGAGCTCTCGCCTGAGGACATCAAGAAGCTCGAGGAAGGAATGAAGAAGGTCGAAGCCGGCCGCGAATGAGGTCGTTTCGGTCGTAACCCGCGCCGGCCGTCCCGGTCATTCCGGGACGGCCGGCGAATTAAATCTCCAGGCCCCGGGACCCCGGGGTCGCCAACCCACTGAAGACCGAGAGGTAAACCATGACGACGCGACGTGTTTTTCTCACTGCTTCCGCACTGATGGCCCTGGCGCTGCCCTCGGCCTGGGCGGAGGAGCACAAGGGGAATGCGGGCCACGAGACGCAGAAGCCCCAGCTGATGTTTGTGCAGACCGCGGAGGATCTGAAGGCGGACGGCACCACCCTGCGGCTCGTGAACGTGGGCAAGCAGACCGTCTATTTTGCGGACCGCCCGGTGCGCATGGCCGGGCATGTTCCGATGTCGGCCTACCTGGAGGAGTGGACCGCAGCCGCCGGTCCCAACAACTTCGCCAAGGATCCGCCGAATGCCACCCTCTCCGTCTACGAGGGTGGCAAGACCGAGAACGCACTGGCGGTGGTGGAGATCAGCGACCCCGTGGTCGAGGGGAACGATCTCGTCTACAGCTACCGGCTGATCGAGGGTGACATGCCCAAGACAGGTGGGGCCACCGCGCTCTTCATCGACTGGATCGGTGTGGGCGGCGGGGTCGGTCCTGGTTTCCATGGTGTCGGCGCTGGCACCCGGGGCGTTGGCCTGTACGGCGGCTATGGCGGACCCCGGAGATAAGCACGTCCTGCTCCTGCCTGAGGGGGGCATGATTGGCGAGCGGCATCGTCATTGGCACGACAGGGCCCGGGTCTGCCCCCCGACGGAACGCCTTCTGAGCGTTTCGTCCGCCCAAGCGCCAATTGTATGAGCTCGCTTTGGTCCTTCGCCTTTCTCGACCTTGACCAGGAGCCGATGATCGTCACCATCTTAGGCCGCGGACCGCACCGAAAGGGGGGGCTATGGGACTCGGACCTCGAGCTGCGCGGCATGGTCCTGACCGATCGCCGAGGCGCGTGGGCGTCGGCGCCCTTCTGGGGCTGGCTCTGGCCCTGGCGGCGGACGCCGCCCAGTCGGCCCAGCCACCGTCATCCCCGCCGGCACCCCCGCCAGCGAGTGGCGGCGAGGCCTCCACCACCCGGACCGCGGCGGCGCCCATTCCCATCGAGCGCATCGCCCCCGCCGCCGCCCAGGCCGCGGCCAAGCTGCGAGCACTGTCTGCCAAGCTCGCGCCGAGCTCGGAGTTGGATTCCATCCGGGGCTCTCTGGATCGGATGCAGTCCGACCTGACGGCAGCACTGGAGCGGACCCGAACATTGCTCCAGGGAGACCCGTCGCTCGAAGAGATCCAGGCCGGCAACGAGGTCTGGTCGCGACGGGAGCTCCTCCTCGGCAACTGGCTCGACATCGCCACGGCCCAGGCCACCGGTCTGCAAAAGGGCATCTCCGAGCTTGAATCCCTGCGGGAGACCTGGTCGGCGACCCAGCGGGTGGCCGCTGCCGGCGATTACCCTGCGCTTCTCAAGCACCAGATCGACGACACGATCGCGGCCCTGGATGCCATGCTCCCGGCGCTGCGCGCCAAGCGCGATGCCGTACTCGACGCCCAAGCCCAGATCGGGGAAGGCATCGCCCGCTGCGAGTCGGCTCGCACCCTCATCGGCGAGGCCCAGCAGGGGGCGGTCGGGGGCATACTGGCCCGAGACGGTCGCCCGCTCTGGGACTCGAGGCTTTGGTCTCAAGGGATCGACGGGCTCGCCTTGCGGGCGACCCAGGTGGCCGAGGGCTACACCGCGGACATCCGCCTCTACATGCGGGACCCAAGCCGCCAGCTGCCGGCCCATCTGGCGCTCTTCGCGCTCACCCTGATCGCTCTGATGGCGGTCAGCCGCCAGGCCGACTGCCCGAGCGGCGAGGACCCAAGCAGGCGGCGATTGGCCTCGGCGGCCAGGCGCCCGTTCTCCGCGGCGCTTTTGGTGACCCTCTTCGCTGCCACCGGCTATTGGTCCCCCGCCCCGGCCGGGGTGAAGGCGACGCTGGGGGCCTTGGCGATCGTCCCAACCATCGTATTGGTCCGCCCCCTGGCGGAGCCGCCGCTGCGCCCGACGCTCTACACCTTGGGGCTTCTCATGGCCCTGGACGCGGTGCGCAGTGCCTTCGACGGCGACCCGCCGCTGGTGGGTCAGCTCATCCTGCTGGCCGAGTCCCTCGCGGGGACGCTGGCCATCCTGGGGCTGCTCCGCTATTTGTACCGGCGCACCGATCTCTGGGGCATCCGGCTCTGGAGGCTGCTGGCCTCGGCGGCATTGCTGACCCTCGTTCTGGGGGTCCTGGCAAGCCTGCTCGGATATTTGCGGCTCGCCCGGCTGACTTCCCCGGCGGTGGTCGTGGGCGGCGGCACCGCCCTGGGGCTCTTGGCCGCACTGGAGGTGGCGATGGCGGTCCTGGGCTTCTTGCTGCAGGTGTGGCCGCTCAAGGGACTGCGCATGGTCGCCGCTCATCGGGACCGGCTTCTTACCCGCACCCGACGCCTGCTCCTGCTGGGTGCGGCGTTCGGATGGCTGTTCCGGTACCTGGACTATCTGGGACTTTGGGTTCCGGCCAGAGACCTGGCGACGGCGCTGTTCGCCGCTCCCTTAACGCTCGGCAGCTTCAGTCTGTCTTTGGGCGAGCTGCTGGCCTTTGCGACCACCATCGCCGCCGCCTATTGGATATCGAAGGGCCTGCGTTTCTTGCTCGAGGAAGAGCTCTATCCTCGGGTCGGGATCGCCGCCGGCACCTCCTATGCCGCCTCCAGCCTGCTCAGCTACCTGATTTGGATTGCGGCGTTTTTCCTGGCCCTGGGCTTCCTCGGGATCAGCCTCACCCAGGTGACCGTGTTCGCCGGGGCGCTGGGCGTGGGCGTGGGCCTGGGTCTGCAGAACGTCGTGCACAACTTCGTCTCCGGACTCATCCTGCTCTTCGAGCAGCCCATCCAGGTCGGCGATGCGGTGCAGGTGGGTAGCCTGCAAGGGCGCGTGCGGCGGATCGGCATCCGTGCCAGCGTGATCCGAACCTTCGACGGTGCCGAGGTGATCATCCCCAACTCGGACCTCACGGCCAATCAGGTCACCAACTGGACCTTGACCGACGCGGAGCGGCGCATCGAGGTCCCGGTCGTGCTCCCCTACGGCACGAACCCGGACCGGGTCATCCCGCTCCTCATGGATGTGGCCCGCAACCACCCGAAGGTGCTCGCGGACCCGGAGCCTTCCTGCCTGTTCACGGGCTACGGAGATAGCGCGGAGAATTTCGAGGTCCGGGCTTGGACGGACTTCAGGGATGCGACGACTGTGAAGAGCGAGTTGACTGCCCGGATCTACGAAGCGGTCAACCGGGCAGGCCTGGGCTTTCCCTCCCCGCAGCGGGAGGAGCGGCCCTTCGCCGAACCGCCGACCCAGCCGGCGCCGACGGGGGAATCCAATGCGTAACGCCGTCCGTTTGGCCCGGACGGGGCGGATTCGACCGGGCGTTCGAGCACATCCGACACGCGGATCTGACCACCCTGGATCAGGCGACCCTGTGCGCGGCGGCCGGCGTCAGCCCGCGCACCCTGGAACATGCCTTTCGGGAAACCCTAGGGCTGTCTCCCGGGGCCTTCGTCCGAAAACTGCGTCTGCTATCTCGCCGGGCCTTGATCCCCATGGAGAGACAAGCAAAGATCGGATCGGCATCGATCAGGCACAGGATATGAACATGATTCGACGTTACATGACGATTGGGTTGGGGACGCTCATCGTTCTCGCGGTCGGCTTTACCCAGGCGGCTCGGGGCCAGGACAGTCAGTCGACCGGCGTGGTCTTCGAGGACGTGCGGATCTTCAACGGGACCTCGGATCGGCTGTCGGAGCCATCCAATGTCCTGGTGCTGGGTAACGTCATCGCGACGATCTCCAGGGACCCCATCCCCGATCCGCCCGACGCCTCGGTCGCCCGCATCGCCGGTGGCGGTCGCACCCTCATGCCCGGGCTGATCGATGCCCACACCCACATCATGTTCGCGACCTTGCCCCAGCACGTGATCCTGACCAGCGATGCCGGCTACATCAGCGTCGCCGCGACCAAGGCCGCCGAGGACATGCTGATGCGGGGCTTCACCAGCATCCGGGACCTGGGCGGCCCGGTCTTCGGTCTCAAGCGGGGCATCGACCAAGGGCTGGTAGCGGGCCCGCGTATCTGGCCCGCGGGTGCCTTCATCTCTCAGTCCGGCGGCCATGGCGACTTCCGGCTTCCCAATGAGCTGCCGGCCCCGCCGGGCTATTTTTCCTTCAGCGAGCGCATCGGTGCCGCGGCCATCGCCGACAGTCCGGACGCGGTGCGCCAGCGCGCCCGGGAGCAGCTCGCGCTGGGCGCTTCCCAGATCAAGCTGATGGCCGGCGGCGGGGTGGCGTCGAGCTTCGACCCCCTGGACGTGACCCAGTACACCGTCGCCGAGCTGCGCGCCGCCGTGGAGGCGGCGGAGAACTGGGGCACCTATGTCGCCGTGCACGCCTACACGCCGCGGGCCGTGCGGCAGGCCATCGAGGCGGGCGTGAAGTGCATCGACCACGGCCAGCTGCTGGATGAGGCCACCGCGCGGCTGATGGCCGAGAAGGGCCTGTGGTGGAGCCTGCAGCCGTTCACGGACGACGGTCCCTCAGCCCTCGCGGAGGGCTCGCCCAACCGACTGAAACAGCTCCAGATGTTCAGCGGTACCGACAAGGCGTACGAGCTGGCGAAGAGGCACAAGATCAAGACCGCCTGGGGCACGGACATCCTCTTCAGCGCCGAGACCTCGGCCAAGCAGGGACAGAAGCTCGCGAAGATGGCCCGCTGGTATAGCCCCGCGGCGGTCCTGAAGATGGCGACCGCGGACAACGCCGAGCTGCTGGCCCTGTCCGGCCCCCGCAGCCCCTACCCAGGCAAGCTCGGGGTCGTCGAGGAGGGCGCCCTGGCGGATCTGCTGCTGGTGGACGGGGACCCCCTGGCGAACATCGATCTGGTCGCCGACCCCACCAATAACTTCCTGGTGATCATGAAGGACGGGACAGTCTATAAGAACGTCTTGCAATCGCGGCGGATCGAGTGAGCTCATCCTGCCCGCTCCAGATTGAGTGCCAGCAACCGCCTCAGAATTTCCTCCTCCGCCGTCTCCGGCCTGTAGTCGTCCCACCCGTAGGCAGCGGCGACCGCCAGATCGAGCGCCTTGTGCCAAGTCGGCCGGGCGTTGTAGAGGTTGGTCAGGGTTCGCTTCTTCAGCTCCGCGGCGTGCTCGGGCTTGGGGACGATCCGATCCGGGAAGCCGGGGACGACCTCCGGCACCCGCTCCACCCACTCCGGCGGGTTCAGCCAGCCCCGGAGGCTTTACGTGAAAGGGAAACCGTCAGGTCCCGGGGGACTCCGAATTGAAGTCGTCCAGCCCCATCGACTCGCCGGGCAACGCCAGGACCACGCCGTTCAGGATACGCCTGGCGCAATCGACGGCCTCCCAAGCGTCGGACAGTTGTGGCTCGGTTAGTCGCCCGGGTAGCGGAAGGCCGTCCCGTAGGGGGTCAGTATCTCGGCAGCCTCCGACAGTCCGGCGAGGGACCCATCGAGGCTGCTGCACTCGTCCGCCAGCACCACCAGGTCGTGGACCCGACGAACGGGACGATCACGCGAGGCGAGAAATGCCTTTAGCGCCTTCTCGCCCGCCTGCTGACAGTGGTAAACGGCGGTGTCGAGAAAGGGCGGCTCGCCCTCCAGTAGTCGGATGGCGGACGCCAGGTCGCGCTCGGCCTTGTCGAGCCATTGTCGAGCCGCGGTCCGGCGAGCATCAACCATAGAGGACGCGCCCCCTGGTCAGGACCTCATGATCCAGGGTCGAGACCACACCAGCATTGCGCTCGGACTCGCCTCGGGTACGAACCACCACATCGACCGGCGTACCGACGCCATGCAGAGCCCGGTAGGCCCTGCGCGCCAGGCGATACGTCGGTTCCGCCTGGTCGGGGACGACGACGTAGAGGTCCAGGTCGCTCTCCGCATCGGGTGTCCCCCAGGCGTAGGAGCCGAAGAGGACGACCCGCTCGGGTGCCAGCGCGGCGACCACGCGCTGGGATATGTCTTGGATCTTCGCGTCGTCGGCCAACGGCATGCCATGCCTCCAGGGGCGCTCGATTCGGCTCCACGAGCGAATCCGAGTATCCGGCCCGTTGCTGGAGGGGGTCAAGCGCGTCTGGCTGCGACAGGCCGGACGGCGGTCATCGCGACCGCTCCAGATTGAGTGCCAGCAGCCGCCGCAGGATCTCTTCCTCCGCCATCTCCGGCCCGTAGTCGTCCCAACCGCAGGAAGCGGCGACCGCCAGATCGAGCGCCTTGTGGGCGCGGTCGAGCCAGGTCGGCCGGGCGTTGTTGTCGGGTTAGGCGCGCTCTTCGAGACCTGCCACTTGCGCCGTGCGTGCCGCGCGCCGTAACCCGACATGGCACCGGAACTCTCGGATTGCGCTTCGAGACTGTGAATTTATTCCACGGGCCGGCCGAGCCGTCGCGCTGGCGCACGTCAGACGGCGGCGGCGAGCCCTGGGGGCGTCCAAGCGCGTGCCTTCGCCGAGGGCGGCGGCATTGCCGCGCGCGAACCGTCGCGCGCCGAGAAGCACCCAGAGGCCCTCGCAAGCGGGAAACGCGCGAACGCAAAGGCCGAACAGGGGTCCCTTTGCGTCTCGGCGCGGCGCATGTGGCGCCGCCTGCGGCATGCCTCGACGAAGCCCTCGAGACCGAGGACGCTCAGCAAGCGGCGTAGGTTGTAGCACTGGACCAATAGGGCCATTTCCCCGCGCACATTCTCGAAGCCCCGCACCAAGAAGTGGTCCCAGCCGAGCCAACGTTTGAGGGTGCCGAAGGGGTGCTCGCAGAGCGCGGCGCGCTCGCGCATCTTGCCTTGGGCGCGGTCGCTCTGCATGTGCGCGCGGTGGCGCTCGGCGGCCTCGGCATGCGCGGAGCGCTCGATCTCGCGGTGCGTACGTTTCTCGCTCAGGCAGCGGTCGGACAGCGGGCAGGCGGCGCAGACCTTGGCTTTACTGCGATAGCGCTGGCGCACCGCGCCGTTGCGCACGACGGGCGTGCCGGCGCGCTCGAGCGTGCGTCCGCCCGGGCAGTCGTAGCGGTCGCGCTCGGCGTCGTAGCGAAACTCGGCGGTAGGCAGCAGCCCGCGGCGCTCGGCGCTGTTGCCCTTGGTCTCCGGGATGGGGACGTAGACGCAGATGCCGCGGGCCTCGCAGGCGGCGATGTCCCGCTCGGTGAAGTAGCCCGCGTCGGCGAGCACTTCCAGCGGCGCCGCGGTGTCGCTGGGCGCGGATGCCAGCGCGGTCGCGGCCTCCTCCGATCCCGCCGCGGCGGCGCCATCCGGGGACGACGCGAGCTCCGCCAGCACCGCTTGGGCCTGCACGATCATCGGTTCCAACTGGCCGAGGTCGTTGCCGGCGTTGGTGACCTCGTGGGCGAGGATGAGCTTGTGCTTGGCGTCCACGACGCTCTGCACGTTATAGCCGGTGACCTTTTGGCCGTTCTTGCGCAGCCGCCGGGCGTCCGGATCGGTGTTCGAGAGCTGGGTCTCGGCCGCGTCGGCGAGCTGCTTGAGCTGCGCGCGGCGCCTCTCGGCGCGCGCTTTGAGCGCTTCGAGCTGCGCCGCGCTCGCGCTGGCGCTCGCGGGCGCGGCGGCCTCTTCGGCGTCGTGCCCGTCGAGCTCGCTGTGGTAGCGCTCGATGTCGCGCTCGAAGGCGGCCAGCTCCGCTTCGAGCTGCGCGACGGTTTTCACGCTCGCGTCGCTGGCGCTGCCATGGAAGAAGCTGCCGTCGAGGCCCAGGCATGCGCCGCCGATCGTCCCCAACTCCGCGCACAGCGCCACGAAGTCTCGGCACGTCGCGCGCAGAGCCTTGGCGTTGTCGGTGCGGAAGTCGGCGATGGTGTGGTAGTTCGGCGCGAGGCCCCCGAGCAGCCAGATGACTTCGAGGTTGCGCCCGCACTCGGCCTGCAGCCGGCGGCTGGAACGGACCCGGTTGAGGTAACCGTAGATGTAGAGCTTGAGCAGGTCCGCCGGGCGATAGGACGGCTGCCCGGCGCTTAAGGCGCCGGCGGCGTTGGCGAAGCCCAGCCCGACCAAGTCCAGGCTCTCGACGTAGAGGTCGATCGCCCGCACCGGGTTGTCCGCCGCGACGTAGTCCTCCACGCTCGGGGGCAGCAGCATCGCCTGTGTGCGCGGCGTCCCTTGCTTGTAGCGCCGCCCGTGCCCCGTATCGTTGCGCACCTTGGGCAGGCGTTCGCCCCCGCCCTCCCCGGGCGGGCACAGTGCGAACGTCTCCCCGGCCGCTTCGCGCCGCTCAACGCCGTCCGACATCGCCGCCCTCATGGTCTTCGCTTTCGCCCCGCCTTTGCGCGATAGCTTACCACTCTCGCCCCATCGGTTTCGGCAGGGGCTGGATACTTTCACAATCTCTTCGCTAACCCGATCTACCAACTGGCGATGCCCAACATCAGGCCAGGGCGACAATCTCGACCTGGTAGCCAACTGGGACGCGGTAATACCACCAGTGCGTCGCCGGTCGATGACCGTAAGCCTGCTCCCAGGCCGCGCCCCACGCATGCGGCGACGGTTGCGCGCTCGCCAGGAAATCGAAGTCTGCGGAATCCAGCATGCGGCTGACGCGGCGCGCGATCCGCCTGGGCGACAACAGAACCCGCTCCCGCAGCTGGGTGCGCAGATGCAGCCCCTGTCGATAGGACTCCCGGTTCAGGGGATCGGACCAGTCGACTTGGATCCCCGTCGCCCAATGGACGAAGCCCTCCCAGGAGCTGGCAAGCAGATCATGGGTGACCCACGCCGGGACGATCGGGCCGTTATCGCGCCATAACCAGAGATTGGCAGGCGGGCACCGGGATTGGGCGAACGCTGGCGGCGGCAGCGCATTGCGCAGCATCGCGTGCGACACGCCGAAGTAGCGCTGGGACAGCAGCTCGGCGATCCGTTCCAAATCATGGAGCCGCAGTCGGTGTAGGTGTCGGTAGGGAACGCAGACCGTCAGCAGTCGGATGGTCAAGTACAAGTCCGGCGTCGGTTCGGCAGCGTTGCGGGCGAAGCACTCGGCAAGGTACAGGTCGTTGTCGGTGGCGGTGCGCACGCGACGGCGGTTGGGGCGCCGGCTCTGCGGTTGCAGACCTCGCAGGTGCTCGGCCAACGCACGTAGCTCCGCCGCGGGACGGCGCTCGGCCCGCATCAAGTCGATGGCGCGTGCGAGCAAACTGCGTAGTTCGGCATAAGGAACCGGTGGGGCCTGAAACAGCGTTGGCCACTGCTGCTCGGACTCGCGGCGGCGCGCCTCCTCGTCGGCCGTGCGCGGAAGCGTATCCAGCGCCCTCTGAAGCTCGCTCGCCTGAAGCTCGATGGTCAGCGCGGTATCCCAGCTCAAGGCGCGTACCGCCATCATCCGGCTGATCGGGATCATGCCGAGGCGCTCGTGATCGTCCATGAGCCTGAACCAACGGAACAGGCATCGCAACACTTGCTCGCGGCGCGCGGCCGGCAGGCGCTCGGCGCGTGGCGGCAGCGCATCGGCCGCCGGATCGTCGCTTAAGATGGCGGTCACGGCCGCGACCTCGGAAAGAAAGGCCCAATCCAACCGGTCGCGCGCGGCCCCGCGGTCCAGCTCCGGGTCCCCGGCCAGACGCCGCTTCCAGTCCGTGAGCCGTAACCTGATGATCCGCTGCCACTCGTCCTCGGTAACCGGCGCGTCGCTCGACGGGGCATCGTCGGCCAGCAAGCCCAAGACCCGAGTCACCAGCCAGAGACGTTGGGGTAGCGGATCTGTCCAACCCTGCATGAAGCGCTCGAACAGGGCCGCCCAGCCGCTCGTGCGCTCGATCTGCTCCGGATGGCGTAGCGCCCAAAGGTCCAGCGCCCAGTTCAAAGCGCTGTCTAACGCCCGATATCCCGCAAGGCGCTCGCCCTTCCAGAACGCCCGGCGGGCATCTCTCAGGGCATTGGCAAGGGCGTTGACCTGATAGAGCGGACCGAGCATCCGCGGCGGCGGACGCGCAAGCGGTCGAGGCGGCACCGGGTCGGGGGCATCCCCCGGCGCCAGCGAGCGGATGGTGAAGCGGATACCGAGCCCATCGCCATCCCGATGGACGCACGCCACGCAACAACGCAGATCGAGTCCCGCATCCAGTCGGCGTGCGATCCCGGCATTCAGACGCCGCGGGATATACCCGAGCTTGACCCCGCCCTCGGTCAGAATCTCGACCGCGTTGCCGTCGTGCGGATTCCCCGGCTCACGGCGCAGAGCCAGGGGGCAGCCTTCCTCAAGCTGCGGCGCGACACCCCGTGCGTCGTAGTAGAAGACGCCGGCAACCCAGGCATCGAGCAGGACCAGACCCGTGCCCTCCGCGGCATCTGGGCCAGCGTCCTGTTTCATTGCGCAACAGGCTTGGCGAGCGCTGGAGTGCAGTACTGACGCTCTGGGACCATGCCCGGGGTAGCGGCCATCCGAGGGCTCATGTTGGGGAAGCGGGCGGGGTCGCGCCTTCGGTTGAGGCGGGCGGTCGTCCGAATCGGTCCAGATTCAGCGCCAGCAACCGCCTCAGAATTTCCTCCTCCGCCATCTCCGGCCCGTAGTCGTCCCAGCCGTAGGCCGCGGCGACGGCTAGATCGAGTGCCTTGTGGGCGTTGTCGAGCCAGGTCGGCCGAGCGTTATAGAGGTTGGTGAGGGTTCGCTTCTTCAACTCAGCGGCATGCTCGGGCTTGGGGACGATCCGATCCGGGTAGCCGGTGACGACCTCCGGGACCCGCTCCACCCACTCCGGCGGGTTCAGCCAATTCTCGCGCAGGGTGTTCAGACGGTGGGCTGCCTCGGCGATGCCTAAGGCAGCGGCGCGACGGTCCGGGGCCAGGGGCGGGAGGATGACGCCTGAGTCGAGGGCCTCGGTCGGGCCGGCGGTGTCGGCCGGGGTCAGGCCGGCGGGGAAGGGGAAGGTCTCGAAGGTGGTGGTCGGGGTGTAACGGGGCCTGTCCTCAAGGCTGGTGCCCAAGCGCAACGACCAAAGCTCGTGAAACCGTGAGTGCAGGATACCGAAGGTCGAATCGTCGGATCGCGCGATAACCACAAGCTGACAATCAGGCAAGACCGCCCTTGACAGCCAAACAAATAGGCGGTGCTTGGCAATGCGAGCAGTGGCAATGTATCGCGGCACATTCTGGGCAGCTGTCCGCCAGTCTGTGCCCATGCGACCATGTAGCCACCATCGCTTTCGTCTGGATTCATCCCTGTTCGAGTCGCGAGCCGGTTTTACGTGCTCCTGAACGTGGCGAAATGGCGCCGCATAAAGGGCCGAATCCTCTAGAGACCTACCGTCCCCGAAATCAACGATCCATGTGTCTGAGGGACGACGTGTCACATCGAGTCCATTAGCCCAGGGTCGGACGACCTCGGAGTTCGGTTTGCCGTGCGGGTTCGGCTCCAGCAGCCAGTGCCGGGCGAGACTACCCGGAACATCGAACTTCCCAACTTTGACAGGGCCTTGGAATGAAGTACCCTGCTGCCCGCTGATCGGTCGAGCGTCAACGAGACTGTGAGCATCCGCTTTCTCCGTGAGATCGGAGTCAATGCTGCGAGCGGGCTGACCATCGATCAAAGTGGGGCGCCCATGACTATCCGTCGCGATAGCCACCAGCGACACGCGCACCGCCGCCCCCTCGTTGATCCAAGGCTCGTCCGACCAAGCATTGAAGATTGCCCCGAAGTCGGCGACGCGATCCAGAACTTTCCGGTTCGCCCCTCCCCGAATGCTGTTGGTGGCGACCAGCCCCGCAAACTGGACCTTCCCCGCCTCGATCTGCGCCCGCGCCTTCTCGAACCAGTACGTCACCAGATCGGCCCCGCCCGGTACCCGGCCCTCATAGAGCTTCCGCAGCCGCTTCACATACTCCTCGCCCAAGGCGCCGAGCATCTTCTTGTTCCCCAAAAACGGCGGATTCCCCACGATCACATCCGCCGCCGGCCACTCCGGCTCGGTCCCGTCCGGATTCACCACCGCGTCGCGCTGCTCGATGGTGTTCAGGGGCTTCAGGATCGGGTTCTTGGAGAGCGAGAACCCGTGGGACAGCATCCACTGGATCTCGCCGATCCAGACGGTGACGCGGGCGAGCTCTGCGGCGTAGGGGTTGAGCTCGATCCCCAGCACGTTCTCCGGGCCGACCATCGGGAAGGCCCTGGGCAGTCCCAGCAGCTCGGCCTCCAGGATGACCCGGTGCTCCAGATCCTTGAGCCCCAGCAGCGACAGCAAGAGGAAGTTGCCGGAGCCGCAGGCGGGGTCCAGGACCCGGAAGCGCGCGAGGCGATCCAGGAAACCTTGCAAGAGGCCATGCGCCTCGTTCTTCGCCTTGGTCCGCGCGGCGGCCGACTTGGCCGCGGCGGCCTTCGCCATCAGGCCCTCGATGTCCCCTTTCCTCGCGGTCCACTCGTCCCGTAGCGGGTCGAGCACCACCGGGTCGACCAGCCGCATGATCGAGCCCCGGTCGGTGTAGTGGGCGCCGAGCTGGCTGCGCTTGTCGGGGTCCAGGCCACGCTCGAAGAGGGTGCCGAAGATCGAGGGCTCGATCGCCGACCAGTCGAGCCCGGCCAGGGCACGCAGGGTCTTGACGTCGTCCAGCTCCAGGGGCAGGGCGTCGCGGGTGTCGAAGAGTCCGCCGTTGAACCAGTCGACCGGCTCGAAGCCGATCCGCCCGCCAGTGGCCATGGCGCCGAACAGGTCCTCCAACATCCCGGCAAGGCTGGCCGGGTCCTTGAGACCGGCGTCCAGGAGCCGGGTGAAGAGCTGCCGGGGCAGCAGCTCGATGTCCTCGGCGAACAGACAGAACAGGAGCCGGATGCAGAAGTGACCGACCGCCCAGGGGTCGTGACCGCGGGCGCGCAGGGTCTGGGCGAGACCGCCGAATCGCCCGGCCGCGTCCTCGGTCAGGGCCGCGGTGGTCTGGCCCGGACGCAGGCGCTCGGGCTCGGTGAAGGCCCACTTGAGCAAGCGGCGCTTGCCGGCATCGCGCAGATCCTCCAGGGCCAGGACGTGCACATCCGGCACCGTGCCGGTGAAGGCGGTGTGGATGACGATGGTCTCGATGTCGCGAGACGATCAGGAGCGGCGGGTACTCCAGGGCCGGGGTGTACAACTGAAGCTGCTTGAAGGCCGCCTGGAGGTCCTTGCCCTTCCCCTTGTACTCCCAGCCGAAGCAGGCGCGCCTCCAGACATCCGCCCAGCCGTCCCCTCCCCCGGCCTTGGCCGCGCCCCTCTCGAAGCAGTACCAGGACCCGGTCGGGTCGGCCTCGGCCGGCGTGGGCTCGTCCAGGAGGCGGCACAGGTCGAGGAAGTGCTCCTGGGCGGCGGAGCGCTCCTTGAGGGTCGCGTCTTTCCACTTGGCGATGAATTGATCGGGCGTCACGGACTTTGGTCTCCTGGCTCCTCGCTTTCCGACCGTCGCGACCGCCAAGGCCGCAGGCCCAGAGCCGGCACGGAGGCTACCCGCTGTTCGCGACCCTGTCGATTGCGTGCGGGGCTCGGTCCCCTGGTGGCTGGCGCACGTGGTGCCGCTCAAGGGGGCGCCGAACGTGCTACCGGTCCTGGTTGACGACTCGGGATTCGGCGCATCGAATACCCTCGGCACGCAAGGTTTCCTTGCCGGCGGCTAACGCGCTACGCTCCGCGTCGCTGCATAACGCCTCGATGCGCTCGCCACCGCCCATCGAGGAGGGTCGATCGAGCTGAAAAGAGGAGAAAAGAGAATGAGCAGACTTCGACAGGCCACATCCTGCCTCGCCTTGGCGACGGCGGTCGCACTTGCGGCCGGCGCGAGCCATGCGCAAGCGCCCGCAGACTCGCCTAAATTCTCGCCAGACGTGCCGGCCAAGATCACCACCCCCGAGTCGGTCGAAACCCGGATCGGCACCTTGCGTTTCAAGGACGGCGCCCCCGATCCGGCGACGGTGCAGCTTGCCTACGACCAACTGGACTTCGGCCGCGGGGTGGATGCCTTTTTGAAGGGCATGTCGGCCACGTCCGTCTATGCCGTGTGCAGGGGCATCGAGGAGGCGGGCATCGAGACCAATCGGGACATCGGCATCTCCGAGGACCTGCTCGATGCCCGCTCGCTGTTCCTGACCCCCAACACCACTACCGTCTACGTCTTTACGTGCCTGAATCTCGACAACGGACCCGTGGTGCTGCAAGTGCCGCCGCGGGTGCTGGGTCCGGTGGACGACGCCGATTTTCGCTGGGTCACCGACGTCGGCCTGACGGGTCCGGACAAGGGGCACGGCGGCAAGTACCTGTTCGTCCCCCCGGGCCACACGGGCAAAGTCCCGGAGCATGGCTATCACGTTGCCAAGCCGCGTACGAACAGGGTGCTCGTGTTTTATCGCGCCTTTGTCGAAAAGGGGGACATCGCGGTCGCGGTAGAGGGGGTCAAGGCAAAGGCTGCTGTCTATCCGCTATCCGAGGCGACGAAGCCAGCGACGACCCAATTCGTCAACGTCTCCGGAAAGCAATTCAACACGATTAGCGCCAACGACTTCAGCTTCTACGAGGAGCTGAACGGTGTGGTGCAGAACGAGCCCGCGGACTGGGTCGATCCGGACACCGTGGGCCTCTACGCAGCCATCGGAATCCGCAAGGGTCAGCCGTTTGCGCCCGACGATCGGATGAAGAAGATCCTGACCGAGTCGGTGGCCGTGGCGAACGCCATCGCACGCTCGAACCTCTATGCCTCGCGCGATCCGCGGACCCGGATCTTCTCCGACCGGCAATGGCTGACGCCGTTCGTCGGCGGCAGCTACCAGTTCCTCGACGGGGCCGAGCGCCTGCTCGACGCGCGCATGATGTTCTTCTACTACGCGACCGGTATCACGCCCGCCATGAGCGAGGCCAAGCCGGGCACCGGCTCGGCCTATGCGGGGGCCTTCCGCGACTCCGCGGGGGATTATCTCGACGGCGGACGGACCTATAAGGTCGACCTGCCAGGACCCATCCCCGCGAAGGCCTTCTGGTCTTTCACGGTGTACGACAATCAGACGCGCTCCCTGCTGCCGACCGACCAGAAGCTCGCCGGGGTCGATAGCACCTTGCCGAAGATCAAGAAGAATCCGGACGGCGGCGCCACCGTCTGGTTCGGACCCAAGCCGCCTCCCGGCGAGGAAGCGAACTGGGTGCAAACCATGCCCGGCAAGGGTTACAACGTGCTGCTACGGCTCTATGGGCCGCTGGAGCCCTGGTTCGACCAGACCTGGCGGCCGGGCGATTTCGAGCCGCAGCCGTAGGCATCGGCACTGATGCTCGACTCCCAGGCATCGGTCATCGTTCCAGCCGGCGGTCGTCGGCCGGAACGATGATCGACGCCAGGGCATCTTCCGCTCAGGGCGCGACGATCGACACGAAACCGCCCCGTCCGGATGATCCGCGAGCCCCGATCCGGCAAGCCACAATCCACCGCGACCTGTCGCCAGGACAATGATCGCCGTCGACCCGCCGGACGGCGCCTTTGCTGCGCTACGCAAGGACCCGCGCGAGATTGCTAGGACTGAAGCATACTGCTGCGGGGGCGCTTTCGAGCCCCGGCCGTAGCCTCCCAGCTGCTCCGCATACTGTCGAGATTGGCGTGGTTTGGCTCTAATTCGAGGCAACAGAGGCACGAAAACGAAATGAACCACTGTGTTCGAACCCGAATGGCAAAGCGTCTCGCGACGACGGCGCTGGCCTTGCTTCTCGGTCTTGGGCTGGGCACCGCCCAGGCCGGCGACAGGGGCCCTCGCCACCATGCGAAGGGTGAATACGACACCGCCTCCGCCACCTACGTCGTGGTCGAAGGCGATACCCTAATCGCGATCGGCGAGCGTTTCGAAATCCCCGTAGACGGGCTCAAGGCACTCAACAAGCTCGCCTCGGATGAGATCGAGGCCGGCCACAAGCTGGTCGTCCCCGCTGGGACGCCCGAATCGGCCGCGGCACGCCGGTACAAGATGACGACGCCCGTCGCTCCGGGCGTCGCCACACCCGACACGCTCGAAACCTCGATGGGTACGTTGCATTTGAGCGACGGCTTTCCGAAGCCCGATACCGTCGAGAAGATCTACGACAACCTGGATCGATCCCGCGCGTTGCAGGCCTACCTGCTGGGCATTCCGATCGTCAACCAGGCTGGGATGCGCGAGTCTCTAAGCAAGTTCGGGCCGGCCAACCGGACCGATGTCATCTGGGAGACCTTGGTCGACCCCAAGACCGTGGAGCTGACGGCGAACGACAACACCATCTACAACTTTATCTGGATCGATACCCATAAGGGGCCGGTGGTGCTGGAGGTTCCGCCGATGTCCTTGGGTGCCATCGACGACTTCTGGTATCGCTGGGTCATCGACGTCGGCATCACCGGCCCCGACAAGGGCAAGGGCGGCAAGTACCTGATTCTGCCTCCGGGGTACAAAGACGAGGTTCCGGAAGGCTATTTTGTCGTACGCCCGAGCACCTACGGTAACTGGGTACCCTTCCGAACCTTTCTCGTGGATGGGTCCCCCAAGCCCGGCGTCGAGTCGGTCAAGCAGCACCTGAAGATCTACCCGCTTGCCGAAGCAGCCAATCCCGCTCCCGTGAAGCTCGCCAATGCCTCGGGCGTCCCGGCGAACTTCGTCGCACCTGGCGACTATTCGTTCTGGGAGCTTCTCGACAAGGTGATCCAGGAGGAGCCGAGCGAAGGCTCGGACCCGACCACTTTGGGCCTATTTGCCTCGATCGGCATCCAGAAGGGCAAGCCCTTCAATCCGGATGAACGGATGAAGAAGATCCTGACGGACGCCGCCAACATCGGCGCCGTCACCGCGCGCACGCTGGCTTTCGAGATCCGCGAGAAGGACGCCTTTTTCTATCCGCACAGCTCTTGGCGCCTGCCGTTCTTCGGCGGCTACAAGTTCGAGGTCTCGCCGGGGGTCGCCAACCTCGACGGCGCGGCCTTCTTCTATTACTTCGCCACCGGCGTGACGCCGGCAATGGAAGAGAAGATGGTCGGCAAAGGGTCGCAGTATCCCTGGACCAGTTTGGACGCGAACGGCAATCCGTTCGATGGCGCCAAGACCTACAAGCTGCACCTGCCGCCGAATGTCCCTGTCAAGGACTTCTGGTCGGTCATCGTTTACGACAACCAGACCCGCTCGATGCTGCAAACCGACCAGCAGGCCCCGAGCGTCAGCAGCCAGAACAAGGCCCTGAAGGTCAACGACGACGGCTCGGTGGATGTCTGGTTCGGCCCGAAAGCGCCAGCCGGCATGGAGAACAACTGGGTACAGACCATCCCCGGCAAGGGCTGGTTCATGATCCTGCGGCTCTACGGCCCGCTGGAGCCCTGGTTCGACAAGACCTGGCGGCCCGGCGAGATCGAGCTTCAGCGCTGAATCGGGTAGGCATGCTCCGGCCGCAGCCCCCAGGCGCGCCTTCGCCTAGACTCTGCGGCGCGTTGCGCGCCGAGTGCATCGTCAATCCTCGTCTCGGGCTAGCCGTGCGGCAACGGCGCGGCTACCCGCCTCATCGACCCAACCCGTATAGGAGATCGTCCATGTCGCGTCTTTGGATTCAACCGCAAAAAGGATTCGCCGGACTCTGCTCCGCTCTGGCCCTGGCTGCCACACTGGCGGCGACCGGCGTCCAGGCGGCCGACACCGGCGCGCGCGCCCATGCCAAGGGCAAGTACGACACCGTGACCGCCACCTATATCGTGGTCGATGGCGACGATCTGTTCGCCATCGGCGAGCGTTTCGAGGTCCCGGTGGATGAGCTCAAGGCCCATAACAAGCTGACCTCGAACGAGGTGAAGGAGGGCCAGAAGATCCATGTGCCTGCCGCGGGCACCCAGGCTTCCGCGACCCACAAGACGGCGGCCAAGAAGCCACTGGCCAAGATGACCTGCGAAGACTTCGTCGGACTCGACGAGAGCTTCCAACCGAAGGCTGTCTATTGGGCGGTCGCCTATGGGAAGGACGGGAAGCCGGAGGCGGAGGCAGTGGACGTCGAGGGCGTCGAGACGGTGATCCCCTTCGTCGTCCAGGAGTGCAAGAAGGCGCCCAAGGAGAGCTTCTGGGAGAAGGCTAAGGCGGAGTGGAAGAAGATCGAGGCGAAGCTCTAAGTCCGCCGCGTCGCCGTGGCGAGCGACAGCGCCGTGCTGTCGCATCTGCCGGCGCTCGCCGGCCATTTCGTCAAGGCGGAGATCAAGCATTTCCCAGCTGCCGAGCGTGCCGCCGCGCACGATTGGCTGCACTTGGCTTAGGCTCAGCTCACACAGGAGGCCGACCATGAGCTATCGTCGGGAGCTCCTGGTCGAGCCGGGCACCAAGGTCCGGCTCGATAAGATCGATCCGAATGACAAGGGCATCCATGCATCCCACGAGAGCACGCGGGCGCAGATCGCGGAAAATGTCACGCGCATGAACAGCCTGCAATATCTGCTCTATGTCGCAGCCTTCGAGGAGGCCCTGGAGAAGACCAGCAGGGAGCACGCGCCCTGGTTCGTCATCCCGTCGAGCCACAAATGGTTCCGCAACCTCGCCATCTCGTCCATCGTGGCGGAGACCATGGAAGACATGGGACGCAAGCTCCCGCCCACTCGCGTGGATCTGGAAGAGATCCGCGCCAAGTACCACGCGGCGGAGCGGGAGCGCGGGGTTCAGGGGTCCGGCGGCTAAACGGCGTCGAGCGGGGAAACGATCATGGGTGTGCGCCTGTTCGGCGGCTTGAGACGCCAGGGCAGCGAAGGCGGGGCGCGCGGGGTCTTTCGCGATGTGGTCGCCGGGGTCACCCTGGCGTCCATGAACATCCCGCAGGTCCTGGGCTATACGCGGATTGCCGGCACCCCGGTGGTGACCGGCCTCTACACCGTCTTCCTGCCCCTGATCGCCTTCGCCGTTTTAGGCTCCTCGCGACATCTGGTGGTCGCCGCCGATTCGGCGACCGCCTCCATCTTCGCGAGCGGTTTGGCCGGTATGGCCAAGCCCGAGACCCCGCACTACATGGACCTGGTGGCCATCGTCGCGCTGCTGACGGCTGGGCTGCTGCTGCTCGCGCGCATCTTCAAGCTCGGATTCCTGGCCGACTTCCTGTCGCGCACCGTGCTGGTCGGATTCCTCACAGGCGTCGGCTTTCAGGTGGGCATCGCCATGCTCGGCGGCATGCTCGGCATCCCGGTCGATTCGCCGCACACGCTGGACCAGATCCGGCAGATCGTCGAGCTTCTCCCCCAGACTCACTTGCCGACGCTCTATGTCTCGACGGCCGCCGTGATCCTGATCCTCGGCTCGCACGCTGTGCTGCCGCGGTTTCCGATGGCGCTCTTTCTGGTCGTGGGGTCCATTTGGGCTAGCTACGCGTACGGCTTCGAGAAGCTCGGCATCGCGACCCTGGGTGCGGTCCCCGGCGGGCTCCCGCACCTGGTGCTGCCGTCCGCGAGCTGGCGCGAGGTCCTGGCCCTGATCCCCATCGCCGCATCCTGCTTCGTCATCATTGTCGCCCAAAGCGCGGTGACCGCGGGCGGCTTTGCGCTGCGCCACCACGAGCGGGTGGACGAAGACGCGGACATCCTCGGACTCTCTGCCGCCAACGCGGCCGGAGCCCTGAGCGGGGCCTTCGTCGTCAACGGAAGCCCCACGCAGACGGCCATGGCAGAGCGCGCCGGCGCGCATACCCAGCTTGCCCAGCTGGTTTTTGCCGGGGTCGTGGCCTTGGTGCTCCTGCTCCTCACCGGGCCGCTTCAATACCTGCCCCGCTCGGTGCTGGCCGGGATCGTCTTCACCATCGCGGTCGGGTTAGTCGACCTCTCCGGGCTGCGCAGCATCGGACGCGAGAGCCCGGGGGAGCTCAAGCTTGCGCTGGTCACGGCGGCGACCGTGACTCTGGTGGGAGTCGGCCAGGGCATTGGACTTGCCGTTGTGCTGTCGCTGCTGCGGCATGTCCGCCACAGCTACCGACCCCATACGGCCGTTCTGGCACCCGACGCGGCCGGACGCTGGCTTCCGGTCCCGGCGCAGCCAGGGACCCAGAGCGAGCCCGGGCTCGTCGTGTATCGCTTCGGCGCCGATCTTTTCTACGCCAACGAGCGGCGCTTCAGCGACGAGGTGCGCGCCCTGGTGGCTCAGGCCCCAACGCCGGTGCGTTGCCTGGTGGTCGAGGCCGGGGCCATCACCGATCTCGACTTCTCCGCCGCCCGCACGCTGCGCGACCTGTGCGAAGAGCTCAAAAGCCGCGGAGTAGATCTGATTTTCGGGCGGGTCTCGCCGAGTCTGCATGCCGACATGGAGCGTCACGGCATCCTGGACCTGGTCGGCGAGGCGCGTGCGCTACCGACGCTGCACGAGGCGATCGACCTGGCGCAAGCGGAGTACTCCCGGGCACCCGCGCGTGCGCCCGATCCGAACGGAGAGAGTCCGACTGCGGCACCTAATCGTTGAGCCCCGTCCTTGGTAAGAGGTGGTTCCCGCGGCTGCCGTTAGCTAGCTCGTTGAGATCTCGTTCTTCAAGACTTGCACCTCAAGGTGGCAGTCATGACCGCATCTCCTTCGGCAGCTTCGGACGGCCGACAAACCGAGGACCTTCCGCGGCAGGATGCCGACCTCGAAAAGCTTCCGATCGACCGCGCGATTGCCGCGCTCGGCGCAGATACCGAGCGCGGCCTCGCCGCAGCCGAGGCGGCACAACAGATCCGGCGCCGGTCAGTGGCCTATGGCGTGGGTACCGCTCCCCCGCTGTATGCTCAGGAGCGATCGGGAGATCGTCGAGGACCTTTCGCATCCGCTAAGAAACCACCCCCGCATCGAACGGAGCTATCTATGACACTGTCCCCCCTCCGCTGGCTATCACCCTTGGCCCTGGGATGCCTCACCGGATGCGCTGTACCGCTAGCAGAGCCGCTGAGTAACAACGAGCCCAGGGCGACGCAGAGCGCCCTCGCCCGCGGCCAAGTCGATCTTAACTGCGCAAGCCTCGGGGCCGCCGTGATCTCCCAGCAGATAACTAGACCGGCGGCGCCCGGACCCATGGCCACCGGCGAAACTCAGGGCCTATATAAGATCAGGGTGATGGGATGCGACAGGCAAACTATCTATGAGGTCGTGTGTCCCATGGATAGCCCGTGTGTCGCGGGTCCAGCGGTTGGCCCGGACCGGACCGGAGCGGCACCCTCGCCTTAGAGAGCCGCCGTCCAAGACATTTCGGGTGGAAGCTCGCTGACGCCAGGTTGAACGAATGCGCTTGACCTTTGCTTCAGGGCTTCTTTCTTTAATGAAAGCGGGGCCGGCAGCCTCGCCACCGGTAACGAGCCGCGCGACTGCCTGGAGATCGGACCCGACCATCAGTCGCGATCGATCAAGCGCCGCTGAGTTTCCAGCTGATAGACTTCGGGAACGGTCATCGTTGAGGATCGCAAAGATGAAATACAAGCCGCTGTTTTCTCTCTCCATCTACCCCGGGCACGTGGCCGCCGCGCTGCTTCTTTCCGCGCTCGGTCTGCTGTCGGGCTGCGCCTCCACCGGGAACAACAATATCACCGGATTCGACCGACTCACCCTGTCGCCTGGGGATACCGGGCAATGCAACTCGTCCCCCTGTCAGGTCTACTTGAAAATCCCGGCCGGCTCCGGCAGCTACGAGGTCACCGGCAACCAGGTCAGGGTGGGGACCTATCCGGCCGGACAGACCGCCTTTCTGGGCAGTTTCTGGAACAGCCAGGGGTTCCAGATCCAGGGAATGGACGTACCCAAGGCTTATGCCTATATCCCTGGCACGCCGTAGCAGGGCCGATCTATCCCCGATTGGAGAGTGACGATGCAGGCACAGACCCCGCGAGCCGCCCCCGCCCCCGCGCTCGCCTTGCTGTCTCTATTCGCGGTCGGTACCGCGCTCGCCCAGGAGACGACTCGCGCAGCCGCGGCCACGATGCCGGCGCCCGAGGCGGCCTCGCCCCAGGCCAAGCCGCCGACTCGGGTCGTGGAGCCGGAAGCGCTCGATCTGGTCAAGAAGATGAGCGACAAGCTGGCCGCCACCGAGTCCTTTGTGGTGCGCACCCGCAGCTCGCTGGAGACGCCCTCGGGCACGGGTCAATTGATCGACTTCTTTACCGAGTCGACAGTCGCGGTGAAGCGCCCGGATAAGCTGAGCGCGGAGATCCGTGGCGACGCCCCGCCCTTCGATTTCTATTTCGACGGCAAGACCATGACCGCCTACGAGCCAACGCATAAGCTCTATGCCACGGCCGACGCGCCCAAGACGCTCGACGAGCTGGTGCCCTTCGCGGCCAAGACGGCCGGCATTCTGCTTCCGTTTGCGGATGTGTTGTACAGCGACGCCTATGCCGTGCTGACCAAGGACCTGACCAGCGCCTTTTACGCGGGCTACTCGGTCATCCGCGGGAACCGCTGCGAGCACCTGGCCTTGGCGACACCCGGCGTCGCGGGCCAGATCTGGATCGACGCCAAGACCCATCTGCCCTGCCAGATCGCTGGCACCTTATTGGATGTGCAGGGCACGCCGCGCTTTGCCGTCGAATACTACGACTGGAAGCCGAACCACAAGCTGCCGGACAAGCTGTTCCATTTCACTAAACCGGAAGGTGCCGACGCCATGGATTTCCGCGCCCTCACCGGCGCAGCCCAGTAACGACTTCGGAGGCAATTCCCATGCGGACACATCTTCTGGCGATCGGCATGGCGGGACTCTCGGTCCTGCCGCTGCAGGCGGGCGCCTGGGGCGGCTTTCGTGGCGGCGGCTTCCACGAGGGCGCGGGCGGCTTCACCTCCTGGCACAGCGCGGGCTGGGGCGGCGGCGGCTGGGGCGGCGCCTACCACGCCGATTCGGGCGGCGTGACCCACGTCGGCTACGGCGGGGTGACCCATGTGGGCTACGACGATGCGGCCCATGTCGGTTACGGCGGCGCCTACCATGGGGGCGCCTATTACCATCCTACCTACGCGGGCGGCGGGTGCTGGGGCTGCGTCAGCGATGCGGGCGCCGCGGCCGCGGCCGGGGTGGTCGGGCTCGCCGCGGGGGCCGCCATCGGGTCGGCAGCGACCGCCTGGTCGCAGCCGGTGGCGTATTCCGGACCGGCGATCGGCAGCGAGGTGCTCGCCCTGCCTGGGGGCTGTAACTGCGTATCCGCCAACGGTACCCGCTATTACAACTGCGGCAGCGCCTATTATCAGCCACACTTCGGCAGCAACGGGGTCTATTACACCGTGGTTCCCGCACCCTGATCGGCCCTGTTAGGTATCGTTTCAAACGCAGGCGATCTCGGCAGCAATCTACGCCGCTGCACTCGGTCCATATCACTCGGTGCAGCCACTTGTTGGAATCTGGAGTCGATGACGGGTCCGCGACGACCTGCTGCCGGAGTGAGTATGTCGCGCCCCTTCGGGGCTTACGGTTGCGACACAGAACCCGCCTTAATCCACTGCATTGGCGCGCTGCATCTGCGTTTATTTGCGGCCCAATCTTTACTTCTATTTGCAGGCAACAGACTATGCAATGGGAAACCGTCATCGGTCTCGAGATCCATACCCAGCTCGCGACCAAGTCCAAGATCTTTTCGGGCTCCCCGACCGACTTCGGGGCCGCGCCTAACACCCAGGCTTGCGCCATCGATCTGGGTCTGCCGGGCGTGCTGCCGGTGCTGAACGCAGAGGCGGTGCGGCTTGCCGTGCGGTTCGGAAGAGCCATCGATGCGGAGGTCGCCGAGCGCTCGGTCTTCGCACGCAAGAATTATTTCTATCCGGATTTGCCCAAGGGCTATCAGATCAGCCAGTACGAGCACCCGGTGGTCGGCGAGGGGCGGGTGGAGATCGTCTTGGACGACGGGACCGTAAAGGAGATCGGGGTGACTCGGGCGCATCTGGAAGAGGACGCGGGCAAGTCGTTGCACGAGGACTTCCACGGGTTCACCGGCATCGATCTGAACCGTGCCGGGACTCCGCTCTTGGAGATCGTCTCGGAGCCCGATATGCGCTCGGCCCAGGAGGCAGTGGCCTATGCCAAGAAGATCCATCAGATCGTGCGCTGGATCGGGATCAGCGACGGCAATATGCAGGAGGGCTCCTTTCGGGTGGATGCCAATGTTTCCGTGAGGCCCATGGGACAGACGACCTTCGGGACCCGGGCGGAAATCAAGAACATCAACTCGTTCCGGTTCCTGGAGCGGGCGATCCAATACGAGGTCGGACGCCAGATCGATGTCATCGAGGGCGGCGGCGAGGTCGTCCTGGAGACCCGGCTCTATGACCCCGACAAGGACGAGACCCGCTCCATGCGCACCAAGGAGGAGGCCAACGATTACCGGTATTTTCCGGATCCGGACCTGCTGCCGCTCGCCATCGATGCGGCTTTCGTCGAATCGGCGGTCGCGGACCTGCCGGAGCTCCCCGATGCCATGCGGGAGCGCTTCCACGCGGACTATGGGCTTTCGGAATACGACGCCAACCTGCTGACCGCGACGAGGGACCTGGCTGGCTATTTCGAGTCGGTGGCCACCGACTCCGGAGAGCCCAAGCTTGCCGCCAATTGGATTGCGGGGGATCTGGCCGCGGCGCTTAATAAATCGGGGCTGGAGATCGGTAGCAGTCCGGTGACCGCGGCCCAGCTCGCCGGGCTGATCCGGCGCATTAAGGACGGAACTATCTCCGGCAAGATCGCCAAGCAGGTCTTCGAGGCGATGTGGAACGGTGAAGGCGATGCGGATCGGGTGATCGAAACCCAGGGCCTCAAGCAGATTACCGATAGCTCTGCCATCGAGTCGCTGATCGATGCCATCGTCGCCGCCAATCCCGAGCAGGTGGAGCAATACCGGGCGGGTAAGGAGAAGGTTTTCGGCTTCTTCGTCGGTCAGGTCATGAAACAGAGCCAGGGCAAGGCCAATCCGCAGCAAGTGAACGATCTACTCAAACGCAAGCTCTTGGGGTGATGGCTTGGCAATGTCTCGTGCCTGGACTCCACAAGGGCGCGAGATATTCCGCTTGGCGGGAGACTCCAGTTTATCGAGAGGCCGTCTTCTCCCACCCGCACTCCGGACGATTGCGCATGAAATCCGCCATCTGGAACAGGGTCTGACCGAGCTCGGCGCGCAGCCCGAGCTCCGGGATCTGCTCGTCAAGCGCGCGGTTCATGCACAGCATCCATTGGTCGCGCTCCTTGAGTCCGATGACGAAGGGCAGGTGTCGCGAGCGCAGGCGCGGCTGGCCGTAGCCGGACTGGTAGGTGTCCGGGCCGCCCAGCCAGCCGGACAAGAAGATGAACAGCTTGTCCCGGGAGGACGCGAGGCTCTTGCCGTGCATCGCGCGGATGTCCGCCGCGTCGGGCAAGTCGTCCATCAGGTCGTAGAAGCGCTCGACCAAGGCGCGTACCCCGGTCTCGCCGCCCATCCGCGCGTAGGGTGTCGGCATCGTGTCGATCATGGGATGGCTCTCGCGTCGCTCGTTATTCGGATCTTGGCCAGTTTCCAGGCACGCCCTGCATTGCCCGGCTCGCGCAAAAAAGGCAATATCGGTCAGATTCTTAGCAGCGCTCCCGGGCGATTGCCAACGGTTTTTGTCGGACTTGACAGGCTCGCCGAGACTGGGTTACCAAGGGGCCGTCACCGTTGCGTCGAGGACTCCGCCATGACCGCCACCGACGAGCCGCGCCCCCTGATCCCGGTCCCGAGCTTAAGGGCCTTCTTCCACCAATCGCTTAAGGATGCGGCAGAGATCCAAAGGCTTCGGGCGGACGACGCAATCCTCGCCTATCTCACTCATCTGCTGACCGATTACGCTCGCTCGGACCGGTTCTTCGACCGTACCCCGGACGGGATGATGCGCCGCCCTCTGGTGGACATCTACAAGCAGGCCAACGAGGCCGAGTCCGGAGACGAGCGCGAGCTCTGCCTACAACGCCTGGGGGACTTGGCGCTCTTCGTCTCCGGGATACTCCCGGACAGCCTTGAGCGCAGTCTGGTCGATGTGGATTACTACATCGCCATGGGTGCCTCTGCCTATGGGTATCTTTCCGATCGGGGTGGCCGCGGGGGCCGGGTCCGGGCCTTGCGCGAGGTCTTCGATCAGCTCTCCAGGCGCTTTACGGACTACGTGGATCTGCTCGCAGAGACGGTGGAGCAGGGCCAGTCGCCCCGGCAGCCGGACCTGATGCGTCTGCATGACCTGTGGTCGCGGACCGGTAGCCGCAGGCTGGGACGCAAGCTCGTGGAGTACGGGGTGATGCCCCAGCGCACGGCGACTCTGAACTGAGGACTTCCGTAACGACAAACCCCGCCGTTGTGGGCCTATGATAGCGAGCGTGAGCAAACCTCCAATCATCGACCGTCTGACTTGCGACCTGATCTGCGAGCGGCTGCGCGTGCACGGTTGCCGAGGCGCGCCGCGCTCCGAGCTGGACCGGCACGTACCCGGTACCGTCCATCGGGCGGCGGTGCTGCTGCCGCTCTTCTGGCAGGGGTCGGAGCCCGGATCGGACGGGGGACCGGAGGCCGGACCCGGGGGCTGGCACCTGCTCTTCATCCGCCGCGCAGTGCATGCACATGATCGCCACAGCGGGGAGGTGAGCTTTCCCGGGGGACGTTGGGAGCCCGAAGATCCCTGCTGCACTGCCACGGCGCTTCGCGAGGCCCAGGAGGAAATCGGCCTGGACCCGGAGCGGGTGCGGCTGCTCGGGGAGCTGAGCCCGCTGCGCACGGTCAGCCGGTTCCTGGTCACCCCGGTGGTCGGGTACGTCCCATGGCCACAGGATCTGCGCCCAGACCCGCGGGAGGTCTCCCGCATCTTCAGCATCCCGCTCGCGTGGCTGTGTCAGCCCGGCAATCATCGGGTGAGCCCCTATCCGAGCCCGGACCACCCGGAGGTCCGGGACGTGGTGTTCTTCGACGAGTACGACGGGGAGCTCCTGTGGGGGGTGAGCGCGCGCATCGCGCTTGACCTGCTCGCCTGCCTGACACGCGACTGACCGCCGATCTTCAGGCTTTAAGGTCCGTCCTCGCCGCCGATCTCGGTCTCTCCCGGCTCCCGGGCCTCGCGGAAGTCGAAGCGCCCGAGTATCCATAGCGTCCCCGCCACCCCGCTTAAGAACCACAGCGGCCCGATCAGCCAGAGCACGAACGGCAGCGCCAGCAGGAAGATCCGGGTGCCCTTGTTGTAGTGCCCGCCGGCCCGGTTCAGGGTCTCCGCGACCGTTCCCGCCGGGTCTCCGGAGAAGTCCAGGTCGGGCAGATTGATCATGAACCCGGTGTGGTTGTAGTAACGCAGGGCGAGCACAAAATGATGGAAGGCGGCGAAGAAGATGCCCGCGAGCACGAGTAGTTTGATGCGCATCGTGGGCTCGCTCGGCGCCGGCAACAGGCTCAAGGCTCGGGCCAGCTCTGCCAGATCGGTCCCGGCGAAGGCGACATGGCCCACCCCCAGCCCGATCAGGATCGAGGTAGAGGCCAGCAGTGTGGCGGACATGACCCAGTTGCGCATGGTCTGCACCGCCAGGATGTCCGCCCCGCGGGCGCGCACCATCGCCACCCAGGCGCGGCGCAGTCGATTGGAGCGACCGCGGTGGGTGCGCTCCGGCTCGCGCCGGTAAACCCGAGCCAGCACCAGATGGTAGACCCCGAGCAGTGCGAGCCCCGCGAGGTCGAGTCCCAGCGAGATCCGCACGGCGGTTTCGGGGTCTTGGAGGAGCGAGAACGGCACGGTCGTCGGTCGATCGCCGAGTGGTCTGACGGGGCGCCAGTGTAGGCGAACGACCCCGGTGCGTCGCCTATGTGGGCCAGCGGCGCCCCAGCCTTCCGTCTCAATCCTGACATGCGGCAAGAGACCGGCGTCGAAGGTGCGCGCATTTACCCGGGCCTTGTCGTAACGTACCCGATCAAGGCCAATCCCGTGGAGGACTGCGCGATGGAGGACACCCTACAGCGCCTGCTGGCGGCCGAGCTGCGGGCGGAGAAGATCGCAAGCCAGGCAGAAGAGGCGCAGGAGCGCATCGTCGCCCAGGCCATGGCCGATGCCAAGGCCGAGAACGAGCGCTTCACAGCGCGCGTCCCGGACCTGCACCGCGCCTTTATCGCCAAGGCCGAGGAGCGGGCCGAGCAGAACATCGCGGAGCTGCGCCGCCGCTACGACGAGCGCCATGTTCAACTCCGCGACCAGGCCGAGCAGCGCGAGGACGAGGCCATGGAGGTCGCCTTCCAGATCCTGATCGACGCCCGCCGGTAGGTCCCGCCCCCACCGCCCCAAGCAGCCCCGCCCCGCCATCGCGACCTGAAGCGACAAGGCCCAGAAACGATGAGCATCGCCGCCCCTCATGCCTATCTGAACACCCGGGTATCGGTGATGGCCACCCGTCTGCTCGACCCCGAGACCATCGCCCGGATGGTCCGCATGGAGCTTCCGGAGCTGGCCGAGCGCTTTCGGCTCTCCGCACTGCTCGAGGGCGAGCACAGTGCCCAGACACGCAGCCGCGCGATCGAGCAGAGCTTGATCCAGGTCCTGCTCGCGGAGCTTGCAATCCTGATCCGGCCGATGAACGCCGCGGAGCGCGCCATCGTGCTTGCCTGGGGCCGCAAGTATGCGCTCTTCAATCTCAAGACTCTGATCCGCGGAAAGCTCCACGACCTGGACCAGAACGAGATTCGAGACAACCTGTTCGATCTGCCGCCCAACATCCGCTTGCACGACCAGGACCTGCTGCGCGCGGAGAACGTGCTGGAGCTGCTGCGCCTATTGGAGGCCGGCCCGCACGCACTGATCGCCCGGCAGGCGCGCGAGATCTACGAGCAGCAGCGCGAGCCCTTCGCGCTGGAGGCTGCCATCGACCAGCGCTACTTCGCCGGTCTGGTGCGTCAGATCATGCAGCTCCACGACGACAACCTAGCGCCGTTGCGACAGCTGGTCGGGGCCGAGCTGGATCGGATCGCCATCCTGTGGCTCCTGCGCTTTCGGTTCTCCTACCAGCTCTCGCCCTCCGAGACCTTCTACCAGCTCGTGCCTTCCCCGCGCCTGATGCACCGGGATCGTCTGCTCGGCCTGGTCAACCTCGACACCTTCGAGCGGGTCCTGGAGGCCCTGCCCGCGCCCTTGGACGGGCTGCTCGCCGGGTCCGCGAACGTGATCGACGTGCAGCGGCGCACGGGCCGCTATGTGGTGCGGGAAGCACGCCGTGTCCTGAGCCAGGGGCGCTCCGGGGTGGCGCGCGCCCTGGCCTATCTGATGCTGCGGGAGACCGACCTGATGCTGATGTTCGCCCTGGTCCAGGGCAGGTTGCTCGACCTCTCCACGGAGGTGGTGGAGATCGCCCTGGAAATGACCGAGCCGTCCTGTCCCTGGGCTGGGTCGGGGACGGCCGGACCTGAGGCGAAACCGGGTATTGCCCGAGCGGCCTGAGGAGCGATCGGTATGCTGCGGCCCCGTCAAATGAAGCATGTGCGAATCCTGGTCCTGACCGAGGACCTGGCCCAGGCGTCCCTGGCCCTGGCGGAGACCCAGTGCTTCCACCCGGACACCCGGGCACCCGCGGAGCCCCAGCTCTCCGGCTTGCCCGGCCGGGGCTATCGGGACACTTACAGTCAGGCGCGCTCTCGGCTGGATAAGATCCTCAAGCTTGCGCCCGCGGGCGGCGAGCCGGCGCTCGCTCAGGTGCGGGCGATCGAGCACGCGGAGCTCTCCGAGCAGAACGAGTGGCTGGGGCAGATCTGGCAGAAGGCGTCCCGCTTCGAGGAGGACTTCCGGCGCCTGGACGACCGGGCGCGCATGATCCGCGAGCAGGAGGCGGCCCTCGCCAATTTTCAGCACTTGAACATCGATCTGGGGATGCTGCGCAGCAAGACCCGCTTCCTGGACTTCTACGTGGGCATAGTCCCACGGGTGAACCTGCGCCAACTCGATGGGGCCGTGGGGCTCGCAGACCACCTGCTGCACGTCTACATGCAGCGGGAAGACCAGGCCCATGTGGTCATCGTCGGCCCCACCGGTACCAAGGAGGCTCAACTCTCCGCGGTGCTCGGTGCGGCGGGCTTCCAGGCACTCCCGATCCCGGCGGAGCTGGACCAGGAGCCCGAGCAGCTCCTAAAGGCGCTGGACGTCCAGCGCCGGGACATCGAGACCCAGCGCCAGCAGTTGCGGCGACAGGTGGACGAATGGTCTCTGGGATTCCGCGAGCGTCTGATCGAGGCGCGCCGTACCCTGATGCTGGCCGAGCCTCTGGTGGACCTCGACCCCTCGGTGCGCAGCGCCGGCCATCTGGCCTATCTCGCGGGCTGGGTGCCGAGCCGTTGCGTGGAATCCATTGAAGTGCGTCTGCGCCAGTCGCTGTCCCTACCCTTCGAGCTCCTGGCCCGGGACCCCTTGCCCGAGGAGCGGCTGCTGGTCCCCACGGTCCCGATCAAGAGCAGGCTCTTCGCACCTTTTGCCATGCTGGTCAAGCAATACGGCATCCCGGAGTACGGGGAGGTGGACCCCACACCGCTCTTTGCGGTCACCTTCCTCGCGATGTTCGGCTCCATGTTCGGGGATGTGGGCCAGGGGGCGGTCATCGCCGCACTCGCCTGGTGGTTTCGGGCCAAGCTCGGGCGCTTCTGGCTCTTCGGCCTGATGGCCGGGCTCGCCTCGGTCCTGTTCGGATTTGTCTACGGCAGCGTCTTCGGCTACGAGGACATCCTGCCCGCACTCTGGATGAGTCCAATCCATGACCCGATTCTGATGCTCAAGATCGCGCTGGGCTACGGGGTGGTCTTCCTGGCGGTTGCCTGTCTGCTCGCCATCTATAACCGCCTCGCGGTCAAGAACCGGTGGGGTGCGATTTTCGGGCACCATGGCGTCGTCAATCTGGTCTTCTATCTGGCACTGGTGTGGGGCGGGCTGGGGTTGGGTCTCCACGGCGCCTTCGGCACCGTGCCGACCGTGCTGGTGGTCTTGGCGCTGGCGACACTGGCCTGGTACGCGTGGCGTCGCCTGGAAGCACCCTTAGGCGAGAAGATCCTGGTGGTTTTCATCGAGACCCTGGAGACCGTCATCGGCTATGTCTCCAACACCCTGTCTTTCCTGCGCGTGGCCGCATTCAGTTTGAATCATGTGGCGCTCTCTATCGCAGTCTTCACCCTGGCCAACATGATGGGTAGCTTTGGACATGCGGTTACGGTGATCCTAGGCAATGTCTTCGTGCTTGTCCTGGAGGGCGGAATCGTGATGATCCAGGTCCTGCGTCTGCAATACTACGAGGGATTCTCTCGTTATTTTTCCGGGGACGGGCACGAGTTTGTGCCGCTGAAGCTCCGGCGGGGGATCGGCGGCGCCATGAGCTAGACTGCTCAGGCATTACGAGCGGCAAGCAGCCCGCGGAGATACGATGCCATATGTTTCCATGTTCTTTGGAATCATCGTCCGGATGTTCCACAACGAGCATAACCCCCCGCACTTCCATGCCGAATACCAGGGCCAGCGTGCGGTATTTTCCATGGATGGCGAAATGATCAATGGTAATATTCGCTCCAGCACCGCCAGGCGGCTGATTCGGGAATGGGCCGAGCTGCACCGACAGGATTTGCTCGCCAACTGGACTGCGGCCGCTCAGGGAAAGCCGATCGCCAAGATCGCGCCGCTGGACTAATCGGAGCAACAGAGATGAGCTACCTGCCCGTGGTGGTCGAGGCCGAATACGTCTCCGACTATAAAATCAAGGTCACTTTCGACAATGGAGTCTCGCGCATCGCCGACTGCTTCCCCTGGTTGAAAGGCGAGGTGTTCGAGCCGCTGAAAGACCTTGTGTACTTCCAGCGCTTCTTCGTCGATGGCTGGACAATCTCTTGGCCGAACGGTGCCGATATCGCGCCGGAGACGCTGTACGAGGAAAGCAAGCCGGGTTGAGCCCGACGGCCTTGATCGTAACTCCGGCAGCAGGTCGTCGCAGACCTGTCGCGGCCGGGGGGCCGCTCCTACGCCCGTAGAAGCGGCCCCCAGGCCGCGACGAATGTCATCCGCGGGGTGTCCGAAACTATGATCAAGGCCGAGCCCGACTTAGGCCGGATCCGGATGTACAGAGTTATAGCCGTAAAGCTATAGCGCCTGCGAGTTAATCGCAAGGCTAAGACGCCTCAACATGCTGAAAAAAGGAGAATCCTATGTTCTGGCTGGCTGCCATTATGTCCCTCGCCATCCTCGGCCTTATCGTCTCCGGCATCCTGCTGGAGATCCGCCCGACCCTCGCGCGCAGGATCAAGCCCTGGTACAAGCCCGCCATGGGGACCCAGCTCGTCGTCTTCGTCGGTGCCCAGCTCGGACTGCTCCTGCTCGGTATCGATGACGCATTCGCAGAGCCCGAGACTGCGGCGGCGGTCACCGAAACCCTCGGTCAAATGACCACCGGAATGGGCCTCGCCATCATCGGCGCAGGCATCCCCACGGGGCTCTCCACCATCGGTGCCGGCATCGCGGTAGGCCCCATCGGCGCCGCCTCGCTCGCGGCGATTACCGAAAAGCCCGAGACCCTGGGTCGTACGCTGATCTATCTCGGCCTGGCCGAGGGTATCGCCATCTATGGCCTGGTCATCTCCATCCTGCTGCTGAACAAGATTTGAGCGCGCGGGCACCCATGGACACCGAGCACGAGAGCAGCCGACCCACACGCATGCTGTTTCTGGGCGAGGAGAGCCTGGCGGACGGCTTTCGGCTGATCGGCTTCGAGACCTATCCCAATCCGACCCCAGAGGAGTCGGACCGGATCATCCGGGATTTAAGCCGCGCCCGGGAGAATGCCTTCGTACTGGTTGACGACCGGGTGATGGCCTTGGACGTGCCGAGCCTCAAACGGGTGCGCCGGGAGGGCGGGCGCATCGTGGTGGTCGCGGTACCGCCTCTCAATGCCCCGGCCCGCCTCGGAAGCGAGGTGGCCGAGCGGCTCGCGACACTGTTCGGCCCCGGCACCGTTCAACCCGGCCAATCCGGAGATCGCGCGTGAATCAGGTACAAGAGCTGGAGCAGGCCATCCTGGCGCGTGCCGAGCGCCTGGCCGCGGAGCTTGGCGAGCGGGCCAGCCGCTCTCGCGACAGCATTCTGCGCGAGGCGTCCGAGCGCCTGCGCCTGCGCGAGGCGCGCGAGGAAGCGATCGCCAAATCCTTGGGCGAGCGGACCTTCCGCCAGCGGGTGCAGGCGAGCGAGCTCAAGATGCAGACCACTCTGGACAGGCTGCGCTGGAACCTGGTGCAGGACGTGGAGCGTCGGCTCGCCGACCGCATGCGCGCCTTCATGCAGGACGAGCCCGCCTACGGCCATTGGTTGAGCGCACTGATCGAGACGGCCGCTGCCGAGATCGAGCGGGACTCCATCCTGGTCTGTGCCAACCCGCGGGACCATCAGAGACTCTTCGCACGCTGGGACAGTATCGCCGAGCACCTGCCCGAGGGGCACAGCGCGGCACTCGAAGACACCCCCATCGAGACCTTGGGCGGTGTGCTGGTCTTGAGCGAGGACCGGCGTATCCGAGTCGACAACACCTTCGAGGGCCGGCTGGCCCGGCTGCGCCCGCGCATCCAGCAGTCGATCCTGGAGCGCCTGCTGCCGGGCGGATTCGATACCGGCAATCTCTTCACCGGATGAGACCATGACAGAGCAGAGCAAGATCGGCGTCATCCGCGACATCAACGGACCCATCGTCACCATCGAGCTGCCCGGGGTACGCAGCGGCGAGCAGGTGAAGATCGGGGAGCTGGGGCTCTTCGGCGAGGTGATCTCGCTCTCCGGCCTCCAGGCCATCGTCCAGACCTATGAGTCCACCGACGGCGTGCGCCCCGGGGAGCCCGCGGTCGGCCTGGGTTGGCCGCTTTCGGTCGAGCTCGGGCCCGGGCTCATGGGCGGGATCTTCGACGGGGTGCAGCGGCCACTGGAGAAGATCGCGCTCCAGTCAGGGGACTACATCCGCAGGGGGATCAGTGTGCCGGCCCTTGACCGCTCCAAGGTCTGGGAATTCGATCCGAACGGGAATCTGGAGCCGGGTGCCCGGGTGGGCGCAGGGACCGTGCTCGGGACTGTGCAGGAGACCCGGACCGTCAAGCATCGCATCCTGGTTCCCCCGGGGATCGAGGGGGAGCTTGAAGAGATCGCCCCCCCCGGGGACTACGACATCGAGGCGTCCATCGCCCGGGTGCGCAACGCCCGGGGCCAGAGCCTCAAGCTCGGCATGTACCACCGCTGGCCGGTGCGTAAGCCCAGGCCCTATCTGAAGCGCGACGACGGCATCTCCCCGCTGATCACCGGCCAGCGGGTCATCGACACGTTCTTCCCCCAGCTCAAGGGCGGCAAGGGCGCGGTCCCCGGTCCCTTCGGTGCCGGCAAGACCGTGGTCCAGCAGCAGATCGCCCGCTGGTCAAACGCGGACATCGTGATCTATGTGGGCTGCGGGGAGCGCGGCAACGAGCTGGTCGACGTGCTGGAGACCTTCCCGGAGCTCGACGACCCCTATTCAGGTCGCAAGCTCATGGAGCGCACATTGCTGGTTGCCAACACCTCCAACATGCCGGTCGTGGCCCGGGAGGCATCGGTCTACGTGGGCATCACCATGGCCGAGTATTACCGGGACATGGGTTACGACGTGGTGATGCTCGCGGACTCAACCAGCCGCTGGGCCGAGGCACTGCGGGAGGTGTCTGGCCGGCTCGGGCAGATGCCGGTGGAAGAGGGCTACCCAGCCTATCTCGCTTCCCGGCTGGCGGCGGTCTACGAGCGCGCTGGGCGGGTGGAGACCTATGGCGCGGGCTCCGGGTCGGTCACCCTGATCGGGGCAGTCTCCCCCCCGGGCGGAGACTTTTCGGAGCCCGTCACCAGCCACACTAAGGACATCATCGAGACCTTCTGGGCACTCTCCAAAGAGCTGGCGGACGCCCGTCATTACCCATCCATCGACTGGGTTACCAGCTTCTCCGGCCATGTCCATACCGCCGCCCAGTGGTGGCACAAAGAGGTCAGCCCGGAGTGGGAGCGGCGGCGCGCCTTCGCACTCGCCCTGCTCGCCCGGGACGCGGAGCTCTCCCGCATCGTCAATCTGGTGGGGCCCGAGGCACTGTCGGATGCCCAGCGCTGGGAGCTGGAGGGGGCATCGCTGGTGAAGGAGGGCGTGCTTCAGCAGAGCGCCCTGGACGAGATAGACACCTTCTGCTCGCCCCAAAAACAATTCGCCCTGCTTGACCTCGCAGTGACCCTCTATACGGACGGGGCAGCCCTGATCGAGATCGGCGTGCCGGTGACCGAGCTTCAAGGCTTGCCGATACTCGCCAAGATGCGGCGGCTGAAATCCATGTATACCAGCGACCAGATGGATCAGATCCAGACCTTCCGGACCGAGGTCGAGGGGGCGTTCGAGGCGATCCGACTGGAATATGCCAAAGGAGAGGGCCTAGGGCCTAGGGCCTAGGGCCTCGCCCCTTGGCCTTTGGCGCTCGGCCCTCGGCCCTTCTTAGGATTTTGACCATGAGCATCAAAGAATACCGAACGGTGAGCCAAGCCCGCGGCGGCCTGCTGGTCTTGAAGGACGCCCCCGGGGTTGCCTTCGGGGATCGGGTACGGATCGAAGACCACTCCGGGGCCATCCGCAACGGACAGGTGATCCGCACCGCCGACAGCGAGGTGCTGATCCTGGTCTTCGAGGGCACCGACGACCTGGACCTGGAGCGGACCTGGGTGCGCTTTTTGGACGAGCCGGTGGAGATCGCGCTCTCCCCGGAGCTCCTGGGGCGAGAGCTAAATGGCCTGGGAGAGCCCAGAGACGGTCGACCGCCGATCCTCTCCAACCTGCGACGGGCGGTGGGCGGCTCCGCCATCAACCCCGCCGCCCGCACCTATCCGCGCGAGTTCATCCAGACCGGGATCTCCACTATCGATGGGCTCAATAGCCTGGTGCGCGGCCAGAAGCTGCCGATCTTTTCCGGCTCCGGGCTGCCCCATAACCGGCTCGCCGCCCAGATCGTGCGCCAGGCCAAGCTGAAAGACGAAGACACCAGCTTCTCCATCGTCTTCGCCGCCATGGGCGTTTCCTATGCGGACGCCAAGTTTTTCCGCGACGAGTTCGCCTCCTCCGGCGTGCTGCGCAACGTGGTCATGTTCGTCAACCTGGCGGACGACCCGCCCGTGGAGCGGCTCACCCTGCCCCGCACTGCGCTGACCGCCGCCGAGTATCTCGCCTATGATCTGGATCGCCATGTACTGGTGGTCATGACCGATATGACCTATTACGCCGAGGCCCTGCGGGAGGTGGCCACCGCAAAAGGCGACGTCCCCGCGCGCAAGGGCTATCCCGGCTATCTCTATTCGGACCTGGCCGAGATCTACGAGCGCTGCGGACGTATCCACGAGCGCCACGGTTCTATCACCATGATGCCCGTGGTCTCCATGCCCTCCGACGACATCACGCACCCGATCCCGGACCTCACCGGCTATATCACGGAGGGCCAGATCGTGCTCTCCCGGGAGCTTCACAACCAGGGTGTCTATCCCCCGGTGCATATTTCCCCCAGTCTCTCGCGACTGATGAAGGACGGGATCGGCAAGGACGACACCCGGGAGGACCACCCGCGGGTCGCAGGCCAGATCTACGCGCTCTATGCCCGCGCACAGGAGACCAGGAACCTCGCCTCCATCATCGGCGCAGACGAGCTTTCCGAGCGCGACCGCCGCTATCTGTCGTTTGCCGACGCCTTCGACCGGCGCTTCGTGGGCCAGGGCGAGGCCGAGGACCGCTCAATCGAGGCGACGCTCAACCTTGCCTGGGAGCTGATGAGCGAGTTCCCGCGGGATATGCTCACGCGGATGAAGGAGACCGATTTGGCCAAATATTATCAGGGGAACGAGTAGCGAGGGCCGAGGCATGGTTGCCGGTTGGCCGTCGACGCGTCTTCCCTGGAACACGACTCAATATTCCCCGAGAAAGGCTTATTGCCAGGCGCTCGATCGATCATGCCTCAGTCCGTCGACATCCAGCCCCACACGCAGGTGACCGCAAGCACCGTCGACTGCGACTCCTGCGCCGCAGTCTGCTGCCGCCTGGAGGTCTTATGCGTCACCGAGACCGGCGTCCCCCGCCGCTATCTGAAGCACAACCCCGGCGGCGTGCCGTCCATGGACCGGCTCGACGACGGCTGGTGCGCGGCGCTCGACCGCGACACACTGCGCTGCGGCATCTACGAGCAACGCCCGCTCATCTGCCGGGAATTCGAGATGGGCGGACCGGACTGTCTGGCCGAACGCGCCAGTTGGACCGCATCCTAGCCACTCGTCACTCGCCACTTCCCCAAATGTCCCAACAACTCATCAAGGTCCCGCCCACCAAGAACACACTGCTGAAGCTCAAGAAGCAGGTGAAATTCCTCGACGAGGGCCATGACCTGCTGGAGCGCAAGCGCGAGCTACTGACCCGGCTGGTCTACGAGCGCATCGGGGAATACCGGCGGTTGCGGGCGGATGCGCAGAAGGCGCTGGGGGAAGCCTACCGCTGCCTGAGCCTCATACACCTGCGCATGGGCAGCCGGAGCATCCGCCAGTCTGCACTGGGTGCCGAGCCGGCGCTCCGCGTGGACATCCTGCCGCGCAGGGCGCTGGGGGTGGAGTACCCGTCGGTGTCGGCGGAACGCCTGCCACTAAGGCCGGTGGGACTCTTGGGGACCGACGCGAGCTTCGATACAACCCGGGACAACCTGGCTAACGCCTGCGTTCTGCTCGCCCGCTTGGGCGAGGTGGAGATCGCCTTGTATCGCCTGATGGAGGAGCAGCGCAAGGCCCAGAAGCGGGTCAATGCGTTGAAATACAACATCATTCCGCTCTATCGTCGGACCATCCGTTTTATCCAGTCTTCCTTGGAGGAAGAGGAGCGCAATACATTGTTCCAGGTGAAGCTACTGCGCGAGCGGGCCTCTGTCTGAGGGGCGGCGGGATGGGACGGTCGCGCGCCGGGCGCCCACTGGCCGGATCGGACTGCGTCCGCAGTGCCCGCCCGAGCACGCGAGCCATAAAAAAAGCGCGACCCTGGGCCGCGCTTGAAAGTTACCACCAAAGGAGGATGGAGGAGTGCACTGAAGGGATTAAGCTTCAGTACATAACCAGTTTCTTAAATACTTCTCCGATTGTCAACCCCACCAGGGCGCGAGAGGCATCGAAAGACCGTCGGCCGGTCATTGCAGGGGATGGGAATGCTAACGCCAATCGGCATATGCACCAGCGCCCCCCTTGTATCCGAGGCGGAGCACGGCGACCGGGCGGACCCGGTCGCCTGAGTCAGGGGCGGGGACAGTCCGAGGGTCGAACCCTGGGTCAGTCCGCCGACACCCGCGCGTCGATATAGGCGAGTGCTCGGTCGATGCGCCGGAGCGTCGACTCCTTGCCGACGAGCTGGAGGGTTGCGTCGATTCCGGGGGATGCTGCGCGCCCGACGATAGCGACCCGCAGTGGCTGGGCGACCTTGCCCATCTTCTCTCCGAGCTCCCCGGTCACCCGCTCCACCACATGGTGCAGGGTCTCCGGGGTCCAGTCCTCCAGGGCGAGCAGCTCGAAGGCTGCGCGCAGCCGGGCGAGCGGCTCGCGGGCGACGGGACGCAGGTGTTTCTTGGCGGCATCCGGGTCGTAGTCGTCGAAGTCTTTGAAGCAGAAGGCGGAGATCTCGGCCAGCTCGACCAGCGTCTTGGCCCTGGGGGCCTGGTGCTGGACCACCAGATGGAGGTCCGGACCTTCCGATGGGTCGATCCCTAGCCTCCCCAAGTGCGGGCTCAACAGCCGGGCGACATGCGCCGGGTCCGCGGACTTCATGTATTCCTGGTTCAGCCAGTCCAGCTTGTCGGTGTTGAAGCTGGAAGCGGCCTTGTTCACGTCGGTAATGTCGAACAGAGAGATCATCTCCTCGAGCGAGAAGATCTCCCGGTCCCGTGGGACCAGCCCAGGCGCACCAGATAGTTGAGCAGCGCCTCCGGCAGATAGCCCGCGTCCCGGTAAGCGATGACGCTGACCGCCCCATGGCGCTTGGAGAGGCGCGCGCCGTCGTCGCCCAAGATCATCGGCACATGGGCATAGCGCGGGGGCTCGACCCCCAATGCACGCAGGATATTGATCTGACGTGGGGTGTTGTTGATGTGATCGTCCCCGCGAATGACATGGGTGATGCCCATGTCCGCGTCGTCCACCACCACGGCCAAGTTATAAGTAGGCGAGCCGTCGGTGCGTCGGATAACCAGATCGTCCAGCTCCTGGTTGCTGAAGACCATGCGCCCGCGGATCGAATCCTCAACCACCACGGCACCCTCGTCCGGGTTGCGGAAGCGGATCGCATGAGGGGCGGACGGGTCGATCTCGCGGTGGCGGCAATGTCCGTCGTAGCGCGGCTTGGCCTTGGCCGCCATCTGTAGATCGCGCACCCGGTCCAAGCGCTCCTTGGGGCAGTCGCAACGATAGGCGAGACCGCGCGCCATCAGATCCTCGATGACCGCGTTGTACCGGTCGAAGCGCTGGGTCTGGTAGAAGGGCCCCTCGTCGTAATCGAGCCCCAGCCAGGTCATGCCCTCCAAGATGGCGTTGACCGACTCCGTGGTGGAGCGCTCCAGGTCCGTATCCTCGATACGCAGGACGAACTGGCCCCCGTGCTTGCGGGCGTGCAGATAACAAAAGAGCGCGGTGCGGGCGCCGCCCACATGCAGATAACCGGTTGGGGACGGGGCGAAACGGGTACGGACGGTCATGGTCGCTCGGGTCTGGCTGGGGCCTGGCTGGCAGGGGGAAGCGCCGATTCTAACAGAGCGGCCGGTCTGGGCAGCCCGGTCGCCCGTGGCCGCGGTGCGGATCCGGCCCGGCCCTGGACCGGATCAGGGCCATCCGGTATGTTCCACCCATGAGATTTGCGGAGTCGGACGACAGCGGCGGGTACCTGATCCAGGCCTATGGGGCCGAGGGTATCCGCATCGGTGCCCGACTCTATACCAAGGGCCTGATACTCACCCCCCAACGCATCGTCGAAGGCTGGGGCCCGGCCGGTCCGGAGTCGCTCGACCCTGTCCATCTTCAACCTTTGATCGACATGCTCCCGGAGCTGATCGTGCTTGGCACCGGCCGTACCCAGGTCTTTCCGGGTCCGGCGCTCTACGCTGGGGTGCTGGCGCGCGGCATCGGGCTCGAGGTCATGGACACGGGCGCGGCCTGCCGCACCTACAACATCCTGATGTCCGAGGGCCGGCGGGTGGCTGCAGGACTCTTGCCCTGGTAGCGCTATGGATCGCAAATACATCCTCACCATCCTGGCCGCGGCCCTGATCGGATTCTTCGCGACCCTGCTCCTGATGCCGCCCACCATCGACGACGGCACCCCGCGGCTACCCTGGCGCACCGCCGTGGATGCCGCCGGGCGCACCCAGGTCTTCGGCTTTACCCTGGGGGAGACCCCGCTTGCGGAGGTTCGCCGGGTCTTCGGGGAGGACGGTACAGTCAACCTGTTCCATAACCCGGGTCGGCCTCGAGCCTTCGCGGCGGAAGCCTATTTCGAGCAGATCTATCTGCAGAGCCTGAGGGCCGAGTTTGTCGTCGCGATCGACCTGGACCAGCGCGCTTTAAGCGGCATGTACGACCGGGGCCTGCGTATCAGCCAGGCCGAGAGCGGGGCCAAGAAGGTGAAGCTCGACCCCGCGGACGCCGAAACCCTGGCCGCCCGGCCCATCCGATCCATCGCCTACCTGCCCCAGGCACGGCTCCCCGAGGCGCTCCTGGAGCGGCGCTTCGGCAAACCCCAGGAGCGCCGAACCGAGCCCGAGACCGGCATCGTCCACTGGCTCTATCCCGAGCGCGGGATGGACCTGGCCCGGGACCCCAAGGGCAAAATCGTCGTTCAGTATGTCAACCCGTCCGACTTCGACGCGCTGCTGGTGCCGCTGGACATGGCCGGGGCCAAGGTCCCGGCACCCCAATAGAGGCCGGGCGGGTATTCCCATCGTCTGCGCTCGGATCTGGCGGACCGGTCTTCAGGCCAGGTCAAACGCCTGGAGCAGCCTGAACAGCCCATAGGCGATGCCGCCAGCGGCCGGAATGGTCAGTATCCAGGCCCACAGCATGCGCTCCACCACCGTCCATTTGATGGACGAGAATCGCTTGGCCGCGCCCACCCCCAGGATGGCGGCGGATATATTGTGTGTGGTGGAGACCGGGATGCCCAGCGAGGACGCCACCGTAATGACGGTGGCCGCCGAGGTCTCGGCGGCGAATCCGTGGATCGGCTGCAGGTGTACCATCTTGTGGCCCAGGGTCTTGATGATCCGCCAACCGCCCACCGCGGTGCCGGCGGCCATGGTGATGGCGCAGGTCACCTTGATCCAGGTGTCGATATCGCCATGGGCCATGGCCGCCTCGCTCGGGCGCGCCCAGGCGAGCCAGCCCGGAAGGTCGTCCAGGGTCCCGGCGGTTTGGGCCGAGACCAGTGCCAGCGCGATGATCCCCATGGTCTTCTGCGCATCGTTGAGCCCATGGGCAAGACCCATATAGGCAGCCGACCCGAGCTGCGCCTTGCCGAAGAACGCGTTGACCCAGCGCGGCCGGGCGATGCGCTGCAACCACCCGCCGCTGCGCGACATCGCCCAGAAGAGCGCAAACAGGAGTCCCATCGTCAGGAACCCGACGGCAAAGCCCAGGACCGGGCTTGTGAACATCGGCACCACGACCTTCCACAGGACGCCCAGGCCCTTGTACCAGGGCTCCGCCGGCTGCGACCAGATCACCGCATCCCAATGTCCCTGTGCGGCCGCCACCGCGGCGCCGCAGAGCCCGCCGATCAGGGCATGGGAGGAGGAGGACGGCAGGCCCACATACCAGGTCGCCAGGTTCCAGACGATGCCGCCGGCCAGCGCGCAGACGATCAATTGGGAGGTGACCTCCACGACCGATTGATCGATCAGACCGGAGGCGATGGTCTTGGCCACCGCGGTTCCCCAGAGCGCGCCGAGCAGGTTGGTGGCAGCCGCGAGCGCCACTGCCTGCATGGGCGCCAGCACCTTGGTCGCCACCACGGTGGCGATGGAGTTGGCGGTGTCGTGAAAGCCGTTGATGTATTCGAACACGAGCGCGGTGATCACCACCGCGATGAGGAGGTTCAGCACTGCAACCCCCTCAACTGTTCTTCAGCACGATCTGATAGGCCACGTTCCCGGCCTCGCGGCAGCGGTCGATGGCCTTCTCCAGGATCTCGAAGAACTCCTTGATCAGGAACATCTGCTGGCCCTCGAAGCGGCCGGCATAGATGTCTCGATAGAGCTCCAGCATCAGACGGTCGGCCTCGCTCTCGATCGAGCGCAGGCGGTCGTTCAAGACCTTCATCTGCACCAGCTTCATGCGGCGCAGTTGGCGAACCATCCGTACCACCACGTCCGCGGCATGCTCGAGCATGGCCGCGCGCGGGGCGAAGTCGATCCCGTCGAGCAGTTGGGTTGCCAGGGCATAGCGCTCGGCGAACCGCTCCACCTGCTTGGGGATGCGCACCAGGGCCGAGGACAGTGCCTCGATGTCCTCGCGGTCGAGCGCCGTGACGAAGCTGTTGATCAGCTCCTCGTTGATTTTGTCGGCGATCGCCCGCTCGCGCTCGCGGGCGTGGCGGAAGGCGTCCAAGGCCGGGGTCTTGTCGCTGCCGCGGAGCATCTCGTGCAGGGCCTTGGTGCTGTCGGCTGCGGCCACGGCCGCGTCCTCGAGCAACCCGTAGAACTGGTTGCCCTTGCCGAAGATCGTCTGAAGGGAAAACATGCTGGCGCCTCAGTGAAGCCGGGGGCTGGGTCGCCTGGGTCGGGCGCCCATGGTGTCGGTTTTGAGGCCGCTATGTTACAAGCCCGGCCCCCTGGCCGTCGCGCGGCCCTGCGAGCGATGCGCCGTCGCGATGCTGGCCCTCGGTCGCATCGCCGCCCGCTTGCGGGATCGCAAGGGCCTTGTGCCGGACCTGCGACTAGTCGTCTCCGCCCAGCAGATCCTTGAGCATCTGCACTGTCGTCTGCCGTCCCAGCTCGCCGATGGCGGCGGTTAAAGGGATCTCCTTAGGGCAGACCCGTACGCAGTTTTGGGCGTTTCCGCAGTCTGAGAGTCCCCCGTCGCCCATGATGGCGTGCAGGCGCTCGGTGTGATCGTAGCGGCCGGTGGGGTGGGCGTTCATCAGTCGGACCTGCGCCAGCGGGGCGGGGCCCACGAACTCGGAGCCAGAGTGGAATTGGGGGCAGGCCGACATGCAGCAGCCGCAGCTCATGCAGCGGCTATAGACATAGCTCGCCGCCCATTCCCGGGGGGAGACGCGTGCGGTGCCCTCGTGGACATCCCAGGGTCCGTCGATGCGGATCCAGGCGCGGACCTGGCGCAGCCCGCGGTCGATGCGCGAGCGGTCTACGATGAGATCCCGCACCACCGGGAACTTGGGCAGCGGCTCCAGCACGATGGGTTGGCCGGACTCGGCGATCAGTGCGTCCACCAGGGCGGAGCAGGCGGGGCGGGGCCGGCCATTGACGAGCATGGCGCAGGCCCCGCACACCTCTTCCATGCAGTTGTGCTCCCAGGCTACCGGGTCGACCCGCTGGCCGTCCGCGGCGATCGGCTGCTCGCGCAATGCCATCAAGGCCGAGACGACGTTATGCTCGGGCCGATAGGGGATCTCGAGCTCCTGCCAATAGGGGTCGGAGTCCGGACGGTCCTGGCGGCGGATCTTGAGGCGGATAGTCGTCGGGGCGGCGAGTGGGGTTTCGGTTACCATCGATCGTGTCCGGTTTGTTGGGCTCCGTTCGCTGCAATCGCAACGGCTCGGGCGACAGTGCCCGCGCGTGTTCCTCGGCCCTTGCCGCTAGCGGTAATCCCTCGGCTCCGTCGGCTCCAGCACGCTGGTGTCCACCTCCTGGTATGAGAGGTGCGGACCTTCTGTCCGGTGCTCGGCAATGGTGGTCTTAAGCCAGCGCGCATTGTTGGCCTGCCAGCGCTCGCGGTATGCAGCGATCTCGGGGTCCCCCGGGGTGCGGCCCTCCGGCATGGGCAGCTTGAACTGGGGCTTATAGTGAGCGCCGCGGCATTCGTCGCGGGACAGTGCGCTCTTGGTCACGACCTGGGCGAGCAGGATCATATCCTGAAGCTGGCGGGCGAAAACCAGGGTCTGGTTGGCCCAGGGGCTCGACTCGTGCAGGCTCAAACGCTTGCCGCGTCCGGCTAGCTCATTGAGCTCTTCCAGCGCGACCTCGAGCTCCGGATTGGCGCGAACCACGCCGACCTTGCCGTTCATCAGCGCGCCGAGCGCTTTGTGTAGCGCATAGGGACTATCGCCGCGCTCGCAGGCCATCAGGGAATGATTGATCTCATCCTGGCGGGCCACCTCCCACTCCCGGTCCGTGGCGGACAACGGAACCCCGGTGTGGCCTCCGCCCTTGAGATAGGTCGCCACGGACTCCCCGGCGACCCGCCCCGAATAGCTTGCCGACAGGAGCGAGTTGGCCCCCAGCCGGTTGGCCCCGTGGTAGGCGTAGTCGCATTCCCCGCAGGCATAGAGGCCGGGGATGTTGGTGGCATGGTTCCTGGGACTCTCCGGCCTCAGTCCGCCGGTCTCCGGGTTCTTCTCGAAGTCTACCCAGAGCCCGCCCATCGCGTAATGGGCGGCGGGGAAGATCTCCATGGGCTCGCTTAAGGGGTCGACCCCCGCGAACTTGCGGTAGATCTCCAGGATAGCCCCGAGCCGGGCGGCGACGAACGCCCGGTCGAGATGGGTGAGGTCCAGATAGACGCGGTCGCCCCCGCCGATACCGAGTCCCATCCGACGGGTGACACGCCAGATGGCCCGGGCGGCCTCGTCCCGGGCGACCGTGTTGCCATAGGCCGGGAAGAATTCCTCCAGGAAATAGAACCGTTCGGATTCCGGGATGTCGTTGGGTCGGCGCGGGTCCTTGCGCGCCCGGGGCACCCAGATGCGTCCGCCCTCGCCGCGGGCCGCCTCGCTCATGAGCCTGGTCTTGTCGCGACCGATCATGGCGGTGGGGTGGAACTGGAAAAACTCTGCGTTGGCGAGCCATGCACCCTGCCGGTAACAGCGGCTAGCCGCCGCCCCGGTTGAGCTGGTCGAGGTCGTGGTCTGCGGGGCGTAGATCTGGCCGAAGCCGCCGGTGGCGACGATCACCGCGTCCGCTGGGAAGGCACGGACCTCCAGGCTCTTCAAGTCCATCGCCACGATGCCCCGGCAGTTCCCGTCCATGTCCTTCAGGAGCGACAGCAGCTCCCAATACTCGCGCTTGACCACCCGGCCCTCGGACTCCAGCCGGCGCACCTGCTGGTCCACCCCATAGAGCAATTGCTGGCCCGTGCTGGCCCCGGCGAAGACCGTGCGCCTGTTCTTGACGCCTCCGAAGAGCCGCAGATCCAGGAGCCCCTCCGGGGTGCGCGAGAAGGTCACCCCCATGCGCTCGAAGGTGCGGATCAGGCCCGGCGCGTCCTCGCACAGCGACTTGACCGGGGGCTGGTTGGCCAGGTACTCGCCGCCCTTGAGGGTATCGAGGATATGCTGGCGAACGGAGTCGCGCTCGCCCTTGGTGTCCAGGACCGCGTTGATGCCCCCCTGGGCGCAGACCGAGTGGCTGCGCTTGACCTCGAAGAGTGCGAAGAGCTCCACCGGGAACCCGGCCTCGGCGACGGTCAGGGTCGCCCAGAGTCCGCCCAATCCGCCGCCGACCACGATGACCCGGGGCTTGCTCACGGCAGGAAGCCGACGATGCCATGGATACCCAGTGCGGCCAGGACCAGTCCCAGTGCCGTGCACAGATAGCCGAAGCGCGACTGGGCGCGGGCCGAGGCGGTCAGGCCCCAGACGATCGCCATGGTCCAGAGCCCGTTGGCCAGGTGGAAGACCGCAAGCAGCAGCCCGACCAGATAGATGGCGAGCATCCAGGGCTGGGACAGCAGCGCCTGCATGTGCCCGTAAAGATCAGCCCGGATCGGCGGCTCCCACATCCACTGGATGCGCGTCATGCCCACATGGAGCAGCAGGAAGGCGAGCAGCCCTAAGCCCGAGACCCGTTGCAGCCAGTAGAGCCAGTTGTGCAGATAGGGGTAGCGTCGCAGCTCCGTGCGGCCCCGATGCAGGATGACGATCCCGTACCCCGCGTGGAATGCCAGCGGCAGAGCGATGACCAGGATCTCAAGGGCGGGCAGGTAGCCGATGCCCTGGAGTGCGCCGAAAACCTCCGCGTTGTAATGCGCAGCCCCGAAGCGGGATTGGGCATTTTCCCAGAGATGGAAGACCAGGAAGGCCCCGACCGGCACCAAACCCAGGAGCGAGTGGAGCCGACGCAACACGAAGTGGGCGTTGTCGATGGAAGCGGACATCGTCGCGGTGTCGGCTTAAGACCGCTGAGGAAAGCGAGGACCTTAGCGCGCAGCGGGTCTGAATACACTGACCAGGCTCAGGCGGCCTGGAATATTCGAACATGGCGATGGACTAAACTTAACCGTGCGAATGGAACGGCCTGCCATCGAGGGCAGGGACGCCACTTGGTCCAAACCTTGGGAGGTGTCTCATGAAACGGGCTTCGGCCTTGATCATACATTCGGCCACCCCGCGGATGACATGCGTCGCGGCCGGGGGGCCGCTCCTACGGGCGTAGGAGCGGCCCCCCGGCCGCGACGGGTCCGCGACGACCTGCTGCAGGAGTTACGATCAAGGCCGGTCCGTTCACGGGAGGAACCGGGCTCCGAGGGCTGGTGACGCCGGCTCGGGTCCAGGCATCCGCCTTGGCGCGGTTTCGACCGCTTCCCAGCTGAGGGAGGGGGGATACCGGCGTCTCCAGCGAGCTGCGGGTGTGCACCACAAAGTTCGCATTGCCCGGTATCCCCGGGCGACAGGGTGATCTGGTCGAAATCGGTCCGCGTCCTGTCGTCATCCAGATGCTTCGCCCAAGCGGTTGGGAGCAGAAGCGGACCGTGGCAGTCCGCCACTGCGGCCTGTCCCGCGGTTACCAGCGGAAGCTGACCCCGAGGGCCGGGCCGGTCATACGCAGGTCCGCGTTGTGCTCGTCGAAGTCGTACGAGAGGCTGCGGATGGAAAGGCTCAGGTCACCCCAACCGAATGCGTAGCCGACACCGACCAGTGCCTGCCAAGTCAAGTTGGAGTCGCCGGTGCCGATATCCGCGTAATAGGGGACGAACCACTGCCCGTCGCCCAGCCGGACCTGCCCCTTGAGCCCAACGATGGCGTCCCATTGCGACTTGTCCAGGCTGACACGGCCCGCGCTGTCGAGAAAGTCGCGGCTACCCCTGATTGCCCATTTGAGCTCCGAGTCCATACCGAGATAACGGAAGCCGGCGAACAGGTCGACGTGCCAGCTCGGGGCGTATGCCACAGTGTAGGCCCCGGCGAGGGTCCAGACGGTGGAGCTCAAGCTTGTGTCCAGTTGGCGGTCGATCGTATCGGACACGCGTCCCCCTGGACCCGAGAGGGTGCGGGCGTGGGTCTTCTGGTCGCCGAAGTCGACATAGACGATGTCGGTGAGCGCCGACCAGCGGCCCTTTCGCGCCTCGCCGCTCAGCATGAGCGCGAACTGGAGGTTTTCCAGGTAGTCGTTCGGGCCAACCTCGGCATCGACGCGCAGCTCTTCGACCGTCCTGCTCAGGCGGTCGACCAAACCCGGTAGCCGGACATCCGCACTGCCGTTGAAGTTGGGGAGCCATAGATAAGGCGTCAGGGTGAAATGCCAGTCGCCGTCTAAGGGATTGCCGCCGGCGGCGCCTGTGGCCGCGTCGACGGAAGCTGCCGAGGCGATCAGGCTTGCAGCCAGCGGTGGACCGAGTGCCCCGCGACCTGCCCCAGCAGGGTCTCGGCAACCGTCTCGCTCAGCGCGTCTTCCGTGGCGACCGCAAACCATCATTGGAAGCGGTCAGCAAACTTCATTCGTAGACGACCCCAAAGGGGTCTCGCACATACCAGCCCGGGGCAACGCCCCGGGAACGCGGAACCGAATCGGCTAGCCCTGAAGGGGCGTGACATAAGTGCGGCAACTTGATGTCACGCCCCTTCGGGGCTAAATCCTAAACGTCGTCTTGATCCAGGGCGTTGCCCTGGGCTGGTATGTCGCCCCCCTTCGGGCTTGTTCTGTAGCCAGGTCTCCATTCGCCGCGTCGGCTACAGCGCCCGTAGGGTACGCCGTCCGCACTTGGGCAAGCGCGATGCGCGCCCGAAACCATGATCGATACCTGTGGTTGGTTAATTGAGGCCGGAAGGTACCGCCAAATGCCAATCCGTCGCCTGCTGCAACCGATGCGCGACATTCAAGAGCCGCCCCTCGTCGAAATAGTTGCCGACGATCTGTAGCCCCACCGGCAGTCCGTCCACCGGCGCAACCGGAATGGACATGCCCGGCAGTCCGGCCAGGTTGGTGGCGATGGTATAGATGTCGTTTAAGTACATCGCCACCGGGTCGTCCATCTTGGCGCCGATCGGGAAAGCGACGGTCGGGCTCGTCGGGCCCATGATCACGTCGACTTGCTCGAATGCGCGCCGGAAGTCATCCGCGATCAGATGTCTGATCTTCTGGGCCTTGAGATAATAGGCATCGTAATAGCCGGCGGAGAGCACATAGGTGCCGATCATGATGCGGCGCTGGACCTCGGCACCGAAGCCCTCGGCTCGGCTGCGCTTGTAGAGGTCTTCCAGGTCTTTCGGATTCTCGCAGCGGTGCCCGTAGCGCACGCCGTCGAAGCGGGCCAGGTTGGACGAGCATTCGGCGGGGGCGACGACGTAATAGACGGGGACCGAGAGCGGGCTGTTGGGCAGGCTGATTTCCTGGACGCTGGCACCCAGGCGCTCGTATTCGCGCACTGCCGCTTGGATGGAGTGCGCGATCCGGGAATCCAATCCCTCGCCGAAATACTCCTTGGGTAGACCGATGCGCAGACCGGCCAAATCCCCGTCCAGGCCAGCGACATAGTCCGGCACCGGGGTATCGACGCAGGTAGAGTCCCGCGGGTCGAATCCGGCCATGGTCCGAAGCAGGAGTGCGGCATCCAAGGCGGAGCGCGCCATGGGTCCGGCCTGATCGAGCGAGGAGGCAAAGGCGATCATGCCCCAGCGCGAGCAACGCCCGTAGGTCGGCTTGATGCCGGTGATGCCGCAGAGTGCGGCAGGCTGGCGAATAGACCCCCCGGTATCGGTCCCGGTGGCCGCGGCGCACAGTCGCGCGGCGACCGCCGCGGCCGAGCCGCCGGAGGACCCGCCCGGGACTCGGGTCTGGTCCCAGGGGTTCTTGACCGGTCCGTACCAGCTCGTCTCGTTGCTGGAGCCCATGGCGAACTCGTCCATGTTGGTCTTGCCGAGCACCACGGCCCCGGCCGCGGCCAGCCGCTCCACCACCGTGGCGTCGTAAGGGGCAATAAAGTCATCGAGCATCCGGGAGCCGCAGCTCGTGCGCAGTCCCGCGGTGCAGAAGATGTCCTTGTGGGCGATGGGGATGCCGCACAGAGGCCCGGCGGTGCCGGCGGTGCCGGCGGTGCCGGCGGCGATGGCCAGATCGGCGCGTTGCGCGGCTGCCAGTGCGGATTCCGCCGCGACGGTGACGAAGGCGTTGAGCCCCGGGTTCAGCCGCTCGATCCGCTCCAGAAAGTGCCGAGTCAGCTCGAGGCTGGAAAAGCTCCCGGCACGCAACCCTGCCGCCAGCTCCGAAATACTCTTGTCGTGCATCGCGCAACCACCCTGAAAACCTTAAGAATCCTAGGCCCTAGCCGCTCGCCGCTTATTCGATCACCTTAGGAACCAGATACAACCCCGAGTCGGTCAGCGGCGCGATCGCCTGAAAGCGCTCGCGCTGGTCTGGCTCGGTGGGCAGGTCCTGGCGAAGCGGCTGGGACATGTGCAGGGGATGCGCCATGGGGGACACACCCGCGGTGTCCACCGCATCCATCTGGGCCACCAGATCCAGGATGTTGGTGAGGTCGGTGGCATAGCGCGCGCACTCCTCCCCGGAGATGGCGAGCCTTGCTAGATGGGCGATCTTTTCGACGTCCGAACGCTCCAGTGCCATGGGTCGACTGTCCTCGTGCGAAAAACCTCTTGGGTGCAAGCGCAGCAACATAACATAGGGTCGCCGGGGTGCGGAACGCGGGCGCGCCTTGCCGATCCCGGGTGGCGTTGCTAGATTACCGCCCTCTTTTTGCTCCTGTTCCCCAAAGGGATTCGCTCAGCCGTTCCCCCGGGCCCCGCCGCGAACCCGCGCCGGACGCGGCGTGGCCCCGGCTTCGCCCCTGCCACAAGGTAAGTACCCGATGTTCTTCAGACGTTTTCGCGGGATGTTCTCCACCGATCTGGCGATCGACCTAGGGACAGCCAATACGCTCATCTATGTGCGCGGCCAGGGGATCGTGCTCAACGAGCCCTCGGTGGTAGCGATCCGGCAAGAGCGCGCCGGGGGACCCAAGTCGGTGGCCGCGGTGGGCGAGGAGGCCAAGATGATGCTCGGGCGCACGCCCCAGAACATCACGGCGATCCGCCCGCTCAAGGACGGGGTGATCGCGGACTTCACGGTCACCGAGAAGATGCTCCAGTTTTTTATCCACAAAGTGCACGAGACCCGTCTGGTGCGTCCGAGCCCGCGGGTGGTGATCTGCGTCCCCTGCGGATCGACCCAGGTGGAGCGGCGCGCCATCAAGGAGTCCGCCGCCGGTGCCGGGGCCCGGGAGGTCTATCTGATCGAAGAGCCCATGGCCGCGGCCATCGGTGCCGGGCTGCCGGTGGACGAGCCACGCGGATCGATGGTGATCGACGTCGGGGGAGGGACCTCCGAGGTGGCGGTGATCTCTCTAAACGGTATCGTCTATTCCAACTCGGTGCGGATCGGCGGCGACACCTTCGACGACTCGATCATCAACTATGTACGACGCAACTACGGTACCCTGATCGGCGAGGCGACCGCCGAGCGTATCAAGCACGCCATCGGATCGGCCTTCCCCGGCAACGAGGTGCTGGAGATCGAGGTCAAGGGCCGTAACCTGGCCGAAGGAATCCCGCGCAGCTTTACCCTGAACAGCAACGAGATCCTGGAGTCGCTTCAGGAGCCGCTGGCGGGAATCGTCGGGGCGGTGCGGGCCGCCCTGGAGCAGACCCCGCCGGAGCTGGGCTCGGACGTGGCGGAGCGCGGCATCGTGCTGACCGGCGGGGGCGCCCTGCTGCGGGACTTCGACCGTCTGCTGGAAGAGGAGACCGGACTGCCGGTGGTAGTGGCCGACGACCCGCTGACCTGCGTCGCCCGAGGCGGCGGCCGGGCACTGGAAATCCTGGACACCCGTGGCTTCGACCTGCTGGTCACTGACTAACCATTAAACCCCTTTTCCTCCATGGCCCGTCGCCCACGGTCCGGGTCGTCCTGGCGGCCATGCTGTCTCTTGCGCTGATCGTGGCAGACCACCGCTATCGGCAGCTCGGGGCACTGCGGGCAACCCTCTCGGTGCTGGTCTATCCGCTGCAGCTGCTGGCGGACCAGCCTCTGAGACTGGCCCGTAACGCCCAGGGTCGGTTTGCCGACGAGCGCCGGCTGCGTAACCAGAATGCTGCACTGCGCCGCGAGAATCTGGTCTTGAGCGCTCGCGCCCAGCAGCTCGCTGCCCTGGAGGCGGAAAACATGCGGCTGCGGGACCTGCTGGGCTCGTCATTCAAGATCGGCGAGCGGGTCCTGATCGCAGAGATCCTGTCCGCGGACATGGCCTCCTACCGCCAGCAGGTTCTGATCAATAAAGGCACCAGCTCCGGGGTCTTCGTTGGCCAGCCGGTGCTGGACGCCAACGCGGTCATGGGCCAGGTGATCCAGACCAACCCGTTCTCGTCCACCGTGCTCCTGATCACCGACTCCGACCATGCACTACCCGTGGAGGTCAACCGCAACGGTCTGCGCACCATCGCCACCGGGACCGGACTGCGTCAAGAGCTGGAGCTGCTGCATATCCCCAAGAATGCCGACATCCGCATCGGCGACTTGCTGGTGACCTCCGGCATGGGGGGGCGCTTCCCCGCCGGCTACCCGGTGGCGAGGGTCAACCAGGTGCGCCATACCCCGGACAACCCATTCACAGTGGTCACCGCGGAGCCCACCGCCCGACTCGACCGCAGCCGGGAGGTCCTGCTGGTCTGGACCTTGAGCCCGGACGAGGGTCAGGACACACTCTCCGGGACGGGCATCGGCAAGCCCGGAGCCGCGGACGCCCAGCCCTCTCCGTGCCCCCCCGCGGCCACCCTCCCCAAGGCCCGGGACGGCTCCCAATGACCGGGGGCGAGGCCCGCGGACTCTGGGCGGTGGGCTTGAGCCTGGCGCTTGCGTTATTCCTCACCATCCTGCCCATGCCTGCCTGGGGGGAGGACCTGCGGCCCCAATGGGTCGCCCTGACCCTGATCTTCTGGGCACTGACGCTGCCGGACCGGGTGGGGGTCTTCTGGGCCTTCGGCACGGGACTGGTGGTGGATGCGGCCACCGGCGCTTTTTTCGGACACCACGCACTGGGGCTCTCGCTGGTCGCCTATGTCGCGGTGGAGCTTCACCCGCGCATCCGCATCTTCCCCCTCTGGCAGCAGACCCTGTTCGTCTGGGTCCTGCTGCTGGTGGAGCGGCTGATATTTTTGTGGGTGGTGGCCGCCACCGAGCAACCCACCCCGACCCTGATCTACTGGGCGCCCACCTTCCTGGGGATGCTGCTTTGGCCCTGGATCGCGGTGATCCTGCGAGACCTGGCCCGGCGCGCCGGAGCCATCTGAGTCATGCGGCTGGACTCCAGCATTCAGGACCGCGAGCGCGAGGCACGCCTGGTGGCGGTGCGATCGGTGGTCGCAGGCGTCCTGGTCCTGATCGCGCTCGCCCTGGTGACGGTGCGCCTGGTGCACTTGCAAGTGGACAACCACGAGCACTTCTCGGTCCTATCCAAAGACAACCGGGTCAAGATCCAGCCGATTCCGCCCACCCGGGGCCTGATCTACGACGCCCGGGGTCTCCTGATCGCGGACAACCACCCATCCTTCTCTCTGGAGGTCACCATCGAAAAGGTGGAGGACTTACCGGGGACCATCGACGCCTTGGCGGCGATCCTGCCCATCGACGAGAAAGACCGGGCGCGCTTCGAGCGCATGCAGCACCAGCGAGTGCGTTTCCAGGGGATACCGATCCGTCTCAACCTGACCGAAGAGGAGGTGGCGCGGTTCTCGCTGGACAGCTACCGCTTCCCCGGAGTCGACGTAACCGCCGAGCTGATCCGTACCTATCCCTTGGGCGAGCTGACCGCCCATGTATTGGGCTATGTCGGACGCATCAACACGGATGAGATGACCCGCATCGACGGGAGCGACTATGCCGGCACCCATTTCATCGGCAAGGGCGGTGTGGAGAAGGCCCACGAGGAGATTCTGCACGGCCACGTGGGCTACCAGCAGGTGGAGGTCAACGCCCGCGGCCGGGTACTGCGCACCCTGGAGGGCAAACCGCCGGTGGCCGGACGGGACCTGCTCCTGTATCTGGACATGGGTCTCCAGCGGGCAGCCACCGACGCACTGGGGGACAATCGCGGGGCGGTGGTGGCGATCGACCCGCGCACCGGGGGCGTCCTGACCCTGGTGAGCAAACCGGGCTTCGACCCCAATCTGTTTGTCCAGGGAATCGGCCAGAAGGACTATCACGCACTCCTATATTCGCCGGACAAACCGCTATTCAACCGGGCGGTGCGCGGCCAGTACCCGCCCGGGTCCACGGTCAAGCCTTTCGTGGGGTTCGCGGGACTCGCCGCCGGGGCGATCGACGCCCACAAGACCGTGTATTGCCCCGGGTCTTACCGGCTCCCGGGCCAGAGCCACAGATACCGCTGCTGGCGGCGCGGCGGCCACGGGTCTGTGGCCTTGGAGCAGGCCATCGTCCAGTCCTGCGATGTCTATTTCTACGACCTGGCCCATGAGCTGGGGATCGAGCGGCTCAAGCAGGCACTCGGCGCGTTCGGCTTCGGCGGCCGCACCGGGATCGACCTGTCCGGGGAGTTGGGCGGTCTGGTCCCCTCGAAAGAATGGAAGGAGCAGGTACGCAAGCAGCTCTGGTATCCGGGGGAAACCCTGATCGTCGGCATCGGCCAGGGGGCCTTCCTGGCCACCCCGCTCCAGCTCGCGGTAGCCACCGCCACCATGGCCAACCGGGGGCATTTCATCGCCCCCCGGGTCGCCCGCGCCACCCGGCTCCCCGGAGACAAGCAGGCGAGCGAGCTGCCGGTGCTCTCCCGCCCGGTGGAGGCAAGCGATCCCCGCCATTGGGACCAGGTGATCCGCGCCATGACCCAGGTGGTGGAGAGCCCCAACGGCACCGCCAAACGCATCCGAAGCCCGGACTACCGCATCGCCGGGAAGACGGGTACCGCCCAGGTCTTCACCGTGGGCCAGAACGAGACCTACAACGCCTCCCGGGTGACCGAGCGTATGCGCGACCACGCGCTTTTCATCGCCTTCGCCCCGGTGGAGGACCCGCGCATCGCGGTGGCGGTCATCGTGGAGAACGGGGGCCATGGGGGCTCGGTAGCCGCCCCGGTAGCCCGCCAGGTCATCGATGCCTACCTGGGCGGTACCGCGCCGATGGCGCAGCCGGGGCCCGAACATGGCGATTAGGTCGGTCAACTCCAGCCTGGAACGGGTTTACAACCCGACCAGGACGACGCTCATGGGGCGGCTACACCTCGACCTGCCACTGCTGGCCGGACTACTCCTGCTCGCCGCCTTCGGGCTGGCGGTGCTCTACAGCGCGAGCGGCCAGGACTTCGGGGGCGTAGAGCGCCAGCTCGCGCGGCTCGGGATCGCATTTGGGCTCATGCTGGCGGTGGCCCAGGTGCCGCCCTCACGGCTCCAGGGCTGGTCGCCGGCCATCTACGGGGCCGGGGTGACGATGCTGGTGGCGGTGCTCCTGATCGGCGACGTGGGCAAGGGCGCCCAGCGTTGGCTGGACCTGGGGGTGGTGCGCTTTCAGCCCTCGGAGGTCCTGAAGCTCGCGGTGCCCATGATGGTCGCCTGGCTGCTCGCCGCCCGCCCGCTGCCCCCGGGCCTGGGGCGGGTGGCCGGCGCTGCCCTGCTGACCCTGGTGCCAGTGCTTCTGATCGCCAAGCAGCCCGATCTGGGCACCTCGATACTGGTGGCGGGCGCCGGGGTGGCGGTGCTCTTCATCGGGGGATTAAGCTGGCGGCTGATCTTTCTGATCGGGGGGACCGTGGCGGCCCTGACGCCGCTCGTCTGGTACCACATGCGCGATTACCAGCGCCAGCGGGTGCTGACCTTCCTGGACCCGGAGTCCGACCCCCTGGGGGCCGGCTACCACATCATCCAGTCACAGATCGCCATCGGCTCCGGGGGCATCCAGGGCAAGGGCTGGCTGAACGGCACCCAGTCCCATCTGGAGTTCCTCCCGGAGCGCCACACGGACTTTATCTTTGCCGTGATCGGGGAGGAGCTCGGACTCTCCGGCATCCTGATCCTGCTTGCGCTCTATCTCTTCATCATCTACCGCGGGCTCTCCATCGCGGTGCATGCCCAGGACAGTTACGGGCGGCTCTTGGCCGGCGGGCTGTCGCTGGTCTTCTTCATCTATGTCTTCGTCAACACTGGCATGGTGACCGGAATGCTGCCGGTGGTTGGGGTACCGCTGCCGCTGATCAGCTACGGCGGAACCTCCATGGTGACACTGATGGCCGGCTTCGGCATGCTCATGGCAATAGAGACCCATCGGAAATCGCTTCGTAATTAGCGGCGTTGCAGCTAAACTCTAAGGTAAAGCCTCAAAGTCGAGGCGGCTTGCGCACGCCATCAATGCCGCATTTTAGAGCCTCCATCAACGGCCTTTTGTCTTGGCCCGCACTCCTGCCGGCCCTGATCCTGGCCTCCGGGGCCGGACTCGCCGCGGGTCCGCAGATCCTGGCCTTGCCAGCGGACTATGTCGCCGCACGGGCCGCTTTTACCGCGGAGATGGCGCAGCGACATGGCTTCGAGCCGCGCTCGCTCGCTGCACTGCTCGACCGGGCCGGCTTCCGCCAGGCGATCGTGAATGCCATGGACCGTCCTTACGAATCCATGTCCTGGGACCGCTACCGCCCGCTCTTTCTCACCCCGGAGCGCATCGCCGGGGGGATCGCCTTCTGGCGCGCCAACGCGGATGCCCTGGCCCGTGCCCAGGCGGTCTATGGGGTCAGCCCGGAGACGATCGTCGCCATCGTCGGGGTCGAGACCCACTATGGCCAGCGTCTGGGGGACTACCGGGCACTCGACGCGCTGACCACCCTGGGCTTCGCGTACCCCAAGCGCGCTGACTTCTTCCGGGGGGAGCTCGAGTCGTTCCTGCTGCTCCAGCGGGAGGAGGGGCTCGACCCCGCCACGGTCATGGGCTCCTATGCCGGGGCGCTCGGCAAGCCCCAGTTCATCCCGTCGAGCTATCGCGCCTTTGCCGTGGATTTCGACGGGGACGGCCGGCGCGACCTATGGGACAGCAATCCGGACGTGATCGGCAGCGTCGCCAATTACTTGCGCGAGCATGGCTGGAAGTCGGGGGAGCCGGTGGCCGTCCAGGCGACCATCCGGGGCGGGATCGTCGACGGTACCCTGGCCGGCATCCCCGTGGCCGGGAAGGGCCCGATCGCGCCCAATGCCACGGCCGGCCAACTGCGGGCAGCCGGGGTGGACTGGTCGGACCCCGCGGGCGCCCCGGTGGCCGAGGGCACGCCCGCGACCCTGATCCGGCTCGACGGGGAGCCGGCGCAGTATTGGGTAGGCCTCACCAATTTCTATGCGCTCACCCGCTACAACCGCAGCAATCTGTACGCCATGGCCGTACACCAGCTTAGTCAGGAGATCCGGGCGCGCCATGCACAGGGGGCATGAGCAGCGGGCTCACAGGTTTCCGATAACGAAGAATCCGAGCAACCCGATGGGGCTGCATCCTAGGAAACGCCGCAGCGATCGGCGTTTCCCCTTATGACCACCCGGGGGGGAGTCGTCCGATGAAAAAGAGGATCGCTAAGCGCCAGGGCCTTAACCGGATGCCGTCGGTGGGGTCGTGGTCCAAGATCGCCCTGGCCCTTGCCGGGCTGGGCCTGATCGGTTTGCTTGGGGGATGCTCCAGCCAGGGACCGACCTATGCGGACGGGGCGACCGACCCTCGGCTCGGCAATCCGGACGAGATCCCGGATGCCGTCCCGCGGGTAGAGCCCAGGTCCAAATACGGCAACATGGAGACCTACGTGGTCCGGGGGCGCCGCTACTACACCAAGCAGAGCAGCGACGGGCATGTGGAGCGCGGCCTGGCCTCCTGGTACGGCCCTAACTTCCACAGCCGCAAGACCAGCTCCGGCGAGCGCTACGACATGTACGCGATGACGGCGGCCCACAAGACCCTGCCGCTGCCCACCTATGCCCGCGTCACTAACGTGGAGAACGGGCGCAGCGCTGTGGTGAAGATCAACGACCGGGGACCCTTCCACGGCCCACGGGTAATCGACCTGTCCTACGCGGCGGCTACCAAGCTGGGGGTGGTGCGCAAGGGCACGGCCATGGTGGAGATACGGGCCATCGACCCGGCCCGCCCGAGCTCGGACCCGGGACCCTTCCTGGCCGCGCAGTACGCGGGCGCCCCGGCACCCATGTTGGCCGACAACGCGTCCCGGTCGTCCTCGCCCGCACTCGCCGACGCCGGGACCGGAACCGGGACCCGGATCCGCATATCTCTGGCAGGCGAAGACGACTGGCTGGAGGGCGAGCGGATCGTCGAGGGGTCGACCTCAAGCTTGAGCTCAAGCTTCGCGGCCCGGCCGGAGCCGGTCGTCGAGACGCCGATCGCGGATGACCCGGAGCCGGCGCTCGCCGCCCGCGCGCAGACCGATGCGAGCCGCGACCGGGCCTTCGAGGCGGCGATGGCCGCGCTGGACGCCGAGGCCGAGCGGGCAGCGGTCGTCGAGGCGCCAGTGGTGCGTGCGCCCGAGCGGGCCGGCCGGATCGCCGCCGAGATCGACGATCGAACCAGATTTGCTGTGGCGACCGAGACGGAGGCGCCTAAGGTCCCCGTCGCGGCCAGGAAAGGCGCGCCCAAGGTCGCAGCAGCCGCAAAGAAGGACTCGTCCAGGGTCGCCGCCCCGGCCAAGAAGGATGCGCCCAAAGTCGCCGCCGCGGCCAAGAAGGATGCGCCCAGGGTCGCTGCCGCAGCCAAGAAAGATGCGCCCAAGGTCGCCGCAGCGGCCAAGAAGGGTGCACCCAAAGTCGCTGGCGCGGCAAAGCCGGAGACAACCAAGGTCGCCGCGACGGGCCGTGGCGTCTACTTGCAGGTCGGTGCCTTCGGGGATCGAGGCAATGCGGAGCGTCTGCGCAAGCGACTCTCGCCCCATGTGGCAGGTCAGGTCCGCATTCAGAATCCCGCAGGCTCCGGCTCAAGCCTGTACAAGGTCCGTGTCGGTCCCTTTGGCTCCGAGGGCGAGGCCCGCAAGGCCTCCGCCAAGCTTGCGAGCCTGGGGGTGGGGCAGTCCAAGCGGGTCGTAAACTAGGCGCAATCTGCGCGCGACCGCTCGTCGGCCAGCGCAAGCCCGGCCGGGATGCCGGGACACCTAGGCCATGGACGGCGGCTACATCGCTGGCGACACGCTGCTTGTGTCTCGGGACCCTGGAGCAGCGACTGCGACCGATCGATGCCGCTAAACCCCCGGCGGGTGCCAAATGCCCGTCGCCCGGTTAGAATCCCAGCGTCTAACGCCCGCCAGCCCTGCCCCCGGTCACCCCATGAAGTCCCTATCCAAGCTCCTGCTCGCCTGTCTGCTGACCTGCCTGACGCCCCCCCTATGGGCCGCGGAGACTCCCGCGACCCCGGCCGCAGCGTCCCCGGCGGCCACCCCGGTCGAGTCGCCGGCCCCGGTTTTGCCGACAACCTCGGGCACACCGGCCCCGGCGGGCAGTCCGACCCTCCCCCCGCCGGGTGCCGCTCAGGTCGAGGCCCCGGTCCCGGCCCCACCCCAGTTGGAGGCCAAGGGCTATCTGCTGGTGGACTTCAACACAGGGGCCACCCTGGCCCAGGCCCAGGCGGACGAGCGTCTGGAGCCGGCAAGCCTCACCAAGATCGTGACCGGCTATGTGATCTACCGCGCCCTGGCAGCGGGGCGGGTGAAGCTGACCGACCAGGTCCCGATCAGCGAGAACGCCTGGAAGACAGGCGGCTCCAAGATGTTCGTCGAGGTGGGCAAGCAAGTGGGCATGGAGGACCTGCTCAAAGGCATGATCATCCAGTCCGGAAACGATGCCAGCGTGGCGCTTGCTGAGCATGTGGCGGGCAGCGAGCAGACCTTCGCGGACCTGATGAACACCGAGGCGCGAAGGCTCGGCATGAACAACTCGCACTTCACCAACGCCACCGGTCTGCCGGACCCCAACCACTACACCACGGCCAGGGACATCGCCACAGTCACGGCGGCCTTGATCCGGGAGTTCCCCCAGTTTTATGTATGGGACGGCACTAAGGAATATGTCTATAACGGAATCAAGCAGCAGAACCGCAATCGGCTCCTGTGGCGCGACCCCACGGTTGACGGCGTCAAGACCGGCTACACCGCGGCCGCGGGCTATTGCCTGGTGGCCTCTTCGAAGCGGGATGGCATGCGCCTGATCTCCGTGGTGCTCGGCTCCAAGAGCCCGGAGGCCCGTGCCCAGGCAAGCCTGGAGCTCCTCAACTACGGCTTCCGCTTCTACGAGAGCCATCGCCTCTACCCGGCCGCCAAGCCGGTGCAGACTCTGCGGGTCTGGAAGGGGGATATCGAGGAGCTGCCGGTGGGTCCGGCACGGGATGTCTTCGCCACCATCCCCCGGGGCCGCTATGGCCAGCTCAGCGCCCGTATGGACAAGGCCCCCGACCTGACCGCCCCCATCTCGCGAGGGGCGCGGGTCGGCGACATCGTGGTCAGTCTGGCCAATCGGGAGGTAGCGCGGGTGCCCCTGGTGGCCCTCGAGCCGGTGGCCGAGGGCGGGATCTGGCAGAAGACCAAAGACACCATTTTACAGTGGTTTTAACCCGGCAGGTGCCGGTTCGATCCGAGTGTCAAGCAGTCGAAGCGGCCATGAACCAGGTCTATCTCAACGGGTCCTTCGTCCGGCCCGAGCAGGCGCAGGTCTCGGTCATGGACCGGTGCTTCCTGTTCGGCGACGGGGTCTATGAGGTGGTCCCGGGTCCTTTATGGCGAAGCATCGACGGACTCTATCAGGCATTTAAGGCGCGGGGGCGTGTGAGCTATGTCTGACGCCGAGACCGGACAAACTAGCCCCTTCGATTTCCCTTGCCGCTTCCCCATCAAGGCCGTGGGGCGGGCGGACGCGGGTTTCGAGACACTGGTGGTGGAGATGGTGCGTCGGCATGCACAAGGCATCGGCGCAGACGCGGTGAGCGTGCGCGGGAGCAGCGGCGGCAAGTGGCTCTCGGTCACCGTCACCATCGAAGCGGAGAGCCGCGCCCAGCTGGATGCCATCTACCGGGACCTGAGCGCCCATGAGCTGGTCGTCTGGGCCATTTGAGCGCTGCCGTGTCCGCTCCCCCGAACCATGGCACAGACGCCGCATCCAGACTCCTGGTGCGCCGCCTGCCGGGTCTCCAGGACTACCGCTCGACCTGGGAGCTGATGCGGACCTTCACCGACGCGCGCGGGCCGGAAACCCCGGACGAGTTGTGGCTCCTGGAGCACCCGCCAGTCTTTACCCTGGGCCAAGCCGGGCGCCTCGAGCACCTGCACGACCCGGGCGAGATCCCGGCGATCCAGGTGGACCGCGGCGGCCAGGTGACCTACCACGGGCCCGGCCAGCTCGTCGCCTATCTGCTGCTCGACCTGCGGCGCGCCGGGCTTGGCGTAAAACGGCTGGTTCAGATCCTGGAGCAGGCTGTGGTCGACCTGCTTGCACGGCGCGGAATCCACGCCGAGCTCCGTCCTCAGGCCCCCGGGGTCTATGTGTCGGGGGCCAAGATCGCCGCCCTGGGACTGCGGGTGCGCCACGGGTGTAGCTACCACGGGCTCGCGCTCAACGTCTCCATGGATCTCGAGCCGTTCCGCCGGATCGACCCCTGCGGCTATGCGGGCCTTGAAGTCGTCCAGCTGGCGGATCTCTTGCCGGGCGTGGACCTGGACGAGACCGCCCGGGAGCTGGCGACGATCCTGATGGCCCTCTTGCCCGGTCATCGGCCCGATCCCGGACACGCAAACACACCGCAGATCCCCGCCGCCGGGTCGCCATGAGCCAAGGTTCGCGGGGCACCCGAGGCTTCCAGACCTGCCCTCGCTCGATCGGAGGCGCGACCCGCTTCCCTCGACTTCCAACCGCCATTCGGACTCAAGACGGATATGCAGCTCGACCCTTACATGATTTCCCAGGGTTTCCAAGGCGGGATCACCGCCCCGGGCGAGGCGCGGCTCCAGGTCCAGCTTGAGCCCAGGCACCTGAACAACTGGGACTCCGCACACGGAGGGCTACTTTTCAGCCTGGCGGACTCTGCCTTCGCACTCGCCTCCAACTCCCACGGCCCGCTGGCAGTCGCCCTGTCCGCCCATATCGAGTTCTTAAAACCCAGCCGGGTCGGCGACACCCTGATCGCTTCCGCGATCGAGATCAACCGCACCCAGCGCACCGCCGTATATCGGATCGAAGTACGCAACGCAGACAACCTTGTCGCACTCTTCACCGGGACCGTATTCCGCAAAACCGAGCCCGGCGGGACTGGCTGAGGGCGGCCACCGGACCTCCGCCCGGCCACAGTCTCCTTAGCTGGGTCTCTGTGCGCCGGGATCGAATGGACATTTTAAAGCGGGTCCTGCGCCAGGTGGAGCAAGCCCCGGCCGCCTTGGGCGCCTTGTTCGGGGAGGAGATGCCATGAATATCGAGCGTCTGTTGCAACGTATTCGTCTGGGCGAGGACTCCACCCTGGAGCTGAAGCAGGTCAAGGTGTGCGTGGGCGGCAAGTCGATCGAGCCCCATCCCGATGGACTGTCGGATGAGCTGGCTGCCTTGGCAAATGCGAGCGGCGGCATCCTGGTGCTGGGTATCGACGACAAGAGCAAAGCGGTCAGCGGTATCCCGCTAGAGCATCTGGATGGGGTTGAGGCTTGGCTGACGGCGATTTGTACGGATCGCATCAGGCCGCCCTTGGATGTGGTGACCCGTCATCTTGAGCTGCCAGACCCGGATGGGCAGCCGCACGCTGTAATTGTCGTCGAGGTACCGCGAAGCCTTTGGGTGCACGAGAGCGCCAACGGTTACTTCCGGCGCGTCGGGCACGCCAAGCGCAAGGTCACCCCGGAAACCCTGGCGAGGTTGTTCCAGCAGCGCAGTCAGGCACGCTTGATCCGCTTCGAGGAGCAGGAGGTGTCGGGCGCCGGCTTCAGGGACCTGGATCCGCTGTTGGTCAGTCGGTTCATGATCGACGGCGAAGGCGATGCCGCCACGCAGCTGCAGCGACTGCACCTTTTGAAGGAGTCCGACGAGGGACCGCAGCCCACCGTCGCCGGCGTGCTGCTCTGCACCCTGAGCCCACAGCGCTGGCTGCGCAACGCGGAGATCGTTGCGGTCGCCCATGACGGGCTCGTCAACGACCCCAACGATCAAATAGACGCTCAGGAGATCCATGGGCCGCTCGACCGGCAGATCTGGGACGCGATCCACTTCGTCCGCCGCAATATGCGCACACCGGCCCGTAAGTCGCTTGGCCGGGTGGACTATCCCCAGTACGACCTGGCCGCGGTATTCGAGTCCATCGTCAATGCGGTTGCGCACCGGGACTATTCGCGGGATGCCCAGCGTATTCGACTATTCCTGTTCTCCGACCGCCTGGAGCTCTACACCCCGGGCGCGCTTCCAAACTCCATGACCATCGCCTCCATGACCGCCATCTCGGCGCCCCGCAACGAGGTGATCGCGAGTCTCTTCGCCCGGTATTACCCCGTCGACGACCCCTTGTTCGGCAAGAGCCAGTTGATGGACCGGCGGGGAGCCGGCGTGCGTATGATCCTGGAGCGAAGCCAAGCGCTCTCCGGCAAGCGGCCGGTCTACGAGAACCTGGACGACATGGAGCTGCTGCTGACGATCTACGCCGCTCCGCCTCCGGCAGCCCTGGCGGCAGGCGAAGATAAATCCCGATAAACCGACGCATTTTGAGCTCGATCAGCGGCCATCCGTCAAGCGGCCCGGGAGCGTGATCTGGAGTAAACTGCTATCGCATCTGAAGCGCGCGTATGCTGATCGGCTCGTCAACCGGTCTTGGGATTAATCCTGCGTCGTTTGTCAATGAATCGCAACGCTCCGTCGACCAGATACCTATGACGCCGGAAGCCAAGGCACGGCAGATTATCGACCGGAAGCTCGAACAGGCCGGCTGGGTCGTTCAGGACCTGAAACGGCTCGATCTGTCGGTCGCCTTGGGCGTGGCCGTGCGCGAATATCCCACCGACTCTGGCCCAGCGGACTATGTGCTGTTCGTGAATCGTATTGCGGTGGGCGTCATCGAGGCGAAACAGGACAGCGCCGGCGAAAACCTCACCGTCACCGAAAGCCAAACCGAGCGCTACGCCACCGCCAACCTCAAATGGCGCAAGGACCACGCCCCGCTGCGCTTCCTGTTCGAGGCCACCGGCCAAATCATCCGCTTCACGGACAACGCCGACCCGGCCCCGCGCTCCCGCGAGATCTTCCACTTCTTCAAACCCGAAACCCTGGCCGCCTGGCTGACCCAGCCGGAAACTCTGCGTCGTCGGCTGGCCAAACGGATGCCGGCACTCCCCCAAGAAAACCTGCGCGATTGCCAGGTCAGCGCCGTGACCGGGCAGGAAAGGTCGCTGGCGCTGAACAAACCGCGTGCCCTGATACACATGGCCACCGGCGCGGGCAAAACCTTCACCGCTATCACCTTGGTCTATCGCCTGCTCAAGTTCGCCTCTGCCCGCCGCATCCTGTTCCTGGTGGACACCCGCAACCTGGGCAAACAGGCGCACCAGGAGTTCATGGCCTACACGCCGCCCGATGACGCGCGCAAATTCACCGAGCTGTACAACGTGCAGCGGCTGGCCTCGCCGACCATCGACCCGCATTCGCAGGTGTGCATCAGCACCATCCAGCGCATGTATTCCATCCTGGGCGGCGAGCCCATGGACGAATCGGCTGAGGATGTCTCGCTCAACGAGGTGCGGCAAACGGCCGGGCAGGAGAAATTCGTCCGCTACAACCCCGCCGTGCCGGTGGAGACCTTCGACTTCATCGTCATCGACGAGTGTCACCGCAGCATCTATAACCTGTGGAAGCAGGTGCTCGACTACTTCGACGCCAGCCTGATCGGACTCACGGCCACGCCCGACAAGCGCACCTTCGGCTTCTTCAACGAGAACGTCGTCGCCGAATACACCTACGAGCAGTCGGTGGCCGATGGCGTCAACGTCGGCTACGACGTCTACGAAATCGAAACCGAAATCACCCAGAAGGGCGCCGAGCTCAAGGCCAACGAGTGGGTGGGCCATCGCGACCGGCAGACCCGCAAGAAGCGCTGGGCCGAGACCGAAGACGACACCCCCTACACCGGCAAGGAGCTGGACCGCTCCGTGGTCAACGTCAGCCAGATCCGGCAGGTGATCCAGGCCATGAAAACCGCCGTGGAGGCCCGAATCTTCCCGGCGCGCAAGGAAACGCCCAAGACCCTCGTCTTCGCCAAGACCGACAGCCACGCCGACGACATCATCCAGATCGTGCGCGAGGTCTATGGTCAGGGTAATGCCTTCTGCAAAAAGGTCACCTACCGCGCCGAAGAAGACCCCGACAGCATCCTGTCCAGCTTCCGCAACGACTACCACCCGCGCATCGCCGTCACCGTGGATATGATCGCCACCGGCACCGATGTGAAACCGCTGGAAGTATTGCTGTTCATGCGCGATGTGCGAAGCCGTGGCTATTACGAGCAGATGAAAGGCCGCGGCGTGCGCTCGCTCGACGGCGACAGCCTCAAGCGCGTCAGCAACAGCGCCGACGGTGCCAAGACCCGCTTCGTCCTAATCGACGCCGTTGGGGTCGAGAAATCGCTCAAGACCGAAAGCCGCCCGCTGGAGAAGAAACCCGGCCTGGCGCTGAAAGACCTGCTGCAAGGCGTGGCCCTGGGACACCGCGACGACGACACCCTGCTCTCGCTCGCCAACCGACTGGTGCGGCTGGCCAAGCAGCTCGACGACAAGGCCCAGGCGCGCATCGGAAAGGTCTCGGGCGGCATCCCGGTCGCGGCGCTGGGCAAGGGCCTGATCACCGCACTCGACCCCGATGCCATCGTGGCCGCCGCGCTCGTCACCGCCCGGGCCAAAGGCATCACCCGTACGGAAGACACCTTACTGCCGGACGAGATCGCCGCCGCCCGCGCCGAGCGCGTAGCCGCCGCCTGCGCGCCATTCGACAAGCCCGAGCTGCGTGACGAGATCGAAGGCGCCCGCCGCGAGCGCGAGCAGCTTATCGATCACATCAACCTCGACCAGGTGACCTTCTCGGGCTTCAGCGAGCAGGCCGAAGGCCAAGCCAAGGCCCTGATCCAGCGTTTTGCCGACTACCTCGCCGCCCACAAAGACGAAATTGCGGCCCTGGACTTCTTCTACCAGCAGCCCTACCAGCGCCGGCAGCTCACCTTCGACATGATCGAGGAGCTGCACGAGCGCTTAAGCAAACCGCCGCTGATGCTGACCACCGAGCGACTCTGGAGCGCCTATGCCCGTGTGCAGGCAAACCAGGTCAAAGGCGCGACCAGCCGCCGCCAGCTCACCGATCTGGTCTCCCTGGTGCGCTTCGCCCTGGCGCTGGACGCCGAGCTCAAGCCCTTCAGCGAGCAAGTGGACAAGCGCTTTCAGGAATGGATCTTCCGCCACAACGCCCAGCGCGGCACGGCCTTCAGCCCCGAGCAGACCGAATGGTTGCGGCTGATGAAGGACCACATCGCCAGCTCGTGCAGCATCGGCCGCGACGACTTCGACTACGCCGAGCTGGCCGACAGAGGCGGCTTGCAGAAGGCCTGGGGGCTGTTTGGCAGCGAGCTGAATAGCTTGATGCAGGATATGAACGAAGCGCTGGTCGCATAAGAACCGTCTTGGACCATATACTCGATGGCAATCAGCACATTGGGAGGTATCCATGCTGACCACTCTGGAAGCCGTATTGCAACCCGACGGCGCCTTGAAATTCTTGGAGCCCGTCCATCTGGATAAACCGCAGCGGGTGTTAGTGATCTTTACCTCGCCGGCTGACGAGGCACTCAGCGGTTTGGCGCTCAGCGAAGCCGCATTGGCGACCGATTGGTTGCGCGACGAAGAGGATGCCGCATGGGCGCATTTGCAACCCGTCAAGTAATTCTATTGCCGTTTCCCTATTCCGATTTATCTGCGCAAAAACTCCGTCCGGCGCTGATTTTGGCGAATGCCGGTCGCGGCGACTGGTTATTGTGCCAGATAACAAGCAACCCTTACGCCGATCCCGTCGCCGTGGAATTATTGCAGGATGCTTTTGACGCTGGCGGCTTGCAACGTATCAGTTACGCCAGGCCCAGCAAATTGTTTACCGCGCATGAATCGCTGTTCAGTGGCGTAGCGGGCAGTTTGAATGACGCCGCCCATGCCTCAGTGGTGGAGGCCGTGGTTGTAATTGTCAGACAGGGATGAATGAGGATTTAGTAGCGTGAGCGATAGAAATGCCGATCTACTGATATCACTCGGCGACGTTGCATCCGAACCCGTTGAGCAAGCCGGAGCCTCGGATGATTTTATCTATGTGGACATCGGCAGTATTGACCGCGAAAGTAAGACGATCCAAGGCGCCAAGACGCTAAGAGTTGATACTGCCCCGAGCCGTGCAAAGCAAATATTGAAGTCCGGAGACGTTCTTGTCTCGATGACGCGGCCAAACTTGAATGCGGTTGCGTTGGTTCAAGATCATTTGGACGGCGCAATTGGTTCAACGGGCTTTCATGTCTTGCGATCAAAATGGATCAATCCGGAGTATCTGTTTTTTCTCGTGCAGACGGATGGTTTTATCGATGCAATATGCGAGGCGGTACAGGGTGCTCTCTATCCTGCGGTTAGACCAAGAGACATTGCCTCATTCAAATTCACCCTTCAGTCACCGCATCAGCAAACCCGCATCGTCGCAAAGCTCGAAGAACTGCTTTCCGACCTCGATACCGGAGTGGCCGAGCTCAAGGCCGCGCAGAAAAAGCTGGGGCAATACCGCCAGTCTTTGCTGAAAGCCGCTGTGGAAGGTGCGCTCACCGCCGAATGGCGGGCTCTGCGCAGATCACCCTCTCCCCAACCCCTCCCCTATCAAGGGGGAGGGGCTTCAGCTCCCCTCTCCGCTTGTGGGAGAGGGGCCGGGGGAGAGGGGGAAACCGGCGCGCAACTGCTGCAGCGCATCCTCATCGAGCGCCGCGCCAGCTGGGAAGCCAAGCAACTGGCCAAGTTCAATGAACAAGGCAAGACCCCGCCCAAGGACTGGCAGAAGAAATACCCCGAACCGGTGCAGCCGGATACCGGCGGTTTGCCGGAATTGCCGGAGGGGTGGGTATGGGCGAGTGTGGATCAATTGTCGCCAGATGATTTGGCCAATGGTCGATCAGTGCCAACGGCAGAGGAAGGCGCCAAAGTGCTTCGGCTGACAGCCGTCAAAGATGGGTGGATTGACCTGCGTGAGTGCAAGGTTGGAGCATGGTCTGAAGATGACGCGAAGCCATTTGCCGTGGTTGACGGTGACCTGTTGATCGTTCGTGGCAACGGTTCGCTGTCTTTGGTTGGGCGGGCGGGGCTGGTCGGGCATGTGGAGGAACAAGTCGCCTATCCGGACACGATGATTCGGCTGCGTGTGGTGGATACTGTGGTCAGTCCTTCCTGGGTAGGGCTGGCGTGGCATTCCCATGTCGTCAGAACGCATTTGGAACGTAGAGCAAGAACTTCAGCGGGCATCTACAAGATTGCTCAGCCAGACATCGTCAGTGTGCCGATTCCCGTGCCTGGTCTGGCAGAGCAAGCGCACATCCTCGAATTGTTCGAGCAGTATTTCCAGCAGATCAGCAGCACGCACCAAGCACTTGAAGCTGGGCTGCGACAATCCGCCGCCCAACGCCAAAACATCCTCAAAGCCGCCTTCTCCGGCCAGCTGGTCCCGCAAGACCCCAACGATGAACCCGCCAGCGTGCTGCTGGCACGCATCCGCGCCGAACGGGCGGCGCAAGCCGCGCAGCCCAAGGCCCGCAAGGTGCGCGTGCCCAAGGAGCCCGCATGAGCCGCAAGCCCGTCTCTGTGCCCGATAGGAAGAAGGCCGCCAAGAGGGCCACGCCCGCCGCCGCCACCGGGTTGACCGCCGTCGATACCGGTCTGCTGGGCGACATCCAGCAACTGATCGTCGAGGCGCGCCACACGGCCGCCGTGGCGGTCAACGCCGGTCTGACCCTGCTGTACTGGCGCATCGGCCAGCGCATCCGCACCGAGGTGCTGGGCCAGGCCCGTGCAGACTATGGGCGGGAGATTCTGCCGACACTGTCGGCAGAATTGATGCCCCGCTATGGCCGGGGCTTCAGCGCACGCAGCCTGTGGCGGATGGTGCAGTTTGCAGAGACCTTCCCCGACCAGGACCAGGTCTCGAAACTGGCGCGGCAATTGGCCTGGAGCCATTTTCAGGAGCTGATCGGCATCAAGGATCCGCTGGCACGGGATTTCTATGCCCAGATGTGCTGCCTAGACCGCTGGAGCGTGCGCACCCTGCGTGATCGGGTCGATTCGATGTTGTTCGAACGAACGGCGCTATCCAGGAAACCCGACGAGCTCATTCGCCTGGAGCTCGACGCTCTGCATGCCAAGGGCGATGTCACGCCTGCCATGCTGCTCAAAGACCCCTATGTGCTGGACTTTCTGGAGTTGGACGACCGCTACCTGGAAAAGGATGTGGAGGACGCCATCCTGCGCGAGATCGAGGCATTCCTGCTGGAGCTGGGTGCTGGCTTCAGCTTCGTGGCGCGACAACGGCGCATCCAGCTCGACGGCGACGATTTCTACATCGACCTGCTGTTCTACAACCGCAAGCTGCGCCGCCTGGTGGCCATCGAGCTGAAGCTGGGCGATTTCAAAGCCGAGTACAAGGGCCAGATGGAGCTGTACCTGCGCTGGCTGGCCAGGCACGACCAGGAGCCCGGCGACGGGCCGCCACTGGGCATCATCCTGTGCACCGGCAAGAAACAGGAGCAGATCGAATTGCTGGAGCTGGATAAGTCCGGCATCCACGTCGCCGAGTACCTGGCGGTGCTGCCACCGCGCGAAGTCTTCGCACAGCATATCCATAATGCAATGCTGGCCGCCCATGCGCGGTTGGACAACAAGACCCACGAATGAACGCCTCCTCCCTCGTCCAGAAGGTCTGGAGCTTCTGCCACACACTGCGCGACGATGGCGTGGGCTATGGCGACTATCTGGAGCAGCTCACGTACCTGCTGTTCCTGAAGCTGGCGCACGAATACGCGCAGGAGCCCTACAACCGCGACACCCACATTCCCAAGGGCTATGGCTGGGCGAGTCTGACGTCCAAGGTCGGCGAGCCGCTGGAGGCGCATTACCTCGCCACCCTGCACCGACTGGGGCAGGAGCCCGGCATGCTGGGCGCCATCTTCTTCAAGGCGCAGAACAAGATCCAGGACCCGGCCAAGCTCTCGCGACTGGTGCAATTGATCGATGCCGAGAGCTGGATCAGCCTGGATGCCGACACCAAGGGCGATCTGTACGAGGGCCTGCTGCAGAAGAACGCGGAAGACACCAAGAGCGGCGCGGGGCAGTATTTCACCCCGCGCGCCCTGATCGAAGCGATGGTGGCCTGCGTGCGCCCCGAGCCGATGAAGACCATTGCCGACCCGGCCTGCGGCACCGGCGGTTTCTTCTTAGGCGCCTATAACTGGCTGACTCGGCCTGGGGCCAAGCTGGACAGACGCCAGAAGGAGTTCCTGCGGGACAGGACCTTCCATGGCAACGAGATCGTGCCCGGCACGCGCCGCCTGTGCCTGATGAACCTCTTCCTGCACAACATCGGCGAGCTGGACGGCGAGCCATCGGTGGAGCGCTCGGACGCTCTGATCTCGGAGCCGAAACGGAAGGTGGATTATGTGCTGGCCAATCCGCCGTTCGGCAAGAAAAGCAGCATGACCATCACCAACGAGGGAGGCGAGGAAGACAAGGAGGCCCTGACCTACGAGCGGCAGGACTTCTGGGAGACCACCTCGAACAAGCAGCTCAACTTCCTCCAGCACATCGTCAGCCTGCTGAAGGTGGACGGCAAGGCCGCCGTGGTGCTGCCCGATAACGTGCTGTTCGAAGGCGGTGCCGGCGAGAAGATCCGCCGCAAGCTGCTGGACAACTGCGACGTTCACACCATCCTGCGTCTTCCAACCGGCATCTTTTACGCGCAGGGCGTGAAGGCCAACGTGGTCTTCTTCGATGCCCGACCCAAGGACGGTCGGATTCACACCAAGGGGGTGTGGTTCTATGACCTGCGCACCAACAGGCACTTCACGCTGAAGACCAGAACCCTGAAGCTCGATGATCTGCGGGATTTCATCGACCGCTACAACCCGGAAAACCGGCACGAGCGCAGCGAAACGGAGCGTTTCAAGTATTACAGCTACGACGCGCTGATGGCACGCGACAAGGCCAGCCTGGATATCTTCTGGATGAAGGACGACAGCCTGGAAAACCTGGATGACCTGCCGCCACCGGATGTCTTGCAGCAGGAGATCATCGAGCACCTGGAGGCGGCACTGGCGTCCTTCAGAGATGTGGCCGCCGGGTTGCAGCGGCAGTGATGCGGGCGACCAAGGCTGCCGCTCACAGCCGGCAAAGAACTATGACTGGATAGCGAGCCCCGTAATGATCTGCCAGTGCGGTGGCCCCTGCGCGAGATGCACAGGCTCAACGCAGATCCTCCGGGTCCAGCTCGAACATGGGCCGGCTCTCCGGACCCAGCTCGTGCAAAGCGGGGTTCAGCAGGCGAAGGCTCAAGGTCGGCTTGACCTTGAGCGACAGGAGCGAGGGGTCTAAGTACCGCTTCATCAGCCGCCTGGCCTTACCCGGGCTGCGCACACCGCGCAGTGTGCGCACCTTCACCAGCGCCCCTTGGGTGGGCTGGGCACCGCCGTTACGCCGGTAATGGCCGATCACCGCCTCGGTGTAATTGAGGGTCTCCAGATAGGGAACGTTGCTGCCGGTGCGGTCCACCACCCCTTCCCCCGCGTTATAGGCCATGATCACCCGGCCGTAGTCGTTCCGGTACTTGGACAGGAGCCGCTTCAAGTGCCGGGTGCCGGTCTTGAGGTTGGTCTTGGGATCGAAGAGCGCTGCGTGCGAGCCCACCCCATAGTCGGCCGCGGTGGCCGGCATCACCTGCATCAGACCCACAGCCCCCACCGGGGAGACCGCATGGGCGTTGTAGTTGGACTCGGCGGCCACCACCGCGGCCACCAGCTCGCGCTCCACCCCGTATTGACGGGCGACCTCCGCGATCATCGACTGGACCTGGGCGCGGCTCGGGCGCGCTCCGCCCGGAGGCTGGGGCAGCACCCTTCTGGGCCGGGCGGACTCAGTGGGCTCAGCGGACTCGCCGGACAGCGGATCTGACTGCTCGCCGGCCTTGGCGGTCGTCTTCCGGCCAGCCGGGGCGGTCGCCTTCCGGTCGGCGCGGGACGCCGGTTTCCGACCGGCGTTGGCGCTGCCCGGTTGGTCCGAGCCCGCCGCGGGGGCCGCCAGGGCGCTTGCCTGGTTGGCGAAGGGACCTGCCAGCGGGCAGGCGAGGCCGAGCAGCATGAGCAGCCATAGGGGGCGCAGAGGATTTGGTCTCGACATGGCTCCGGGGTGCCTCCGATGGGAACGCGTCGAAGGCCGCGCATCCCGCTCCAGGCGCACGGCCGGCAGCTGCTGATCAAACGACAGTCTGGGGAGGATTTCAAGCGCAATGAGGCCGTTAGCCTGGATTTTTCAGCCCGCGGCTTGCAGCTTTCGGCTTGCGGCTTGAGTTTCATAGGATTAGCGCGACGAGCCGCGACCACGGCAAAGTCAGGGAGACGCTTACGTGAGGCCGGGCTCATCGCCCTGCGGCCGGAACGGATACACTCGCCCCCAACGCCCACCGTGCCAGGGACCCGCCGATGCCGCACGCCGACCCGGACCCGGACGAGCGCGCCTACCTGCAAAGCGCACTCGCCGCCGACATCGACCGACTCCTGAACCACCCCGGCCCGGAGGCCCGAGCGCTGGTCCGGGTGCTGGCCCTGGCCGACGAGCCGGTCACCCTCGATATCCTGCGGGAGGTGTGGCGCGAGGTCTCGCGCGGTATCCGGGTCAGAGCGACCCCGGAGCAGGAGGCCGCCGACAGGCTCGACGACCTGTACGCCCGGATCGAGCGGTACCCGCCCGAGGTCCAGGAGCGGCTGCGGCAGCTCCAGCCGGAGGTCGCCAAGGCCCTGGCGGGGCTCGCGCCTGGGGGACCGATACCGGACCCGCTCCACCTGTTGCAGGTCCCCATCGGGCTCGGCCTGGTCACGGTCGAGCACCCGACGGACTCCAGGGCGGCGCCCGTCTATGCCTGTCACGAGCTGGTGCGCGAGCGCGCCCGGCTGCAACCCCAACCCACAGGCACGGACGACCGGGGACATCGCTCTGCGAACGAAATCCGACTCGCCTACGCGCGATGCCTGGAGGGCAACTTTCGCAACCTGCTGGCCCGCAACCCGGCCCAAGCCCGGAAGGTCGGCTGCCGCGCGCTGACCTATCTGGCACAGGCCGGCGCCGACGAACGGCTCGGAACCCTCGCACTCGCCCTGGCGACCTCCGCGGTCGATGCCCATGCTTTGGATTGGCTGATCCCGGATATGCAGATCGCAGTCGAGTCGGCGCCCGAGGGCCAAGCCCGCTGGACCTGCCGCTGCCGGCTCGCCGATGCCCTGGACGAGGCCGGCCGCCCGGACACTGCCCTGCCGCTCTATGCGCGATCCGCGGCCGAAGCGGAATCCGCGGGCTGTTGGCCGGACCTCGCCTGGATTTGCGGCAACTGGGCCAAGTCCCTGCGCGGCACGGGCCGCCTGGACGAGGCCCGCGCGCGGCGTCTGGGGCAGGCCCAGGCCCTGCGCCGGGCCGGAAGCGCGGAGGTCCGAATCGTCGCCGCGGAGCTTGAGTCACTGCGCATCGGACTCCAGCAAGGCCGGGGCCTCGAGTCGCTGCCGGAGATCGAGGCGCGGGTCGCCCGGCTCGAAGGCTGGTGGCGGGCGTTGGAAAACGGCGCTGTCCAGGACGTGTCAGATCGGCGCTACCTGCAGCAAGTCCTGCTCGGCGCGCTCGACATCGCCCGCCAGGCCCGGTTCGCACTCAAAGACTGGCCGGAAGCCTTGGCACCCATCGAGCGCCGCATCGCCATCCAGGAATCCGAGGGGCTTGCACCACGGGCGCTCGCCCCGGACCGGCTCAAACGCGCCCAGGTGCTGACCAGGCTAGGCCGGTTCCCCGAGGCGCGCACCGAGCTGGACGCCTGTCTGGCCCTGTCCGACTCGGGAGGGGACCAGGCCGGGGGCGCCAAGGCACTGAGCAGTCTGGCGGACATGCACCGGCGCCAGGGAGACATCCGTCAGGCGGTAGAGCTCGGACGGCAGGCATTGGCCATCCGCAACCGGCTCCCGGACGCCCGCGAGCGGGCCAGTGCGCACAACAACCTGGCCGTCTATCTTCAGGGCCTGGGCGGCGCCGATGCACGTGCAGTCGCTCGCCACCAGCTCGCCGCCCTCGCTTATCAGATCGGCGCCGGACTGGATCGGGAGCTGCGGACCACCCTGGACATCTACGCGATCCGGCTCCGCCGTAACCTCGCCGAGGCTGCTGCACCGGCCCGCCGCGGCTGGCGGCTGGGCCTGGATCTGGGGCTGCCGTGGCGGCGCCCCGCCCCCGAGCTCCCCGCGGTCCCGCGCCTCGCCCAAGTCCTCGCAGACCCCGAGTTTGTGCCGCTCGCCAGTTGGCTCCAACGCTGCCGGATCGATCCCCGAGACCTCCAAGACCGGATCGACCGGGCACTGGCCGAGATCTGGGTCAGCCCCGGCCGCGAGCCTGGTCCGAGCGACCCCGATCAGGGCATTTAGCCGCGGCTGAAGGAGCGGGCAATGCCGGGTCTCCAGACGCAAGCCCCGCCCGCCTTCGCCAACCGGGGACTAAGGTCGATGGACCCCGATCCCGGATGCCCAAAGCCCCAAATTCAATGTCAGAAAAGAGAGCATCGTGGTCACCATGAGCGCCGAGGCGCACTGCTCCCCCTGCCCGTAGCGCTGGGCCAGCAGCGGGAAGATGGTGACCATGGGCAGACCTGCCAGGACCAGCGCGGCCTGGGTCAGCGCGGGGTCGAAGGCCGGGATCAGGGCCAACGTCAGAAACACCGCCAGCGGATGGACCAGCAGCTTGCCGGCGGCGATGGCGAGCGCGGAGCCCATGCCACGGTGGAGCCGCTGACCGGCCAGGGTTCCGCCGACCGCGAACAGGGCCACGGCAGCCGCAGAGCCGGCCAGCATGTCGACGGTCCGGGCAAGCACCGTGGGCAGTGCCCAACCCAACCCGGCGCACAGGAGCCCCGCGGCGATCGCCTGCATGATCGGGTTCTTGACCACCAGCAGCAGGACCCCGCCTAGGGCGCGCAGCATCCCGCGGTTGCCCCGGTGCGCATGAAGCTCGGCCAGGATCAGGGTCAGAGGCATGATCGCCAAGACCTCCACCAGGATGGCCATGGCGACGGCGATCAGCGCATCTGGCCCAAGCAGCTGGGGAACCAGGGCATAGCCGATATAGCCGCTGTTGGACATGGACACACCCATGCCGAAGAACGCGTTGTCCAGGAGGCTTGTGCGGCGGATGGCGGCGGCGATCGCCACGCCGAGCGCGAAAGCGATCAGGGAGCCGGCCGCGTAGGCGAGGAGGAAGTCGGGGACGAGGATCTGGTCCAGTGCACGCTTGGAGAGCGCATTGAAGATCAGGGCCGGCAGTGCGAAGGACAGTACATAACGGCCCATGGCGAGGGTGCCGTCACGCGGAATCCAGCCGACCCTGACCGCGAAAAATCCCAGCGCGATCAAGATAAAGATCGGGGAGGTTGTGAATACGATCGCAAGCAAAGGACCGGGTTCCTAGCGATGCCCAGGACCGGCGACCGGCGAGTGGGCGGCTCGCGGCTCGGCGGTCGCCGCGAGCGGGTTTACATCGGGAAGGATTAACAGGATTTCTTTGGATTCACAAGACGATGGGGCAAAGGATCTTGACGCCGGCCGCCCCGTCGATCCTGCGGGGCCCGGTTAGTCCTATCCATTTCCGCAAAGGCGGATAAAATCCGCCAATGATCCTTTCAGTCAAGCACCGCTTTCTCTTCGTCCACATCGCCAAGACCGGCGGCACCAGCGTGCGCGCAGCCCTGGAGCGCCGACGCTGGGCGGACCCCTGGTACTGGCCCATGTTCCTGTGCAGCCGATTCAGCCACTTAAGCGGACACCGGATCGCGACCAAGCTGCCGCGGCACGCCAAGGTCATCGCCGCCAAAGAGCTGCTCCCGAAGGAGTTTTTCGACTCGCTGTTCAAATTCGCCTTCGTGCGCAACCCTTGGGACCTACAGGTCAGCTCATTCCACCACATCCGCCGGGAGCGTCCGCACTATCTGGGAGGCCATCAAGGCTTCGAGTCCTTCCTGCGCTGGAAGCTCGACCCCGAGCGCCCCTATCAGTACCACGTCGATACCTCCATCGAGCTCCAGAGCGATTATCTGATCGACCTGCACGGGGCGGTGGTGGTGGACTTCATCGGCCGCTACGAGCGACTGCACGCAGACTTCGCCACCGCCTGCGAGCGCATCGGCATCCCAGCGCCCGCGCTGCCCCATGCCCGCGAGGCCAAGGACCGGGGCAAGGACTATCGGTCCTATTACACCGACGAGACCGCGGAGCTAGTCGCGCGGCACTTTGCGCGCGATATCCAGATCCTGGGGTACGGGTTCGATCCGCAGGATTGAGACCGGCGCGGGACGGGCTCGCGGCCGGCCATTGTCCCACGCGGACCAGCGTGTTTTCCCGGGCGCGACCGCCATGTCTCCAGACATCGCAGGGCGATGCCGGCCCCCGGGACACTGGAGCGCCCCCATGAAGACTCTGCGCGCTGCTGCCTAAGAGACGCTCGGCATCGTAGCGCCGAGAGTCCTCCTCGGCCAGATCCCGCAAGATGCGCTGAGCGCGCCCGCAACGGGCGGCGCTCGCCACCGCTAGATCGAGCCGCGACTCTTCGTAGGGCTTTTCTAAAAAGTCGTAGGCACCCAACGGCAAGGCCCGCACCGAGTCCGGGATGGTCCCGTAGGCAGTGAGCATCACCCATTCGCCCACCGGCACCTGCTGCGACTTCAGCGCCCCGAGCAGATCGAGCGAGCTGCCGTCCGGCAGATTCATGTCCGCGACCGTCACCAATGGCTCGATTCGGGTCTCCGCCAAGAGCCTGCGCGCCGTCGCCAGGTCTTCGGCCAGATACACCTTCCACCCCTGACGGGCGAACCGACGCTCGTCTTCGAGGATAAGCAGATTCTCGGCCATGGTGTCTCCGGTGTGCGACTCGCCCTGGGGCTCTGGGCTGCCCGATCGGTGTGGTCTGGCCGGGTTGGGCGTTGCAGGGGGTTTGGGCAAAGTGTGGGCGAGGATGGCGGGGGCTACCATGGGGTTAGGGGGTGAATCGCGGGGCGGTGCAAGACTGCCGGACTACCCGATGCTGGAACGCCACCCCAGCACCGATGCCGGGCTACCGATGCTCGGCCGCATGGGTTATAAACCAATCACCGAGATCAACCGCCGGGTGTAGACATGAGTGCAGTTCTGGAGCTGCCCAGGCACCGCTTCAGCCGGGCGCAATTCGAGCGGATGGTCAATGCGGGCGTCTTCGGACCGCAAGACCGATTGGAGCTGCTCGACGGGGAGATCATCGACATGGCGCCGCAAAACAGCCGGCACGCCACCGCGGTCACCCTGGTCGCGGAGACGCTGCGCACCGTCTTCGGTGCCGGGACGACCATCCGGGTGCAGCTCCCGCTCGGCCTCGACGACCACGCACTGCCCGAGCCCGATGTGGCCGCGGTGCCCGGCGCACCGCGCGACTACCGCGACGCACACCCCACCCGGGCGCTGCTCGTCTGCGAGGTCTCCGACACCACGCTCGCCTACGACCGGGGTCGCAAGCTCGGTGCCTATGCCCGGGCAGGCGTTCCGGAGTATTGGATATTGGATCTGACGGGGGAGACGTTGGAGGTCTGTCGCGGGCCGGGGAATGGAGGCTATGAGCAGCGGCAGATCATGTCGGCGGACAGCCGGGTATCGCCGATCGAAGCCCCGGCGTATGCAGTCTTGGTTGGGGATTTACTACCCTGAAGCCCGATGCAGCGAGACTGACGAAGCGCTGTTGTCCATTTACTGGCGCAAGCGCCGATCTCGGCCTAATGCCTTACTCACAGACCTCGGCCAGTGCCTCAGCCACTAGAGACGGGCTCGGATACAGGCCATCCCCGAGCAACCGCTCGACCACAGGGCGAGCCGCTGCGATCCAACCCATGCGCTTGGCCGCGAGGACAAGTCCAAGGGTGCCGACGACTGGAATGCCGAGGCTGCGAGCGCATTGCCGAGCGGCACCGTCGTCCAAGACCGCGACCACGCCGCACTGCCCGAGAGAATGCGCAAGCACCTGGGTTTCGCCCAGCCCCAAATCCCATGCCGCGACCACGACTGGAACCGTAATATCATCTACAGGACGAACGCGACTGTCTACGCCGAGGCCATCAATGATGCTCTGACCGTCCTGACCGGCGGCCACCTCTGCGATGACCCCGCGCGGAATCTCCAAGGGTCCGGTGCACAGGTCGCAAAGCCATGACAAACCGCCGACCCGCGACAGAAAGATCAGCGGCGAGGTATTGACGGTCATCCGGTCAGGCCAAAGATCCTCTCCAGCTCCTTTTCGGTTTTCCCCTTGGCGTAATATGTTCGAATAAGATCGTTTCGATTTCGACCGACAGTCAAACTTCGCATGAGTTGTGGCCCTCGAATAGAAGAACGCCGGTCCTCGCAGGCGTTTCCCTTGCGAGCTCGTTCATGACCTCTTGGATTGCCTGCTCTCCCAGATTGGATCTCCTGGCGCCTGTTATGGAGGCAGCCGCTGGGCTGCGATAGCGCTCATAGGTGGCGGTCGGCAGCACGGGCAGTGCGTGGGCAGCGACCCATTCCGCAATCTTCTGGCCGTCCGGGGTCCGGTTGCGGGTGACTTCTTCCAAGACCATATCCACGAGTGCAAGAGACCAGCCGGGCTTGAAGAGCAGATCCAGGGCATCCGCATAGGCCAATGTGATGAGCGGACCCGCATCCGGCAGCAGAACCACACCAGCAGGGTCCGACATCTCGCCCCCCATCAGGTCGATAGGGAATGCAGCTCGGCCACCATAGACTCCGTAATATCAGGATCGAGTCGCGGCATCGGCAGATGCGCTTGGGCCATCAGCAGGAACAGGTCTTCCTCGCTGGCAATCCCCAGGACGTCCATCGCCGCCAGATCGTCAATCCGACCGAGCGAGAAATCCAGCAGCACTTTGAAGTTGCCATTGCCAGCGGCGTCCGCGGCCTCAAAGGTTTCTACCAGATAACGCAACTCGGCATTAAAGAGTGCGTTGACGGAGGTGTCGGCTCTGGCGGCTAAGATTTCGGCGCGCTCGAGCAGGTCGCGATCGACCGAGCCGGTAAACTGGACCTTGGCGGACATGGGGACCTCCGGTAGCGGATACGTTTGATCTGACTCGTTTATGAATCGCTGGTCCGACATGGCGGCAGCAATTCCCGCTTTCACGCGGCCCAGGATCTCCCGCCGGGCTTGCTCGCCCCGCCGCCGCGCCTCTACGGCAACGCACTCAATGAGTGCAGCCAATTGCTCGTCGGTCGGCTCGTGCTCGATGTCGGTGAGATCGAAGTGGGCGGGATCCGGGTTCATTCGCGGCTCGGACGGGCGGACGGTCCGAAAAGATAATAGCAGCGTCTTGCGCTCCGGTGGGGCATTGCGCTATGCCCTGCGAGCTTATGCCGGCCGACAGATTCTCTCCCTGGCGCTGGGTTCCGACATCCTGCCGGAGCGACGGCAAGAGGCCTCGATCATCGGTCCGGCCGCGATCGGGCCGTTACCCGTAGGGTGCGCCGTGCGCACCTTCGGCAGGGACGATCTGGCATCGCGCTAGCCCTGGTGCGCACGGCGCACCCTACGCGCTCCCTGGCCGGGACGACGATCGAGGCCCGGCAACGCTTCGCAGCCCCAAAAAGAAAGCCCCGCCAATGCGGGGCTTTCCATGGGCCTTAATGCTTCAGGCCGCGGGCGATCAGTAATCCATATCGCCCATGCCGCCCATGCCGCCGCCGCCAGGCATGGCGGGCTTATCTTCCTTAGGCGACTCTGCCACCATGGCCTCGGTGGTGATCATCAGGCCGGCCACCGAGGCTGCGTTCTGCAGGGCCGAGCGGGTGACCTTGGTAGGGTCCAGGATGCCCATGGCGACCATGTCGCCGTATTCGCCGTTGGCGGCGTTGTAGCCGAAGTTGCCCTCGCCCTCGGCGACCTTCTGCAGGACCACGGACGGCTCGGCACCGGCATTGGCGACGATCTGGCGCAGCGGCTCTTCCATGGCGCGACGGGCGATGCCGATACCGACATCCTGGTCGTGGTTGGAGCCGGTGAGTCCGCCACTGGCCTTATAGGCGCGCACCAGTGCCACACCGCCGCCGGGGACTATGCCTTCCTCGACCGCCGCGCGGGTGGCGTGCAGGGCGTCTTCCACGCGCGCCTTCTTCTCCTTCATCTCGACCTCTGTGGCGGCGCCGACCTTGATGACGGCCACGCCGCCGGCCAGCTTGGCCAGACGCTCCTGGAGCTTCTCCTTGTCGTAGTCGGAGGTGGTCTCTTCGACTTGGCTGCGGATCTGCTCGCAGCGGGCCTTGATGTCGGACTCGGTGCCGGCGCCGTCGATGATGGTGGTCTCTTCCTTAGCGACCTGGATCTTCTTGGCACTGCCCAACTCGTTGAGCGTCGCCTTCTCCAGCGACAGCCCGACCTCTTCGGCGATGACGGTCGCGCCGGTCAGGATGGCGATGTCTTGCAGCATGGCCTTGCGGCGGTCGCCGAAGCCCGGGGCCTTGACCGCGCAGACCTTGATGATGCCGCGGATGGTGTTGACCACCAGGGTGGCCAGGGCCTCGCCCTCGACGTCTTCCGCGACGATCAGGAGCGGCCGGCCGGACTTGGCGACGGCTTCCAATACGGGGAGCAGGTCGCGGATATTGCTGATCTTCTTGTCGTGCAGGAGGATATAGGGGTCTTCCAGCTCGGCACTCTGGCTCTGCTGGTTGTTGATGAAGTAGGGGGAGAGATAGCCGCGGTCGAACTGCATGCCCTCGACGACGTCCAGCTCGTTGTGCAGGGACTTGCCCTCTTCGACGGTGATGACGCCTTCCTTGCCGACCTTCTCCATCGCCTGGGCGATGATCTCGCCGATGGACTCGTCGGAGTTGGCGGAGATGGTACCGACCTGGGCGATCGCCTTATTGTCGGTGCAGGGCTTGGACATATCCTTGAGCTGGGCGACCGCCGCATCGACCGCCTTGTCGATGCCGCGCTTGAGGTCCATCGGGTTCATGCCGGCCGCGACGGCCTTGAGGCCCTCGCGCACCATGCACTGGGCCAGCACGGTCGCGGTGGTGGTGCCGTCGCCGGCCACGTCGCTGGTGTGGGACGCGACCTCCTTCACCATCTGGGCGCCCATATTCTGGAATTTGTCCTTCAGCTCGATCTCCTTGGCCACGGACACGCCGTCCTTGGTCACGGTCGGGGCGCCGAAGGACTTCTCCAACACCACGTTGCGGCCCTTGGGACCCAGGGTGACCTTGACCGCATCGGCCAGGATGTTCACGCCTTCCATCATTCGGGCGCGGGCTTCGCCGCCGAATTTCACGTCTTTTGCACTCATCTCGTCATACCTCGGAAATCTTTGATCTGTAAGGAGCCTGGGGTGCGGCGGGGGAGAGACCTTAGGCCTCGATCACGCCCATGATGTCGTCTTCGCGCATCACCAGAAATTCCTTGCCGTCGAGCTTGACCTCGGTGCCGGAATACTTCCCGAACAGCACCCGGTCGCCGACCTTCACGTCGAGCGGGCGGTTCTCTCCGTTTTCCAGGATCTTGCCGTTGCCCACGGCGATCACCTCGCCCTGGATCGGCTTTTCGGCGGCAGTGTCGGGAATCACGATTCCGCCCGCGGTGGTGCGTTCCTCTTCTAAGCGGCGGATCACGACACGGTCATGTAAAGGACGAACTTTCATCTGGCTTCTCCTCGGAAGGCTTTTTCTTAAGTCTGCGAGCGCCCCCGGGCGGGACCCGCCCAGGCCGTTAGCACTCACTGGCAGCGAGTGCTAATAGTATGGACGATGCGGCGGCTGTCAAGACTCCCCGACGTCCGGCATCCGCTGGGGGTCCCCGCGGGAGTTGGGCAAGCGTACACTCCAGGTCTGGCTCAACCTTAAGGGGCGAATGGATGAACGAAGAGCTGCTCGACCGTTACCGCGGCTGCCTGTTGGGTCTCGCCGCCGGAGACGCACTGGGGACCACGCTGGAATTTTGCCGGCCCGGGACCTTCGCACCCATCGCCGGGATCGTCGGCGGCGGCCCCTTCCGTCTTGCCCCCGGCCAGTGGACCGACGACACATCCATGGCGCTGTGTCTGGCCGAGAGCCTGGTCGCGTGCGGCGGATTCGACGCCGAGGACCAAATGGAGCGCTATGTGCGCTGGTGGCGGGAGGGGTATCTCAGCGTCACGGGCAAGTGCTTCGACATCGGCAACGCCACCCGCGCCGCACTCGCCCGCTTCGAGCACGACAGAAACCCTTACGCAGGATCCAATGACCCGCAGACCGCCGGCAACGGCTGCATCATGCGTCTGGCCCCGGTCCCCATGGCCTTCGCTCGGGAGCCCGCGCGCGCCATCGACCTCGCGGCCCGCAGCTCCCGCACCACCCACGGCGCCCCTGCGTGCTTGAGCGCCTGCCGCTACCTGGCCGGCATCCTGGTGGGCGCACTCAGCGGCGCGGACAAGGAGACACTGCTCGCCTCCGGCTACTGCCCAGCCCCCGGGCTCTGGCAGCGGGACCCATTAGCGCCGGAGATCGCGGCCGTCGCCGCCGGCTCGTTCAAAGAGAAACAGCCGCCGCAGATCCGCGGCACGGGCTATGCGGTCTCGGCACTGGAGGCTGCACTGTGGGCCTTCTATAGAACGGACGACTTCGCCTCAGGGGCGCTGGCGGCGGTGAACCTGGGGGACGATGCCGATACCACAGGGGCCATCTATGGGCAGATCGCGGGGGCCTACTACGGAATTGGAGGAATTCCGGAAGAATGGCGGGAGGTCGTTGCGCGGTCGGGGACGATTGTGGGGATGGCTGAGGCTTTATATCGGTTGGGGTGTCATGCTTAGGCGTTATCGCGCCGAGCAAAGCTCGGCGTCTCTTGCGGGGTGAAAGTCCCCGTCGGGTAAGGGTTAGCCGCCCGCCCGTATCGAGTGTTGGTCCTGCTGCGGAGTGGCGTAAGCCGCGAACAAGATTGCAGGGCAAGCGTACACAGAGAATTCTGTAGACCGTAGGGGAAATCGCGTTCCCTGAAGTGCTGGTACTCGTGTCAAGTGTAAATCCAGATCCTTGGGATCGAAAAAGGAGCTTCGTGAAACTGGATGCTGCTACCCAGTGGGTGAGGTCGAATTCGACCGATTCCCACCGGTGAAGGTGAGCCGCCGAAGCCGTAGCAAACCCGCATGCATACCCAAAAGGGTGTGTTTGAAGCCGGGTGTAGCGAGTGCGCAGGCCGCGTGACTGAGCCCCGAAAAACTTGAAATTGTGGTCCATGAGGATAAGCGGAGCGAAGCCCGCGAAAGCCGACGGTCTGTACCAACCGGAAGGCTGTGGTCCCTGAAGCGCAATGGCGAGCGGAAGGGACACCACCGGGGTCTGCGAGCGGGGCATGCGCACACAAGGGTCGCCTGGGAACTTGAGAGGACCGTCAACTCCTTGTGGAGACAACCGGTGAGGCACGCCGGTCAAGAGCGGGGCCGGGCGCCGTCGGGGTGGTCTTCGCACCCGGACGGCGAGCCCGAAAGGGGACACGAACCCAAGCGAAGAACACAGGGTATCGGGAAGCGAGCTTGAGGCGAAGCGACCCGAGACGGAGAAACGGTAGTCTTAGCTGAGCATAGTACCGATGGCTGAAAGCAGGAAAGGCCGAGAAGGCGGGGAACCGAGACCTAAGGGACCCGCTGGAGGGAAGGCGAAGCCGGGCATCACGCAATGCCGAGGGGACAGATGAACGACACTCAGAGGTCAATCCTCATCTCAACACAACTTCGGCAAATCGCAGAGCAAGCAATCGCGCATCCGGATCGGGTCTTCACCAGCCTGATCCACCGCATGGATTTCGATTTTCTTCGCGAGGCATTTTACGAGCTACGACGCGATGGCGCTCCTGGACTGAGCGGCGTCACTTTCAAGGATTACGAGAAGGATCTCGAAGCCAACCTTGCGGACCTGCACGAGCGACTGAAGACGCGGACCTACGTGGCCCCGCCGATCAAGCGCGTGTGGATCGAGAAGGACAACGGCAAGAAGCGACCGATCGGGCTCACGGAGATCGAAGACAAGATCGTACAGAAAGCGGTATCGATGCTGATGGGGGCGGTTAACGAACAGGACTTCCGACCGTGCTCCTATGGCTTTCGGGAAGGGCGCAATGCCCATGACGCCCTCGCGTACCTGCGCGAGCAGTGCATGACGCACGGCATTCGATGGATCTATGATGCAGACATCACGGGATTCTTGGATACTGCGTCATAATGCCCCCCAATTCATGGTGCTGGGTCGAAGAGGTCGGGACCGGTGTCTATCGCCTTGATACACAAACCCTTGCGCCGTCCGCACCGGACATGGACGGCATCCAACTCGCCGCGCTTGACACGCTGCAACACCGTCTGTCGCGATACCCCGAGGCGTTTGGTGGTCTCCAGCATGGGCAGATAGCCCGGCGGGATGTCCGCGACAAAGCGGGCCTTCAGTTCCTCGGTGAGGCGGATGCGCCAGGGTGCGCCGGGGGTGTCCTGTTCGCCCGCGATAAAGCCGTCGTTGAGCCAGCGGTGCAGGGTCGAGGGGGCCACCTCCAGAATCTGCGCCGCGTCCTGGATGGTCAGCGCCGGCTCTGCGGGCGCGGTGGCGGGAGGTTGAAAGCGCGGGATTTTCCAGTAGCGGCGCAGGTTCCCCACCTGGCTGGCGGTGAAACGTTCGCCACGCACCGTGCGCCGGCCCTGGCGGTTGAGAACCCCGGCGACGATGGCGTCGGGATAGTGCACGGCCAGACGTCGCACCAGGTCGATGGTGTCCTCGTCGGTGCGCAGCGCCGGCGGATGGGAGCGCGGCAGCGGGATCTCGAGCGTCGTGATCGCCCCGCCGCGCCAACGCAGAGTCAAGCGGGCGCTGGCTTGTTCGCGGTTCACCGCGACGACGACCTCCTCCAGGAGGCTGCGCAGCAGCCCCTTGCGGTCCCGATCGGTGGTGGTCGGGGCATTCCAGACCTGCTCCAGGTCGGTACCGAGGGCCTCCAGGCGCTGTCGCTCCTGGGGGCTCAAAGTGCGCGGTTGCTGTGCGCTGCGATGCGCCAATTCCGCCTCGGCGGCGGCGAGTGCGCCCAGGCTGCGCTCCCATTCGGCCTCCAGCCCGCGGGCGACCAGGCGGTTCTCGGGATCGACCGCCCGGTAACGGCGCTCGGCGCACTGGGCCGCGTAGCGGGCGCGCTCCAGCGCGAGCCGCCATTGCCCCAGCGCCGCATCGCGATCGTTTTCAATCTGCTCGGCGGCCCGCACCATCGCCTGCACCGCCGCCGGAGCCAGCGCTTGGAGGAAGGCGCCGGTGACCGCCGCATCGATTTGTACCCCACCGACGCTCAAGCAATAGAGCCCGCGGCCGTTGACCACGGTCTTGCCCGCGCAATGGTAGCCGGGGGTGCCGTGGCGACCCCGGTAGTGGGTATGCAACCGACGCCCGCAGTGGCCGCAGACCGCCAGTCCCTGCAACAGCGCCGCGCCCTCTCTTGCCGCACCGCCAGCCGTGTGGGGCAAGGGGTGGGTATTGGTCGCCAGACGCTCTTGAATAGCCTCATAGGTCGCCCAGTCGATAAAGCCGGGGTGATGGTCCCGGATGAGCACCGCCCACTGTGCCCGCGGCAAACGGCGTACCCGCTTACGGATCTGGCCCGACGCATCGACATAGCGCTCGTGGCGACTGCGCCCGTAGGCATAGGCCCCCGCATACGCCGGGTGGGTCAGGATGTTGTGGATCGCCGTATAGGTCGGTTCGACCCAGCGGATCTCCGCCAAGGTATGGGATTGCAGCGGGAACGACAGCCCCTCGGAACGAAACCACAGCCACACCCGGCGCGCCGAGCCGAGCTCGGCAAAACGCTCGAATACGGCACGCACGGCGGCGCAGACGGCCGCATCGGAGTGGAAGCGCACCTCGCCGTCGGCCTCGCCCCAGACCAAGCCCACCGGCAGCGCCCGCCGCAGCTCGCCGCGGGCCGCCTTGTTACGGATGCCGCCGTCCAGCCGGGCACGGATGATGTGCAACTCCGCTTCGCTCATGGTCCCCTTGAGCCCGAGCAACAACCGGTCGTTGAACTGCGCCGGGTGATACAGTCCGTCGCTATCCCCGATCAGGGTATCGGTCATGGCGCACAGATCGAGCAAACGATACCAGTCGGCATTGTTGCGCGCCAAGCGCGACGCCTCCAGGCCCAGCACGATCCCGACCCGTCCCAGGGCCACCTCGGCGGCCAGCCGCGCGAAACCCGCGCGTTCGGCGCTGCCGGCCCCCGACAGCCCCAGATCTTCGTCGATGACCTGAATCCGCTCGGCACGCCAACCGAGCGCCCCGGCGCGCTCCACCAGGGCGTATTGGCGCTGAGTGGACTCGCGATTTTGCTCCAACTGATGGGGCGTGGACTGGCGGACATAGACATAGGCGGTGCGCTCCAGGTGACCGACCTGGATCTTCGTGCGGTCACTCATGGGGCGTCTCCGCCGGGGTGTCCCGGGCGCTGGCCTTGGCGATCAGTTGCGCCAGGACCGCAATCAGCGTGTCCCGCTGCGCGTCGCTCAGTTGCTCCCAGATGGCCTCCTCGTGCGGAAGCGGGATCTGGGGAAAGGGAAGGTTCAATTGCACCGGGACTCTCCTCGTCGGGCCGACGTTGGCGGTGCCCCGAAGGCCTGGGGCGGGCCAGCAGAGCGTCGAGGAAGGCGCGGGTCTGGAGCAATTGCTCCACGGTGGCGAGGGCGGAATCAACCGGTGCGGTTGGCTCAGGGGGCGGCGCTGGAGCGTTCCCTGGCGGCGGCGTCAGATTCGTCCACGCCGCCGGGATGCGCGAACGGCTGCCGTCGGGTAGGACCAAGAGCAGATGCAGGCGCTGTTGGCGCCGCGACCAACCGAGCAGCTCCAGCGTTTGCCCCACCAGCGGGTGGTGCGGGCGCGTGATGGTGACCGCCGCGGGAAAACCGTCGAGGTGGGTAGTGTGTCGTGGTGTCCTTCGACAACCTTGACTGGGGCTGGCTGCGGAGCTTCATCCAGCACCGGATCAACGATGGTGGGATCATGTGGCTGATCGGCAAATGGTTGCATGCCGGGATCATGGAAGGGCAAGAGATCGGCTACAGCGATAAAGGAACGCCACAGGGCGGAGTCATCACGCCTCCCACATTGTAGCCAAACTTCCGTTCGAGCTGTCGGTCCAACTTTCTCGACAGCAGCTGCGGCCGGCTTACGGGGCAGGATTCGAAGGGGCACCACTGGACTGTGGCTGCTCCATCCTGAACGCGAGTGCCAGCGGTGGACAAACAACGCCGACCTGTGTTGAAGGTGAACACGGTGTTTGAGCCGAGTCGCCGCGGTGAGCAGGCGTTGATCCGGGCCTATGCGCACGTGGTCCCGACCATCCGCCGGCCCATCGCGACGGCACTTCCGGCACGCGAGCCGGAAGCGACTCGGCTCCCACCCCATTGCGTGGGAGCGCGTTGCCCACGATTCCATCCCTCCCGATCGCTGCGGCGCTCTATGCGCGCGTGTCCTCGGACCGACAAGCCGCGGCGCAGACCATCGCCAGCCAAGCGAGCGCGTTGCAGGAGCGCAGCGCGGCGGACGGAAGCGCCGTGCCAGCTGAACGCACCTTCATCGACGACGGCTACAGTGGGGCCACACTGATGCGGCCGGCGTTGGAGCGGCTGCGCGATGCGATTGCCCTGGGGCGGTCGAGCGCCTCTATGTCCACTCGCCCGATCGCCTGGCGCGCAAGTACGCCTATCAAGTGCTGCTGGTCGACGAGTTTCGCCGCGCCGGGGTCGAGGTCGTCTTCCTCAACCATGCCGTGGGGGACAATCCCGAGGAGGAGCTCTTGCTGCAAGTCCAGGGCATGATCGCCGAGTACGAGCGGGCCAAGATCCTCGAGCGCAGCCGTCGGGGCTAGCGCCATCGGGCGCAGAGCGGTTGCGTCAACGTGCTCGGCGGGGCGCCCTACGGCTACCGCTACATCGGCCGCTGGGAGGGCGGCGGCGAGGCGCGCTACGAGATCGTCCCCGAGCAGGCGCAGGTGGTGCAGCAGATCTTCGCCTGGGTAGGCGAGGAGCGCGCGAGCCTCGGCGAGGTCACACGGCGCCTGCGTGCGCGGCAGGTGCCGACCCGCACCGGCAAAGACTGGTGGGACCGCACCAGCGTGTGGGGCATCCTCAGGAACCCCGCGTACTGCGGCCGTGCGGCCTTTGGCAAGACGCATGCGGGCGCTCCCCGCCCGCGACTGCGTCCCCAACGGGGTAAGCCGCCGAGCCGCGGCGCGCTCGAGGGTTACGCACTCCGCCATCGGAGTGGATCCACATCGCCGTGCCGGCCATCGTCAGCGACGCCCAGTTTGCCGCGGCGGCGAGCAGTTGGCGGAGAACCGCCGTCGCGCGCGCACCCGCCAGCGTGGCGCGCGCTATCTGCCTGAGGGGCTGCTCGATTCCACCTGCTGCGGCCATGCTTTCTACGGTAAGGCCATCGGTCTGGGCGCCGCCAAGGGCAAACGCCGCGACTATGCCTATTATCGCTGCATCGGCACGGATGCCTATCGCTTCGGCGGAGGCGGATCTGCCGCAACCGTCAGGTGCGTACCGACCGCTGGGAGACAGCGGTGTGGACCGAAGTGACAGCCTGTTCAAGAATCCCCAGCCGCTGCTGGCCGAGTACGAGCGGCGTCTCACGGCCGCGACACGGGTTCGAAGTGCGCGGCCAGCGCCGCCGTGGCCGCGCAAATCCAGCGGGTGCGCCAGGCATCGCCGGTTGCTGGATACCTATACTGACGGCTATGTCGAGAAGGCCGATTACGAGGCGCGCATCGTGCACCTGAAACAACGCTAGCCGCACTGGAGGAGCAGGCCCGCAACTGGAGGATGTCGCTCGGCAACGCGCTCAACTGCAACTGGTCGTCGGACGCCTAGAAGCCTTTGCCGCGCAGGTCGACGATGGCCTGGAGCACCTGGATTGGAGCGCGCGTCGGAGCTCATCCGCACCCTCGTCAAGCGGGTCGACATCGGTCCCGAGGAGGTCAACGTGGTGTCCGGGTCACCCCATTACCCGACCCCGAGACCCGGAAGAAGGCGTTGTTTGCCACTTTGTGGGAGGCGTGAT
>CAWACV010000004.1:0-433515 GCA_963780725.1 uncultured Gammaproteobacteria bacterium
AGTCTTCGAGGCGAGGGGGGTGCTCGTCCGAGAGCGGGAACGCGCCGAGATTGGCGTGGCGAACGGACCCCCTCCGGCCGGCTCGCGCAGCCTCGGGGCCACCGTCCCCTTAGGGGAAGGGAGGAAGAAGCCGACCGGCGGCGGTGTCGTTGGCTAACGCTGGGGTGACTGGATCACTCATGGGGTGCACGATCGTCCTTGCGGCCGGGCCGGGGACGGTTCTTGTCGCACCTGGCTGATACATAGGTGGGGTGACGACCGATGCGGTACCTGTGGTGGAGTCGTCGGGCTTGCCGGCTGCGGTGGGTTTGTCCGACGGGAGCCTGGCCGACGAGTTGCGCCGGGTGCAGCGGGAGGCGTCCCGGTTGGAGGCCCGCCGGGCCGACTATCTGGCGCAGGCCGAGCGCCGGGGGGTGGCCCGGCACGAGGGATACTCCTCCACGACTGCCTGGCTGGTGGCGGTGTCGGGGGAGCCAGTCCCGGTCTGTCGGAGTCAGGTGGCGGTGGCTGCCGCTCTTTGCAGGAGATGCCCGAGACGAGGAAGGCGCTCGCCGCCGGGGTGGTGTCCGAGGCCCGGGTGCGGCTGCTGGCACAAGCCCAGGCGTTGGCTCCCGAGCAGTTCGCCCGGGACGAGGCTTCTCTCCTCGCACAGGTGGCGGCGGCCCCTTCGAAGCAGGCGGCCGATGCAGGTGCTGGCGGCCTGGAAACGGCAGACCGACCCGGCCGGGGCCGAGGCCGATGCCGATCGACTCCGCTGGCAGCGCGCCCTGCACATCTCGGAGACCTGGTCCTCCCCATGGTCCCACCTCGAGCGGCGATCTGGATCCGGAGAGCGGCCTGACTGTGCTGGCAGCCCTGCGGGCCCTGTCCGAGCCGGCAGCGCTCGACCCTGCCGACTCCCGGACTCCGGCACAATGCCGGGCCGATGCCCTGGTGGAGATCTGCCGCCGGTACCTGCAAGGTGACGGTGACGGCTCCCGGCGTCGCCCGCAGGTGCTGGTCACCATCCCCTGGGACACCCTGCACACCGGCAACGGCGTGGTGGACACTGAAGCCGGGCCCCTCAGCGCCCGCAGCGCCCGCCGGCTGACCTGTGACGCCACCGTCTCCCGGGTGCTGCTGGATCCCGAGTCCGTGCCCATCGAACTCGGCCGGGCGACCCGGGTTGTCCGCGAGTCCCTTCGAGCCTCCTGGAGGCGCGGGACCAGGGGTGCACCCACCCCGGTTGTGACATGCCGGCCCGCTTCTGCGACGCCCACCATCTGAGACACTGGGCCGATGGAGGGATCACGGATCCGGCGAACCTGCGGCTCCTGTGCAGCCGGCACCACACCGCGGCCCACGAGCAGGGCTCCTACCACCGGCGCGAGTAGACGGTGCCCCGGCCGGTCCCCGACTCGGCCCGCCTCGCCGCGAGGCGCACGCCCGCGTCCGCCCTCCGCCTCCCGACTCTCATCCCGACCCGGTACGTTCGCAATGAGCCGCTCTGGCGCGCCGTGCTGTACGGGCTGATCCTCGCCGCCGCCTGGGCCGTGCCCGCCTTCCTGACCGGGAACGCCTACCACCCGGCGCCGCTGCTGGTCGGGGCGGTGGTCCCCCTGGGCGTGGCCCTCGCCCCGCAGGCGCCCGACCCCCGGCTCTGCGCCTGGCCGGGGCGGCCGCCGGGGCCCGCCATCGCGCTGGTCGACCACCGGCCTGCTGGCCGCCACCGGGCACCTCGACGGGCGCCTCGCTGCTCCCCGCCGGCGGCGCCGTGGCCGAGGCCGTGGCCCTCTCCCTCACCGGGGCCGTCGCCGGCCTGATGCTGGGCCTGGCCCGCCACCGGTAGGGTGGGGCCCTGTCGCTGACTCGGGAGAAGCCCGATGCCCGCCGTGACACCCCAACCCCACCGCCTATCGCCACGTCCTGGGACTGCGCGTGGTGCGCTGCTTCCGCCCCGACCCCATCCCCCCGGAAGAGCTGTCCGCGGTGCTCGAGGCCGGCCGGTGGACGGGAAGTGCCAAGAATCGCCAGGGGTGGGCTTTCGTGGTGGTCGACGACCGGGCAGGCCTAGAGCGCCTCGCCACTGCCGGCGAGTTTCACCGGGCCCGTGCTGGCCTCGGCGGCGACCGTGGTCGCTCGTCCGCCTCCCCGGCGGGAACGACTTCGACATCGGCCGGGTGGCGCAGAACATGATGCTGGCCGCCGCCGCCCGGGGCCTGGGCTCCTGCCCCATCACCCTGCACCGCCGGGAGCAGGCTCACGAGGTGCTGGCCCTGCCCGAAGACCACGAGGCCACCTGGGCCATCGCCCTGGGCTACCCCGACGAGGAAGCCGAACCGGAGCAGCGGCGCCGGGCGGCCGCCGCCGGGTTCACCGGGCGGCGACACCCTCGCCGACCTGGTGCACCGCGGCACGTTCGGGCGGCAGCGCCTCCTAGCGCGGGGCTCTCCTCGACCAGCGACGCCCTCGTGGGGGCCGAGGGACAGGACGCCGGCCACGGCCTCCCCGGCCCGGTCCATGCCGGTCGTAGACCACGATGCGGCCCGGCCCCAATCCCGGCAACCTCCAGGGGACCCGCCCGGCGAAGTTCGAGCGCCACCCGCCATCGGCGCCGCGCCCGGACGGAGGCGCCGGTAGGCGAAGCAGCACCGGCAGGGAACCCCGGCGATCGTCCGGTAGCTCCCCCAGGCGCAGGGCAGGCGAGGCGCGCCGGCGGGCGGCGAGCAGGGCCCGGTAGAGGCCGCAGGAGCGACCGGGGATCCCCGAGATCCGCCCCGCCACGCCGCGCCCCGCCGCCGCCTCCGGCCGCGATGCGGCAGCCAGGGCTCCACCCCCGGCGGGGGCGAAGCCGGCGTTGGGCGTCGCGTCCCACTGCATGTGGGCGTTCGCTCGGGATCGCTGCCCCAGCCCAGCCCCCGGGGACGCGAAGGCCGAAGGGGTCCTGGGGCCCGCTCCGGCGGGATTGGGGACGTCCACCATCCCCAGCTCGTCGCCGTAGTACAGCGTGGGGGACCCGCGCAGGGTGAGCAGTAGCAGCATCGCGCCGCCCGCGCCGCGCCCTCCCCGAAACGGGTGGCCAGGCGGGGCTCATCGTGATTGCCGAGGACCCAGTTCGGCCAGGCCCCGGCGGGCAGCGCCGCCTCGAGCGCCTCCACCCGGCGGCGCACCTCCTCCGCCTCCCACGGCGCCTGCGAGCAGGGAGAAGTTGAAGGGGAGGTGCAGTTCGTCGCCGTCCCCGTAGTAGGAGGCCCGCACCGCAAGGTCCTCCTCGTGGATCTCACCGATCGCCACCCGCGGCGGCGAGTACTCCTCGAGGAGGGAACGCATCTCCCGCGAACACCCCGTGGACGTCCGGTCGTGGCGGTGGGCGGGCGCCGTACTCGGCCGCGGCGGCCTGCTCCCGGTGGGCGGGTCGTCGCGCAGGGCCGGGTCCTTGAGGATGTAGTGGGCCACGTCGATGCGGAACCCGTCGACCCCCCGATCCAGCCAGAAGCGCAGCACGTCCGACCATGGCCGGCCGCACCTCCGGGTTGCGCCAGTTCAGATCAGGCTGCTCGGGCAGGAAGGAGTGGAGGTAGTACTGGCCGGTGGCCTCATCCCACTCCCAGGCCGGGCCGCCGAAAGCGGCTGCCAGTTGTTGGGCGGTCGCCCGCCCGGCTTCGGATCGCGCCACACGTACCAGTCGCGCTTGGGGCTGTGGCGCGAGGCTCGGGACTCGACGAACCAGGGGTGCCGGTCCGAGGTGTGGTTGGGCACCAAGTCGACGATGAGGCGCAGGCCCCTCGCGTGGCAGCCGGCCAGCAAGCGATCGAAGTCCTCCAGATCACCGAAGAGCGGATCCACCCCGCAGTAGTCGGCGACGTCGTAGCCGAAGTCGGCCATGGGCGAGGGGTACAAGGGCGAGAGCCAGAGCGCGTCGACGCCGAGGGTCCCGGCCAGGTAGTCGAGGCGGCGCCGGACTCCGGCCAGGTCCCCCACCCCGTCCCCGTTGCCGTCCTGGAAGCAGCGCGGGTAGACCTGATAGAAGACCGCCTCACGCCACCAGTCGGTCACCGGGCCGCCCCGCCCGCCGGCGCCAGGCGCCCGCGGCGGGCGGCCACCATCTCGGCGACGATGGCCACGGCCACCTCCTCCGGCACCGCCGCCCCGATGTCGAGGCCGATGGGCCCGTGAAGGCGGGCCAACTGCTCCGGGGGCCAGCCCTCGGCGGCCAGGCGCTCCAGGCGGGCGGCGTGGGTGCGGCGGCTGCCCAGGACCCCTATGTAGCGGGCCGGAGAGGCGAGCAGCAGGGGGAGCAGAGGCACCTCGATCCGGGGGTCGTGGGCCAGCACCGCGGCATAGGTACGCCGGTCCAGCGTCAGCCCCGGGACCACCTGATCGGGCCAGCCGACCCGCACCTCGGCACCCGGGTAGCGCTCGGGGAGGGCCAGGGCGGCCCGGGGATCGCACACCGTCACCCGGAAGCCGGCGGCCATCGCCAGCGGCGCCAGGGCCTCGGCGGCATGCCCCGCCCCGAACAGCAGCAACCGCGGCGCCGGGGCCACGGTCTCCAGGAACACCCGCGAGTCGCCGCAGGCGCTCACCCGGCTCCGCTCGGCGTCCACCACGCCGGCGACCTCGCCCAGCAGCGCCGTCGCCACGGCGGTGGGGAGGTCCCCGGCCACCAGGCCCCGCTCGCGATCGAAGAGGCCGTGGGCTCCCTCTCCGGGCCCCGAGACGACGGTGGCCAGGGCCCCCACGAACTCCTCGCCGGGCCCTCCCCCGAGCAGAACCGCCAGGCCGGCCCAGGGCTCGATGAACACCTCGATCTCGCCGCCGCAAGACAGGCCCACGGCGAAGGCCTGCTCGTCGGCGATGCCGTAGGCCGCCAGCCGGGGCCGCCCGGTGCGCAGCACCTCGGCGGCGTGGGCCGCCAGATCGCCCTCCACGCACCCGTTGCTCACCGACCCCCAGGTGTCCCCGGCCGACGAGACCAGCAGCCGGGCCCCCTCGCGGCGCGGGGCCGAGCCGGCCACGGCCACCAGGGTGGCGGCGGCCACCGCTTTCCCCTCGGCCTCCCAGCGCCGGCAGATCTCCAGAGCGGCACGCATGCGCCGCGGACTGTAGAGGCGGCGGCCGGGGAGGAGTAGCCCTCGCCCTCTGCTGCCCGGCGCCGCCTCCTAACCTACGGGTGCCGGGCGGGACCCCGGCATCAGGAGGAGGCGCGATGGCTCGCCTGCACGGCCGGGGCCTCGACATCTTCGAGGGCACCGGAGGGTTTGGGCGGCGGCGGCACGGCCCGGGCAGTCTGACCCTGGCCGTCACCGTCGTGGTGGTGCTCGCCCTCGCCGGGGCGGCCGGGTGGGTGCTCTTGCGGCAATTCAACCCCGACAATGCCGTGCCGCTGGTGGTCTTCGGCATGGAAGGGCCCGACGGGCAACTCGCCATCCTGGCCGGGGCGGTGGTGACCGGCCCCGACGGCAGGACCGCCACCACGGGCGACGACGGCGCCACCCGCCTCGCCTTCACCCCGCCCTGCGAGTTGGAGGTCGCGGTGGCCGGCTATCAGGACGCCCTGTTCCAGGTGGACGCCCTCCCGCCCGACGGGCCGCTCGGCCTGCAACTCGACCCCCTGGTGCTCAACGGCCGGGTGAAAGACCACGAGGGCGCCGGAGTCATCGGCGCCGCCGTGCGCCTGGGCGAACTGGAGGCCACCACCGACCAGATGGGCGCCTTCCAGTTCGTGGCCGTCGCCCCCGGGAAGGTGCAGGCCTCCAAGATGGCCTACGCCGCGGCCGAAGCGGACTGGGACGGCTCTCCGGGGGACTTCGAGATCACCCTCGAGCCTTTCGTCGTCAGAGGCATCAGGGTGTCCGGGGTGGCGGCCGGGTCGTCCACCGCGTTCGCCGACCTGCTCGACATGATCGAGGGGACCGTCATCAACACCCTGGTCTTCGACACCAAGGACGAGGACGGGGTCGTGCACTACGACTCACAAGTGACGGCCGCCGTCGAGACCGGCGCGGTCACCGACACCTACGACGTCACCACCGTCCTGGCGGAAGCCGCGGAGCGCGGCCTCTACACCATCACCCGCATCGTCACCTTCCAGGACCCCAAGTGGGCCCCGGCCAACCCGGAGCACGCCGCCCGGAACACCGCCACCGGCGGGGCGTGGGTCAATGCCCGCGGCCTGGCCTGGGCCGACCCCACCGATCGAGAGGCCTGGGAGTACCCGCTCGATCTGGCCGTGGAGGCCTGCCGGCTCGGGTTCGACGAGGTCCAGTTCGACTACGTGCGCTTCCCCAGCGACGGCGACATCACGCGTGCTCGGCTACGACGAGGCGGTCGACGACGACGGGCGGGTGGCCACCATCAGCGCCTTCCTGAACGAGGCCCGGGACCGCCTCCACGCCGAAGGGTGCGCGGTGTCGGCCGACATCTTCGCCATCGTCCTGTCCTTCCCCAACGACCAGGGGATCGGCCAGCGCCTGGAGGAGTTGTCCCGCTCCGTGGACGTCCTCAGCCCGATGATCTACCCCAGCCACTACTCGGCGGGATGGCTGGGCTTCGACGACCCCAACGACCATCCGTCCGAGGTGACCGCCCAGGCCCTCGACGCCGGCATGCCCCGCCTCGACGGGGCCATGTTCCGCCCCTGGCTGCAAGCGTTCTTCTACGACGCCGGCCAGATCGCCGAGGAGATAGCCGAGGCCGAGCGGTACGACCTCGGCTGGATGCTCTGGAATGCCTCCAGCCAGTTCGAGGCCGACTGGTTCCCCACCGAGTGACCGGCGCCCGCTGACGCCGTGCCCCGGCGAGAGGGGAGCCTCCGGGATCAGAGAGGGAAGCTGGAGGCCCGGGTAGGCGGCCTCGGTGGCCGGGAAGTGCCGACGCACCTTGGCGACGAAGTCGTCGAGTTCCTCGTCCCCTCTGTCCGGGTCGTGGCTGGTCAGCACCAGGCGCCCCACGCAGCGCGGACGGCGACCTCCGCCGCGGCGGCGAAGGAGCTGTGGCCCCAGCCGGCCCGAGGCCCCTCCAACTGGCCCTTGGTGTACTGGGAGTCGTGAGAGGAGAACCTCGGCCCCGGCGGCGAACGCCACGACGGCCTCGTCGGCGGCCGCATCGCCCGACTCGTGGTCGGTCACCAGGACCACCGAGCCGGCTTCTCCCTCCAGCCTGAAGCCGGTGGCACCGCCGGGGTGGCGCCAGGGGCAGCGTCGTGACCCGCAACGGGCCGATCTGGAGGGGCCCGGTGAGATCACTGAACCGGCAGAGGGCCGGGACCTCGTCGTAGGGGACCGGGAAGAGCGGCGGGCGCAGCATCAGGTGGAGAGCCTCGGCCGCACCCACCCCGCCGTACGCGCTCCGTGGAAGTGGAACTGGTTGGCCCGGTCGTACAGGGGGGCGAAGACCGGCAAGCCCTGCAAGTGGTCGAGGTGGTAGTGGGTGAACAGCACCGTGAAGCGCAGGGGCGGTGGCCCCAGCCGGCCTTCCAGGAGACGCAGGCCGGTGCCGCAGTCGATCAGCAGGTGATGGCCTGCCTCCACCTCGACGTGGTAGCACGAGGTGTCGCCGCCGTAGCGCAGGTAACCGGGCCCGCTGACCGCCATCGACCCCCCGGGCCCCCCAGACGGTGAAGGCGAGGCTCATCGGCGCACCCCCTCGACGGCGTGGAGGACGTGGTGCCCGGTCTTGCCCGCCAGGGCGATCGAGCGCCTGGGCAGCCGCCACAAGGCTGTCCCCCAGAACCCGCACCACCGCCTCGCTGACCAGCAGGCTGGTGCCGAAGGCGCGGTTGGCCTGCTCTATCCGGGCGGCGGTGTTCACCGTGTCTCCGATCGCGGTGAAGATCCGCGAGTCCCCGCTGCCCAGGGACCCGACCACCGCCGGCCCGAAGTGCACCCCCACGCTGACCTCCAGGGCCCGCCCGTGCAGCACGATCAGGTAAGCCTTCCAGGCGCCTACTGCGGCGATGAGGTCGAGGCCGGCTCGCACCGCCCGCAAGGCCGGATGGTCCTCACCTTCCCCCACCAGGAACAGGGCCATGAACCCGTCGCCCATGTAGGTGGCGATGCGCCCTCCGTGGCGGCCGATGGCCCCGTCGGCCAGCGAGTAGAAACGGTTGAGGACGTGGACCACGTCGTAAGGGAGAAGCGACTCGGAGAAGGCCGTGAAAGCATGGCCGTCAGCCTTCTCGTCCGCTTTCCCCAACCTGCAGTCCAGGATGAATTCAGCTATCTACTGGCGGCCGACACCTTTGCCCATGGGCGTTTGACCAATCCTTCCCACCCTTTGTGGCGGCACTTCGAAAGCATCCATGTTATCCAACAGCCCACGTACGCCTCCAAGTATCAACCCGGCCAGGGGTTGGTCCTGGCTTTGGGTCAGGTGGCCGGCGGCCATCCGGTGGTCGGGGTGTGGCTGAGTGTGGCCCTGGCCTGTGCCGGTATCTGTTGGATGTTGCAGGGGTGGGTGCCCCGGCGCTGGGCCCTTCTCGGAGGACTCATTGCCGCGTTGAACCTGGGATTCTTCGGATACTGGAGTCAGAATTACTGGGGCGGGGCATTGGCCGCCACCGGAGGCGCACTTCTCTTCGGGGCCTTGCGGCGCTTGCTGCTGCGTCCGGCCATGGGAAACGCGGTTGTCCTGGCGGTCGGCCTGGTCATTCTGGCCAACAGCCGCCCCTTTGAGGGATTGCTGGTGGCTTTGCCTGCCGCGACGGTCATCCTGGCCGGTATGGTTCGCGCCGGGGACCGATCGCTGAAGCCGTGGATCATTCGGGTGGTAATACCTGTGATTGCCGTAGGTATTTTGGCAAGTCTGTGGATGGGGTACTACAATTTCAGGGTCACCGGTTCGCCATGGAGAATGCCGTACCAAGTTTATGAAAACCACTATCCTTCAACGCCGATTTTTCTGTGGTCAGAGAAGCCTCCAGCTCAGGATTTCTCGCTTCCGCAGATTTTTCATGACCTGCAGCAGGTCTTTCTGCAAAGACAACGCTACATGCATACGATCAATGGATATATTCGCGAGAAGGCAAACGATCTTTTGAATATCCTGTTCTTCTATTTTCACTGCGTTTTCCTGATTCCGCTCATCATGCTGCCGCGGGCGCTCCGTAACAGGTGGAACGCGCTGGCTGTGCTCATTGTCGCTCTGGTCGTCGGGATGGCATTTCTGCAAACCCAGAGTTATCCTCGAAAATTAGCTCCGGTTGCCTGCCTCCTGGTCCTGCTGGCGGTCCAGTCTCTGCGGCATCTCCAATTCTGTCGCTTCCGTGGCAGGCCCGTGGGAAAATCCTTAACCGCCTTGTTGGTAGCGGTTTTCGGATTTTCGATCTTGATTTCTTTCCTGCCGTACTTCCACGCTGCCCCCTGGCCGGTCAGCCAACAACGCGCCGAACTGGAGACCCGGTTAAATCAAGATCCGGGCCGCCATGTCATTTTAGTGAGACTGGGTCCCACCTCTTATGCATATCCTCATTTTGCCTGGGTTTATAATCGGTCGGACATCGACGGCTCAAAGGTCATCTGGGCCTGGGACCTGGATCGGGAACAGAACCAAAAATTATGTCAATATTACCGGGCCGTGAAATCTGGCTGCTGGAAGTCGGCAGCGGAGTGATCAGACCGGGATGATCTTAGACCCTATGATCAGAGCCCGGGCTGAAGGAATCTCATGCGGTGCGGGTGAAGACCGCCCCGAAGAAGCCGTCCGTGCCGTGGCGGTGGGGGAAGGTCCGGAAGAAGCCGTCGGCATCGATCAGCTCCGGGGGGATTCCCTCCGGTGGGATCGCCTTGAATTCCGGCCGCGCGGCCAGGAGGTCGGCGACCACCGACTCGTTCTCTTCCGGGGTCACGGTGCAGACGCTGTAGACCAGCAGGCCGCCCGGTTTCACGCAGTCTGCGCGCTTTCCGGAGGAGCCGCTTCTGGAGCGACATGCTTCTTCCAGGTTCGGACGGGGTGATCCGCCAGCGGATCTCGGGATTGCGCCGGAGCGTTCCGAGGCCGGAGCAGGGGGCGTCGAGGAGGACCCGGTCGAAGGCGCCGCGGAAGCTCTCCGGCATCGTGGCTGCATTCCCGCATGGGTTGTCGCGATCGTCACACCGAGGCGTCCGGCCTCTGCCGCCAGCAGGCGGAGCTTGTCCGGATGGAGATCGACGGCGGTGATCTCCCCCCGGTTTTCCATGAGGGCGGCCAGGTGAAGCGTTTTTCCGCCCGCGCCGGCGCAGAGGTCGAGGATGCCGTTCGCCGGGCTGCGGGCCGACGAGGCGGGCGACCAGTTGGGAGGCCTCGTCCTGGACCCGGATCAGGCCGTTCCGGAAGGCCGCCGTCTCCCGGAGGCCGGCGGCGGTGGAGGCGAGGAAGAGGCCGTCGGGGAGAAGCGGGTTTTTCCGGCGGCGATCTTCTCCGCCGCCAGCGCGGCGATGGCCTCTTCCCGCGATGTCTTCAGGCGTGTTCACGCGGACGACCGGCGGCGGAATCGGTGTTGTTCTCCCGGCAGATGGCGATGGTTTCGTCGATGCCGTACCGGTCGAGCCAGCGCTCCACGAGCCAGCGGGGGTGCGAGTGGAGGACGGCAATCGCCTTGCCCGGGTCCTTGGCCATGTCCGGCCAGGCGATGTTCTCCTTCTCCCGGAGGGCGTTCCGGAGGATCGCGTTCACCAGGCCCGCGGCGGCCGGGCACGCTTTTTTCGCGATGCCGACGGCCTCGTTCACCGCGGCGAAATGGGGGATCCGGTCGGTGAAGAGGAGCTGGTAGAGCCCCGTCCGGAGGATGTTGGGGACCGGCGCCTCCAGGGCGGCGGCATCCCCCTTGTAGAGGCGGGCGATGATCCAGTCCATGCGGCCCCGCATCCGGAGCGTCCCGTAGACGAGTTCGGTGAGAAGCCCCCGGTCATGGGGGTTGGGGATGCCCTTCCCGGAAAGCGCGGCGTCGAGGAGGGGTTCCGCGTAATCCCCCTTCTCGGTCGATCCGGTTGAGGATCTCGACGGCGAGCTCCCGGGGGGACTTCTGCTTTTCGTTTTCTGTCATTCGTATCCAAAGCGCATGGAAAAATCTATTTTCAGTCTGTTCAAAAGCGTGTCGCTTACCGGATGAGGGAAACGTCGCAGATGGGCGTTTTTCAACAGCTCTGACTAACCCAGAATCTGCCCCGGAACGACAGGACATCCCCGGAGGAAATCGCGGACCGTCATCCGTTTTTTCCCCTCCACTTGCACCTCTTTCAAAAGAACATAACCTTCTCCCGCGGCGACGCGGAGGGTCGCCGCCCGTCTCCCCGGCGACGGTTCCCGGCGCCTCCGCGACGGTCGCCGGTTCCGCCGTTGCCGCGAAGATCTTGAGCTGTTTTCCGCCGAGAAAGGTGTGGGCGCAGGGAACGGGGGAGAGCCCCCGGATGAGCGAGACGATCTGCCGGCAATCCTTCCCCAGTCGATCCGGCCCTCCTCCCGGCCGATCCGGGGGGCGGCCGTCGCCAGGCTGTGGTCCTGGGGGCGCGGCAGAAGCGTTCCGGAGAGCAGCATCGCCAGCGCCATGCGGAGCAGGTCGGCGCCCATGACAGCCAGGCGGTCGTGGAGCTCGCCGAAATTCTCCTCCGGTCCGATCGGCGTCTGCTCCTGGAGGAGGATATCGCCGGAATCCACCCCCTCGTCCATCTGCATGATCGTGACGCCGGTTATCTCCTCGCCGCGCATCAGGGCCCGGTTGATCGGCGCCGCCCCCCGGTATTTCGGCAGGAGCGAGGGATGGATGTTGATGCAGCCCTTCTTCGGGCCGTGAATGATCTCTCCGGGAAGGATCTGGCCGAAGGCCGCGACGACGACGAGATCGGGCGCGAGTTTCCGGAAGGTTTCGAGAAAATCGGGATGCCGGACCTTCTCCGGCTGGAGGACCGGAAGGCCCAGGCCCTCGGCGACGATCTTGACGGGGGGCGGCGCCAGGGTCCGGCCCCGTCCCTGCGGACGGTCCGGCTGCGTGACGACGCCGATGACGGGCCAGCCGCCCTCGACGAGGCCCTCCAGCGCCGGCACGGCAAAAGCGGGTGTTCCCATGAAAAGGATGCGAGGTTTGGTCATGGCGCTTTCTCCTACATGAAATGGACCGGATCCACATCCACCTGGATCTCCAGCCCGCGTCCGGCACCCTCCAGAAGTTTTTCCGCCAGGAGGTGGAGGGGCCCGCTCTCCGTTCCCCTGAGCAGCATCTGCCAGCGGTAACGCCCCCGCAGACGGGCGAGGGGGGATTCGGCGGGGCCGATGACGTCCATCTTTCCACCGGCGATGGTCGCGGCCAGTTCCCGCGCCCGTTTCCCGATCTCCAGCGACGGCCTTTTTCCCCTCCGCCTTTTTCGGGCAGGAGAAGTGGAGACCGATGAGGCGGGAGAAGGGCGGATAGCCGAGCTCCCGGCGGAGAGGAATCTCATCCGCGTAAAAACCGGCATAGTCGTGTTCCTGCGCACGGCGAATGGCGTAGTGGCCGGGGTTGAAGGTCTGGACGACGACGCGTCCCGGCTGATCGCCCCGCCCGCCCCGGCCCGACACCTGCGTCAGGATCTGGAAGGTCCTCTCGGCCGCCCGGAAGTCCGGGATGTTCAGGGAGGCGTCGGCGGCCAGGACGCCGACCAGCGTGATGTCCGGAAAATCATGTCCCTTGGTGATCATCTGGGTGCCGACGAGGATGTCGATCTCGCCCCGGTCGAGCCCCCGGAGGATCTTCTCCGCGTCCCCCTTCCGCGAGGTCGTGTCGCTGTCCATCCGGACGATCCGGGCCTCCGGAAAGAGTTTTTTCGCCTCTTCCTCCACCCGTTCCGTTCCCGCCCCCTGGCTGCGGACATGATTGCCCCGGCAGGCGGGGCAGATGCCGGGCGGTTTGGCCGTGAAGTCGCAGTGATGGCATTTCAGAGCCCCCAGAGCGTCGTGGTGCGTGAGCGCCAGGTCGCAGGACGGGCAGGCGAAGACGTGGCCGCAGTCCGGGCAGAAGAGGAAGGTGTGGAATCCGCGCCGGTTGAGGAACAGGAGGGTCTGCTTCCGCTGGGCCAGGGTCTCCCGGAGCGCCTCGACGAGCACATGGGAAAGGAGGGGCGTCCGGCCCTTTTCGTCCCGTTCCGTCCTCATATCGACCACCTCGACGCGGGGGAGGGGGCGGTCGTCCACGCGGGAGGGGAGTGTGAGATGGCGATACCGGCCGCCCGTCGCCTGAAAAAAGGTCTGGATCCCCGGCGTTGCGGAACCGAGGATGACCGTGGCCCCCGCAAATTTTCCGCGGACCAGGGCCAGGTCCCGGGCGTTGTACCGCAGGCGGTCGTCCTGTTTGTAGGAGGGGTCGTGCTCCTCGTCCACGATGATCAACCGGAGGTTCCGGACCGGTGCAAAAAGGGCCGACCGGGCGCCGACGACCAGGCGGATATCGCCGCGCCGGAGCCGTTTCCACTGGTCATACCGCGCGCTCCGGGAGATGCCGCTGTGGAGGACGGCGATCTCCCTCTCCGGAAACCGTTCGCGGATGCGGGAGAGGAGCTGCGTCGTGAGGGCGATCTCCGGGACGAGATAGATCGCGCCGCCGCCGTTTCGAAGGACCTCATCGACGGCCCGGAGGTAAACCTCGGTCTTGCCGCTTCCCGTCACGCCGTGGAGGAGGCAGGGGGAAAAACACCCCGAGGCGAGGCAGGTCCGGATTTCGGCCAGGGCCTTTTCCTGCGCTTCGTTCGGGGTGATGCCGTTCCCATTCCGTCCGATCTCCGGGACGGGACCCGGTCCCCGGAAGAGCTCTTTTTCACGGAGACGGACGATGCCTTTTTGCTCCAGGGTTCGGAGAAAGTCGGCTTTCCGGAAGCGGTCGGGGAGCCCGGAGACCGGTGCGTCGCCCCGTTCCCGGAGGAGGGCGACAAGGGCCGCCTGCTTCGCGGTGAGTTTTATTCCGGCGGGGATGTCCGCCCGGAGACCGATCCATTTTTCCCATTTCGGCCGAACGGCCGGACGGTTCAGGCGCTCCTCGGAGATCACGAGCCCCGATGTTTCGAGGAGATGCAGATCGCCGTAGAGGTTATTTTTCCCCACCAGCCGGCGCAGACGGCCAAGGGAGAGCCCTTTGGGAAAGGATGCCAGGCAGGCCAGGATCTCCTTTTGTCCGGCGGAGAAGGATGGTCTCCCGATGGCCGGTCCTTCGGCCGGCCGGAGCCAGCGGTCGCTCTTCACGTCGATCCCGCCGGGAAGGATCTCTCCCAGGACCTTTCCCAGGGGGTGGATATAATAGCGGGAAATCCATTCGTAACAGGCAAGGTCCTGCCGGTCGAAGAGGGGTTCGGGATCGGGCAGGTCGATGATTTCCTTGATCGTCTGATCGACCGTCGCCTCGGACATCGTTTCGATGATCCAGCCGGTCAGGCGTTTCTTTCCGAAAGGGACAAGGACCCGCTTTCCCAAGGCCACGGACGGGACGAAGGCCTCGGGGACGGCATAGGTGAAGATCTCCGCGGAGGGGATCGGAATGGCAACCTTGACAAACATCCGTCCGTCCTCCAGAAAAGATGCCGGCCGGAAAAAGTCGTGCAGGCATCAAAAAAAATCCCTCTTCGTTCCTCCGGGATACGGGGGAATGAGGGGGATTGGAAGGCGGCTCTTGTCGCCGCCCGGGACCGCAGGAGGACGGGAGTTATTCCCCCTTGAGCTTTTCCATCTTTTCCTGCTTCATCTTGCAGTCGATGCAGAGGGTGGTCACCGGCCTCGCCATCAGCCTCTTTTCGGAGATCGGGCCGCCGCAAACGTCGCAGATCCCGAAAACGCCGTCATCCATCCGCTGGATGGCCTCCTGCATCTTGAGGATCAGTTTTCTCTCGCGGTCGCGGATCCGGAGCTCGAAATTCCGGTCTGATTCGAGCGAGGCACGGTCATTGGGATCGGGGTAGTTCTCCTTCGACGCCGCTGGTCATTTCCGACACGGTCTTCCCCGCCTCTCCGAGAAGTTCGTTGATCTTCTGGGTCAGCATATATCGGAAGAATTCCATCTTTTCGGGTTTCATGGTTGTTGGTTTTGTTGACTTCTGCACGTCGCTCCTCATCTCCTCATGGCCGATTCGGGCACATGCTCTTACATGATCGTGGCAGGTTTGTAAAGAAAAAAATGAAGGGCGTTTCACCCCTTTCCATAGACGCGGAGGATCTTTTCCACGATGTTCGTCGTGGAGGCCCCTTCGACCACGGGGATGAGGACGACCCTGCCTCCCCACGACCGGACGGCGTCGCCTCCCACGACGGCCTCCTCCTTCCAGTCGCCGCCCTTGACGAGGCAATCCGGCCGCAGGTATTCGATCAGTTTGAGCGGCGTCGTTTCGTCAAAGAGGGTCACGTAATCGACCGCCTCCAGGGATGCGACGACCTCGGCCCGCTCCTCCTGCGGGACCAGCGGCCTTTTGTCCCCCTTGATGGCCCGGACGGAGGCGTCGCTGTTCAGGGCGAGGATGAGGAAATCCCCCATCTTCCGCGCCTCCCGGAGATAGCGGACATGTCCCACATGGAGAATGTCGAAACAGCCGTTCGTGAAGACGATTTTCTGCCCTTCGCCGCCGGCGGCGTTCCACCTCGTTCTTCAGTGCTTCCCAACTGAGAATCTTCTTCATTCGTCTGGTTCCTTCCCCTGATCGTGAACCGCCCGGGCCAGCGTCAGGACGGCGACCGTCTCCGCCTTCGCCCGGATGAGGACCCGGGCGCATTCCTCAAGCGTGCTTCCCGTGGTGTAAACGTCGTCCACGAGCAGGATCCTCCGGCCGGCGATCCGCTCCGGATGCCTTACGGAAAAGGCGCCATGAACGTTTGCGGACCGGGCTTCCCTTCCCAGACCGACCTGCGGCGGCGTGAAGACCTCCCGTCGAAGCGATGTGAAATCGAGCGGAATGTCGAACCGTTTCGAGAGTTTCCGCGCCAGGATCACGGCCTGGTTGAACCCCCTTTCCCGCAGCCGCTTTCGGTGCAGCGGGACCGGCACGATCCGCTCAAAGACCTTCATATCCCAGATCCCGCCGGCGAAATCGGCCATGATCCCGCCCAGGATCTCGCCGATCCCGGTCCTTCCCCGGTACTTGAACCGGTGGATGGCCGTCAGGAGCGTTTCCTCGTACCGTCCGACCGACCGGGCGACCGCATAGGGTCTTTCCGCCGTGAGACAGTCGCCGCAGAGGTGGTCTTCCCCTTCCGTGACGGGAAAAGGGACCCCGCATCGGGGACAGAGGGGGGAGCGGATGAAATGGATCCCGTCCAGGCAGGACGGGCAGAAGGGAAGGGGATCGTGCCGCTCCAGGAGATTGTCGCAGGTGATGCAGCGGGGCGGAAAAATGAGGTCGGCGATCCCGGTCAGGATCTCTTTCAAGGTTACATCCCCTCGGCCAGCGCCTTCAGGGATACCGTATCGTCGGGTACGGCCATCCGCGGCGCCTCGGACCAGAGCCGTTCCAGATCATAGAAAGTCCGGACGGATTCGAGAAAGACGTGGATGATCACATCGTCGTAATCCAGAAGGATCCACCTCCCCGCGGCTTCCCCCTCGACGCCCAGGGGCAGGATTCCCGCCTTTTTCAAGTTTTCCTGGATGGCGCGTCGCGACGGCCCGGACCTGACGGTCGGATGTCCCGCTGCAGATGATGAAGTAGTCTGCAAAGGCGGAGATCTCCTTGACATTGAGGATGATGAGGTCCTTCGCCTTTTTTTCCAGAGAGGCGTTGACGCACAGAAGCGCCCTTTTCCGCGAATCGTTTTCCTTTTTTCTCGCCAATCTCCCTCCTTTCGTTATGGCCGGCCGACCGGTCTGCGGCGGCCGTTTTCCCGCGTCTCCGTGAAGTCTGCGGGATGATGCCTTTTTATTAACAGGATAAGGGATTTGTGTCAATGGCTCGGATGACCCGACATCCCGCTTCAGTGAATGACTTGGCTGAGAGAGTTTTCGCGAGGGATTTCTCCAATCGAGAACCGCCATCACCCCCCGGGCGTTTATGAGTGTTCAGTGAAATCCGGGTTGGCCGATTGTCACCTTGCGTCGTCTCCCAGCTTTATGGAATCGACCTCATAATAGTCACGCATGCACTGATTTCTGTGATTGCCGGGATCGGTTGAGATATCCGTGGCAAACAGGGTCTCCGGGGGTCTGGAAAGGCTGTCGACAACAATGTGTTTCTCACCCCGGTCCTTGGCCTTCCGGATGGCGCTGTAACGCTCATCCATCTCCCGGTCGTATCGGTAACCCCGGTAGACATCCTTGTAGGCTTCGAAGACGTTCGGCGTTCCCAGCAGTCCGATGATCAGCAGGACCCCGGCCAGTTGAACCATGCGGTGTTTGATGATCTGGATTTTGTCGCCGGCCAGAAAATGGAAGAGAATGACGAAAGAGGGATACCAGCCCAGCATGAATGACAACCATACCACGCTCGCGGCCCTTTCGGGCAGGGGGTATCGGTTGATCATGAAACCGATTGCATTGAGGGCAAAGATTGTCGCAATCCACATCGCCGGCAGGAATAAAAACCGGCGATCGAATTTTCCCTCCGGATAGAACCATGTTTTTGCTTTGGGAAGGGTTCCCGCAAGCACAATGAACGCCGATGCCCACAAACCCAGGTTGGAAAGCCAATAGAGCAGCCGCAGGCCGACCCAGGGCATATAAAGCAGCATGGCCAGCCAGGGCGCCGGACGTAGGAGGTAATCGTTCCCGCCGATGCCGGAGTATCGCTGATAGTTTCCCGGCGCCGAAATACTGACCAGCGCCGCACCCGAAGCAATGAGCAGGAGTCCTATCCAGAAGGCGCGCGAATCCCGGCCCGTCCTCACCGCATGGAAGGCGCCGCCGCAGATAATTATTCCCGTCAAGAGCAGAGACACTTCGTTCGAACCGATAATGGCAATGACCAGCAAGCAGCAAAGCCCGAATATCCCCGTTCGTAGCCACCGGCTCTTTGCCGAGGTTTCCCTCCAGCACAACAGACCGAGCAGAAGGATCAGAAAGACATTCGCCAGTTGGTATGTGATGCTTCCCCCCAGCCAATAGAAGGTCTGTGCGGGATCGGGCGTGCCGGAGATGAACAGTATGGTCCAGACGCCTCCCAGCAGGAATGGCCAACTCCTTCACCCAATTCGTCCCCGGCCATGTGCATCTGAAGGACTTGGGCCAACTGGTGGCCCGGGAGATCGAGTCCGCGGGGGGCGTGGCCAAGGAGTTCAACACCATCGCCATCGACGACGGCATCGCCATGGGCCACGGGGGGATGCTCTATTCCCTGCCCTCCCGGGACATCATCGCCGACTCGGTGGAGTACATGGTCAATGCACACTGTGCCGACGCACTGGTGTGTATCTCCAACTGCGACAAGATCACCCCCGGGATGCTGATGGCAGCGCTCAGGCTCAACATCCCCACCGTCTTCGTCTCCGGCGGACCCATGGAGGCCGGCAAGCTGCTGCGCGGGGGGACCGAGCTGCATCTGGACCTGGTGGACGCCATGGTGGCCGCAGCCAACCCGAACGAGACCGACGCGGACGTCGCCGCCCTGGAGCGCTCCGCCTGCTCCTACCTGTGGCTCCTGCTCGGGCATGTTCACCGCTAACTCCATGAATTGCCTTACAGAAGCACTGGGATTGAGCCTGCCGGGCAACGGCACCCTGCTGGCCACCCATAGCGCCCGCCGGGACCTGTTCCTGGAGGCCGGGCGGCTGATCGTGTCGCTTGCCCGGCGCTGGTACGAGCAAGACGACGCGAGGGTCCTGCCCCGCTCGGTGGCAAGCCTGGCCGCCTTCGAGAACGCCATGAGCCTGGATATCGCCATGGGCGGCTCCACCAACACGGTGCTGCACCTGCTGGCAGCGGCGCACGAGGCCGGGGTGGACTTCGCCATGTCGGATATCGACCGTCTGAGTCGACTGGTGCCCAACCTGTGCAAGGTCGCCCCATCTACGCAGAAATACCACATGGAAGACGTACACCGGGCCGGCGGGGTGGTCGCTATCTTGGGCGAGTTGGACCGGGCCGGGCTGATCCGTCGCGATGTACCCACGGTGCACAGCCCCACCCTGGGGGAGGCACTGGAGCGCTGGGACATCGCGCGCGACCCGGACCAGACCGCCCGCACCCGCTATCTGGCCGCCCCCGGCGGGGTACCCACCCAGGTCGCATTCAGCCAGAGCAACCAGTGGCGCGACCTGGACCTGGATCGCTGCGAGGGCTGTATCCGCGACCTCGACCACGCCTATAGCCGAGACGGCGGGCTCGCGGTGCTCTACGGCAACCTGGCCGAGCACGGATCTATCGTCAAGACCGCCGGCGTCGACCCCGCGAGCCTGGTCTTCGCAGGCCCGGCCCGGGTCTTCGAGAGCCAGGAGTCGGCAGTCGATGCCATCCTGGCCGATCGCATCCAGCCCGGGGACGTCGTAGTGATCCGATACGAGGGCCCCAAGGGCGGACCGGGCATGCAGGAGATGCTCTATCCGACCAGCTATCTCAAGTCCAAGGGACTGGGCAAGGCCTGCGCGCTGATCACCGACGGACGCTTCTCCGGCGGCACCGCCGGGCTCTCCATCGGACATGTCTCCCCGGAGGCGGCCGAGGGCGGACCGATCGGCCTGGTCGAAGAGGGCGACCGCATCGAGATCGATATCCCCAACCGGCGCATTGCGCTGGCGATCCCCCCCGCGGTGCTGGAAGACGCGCCGCGCAGCCATGGACGCGCGCGGGCCGGATGCCTGGCGAGCGGTTGGACGCGAGCGGGAGGTCTCCGCGGCACTGCGCGCCTATGCGGCACTCACGACCAGCGCCGCCCGCGGTGCGGTGCGGGACCTGGGGCAACTGGCGGGGGGCTGAGGGGGGTGGTCTGGGGACTGCAAGGCGGCGCGATCGGTCAGCCCAGAAAGAGCAGTTTTGCCGCAAATGCACGGAAATAATCAATAACTTGGCCGGTGTTACCTGGCCACCAAACGGGTGCAGCGCAGGGCCACTGTAAACCACAGATTTATTTGCGCTTATTTACGTTGATTCTAGGCCAATCACTCTTTTCAGGGTCGGCTATCAGACCTCGGTGAATTGGCCGTGTGGCACCTTGGCGCGAGGCGTCGATCCTGATTCAGGCCACCCGACGGATGACATTCGTCGCGGCCAGGGGGCCGCTCCTCGATCGTCGGAGCGGCCCCCTGGCCGCGACGGCCTGCGGCCGGAGTTATGCTCAGGGCCTGACGCGAAAGCTGCCCAAGCTAGCGCCAATCCTCGTCGCTCTCCGGCCGGCCGAACGAGTCCACTGCGTAGCCCCAGACCCCCAACCCCCGGGATTGGGCAATTCGCTCTATGGCATGGTATTCGAAGGGGGCATTCGGTAGCGCAAGCGCCCAGCCCTGCTCGATTAGGTAGGCACCCAGGTCTTCGCCTGGGTCGAGCCCGGTTCGACCCAGATAGCAGATGGCATGGACCCGGCCCTCGTCGTCCTCGCCCCGGGACAGACAGGTGACGAATCCGCGGACCTTAAAGTCCAGGGCCAGGACACCGCGGGCGGCGCAGCGCACCGGGCGGATCCATTCGCGGCACTGACGGTCGGTGGGAGCCAGATAGATCCCGAAGAGTGCAACCACCCGGCTCTTGATGAGCAGCGTGCCGTCGTCGCGCACGATCGCGTGGCCGACGATGGTGTCCCGGGCAGCGACCTGGGCAGTGGCTGCGGCGAGGGCGAGCGCGAGGACAATCGGCACTGCAATCCGGTCGCGGAGCCCCAGCGCCGCGGGGAACAGAGATCCGGGTGTCTCGGCCACGGGCACCGGCACGGGCCTATTTGCGGGGTGACTCCACGGATCCACCGGACTTGGCGGCTGTCCCAGGTTTGGCCTCCGCCCCCCCTTCTGGCCCGGCTTGGGCTGCGTCTTGGCCCCGCCGACCTCGGTACCCAGCAGACCGGTAATGCCTGCGCCCTTGCCCGGGATCTCGAAGCGCAGCTCCGGCCAGATGGCGAGCCCCTTGGCGGCGGAGACTGTGCCGCATACCCTGCGGATCCACGGTGGTGCCGCTCAAGGCGGTGCGCACGATGATGTCGCTCTCCCCGGTGATACCGGTGAGCTTGCCGGTGCCGCCGGTGAGCGTGAAAGTGCCGGCACAGGCCCCGGGCGCACCGTTGCAGGTAAACTCGGCGTAGATGAAGTCTCCGTTAGGGCTCTCGATGGTGCAGTAGCCGTGGCCCTTGGTCTCGTTGGAGAGGACCTCCGTGATCATGGTGGAAGGGCAGGTGAAAAGTGCGGCATCGAGCAATCCCTCGCCGTGCTCGATATACATGATCCCCTCGAAGGTACCGATAAACTGGAGCTTGTCCACAGCCACCTGGTAGATCTGGCCGTTGGCCTCCCAGGGGGCAAGGATCTTGGCCGTGCCCTGCTCCGCCGCGACGGGCAGCGAGGCGAGTAAAGCGAGCACGGCGACTGGGAGCACAAACCTGACCATGGAAGGATTCTCCGGACTGCTGGTGTACTGGCGTTGCAACGATACGCAAGAGATTCGAGATTTTCGGTTTGCTGGAGACTATCCGCCTGTTTCGGATAATAAACCTAGCTACTCGCAACTAGCGGCTCGCCACTCGCGGGCATCGACGATGCGTAGGGGGGCGGGCGCTGCGGGCCCCAATAAGCCAGGTCCGGTCGCAGGCGCCTGTGCACGGATGGCCGGACGGCCGTCACTGGCCCCGGGATTGCTCGTCCCCAGCTGGGGCTCCCTCGTCCGGGGCCTCCGAGTCCTCCACGGCGAGGCACTCGGCAAGGTAGTCCTCCAAGTCTTCGGCGGGAACTTCCTCCTCGGCCGCCATCTTGCGGCACTCCGCAGCGGTGTCCGCGAAGCTCGGCACCGGACCGGCAAGGGCCAGGAGCATCGCAATGGAGATGACGCGCAGGGCTGGATTCATGGACTCGGATTCCTTGGAAATGACTCGAGGGCTGCCAGTGGGTCGGGGGCAGCGCCCGCGGCGGCCGGCGCGGGGGCATCCGTAGGCAGTGCCACCAGGCTGTGGTATACGGCCGCAGATCATAGCCCCCGGGGCCCGACCTGGGAAATCGGCATAGCCGGTATCCTATCCTGGGGCGACGGGGCGCAGGGGCAGTGCGCGACGCACTGGAGGCCCTGCGGAGGCTGTCGCGAACCGGAGCAGAGCGGTCCAATCGTTGTGAAAATGCCGTATCCAAGATGAAAAGCGAGCCGTCGGTCAACCCCGGGGCCGAACAGCCCCTCATGCTCGGATGGCGGGAGTGGCTCGCCTTGCCGGACATCGGGGTCCACCTGATCAAGGCCAAGGTGGACACCGGCGCCCGCACATCCACCCTGCACACCTTCTACGTGGACCCCTTCCAGCGCGGAGGGGCACCCTTTGTGAAATTCGGGGTCCATCCGTTGCGCGGGCGCACGGATCTGGTAGTGCACGCGCAGGCCCCGCTCATCGACTGTCGCCAGGTCACGGACTCGGGAGGGCACCGGGAGCGGCGCTTCGTGATCCTCACCCGCGTGGCCTTGGGCGGTCGCACCTGGCCCATCGAGCTGACGCTTACCAACCGGGAGACCATGTTATTCCGCATGCTCCTGGGGCGTACGGCCATGGCCGGACGCGCTCTGGTGGACCCGGACCGGTCCTTCGCCATGGGCCGCCAGAGCGCGCCCTCGCGGCGCTATCGGCCGGTTTAGGCGCCATAGACCCGCAGGACGGCCGGCAATCACGACGCGACGAATGTCCAGGCTTCGGCTCGTGGCAAGACCGCTCAGTACCGGCATGCCCGCGCAGCGTGCAAATCGGCGGGAGCGCGCAATCCTCATACCGGATGGACGGCACGGCTCGCCCTCAAGCATACTCTGTGCCGCGACCGCCCCGTGACACCCCTGTCCACCCCGTTGCCTTAAGCCCGAGCCGCAAGCCGCCTATGAGCATCGATTGGAACGCCTACCCCTACGAGGGATTCTACGACGAGCTGGTCGCAGCCCCGGGCAAGGGCCGCAGCGCCTTTGCGGGGTTTCTCTCGGACCTGGAGACCCTGGGTCCCGACGAGCTGGTCGCCCGTCAAGAGGCGGCCAATGTCTCTATCAAGGAGATGGGCATCACCTTCACGGTCTACTCCGAGGAAGGCGGAGCCATCGACCGCGCCTGGCCCTTCGACATCATCCCCCGGATCATCCCAAAGTCCGAGTGGGACCGAGTGGAGGCCGGACTCAAGCAGCGGGTGCAGGCGCTCAATCTATTCATCGACGATCTGTATCACGACCAGCGTATCGTCAAGGATGGGGTGTTCCCCGCCGAGGTCCTGGCCAAGTCGGCGAACTTCAGGCCCCAATGCGTGGGGGTCGATCCGCCGCTCTCCATCTGGGCCCACATCTGCGGCTCGGACCTGGTGCGGGATGCGGATGGGACCATCTATGTCCTGGAGGACAATCTCCGGGTTCCCTCCGGGGTCTCCTACATGCTGGAAAACCGCCTGGTCACCAAGCGGGTCTTCCCGGAGCTCTTCGAGCACTATGCGCCGCTCCCGGTGGACGACTACCCCTCGGAGCTGTTCGACACATTGGCGGCTATTTCGCCACGCCCCGCGGACTATCCCCAGGTCGTCGTGCTGACCCCAGGGATCTATAACTCCGCCTATTTCGAGCATGCCTATCTGGCCCAGCAGATGGGCTGCGAGCTGGTGGAGGGCCGTGATCTCTTCGTCGACTCGGACAACTGCTGCTATATGCGCACCATCGCCGGACCCAAGCGGGTGGACGTGATCTATCGGCGAGTCGACGATCTGTTTTTGGACCCCGAGGCATTCCGGCCGGACTCCACCCTCGGGGTGCCCGGGCTCTTGCGCGCATGGACCGCGGGCAAGGTGGCGCTCGCCAACGCCCCCGGGGCCGGGGTGGCGGACGACAAGGTGGTCTATGCCTTCGTCCCCGAGATCATCCGGTATTATCTGGATGCGGACCCCATCATCCCCAATGTGCCGACGTATCGGTGCATGGACCCCGAATCGCTTCTCTATACCCTGGAGAACATGGAAAAGCTAGTGGTCAAGCCCGCCAACGAATCCGGGGGCTACGGCATGCTGGTGGGTCCGGCCTCCACCGAGGCCGAGCGCGCGCACTTCGCCGAGCTGATCAAGCAGGACCCGCGCAATTACATCTCTCAGCCAACGCTAAAGCTCTCCACGGTCCCGACCATCGTCGGGCGCACGTTGGAGCCGCGACATGTGGATCTGCGCCCGTTCATCCTCTCCGGGGACCGCCAGCGGGTGACAATGGGCGGACTCACCCGGGTCGCACTGCGTAAAGGCTCGCTGGTGGTCAACTCCTCCCAGGGGGGCGGGAGCAAAGACACCTGGATCGTGCCGGATCAATCGGAAGTCGGCTAGTGCGCCGATTTCAGCTAGCCTAAGGATTCCAGGGGGCAAAGCCCATGCTATCGCGCGTCGCCGAGAACATCTATTGGTTGGGCCGCTACGTGGAGCGTGCAGAAAACGCAGCCCGTATCGTCAGCGTCAATGCCAATCTGCTCCTGGACCTGCCCAAAGGTATTGCGCCGGGTTGGCGCCCGCTGGTGGATATCACCGGCAACAATGCGATGTTCGAGGAGCGCTACCCGGACTACACCGAGCAGAGCGTCGTGCACTTCCTGCTCGGCGACGACAAGAACCCCGGCTCTATCATCTCGGCCCTCGGCGCGGCCCGCGAGAACTGCCGGACCATCCGGGACTTTGTGCCCCGGGAGGCCTGGGAGGTCTTGAACGAGCTTTATCTCTATGCCCGCGACGAGCTGGAAAAGGGCATGACCAAGGGCGGTCGCCACACCTATCTCAAAGACATTATCTTGGGCGCCCAGGGCATCGCCGGACTGCTCTCCGGCACCATGCTCCATGACCAGGGCTACGAGCTGATGCACTTGGGGCGCTTCCTGGAGCGGGCGGACATGACCACCCGCATTGTCGATGTGCGCTCGGCCAACCTGCTGCCCCGCGAGGCCGCCGAGCTGCAGCCCTACGAGACCGTCCAGTGGGTCAGCGTGCTGAAATCCATGAGCGCCTACCAGGCCTATCGACGCAGCGAGCAGGTGCGGGTACAGCGCGGCCCGGTGCTGCGCTTCCTGCTCAAGCACGGGCAGCTCCCGCGGTCGGTGAGCCACTGCATCGAGTCCTGCCGCCAGAGCCTGGAGAAGCTGCCGCGCAACGATGGCGCATTAAGGATCGCCGGCCGCCTCAAACGCAACCTGGATGCGGCGGAGCCCTGGGCACTGGACCAGCAGGGGCTACACAACTATGTGGACGAGCTCCAGCTGGCCATCGGGGAGCTGCACTCGGAGATCGCCAGCACCTGGTTCCCTCCGCCGCTGCCGGTCGATGCGGCGGCCTGAGGCGTGCTCGGTTATCGACACGCCTTCCACGCCGGCAACTTCGCCGATGTACACAAGCACGCAGTGCTCGCCCAGATAGTCCTGGCCCTGCGGCACAAGGAAAAGCCATTCTGCGTCATCGACACCCATGCGGGGGCCGGCTGCTACGATCTGGGCGGCGAGCCGGCACAGAAGAACCGCGAGTACGCGGGAGGGATCGGGCGACTGTGGACCGCAGCGGAGCCGGGGCCTGAGCTCGCCGCCTATCTGAAGCTGGTCAGGGGGCTCAACCCGGACGACGCCTTGCGCCATTACCCGGGCTCCCCGCGCCTGATCCGCGCCCTGCTGCGGCCCGGGGACCGTCTGATCCTGACCGAGCGGCACCCGGCCGACCATCCGGCACTGGCTGCACAGTTCGCGGGAGACCGCCAGGTGGCTGTCTACTTCAAGGACGGCTACACGACCCCGGAGTCGTTCATGCCGCCCCCGGAGCGGCGCGGACTCGTGCTGATGGACCCCGCATTCGAGCTCAAGGGGGAATTCCAGCGCCTCCTCGATGCAGTCCAACGCATCCACCGCCGCTGGGCGAGCGCCACCGTAGCCGTCTGGTACCCGATCGGCGAGCGTACCCCAAGCGAACGGTTCCACCGGGCGCTTCGGGGGCTCGGCATCCCCGCCATCCTCTGTGCAGAGCTGGGCCTCTCCCTTTACAACAAACCCAGAGGACTTAGCGGCTCCGGCATGGTCATCGTCAATCCGCCCTGGCAGACGGATATGGCCCTGCGCAGACTGCTGCCCGAGATCCTCGAGCGGCTACGCATCGGGAACGACGGCCAGACCCGGGTAGAATGGCTGGTTGCTGCACCATGAGACCAACGGCTCCGCCAGGCTCTGCGGGACCCGCCATGCTCACTTCACCTTAATCTCCATCGCCCCCTTACCATGCTGCTTGAGCGCAGCGCGAGTCTCTTCCACGGCCTTCTTGCTGTCCATGGGACCGGTAACCACCCGGTGCCAGACCCCCCCGTCCTTGAGTGTGACCGACTGTACCCGGGTGGAGACCCCGAGCATGGCGAGCTGCGCCTTCATGTGCTCCGCATCCTTGGCGGTCTTGAAAGAGCCAACTTGCAGGATATAGGTCCCGGCGGGGGCAGCAGCGGCGGTCGCGGCCTTGGGCTTGTCTACGCCGGGCTCGATAGGCTCGGCGGCAGGCTTGGGCGGCGGCTCCGGGCGAGCCGCCGGGGGCGGCAGCGGCTTGCCGTCGTCGCGGATGTCCACCTCCGTGTCCCGCAGGATATTGGGGAACTGGAAGCTCGGCTGGGGCGGGGCGGGGCGCTCGGTCTTAGGGATGGCGGCAACCGGGGGCGGCACCAGCTCCGGGGCCACCTTCATCCAATAGGACCCGACCCCGAATCCGCCCACCAGTGCGCCGAAGAGGAACCACCAGACACAGGAGCGCGGACGCCCCCGCCTGGGGGCGGCACGGGAGGCCCCGCGACTGCCAAGCGCCATCTACATCGCCTCCGGGGCGGATACGCCCACTAGCCCCAAACCGTTGCGAAGAACCTGGCGCACCGCCAGGATCAGCTTAATGCGGGCATCCCTTAAGCCCCGATCGTCGACCAGAAACTGGTGCGCGTTGTAATAGGTGTGCAGGTCGTTGGCCAGCTCGCGCAAGTATGTGGTGAGCAGGTGGGGCTCGTGATTGACCGCAGCGGTCTCGATGACCTCCGGGTAGCGGGCCAGGGTACGCAGCAATGCCTGCTCGTGCCCTTCTGCGAGTCGCTCCAGGTTGGTCGCGCCGGGGCTCGGGTCCACTGCCAGGCCCTTATCCGCCGCCTGGCGCAGCACGCTGCACACGCGGGCATGGGCGTATTGGACGTAATAGACCGGGTTGTCGGTGGACTGTGACTTAGCCAAATCCAGATCGAAGTCCAAGTGCTGCTCGCAGCGGCGCATCACATAGAAGAAGCGCGCCGCATCCCGGCCGACCTCCTTGCGCAGCTCCCGCAGCGTCACGAACTCGCCGGAACGGGTGGACATCTGCGCGCGCTCGCCGCCCCGATAGAGGATGGCGAACTGGACCAGGAGCACATCGAGCCGGCTCGCGTCGTCGCCGAGCGCCGTGAGCGCCGCCTTGACCCTGGGGACATAGCCATGGTGGTCCGCACCCCAGATGTCGATGACCCGCTCGAATCCACGCTCCAGCTTGTCCATGTGATAGGCGATATCCGAGGCGAAATAGGTCGTCTGGCCGTTCTCCCGTACCACCACCCGGTCTTTCTCGTCGCCGAATGCGCTCGAGCGGAACCAGAGCGCACCGCCGCGCTCGTAGACTTGGCCGGCTTCGCGCAGGCGCTCGATGGCCCGATTGACCGCGCCGCGCTCGGCCAGAGAGCGCTCCGAGTACCATTCCTGATAGTCGACCCCGAACTCGGCCAAGTCCTCCCGGATGTCGTCGAGGATGACGTTGAGCCCCAGTTCGAAGCAATAGCGATAGCGGTGGTCCCCGAGCAGCCGCTTGGCGGCGGCGATGAGCCCGTCGATATGGGCCTCCTTGTCTCCCCCGTCGAGCCCCGGGCGCTCGTCCGGCGGGAGCGCGGCGAAGACCTGCGCCGAGTCCACGCGATAGGCGTCCCCGTGCTCCCGATGCAGGGTGGCCGCGATATCCCAGACATAATCGCCCTTGTAGCCGTTGCTCGGGAAATCCATGTCCTCCCCGCACAGCTCCAGATAGCGCAGCCACACCGAGGTCGCCAGGATGTCCATCTGGCGGCCGGCGTCGTTGACGTAATACTCCCGGTGGACCTCGTAGCCGACGGCCGCAAGCAGGTCCGCCACCACCGCGCCGTAGGCCGCCCCGCGCCCGTGGCCTACATGCAGGGGGCCGGTTGGGTTGGCGGAGACGAACTCCACCTGTACTCGTCGGCCTTCACCCAACCTGGAGCGCCCGTAGCCATGCCCGGCCGCCAGAATCTCCGGCACCAGTGCAAGGTAGGCCGCATCGCCCAAGAAAAAGTTAACGAACCCGGGTCCCGCGATCTCAACCCGCTCCACCAGCGAGGAGGCCGGCAGGGCGGCCACCAACCGCTCGGCCAGGTCGCGCGGACGGGCACGGGCGGGCTTGGCAAGCAGCAGGGCCAGATTGGTCGCGAAATCCCCGTGGGCACGGTCCTTGGTACGCTCCACCTGAGGCTCGGGGAGCGCGCCCGGCGCTGCAGCGAATGCGCCATCGGCGACAAGACGCGCCAACCCGATGCGCAGGAGGTCCGTGATCTGTTGTTTCATGACGATGAGACTGGCGGGGAGGAACGCCGGGGCACTTGCGGCAAGCGGCGAGAAAACGCGAAGTCTACCCGAATCCAGCCCCCGGGGCATGTCCGGAGGTCGGCGACGAAGCAAGTCCCGAGGGCCTCGGCCGGACCGCAGCTTGCGCAGCGTCACCGTGCCCCGCGTCAAGCCAGCATCGGTTTCCCGTTGCGCGCGCACCGCCGCAGCATGACACTGCGGGCCATCGCCCCAGCAGTAAACTGCGATGAGCTGTCTCGCGTCTTTGATGTCGTTATGTCGAGAGACCTGCTCGCCCACCAGCCCGCGCCGCTCGCTTGCGCTTCTGGCTGCCGTTGCGTTGTGCCTGCTCTCTGCCATCTCTCCCGCCCGCGCCGATAAAGCGCCAGGCGCGGAGCTCACGGTTCTCATTTGGCCAGATTATGTGGCCCCTACAGCAATCCGCGCCTTCGAGTGGGAGACCGGGTCACGGGTCCGCCAGATCCATTTCGAGACCGACGAGACGCGCGATCGGGCGATGGCCGAATCCGACGGGACCGGCTTCGATGTGCTGTGCCTGGACAACACCGCGCTCGATGCCTACCGCACCCGCGGCTGGATCGTCCCCTTGGACCCCGGCGCTATCCGCAACCGGCGCCATCTGGACCCGCGCTGGGACTCGGCCTATCCGGCGAGCCGCGGCTACGCGGTGCCTTATTTCTGGGGAACGCTGGGCATCGTCTACCGCCGCGACCTGACCGGCCGCGACCTAAGCTCCTGGATGGACTTGCTGCGCCCCAACGCCAGGCTGCGCGGGCGTATTCTGATGGTCGCCGACGCCCTGGACCTGATGGGGGTCGCACTCAAGGCACTGGGCTATTCCATGAACAGTGCAGACCCCCAGGAGCTTAACGCCGCCGCGGACCTGCTGCGCGACCAGCACCCGGCCGTGCGCCGTTATGGCGCCCTAGGGGTCTCGGAGGAGTCCGAGGTGCTGACCGGGGCGGTAGCGGCGGCCGTTTCCTATAACGGCGACGGGGCTGCCCTGCGGGGGCGCAACCCCCAGGTCGCCTTCGCAGTCCCCCGGGAGGGCGGGGCGCTCTGGGTAGACTATCTGGCCATCGCCGCCCGGGCCCGCCAACCTGCCCTGGCCGCCGCCTTCATCGACTTTCTGAATCGCCCCGCGATCGCCGCAGACAACGCCCGGCAACTGTCCTATGCAACCCCCAACCGGGCCGCCGAGCGCCTGCTCCCGTCGGCATTTCTGGCAGACCCGCTGATCTATCCTGACCCGGCCACGCTGGCCCGCTGCGAGACCTACGCCCCACTGTCCCCCGAGGCCCTGGCGGCACGCTTTCAAGCTTACGCGGCCATCGTGCACGGGGATTAGCCGGCATGCGTCTGCAGGCCAAGCTCGCACTGGTCCTGTCCCCCCTGGTCATGGGGCCAGCGCTGGCGCTCGGCTGGATCTCCTACGATTCGTTGCGCGGGGACCTTCGGGCGTCAGCCGAGCAAGGAATGGAGTCGGTCCTGGATCTAGCCGCCTACAAACTGGAGGACCTGATCGACGCCGCCCGGGCCAATACGGAGCTCTTGGCCACTGCCGCCCCACTCGAGCGCTACGCCCGCACCGACGATGCGCACGAGCGTGCTTATCTGCTGCGCGCGGGCCTGCTCGCGCTCTTCTATCGGTACCGCGACGTCTACCCGGAGTACGAGGAGCTGCGACTCCTGCAGCCGGACGGGCGCGAGGACGTGCGAGTGGCGGCCGGGCCGTCCCCGGCGGTCGAGCCCAACCCGGGTCCGGGGCCGGACTTCCCGGCGATCGCCGCGGAGGCGCGCCCCTTAAGCCTGCGTCTGCGCGCGGGCGGGGCCGAAGGAGACTCGGCCCTGCTGCTCTATCGCCGCATCGCTTTGCGCGACGACTTCATGACCGGTCCAGCTGGCGCCGACCGGACCCGCGCTTATCTGGCTGTGCGGGTCTCCCTGGCCCCGGTTTTCGAGCGACTCAGCGCCCTACCGTTCGACTTTCCCGGACACCTGATCCTGGCCCTGCCGGACGGACGCGTGCTCTACGACTCCAGCGGCCAATGGACCGACGGGGACCTGCCCCCGGCCCTAACCGCCCGCTTGGGCCAATCTCCGGCAACCCTCAACGGCCGGGCGACCTGGGATGGAAGCCCATGCATTGTCAAGGTCCGCCGACTGGAGCCCGGGCTCTATGCCATGGCCGCCTTGCCCGCGGACGCACTGGCCGAGCCACTAACCCGGTTAGGCGCCACATCCCTGGGACTGACTGGGCTCGGCATCTTGCTACTCACCGCCGTGCTCATGGGGGGGCTGCGCCGGTTGGTGGTGCGTCCACTGGAGATCCTGCGCCGGGCCGCCGGGCGGATCGGCGCAGGGGAGCTACGCCCCGAAATCCCCATCCGCTCCCGCGACGAGCTCGGGACCCTGGCCGAAGCGGTCCGCGGCATGGGCGACAACCTGGCCCGCTATCGCGCCGAGATCGAGCATCTGGCCTTCCACGACCACCTGACCGGCCTGCCCAACCGGCGCCTGATGCGCGAGCTGCTCGACGAGCGCATCGCGGAGGCCGGCCGGGAAGGGCGGGCATTGGCCGTACTCTATATCGACCTAGATAACTTCAAACAAATCAACGATGCGCTTGGACATACCCGGGGCGACGAGCTGCTGCAAGGCCTGGCACTGCGCCTGGGCGCCCTGCTGGCCGGGCCTGACGGGGAGGGAGCGGCCCATCTGGGACGGCTCGGCGGCGACGAGCTCCTGGTGGTCGCCGACCGGGTGGGCGGACCCGATGGTGCGGCGGACCTGGCCCAGCGCATCCTGCTCTCCACCGCCGAGCCATTTGCGCTGGCCGGCAGCCAGTATGTGATCACCGCCAGCATCGGCATCACCTTGCACCCCCGGGATGCCGACGACGCCGACGGACTGATCCGCTGCGCGGATCTGGCCATGTACGGAGCCAAGGCAGCCGGGCGCAACACCCTGCATTTCTTCTCCCCGGAGCTCAATGTCCGGGCCGCCGCGCGCTTGCGTCTGGAAAACGAGCTGCGTCTCGCGATCGGCCGCGGCGAGCTCGCCCTGCACTACCAGCCCATCGTGGAGCTGGCCAGCGGGCGGCTGGTGGGCCTGGAAGCACTGCTGCGCTGGTACAACGCCGACCTGGGTCAGGTCCCGCCCGACCGCTTCATCCCGGTGGCGGAGGAGACCGGAATGATCCGGGAGATCGGGCGTTGGGCGCTCGCCCAGGCGTGCCGGCAACAGGCCGACTGGCGCCGGGCGGGACTCGCGACGGTCCCGGTCTCGGTCAATGTCTCCGCCGCCCAGCTCGCACGCGAATGCCTGGCCGCCCCCCTGGCTGCCCTGCTGTCCGAGCATGGACTGACGGCTAGCGACCTGCATATCGAGGTCACCGAATCCGTTCTGATGGAGCAGACGCTCCAAGATACGGGGCGGCTGCGCACCCTGCGGGACCTGGGGCTCGCCATCCATATCGACGACTTCGGTACCGGCTATTCCTCTTTGAGCTATCTGCAGCGATTAGCCGTCGACTGCATCAAGATCGATCGCAGCTTCATCGCCCAACTGTGTCTGCAGGAAAGCGACCGCTCCCTGGTCTCGGCCATGATCGGTCTGGGCCGATCGCTGGGCCTGCGGGTCATCGCCGAAGGGATCGAGGATGCCGCCCAGCTCGAAGCGCTGCGCGCGCTGGGCTGCGCCCAGGGTCAAGGTTATTGGTTCGCCCGACCCATGGAGGCATCGGCGGCGGCACTGCTGCTGTCGGCCGGCGCCGTGCACTCAACCCGTCGCCGATACGCTGAAGCAGCCTCAGTCCCATGACAAACGCCAGCCGCACCTTGGCCTGACAAGGCCCGGAAGATTATCTACCCCTGTCACTCAAGAACATGCCCAACGTGCGCTGACCTGGCTGAACCGGCTGCCGGCGATGCGTCGGATCGAAGCCGCCATCGTCCGACTGCCGCCACCTGCCGCGCTGGCGGTGCTGCTGCTACCGACGCTGGGGCTGCTGCCGGTCAAGCTGGCCGCGCTGTGGCTACTCGCCCGCGACGAGGCGATGGCCGGGCTGGCGGTCGTCGTGGTGGCCAAGCTGGTCGGTACCGCGGTGCTGGCGTGGGTGTTCGCCCTGACCCGGCCGGCGCTGATACATATGCCCTGGTTCGCCGCGGTATACGAACCTTGGTATGCCTGGAAGGAATCGCTGCTAGCCTGGGTGCGCGCGTCCTGGGCCTGGCGCACCGGCCGTGCGGTCAAGGGGCGGCTGCGCCGCTGGGTGGCGCGGTGGCGCGGTGGCGCGGTGGCAGCGTGCATGAGAAGCCGCCTGCGCGAAGAGATCGTGGCAGAGCGCCTGGCGGCCCAGCACCGGGAGAGAGCGGAGAAAAGGGAAGCGTAATCGCCATGTTGGCGCAAATAAAAAGGGCCGCACTGCTGGCGACCCTTATGCACCCCGCATCGCGGACCGACGGGCGAAGGAGGCATCGGGTGCAGTTTGCATCACCGGCCCTTCGCCTAGGGTCCGCTGGAACGTACCCAGCGGGATCGTTCCCCGTATCGCTGAAACTCCCGCTGAGTCTCCGTATGCAGGGCCCTCATGGACAGTATAGTCCATTGCCGCGTCTCGGTTTGTCGGGCGGCGGATAAGCTGCCGCGTCGTTCGGCCTCGATCATGATTCAGGCCACCCAGCGGATGATATTCATCGCGGCCAGGGGGCCGCTCCTACGCGCGTAGGAGCGGCCCCCTGGCCGCGACGGCCTGCGGCCGGAATTGTAATCAAGGCCTGGGATTTCGCACTTTCCATGCCCCGTGCTCAGTGGCTAGCTCTTTTTCGTCACCGCGATCGCCTTGAGCAGGTCGACGAGCTTCGATCTGGCTTCGGCGGCGGACATGCGCGACATGATCGATGCGTGAATGTCGATCCAGGTTCCTGCCTCGACCCAATGCGCTTTGACATTTTGTTGATTGCGCCCTGCGAACTGCTTCTCAAGCCCCTTTGGGTCCCATTCGTAGAACACGCAATCCCAATTGCCGACCTTCCCGAAAGATATGTTCCGTGGCGCCGGTAGCCCGGCACGACTCCACCCTTGCACTTGCTGGTCCCACACTTTTTTTGTCCCAGGAAATGCCCCGTCGGGCTCGAACCACCCCGATAAGACGACGGACGAATCGGCGCTATCGCTACTGAAGAAGAAATAGCGCGGATGCGGATTGAACGAAGCGTTTTTGCGTACGAACCCGTCCTTGGGAATAATCATCACGAGATTGCTTAGTGAGACGGATATTTCGTAGCCCTCCGGCACCTGCCGGACGGTAACGCTCTGGTCAACTCCCTCGCTAACCGGGACTTCTGCGCAGCCAGCGATGACGATCATTGCTAAAGCCAAGATCCAGGATAATCTTTTCATGGCATCGTCTCTCCGGTTTTTCCGGAATCCGCTCCTCGGTGGAGCTGCTGCCGCTTCGATTAGGGCCTCGCAGATTCCAGCGCTCGACACTCCGTGCCAGAGATCGCTTTTTCGCGATTGACCTGACCCACCGCACGCAGCCCGACCTCCAACTCGTTCGAGTTTCTCCCGGGGTGTAGATGCGGTCGCCTTGGCTCGCCCTGGCCATCGTTGATCGGAGGAGCGGTTCCCTTTCTGGAAATAAACTGGTCGGCCAGTATCCATTTGATCCCCAGCCAGTAGCCATCCCCGCCCGCCCGGGGTGAACCGCTTGGGTTCCGCGGAGCCCTCGATGGTCCCAGGTGCCGCGTCGGCCACACCGATACGGGTGTTTCCCATGCACTGAAAAGTGTAGCTTGCCTGCTGCTGACCAGGGTATTTTCTGACCGATGGCCCTGTTTGTCCTTGGTTTATTGACGTGGTAGGAAAGGCCGATGCGTGACATGAGCGTCCCGCAGATTCGACGGATCGACTTCGTGGACAACGCGGGCCGCTACAACCAGAACTGTAGCCTGAACCGGCTAATCCGCACCCAGCGCTATCGGCCCGGCTCACTGGCTCTCGCCCCCCATAATCGTATCGCCGACGAAGAGAGCCGTGGCGACGTCCCACCTGCGGTTCTCAACCGATCGCCTTACGCGACTTATATCTGAACCGACTCACAAAGGGGCTTCAGGTCGAGAAGCTCAGGGCACGCATGGCCCCCGGGGGGGGTGGAGCTGTCGGACGCCGAGAAACAGCGGCTCATGCTGGAGGTGCCCTTTCGCAAGCTCGGCCAGAGGGGGTTCGCGGACTTTGGGCGGGATGTATCGCGGGTGCGATTTGCGCTTTCGAGGACCGCTTTCGGGGACAGTATATGGAATAGCCTGCCGACGATTCATACGCGCAAATCCGCTGTCCAGAGGAAAAACGGCCCGAACTTCTTCGAATATCTGAATTCGCCTCCTGCCGCTTTGCCCTTGTCCGTCAGTTTGTAGTTATCGCCCTCCCTCTCGATCAGACCAGCAGTCATCAGCTTGTCGATCAGCACCCCTGTTCGCAGTCCCAGTACCTTGGCGAGCCTTGAGGTGGTGAGCTTGTCGTAACCGTTGTCTTCGCCTTGGTCTGGGCTCGAGGTCTGCTCCTCCTGCTTCGGCTCCACCTTCTGCGCGGCGAGACGGACCTCGTCGCTGATTCGGATCAGGCGCTGGGCCTCGTCGTAGGTTTCGCGGTAGAGCTTCTGCTCTTGGTCCCGGTCGAAGATTACGCCCATCTCATTATTGTTCACCTGGCTGAAGTCATAGAGATTCATCGAGGTGATGATGGCGTAGCGCTCGTTGAGGTAGCACTTGGCGTGGAGATTCTGGCAGAAGCTCGTGCGCACGAACTGGAGCGAGCTGAGCCAGTTGATCTCGTGGGGCGCCAGCTCGCTCTTGCCGTAGACGATCCGCACGTCGATCTTCATGCGGTCCTTGTCTTCCAGCAGCTCGCGGATACGGTCGTTGAACTTGAGGAAGGGGCTGATGATGATCAGGCGCTCGCGGGCGGCCTTGATCAGCTCCTCAAGGTAGTAATTCGTCGCGCTGGTATTCAGGAACTTCGCCATGGAAGGATTTCTTGGAGGCTGCGTGTGCGGACGGTGGATACCGAGTGCGCCGATAGTATGCGGGGATCGGCCGTCTACGCCGTGAGCTTGTTCACTAGCCGGAGCTGGAGCTTGGGGGAGAAGAGAATGGCAACGCGGTCTAGGTCCCGGTGAATCGGGTGCTGAAGGCCAAGTGCCTCCCGGCGACGGGGAGTGCGGGCCGCAGCGCGGGGGCCGGTGGGGATTTGAGACGGCTTCAGAAGGGAGCGCGGGGATCGTTCGCATCCTAAGCCTGGCTGCTGTTGGCGAGATTCGCCTTGGGGATCCCCGGCACGCCCAAAGGGACAGGGTCCTTACAGTTTTTTGACGAATCTACGCTCGCGAAGCCGATATGTCTACGATCTGAGGGGTGGGATTGCCGTTCCTGGTGCGGTGCGCGGCAGTCGGGCGGGGGCGGAGAAAACGAAAGCCGGCTGCAACCGGCTTAAAGAAAACAGGAATTTGGTCGGGGTGACAGGATTTGAACCTGCGACTTCTGCCTCCCGAAGACAGCGCTCTACCAAGCTGAGCTACACCCCGAGTGAAGCGGGCGATCCCTGGTCTGCGGGATCGCGATATCCATGCAGCCGGCCCCGAGTCAGTGGGTCCGGCTTACCGCGAAGTCGGCCATGGCGACCAGTGCGTCGGCGGCATCCGATGGGCCGAGAACGCCGATAGCATGCTTAGCCTGCTGCGCGTAATCTCGCGCGAGCTGCTCAGTATAAGCAATGGCGTCGGTCGAAGCAATCGCGGCGATAACCTCGCCGATACGCTCGCGACCGCCCTGAGAGATCGCGTCGCGCAGGAGCGCCCGCTGCGCCGGGCTACCGACCTCCATGGCGCGCAGGACGGGCATAGTGGGCTTGCCCTCGTCCAAGTCGTCTCCGACGTTCTTGCCAAGCTCCGCGTTGTCGGCCCCGTAATCCAGCGCGTCGTCGATCAACTGGAAGGCGATCCCGAGGTTGCGGCCATAGTCGGCCATGGACTCTTCGACCGCGCCAGGAGTGGCTGCGAGCACGGCCCCTAAGCGGGTACCGGCCTCGAAGAGGGTGGCAGTCTTGCGGACTATGACCTCCATGTAGCGGGTCTGGTTGGTCTCCGGGTCCTTGGTGTTGAGGAGTTGGAGCACCTCCCCCTCGGCGATGCGATTCGTCGCATGGGCCATGATTTCCATGACCCGCATGCTGCCCACGTCCACCATCATCTCGAAGGCGCGCGAGTAGAGGAAGTCGCCCACTAGCACGCTGGCCTCGTTGCCCCAGACTGCATTGGCGGTCTCGCGGTTGCGGCGCAGCTCCGATCCGTCTACGACGTCGTCGTGCAAAAGGGTTGCGGTGTGTATTAACTCGACCGTTGCAGCCAGGTCGACATGTTGATCGCCAGCATAGCCGCAGGCCCGCGCCGCAAGCAAAACCGCTAGCGGACGCAAGCGCTTACCTCCGCTACCGACGATGTAGTGTCCGATCTGGTTGATCAGCACCACGTCGGAGCGCAGCCGGCGCACAATCAATTCGTCTACGGCTCGCATGTCTGGGGAGACGGGCAGCCGGATTGCTGAGAGGTCCATGGGATGGATAACTGCTCGAAGTGTGACCGCCGATCCTAGGTGCGGGTCATGGGACTGTCAAGCTATACGGTTCCCAAAGATATCCCGAGCGGCCCCGCGGGGGGCCGCAGACGCCGATCCAGGCACGCTACCGGTTGACGCACCGCACCCGCGCGGTTATCTTTCCGCGTCTTTACATCCGGCGCGGAGCGTCGGCTCTCGCTTTTTGTCTGGGGACTTTTAGATATGTACGCGGTGATTCAAACCGGTGGCAAGCAGTACCGGGTCTCGGAAGGGGACACGCTGAAGGTCGAGAAGCTCCTGGCCGAAGAGGGCGCGAGCGTGGAGTTCGACCGGGTGCTGATGGTCGCCGACGGCGACGAGGTTCAAGTCGGCAAACCCTACCTCGAAGGCATGAAGGTGACGGCTACGGTCAAGTCCCACGGGCGCGCCAAGAAGGTGCTGATCGTCAAATTCCGTCGGCGCAAGCACCACTTGAAGCGCCAGGGCCATCGCCAGTGGTTCACCGAGCTTCAGATTACCGGGATCGGCGCGGGCTGATCGGGAGACAGCAATGGCACACAAAAAGGCAGGCGGCAGCTCGCGCAACGGTCGCGATTCGGAGTCCAAACGGCTCGGCGTCAAGGCATTCGGCGGCCAGACCGTGACCGCGGGCAGCATCATCGTGCGTCAGCGCGGCACCGCCGTGCACAACGGCGTGAACGTCGGTCTGGGCAAGGACCACACCTTGTTCGCCCTTAAGGACGGCAAGGTGCGGTTCCTGATCAAGGGCCCCAAGAACCGCAAGTTCGTCACCATCGACGCGACCGAGACCGTCCAAACCGCCTGATCCCGCCCTCTTGCGAGGGTGCGAAGTCGGGCGTTACGGCGGCGTCGCGTCCCCCAAGAGCCCCGTCCCACTGGACGGGGCTCTTTGCATTTGGCCCGGCATCCAAGATCCGGGCAGCGCGGATCTATCGGGAGCGCTTCGGCTGTTCGCTACCTGGGCGGCGAGCTGTTTTCCTCGCTACTCGCAACTCGCCACTGACGGGCATATCCCCATGAAATTCGTCGACGAGGCAACCATCCGGGTCGAGGCCGGCGACGGCGGTAGCGGCTGCGTGAGCTTCCGGCGCGAGAAATATATCCCCTTCGGAGGCCCGGACGGGGGCGACGGGGGCGACGGGGGCAGCGTCTATCTGGTCGCGGACACTAACCTCAATACCCTGGTCGACTTTCGGTTCCAGCGTCTGCACCGTGCCGAGAGCGGCAAGAACGGCAAGGGCAAGGACATGCGGGGACACGGCGGTCGGGACCTGATGGTCCGGGTGCCGGTCGGGACCAGGGTCTTCGAGGACGAGACCGGCGAGCCGTTGGGCGAGCTCCTGGAAAACGGTCAGCGGCTCCTGATCGCCCAAGGCGGATTCCACGGCATCGGCAATGCCCGCTACAAGTCGAGCACCAACCGCGCCCCGCGCCAGTTCTCCCCGGGCACCCCCGGGGAGCGTCGGGACCTGCGCCTCGAGCTGATCCTGCTGGCGGATGTGGGACTCCTGGGTTTCCCCAACGCCGGCAAGTCGTCCCTGATCCGTCAGGTCTCCAGCGCCCGGCCCAAGGTGGCGGATTATCCGTTCACCACGCTCTATCCCAACCTGGGCGTGGTGCGCCTGGGGCGCAACCGCAGCTTCGTCATCGCCGACATCCCGGGGGTGATCGAGGGGGCGGCCGAGGGGGCGGGGCTCGGCATCCAGTTCCTGAAGCACCTGGCGCGTACCCGGCTCCTGCTGCATCTGGTCGATATCGCACCCTTGGACGAGTCCGAGAACCCGGCCGACCAGGTGCGCACGATCGAGTCGGAGCTGCTCGCCTACGGCGGGGAGCTTGAGGACAAAGAGCGCTGGCTGGTGCTCAATAAGTCCGATCTGCTCTTGGAAGAAGCGCTGGCCGAGCGGCGCAAGCAGGTGCTCGCTGACCTGGACTGGCAGGGGCCGGTCTACGAGGTTTCGGCACTCACCGGGTCCGGCACAGCCGCGCTGATGGAGGACCTGATGCGTCGGCTGGAGCGCATCAAGATCGACTCCGGCGAGTCCAGACCCCAGGACGAGCCCGATGCACCGGATTGGCACCCTCTGGACTGACAGGAGGCTTCGAGTTGATCTCCCGCGAGACCCTACCCCACACTCGCCGTTGGGTCGTCAAGATCGGCAGCGCGCTCCTGACCCGCAACGGACAGGGCTTGGAGCGCGCCATGCTGATGCCCTGGGTGGAGCAGATTGCGGCGCGCCGCAAGTCGGGGGCCGAGGTGGTACTAGTGTCCTCAGGGGCAGTCGCCGAGGGCATGGTGCGTATGAAATGGCAGCGCCGGCCAAAGGCGCTGCACGAGCTTCAGGCCGCCGCCGCCATCGGCCAGATGGGCCTGGTACGCGCCTACGAGGCCTGTTTCGAGACCCACGGACTACACACCGCCCAGGTCCTGCTGACCCGCGACGACCTGGCCGACCGTGCCCGCTATCTAAACGCCCGCAGCACGCTACGCACCCTGCTGCGCCTGGGTGTCGTCCCGGTCATCAACGAGAACGACACGGTCGCCACCGACGAGCTGCGCTTCGGCGACAACGACACCCTGGCGGCTCTGGTCGCCAATCTGATCGAGGCGGACCTGCTGATCCTGCTCACCGACCAGGACGGACTTTTCGATGCAGACCCGCGGCTCGACCCGCAGGCCCGCTTGATCGACCGCACGCGGGTCGACGACCCGGAGCTGGATGCGGTGGCGGGGGGCAGCGTCACAGGGCTCGGCACCGGCGGCATGGTCACCAAGGTGCGCGCGGCGCGCCTCGCCGCCCGCTCCGGCACCCCGACCGTGATCGCCCCCGGTCGAGGCGACAGGGTGCTCGGGCGCATCGGCCTGGGGGAGCCCGTGGGCACCCTGCTGGCGCCGGTGCAGGAGGCCCAGGCGGCCCGCAAGCAGTGGCTCGCCGGGCACCTCCAGGTGCGTGGCCGGCTGACGCTGGATCCGGGTGCGGTGCGTGCGCTGCGGGAGAAGGGGACCAGCCTGCTGGCAGTGGGCGTCAAATCGGTCCACGGCACCTTCAAGCGCGGCGAAGTGGTCGCCTGCGAAGACGAGCAGGGTCGGGAGGTCGCCCGCGGGCTGATCAATTACGACGTCCAAGAGGCCGGGCGGATCCGGGGCGAGCCAAGCAGCCGCTTCGAGTCGATCCTGGGATATCTGGACGACGAGGAGCTCATCCACCGGGACAATCTGGTGTTGATCTAAGAAGTGGCGAGTGGCGAGTGGCTAGGGCAGAGGGAGGTCGCGTCTGGCCGCAAGACCCCAAGATAGCCCGCAAAGATTTAAATTTATTGACTTTTTAAAAAAGCCCATCTTTATCGGAATAGAAAACTCGCCACTCGCCACTCGCCACTCGCCACTCGCCACTCGCCACTCGCCACTCCCGCTGGCGGGGGACTCGCCCCCCGCCCTAACGGACCTTACTTGGACTGGTCGGTCTCGAACATACGGTAAAGCAAGCCGGCGATCGCTGCGCCGACGATCGGTGCGACCCAGAAGAGCCAGAGCTGGGCCATGGCCTGACCCTGGCCGTTTACGAGCAGGGCCAGGGCGGGCCCGGTGCTGCGCGCCGGGTTCACGGAGGTGTTGGTCACCGGGATGGAGATCAGATGGATCAAAGTCAGGGCCAGGCCGATGGCCAGGCCGGCATGGGAGCCGATGCCGCGCTTGTCGGTAGCGCCTAAGATGATAAAGAGAAACATGGCGGTCATGACGACCTCGGTCACCAGGCCGGCCATCATCCCGTAGCCCTGGGGCGAGAGCGTGTCGTAGCCGTTGACCGCCAGACTGTTGGCGGCCAGGGCGAAGGTCGCCTGGCCCTCTTTGTGGAGCCCCATGTCGCTCGCCACGAAGAGGATCAGGAAGGCCGCCAGGATGGCGCCCAGGGTCTGGGCCACGATATAGGCCGGTGCCTCGGCAAAGCTGAAGCGCCCGCCCACGGCGAGCCCGACGGTCACGGCCGGGTTCAGATGGCAGCCGGAGATGTGCCCGATCGCATAGGCCATGGTCAAAACGGTGAGCCCGAAGGCCAAGGCAACGCCCAGGTAGCCGATGCCCACATCGGGCACGCCAGCGGCGAAGACGGCGGCACCGCAGCCGCCCAGCACTAGCCAGAAGGTGCCGATCAGCTCGGCGAGGGAACGGGTCATCAGTGGCATGAGCTTTTCCTCAATAAGTAACGCGCGTTCAACGAAAAAGGGATTGGGAACGAGGTAAGTGGACCGGCTGTCGCTCGTAGCGCGCAACCGGACCGGATCGGCCCGTTGCTGGAGCTGAAGGTCGCCGATGCGCCGGATGCCGCGATCGGGTACGATTTTATGTCGATCCTTATCGCCATTGTAGGAATTTTACTGTGTCCGGCCGCCTGTCTGGCCCATGACGCACCCCAACTGGGATCGACAGGCTCAGCGCACCGTCCAGGCGTCGCCTTCCTTGGCCAGCACCGCTTCCACGCGCTTGAATTCGGGCGCGGCATTGCCGAGCGCGGACTCCACCAGGACGTTGCAGAGGTAGAAGTCGGTGCGGTCCTCCACCGGCTCGCACTCGATGAAGTCCACCTTGACCAGACGGATATGCAGGCGCGCCGCCGCCTCTTGGCTCAGATATTTCGCCGACCCCGCGTTGATCCGCTCTACCCGCAGGGTGTAGGCGGTGCGGATATCCGCCTCGGTGGGGCCGCGATATTCGGGCTTTTTTTCGGCTTTACCCTTGGCTCCGCGGTCCGCCGTCCTGGGGGTCGGCACGATCTGCGGTGCCCCGGGTTTCGCGGGCGGGGCCTCGGTCTTTAGGGGTCGAGCGGGCACGGGCGCGGCCGATCCCGGACCGGCGGACCTGTCGGTCGCCGATCCAGGCGGGGTCTCGGCCGCGCGGGCCGCTGCGAGCGCGGCGGCGATCGTCAGGGCTGCGAGTGGGAGGATTCCGCGCATAGCGATAGTCCAGGTTGAATGGGGTGGCCGGGCTCGGGGCATTCGGCGGAGGACGATAACATAGGGGCGCGGCAAGACGGCGACCGCTCGGCCCGACCGACTTGTCGCCGGCGGCCGATCCGGCATCGCGGGTTGCGAGCCCGCCTCAAAGTCCGTAGCCTGACGCGGCCCTGAAAGACCCCGTTGGCGACCCATAACGATGAGGACCGGAGCTTGGATACCGAGAACGCCCACGCCCGATTTAACATGATCGCGCAGCAGATCCGCCCCTGGGGGGTGCTTGACGAGCGCGTGCTGGAGGTCATGGGGGCGATTCCCCGAGAGGCGTTCGTGCCCGATGCCTACCGGGGACTCGCCTATGCGGACTGCGAGATCCCGATCGGCGACTCCCTGGCCATGCTCGCCCCCAAGTTAGTCGGACGGATGCTCCAAGCACTCGCCGTGCGCCCGCACGACAAGGCACTGGCGGTAGGCACCGGCACCGGCTATTTTGCCGCCTGTCTGGGGCGTCTGGCACAGCGCACGATCGGCGTCGAGATCGACCCGCTGCTCGCCCAATCTGCCCGGGAGCGGCTCGCGGGCTTGGGGCTCTACGGGGTGGAGATTCGCACGGCGGACGCACTGGCGGGTGCGATTCCCGGGGCGCCCTTCGACGTCATTGCCGTGACCGGTTCGGTCCCGGAGCCCGGGATGCTCGCGGGGCTGGAGGCGCAGCTCGCCCAGGGCGGGCGGCTTTTCGCCGTGGTGGGGGAGTCGCCCGCCATGGAGGCCCAGCTGATCACGCGGACCGGCGGCTCGCACTGGCGCCGCGAGTCACTGTTCGAGACCAGCGTGCCTCCGCTGGTCAACTGCCCGGAGCCCCGGACCTTCGTCTTCTAACCCGAGGTGTCTGCCGTCCGCCGCGAGGCCCCGGCCAGCGCGGTCGGGCGACGCGCACCAAACCCCGAGCCGTACCCGAGGTCCCGCCGATGCGCAGCCTGTCCCCCCGCGAAGTCGCCGATCTGCTGACCAGCGCTGGGCAGCAGCCGCTCCTGCTCGACGTGCGCGAGCCCTGGGAGCTCGGCATCTGCAGTCTCCCGGGCTCCATCTCGATCCCCATGGGCCAGATCCCCGGGCGGCTTGCCGACCTGGATCGCGACCGCGACATCGTGGTCATCTGCCATCATGGCATCCGCAGCTATCAGGTGGCGCGTTTCTTGGCGCACCAGGGCTTCCCGCTGGTCATCAACCTGGAGGGCGGCTTGGCCGCCTGGGCGCGCGACCTGGACCCCGGGATGGCGACCTACTGAGACCGCGCGCCCTGCACCGTTCGAGGACCCGCGCCTTTCTTGATCCGCGCCGTCCTCAGGGCTCACACTCTCCAGTGCCTCGCCTGGCGCGCACCCGCCCGAGGGCGGTCCCAGCGCGCCCGGGCGCTGTGCACCGACACAAACACAATGACCGGAGGACATCCCTATGAGCGTTCACCCAGTGCAAATGCCGCTCTGCCAACGCGACTATTCCCAGCTACTCATCATCGACGCCCAGGAGCGGCTCGCCGCCGCCATGTCCCTAGACGAGTTGGAGCTGGCGGTCGAAAACATCAACCGGCTGATCGCCGCCGCTAAGATTATGGGTATACCGATCATCGCCACCCAGCACAACTCCAAGGGTCTGGGGCCGGTGATCGAGTCGATCCGCTGCAACCTCCCCCCGGATACGGAGCCCACCGAAAAGACCGCGTTCTCCTGCTGCACCGCGCCCGGGTTCGAGCGCAACATCTCGGCCCATCCCGAGCGCCGGCAGTTGATCGTGGTCGGCATGGAGGCACACATCTGCATCTCCCAGACTGTCTCCGGGCTCCAGCGCTGGGGCTATCAGGTCTTCGTGCCGGCGGACGCCATCGTCTCGCGACGCTCGGTCTGCAAGGCCAACGTGCTTGATCGGATGCGCCATAGCGGCATCCATGTGGTCTGTACCGAGTCGGTGGGCTTCGAGTGGCTCGGCGACTCGTCGCTGGACCACTTCAGGGCCGTATGGTCGCTGTTTAGGGACAACTGAGGCATCCGCTGCCGGCCGCTGGCCGGCAGCGAATCATGGGTATCCGGTGGCTCGTCCGGGCGCCGACCGCGACCGATACTGCTCGAGCCGCAGACACCGCGACGGCGAAACGGTCCAGATGGACTGGCGCTTCTCGCGAGTCCGCGGCTAGCGACCCTCCCCGGTCAGCCGCTCCTCGATCAGTCCGATCAGTCGCCCCAGCGCCCCGCGATTGCGCTCCACCACCCGCCGGCCGTTCTCTCCGATCCGGGCGCGCAGGGCAGCGTCCCCGAGCCAGCGGGTCATCAGCTCGGCCAGCTCCCGAGCGTCCGCGACCTGGACCGCCGCCCCTTCCGACACCAGCAGCGCGGCGATGGCGGCGAAGTTGAACATCTGAGGACCGGTCGCCACCGGCACCCCCACCGCCGCTGCCTCCAGCAGGTTATGACCCCCTGTCGGGACCAGGCTACCTCCGACGAATGCGGCATCGGCAGCGGCCAGGAAGACCGGCAGCTCCCCCATCGTGTCGCCTAAGAAGACCGCAGTTTCGGGGGTACAGTGGGCGCCTGCGCTACGCCTGACCAGGTTGAAACCCGCGCCGACGATCAAGCCTGCGACCCGCTCGAAGCGCTCCGGGTGCCGCGGCACCAGCACCAGCAGTGCGTCCGATACCTGGGCGCGGATTGCCCGGTGCGCGGTCAGCATCGGCTCGTCTTCGCCCTCGTGGGTGCTGGCCGCAACCCAGACCGGCCGTCCCGTGCCCCAGACGCGTCGCATGGCCTCCGACTGGTCCCTAAGGCTAGCGGGGATAGGCTGGTCGAACTTGATACTCCCGGTGACCCGCACCCGCCCTGGATCGGCCCCCAATGCCAAGAACCGGCGGGCGTCCGACTCCCCCTGGGCGGCGATCAGGTCCAACCGACGCAGCGTCTCCCGGGTGAGCCGCGGGAGCCGACCATAGCCGCGTGCCGAGCGCTCGGAGAGCCGGGCATTGGCGAGGATGCTCGGGATACCGCGGGCGGCGCACTGGGCCAATGTATTGGGCCAGATCTCGGTTTCCATGACGAGCGCGAGCCGCGGGCGCACCCGGTCCAGGAAGCGCCCGACGATATCCGGCAGGTCGTATGGGGTGTAGCGGTGTATCACGGAGCTGCCGAATAGCGCTGTTAGGCGCGCCGCCCCGGTGGGCGTGGTAGTGGTGACCAGGACCTTGAGTGGCGGCTCGCGCTCCAGCAGGTGTTCGATCAGTGGCGCAGCGGCCCGGACTTCCCCAACCGAGACCGCATGGATCCAGACGTCCGCCGGCCCCGGACCCGGCCGATCCCGCACCAGCCGCTCGGCGATGCGCTGCCGATACGCCGGGGAGCCGAGGCTGCGCCAATAGAGCCGCAGCAGGGCGAGCGGCAGGAGCAGTCTCAATAGAAGGGTGTAGCTTGTCAGGCCCATGGCGGATCCTCGCGATCGGAAGGTCGGTCTAGGACCTGCCCCGAATCGCCCCGATGATCCCGCTGGTGGAGCGCCCGGGCAGGAAGGGCAGCACCCGCACCTCCCCGCCCGCGGCGCGCACGCAGTCGGCGCCGGCGATCTGGTCCACCCGATAGTCCCCGCCCTTGACCAGGATATGGGGTCTGACCCGACAGATCAGGTCCTCAGGGGTGTCCTCCGAGAAGGGGCAGACCCAATCGACGCAGGCCAGACCCGCCAGGACGGCCATGCGGCCTTCGACCGCGTTGACCGGACGGCCCTCGCCCTTGAGGCGGCGCACCGAGGCGTCGTCGTTGACCGCAACGATCAGGCGGTCCCCGAGCCTGCGCGCCTGCTGGAGATAGGCCACATGGCCCTCATGGAGTATGTCGAAGCAGCCGTTGGTCATGACCACCCGCTCGCCCTGGATGCGCGCCTGCCCAACAGCGGCGATCAGCGACTCCCGATCCAGGACGGTGTGCCACTCCCCGCCCAGGTGAGCGCGTTCGAGCTCTCGGGCGCCGACGGTGGCGGTGCCAAGCTTGCCGACCGCGAGCCCGGCCGCACAGTTGGCGAGCGCGCAGGCATCGGCAAGCTCTGCCCCGGCGGCTAACGCTCCGGCCAGGGTGGCGATCGCGGTGTCCCCGGCCCCGGTCACGTCGTAGACCTCCCGCGCCCGGGTGGGCAGGTGCAGGGCCGGCTGCCCGGCGCGCAGCAGGAGCATGCCGCGCTCGCCAAGTGTGACCAGCACGGCATCGAGATCCAGGTCCGCACGCAGTGCCTGGCCCTTGGCGACCAGACCCGCGTCGTCCGCCCAGGGGCCCACCACAGACTCCAGCTCCGCACGGTTGGGGGTGAGCAGCGTGGCGCCCCGGTAGCGGCCGAAGTCCCGGCCCTTGGGGTCGATCAGGATCGGTTTGCCCTGGGCGCGGGCAGCAGCGATCAGCGTTGCCGGATCGGCCAGGGTACCCTTGGCATAGTCCGAAAGCAGAAGCAGGTCGCAGTCCGCCAGGAGTCCGGCGACCAGAGCGGGCAGCGGGTCCTGCCCCGGGAGGGCGAGAGACTCCTCGAAGTCCAGTCGGATCAACTGCTGGTGCTGGCTCAAGACACGCAGCTTGGTGACTGTGGGCAGCCCAGGGCTGCGGTAGAGCCGGGCGTCGATGCCGGCATCCGCCAAGCGGCGGGCGAGGATGTCGGCCGCCTCGTCGTCGCCGGTGACGCCTGTCAGCGCGGTGCGGCAGCCGAGGGCTGCCAGGTTGAGCGCCACATTGGCCGCTCCGCCTGGGCGGTCCTCCCGATCGCGCACATGCACTACGGGCACCGGTGCCTCCGGCGAGATACGCCGGACCGGACCGCTCCAGTAGCGGTCTAGCATCAGGTCCCCGGCCACCAGGACCCGGGCGCGGGAGAAATCGGGAAAGGGGGGGCGCGGATCGGCGGTCAAGATGCGGCTCGGGGGTCCTGGGCTCAAAGGCGCCGGAGTCTAGCACGGGGCGCAACAGCCGATGCCAGGGTGCCCGCGGGTCGGTCTCAGGTCGAGAGTCCCGAGTCAGGTCTGGCAAGGATCGAATGCGGATGGACGAGCGCGGACCCTAAAGCCCCCGCGGCCGGGTGATGGCAACGAGCGCGGCGCAGCCCCGCTCCAGGTTGTCCCAGGACTCGGGCATCTCCAGTCGGACCAGTGCCGCGGTGGGCAGCAGCTTGCCGTCCGCCGGCGACTCCAGGTCTTCCCCGCAGAGGTGACGGACCAGGTATTCGAGCCCGGGATTGTGGCCGATCAGGAGCACGGTCGAGGCATCGGCAGGGCAGCGGGCCAGGACAGCCAGCAGGTCCTCCAGGTTGGCCTCGTAGACCTCCGGGTCCCAGACGATCCGGCCCTTGCCGATCTCCAGGCCCTTGCAAACCTTGACCGCGGTCTGGCGAGCGCGCTCCGCGGGGGAGGAGACCACATAGTCCGGCACCAGGCCCTCCCGATAAAGCCAGGCCCCCACCTTGGGTGCGTCGTGCTTGCCGCGCCGGGTCAGCGGCCGGTCGTAGTCGGTGGTGGCCGACGAGTCCCAGTCGGACTTGGCATGGCGAAGGATGAGGAGCTCTCTGGGCATACGAAAATAGGGGTCTGAGTCGCTCAAAGCAGACGATCGGGTGACGCCCGGGTAGAGGGGCCAAACATTTTTAACACAACCGTCATTTTCCAACTACCTTGTGGCGGCGATCCGGCGGGGACAGGGTGCAGAAGGCCGGGCGGGCGGGCGATTCGGTCAGCGGATCTCAGCCAACAGCCGGTCGATCATGCCCCGCGCCTGCCCGAGATAGCCGCCCCCAAACAGGTTCAGATGGTTAAGCACGTGGTACAGGTTGTAGAGATGCTTGCGCACCCCATAGCCCGGGTCCACTGGCCAGACATCCCGATAGGCGGCATAGAAGTCTCGGCCGAACCCCCCGAAGAGCTCGGTCATGGCGAGGTCAGCCTCCCGGTCTCCGTAATATACCGCGGGGTCGTAGATGACCGGCTCCCCGCCGGGGAGATACCCGAGATTGCCGCCCCAGAGGTCCCCATGAAGCAGGGCTGGGGCCGGGCAGTGCCCGATCAGCGCACCGAGCCCCGAGAGTAGCCGGTCTCCCGCAATCTGGAGGCCGCGGGCATGGCCGTTCGCGGCGGCCAGGGCGAGCTGGGGGCCAAGCCGGCGATCGCGCCAGAAGCGCACCCAGTCCGGATCCGGACCGTTGGCCTGTGGGGTGGAGCCGATGAAGTTGTCCCGGTGCCAGCCGAAGCTGCCGGATCCGTCGCGGGGGGCGCTGCGATGCAGGTCGGCCAGCGCCCGGCCGGCCCGGGCGCAGTCCGATCGCCCGCCCAAGTCCAGGAGCTCGAGCACCAGATAGGCAGTGCCGTCGCAGACCCCGTGACAGACCGGGCGGGGTACCCGGATGGCGCCAGCGGCGGCCAGGGCGGCGAGCCCGTCGGACTCTGCCTCGAAGAGTGCGCGTCCTTCCGCCCGGTTGCTCTTGACGAAATAGCCCCGAGTCCCGTCGCTCAAGACCTCGGCGGAATTGATGCAGCCACCGCCCACCGCGCGGCGGGCGCGCACGGCGAACGGACTACCGGTGGCTGCGCCGATGTGAGCGGCGATGGCGTCCCAGCTCACCCGAGCCCCGCACCCCGCGGTCCGGGGTCCTTGCCGATGCGCTGGCGCAGAGGGCTCTGGCGCGGGAAATGGACGCGCAGGAACTCCATCTGGTCAGCAAGCACGCTGCGGCCCATCAGGTAGATGTACTCCGCGTGAGTCGGGGTGAAGGGGACCGCAAGCAGCTCCATCCCGGCGGCCTCCGGGGTGCGGCCGGCCTTGAAGTTGTTGCAGCGGATACAGGCGGTGACTACGTTGTTCCAGTGGTCCAGGCCGCCCTGGCTCGAGGGCCGCACATGGTCCCGGGACAGGTGCCTGGCCTGGAAGCGGCAGCCGCAGTACATGCACATGTGGTCGTCGCGCTGGAACAGGGTACGGTTGGAGAGCGGCGGCGCATAGTCGTCCTGGAGCCGGCCCAGCGACCGGTGCACCCCATAAGTGGCGATGATGGAGTGGATTCGCAGTTGGCTGCGGCGCCGGGTCGCGGCATTGACCCCGCCGTACAGATGGAACAGGGTATCGCCGCAGGCATAGGCGACCTGGTCCAGAAAATAGAGTCGGGCGGCGGTACGGTAGTCCACCCATTCGAGCGGCATACCCGCCAGATCCGTTCGCAGCACCTGTTGGCTTAATGGCACCATAGCGGGATACGGCTCGGACAATCCAGCCATAATACACACTCGCCCCGGCAGCGCAAGCGTCCTGCCGCACTGGTTTTTCCCTGTCCCCTCGGGGGGAGATCGCGGCTTCCGAGGGGTGCCCCCCTCCGATGGGAAGATCGGGAAAGGCCCGATACCGCCGGTCGCGCCGGGGACGAAAGGCGAGATGCGCAGGGCGCGCCCGATATTCACAAGAGAGTTCGCGCTCGGCAGAGACTGGCGAGGGACCGCGGGTACGGATTGCGTGCCTGTATCGGATCTCGATAAAACACTGCCGCCATATAGCAATCAATGTTTTACGCGAGTGAGCAATCCTTTGCCAAAGAGATGGGACCGTAACAACGGCGCGGGCCGGCGGGCATTGCCCAGGGACTGTCCCCAGAGTTATCCACAGCAATTGTTAACAGTTGGGGTTTCGCTAGAGCGGACAGGCGTTTGCGGCACCTATGCCGGGACGGCAGTCCCAGCGCACGGAGATGGGATGACCGATTGCCCTCGCAGCGTACCCGCCCGCCCCATCCCGGACCCCGTGCCCGAGGTGCAGGGCGAGGTCCCCGGGGCCACCCCGCCCGAGATCGAGGGGGAATCCGGGTTCGCGGGGAGCGTCCTGCGGGTCGCAGTCGCCGCGCCCCTTGCGGAGCTCTACGATTATCTGCCTCCCGCCGATCGCCCGGCCGATGGGTTGGATCCCGGGACCCGGGTCCTGGTGCCCTTCGGCCGGAGCCAACGGGTGGGCCTGGTGGTGGAGCGCGCGGCGGACTCGGAACAGGTGGCCGGACGGCTCAAGGCGGTGTCCGCCGTACTCGACCCCGCCCCGCTACTCGCCGCTGAGGATCTGGCCCTGATCCGCTGGGCGGCGGATTATTACAGACACCCTTTGGGCGAGGCACTGTTCGGCGCCCTCCCGGCCCGCCTGCGCCGGGCCGAGCCCCAGCGGGACGAGCGACTCCCCGGGTGGCGGGCGACCCCCTCCGGTCTCGCCCTGGACCTGACCGAGCTGGGGCGGGCGATACAGCAGCGCCGACTCCTGGAGCGGCTGCGCCAGTCCCCCGACGGGATCGACACCCCGGGGCTGGGGACCGGGTCCGGTCCGCTCCAGGCGCTACGCAAGCGCGGGTTGATCGAGCCCTGCCGGGTGCTTCCCCAACCGGTGCCGGAGCCCCCGCCGGCGAGCGCCGAATCGGACCCCGCGCTCAACCCGGACCAGGCCCGTGCCGTGGATGCGATCACCGCCGCCCTGGGCGGATTCGCGCCATTCCTGCTCGACGGGGTCACCGGAAGCGGCAAGACCGAGGTCTATATCCGGCTCATCCGGGCAGCGATCGGCGCCGGGGGCCAGACGCTGCTCCTGGTCCCGGAGATCGGGCTCACTCCCCAGACCCTGGAACGGCTGCGCGCACGCCTGCCAGGACCGCTCGCGGTGCTGCACTCGGCCCTGGCCGAGGGGGAGCGGGAGCGGGCCTGGCACAGCGCAGCCGGGGGCCTGGCCACCCTGGTGCTCGGCACCCGCTCCGCCTGCTTCGTGCCCTTGCCCAGGCTGGCACTGATCGTGGTGGACGAGGAGCACGACGCCTCGCTGAAACAACAGGAGGGGTTCCGGTACTCCGCACGGGATCTCGCCGTGCGGCGCGCCCAGCAGGCCGGCTGCCCGGTGGTCCTGGGCTCGGCCACACCGTCCCTGGAGACGCTCCAGAACGCCCGGACCGGCCGCTATCGCTGGCTGCGTCTGCCGCAGCGCGCCGGGGGCGCACAGTCACCGACCGTCTCGCTGCTCGACATCCGCGGCCAGCCGCTCGTCGCCGGACTCTCGCCGCTCCTGCGCGCCCATGTCGACGCGGAGCTGGGCAACGGCAACCAGGTCTTGCTCTTTCTCAACCGACGCGGATTCGCCCCGGTGCTCACCTGCCACGACTGCGGCTGGGTAGGCACCTGTCCTCACTGCGACGTAAGGCTCACCCTACATCTGAGGCTCAAGCGGCTCTGGTGCCATCACTGCGGCTGGCTCCGATCGATCCCCGAGACCTGCCCGGACTGCAAGGGACTGGATCTGCGCGGCCTGGGCCTGGGTACCGAGCGACTGGAGGACGAGCTGGCGGCGGTCTTCCCGGGGGTGCCTCTGGCCCGGGTCGATCGCGACAGCACCCGCCGCAAGGGCGAGTTGGAGCGACTGATCGCCGCCATCGCGCGCGGCGAGACCCGGCTGCTGCTCGGCACCCAGATGCTCGCCAAGGGGCACGACTTCCCAGGGGTAACACTGGTCGGTATCCTGGACCTTGACCAGTCGCTCTATGCTGCGGACTTCCGCGCCCCGGAACGCACCGCCCAGCTCATTATCCAGGTCGCCGGCCGGGCCGGGCGGGCCGAGCGTCCCGGGCGGGTGGTCCTCCAGACCCGCCACCCGGAGCACCCTCTGCTCGCCTCGCTCCTGCGCCAAGGCTACTCGGGCTTCGCCGCACTGGCGCTTGCCGAGCGTGAATCCGCCCGACTGCCGCCCTTCGGATTTCTCGCCCTGCTGCGCGCCGACGCCCCGGACCCCCAGGTCCCGCTCGACTTCCTGGGCCAGGCGCGCACCCTGATCCAGGGGCTGCTCGCTAGCCCGGCGGTCGGCCCTATGGGGACCCATGTCCAGGTCCGGGGGCCGGTGCCCGCACCCATGCCCCGTCGGGCCGGCCGGCACCGCGCCCAGCTCCTCTTGGAGGCACCCGCCAGGGCGGGGCTCCAGCGCCTGCTCGGACTCTGGGTGCCGGGGCTGCGCGCGCTGCCGCGCCCGGGGGGGCTGCGCTGGTCGCTCGATGTGGATCCGCAGGAGATGGGCTAGCCTCTTGCGCTCAGACACGGATAAAGTCTGCCACCGCAGGATTCGACTGGCAGCTCCGCCAAGTCAGAGCCGCTCGGCAGTACAGGCCGATCGCGCTCCCGATCGACCATACAGAGAAAGCCCAATTTGGTGTCCGGGTCAGACCGAAGCTGGTGCCAGGTCCAGGGGGGGATATGCACCAGGTCGTGGGGAGCGATGGGATGGACCTCTCCGCCCACCAGACAGCCGCCCCGACCGGCTAGGATCATGACGCCGTGGGCATGCGCGTGACGCTCCAAGGTGGAATGTCCGCCGGGGGCGATCTCGAAATAGCGCAGCTCGCAGGCCAGGCTGTCTTCCGAGAAGAGCACCTGGCGCTCGATGTCCTTGAATGGCGCGCTGCCGCTCGGTTTATAGGCCAAGCGCTCGACGCACTCCCAGGTCTGACCCGGCATCGACTTGCGCACAAGGGGGTCGCTCATTTCGGACGCTCCAGGATCTGCAGTGCTCGATTTGCGGCCAAACAGCTTTCCAAGCTCAGGCAAGCCTCGCCGCATGGACCCGCTCGACGAATGTCCGGGCGGCTCGGCCGATATCGGGGGCCTCCAGGAGCGCCCCGCCGATGAGCAGGATCAGATCCGGTCCGTAGAATCCGACCAGCTCCTCCACCCGGTCCGGGTGCAGTCCACCGGCAGGCACCGGGAGCGCAGCGGCCAAGCCGCCCCAGGGGTCGCGGGCGGCCTGCGCGATCTCCCGACAGATCTGCGGGGCGTAGGAGAAGCGTCCGCCGTAGTTGGGGAAGATCGTCGCGTCTGCCCCGGCCAGCCGGAAGAGCTTGCCGAGGAGCAGCGGCGGGGCGATGCGGGCGGCACCGGCCATCGCCGGATGGGCGAGGATCGGAAGTCCCGCCGAGGTCAGCTCCTGGAGCGTCCCGAGCCCGGAAATCATAGGCGCTATCATGGCGATGCGCACCCCCGACTCCCGGACGATCCGCACCTGCTCCGCGAGTCGGCGCGGCCCGCCGTTGAGGTTGGGGGCATAGAGGGTGCGCCCGCCGGTGGCCCGGTTGGCCGCGTCGATGGCTGAGGAGACCGACTCCACCCGGCGGGCAAAGGGCGCCGATTCCTGGTCCGCCAATCCATGGTCGTCCTTGACGAGATCGATGCCTGCGCCGGCCAAGATTCCGGCGAGCCTGGCCAGGCTCGAAACCGTGCTGCCCTGGGGTTTGAGCGCGCAGCAGGTCAAAGGCCGGTTAGGCGCCTTCAGCAGCCCCCGCAGACCCGCCACGCCCAGACTCGGGCCGGCGAAGCGCGCCAGCGCCGCGGGCGGCAGATCCAGGTCCAGGAGCTCCAGATCCGGTTGCAGCGAGCTGTTTCCGAACAGCATGTTGAGCAACTGACCGGCCTCGAAGCCGGTCGTCTCGAGGGCCAGGGCCAGGGTCACACGGAACCGCTCCGGGCCGTCCGACGCGATCGACTCGACCTGACCCAGCACCTCCCGGATGACCCGCGAGTCGCGGATGGCCCCGGGAGGCATCTCCACGCTCTGCTCCACCGCCAATGCGCTCGCCCGCCGCTCGATGTCTCGGGCCGCCGACGAAACACGGTAGGTGACCAGAAACCTACCGATCATTTGCGTTCGTCTCCGGACAACATTCGGCGCAAAGGCTCAGTCGAACCCATTGGGGTTCGCGGACTGCCAGCGCCAGGCGTCGCTCACCATCTCGTCGATCCCGAGTCCAGCCTGCCAGCCGAGCCCCTCGCGCGCCAGGCTGGGGTCCGCGTAGCAGGTGGCGATATCTCCGGGACGACGGGCGACGATCTCGTAAGGGACCGGACGGCCGCTCGCCCGCTGGAAGGCGGCGACCATCTCCAGCACGCTGTAGCCGCATCCGGTACCGAGGTTATAGACCGCTGTCCCAGGTCTCCCCCTGAGCTTATTGAGTGCAGCCAGGTGTCCGCGCGCCAAATCGACCACATGGATATAGTCCCGCACCCCGGTGCCGTCCGGGGTCGGGTAGTCGTTGCCAAAGACCCGGAGCTTTGGGAGCTTGCCGATCGCGACCTGGGCCACATAGGGCATCAGATTATTGGGGATGCCGTTGGGGTCCTCGCCGATGCGCCCGCTGGGGTGTGCGCCCACCGGATTGAAATAGCGCAGCAGGATGACGTTCCAGGCCGGGTCGGACATCTGAAGATCGCGCAGGATCTCCTCGACGAAGAGCTTGGAGCGCCCGTAGGGGTTCGTGGCCGACAGCGGGAACGACTCGCGGATGGGGACGATGGCCGGGTCCCCGTAGACGGTGGCCGATGAGCTGAATACGATGGCCTTGACCCCGGCCGCGGCCATGGCGCGGCACAGGGTCAGGGTGCCGCCGATATTGTTGTCGTAATAGTCGAGCGGCAGTTGGACCGACTCTCCCACGGCCTTTAGACCCGCAAAATGGACCACGGCATCGAAGCGCCAGGACCGGAAGACTGCATCCAGGGCGGCCCGGTCGCGCAGGTCAGCCTTCACGAAATCAAGGTCGCGCCCGGCGATCGCGCGCACCCGACGCAGGGACTCGTCCTTGCTGTTGCTTAAGTTATCGACGACGACGACATCCATCCCGGCAGAGAGCATCTCCACGCAGGTGTGACTGCCGATATAACCCGCACCGCCGGTGACCAGGACCCGCATCGCCGTAACCTCCGATCGCATCGAGCAAGGGCGTGGAGTGTAGCCCAAGCGCGGCGCAAGGCGCCCCGCCGGACATGGGATGCGATGACGAGCGCAAGTGACGCACCGTCAGACCTGCGCCGAGTCGGACTCCCGCCCTACCCCATCGATGCGCAGACGCTGGCGCAGCCGGCGGAGCTGCTCCGGGTCCAGTGCGTCGGCGAACAGCGGAACGGACCAGCGTCGGAGCAAACCCCGACGGAGGTTGAGCACGATCAGGGCGACGCTGACGAAGGTGGACGGGGAAAGACGCGCCTGAGCCTCCGCCCCCGAGACCAGTGCGATATGCCAGGTCCCGTCCGCCTCCCAAAGGAGCGACCGCACGGACCAGGGGGCACGGCGCAGCACATGGACATAGAGGTGGTAGAAGAGACTCGCACACACCGGAATCAGGAGCAGCGGCCAGAAGTCGGGCAGGCCCAGTGCCGCGGCAGCCGCGAGCAGATGAGTCAGGCAGACGAAGGCGGCGAGCCTGCGGGAAAACCGGGGGCGGACCGGGAGCGGGGGCTGTTGGCGGTGGGAGGCCAAGGCTGTACCCGGGTTGCGCAGTCGGGCCGGGATCGGCGCGGGCGCGCTCAGGGGCCCTTCAGGCTGGCCACCGAGACGATATGATGCACCAAGCTCCGGAACCGGGGATCGTCCGGCACCTTGCGAGACATGAGCCAATCGCTCAAATCCTGGTCCTGTTGGCCGAGCAAGGCCACAAACTCGGCCTGACGTTCAGCGTCCAGATCCCGGTAGCCCAGGTCCAGGAAGCGCATCAGCAGATGATCCAGCTCCAGCATGCCGCGGCGGCATTGCCAGCGCAGTCGGCGGATCTGCTCGGAATCGGTGCTGGGATCGGTCATGGCATTCGCTCGCTCGGGTAACCCGGAGACAGGCTGTATGTGCGCCCGCCGGACGCAGTTTGGGGCTTGCGACGCGGCGCGACCCGAAATGTTGCAGGACTCATTCTCACGCGGAACCTGCGAACGAGGGGTACGAGCCCCCTCTCTACTGCGACTCGCCAGTCGCTTAGAACCCCTTCTCCAGCATCAGATCCTTAATGCGTCCGATCGCGCGGGTGGGGTTCAGTCCCTTGGGGCAGACCTCCACGCAGTTCATGATGGTGTGGCAACGGAAGAGCTTATAGGGACCGTCAAGCGCATCCAAGCGCTCCTCTGTCGCTTGATCGCGGGTGTCGGCCAGGAAGCGCCAGGCCTGAAGCAGTGCCGCGGGACCGTGGAACTTCTCGGGGTTCCACCAGAAGGACGGGCAGGCAGTGGAGCAGCAGCCGCACAGGATGCATTCATACAACCCGTCGAGCTGGTCCCGATCCGCCGGAGACTGTGGGATCTCCTGCTCCGGCAGGGGGTCTTTGCGCACCAGATAAGGCTTGACCGCCCGATACTGTTCGTAGAACTGGGTCATGTCCACCACCAGGTCCCGGATCACCGGGCGCCCGGGGAACGGACGGACCGAGATCGGCTCCTTGAGATCCGTGATCGGGGTGATACAGGCGAGACAGTTCTTGCCGTTCGCATTCACCCCATCGGAGCCGCAGACTCCTTCCCCGCAGGAATGACGGAAGGCGAAGCTCTCGTCCTGCTTCTTGATCTCCAGGAGCGCGTCGCGCAGCATCATTCCCTGGAAGGGGCGGACCTCGAAGGTCTGCATGCGCGGCTTCTTGTCGACGTCGGGATTAAAGCGGTAGACGCTGATTTTCATTGGCATTGCCTGCTAACTATCCACGGTATATACGCCGCAGTGCTGGCGGCGAGTGCCTTCTGACCCGATACCAGGGCCGAGGGCCAAGGGCCGAGGAACAGGGTGCGCGAGCTGGGCCCACGGTCCTTGGCCCTCGGCCCTTCTTCAATACACCCTTTCTTTCGGCGGGAACGACTCGACCGTGAGCGGCTTGGTGCGCACCGGCTTATAGTCCATGCGATCGCCGTCGCGGAAGTACAGGCTGTGCTTCATCCAGTTGACGTCGTCGCGATTGGGGTAATCCGGCCGCGAATGTGCACCCCGGCTCTCCTTGCGGTGCAGCGCGGAGACTGCGATCGAGAACCCCACGTCGAACAGATTCTCCATCTCCAGCGCCTCGATGCGGGCGGTGTTGAAGACCTTGGACTGGTCCGCGAGCCGGGCATCCGGCAAACGGTCGCGCAGCTCGCAGAGCTTCGTGTAGCCCTCGGCCATGACTTCCTCGGTACGGAAGACGCCGGCGTGGTCCTCCATGCATTTGCGCAGATCCGCCCTAAGCTGGTGAGCCGGGATGCCGGTCCCCTTCCTCTCCCAGCGGGTAAGGCGCGACATGGCGGCATCCAGGCTTGCCGGATCGGTCTCGCGGGCAAAGGGGTTGGCGCGCACGAACTCGATGATGTCCTTGCCCGCCAGGCGCCCGAACACCAGGATATCCAGGAGCGAGTTGCCGCCTAAACGGTTGGCACCGTGGACCGAGGCACAGGCACATTCGCCCGCCGCGTAGAGCCCGGGAACGACCTCCTCCCCCTGACCGGCAGGCACCACCACCCGCCCGAAGCGGTCGGTGGGGATGCCGCCCATGGCATAGTGGGCGGTCGGGAAGACCGGGATGGGCTCGCGCACCGGGTCTGCACCGGCGAAGATTCGGCTCGACTCGCGGATGCCCGGCAGGCGTTTATCGATGACATCCGCACCCAGGTGGTCGAGCTTGAGCAGAATGTAATCGGCGTTCTCTCCGGCACCGCGCCCTTCCTTGACCTCGGTGACGATGGAGCGGGCCACCACGTCGCGGCTCGCCAGGTCTTTCGCCCGGGGGGCATAGCGCTCCATGAAGCGCTCGCCGTTCTTGTTGACCAGGAATCCGCCCTCGCCGCGCACCCCCTCGGTGATCAGCATGCCCTTGCCGGCGATGCCGGTCGGGTGGAACTGGTAGAACTCCATGTCCATCATTGGGATACCTGCGCGCAATGCCATGGCGCAGCCGTCCCCGGTGTTAATGTGTGCATTGGACGTGGTGCGGAAGACCTGTCCGCAACCGCCGGTGGCAAGCAGGGTCGCCTTGGCCTCGATCAGCAGCGGCTCGCCGGTCTCGATCTCCAGCACCAGGGCGCCGCAGACGATCCCGTCCTTGTCCCGCACCAGATCCAGGGCGAAGAATTCGTCGAAAAAATGCGTGCGGGCGCGGATGTTCTGCTGATAGAGGGTATGCAGAATGGCGTGGCCGGTGCGGTCCGCCGCCGCGCAGGTCCGCGCGGCCTGATCGCCGCCGAAGTCCTGGCTCTGGCCGCCGAAGGCGCGCTGGTAGATCTTGCCGTTGTCCAGGCGCGAGAAGGGCACGCCCGCGTGCTCCAGCTCATAGACGGTGGGGATCGCCTCCCGGCACATGAACTCGATAGCGTCCTGGTCTCCGAGATAGTCGGAGCCCTTCACCGTATCGAACATATGCCAGTGCCAGTTGTCGGGCAGGACATTGGCCAGCGCCGCGTTCACGCCTCCCTGGGCCGCTACCGTGTGGGAGCGGGTCGGAAAGACCTTGGAGACGACCGCCACGTTGACATCGGCGCTCGCCAGTTGGAGCGCGGCATTGAGCCCGGCTCCGCCGGCGCCGACGATCAGTGCATCGAAGTGTCTGGTTGGGATGGACATGGCGCGATTACCCTGGGATGACGGCGGTGATGTCGGCGATCACGATCGCCTTGAAGGCCCAGAGCCCCGAGCCGACGAACAGGAAGGCGACGAGCGCCAACAGGACCACGCGCAGCGCGACGATCTTCACATAGTCCAGAAACACATCGCGGATGCCCACCCAAGCGTGTGCCAGCAGCAGAGGAACCATCAGCACCAGCCCGGCGCTCACCTGAGGATGGGCAACCCAAGTCCGCAGCTCCAGATAGTCGGCCGGTGCGTCGAACAGGAAATGGAGCAGGAGATAGGTTAGGAAAAAGGCGAGATAGACCGCGGTAACCCGCTGGGTCACCCAGGCCATGACTCCGGATGCCTGGCGGCTCATAGTGCAACCCCTAAAATCAGGACCACGACCAGGGCCACCACGGCACTGACGATGGTGACGTTGGCGCTACGGCGCGAGGACTCCCGGTCGAGCCCCAAGTGCAGGTCCAGGAGCAGATAGCGGATCCCCGCAAACAGATGGTGCAGCAGGCTCCAGGCCAGGGCCACCAGTGCCAAGCGCACCAGCCAATGATCGAAGAAGGCGACCGCGTAGGCGAACCCCTCCGGACCGGACACGGCTTGGTCGAACAGGAAGGCTGCGACCGGGATGGAGGCGACCATCAGCACCCCGCTGATGCGGTGGAAGATGGAGACATAGCCGGTGGCGGGTAGCTTGATCCGCCACAAATCCAGAAACACGGGTCTCGTGGTTTGCATGCTTGGTCCTGCGATGGGTCAGGGACGCGCCGGGGCGCTCTTAAAGGTCTCCCGTTCGACACCGCGGCCTGCCCCGGACTGGCAGTCGCGGTCCGCGCGGACTGCTCCCTGATGTCCTGGCCGGTCGTGTCCATCCGGTGTCCGGCCGGCACCGCAGGCCATTGTGCGCCGCAGCATTATATAGGGTTTTGGGCGGGCATCAATTGGATTTATCAAAGTTGGGGTGGCGGAGCTACCCGGACTGTCTGGGGGCGGCCTGACGCCAACCGGTCCCGGCGGATATATCCGTACACGGAGCTCTGATCGCCGCTTGAAGCATCGCACATGGATAGAAAAGCCGTTTGGGATCTCTGCTATCCGGCGCTGCACCACCACCGGCGCGACCTATCGAGGTCTCAGACCGCAATCTATCAGTCATTCTCGAAATCGATGCTTCCCAGGATTGCGTCGTTCGCCTGCTGAATCGTTGCCCCCCAAGCGATTGACCCGTCGCAGGGTTTCAGAACCCGGAATGTACTATCGCCCGCTCGCTGGCTTCGGCAGCAAGAAAGCCAAGGCCCCTAGCAGCACGGTCGTCCCAAGCAAGAAAAGATGCAGGTTCACCGCCCCAGCCAGCGCCAGCTTGGCATTCACTCCTAAAGGCACAAGGGCTGCCACCGCGGCAAACTCGTAGCTGCCGCTGCCGGCGATGCCATGAACGGGGAGTATGCTGGAAAGCTCGGCGCCCATGACGCCGGCGATGACCCGCCAGAAATCGACCGGTACGAAATGATGCAGCACGCTTGCGAATGCGACGAACTTGAGACCCCAGGTGGCGGTGGTCCAGACATAGACCCGGACGATCAGCCAGGGGTTGCGGGGTGCTGCACCGGCGACCAGCCGGACAATCTTGCGGATACGACCGGGACCGGACAGGTGCTTGGAGACTCCGAGGCGTCCAATCAGTGCCAGGATGGAGAGTGCGGCGAGCCATAGCACGGCTGCCGCCCACCAGATCCAGGATGGGTCGCGGAGATAGAGCACGAGGATGGCGACCAGCCCGAGGAAATGGATGTCCAGGATACGAATCCATAGAAGTGCCGCGGCGGCGTCGAAGAATCCGTGGCCGAAATAGCGCTTCATGAGCCAGGGGAATACCAGCTCCCCGGTGCGCATGGGCATCAGATTATTGGCTGCGTTGTGCAGGATGGTGAGCCGCAGCAGCGGCATGAATTGCCCGGAGAATTGCGGGCGGAACCATTCGTAGACGCGCACCGCCCGCACCGCATAGCTCAGGGCTGCGAGCAGGAATAGCCAGGCCACCATCACGGGCGAGAATGCGAGCCAGGGTGCGAGCAGCGGCCCCCAGCCCACGGTGTATTGCACCACTCCAATCAGGGCGGCGAGCACGGCAGCGCCGATCAGCCAGTCCCGTGGTCGGCCGATACGCAGTCGGCCTTCGCCCGGCGTGCCAGCGGGCTCGACTATGGCCGGAGCTGTTTGCGGCGTTTCGGGGGATAGATGGGTGGCTCCCCCGGCGGTCTGGTCTTGAAGCGTCGGTGTACCCAAAAATACTGCTCCGGCATGGTGTGGATGCGCGCCTCGATCGTCCGGTTCATCAGTGCCGCGTCGGACGCCTGGTCGCCGGTAGGAAAGGGCGCGAGGGGTGGGTCGAAGGTGAGCGCAAGGCCCCGGCCCCAAGGCAGGAAGCGCGCGTAGGTCGGGATGACCAGCGCCCCGGTCATAGCGGCGAAGCGCCCGAGCATGGGGACTGTAGAAGCGGCGACCCCGCAAAAGGGGACGAAGATACCACGTCGCCCGCCGTCCTGGTCCGGCAGGTAGAAGAATGGCACGCCCTGCTTGATGGTGCGGATCAGTCTGCGCAGGTCGTCGTTGCGCTCGATGGAGATTCCGCCGTACTGACGGCGCGCCTGATTGATCCGATGGTCCACAACCGGGTCGCGGATACGCTGGTACATATAGACCCCGGAATGAATCAGAGTTGTACACGCGACCGCACCAAGCTCCAGTCCCACGAAATGCGGCACCAGGAGGATGGTCGGCAGGCGCTGCGCGATACGGTCGTCGATGGGGCCTCGGCTCTCGATGCGCACCAGACGCTTAAGCCGACGACGGGAAATCCCCCAACCGACCCCCTGACTCAATGAGGCGACCCCGAGCCAGCCGAAGTGGTCGCGCAGGATACGCTCGCGCTCGCGCTCGGGGCGATCGGCGAGACAGAGCGCGAGGTTCTTGCGGCCCACAGCCCGACGATCGGCGGCCAGCAGATAGGCGAGTCGGCCCAATGCCTGGCCTAGTGCCCAGATCAGCGGGAAGGGCAGCCGGCCCAGGGCATAGACGAGACCCACCGCCAGCCAGCTCGGCCAGTGACGGGGGTGCCAGAGACGGGGGGCGGCCTCCGGTGCGGGCTCGGTCGCGGCGAACATCGGGGTCTCGGAGCTGTGCAGCGTCACTCGAAGAACGCCTCGACGATCAGTTCTACGAAGGGCAGCTCGGCGAGGTCCAGGAGGATCTGCCGGTAACCGCTTTGGTGGGTGTTGCCGAGGGTAAGGACCTGACCCGGTCCGCAGCCGATCCGACCGCGGCTGCCTGATTGGAACCTGGCGCTGGGGTCGATGGCCGCTACCCGATCACGGTAGTTTTGGCCTTCTGGGATGCAATATTCGTAGTCCAGTGCGCGCCGTCCGTCCGGCGGACCGTAGAGACCGGACGAGTCCAATCGGTTGAGGTCGAAGCCGATGGTGTCCGAGGCGGCAAGGGTTACGCCCGGTCCGAACGCCAATAGCACCGCAAGCGCGGCGACTGGCAGGCGGGGATTAATGCCCGCCAATGAATGGACCGCCCAGACTAATGTGTCATCATTTGCGTTCATTTGCGGAAAATACTCTCTTGCGGGCGTTATTTGCGCCCGCTTGCGGGCAAAGGCTTGCGACTGAGCCAATCGTTCTCGAAGGTATAGAAAATGTCCGCCCCCGGGTTCTCCCCGATCTTCGTCTAAAGCTCGATGCGGCGGGCAAGGTCGTAGCGGAGCTTGACCGAGTCCTTGCGGTCGCCGATGGCGCTGTCGTATTCCATGTCGATGGGGGTCTTGGCGAAGACCAGCCGACCCTGCTCGATAGTCAGCGGTGCGCCGATCTCGGCGGCGAGCCCGAATCCTCCGGATAGCCGATAAAACCCGTCCACGATACCGAGCTGACCGTCCCCGAGCATCTGCTTGCCGGGGGCATGGAAGACCCTTCAAAAACATCGGCCTAGATTTGTTCCGATGCCGCAGCCCGCCAGACCCGCCCCCCCAAGGTCACCGCCCCCAGGACCAGTGCCCCGACCAGGATGCCGGTCAGTGCGTCCATCAGCAGCGGCGCAGCGCCCGCCAGGACTGCACCGGCCACCGGGACTGTGCCGAGGGCCTCGGCGAGATGGTGGATCGCCGCGTGGGCGCCCGGTATCCCGTGGGTGATGATCCCGCCGCCCACCAGAAACATCGCAGCGGTACCGACCACAGACAGGAGCTTCATGAGCCAGGGGGCAGCGGCCAGGATGCGCACTCCCAGCCAGCGCAAAAAGTCGGGCCCAGCGCCCGCCCCCTCCCGCCGGCTGAGATAGAGCCCCAGATCGTCCAGCTTCACGATCCCCGCCACCAACCCGTAGACGCCTAGGGTCATGATAAGCCCGATCCCCGCCAGGACGGCAACCTGGGTGCCAAAGGCCGCGCCCGCAACGATGCCTAAGGTAATGACGATGATCTCGGCGGACAAAATGAAGTCCGTACGGATGGCGCCCTTGATCCGCGACCGCTCAAGCTCGGCCAGATCCGCCGCCGGGTCCAGGAGCGCCTGGGTCAGCTCGCCATGATGCGCCTCGTCCTCAGACCGGGGGTGCAGGAGCTTGTGGGCGAGCTTCTCGAACCCCTCGTAGCAGAGAAAGGCGCCGCCGAGCATCAGAAGCGGAAGGATCGACCAGGGTGCCACCGCGCTGATCGCGAGCGCCGCCGGGACCAGGATCGCCTTGTTGAGGAGCGACCCCTTGGCCACCGCCCACACCACCGGAAGCTCCCGCTCCGCGCGTACCCCGGTCACCTGCTGCGCGTTGAGCGCCAGATCGTCGCCCAAGACGCCCGCGGTCTTGCGCGCGGCGACCTTGGTCATGACTGAGATGTCGTCTAGGACGGTGGCGATATCGTCGATCAGGGCGATCAGGCTGGTTGCGGCCATGGATTTGCTGCCTCGCAGGTAGGGATTGCCCCGATGATAAAGGCAAGGTACGAGCTGCGCGCGGCGCGTCGCTCGCAGCTCCCCAGGTGTTCACGCGATCGACCGCGCTTGGTCCTATACTGCCGCGTTTACCACGTTGCCCCTTTAGGAGGGACACCCATGCGTTTCCGTTTCCCCGTAGTCATCGTCGACGAGGACTTCCGCTCCGAGAACGCCAGCGGCACCGGGGTGCGGGTGCTCGCCAAGGCGCTCGAAGAGGAAGGCATCGAGACATTGGGGGTCACGAGCTTTGGGGACGTGGCCTCGTTCGCCCAGCAGCAATCGCGCGCCTCGGCCTTCATCCTGTCGATCGACGACGAGCAGTTCTCCTCGCCCGAGGAGTCGGCGGCGGCGATTGCCCAGCTGCGCGCATTCGTGGAGGAGATCCGCTTCCGCAACGCGGACATCCCGATCTTTCTCTACGGCGAGACCCGCACCTCCCGCCATGTCCCCAACGACGTGCTGCGCGAGCTCCACGGATTCATCCACATGTTCGAGGACACCCCGGAGTTTGTCGCCCGCTACATCGCCCGTGAGGCACGCAACTATCTGGATTCGCTTGCCCCACCCTTCTTTCGGGCGCTGACCCACTATGCGGCGGACAGCTCTTACTCCTGGCATTGCCCAGGACACTCGGGGGGGGTGGCCTTCTTGAAGAGCCCAGTGGGTCAGATGTTCCACCAGTTCTTCGGGGAGAACCTGCTGCGGGCCGATGTCTGCAACGCGGTCGAGGAGCTGGGCCAGCTCCTTGACCACACAGGGCCGGTGGCCGCCTCGGAGCGCAACGCCGCACGCATCTTCCACGCGGACCATCTCTTCTTCGTCACCAACGGGACCTCGACCTCCAACAAGATCGTCTGGCATTCCACGGTCGCCCCCGGAGACGTGGTCGTGGTGGACCGCAACTGCCACAAGTCCATCCTGCACGCCATCACGATCACCGGGGCCATCCCGGTCTTCCTCATGCCGACCCGCAACCACTACGGGATCATCGGCCCCATCCCGCTCTCCGAGTTCCGATGGGAGAACATCGAGCGCAAGATCGCTGCGAACCCCTTCGCTCAGACCGGCAGCCGGCCGCGCATCCTCACCATCACTCAGAGCACTTACGACGGGGTCATCTACAACGTCGAGACCATCAAGTCGATGCTCGACGGGCGCATCGATACCCTGCACTTCGACGAGGCATGGCTACCCCATGCATCCTTCCACGAATTCTACGGGGACTACCACGCCATCGGCGAGAGCCGCGCACCCTGCCGCGACTCGATGATTTTCTCCACCCAATCCACTCATAAGCTCTTGGCCGGACTCTCGCAGGCATCCCAGATCCTGGTACAAGACAGCGCAACCCGCAGACTCGACCGCGACGTGTTCAACGAGGCATTCCTCATGCACATGTCCACCAGTCCCCAATACGCCATCATCGCCTCCTGCGACGTGGCAGCGGCAATGATGGAGCCCCCCGGCGGGCCGGCTCTGGTGGAGGAGTCGATCCTGGAGGCACTGGATTTCCGCCGCGCCATGCGCAAGGTCGACTTGGAGCTTGAAGAGTCCTGGTGGTTCAAGGTCTGGGGGCCTGACGAGCTTGCCGAGGAAGGCATAGGCGCGCGCGAGGACTGGATATTACGCGCCGGGGAGCGCTGGCATGGATTCGGGGACCTTGCCCCCGGGTTCAACATGCTGGACCCCATCAAGGCCACCGTCATTACTCCCGGGGTAGACGTGGATGGGAATGTGGCCGACTGGGGCATCCCCGCCGCCATCGTCACCCGCTATCTGGTCGAGCATGGCATCATCGTGGAGAAGACCGGGCTCTATTCGTTCTTCATCATGTTCACCATCGGAATCACCAAAGGCCGGTGGAACACGATGGTCACCGAGCTCCAGCAGTTTAAAGACGACTACGACCACAATCGGCCCTTATGGCGCGTGCTGCCGGAGTTCGTTGCCAAGCAGCCGCGCTACGAGCGCATTGGCTTGAAGGATCTGTGCGACCGCATCCACGCAGTCTATCGAGAGCACGACATCCCGCGCCTCACCACCGAGATGTACACTTCCGAGATGGCACCGGCGATGCGTCCGGCGGATGCCTTCGCGCGCATGGCGCACCGTGAGATCGAGCGGGTGGAGATCGACCACCTGGAGGGGCGGATCACGGCCATCCTGCTCACACCCTACCCACCCGGTATCCCGCTGCTGATCCCCGGCGAGCGGTTTAACTCAACCATCGTGCGTTATCTAAAGTTCGCACGGTCGTTTAACGAGCAGTTTCCGGGATTCGAGACCGACATCCATGGGTTGGTGAAGGAGGCGGTGAACGGGCATGTGCGGTATTATGTCGACTGCGTGCGATGAGTCGCCAGGCGACGGCTCGCGCTGCCATGTCTCTCTTCTGGAATTAAGTCTCGCCCCCGAGCGTCGATCAGCATCCCGGCCATAATAGACTCTACCGAGGTCGTGCCGTGCCCCAGCAAGCCGATGCCCAATGCCCCACGCTGCTCTGCGTCACCCGACACGGGGAGACCGACTGGAATATCTCCGGGATCTTACAGGGTTGGATCGACGTACCGTTGAACGATACCGGCAGGCAGCAGGCGCGCGACATGGCAGAAAGCCTGAAGCGGTTCGGATTTTCGAGCGTCTGCACCAGTCCATTGAGACGGTCCGCGGAGACCGCGGAGATAATCTGCGAGGCTTGGAATCTGCCTCCGCCGACGCTGTACGAGGGAATCAGGGAGCGGCACTTCGGGCTGATCCAAGGTGTGCCCAAGAGCGAGCTGTCGGTCACTCATCCAGGGCTTCACCAGGAGATCCTGCGCCGCAATCCAGCCTGCCATTTCGACGAGGGGGAATGCATCGACCGGTTCGCGGACCGAGTGCTGGATGCCTTACAAGACATCGCCCATGCGCACGCGGGCGACAGGGTCCTGGCGATCACCCACGGCTGGGTGATGGATGCCATTACCAGACACGTTAGACAGCTTCCGCGCGACACTGTGCTGGGAATGAAGCGCAAGAACGGCGAGTCGCTGTGGATCGAGGTCTGCTCCGGCGGGCGATTCTCCGAAGTCACAGCCCCAAGCGCATCTTAAGGTTTAGCGACCATGAGGTACTGCGCATAGACCAGCGGCACGGTCGAGACGACTCCCCAAAAGATCCAGATTCGAGATCGCCGCCGATAGGATTTGGGTATGGGATCGCACTCCTGGAAGCCCCGTGCCTGGCGCGCCTGCGCGATCTGGATCGGCACCAGGATGAACATCCAGATCAGCCCTGAGACATAAAACCAGAACTGGCTCCAGAATAGCCAGCCGAGTGAAATGACGTTCATACCGGAGACCCAGGCCATCCCATAGCCGCCGACCATGACGAGCACCACGCCGCCAACGGTGAACGACCAGTCGGTGTAAGTCACCAGCCGCTGGGCAAAGGCAATAATAGACGGGTTTCGAGTGAGGTCTGCAAAGACCTTCCACACCGACGTCACGGTCACATTGCCGATAAGGATAATAGCACCCAGGATGTGCAGGTTCTTGAAGAGTATATAGGACACGGCGAGGATCGGCAGGCAGGTGGATGCGAGCCACAGTATACCTCAGCGGCAGGACGAGAAGGCAGCGGGAGCGCGGGGCAGCGGCGGACAACAGTGCAGGCGTGTGAAAAGGTAAGGCCTGGGGGATCGGCAAGCGAGACGCAGACCCTGCCGAAAGCGGTGAGGACCGGGGTCAGTCGATTAAGCGGGCCATCGGTTGCCGATCGCAGTCAATCGGTAGTCGAGCTTGTCTTTTTTGCTTGGGATCGCCGACATTGTATTTCTAGGCCACGAAACCGGCGGGATTCGTTCCCAACCTGATGCAGCATATGCCAAGCCCATGATCAATCGCCCCATTCTGGGGCGTAAATCGACGTGGACTCGGGCGGTTCCGGGAGGCTACCATCATCGACCCTGCTGGAGCCTTTCCTGCCGTCCCCCCGCTTTTCCTGCGCTCAACCTCGGAGTACGGACCCTCATGTCGATCCTTGTCGCCATCAACCACAAGACCGAGTACCGGTTCGACCGTTTGGTGGCCCTGTCGCCCCATGTGGTTCGGCTGCGCCCGGCCGCCCACTGCCGCACCCCGATCCGCGCCTACTCGCTCAAGATCGAGCCTGCCGAGCACTTTCTGAATTGGCAGCAGGACCCTTTCGGCAACTATCTGGCGCGACTGGTGTTTCCGGAGAAGACCCGGAGTCTGACGGTCGAGGTGGACGTGATCGCGGAGATGATCACGATCAACCCCTTCGACTTTTTCCTGGAAGAGTATGCCTTCAAGTGTCCCTTCCAGTACGACGCTCAGCTCCAGAAAGAGCTGGCCCCCTATATGGAGATCAAGGAGGAGGGTCCGCTCCTGAAGGAATGGCTGGCCGGGGTGGACCGCACCCCGCGCGAGACCGTCTATTTCCTGGTCGACCTGAACAAGCGGCTCATGGAGTCCATCGGCTATGTGATCCGTATGGAGCCTGGGATTCAGACCTGCGAAGAATCCCTCGGACTCGCCAAGGGCTCGTGCCGGGACTCGGCCTGGGTCCTGGTGCAGATCCTCCGCCACCTGGGCTTCGCGGCGCGTTTCGTCTCGGGCTATCTGGTCCAGCTGACGGCAGACGTGAAGTCCCTGGACGGTCCCTCGGGTCCGGAGCAGGACTTCACCGATCTGCACGCCTGGACCGAGGTCTACTGCCCCGGGGCCGGCTGGATCGGGCTGGACCCCACCTCCGGACTCTTCGCCGGCGAGGGCCACATCCCGCTCGCCTGCTCCCCGGATCCCTTGAGCGCGGCCCCCATCACCGGGGCGACAGACAAGTGCGAGGTCGCGCTCTATTTCCATAACGAGGTCCGGCGCATCCACGAAGACCCGCGGGTCACCAAGCCCTATACCGACGAGCAATGGGCGGCGATCGAAGACTTAGGCCATAAGGTCGATGCGGAGCTGACAGCGCAAGACGTGCGCCTGACCATGGGCGGGGAGCCTACCTTCGTCTCCATCGACGACATGGACGGGGCCGAGTGGAACACCGCGGCGCTCGGACCCACCAAGAAGCTCCTGGCCGAGGACCTGGTGCTGCGGCTGAAGAATCGCTTCGCTCCCGGCGGGCTGCTCCACATCGGCCAGGGCAAGTGGTATCCCGGCGAGCAGCTCCCCCGCTGGGCGCTCTCCTGCTACTGGCGCAAAGACGGCGAGCCGGTGTGGCGCGACCCCAGCCTGCTCGGCCAGGAGAACACGAGCTACGGTCATGGCCCGGCGGAGGCCGAGACCTTCATCCGAACCCTGGCCAGGCATCTGGGCGTCGACCCGGCCTTCGCCGAGCCGGCCTATGAAGATGTCTGGTACTACCTATGGAAGGAGCAGCGCCTGCCGGTCAACGTCGACCCGCTGGACAACAAGCTCAAGGACCCCAACGAGCGCAAGCGCATCGCCCGGCTCTTCGACCAGGGGCTCAACCGCACCGCCGGCTACACGCTGCCGCTGCGCTGGTGGGGCTTCGGCGACCAGGGCGGCTGGAAGAGCGGCAAATGGACCTTCCGCGACGGACGACTGTTCCTGATCCCAGGCGACTCGCCCATGGGCTTCCGCCTGCCGCTGGACTCCCTGCCCTACCTGCCTGAGTCCGAGCTGGATCAGGTGCCCGAGCGTAACCCCTTCGAGCCGGTCTCGCCCCTGCGCTCGCCCTTCGACGAGGTGTCGCGCCGTTACAGCCGTCTGGTCGAGCCGGCCCAGCGCCCCCAGCAGATCCGCGAGCAGGGCGTCGCATCCCGGGACATCGCCGCCCGCTACGGTCGCCTCACCCCGGTCGACGACTCGCACCAGGCAGTCCATCCCCAGGTCGCCCTCCCCGACGACCTGCATCCGGACCTGGTGCGCACCGCGCTCTGCATCGAGCCGCGGGAGGGCCGGCTCTACTGCTTCATGCCGCCGCTCACCCACCTGGAGCACTGGCTGGACCTGGCGATGTGTCTGGAGGACACGGCCGCGGAGCTTGCGATGCCCATCGTCATCGAGGGCTACGAGCCGCCGCGCGACCATCGGCTCCAGAAGCTCGCGGTCACCCCTGACCCGGGCGTGATCGAGGTCAACATCCACCCCTTCGAGTCCTGGGACGAGATGGTGCGCGACACCCACATCCTCTACGAGGAGGCGCGTCTCGCCCGGCTCGGCACCGAGAAATTCATGCTCGACGGACGCCACACAGGCACCGGCGGCGGCAACCATGTGACGCTCGGCGGTCCCACTCCGGCCGACAGCCCGCTCCTGCGCAAGCCCGATCTGGTGCAGAGCCTCATCGCCTTCTGGCAGCACCACCCAAGCCTGTCCTATCTCTTCTCAGGCATGTTCATCGGACCCACCAGCCAGGCCCCGCGGGTCGACGAGGCGCGCGACGACCGGCTCTACGAGCTCGACATCGCCTTCCAGCAAATGCCCCCGGGGGAGGTCCCCCAGCCCTGGATCGTCGACCGGGTGCTGCGCAACCTGCTGACCGATGTCACCGGCAACACCCACCGCACCGAGTTCTGCATCGACAAGCTCTACTCCCCGGACTCAGCCTCCGGTCGCCAGGGCCTGGTGGAGTTCCGTGCCTTCGAGATGCCGCCCCATGCGCGCATGAGCCTGGCCCAGCTGGCGCTGCTGCGGACCCTGGTCGCCCGCTTCTGGAAACAGCCATACACCCGCAAGCCCGTGCGCTGGGGCACCGAGCTGCATGATCGGTTCCTGTTGCCGCATTTCGTCCGCCAGGATTTCGAGGACGTGATCTGCGACCTGCGCCGGGCCGGCTATCCCTTCGACCCGGCCTGGTTCGACCCCTTCTTCGAGTTCCGCTTCCCCCATTACGGGGACCTGGTGACAGACAACGGCATCCATATGGAGCTGCGCGCGGCCATCGAGCCCTGGCATGTGCTGGGCGAGGAGGTCACAGCCCAGGGCACCTCCCGCTTCGTCGATTCCTCGGTCGAGCGGATGCAGGTGAAGGTCAATGGGATGGTCGGCGACCGGCATGTCCTGGCCTGCAACGGCCGACGGATACCCTTGCGCCCCACCGGCAAGCGGGCGGAATTCGTCGCCGGGGTGCGCTTCAAGGCATGGAGCCCGCCCTCCGGACTGCATCCCACGATCCCGCCCCAGGGTCCGCTGGTCTTCGAGGTGGTCGACACCTGGAACCGCCAGAGCTTAGGTGGCTGTACCTACTATGTGGCACACCCGGGCGGGCGCAGCGAGTCCAATTTCCCGGTCAATGCCTACGAGGCCGAGAGCCGGCGCATCGCCCGCTTCCGGCTCATGGGCCACACCCCCGGGCCCATGGACCCGCCTGCGGAGGAGCCGGCGGGGGAGCATCCCTATACGCTCGATCTGCGCTATCGTCCCGGCTGCTGACGGGCCGGGCTCGTCGCATCCGTCGCCTTTCGGCAGGGTCCAACACCCGGACCCTGCCGAATCCGCGCCGATCCCGGGACATGTAGGGTTTGATGGCGGATTCCCGGAGTGGTATTTTCACATCCTGTTCTAGAGCGGGAGCCCACGCCCAGACACGCTCTCGAGAGCATCTGCGCCTCGCCCGCGCCGAGAGAGCGTCCACCCGTCGGCCCGCTTGAAGCGACCGGAATGAACCCGCCCAATCCCAGGCCGCCGGGTGCACTGCAAGCCCAGGCGGACGAATGGGGCCCATCGCCAACGAGCCAGCGGATCGCCGACTTCCGTGATCGATCTGGACCTGATTGAGCACATCCATGACGTCTCCTTGGGCCGTGCGACCTGGGACGAGGCGCTCGCACGTCTGCGGGCAGACTTTGCGACCGAAGTCACCCTGCTGTTGGTCTATGGAAGCGAGCCCCAGCAGACCCGCAGACTGTCGCAAGCGGGGGCCGACGAACGCCCCTGGCACGAGTACGCCGAGCATTTCGCCGCCATCGATCCGTTTGTCGCAGCGATGCGATCGGGCAAGATGCCCAGGGATATCGTCGTCACCGGAGACTCGCTCATCCCGGCCAAGACGTTCTGCGCTTCGGAGTATTACAACGATTGGTTTAGGCCCAACGGCATCCGCTATACGGCCGGGGCCTTTATGCGCAAGCCGGACGGTCTCTATCTTCAACTGGGCATGCCCAGGTCGCCGGAGGCCGGTGCCTACGGTACGGACGAGATCGCCCGGCTCCAGCGCTATTTCAACCACATCGCCCGCGCAGTCTTGATCCAGGAGGCGCTCGCGGGCGCAACCGGCCAACCGGACTTCGATCGACTCGCCAGGACCTACGGGCTTACGCCCGCGGAGGCGCGCCTCGCCGAGCGCCTGGCACAGAGCGGATCGCTCAAGCGGGTGGCGGCCCGCACCCAGCGCTCTTATTACACTTTACGCTCGCAGTTGCGTGCAATCTTCGAAAAGACTGGGGCCCATAGTCAGCCTGAATTGATCCGGTTGATTCATAGCGGGAAATAGGACATCCGAGCGGGCGTTGCGGAAGGTCGGCAGGGTCGAGCCGGCGGGCGCTCGATGCCAAACGATGGGACTGCCCGGAGACTCCGTTCGGCGCGCGACGGCGCTGACACGCCGGGTCGAGAGCCTGGGCAGAGGTCTAGGCGCAATCGGCCGAAAGCGAATCGATCCGATCCCGCCAGCATCAACCCGAGAGAAGCTCCACCCCGGTGAGCCCGGTCGCACGGATAGCGTCCCTGAGCGCGGCCAGCGCGGGCTCGCGGGCGAATCCAATCCGCCAGGCCAGCGCCACGCGCCTGCTGGGCTGAGGTCCTGCGAAGCGCCGGATGGTCAGCAGGCGCTGGGGCAAACGGTCGGCGCAAGCGGCAGTGGCGGGGAGTATCGTCACTCCGGCACCGCTTGCGACCATGTATCGGATGGTCTCCAGCGATCCGCCCTCCAGGGCGATCTGAAGGTCGTCGTCCGCTGGCCGGCCGCACTCGGGGCAAAATTCAAGAATTTGATCGCGAAAGCAATGTCCCTTGCCGAGCAGCAGCAACGGCTCGGAGCGGAGCTGTCGGACCTCGATCGTCTCCTGCTGCGCGAGTGGGTGGGCGATCGGGAGCAGCACTACGAATGGCTCCTCGTAGATGGGCTCGGTGCGGATCCCTGGCTCCTCGAAAGGCAGCGAGAGAATCGCGGCATCCAGTGCGCCGGACTTCAGTCGTTTGCGCAACACCGCCGTGTAGTTTTCTTCCACGATCAGGGTCATGCGCGGCGCGTACTCCTTCACCGCCGGGAGCAGGGCAGGCAACAGGTAGGGGCCGATGGTGTAAATGGCCCCAAGCCGCAACGGGCCGACCAAGGGGTCCGTAGACTCGCGCGCCATGCGCTTGAGGATATTGGACTCCTCCAGGATGCGGCCAGCCTGCTCGACGATCCGCCGTCCAGCCGGTGTGACCAGCACCTCGTGGTGTCCGCGCTCGAAGAGCATAACGCCCAGCTCGTCCTCCAGCTTCTTGACACCCAGGCTTAAGGTAGGCTGGCTCACGCAGCATGCCTCGGCAGCCCGGCCAAAGTGCTCTTCCCTGGCTACGGAGACGATGTAGCGCAGCTCGGTGAGGGTCATGGGGTACCTATTGGGAAGTCGGCGCCAAGGAGCCAACGCGGCTGACGGACTCGCACCCCTTGATCGGTACGCGACAGGGGATATTTTCGGGAGCCTAAAACAAGGTCCGGATTCAAGCAATCGGGGAATCGCCCGCGACGCGGGCCTATCTTATCCGCCCGCCACACCGGCAGGCCGGTGCGGTGCGGACACTGGTGGCGAATTGACTCCCGGGCGCCGCAAGGCCCGAAAAATGCGGCCGTAGGATGCGGTGAGGCACGAACCGCATCGTTCGCGATTCGGCCGTTTGGAGAATTCGCCACCAGTGTCCGTTGCCGAGCCCACACTAGCGCCCAGTAGGGATTGCGCTCAAATCTGCGGGTCCGTACCGCCGGAGGGTTCGCCCGAACTGGCCTGGACTTCGGCTTCCCTTCCGGAATGACGGGAGTGGAGAATCGACAGCGTTAAGCGCAACGGGTTACCGGCAGCTCGCTACTCGAATCAGTGCTTCCCAGGATCCAGAGCCACCCCCCGCCGCTCCAATGCTACATACGCCATGAGCGCAGTCATCCTCGGGTCGTCGGCCGCCAGCGGCTGTCCCTCCAAGGGGTTGCGGATGCACCAGTTGGCCATCTCCCACATGTGGACGACCTTGCCCAGCTGCTTTTGGAACTTGGGATAGGTCTCGGGATGGGTATTGGATGCGTTCGGGTGGCATTGGCCACATGCTACTCCGTTGGTCCCGAGCCCAGGGTCGCCCCAGAGCTTGCGGCCCTGCTCCGCGACCTGTAGATATTGGTCCTGCCAGCGTTTCACGTCCTCGGCGGTGAACTCGTCCGCCGCCGCGCCCAAGGGCAAGGCAACCATCAAGGCCGCAATAGTCGTCCGCCCGGCTCCGCTTCGGCTGTTCATGAATCTCTCCTCTGCCTGAAATGGGCTTGTACGGCTCAGTAATGGGTCTGTGGCGGGATACGGGTCTCGGCCAACTGATAGCCCCGGTCCTCGGGACGCCCGGTCGCCTCGTTGAAGGCTACCACCCGGTTGGCGTTATCGTAGAGGACATAGCCGAAGGTCGGCCGGCCGCTGTGGATATCGATAAACTGCCAGCCGGTGGCATCGCGCTCGAAGAACGGATCGGCGCGGTTCATAGGCACCGTGAGCACCGGCAGATGGCTCGGGGCCTGGGCATAGCTCTGCGGGTAGGGCCAGGGCCAGGCGGTCGCCATAGCTGAGTTGAAGGCGATGTTGCCGATCTGGTTGTACTGGATCTGGTGGACATGGCCATAGATGACCGAGACCTTATCGAAGGGTGCGAGCAGACCCTGAATCTGCTCGGCGTCCTCGGTCCAGAAATTCCAGCCCTTGAAGATTTTTTGTAGAGGGGAATGCGACAGGACCACCACGGGTGTGGTCTTGGGGACCTGCGCCAAATCCTGACGCAGCCATTCGCGCTGGGCGTCGCCTACCATGAATGGCGAGCCCTTGGGATTATCCAGGCCAGCCATGGTCAGCATGCGATCCATAGGCGTGGGCCATTTGTCGATCCAGTCCTGGTAGGTCAGGACGCTGTTGAGCACCACGAAGTGCACGCCCTTATGGTCGAAGCTGTAATACTGGGGCCCCAGGCGGCTCTCCCAATATTCGCCCAAATCCAAATAGTAGTCGTGCTCGCCCATGGCATAGTGAACCTTGTAGCTCAGGGGCGCGAGTAGCTCCAAACCGTGGTCGATCTCATCCTTCTTCCCGAGCTGCGCGATGTCCCCGCCGTAGAGCACGAAATCCGGCTTGGGCGAGAGCAAATTCGCCTCTGCCACCGCGCGCTTGAGTCCCTGGTCCCAGTTGCGCACAAATTGTGCGCCTTTAATCTGCTGGATATGCGAATCCGAGATATAGGCGAAGGTGAAGCTCTGGGATTCGTCGGCGAATACCAGCTTGACGAGACTCAACGGGAGCAGACCGCCGACGCCGACGACTGCGGCGCGCTGCAAGAAGCCGCGCCGCGACATGGAATGGTTCATGGTCCTCGTCTCCGCTAGATGTAAGCTATTTCAGGGCAAACTGGGGGCTGGTCAGGGACTCCATGAAGGCCACCAGGTCGTCGATTTCCTGGTCGGTCAGATCGAGCGGCCGAATGCCACCGCTTAAGTACGGATTGATGCGATCCGACGTCTTGGACTTGCCGCCCAGGTTGTAATGGACCACGACATCGCGCAGTGTTTTCAAGCTCCCGTCGTGCATATAGGGGGCGGTGAGCGCGACGTTACGCAAGGTCGGGGTTTTGAAGGCACCGACGGTCGCAAGGTCGTCGACGACCGCAAAGCGCCCAAGCTCGGAGACCTTGGGATCGGTCAACACCGTCTTGTCCACGTCCGCTCCCTGACGCTTGGCCGCCAGGAAAGCGGATGCCAGGCGCGGCACCTCGTCTTGAACCTGGTTAATACCCACGCCAATGTTATGGAATTCGCTGTCCGTGAACAGTGCCTGATCCTGCTCGATGGTGTGGCAGGAGACGCAGCGGCCTTTGTTCAGGAACAGGTTAAGGCCGCTCTTCTGCTGATAGGTCAGTGCCGACCGGTCCCCGGCAAAGATGTATCGGTCGAAGGGGGAGTCAGCGGCGACGACGCTGCGTTCGAAGCTGGCGATCGCCTGACTGACCTCTTTCATGGTGACCGCCTCGCCGGTCTTGCCGAAGACCGCCTGAAATGCCTGCACATAGTCCGGGTCCGTGCGGACGATGTTCAGGATGGGCCCATGGTCCGCGAGCCCGCCTTCGACCGGATTCACCGGGGGCTGGAGCGACTGGTGCTCCAGATCAGGCTCTCGCCCGTCCCAGAACATAGACTTCATGTAGGCGGCATTGATCACCGTGGGTGCGTTACGGGTTCCGGTAAGCGAGCGGACCCCTTGCGAGACCCGCTTGGGGCTGTCGGTGAAGGCCAGTGCCGGGTCGTGGCAGGTCACGCAGCCCACCTCTCCGGTGGCGCTAAATCGCTTGTCTCGAAAGAGCTTGTCCCCCAGGGCCACCTTCTGCGGGGTTTGGGGGTTGTCGGCGGGGATAGGTGTGGGCGGTAGGCCCAGGGGCGGGTTGGCCGATGCCAGTGCCCCGGCCAGCAGTGCCAAGACGCCAAAGACCGCGTGGTGAGCTTTCATGTGTGCGAGCGTCTCCGTTACCTGTATCCGTATTGGGGTGCCACAGGTATAGCAGCCTCGGAGGGCCCCGGGCATTGAAATTACAGTAGGGCAGCGATAGAGAGTCTCAATCGAAACCGGGCACCCGGATGGGTGGAGCACGACCCGGAACAGATAGTCCGGGCCACCATGGAGACAGTCGCCGAGGCGCTCAGCTGCGATGAGATATCCGACCTCGGGCTGCTGCGGCGAGGGCCAGGTACGAGCGGTGCAGCCGCTCCACCTGCGGTTCCAGGGCCGCGGGCTCGCCGCTGTTATCGATGACGTCGTCGGCGCGGGCTAGCCGCTGGGCACGGGAGATCTGGCTCGCCAGGATGCGGGCGATCTCGGGGGAAGGGAGCTGGCTACGGCGCTTCACCCGCTCGATCTGGGTCTGCTCGGGGCAATCAACCACCAGCACCCGATCCATCAGGGCCTCCTGTCCGGTCTCGAAGAGCAGCGGGACGACCAGAACCGCATAGGGCGCGGAGAGTCCCGCCGCCCGCTCCAACATCAGGTCGCGGATCGGCGGGTGCAGGATGGATTCGAGCCGGTCCCGCGCCTCCCGTCCCCGAAACACCCGCTCCCGTAAAGCACTCCGATCCAAGGTGCCGTCCGGCAATAGGATCTCAGCGCCGAACGCGGCAGCGATCAGCGTCAGGGTAGGAGTCCCGGGCTCAGTCAGCTCGCGGGCAATCAGGTCGGTATCCACCACCCCGGCCCCTAGCCCGGCAAGGCGCTCGGCGACCGTCGACTTGCCGCTTCCGATACCCCCGGTGAGCCCGACCTTCAGCACTCAGCCCAGCCCCGAGAAGCGCAGGTACCAATCGTTAATGCTTTGACCCCAGATCAGTGCTATCCATCCGGCGACCGCGAGAAATGGACCAAAGGGAAGCGGCATGCCCCGGTCGTGGCGTCCGTTGGCGATCAGCAGGGTGCCGAGCACAGCCCCGGCCAGAGCCGACAGCAGGATGATCTGGGGCAGCGCCTGCCAGCCGAGCCAGGCCCCCAGCATGGCAAACAGCTTGAAGTCCCCAAATCCCATACCCTCTTTTCCGGTGACCAGCCGGAATACATGGAACAGGCTCCACAGACTCAGATATCCCGCCGCGGCCCCGACGACGGCGGACTGGGGATCCGCGAACACCGGGACCAGGCTCAGGAGCAACCCAAGCCAAAGCAGCGGCAGTACGATATCGTCTGGCAGGAGCTGGGTGTCGAAGTCGATAATCGCCAACGCGATCAGGCCCCAGGTCAGCGGCAGGGCGGCGAATGCCTGCCAAGTCACCCCGAAGCGCCACACGACGATGAGGGTCAGGAGCGCGGCGAGCCCCTCCACCAGAGGGTAGCGGGGGCTGATCCGCACCCCGCAGGCCGAGCAGCGCCCGCGCAGAAACAGGTAGCTCAGGATAGGCACATTTTCCAGGGGGCGGATGCGATGACCGCAGGCCGGACAGTGGGAAGCCGGACGCGCCAGGGTCAGCTCCGGCTCGGACCGGTCGGCGAGGTCATCCACCCCTGCGTCGTCGGATACCGCGGCCAGGTCCGCGCACTCGCGTCGCCATTGTGCCTCCATGATCCGCGGCAGACGCAAGATCACCACATTGAGGAAGCTCCCCACGATCAACCCCAGGGTCAGGGCAGCCCCGTAGAGCAAGCTCGGGCTTTGTTCAAGCACGTCGATCCACAACATCGGCGACCCCGGGAGGATAGATAAACCTCGAATCGAACGGCGATGAGGCCAAGGACACCTTCCCTAGCAACTCGCCACGCGCGTCAGACGACGGACGCGAGCTTGAAGATCGGCAGATACATGGCCACCACCAGGCTTCCGACCAAGCCGCCGATCACGACCATAATCATCGGCTCCAAGAGGCTGCTCAGGCTGTCCACCGCATTGTCGACCTGCTCCTCGTAGAAGTCCGCAACCTTGCCCAGCATCTCGTCCAGGGCGCCCGACTCCTCGCCGATGGCGGTCATTTGGATCACCATGTGAGGAAAGAGGTTTCGCTGGCGCATAGAAAGCTGCAGCGCCTGGCCGGTCGCCACATCCTCGCGCATCTTGAGCACCGCATCCTGGTAGACCACATTGCCGGTCGCGCCGGCCACTGACTCCAAGGCCTCGACCAGGGGCACGCCAGCGGCAAACATGGTGGACAGGGTGCGGGCGAAGCGGGCCAGCGACGCCTTGTTCAAAATGCCGCCAATGACCGGAATCTTGAGGACGGTCCGGTCGACGATGTCGCGGAACTTGCGGGAGCGCTTGAACAGGTTGCCGATCCCGTAGCCCGCCGCCACCAGCCCTAAAAAGACCGCCCACCACCATTCTCGAAGCACGTCGGAGAGGTGAATGACCAACAGGGTAAAGGCCGGGAGGTCTGCCCCGAAGCTCGCGAACAGCTCCTTGAACTGCGGAATGACGAACATCAGGATAACCACGGTCACCAAGATGGCCACCACGATTACCGCCACCGGGTAGAACAGGGCCTTCTTGATCTTGCCCTTAATCGACTCTGTCTTTTCTTTATAGGTCGCGATCTTGTCGAGCAGAATGTCGAGCACGCCCGCCTGCTCGCCAGCTGCCACCAGGTTGCAGAAGAGGTCGTCGAAGTACAGGGGATGCCTGCCCAGGGCCTCGGCCAAAGCGGTACCGCTTTCGACATCCTGTTTGACGGAGAGGATCAGGTCCTGCATGGCCGGGTTTTCGTGCCCTCGGCCCACGATGTCGAAAGACTGCACCAAAGGCACGCCCGCGGCCATCATGGTGGCGAGCTGGCGGCTGAACACGGCGATGTCGGGGCTGGTGATCCGTTTCTTGCCCCCGAACAGCGACTGAGCCTTCTTCTTGACCTTGGTGGGATTGACGCCCTGGCGACGCAGGTCCGCACGCACCATAGTCATGCTGGAGGCGCGGCTCTCGCCCTTGACCCGCCCCCCGCGCCGGTCCGTACCCTCCCAGACGAAGACGTAAGCCTTCTCCGTCTTGGGTTTGGGCTTAGGTTTGGGTTTCTGTGCGGCTGCCAGTGCCATGGCGGTCAGTCTTTGGTCACGCGGTTGATTTCTTCAAGGCTGGTGATCCCGGCCTTGACCTTGCGGAGCCCCGATTGGCGCAGGTCCGCCACCCCTTCGCGCTTTGCCTGCTCGGCCAACTGGATTGCGTTTCCACCCTCCATGATGAGCCGCCCCATCGCCTCGGAGACCTTCATGACCTGAAAAATGCCGATCCGCCCCTTGTAGCCCTTATTGCAGCGCTCGCATCCGACCGGACGGTAGATGACGACGCCTTCGTCGACCTCATCCTCTCTGAACCCCTCTTCCAGCAGTGCCTCCCGCGGCACATCCTCTGGCTGCTTGCAGTGGGGGCATAGCTTGCGGGTCAGGCGTTGGGCCATGATGAGCAGGATCGAGGAGGCGATGTTAAACGGCGGCACCCCCATATTGGCAAGCCGGGTGAGCGACTGGGGTGCGTCGTTGGTGTGCAGGGTAGACAGGACCAGGTGTCCGGTCTGGGCCGCCTTAACCGCAATCTCTGCGGTCTCCAGATCGCGGATCTCTCCCACCATCAAGATGTCCGGATCCTGGCGCAGGAATGCACGCAGCGCAGCGGCGAAGGTCAGTCCGGTCTTGGCATTCAAGTTGACCTGATTGATACCGGGAACCTGGATCTCCACCGGATCCTCGACGGTGGAAATGTTGATCTCGGGCTTGTTCAGGATATTGAGCGCCGTGTACAGAGATACGGTCTTCCCGGACCCGGTGGGACCGGTCACCAGAACCATGCCGTAGGGCTTGCCGATGCAGGAGAGAAATGCGTCGCGCTGCTCGGGCTCGAACCCCAGTGCGTCGATGCCCACCTGGGCGGAGGTAGAGTCCAGTATCCGCAGCACCACCTTTTCCCCATAAAGGCAAGGCAGGGTGTTGACGCGGAAGTCGATATCGCGGGAGCGACTGAGCTTGAGCTTGATGCGCCCGTCCTGGGGGACCCGCCGCTCGGCGATATTCATGCGCGACATGACCTTGAGCCGGGCTACCAGACGGTTGGCGATGTTGATCGGCGGGTTGGCCACCTCCCGCAGGAGTCCATCCTGGCGGAAGCGGATGCGGAAAAACTTCTCGTAGGGCTCGAAGTGGATGTCGGAGGCGCCGTTGGCGATGGCATCCACCAGGATTTTATTGACATAGCGCACCACCGGGGCCTCGTCCACATTGAGATCGGAGTCGTCCCGCTGGTCCTCGTCGTCGGTAGCGATATCCAGGTTGTCCAGGTCCGTATCCATGAGGTCGGTCATGGTGGTGTCCTGGGCGTCGATCGCGCGGTCGATGGCGGCCGACAGCTTGTCTTCCTCCACCAGCACGGCGTCTGTGGCGAGCCCGGTGTTGAAGCGGATCTCCTCCAATGCCTGATCGTTGGTTGGGTCCGAGAGTGCGAGGAAAATGCGGTTGCCGCGGCGGAAGAGCGGCAGTGCCCGGTGCTTGCGAATCAGCTTTTCCTCGACCAGATTGGTCGGCAGATCCACCGCATCCAGGGCGCTCAAGTCGAGGAGCGGGACCCCGAACTCGTGCGAGGCCGCAATGGCGATTCGCCGACTGTCGAGGATTTTCTGCTCGACCAGATACTGGACGAACGGCTGACGGTGGCGCAGGGCCTCGGCCGAGGCGCTGGCAGCCTGATCCTCGGTCAGGAGGCGGTCCCGCACCAGACGCCAGGCGAGACCCGAGGGTTTCATGGTGGTCTGATTGGTCGCCATGGGATGCTCGCTCGGTGGGTTCGGCTTTGTAGTGGGCGGATCGCAGCACAGGACATGTCCGACTGCCCCGCTGGCCAGCGCGCCCAAGGCTGCACCATAAGGCACCGGGGGCGGGCTGCGAGTCCAGACTGTACCCTCACGCTAAACGATCTCAGGGACGAAATCCCGGGCGCCGGTCACCTTTTGCACCCCCCGGGGAGAAACGCGCTCGGCCGGTCCCCGCGATCCAAGTGTCTTACCGATTGACCGAAAATGCGAGCCTGACGTTGTTCGCCACCAAACCGTTGTCTTTCTGCTCGCTCTCGTTGACGTAGAACTCCAGGATCGTTTCGCGGTTCGTCAGGAGATCCTCGGTGACATCGTCCGCCAACTCGTTGACGTGGCAGAAGACGCTGACGTAGGGCGAGCCCTCTGCCCGCGGATCGGTGATCCATAGGTTGGGGGAAATGTGGTCGAGGATGCGCAAAAAACCGTAACCCTTGTCGGCGATCCACTTGGTGCAGACCCCGCGCACGCAGGAGCCCGGCTTGCCCCAGTCGTTGCGGGGCTCGTAAGAAACGGGCAGCAGATCCGGAATCAGGAACCCGGAGTAAAAGGCGTCTACCTCCTGCTGGAGCTGGCGGGAGACGTTCTTGAAGCCCATCAGCTCTACCCGGCAGCCCTTGTTCTGCAAGGCGTTCACCACCTGGATGAAATCTCCGTCGCCGGTCACGAGCAGCACCTGCTCCAGCTTGTCGGCCTGGAGCATGGCATCCACGGCCATGTCCAGGTCGGCATTGGCTTTAGTGGTGACGTTGCCGTTTTCGTCCGTGTAGCGTCGCACCAGCTTGACCGTGATTTTCCAACCGAAATCTCGGACCATCTGCTGGTAAGTACGCGATTTTTTTGCGTAGTCCGAATCCTCGCGGGCACGCTCGGCGTCGAAGGCCATATAGGTGTTTAGCCGCTGCAGGACACCGCCCTCCCGGGCGGCAAACCGGCGCAGCACGTCATACCGCATCTGATAACCGCCGTTATAGCGAACATTCTCGGCGTCTACAAAAACGCCCACGCGACGAAGAGAGCTCACGCATACCTCTGAAAAATATTAATATCAAGCTTCCCGAAGGGTCTCTAAGGGACTGAGTGCAGTGGCCGGGGCACTGGCGGTCTCGACGACGGACGCACCGGTCGGGCAACCGCCCGGTGCGTCCGCGTCAGACCCGAGTGCTACTGGTTGGCGCGATTCTCGATCAGGTCGTTGACCACGGTCGGATCGGCCAGGGTGGAGGTGTCGCCCAGCGAGTCGATCTCGTTGGCGGCAATCTTGCGAAGGATTCGGCGCATGATCTTGCCCGAGCGGGTCTTAGGCAAGCTTGGCGCCCACTGGATGACATCCACAGTGGCGATCGGTCCGATCTCCGTGCGCACCAGGGCGACCAGCTCCTTCTTGAGCGCATCCGTCGGCTCTACCCCCGCCATCGGGGTCACGTAGGCATAAATGCCCTGGCCCTTGATATCGTGGGGGTAGCCGACCACCGCCGCCTCGGCCACCTGAGCGTGCAGCACCAGTGCGGACTCGATCTCGGCGGTACCCAGGCGGTGCCCGGAGACATTGAGGACGTCGTCGATGCGCCCGGTGATCCAGTAATAGCCATCCTTGTCGCGACGGGCACCGTCGCCTGTGAAGTAGTATCCCGGATACTGCTTGAAGTAAGTGTCGACAAATCGCTGATGGTCGCCGTAGACGCTACGCATGATCGCCGGCCAGGGTTGAGTGAGGACCAGCGCCCCCTCGCCCGCCCCTTCGATCAAGGCACCGGTAGCCGCATCCACCAAGGCCGGGGATACCCCGAAGAAAGGCTTGGTGGCGGAGCCAGGCTTGAGTGCGGTCGCACCCGGCAGCGGGGTTATCAGGTGCCCCCCGGTCTCTGTCTGCCACCAGGTATCGACGATCGGGCAGCGCTCGTCCCCCACCACCCGATGGTACCACTCCCAGGCCTCCGGGTTGATCGGCTCGCCCACGGAGCCCAGCAGCCGCAAGGACTTGCGGGATGTCTTCTTGACCGGCTCCTCGCCCGCGCGCATCAGCGAGCGGATGGCCGTAGGTGCCGTGTAAAAGATATTGACCTGGTGCTTATCGACCACCTCCCAGAAGCGCGACATGTCCGGGTAATTAGGTATTCCCTCGAACATGACCGAGGTGGCGCAGTTGGCGAGCGGCCCGTAGACGATATAGGTGTGACCGGTGACCCAGCCCACGTCGGCGGTGCACCAGAAGATCTCGCCCTCCTGGTAGTCGAAGGTGTATTTGTGGGTCATGGCGGCAAAGACCAGATAGCCGCCTGTGGTGTGCAGGACACCCTTGGGCTTGCCGGTGGAGCCGGAGGTATAGAGGATAAACAGCGGATCCTCGGCGTCCATCCACTCGGGCTCGCAGGCAGCGTCCGCCTTGGCCATGGCTTCGTCGTACCAGACGTCGCGTCCCTCCTTCCAGGCCACATCCCCGCCGGTGCGACGGACCACGATCATGGTGGAAACATTCGGACAATCTTCCATGGCCGTGTCGGCGTTCTTCTTCAAGGGCACCTGCCGCCCGCCGCGCATGCTCTCGTCCGAGGTGATGACCACGCGGCAGTCGGAGTCCAGGATGCGGTCGCGCAGGCTGTCCGGAGAGAAGCCGCCGAAGACGATCGAGTGCACCGCCCCGACGCGGGTGCAGGCGAGCATGGCGACCGCCGCCTCCGGGATCATCGGCAGATAGATGCACACCCGGTCGCCCTTCTTGACCCCGTGAGCCTTGAGGACGTTGGCGAACTTACAGACCTCCGCGTGCAGCTCCCGATAGGTAATCTTGCGATCTTCCGACGGGTTATCCCCCTCCCAGATGATGGCGACCTGATCTCCGCGGGTCGCGAGGTGGCGGTCCAAGCAGTTGTAGGAGACGTTGAGCTTGCCGCCTTTGAACCAAGCGATGTGCAAATCCTCTGCACCGAAGCTCCAGTCCAGCACCGTATCCCACGGCTTAAACCAGGTGATAAACTGCGCCGCCTGCTCGGACCAGAAGGCGTCCGGATTGTCGATCGACTGCCGATACATGGCCGCATATTTTTCCGCATCGATGTGCGCATGCGCAGCGATGGACGCGGGGACTTGGTAGACTTTCTCTTCCGACATTCTGTCGTCTCCTCCGGTTATGGGTAATGGGGTCGCTCTGCGGTGCTCAGGGGTCTGCTGTAGCGCGCCCGAGGCCGAGCTTGAGAGGCCATCAATACTAAACGCTCGGCTTTTCGGTTTCCAGGCGGTTCGCCAGCATGCGGGCGTTGGTCCCCCTCGGGCACCCCAATGCCCCTAGGGCTGCTGGACCGCCGACCGGTCGCGTTGGCTTGCCGCCGCACCGCACCCAGTATGCATGTCGTCGAGCTAGTGCGATCCGCTACTGCCCGATCCAAGCTCGGCAGCGCGCTGCATACGTCGAAGGGTCGGCCCCGCTGCCGCGCGGGCTCGGGCCAGGGCCACAACCGCCCGCATGGCGTCACGGGGGCGCTCGTGCAGGACGAGGGTAAAGCCCCCTTGAACCAGGCCCGGTACCCCGCCGAGCCGCGCGGGCAAACGGCGATCGATCCAGTAGGCGAGGTAACGGCGCTGGGCCTTGGCAGGCTCCAGGTAACTAAGCACTACAGGATCGACAGGGGTATCCATCAGTAACCGCGTCCAGTGCAACACTGCCCAGGCGGCAACGCGCAAGCCGGCCGCGTCGATCAGAGATAAAATCCAACTCCAATCGGGGGTGACGAGCCGCAACATCCGATCAAGCTCGACCGCCCGGACCAGTCGCGAAGACACACCGTTGACATGTTTCGCGAAGGCGGGGTGAACCAGCAACACGAAGAGATTAGCATCGTCGCTGAGCGCTGGAACGGGCGTCCCCGGACGCACGGTTTCAAGCAGTCTGGGGGTCAGATCCAGACGGCTGCGACCGGGGCGAAAGAGACTCCAGTGCACGTCGACGCTCGCGCCAAGGTCGCACAACGCGGCCTCGTGACTGATAATGCTCCGTTCGGGTTGGAACCGGAAGCCATCTTCGGCGAGCGCGCGGATTGCCGCAGGCGCTTGCTCCTGGTCCAATAAGATGTCGAGATCGTCGGCGGGTCGGAGCGAGGCATCCGCATAAATGCGCTCGCGCACGGCGACGCCTTTGAACCCGGCATAGCGGATACCGGCGCCCCCAAGGCTTCGGCTCACCCGCTGCGCCGCATGCGTCTGAAGCAAATAACGAACGATTCCGGCACGACGGCAACGCTGCAGCTCGTCCGCAAGCTCCGAATGAACAGCATAGCGCCCATCTCCCTCTGCGATCCAGGCGTGCCAGAGGGGCGCGAGACCCTCCCGATCAAGCAGACGCGCAAAGGCGGGCGGGGGCCGCAACAGCAGATCTTGAATGCGGTTCGGCTGCGCACCCTCGCGGAAGGGCATCAGCGCCCATTCCTGCTGTTGCCGGAGCGTACGCAAACTCGTACCGGCATTAGTCATCGGTAGCGGCAACGATGGCGAGGCCCTCCCGGCGAAGAGGCTGGAAACTAAGGTCTGACATCGCCTGCCGCCAGCCGTCGCGTGGCTGAGTCGATCGTCCGGCAGGGGAGACAATCCCGCGTATGGCGCCGCATATGGTCCAAGCGCTTGCGCCCATCATCAACTGCAACATAGCCTCATGATTCATAATCGCCTGCATCTCGAATCCGTCGTTTCGCCCCGCCCCGACGTACTCAGTCAGCAAGTGCGCGGCGAAACCGTATTGCTCGATCTCGACGCAGAGCAGTATTACGCCTTGAACGAAACTGGCTCCCGGATCTGGAGCCTCCTGAGCCAACGCTTGACCCTCCTAGACATCTGCAACCGACTCTGCGAGCGCTACCCGGTCGAGCGAGCGCGCATCGAGCGAGATGTACTGGAGATCATGGACGAGCTCGTGAATGCGGCATTGGTCGAAATCCGGGAAGGGAAACATGACGCCTAGGTCAGGCGGCCAACAGCCCAGCCGATTCACTCATATTATCTATTTGATTTCAGAGGCCTGGGTCATACTGATCGCCTGCCGTATCGGGTTAAAGCTATTCGGTTACCGCGCTACGTGCGAGCGCTTGCGGCGGCTGGCCCTGCTACGCTGGCGCTCGGGGTTTTGTCATCCGAAGGAGATCGAGACAGCGGTATCCCGCGCCTCGCGGCTGTTACCGATGAAATCTAGCTGTCTGCTTCGCTCGGTTGCCATCTGGCATTTATGCGATCGACGGAGAACGCCAACGCTCATCCGCTTCGGAGCCCGCACCGATCGACATGGATGGCACATGCATGCCTGGGTGGAGTGGGATGGGGAGGGCGACGCGGGTCGATGGCAGCCCTGCGAGTCATTCGTTTCCAGACTCCCTGCGCATGCCGATCGCATCCAGGACAGCGTTGCGGACTTGCGGGAGCCGATCGAAGCGACGAGGAAACGAGAGATGGAAAAACCCAACCTCGGAATTGGCCAGCCAAGCCAGCGAACCTAGCTGACGGACGCGATGAAGACGACTCCGTGGATTCAGCTCAAAGGTGTGCCTTAGCAGGCTTGCCATCAGCTCGGATCCTGTGCATTCGCGAACCTTCGGCTCGGCCCTTTCTGCAAATCCTTGACCGCCGTCCAGCACGAACACACCAAGCAGCTTGAGCGGGTCCGGCTGCCGAACGCATCCCCGGGGGGCATAGCGTCGTTTGACGGTGTCCGCCCGACTCGCCAAGGAGGTCCGCAATTGCGCTCTTAATATGCGCTCCGAGGCTGGCCAAATACGGACTCCGGGGTAGCTGGGTATTGCGATGACCCCTGCATTCTCGCAGGTCGCCTTAAGCGCATCGTCCGCAAAGGGCTCCATACCGATAGCCAAGAAGCTTGCGGCCAAGGTGGACTTACCGACACCGGAAGGCCCCAGGAACGCGAGGCAACCGCCGTCCACGCGTACCGCGCTGGCATGGATGACGATATCCCCCTGTTGAGCCAATGCCCTTGGGACGATCTGATCGATCAGCAAGTGGCGAAGTCGCTCCGGCGAGACACCCGGACAGGGGTGCCCCATGATGCGGGTATAGGTCGGGTCAAGCTCGAACTCCGCCCCTGCCGCAAACCGCAGGACCGAGCCATGCGGGGTTTCCGAATAGGTAATTGCCATCCGGCCATCGCTGCCCGGCCACTCATGGCAAACGGACCATCGCTCGATTTCCGGGAGCGGGTCGCCGGCTAGCGCAAACTGGAGATCGGCACGCCCTCCCGGATCGGCGGGCAGCTCGGGAATTTCTATCTCGCTCGCCAGGCGGAGATCGAATATTCGATAATGGTGGGTCAGGATCGGCACGCAGCGGGGTAACACCGAACGTCGCAACTGCTCGAAGCCGCTACATCGACCCCTGCGGCTTCGATCAGAGCGCTCGCCAAGCGGTTGCCGGCTTGACCGCTCCGCCCCGCTCGAGGCACAGTCAACGCTCTCGCAAACGCAACGTTACTTACGCCTGCGGGGCTGAACAAAGTCCCGCAGGGAGCCACCGCCCGCTTTGGTAAGCTCCACAATACTCCCGAGCCTGGTCAGAGCAGGCTTTTCGTAGATCGGCTTGTCAGACGGCACGACGTCCTGACCGGGGGGCGGAGGTGCCGCAGGATTGTCGCCAATAGGATGAGTCATGGCAGCCACATGGAACACGGAATAATGCACATTAGGCTAGCATACGGATTCGGAGACTACCAGCCTAAGGGTGCGCCTGGTAAGCGCCCTGCCACCATGCCTCTACCGCAAAGGCCATCCAGCATTGAAAAAGTCCTGGCTCGTCTCCCCGCGGGTCGCAGGCGCCCCCCGCCTTTGCACGTCGCAGACAGGCCGACAGCACGCCAGGGGCTAGCCACTCGCACACCATAGCTTTAGGAGATCCCAGCGTTTCGATCACTTGAGGCAAAGCCAGGGCTCGAGCAAAGGCTATACTGAACTCTCCGCGATCAAGCCGGTTACCGACGAGCGGCGGCAATATGCTGGGCGTCGAGCCTCGCAGCAGCAGCTTGCCTCGCCCATGGGAAGAATGAACATAGGCGGGAATTGCCATGGCAAATTCGGCGATCCGCCGATCGAGCAAAGGGTGCCATCGCTCGATCCCGCTGCCGGCATCGCTGCGATCGACAATTTCTGAATAGTGTGCAACATGCCCGGCGGCAGCGGCCCGGTAACACTCCCAATGCGGAAGACTCGCGTACTTCTCGCCACAATCGTTGCAGTGAAGGCGATCGATGAGCCTCGAGCGCGCAAGCGCCGACCGGCTCAAGAAGCCGAGCTCGCCACCCGGACGACGGGCACGCTCGACCCGTACTCGCAGCCAAGCCGGGGCCGCGGCCCAAAGCACGGAGCGCAGCAGGCTGGCAAGGGCGTATCTGCACCCCCCGCTTCTCGCTTGAAACAGAAGCTCGCTCGCCGCGAGTCGCAGCTTACCGTGAATAAACAGGTCTCGAAACGGATAGCGCGAGCCCGTAAGCCAGTTGTCCCCGCCCTCGCCGGTCAGGAGTACGCGCACGCCATGTTCGGCCGCCGCGTCGATCAGTGGTTTGGCCATCGCCAGGGTCGGGTACTCGGGAATGTCCAGGCTTTCTCGAGCCTGCCCTAACCAGTCGAGCGTGCCCGGAAAGCCGCACCAAGGGAACCGATGGGACACGAGGCCCCATTTGGCGGCAACAGCATCGATGAAGGGGCTTTCATCGTTGTATTGGCCAGGGAAGACCATCGAGTATGTCGCAAACGAGCGCCCCGCCCCTTCCTGCCTTAAGAGCGCCGCCGCAACGCCGACCACCGACGACGAGTCGAGACCGCCGCTCAGGGTCGAGCCCAACGCACCCACACAACGTAGTCTAGCCCCAACAGCGGACCTAAAGATCTCGATAAAGCGATCGAGGTAGTCTTCTTCCCGGCGATATCGAATTGTTGCAGCAGGATCGATGCCCCAAGATTTCGCGACGCGGACCCTCCCGTTTTCGATGGTAAGTTGGTGACCCGGGGCCAGCCGCAAAATACCGTCGTAAAGGGTTTCTTCCGTATTTTCGAATGCGCCGACGAGATACTCTGCGACCATTCCCTCGTTCGGCGGGGGTCGATAGCCTAAAAGAGCAAGGACGCGGCAAATATCCGACGCGAAGACAAAACGCCGAGCCCGGATGGCGTAGTAGAACGGCTTGTTGCCGGAAAAGTCGCGCGCGCAGTACAAACGCGATGCCGCCTCGTCCCAAACGGCAAAGGCGAAATCTCCAAGCAGTCGGCCTGCCAAAGATGTGCCCCAGAGACGATAGCAGGCCAACACGAGGGCAGCATCCGAAGTCTCGGACGCGAGCTCCCGCGGCATGGCGAGTGCATCGAGCAACGCTTGACGGTTGTCGATCCTGCCAGCGAAGACGACACTGGCATCCGACGTCCGGGGGTGCAGCAGGCTTGAGTCCGAGTCAGACTCCGGGGTTGCAGGGAGACCCAGATCGACCAGCCCGCAGGCACCGCGAATCTTCCAACCGGCCCAGCGGGAATACTGAGCCTGCCCTAGGGAGGCAACCCGATCGATTGCCGATCGGTCTACGGGCGATCCATCCAGATGACAGACCCCGGCTATCGCTGCCACAGGATCTGTCGCAGGGTCAGCGAGGACGCACGAAACCCAACCGCAGAAGGCCGAGACCAAGCATTATCAGGGCCAGCGCGGGCGGGGTCGGCGCTGGCTTGAATCGCAGATCGCTATAGCCGATACCTTGATAATCGTCGGTGGTTATACTGATGCCCCTAAATGGCGCACCGGAAGATTGAAACCACAGCGGCCCATCGAACGCCACAACGGTCTCGGTATCGATCAAATCGCCGTCGCTCCCGAAGAGCTGGAAATAGACATTGCCCGGATCGGCGGTGTTAGACCCGAGCAAATCGAGCCCGAATATTTCGACATCGGATGCGAACAGCAAAGACACAGCGCCATGACTCTCGCCGGGCGTGCTCAGGAGTCCGCCGAGAACTCTGGGCAGAGCGGGGTCGTATACGCTTAAGTCCACCACCTCAAGGTTCTTGTCTTGACCTTGGCTTCGAAGCTCCAGTGGCGAGCCGGTTACGGGCTGGCCAGCCAGCGTTTCGTAAAGCAACCCTTGGGACTCTAGCTCCCCAACGGTCTGGCCCGCGAAATAGGCGCCAAGCGAGATCCCGTAGCCGGTCGCAGGATCTACGTATTGAACGGTATTCGGATACTGGCCATCCGACATGGAATTCAGCACCGGCACGATCGCCACCGGGGCCTTCTCGTTAAGAGTAACGACCACCGGGGTCGCATTGCAGACGGCCGACACCGAGATCAACGCAAGCACGGCAAACGCATGTTTCATCGTCACGTCCAGGTTTAGCCTTCAGGGTACCGTCCGCCCTGCCGGACCGGGGAAATCAGCGGCTCTCGAAGTCAGGACCGAAGCTGCGCGTCGACCACGGATTACGCCACTTTCGCGGGGGCGCTTAGCCGTCGCGGCCAGGAGAGCCAGACCGAGCGTCAGTAGCGCGGTTACCGGGGGCACTGGCGCAGCCTGAAATCGAAACGCATTGTAGCCGAGGCCCTGGTAGTCGGTCGAGGTGATCGTCACGCCGCGAATCGGGGCATCGAGTGACCGGAACCAGACCGGACCGTCATAGGCGCGAATCGACACCGTATCCCCGATCAAGCCACCGTCGGCCCGGAAAAACTGAAAATAAACATAGCCGGGGTCGCCGTGGGTTAGATCGTTCGGATAATCGGGGTCGAAATTCGCACCTATCATATCCAGCCCGAAAATGCTGACGTTGTAGTCGAATAGCAATGAAAGCGCACCTTGCGCTTCGCCAGCCGTATCCAGGAGACCGCCGATAATCTTCGGGATCCCGAACTCCGAGAAATCCTGAAGCTCGACGTTCTTGTCGATTCCCTGGCCGAATAGCGCCAAGCCCGCATTTGCGGAGGGTGCGCCCGTAATCGTCTCGTAGGTCTCCTCGATGGCGTCCGCCGGGTAGGTCGGCGGCGGAGGCGTGATTGTCACGGCCCCGGATTGCTGGCCGACAAAGGCGCCGGAGATGGATACGCCATCGAGCGTCACGGGGTCGTTGTATACGCCCGCGGCCAACGGGGCCAGCACCGGCCTTTCCGGGATCTGGGGCGGCGTATCCGTGAAGACCTCGATCGCATCGACGGTCGCGGCAGAAAGCAGAACGAGCGCTGCTGCCAAGGCTTTCGAAGCTGTCATGCGGCCACTCTTGGATCCGAAAAAAAATCCATCCCAGATCAAGGGTTAGGCAAAAATCGCGCCAAGGCATAGGGCGGCGCCTAGGCCACTCTTTATTATCGAGTTGCTGTTCTTGCTGCCAACCAGGCGGCCTCGCGATGTAAAAAAAACTGACACTATCGACCGCCACCCTCGCCAGCCTCCCTTGCGCCGCGGGAACGGCTCGATAGCGGCTCTTGTCTGAACCGACGATCAGGATCCGCGATGAGTGCGATTCGATCCGCCCATTTTGAATTCCTGGCGAAACCAGGCACCTTAGCCGTTAAGATCTGGATCCGGCGCCACGTGGCACCCGAGGCCCGACTTTAATATCTATCGGCTATCCTGGAGATCGGACCATGCCCGCACCCAGCACCCGCGAAGGAAGCCTGGAGGCGCCAACCCGCCACGCCCTGGACTGGCATAACCCAGATTTCTACGACGAGCACGCGCTCTTACGCGAGATGGAGCGGGTCTTCGATATCTGTCACGGCTGCCGGCGCTGCGTCAGTCTGTGCCAGTCCTTCCCCGCACTGTTCGATCTGGTCGACGCCTCCGAGACCGCGGAGGTCGACGGGGTCGCCAAATCGGACTACTGGAAGATTGTAGACCATTGCTATCTCTGCGACCTCTGCTACATGACCAAGTGCCCTTATGTCCCGCCCCACGCGTGGAATCTGGATTTTCCGCACCTGATGCTCCGCGCCAAGGCGGTGAAGTTCGGACGAGGCGACACTAAATTCCGTGACAAGATTCTCACCAGCACCGATCTGGTGGGATCGCTGGCCGGAATCCCGGTGGTCAGTGGGATCGTCAATGCTGCCAACCGCAGCAGCCTGGGCCGCAAGGCGTTGGAGTCCGTCCTCGCGGTCCACCGCGACGCACGGATCCCGACATACCACAGCAAGACCCTGCGCAAGGCGGAACAAGCCCGGGTCGGTCGCCGCGCGACCGGCGAGCGAGCGGGCGCGACCACGGGAAAAGTGGCGCTGTTCGCCACCTGTTACGGTAACTACAACGAGCCCGGCGTCAACGGAGATCTGATTGCAGTTTTCGAGCACAACGGTATCCCCGTGACGCTGGCGCGACAGGAGCGGTGCTGCGGCATGCCAAAGCTGGAGCTCGGCGACCTTGAGTCGGTCCGGGCGGCGAAAGAGGACAACATTCCGATCCTGAAAGCGCTGGTTGACGAGGGCTGGGACATCTGCGCCATGATTCCTTCATGTGTACTGATGTTCAAGCAGGAGCTGCCGCTGATGTTCCCGGACGACCCGGACGTGCAGGCGGTCAAGGAGGCAATGTACGATCCTTTCGAGTACCTCATGATCCGGCACCGGCACAATAAGTTGAGCTTGGACTTCAAGAGCTCTCTGGGCAGCGTGGTCTACCAGGCATCCTGCCATCAGCGCGTCCAGAATATCGGGCAGAAAACCCGGGAAGTGCTGGCTCTGGTGCCGGGAACGACCGTCGAGATCGTCGAGCGTTGCTCGGGTCACGACGGCACCTACGCAGTCAAAAAGGAGTCCTACGAGTTTGCCATGAAGATCGTGCGGCCAGTGGCAGCCCGGGTCGAGAAGTCGGCCCCGGACCACTTCGGCAGCGATTGCCCGATGGCCGGCGCCCACATCGCCCACGCACTAGGCCAAGACGGACGGCAGCAGCACCCGTTGACACTGCTGCGCCTGGCTTACGGCATCTGAGACCGACGGAGACCACGATGCAACTGACGCGCGAGGACCTCTACAGCCTGGAGCGATACGCCGAGATCCGCGGAGATTTCCGCGCCCGGGTCATGGCCCATAAGAAGGCCCGCCAGGCGGCGCTCGGTGCCCACGCAACGCTTTATTTCGAGGACCGCCTCACCATCCAGTACCAGATTCAGGAGATGCTGCGTGCGGAGCGGATCTTCGAGCCTGCGGGCATCCAGGAGGAGCTGGATGCCTACATTCCGATGATCCCCGACGGCAGCAACTGGAAGGCGACCTTGATGATCGAGTACGAGGATCCTGAAGAACGGCGATCCGCCCTGAGGCGCCTACGCAACATCGAAGATGCGATCTGGGTTCGGGTTCAGGGTTTCGACCCGGTCTTGGCGATCGCCGACGAGGACATGGATCGCGAGGACGCAACCAAGACCTCGTCCGTACATTTCCTGCGCTTCGAGCTGACCCAGCCCATGGTCGCTGCGATAAAGGACGGCGCCGGCCTGTTGCTCGGCAGCGACCATCCGGACTACCGATGTCGCGTCGAGGCATCGCGGTCCATGCGCGAGGCACTGACCGCAGACCTGGCCTGAAGCCCCTGGGTCGCCGGTCGCGGAGCCCCGCAAGCTCGAGCGGGCTCGGCAGCGATCGACATGCAGCCTGTGAAGGCGACTCTGAGGATTAAGCTCACCCACTCGGCAAAGTCGGCCAAGGAATCCTGCACCCCGGTCACCGCACGCATCTTATCGATGCGCCAACGAATCGATGGTCGACGCATACACGCTTGCCAGGGAGGCTCCGGCAGTCCGCAAGGGCGCCTCCGCGCTTTTTTGTGTAGTATTCGGCGGGTCAATTAGTCGACGGACAGAATTCGACGTCAAGGCCCCCCGGTCCCTGTGAGCAGCATCCGCATCCTCATGTTCGCGCGCTACCTTCCACCGGAGTACAGCGGTGCGGCCTCCCAGGCGATCTTGCTTGCCAAGCGGTTGCGAGAGCGGGGACATTCCATTGAGTTCGTCTGCCCGTCCTGGGACGGCAGGCCCCAGCGATCGGAAGTCGACGGCTTTGCGATCACCCGATTGCGCGTCAGCCTGGCGGCGGTCCACAAGGAGTTCAGCGTCTGGCGGGCACTGTCGGGCTATCTCTGGGACCAGCGTCGGCGGATCGACATCCTGCATGGACAGGGAGCCTATTACACCCAAAGCATCGTGGGCCCCTTGGGGAAGCTGCTCGGCAAACCGAGTCTGGTCAAGGCAAGCCTGGCCAACGACGACCTGCGGAGCCTGACCGGCTCCAGCATCTCGGGAGTACATCGTCGGTTCTTGAGGATGATCGACGCCTATGTCGCGATCAGCGCCGACCTGGAGCGGGAGTTCCTGGCGAGAGGGCTGTGCAGCGACAAGATCAGGCGCATCCCCAACGGAGTCGATACCGAGCGATTTCGCCCCGCCAGCCCGGACGAGAAGCATAGCGCAGCCGTCTCCCTGGGATTTCCCCCGGATCGACCCGTCGCGCTGTTCGTAGGGGTGTTCGATCACCGCAAGCGCATCGAATGGTTGGTGGATCGTTGGATCGCCCACCAGGGTTTCGGCACCGGCATGTTGCTCGTCTGCGTGGGTCCGACCAGCCGGGAGCCCTACGGCGAAGGGTTGCGCTACGAGCTCGACCGCCTGGCGGCGGCCCATCCCGAGCTGCTGCGCGTCGACTCCCATACCGAGGATATCGCCCCCTACTATCGCGCAAGCGATTGTTTTATTTTCCCATCGAGCAACGAAGGACTGCCCAACGCCTTGCTTGAAGCGATGTCGAGCGGACTGCCGACGGTCGCCACCCGGGTCAGCGGCTCCAACGAGCTGGTTCGCGACGGAGAGACAGGCGCGGCTTTCGATGTCGACGACGCTGCGGGCCTGGCCGCGGCCCTGAGTGCGGCTCAGGGCCAAGCCGGTCGCCGCATGGGTGCACAAGCGCGCAAGCTGGTGGAGCGCGAATACGGCATCGATAATATCGCCGCCCGTTACGAGCAGCTTTACGACTGCCTGCTCGCTAGGAAGGGGCAGCACTAGCAGATCCCCGACGCGACGCGGTCGCAAACCCCCATCGGCTACCTGCCTGCCCCGAGACTCGAAAAGCGTCTCAGCCGAGCCTCTCGGACGAGCCCCGGGGCCAGTAGATCGAGGGGCAATCACAGTGAGATAATTGCGGCATGAAAACGACTCAAGCCGAAAATCTACGTGCGTGGCAGGACCTCCTGCAGCGCTTACTTCCCTTCTCCGATGTAGCGACGAAGGAGCTGCCGCTAAAGCGACTGCTGCGCCTGTCTCTATTCCAGGTGTCGGTTGGCATGGCCCTGGTCTTGCTAAATGCCACACTGAACCGCGTCATGGTGGTCGAGCTCGGGATGCCGACCTCGTTGGTGGCCTTGATGGTCGCGCTTCCCCTGGTCTTCGCACCCCTGCGGGCGCTCATCGGGCATCGTTCCGACTATCACCACTCGGCCTTCGGGCTGCGACGTGTCCCCTACATCTGGTTTGGGAGCCTGCTGCAGTTCGGCGGCTTCGCCTTTATGCCGTTCGCCCTGAATCTCCTGCCCGAGGAGAGCCAGTGGCTCCATCTTCTCGGTATGGTGAGCGCATCGGCGGCCTTCCTGCTGGTTGGAGCGGGGATGCACACCGTGCAAACCGCTGGCCTGGCCCTCGCCACCGACCTGGCGCCGGACGATGTGCGCCCGCGGGTAGTCGCGCTGCTCTATGTCACCCTCCTGGTCGGGATGTTCTGCTCGTCGATCCTGTTCGGCCAACTGCTTGCCGACTTTAGCTCGGAGCGCCTGATTCAGGTCATTCAAGGCGTTGCAGTGTTGACGGTCGCGTTCAACGTTGCCGCACTCTGGAAGCAGGAGGCGATCGACATGAAGCGGGCAGAGGCGCCCGAGGAGCGTCCGCGCTTCCGCGAATCCTGGGAGAGGTTCGCCCAAGGCGGGCGCTCAAGTCGCCTGCTGGTCGCGGTCGGACTTGGCACCGCAGGTTTTACCATGCAGGACATCCTGCTCGAGCCCTATGGGGGCCAGGTCCTCGGACTCAGCGTTTCCCAAACGACGCTACTCACCGCCATCTGGGCCTTCGGGTCTCTGGCCGCCTATGCCGCGTCTGGGCGTTTCTTGGCGCGCGGGGGCGACCCCCATCGCCTGGCAGCGGCTGGCGTCGTGCTCGGCGTGCTCGCATTTTCTTCGGTGATCGCGTCGGGTGCGCTGGACTTAGGTTGGCTCTTTCGAGTCGGCGCCGGTCTTATCGGTTTTGGGGGAGGGCTGTTCGCAGTAGGCACCCTGACCGCGGCCATGGGACTGGCCGAAGACGGACATAGCGGATTCGCCCTCGGGGCCTGGGGTGCCGTTCAAGCGACCGCGACCGGAGTTGCGACCTTATTGGGCGGATCGCTGCGCGACCTGTTCGGCGGAGTCGCAGGTCACTGGGCATTGGGCGCCGCGGCAAACGGCCCCGCTGCCGGTTATGCCTTCGTTTACTCCCTAGAGGTCTTGCTGTTAATCGCCACCCTCCCCGCGATTATTCCGCTGGCGCTCAAGCCCCTGTCCGCAAGAGGCCCCCGCGGGCGAATCGGTTTGGATCAGATGCCTTAGGTCGCTGCGGGCGACGCAGTCCTTTGCTCGCCGCTAGCACATAGCGGATCGGGACGACATCTTCAAAACCATCGGCGGCGCCCTATCCCGACTCGATCATGACGCGCTTGGAGCGCCGCTCGTCAAGCCGCATTCAACCGACGCAGTTCATCGGCGTGCGTGAGGGACGCAGCGCTGGGTTGCTCCGTGCTGTTGGTGGATCGAGCGGGACTCGGCACCACCCCACACATCCGGGGCATCCTTGACTCGCCGACATAGTCTCGATACTGCGCCTTGACAACACTGACGGTCGCGCCTGTCTTCAGCGTCTTCAGAGGCAGACGCCCGAGAGGCACTCCGGTCCGGTCAGTAGGGGCGTTGGCGAGGTGCGGTTCCGTCGGGATGGCCTAACAGGCGACGGGTGGCGGCACGACCGGAAGGCAATGTCGAGCAGCGCGATCCAGGGGGGTGCAGGCGTGAGGAGACGTCTTCGCTCACACATGCGCGGGTATTTATGGAGCCGATCCGCGATCCGAGGTCTGGCCGGGGCGATCCGAGGTCTGGCCGGGATAAGGTTCGGAAGCTCAGGGGGAAGAGTGGGAAGTGGGCAAGGGGGGCGTTGGGCAAGGCGCCGATCAGAACGCCCAAAAAGCAATCGGCCCAAACCCCCACCGCCGTGCGCTGCCCTTAAGGCTGGACCACACGGGAGCGGAAGATCGGGCCGACAGGGGCCAGCGCTTACACCTTCGATATGAGGGCAAGGCCGAGCAGGCTCGGACATCCGTTTTGCCCATCTCCGGCCGAACTCGGGATGCCCCGAGCTCGGCGCTTAGACCATCACACGGACGGCCCCGACATCTCTGATTAGATCCACGGATCGATCAAGAGATCGACCCAAGGATCTCTCAGAGATTAAGCAAGCGCGTAGGCCATGCCGCGAGCATACACGACCGCATGGATCGCGATACCAAGAATGGTCACAACGATGAAGATCGGGATCAGCCAGTCGGCAGGATTGAGAACCAGCCAGATCTTCCAGTCGTCAGCGGGGTTGCTGGGCTTGGCGATTTGATCAGCCATGAGAATATCCTCGTTGTATTCGGTTTAGAACCAGGGCTTCGCAGCAAAGACCAGGATGTGCGCAACCGCCGCAACGGCGATGAACGCGCTATAGGTGGTCTTGAACTGCTCGTGGAATTCCTTGGCCTGCTCGGGCGTGAGACCGGACAGGGATTTGGTATCGGCCATCGATGTACCCTCAAAAGAGTTGGATAGAACGCCGCGTCACGAAGGCGAGGCGACTAAAGCAGTGGCGCAAATTGCCACCGCCTCACCAATTACTTGGCGACAGGCGCCACAACGGCAGCGGCAGGCGCAACAGGCGCAGCCTTAGGAGCCGCATTGCCGCGCGGATAGCCCTGACCGGCGAGGGAATAGGCACCGATGTGCACGGCGACGGCGACCACGAAGACGGTGATCAGGATCGGCATCAACCAGCGGGCGGGGTTCACGACCAGCCAGAACCGGTAGTCTTGCTCGGCAGGTTTGTAATCCATGAAGCTCATAATTGTACTCGCTCTCGGTTAGAACCAGGGCTTGGCCGCGAACACCAGGATGTGCGCGACAGCGGCGATAGCGATGAAAGCGCTGTAGGTGGTCTTGAACTGCTCGTGGAACTCTTTCGCTTGCTCGGGGGTCAGGCCCGACAGACTCGTATCAGCCATTGAAGTAAACTCCGGCTTGGGTTGCAAAATCCGCCTTACGATCAACTCGGTGGCGGGGTATCGCGGCAATCGCTGCTGCGAGGACGCTCGGCCCGCAGGGCGGTGGGTTTCGAGACCCAGATGCTGTGCGGAACGTGAGTGTCATCTTAGCCTGACAGCAGAGGATGTCAAGCGATATATACACCCACAGGACGCCGCTCCCCTGAGGCATCCCTAAGAGGAGAGAGATTGAAGAGATTTTTCCCGACGAACGGTAGGAAAACGCCCTAGGCATCTTCCCCCCTGGGCGAGCCCTTCCAAGGCAACCTCGGTTCGTCGCGACTGCGGAGCCCGCAGCCCCAGATCCGCCCCGGCAGTCTCCGCCGCCTTTGCCGGAACCCGGGAAGCTCATCGACACCCGCGCACAACACTCGAAACTCGAACCGCCCGGACAACCCCCGGGACTGCCGCCAAACACGCACGCTCCTAACCCGCCTGGCCCGACCTCGCCACCGCCCAAAAGCGGACGGCGAAGTCAGCGCCTTCCGGGTCGCCGCCCTGGCGACCCGGAACACCGTCGATTCGCTTACCAGCCCAAACCGGGGATGGACAGCACAACCTTGTGGATCATGACCACGACGAACAGCACAGCGAAGAAAATCGGCATCAACCAGGTCGCAGGATTGACGACCAGCCAGATCTTCCAGTCGTCGGCCGGGTTGCTGGGCTTGGCGATTTGATCAGCCATTTGGATATCCTCTTTGTATTGAGTTTAGAACCAGGGGTTCGCAGCAAAGACCAGCACATGCACGAGGGCAGCGATGGCGACGAACGCGCTGTAGGTCGTCTTGAACTGCTCGTGGAATTCTTTGGCCTGCTCGGGGGTCAAGCCAGAGAGGGATTTCGTATCGGCCATCAAAGTATCCTCAAAAGGTTTAGACCGGGTGCCGCGTCATTGACGTGCGGCATCTATCGCACCGGCGAAGGTTGCCGATGCTATACCACTCACTTCGCCGCAGGCGCCGCAACCGGGGCGGGTGCAGCCGCAACTGGAGCCGTCTTCTGCTTGGCGGTCCAGCCCTGGCCGGGCAGCGTGAAGGCATAGCTGTGGACTGCGATGGCCAGCAGCAGCAGGGCGATGAAGGTAGGGATCAGCCACTTGGACGGATCGACAACCAGCCAGAACCGATAATCCTGCTCAGCGGGCTTATAGGACATGAATTGAGTCATGATGTTACTTGCTCTCGGGTTAGAACCAGGGGTTGGCGGCGAACACCAACACATGCACGACGGCGGCGATGGCCACGAACGCGCTATAGGTGGTCTTGAACTGCTCGTGGAACTCTTTCGCTTGATCGGGGGTGAGGCCCGACAGACTCGTATCAGCCATTGAATTTTACTCCGGCCCAGGTTGTGTGAACCGCATCCGATTAACTCGGCTGCGGGGTATCGCGGCACTCGCTGCCGCGAAGACTTTCGATCCGCTAGGCAGTGGGCTTCTATTCCCTCGGTGCGGTGCAGATCGTGAGTGTCATCTTAGCCTGACAGAAGTGAATGTCAAGCAAGAAATACATAGTCGCGTATACTCGCAAGAAGTAGTGCCATAATTACTTTCAATAGGTAGTGCCATACGCAATGCTCTTTACGTAGTGCCATAAATATATCCCGAAAGTAGTGCCATAATCACATTCATTTTAGTGCCGCCATAAGCGATTACTATTGCGTGACTTCTTTGGCCGATCCCTATTGGTAGTGCCATAAATCACTGTAAATGGAGGACGTACCTTCCCTTGCGGTCCGCTCCTGACCACGGACACTTGCCTCTGTGATTTCGGTGGCGCAGGATTTGCCGATGTTTGTCCGCCGCACCATCACCCGCTCCCGGGACACCGGGGAGCACTACTACAGCCACCGCCTGGTGCGTAGCGAACGCACCGGAGGACGGGTGCGGCAGGTGACTTTGCTGAACTTGGGAAGCCAGTTCCCGCTGGTGCCCGAGCAGTGGCCTGGGCTGTGCGCCCGTGTCGAGGAGATCTTGGACGGCCGGGGTGCCCCACTGGGGCGGGAATGCGAGACATCGATCGAACGGGAGGCGCAACGTCTGGCAGCGCTGCTGCTGGCGCGCCACGCCGAGTCCCAACCGCTCGCGGGCGGCGGCGAGCGGGCGATGGAGTCGGTGGTCGCGGATTCCTTGGAGCTCGTGCGCACCCGGTCCCTCGGGGTGGAGCAGGTGGCTCTGTGGGCAGTGGAAAGACTGGGGCTGATCGATTCCCTCCAGGCACTGGGGATGACCCAGCGCCAAGTCTTTGCAGCGGTGGGAATGATTGTGGGACGCATGGCGGTCCCCGGCACCGACCGGGCAACCCGTCGCTGGTGGGAAGAGCGCAGCGCCATCGGAGAGCTGCTCGGTGTCGATTTCGGGGCCTTCGGGGCGATGGTGCTCTACCGCACCGGAGACAGCCTGCTCAAGCGTCGCAAAGCGCTGGAGCCACAACTCTTCGCCCGTCTACAAGACATCTTCGGGCTGCTGCCCTCCGAGCCTATCTACGATCTGACCAGCACCTGTTTCGAGGGCAGCGTCGCGGGGCAACCCAGGCCCCGGCCAGGGCTCATCAAAGACACGCTCGCCGACTGGCCGCCGGCAACCTTGGGACTCGTACTCGACGGCAGCGGATTCGTGCGACGCTCGGCCAGGTTTGTAGGCGAGGGGGTCGAGGGTCCGACACTCAAGACCATGCTCGACGGGCTTGGCGCGCCGCCCGACGCCCTCGTCGTGATGGACCAAGGCGTCGCCAGTGCAGCCAACCTCGCCTGGCTACGTGCACATGGCTACCGCTATCTGGCAGTAAGGCGAGGACAGGGGCATGTCTTCGACCCGGATCGGAAAACAGACAAAGAGGCGACGGGCGGATCGATCGAGCTGAGTAAGATCGTGAGTCCGGACGGACAAGAGGCAGCTCTCTACTGCCACTCTCCGGAGCGCCAAGCCGCGGACGCGGCGGTGGCCGCGCGCCGGGCCGCACGACTGGATGCCAGCTTGCGACGACTCGCGGCGGGGATCGCGAAGCCCAACGGCGATCGCAGCGTTCAGAGTCTTAGCGAACGGATCGCTCGGCTAAAGGAACGCGGCGGCGCCGTGGGCCAGCAGTACCGCGTCGAGCTGACGACCGACGCAAGCGGCGAGCAAGCTCTCTCCCTGAGCTGGGAGCGCCAAGCGACTCCAGCCGGCCGTCAGAGCCTAGCCGGCACCTTTTGCCTGCGCTCCAGCGAGACAGGCTGGGATGCCGAGCGGATGTGGGGTACCTATACGGTCCTGGCCGACCTGCATGCCGCGCTCGCGAGCCTGAGACCCGGTCCCGGGCTAGGTCCAGTGGATCGACCGAGCGAGGAATGCGCCGACGCCCATCTGTTCGTGTCCGTTCTGGCCTGCCAGTGCGTACAGCTCCTCCGCCGCCGACTGAGCGAGGAGGGCATCGACGGGAGCTGGCAGACCATACGCCAGATCCTGGGCGGACGGTGTCGGGTGACCGTCAGCTTCCGCCGCAGCGATGGCCACACCCTGCACCTGCGCTCGTCCACCCGCGCCGATCCCGAGCAATTGGCCATCTACCAGGCACTCGGCATCGACTCCGCACCTGGGTCCGCCCAGAAGACCGTCGTCTAGCAGATCCGGCAGGTCAGCCGGAGCCGGAGCCGCCGCGCAGCAGGATGAGCCTGAGCATGCGGGCGCCCATCAGGTCCAGCTCGTTCCATGGGTCGCTGAACCCACGGGTGGTCTTCACCCAAAGGTCGAAGGAGCGACGCGGACTCAAGCTACCCGTGGCCGGATCCAGGCCCAGGGGCTTGCCGGGATCTCCGGCCCAATGCACGGTGCGCGGCTGCTCCGGGCGAAACCAGTAATAACGTCGGCCCGTGTCCTCCCCCTGGATCTGCCGCGCGGGCACCGCGAGCACCCCGGCCGCACGCGCCGGGTCCACGGGCAGGCCGGATTCGGCACCAAGCCGGTCGGTGGCCAGCACCTGATTGCCGCCCTGGCTCAAGAGCCATCGGTCGATCGCCGCGATCTCTTCCGGCTCCGGTGCGGAGCCGCAGACATGGACACCCAGTCCGTCCACCACAGCCACCGCATGGGCTTGGAACAGATCCAGCATGGCTGGCCCCACCAACGACATGGGCGGCAGGTCCGCCCCGCCATCGAGCACGAGCTCGGCCAGGGCAGCCAGACGATGCTCCATCCCCGTCACCCGCTGCAGGCGCTGGTTGGCGAGATAAGAGCCGATGCCCAGCGCAAAGCTCTGGGTCAGCTCCACGCAGCGCCCACGCACCCGCAGGGACAGGAAGCGCGGGTCTCGGTGATGGCAGGCGACCAGCCCCCACAGGACCCCGCCGACCACGACGGAGAACGACAGGGAGCCCGCGACCCCCATGCTCCGCAGGTACTCGATGTGAACGGGGGAGACCGCGCGCAGATCCGAGAGGGTCAGGTCCGCTTCCCTACCCGGCAGGGATGCCATGATGGGCACGGGGACGGCTTCGATGTCCGGGACCTGGCGATGGCTGTTGATGCGATAGAGGTCCCGGGCGATCTTGGGGATGTCGGACGCGGGAAAACGCAGACCCAGATACATCGTTTCCCCATCCGAGCTGGACTCGGCGATTACCTCTCCGCAGTCGTCCGGCAGGAAGCGATAGACCAGGGTCCGGTGGTAACCCGTTGTGTGGCGCACCGCATCCGCCAGGGTCCCCGCATAGTCCTCCATCTCGGGCTGGGATTGAGGGGCCTGCAACAGGCGCCCCAGCAGGGGGTTGGACAGCGGCTGCACCGGGTCGTCGATGCCCAGGGGCTCCAGCTCCAGAAGCCATTCCGACCCGGTATTGCAGAAGAGCGCGTCTAACCAGCCCCGCGGGGTCTCGATCAGACCGGGCACCATGCGCTTATGGCCAGGCTCCGCAGGAAAATCCGAGAGCCTAATCGGGAGCAGCCTCCCCAGCGGTCGATCCAGCACCGCGGCGTCAGGGAGGCCGAGCCAGGCGCCGGCATCGGCGCTCGCCACGCGGACCCGGTCGTCGCCCGCATCGCCCCCCAGCAGGACGCCGAAGGGTTGGATGGAGCCGATGCGATCCAAACGCTCCTGCTCGCAGACATCAAGCAGGCTCGGGTCGAAGGTTTCCGGCATCTGGCGTCTCCTGACTCGATGCGCTTGGGCGGCCAGCCGAGATTGCGGCGCGGACTCCCAAGGCCCGGAAGGACAGAGTGTGGCTCCGAGCCCAGGGGGCAATGGAAGGGGGCAGCCCGAACTCGGGCAAGTATAGCCTGGAAAATCCGATTCTCTGTCCAACTCCCCTTCAAGGTGGGGCTATCGTGACTGCAAATGCAACGGGAACATGCAGTCGGTACCGATTCGACGACGGAGGCTGGGCCGGTCGCGCGCTTTGATCGGAAGACTCCCACGAGGGAGGTGCGGGCAGCTCGCATCCAAGCGCCGCCCGCGGGAAAGACCGGATCCGGGCCGGTCAGAGATAGATACGGCCAAGCTTGATCAAGCCGATGACCAAGGCGACGATCCCCCCCATGATCATGGCGGGCTTGCCCAACGACCACATCACGGCGCCGACTGACGTGATATCCACTTTGTAGTCGTCTGGATTATGGGGTTGCGACGGCGCATCGGTACTTGACGTAGTCTCGGGGGGCGCGTCGGCAGCGGGCTGTGCCGATGCAGCCGAACGCGGCTGTGCCGGACCCAGGATGTAGGGGTCGGTCGCGGTTATCCGAAACAACTCGATGGCCGGATCGTCCGCGTCCTTTTGCACGACCATCAGCTCGGTGCCCAGCCCCAGCCCGGCATCGGAGGCAAAGGCGATGGCGAACGCCTCCAGGCTCTCGGCCTCGCCCTGACGCTCCCAAGTTTTGGGCTGATCGGGCCAAGTTCTTTTCGCTGCAAATTTCACTCAAACCTCCGCTTGTGACATCGCCCCAACCAACGGGACCCGCCAAGTGCCAGGCACGCCGGAGAGTGGAGCGACCGAATACCGCTGGGGCGCACAGCTCGCCTACCCGTGGCGCGGGATTCTATTGGCGCGGGAGGGGCTTGTCATCGTCTCTCGTCCGTGGGGGGAGCATTCCCGCCTGCGACAAGCGGCGAGCATTCCGCCTAGACCGATTCCCGGGAGGCTCCACTGGGGGCACCGGAATGCAGTCAAGGCGGGCTAATAGTCGGTGCCGGGGCCAGCACCCTTCCGACAAAGTCCCGTGCGAACTGCCAGGCAGTGCGCCCGCTTCGGGAGCCCCGGCGCAGCGCCCACTGGAGCGCTGCGTGCTCCACCGGCCCCCAGTCTTCCGGGACAGCCCCGAGCCGGGCGCACCAGTGTCGCACCAGGGTCAGGTATTGAGCCTGGGTAAAGGGGTGGAACGCGATCCAGAGCCCGAATCGATCGGAGAGCGAAATCTTTTCCTCCACCGACTCGCCATGGTGAAGCTCCCCGTCCACCAGATGCGACTCCCGGTTCTCGGCCTGAAACTCGGGCATCAGGTGCCGGCGGTTGGACGTCGCATAGATCAGCAGGTTGTCCGGGGTGGCGCTCAGGGAGCCTTCCAGGGCCGCCTTGAGCGCCTTATAGCCAGACTCCCCGGCCTCGAACGAGAGATCGTCGCAGAACAGGATGAAGCGCTCGGGCCGCGGCCGGACCAGGTCCAGGATCTCGGGCAGGTCCTTCAAGTCATCCTTATCCACCTCGATCAGTCGCAGCCCCCGGTCCGCGAAGGCGGTGAGCACGGACTTGATCAGAGACGACTTGCCGGTCCCCCGAGAGCCCCACAGAAGCAGGTTGTTGGCGCCCCGCCCGGCGAGGAACTGACAAGTGTTGCGCTCGACCTCCGATTTCTGGCGCTCGAGACACAGTAAATCGGCGAGGTCGATCCGTTGCGGCGAGTACAGGGCCGCAAGCCAGCCGCGACCGTTGCGGGTGCGCCAGCGGAACGCCCGCGCTCCCCAGTCGGTCGGCGCCGGGGGCTCCGGGAGCAGGCGCTCCAGACGATCGATCAGCGACTCGAAACGGGCAATCAAGGCTACAGTCTCGTTTGGCTCTTTTTTCCGCGTACGCCGCGACGAACACTCACTTCCAGGACTCATCGCCAAGCTCCAGGCGCAGATCGTCCAATGGGACCGCCTCCCCCACCCCGTAGCCCTGGGCATAGTCCACGCCCATCTCGCGCAGGGCGGCAACAAGCTCCGGAGTCTCGGCCCACTCGGCGATGGTCTCCAGGCCCAGCACATGACCGATATGGTTGATGGACTCTACGAAGGCGCGGTCCACCGGGTCCCGCTCCAGGGTGCGCACGAAGCTGCCGTCGATCTTGAGATAGCGCACCGGCAATGACTTGAGGTAGGCATAGGAGGCGAAGCCGCTGCCGAAGTCGTCCATCGCAAAGGCGCACCCCAAGTCTTTCAGGTCCTGGATGAAACCGCGTGCCCGGCCGAGGTCCGAGACCGCGGCGGTCTCCGTGATCTCGAAGCAGATGCTCGGGTAAGGGACATCGTGGTCGACGAACTGCCGCTTCAGGTAGGGCAGGAAGCTGTCGTCCATGAGTGTGGTGGCGGACAGATTCACAGCGAACAGGAAGCGGTCCGGGTAGCGCGCGTGCCATGCACGCAGGCGCCCGGCCTGACCGTCGAGCAGGTGGGCGAGGATCCAGCGGTCCACCGCCGGCATCAGCACATAGCGCTCGGCAGCAGGGATGAAATGGTCCGGCGACACTGGGTTGCCGCGATCGTCCTGCATGCGCACCAGGATCTCGAAGTGCAGTGGCTCGTGCTGCGATTTCAGGGGCAGGATTGGCTGGGCGAGGATGTGGAAGCGTCCCTGGTCCAGTGCCCGGTCGATGGTGGAGATCAGGGTCAGCTCCCCGTGGTGGCGGATGCTCACCGCATCCCCGGGCCTGTAGACGTGCAGACGGTCTCCACCCTGAGACTTGGCCACCTGACAAGCGATGTCCGCCCGCCCCAGGGTCCCGAGCACCCCCTCCGCCGGGTCGAATGAAACCAGTCCCACGCTCAGGGTCACGTCGTATGCGCGCTCCTGCCAGGTAAACAGGAAGCTGCGCACCGTGCGCACCAGCTCCTCGCAGGCCGACTCTGCCCCCAGTGCAGCATCCCCGGCAAAGAGCGCCACCAGCTCGTCGCCGCCCAAGCGTGCCGTGGCGCTCGCATCCCCCAGCTTGGTAGAGACGATCTGCGCGATCTGCTTCAAGAGCTTATCCCCTGCCGCATGGCCGCAGCGGCTCTTGATGACCCTGAAGTGGTCCAGGTCGATCAGGCACAGCGCATGGGGCAGACGGGCGCGCGCCGGGTCTGCCGCGGCATTGCCGATCAGTCGCTCGAAGGCGCGCCGGTTGTAGAGCCCTGTCAACATATCATGATGGGCAAGATATTCGATCTGGGCCTCGGCACGCTCGCTTTCGGTCACATCCTCCACCAGGATCAGGAGCCAGGGCACGCCCTCCAGCTGAACGTCGCGCAACAGCAGGCGCAACGGAAATTGGTCGCCGCCGCTGCGCACCCCGCTTAAGCTGCGCACCCGGGTCCCACCCGGGTCCTCCCCCGGACCCGATGCCGCGTCCGCGCCACAGCGCAGTGCGGGGATCAGGCAATGCAGAGGGAGGGAGAGCGTCTCGTCCGACAGCCGGCCGAACAGGATCTCCGCGGCCGGGTTGAAGAGCCGGATGCGCAGGTCCGGATCGGTCAGGATCACCCCATCGCCGGTGGCGCCGAGCAGCGCGCGCAGGGTCTCGCCGGCGGCGCTCAGGTCGACAAGCTCGGCAAGCTGCCCCTGCGCCAGCCGCCGCAATCGCAGTAGCAAGACCAGGGCTGCGGCGAACGCACCCAAGGTCAGGAACGCAGCCAAATAGCCATCCCCGGTCGCCGCCCCCGGCCCGCAGTGCCCGGGGAGTAGCCAGACCGCCGGTGCGAGGCATGCCAGTGCGCCTGCCGCCCCGGCGAGAAACCCCAATCTCGCCGGGCTGGCAGGCACGGGGTCGCGCCGCTCTCCCAACGGCTGGCGCGGCAGGAATCGGTGCAAGCGGGCGGTCAACGCGGGGTTGCCTGGTCGACGGGCCTGGATTGTAGGGTGACCTGTAGCCGGCCCCTAGGCCGACAGCCGGCGGTATTTGATCCGGTGTGGCTGATCGGCCTCGGTACCCAGTCGGCGATGGCGGTCGGCCTCGTAGTCGGCATAGTTGCCTTCGAACCAGGTGACGGTGGAATCTCCCTCGAAAGCCAGGATATGGGTGGCGATGCGGTCCAGGAACCAGCGATCATGGCTGATGACCACCGCGCAGCCGGGGAAGGCGAGCAGTGCCTCTTCCAATGCGCGCAGGGTCTCCACGTCCAAGTCGTTGGTCGGCTCGTCCAACAGCAGCAGGTTACCGCCGCTTTTTAAGAGCTTGGCCAGATGCACCCGGTTGCGCTCGCCCCCCGAGAGGTCGCCGATGCGCTTCTGCTGATCGGTGCCTTTGAAATTGAAGCGACCGCAATAGGCCCGGGAGGGCATCTCGTAGCGGCCCACGATAATGTTGTCGAGCCCGTCGGAGATCTCTTCCCACACCGTCTTGGCGTCGTCGAGCGAGTCCCGGCTCTGATCCACATAGGCGATCTGGACGGTGTCGCCGACCCGCAAGGTCCCGGCGTCCGGTTGCTCCTGACCGGTGACGATGCGAAAGAGCGTGGTCTTGCCCGCCCCGTTGGGGCCGATGACGCCCACGATCCCGCCCGCGGGCAGGGTGAACGACAGGTTCTCGTAGAGCAGGTTGTCGCCGTAGGCCTTGCGCAAACCTTGAGCCTCGATCACCAGATCCCCCAGGCGCGGACCCGGCGGGATATAGATCTCGTTGGTCTCGTTGCGCGCCTGGAATTCCTGAGACTGGAGCTCGTCGAAGCGCGACAGTCGCGCCTTGCTCTTGGCATGCCGGCCCTTGGGATTGGACCGCACCCACTCCAGCTCCTGTTTCATGGTCTTGACCCGGGCCGCCTCGGTCTTCTCCTCCAGCTCCAGGCGCCGCTCCTTCTGATCCAGCCAGGAGGAATAATTGCCCTCCCAGGGGATTCCGTGTCCACGGTCCAGCTCCAGTATCCAGCCGGCCACGTTGTCCAGGAAATAGCGGTCATGGGTTACCGCGACCACGGTACCCGGGTATTCGTGCAGGAAGCGCTCCAGCCAGGCGACCGACTCCGCGTCCAGATGGTTGGTCGGCTCGTCCAGGAGCAGCATGTCCGGCTTGGAGAGCAAGAGTCGGCACAGCGCCACCCGACGCCGCTCCCCGCCCGAGAGTCGGGTCACCTCCGCGTCCCAGGGCGGCAGTCGCAGTGCATCCGCCGCTACCTCCAGGGTACGGTCCAGATTGTGACCGTCGGTCACCTCGATCAGATGCTCCAGCTCCGCCTGCTCCTTGGCCAGCGCGTCGAAGTCCGCATCGGCCTCGGCGTAGGCTGCATAGACCTCGTCCAGGCGGGTCAGGGCCGCCTTGATATGGCCGAGCGCCCCTTCCACGTTGCCGCGCACGTCCTTGGCCGGGTCGAGCCCAGGCTCCTGGGACAGGAAACCGACTTTGATCCCCGGCTGCGGCCGGGCCTCGCCTTCGATCTCCGTGTCGATCCCGGCCATGATCCGCAGCAGCGTGGACTTCCCCGAGCCATTGATACCCAGTACGCCAATCTTGGCCCCGGGGAAGAACGAAAGAGAAATATCGCGCAGGATGAAGCGCTTGGGCGGCACGATCTTGCCGACCCGGTTCATGGTATAGATGTACTGAGCCATACGCTGGTCGCAGGGATTGATAACGGACGTGCGCACAGCGAGGGCCGGGGCCTAGACCGTCGGCGCGGAGGCGGCGCACAGGAGCATCGTATTGTGGGGTTCCCGCTCGCAAATGTCCAAAATGCGACGAGTCGCCGGATTTCGGATCGGCGCCCCGAAACCCGAATGCAATCTTGGATCAAGGCGAGCAAACCTCGCCGCAAGGGGCCAGAGGACCGGCGGACGCGATTAACGCCGCGCCGCTTGCCCGCGACCTCCGGAAGCGGCAAGGCCACGGGCCTTCTCGGCGGGTCGCCCGGCAGACGTCGGCACGCGGAGGGCTTAGGAACCGTTCACCAACAAGTGAAATATATCCGTCAGGGAATGCCTATCGCACCGTTGTCGTTGTCGTAATCGAAGTTACCGTACCGCCCCGAATTCTCCCTCACCTCGTGGCTTCGCTGTCCGAGCTTGGTCAACATCGCAACGATCCGAATCAACGACAACGACAACGACAACGACCATATTCGAGTTTAGCTTGTTCTGACACAATACTTAGGTTGTTGCGACTGGCAATTGAGCCGGTAAGTTATAGGTCACCGACGCGCCGGCAACCTTAACCCAACCGCGTTTCACCAGCTCCTGAAACACCTTGTCGATCCGATCGCCTGGGAGCTGCTTGCCGCATGTGGCATGGAGGGTACTGCGCAACGTCTTTTCTTTGCGTGGCCGCGATGCCTTGCGTCGGATTAGATCGTCCACCGCGATCCGCACGAGCTCATCGAGTCCCCCATTGGCGATGGGCCCCGCGGGTGATCGAGGGGGAGGCGAGCCGTCTGCCGCCTTGCGCGCTACCTCGCTCGCGGCGAAGCACGGAAGATCGTCGATCGACTGCGATCTTGCGCAAGAAATCCCCTGCGTCTTCAGGTGCCGGATAAGTGGATCGAACCCTGTATCCTTCGATACGATGTAAAAGAACCCGGCTGGGTCCTTCACCGCCAGCGCACCCAGGTAGTAAGCAATGTAAAAATCCAACGCATTACGGCCAGCCGACTCCAGCACGACATAGCTCCCACGATCGCCAAGCTGCTGCATGGCAATGACGAGGTCGACCGGCAGCTTGGTGTCATGGATACCAAGAAAGAGGACGACGCGGAATCGCTCGTCGCATAGCCGTTCGACATGAGCGACCTTGACGTTCTCGTAATCGACCAGGACGTAATTTGTCTTCATGGACCAACGTTCCGCGGTATGCACAAGCCGGCCTCCAGCTAACCGGCAAGGTAGCGGCCATCCTCCAGCCGGCGGGCGTGGCCGAGGGCCGCGAGGGTGTCCAGGAGCTCGGCGACCCGGGTGCGGGGGACGCAGGTGAAACCCTGGGCAAGCCCCGCGGCGCTCTGGGGTCCCGAGCTCGCCGCCAGGGCGGTACGCAAGGCTTGGAACTGCTCGGGCAAGGTCTTGGGCCAGTTGGGCTTTGGACCGGTTGGGGCGGAGGTGGCGGTCGCCAGCTCGGCCTCCGCCTGGACCTGGCCGCTGCCGCCGGGGCACTGGAAGTCGGGGCGCAGCCAGCGGACCAAGCCGCGGCGCTCCTCGGCGGCGCGCTCGGCATTGAGTGCGACCAAACGCTGCAAGATCTCCTCCTTGACCGGGGCTGTCGAGCCGCCGTCCGACGCTTGTCCGATCAGGGCCGGGGTCAGGTCCTGCCAGCCATAGGCCGCAAGGACGGCGGTATCCAGCTCGTCGTGGAGCTGGCGCAGGATTGAAACCAGACCCTGCTCGTGGATCTGGCGTTCCTTGGGGCTCAGGGGCTCGCCCCGGCGAAGCTGCTCACGCACGTTGTACATGCCGGTCATGGTGAGGGTTGGGTACAGCGCGTGGTGCTGCCTGCGCTGGGCATCCAGGTCCTCGTCCAGTTAGGAGGCGCTTTCCATTCGCAGCGTCTTCGGTGCCGGAAAAAGGAAATCGATTGCTTAGCTCCACCCGGAAAGGCGCTGTGTCTTAGCGGCGCCGCCGTATCGGCCGGGCCTTAAATTCTGGCCACCAGACGCCGAGCCGCAAACGAATTCTTGCCAATATGGACTCATCGGCCTGTATGGACTGGAGGATGTGTGCGGGCACGACGGTAAACGCGTGATGGGTCAATCTCTCCGGAGACACTCGGACGAAGTGTTCAATGCGAACCGGCGATATGGATGATGCGTCATTATGATCAAGGTTAAAGACACAGATGAAAGCGTTTAACGGCGGTTCAGACGCGGCCCCTGGAACGGTGCGCAGCCGCATAGTCCCCGGCGATTCTTCTTCGAGTTCAGGTGCACCGAGGAATGGCTGCCAGCTATCCCAGACTGATCGCGGCAGCGCCAAGATGGTGCCAGCTGCCGCCGAGCCCTCGCCTGCCATCCGAAACTTTAACATCATCTGATAGAAAGTTCTCTTGAAGACATTGGCAACGTTGGGGCCTTCAATGCCTTCACCTGACCATCTGTTCAAGTTCGCTTCCAGCGCAGTCGGGAAGGTCTCTCCGTGGAGGCGCAGACCGTCGCGCAGGTTGTTTACGGCACCTTTGTAGCTACCGTGGTAGTCCATCGTCTGGATTTCAAGAATCCCATACCGCGAGACAGCGAAGCCACCCATGTCGTCAGGCCGAATCTCCACAAGAGTAACGTCGAACGACAGCTCGGGTGAGCGCGCCGTTCCAGTCAGCGAAATTTCTCCGCCCAACTTATCTTGGAAGAACAGATACCCTGCGCCATCAGTTCGCATGGCTGCGATCAACCGAAGCCTAGCCTCCTCATTTTGCAGCACTGAAACAGGTACGGGAGAGACTTCGCGTGGGAGGCCAAATATTCGCTTGCAGCCCTGGCTCACGATGTCCGAACTGATGACACGGTAAGGGCATACGAGCCAGTCCTGCCGCGACCCATTACTCACGCTGCTGACCGTGCAGACGCCCACCGAATTCGTATTCTTGACGCACTGTGCGCGGGACCGCAGTACGTCTCCAAGAAACGGGCACTGCCCTGCGTTTGGGCCTGAAACCGCAAGGATGTCGAGCCGAACCTGTGGGTAAATCCGCTGCCCGAACCACTCACTTACGAAATTGCCGCCGCGGACGTTCGTTACCATTGATCTTTTCTCTTGCGAGGTCTACGAACGCTCTCTGCGCGTCGAAACCGATGGCGTTTCGGCCGTTCTCAAGCGCCACTTCGAGCGCGCGCCCCGTTCCGGCAAACGGGTCCAGTACCGTGCCACCAGGGGGGCATGAAGTCAGAATCCTTGGAGAAATCAAATCGTATGGGAAGGTCGCGCTATGTCCACCCTCTCCTGGCGCGACGTTCACGGTCACAACATCCGCCGCGCGCGGCTCGGCGCAGTCACTGTCGTAATAATACGATGCACGACCAGCATTCGGTTTCTTGACGAAATGGAAAAAGTGCTCATGCGTACAACGCAGACGGTCGCCCTCGGGTCGCGGCACCGCATTGGGTTTGTTCCAAATAAGGTCGTTCCTTAGAATCCAGCCCAGATCTTGCATTGCAATTGCAAAGCGTGCTGGTATCAATAGAAGATTTTTCTCTTGGCGAATTCCGCCAAGAGGTGTTTTTCGGCGGTAGCGATCTTCTGTGCCAAGGCCTTGACGGCCCTGTTCACGGATGCTGGCCCACCGGGCGAAGAAGGTGTCGCCTACATTGACCCACATTGAGCCGGTGGCCTTGAGACTTGTCCGGGCTTTGTCCAGGATCTCTGTCAGGTGCTGTACGAACCACTCGGGGTAGGGCTCAAGACCTAGCAAACCACCCTGTTGCCGATACCAGTCATAGCCGGGGCTCTTGGGGCCAATCTTACGCACCTTTGGGATGTCGTTGAACAACTCCCAGTTGTGATAGAGACCATAGTCCCGATGTCCCCAATACGGTGGACTGGTGATCAGTAGATCAATGGAAGATGCCTTCAACCCATCGAATAGATCAAAGGCATCGCCGTGAAGGATAGCACAGGTCGCGCCTGCGGTCCCTGGGTCCAAGTCCGGGCAGGCACTGATGGCGACTGTCGATATAGGTTGGTCCATGCGGTCATTCTACGGCCGGATGTCTCCCGAGCCAACCCGAGATCCGTTATAGAAGAGCGACAGCGAGCCGGGCGGCGATGTCTCGGACGGGCACGCCGTTGGGCGCAGATGCTGGCCGGCGCAGGTCGTCGAGCCGGATGCGGTGGGAGCGTGGGTCCGGATAGGGGATGTAGGCCCCGCCGGTGCGGCTGAATTCGCTGTAAAGCTCGATGCTGCGGCCTACACCCACGACCACCACGAAGGGCGGCCGGCTCTCTTCCGGGGGCAGTGCGCGGACGTACTGAACGGCTTGGCCGTGGGCACGGAGCATGGCCTTGTCCCAGCCGCCGGTGTCCAGCTCGAGCCCGGTCTGTTTGCTCTCCAGGACATAGCAGGCGCGCCGGTAGAGGTCGATGAAGCCCTGGCTCCGGGTGCCGTCGCCGTGCTGGAAGACCACACGGCGCTCGAAGCAGTAGGCGTTATCCTGGGTATCGACGCGCGCCGGGTCGGGCTGGGGCAGGCCGAGCAGGGTGCAAAGCTCGGTCGGGAGAGTTGGTAGTTGGCCCGCTCGCTGCCGGTGGCGGCGAACCAGCAGGCAGCGAAGGCGTCGATGAGGGCGGGGGCGAGGCCGTCGTCCTCTGGTGAGTCGTCCAGGGTCCGAGGCAGCGTTGAGACAGTGTCGTCCACGGGGCCGGGACTCCGGGGCGGGAAGGGTAGTCAGCGGATGCTATCCGGGTCGACCGGCGGCTTCAATGCCAAGGCCAAACGTGGCTGCGTTTTTCGTGTACTCCTTTCCGGTGTTCGCTGCAAAGAACCGCTCGGCTTAGCGACGAAGCCGAGAAGACGCGGGAGCGGCTACGCAACGCGTCCGCGTGCAGCGGTCATGGTGCCGGGACCTGGCGTATGGCGAGCGCTACCCGTTCCCCCTCGGCAAAGTGCCGGGCGTCCCTGTGCCGATGATCGCCCCACGGCAGTATCGGGAGTGGTGTGGGGGACATGGCATAGAGTGGGATCGCGGGGACGGTCCCCGACGCGCGCCTCCAGCAGGGTGCCGCGATGGTCCTCCGCGACCTGCGCGACCGATGCGTCAACGACTCAGTCGTCCTCCAGGTCAACCGTCGGCAGTCGAAAAGCGAGTACCCGCCCGTCGTCCAGGTGCAGCCACAGGTATGAATGCTCATTGCGCAGTCCGAGCCAGTCCCCGCGCAGCCACAGGCGCGAGCGCACTCTGGTACGGCGATCGACGTTCACCCTTGCGGTCTCGGTCTAAAATAGCGAGGACGCGATAGCGCTCCGGACGCGCAAGCGAGCTCGCGCGCTCGGCAACGATTTCTAGCGGTCGGGCGCCCGCTGGGCGGACCTAGATCGCCTGCTCCGGCCGTCGGCCGCTCACCTGAGGTATCGAGGATAGACTTCATGTCGGAACGCATCGGATTCGCCGGCCTCGGCATCATGGGCCGACCCATGGCACTCAACCTCAAGCGGGCCGGCTTCGAGCTGGCGGTCTATGCGCGCCGGCCAGAGTCCATGGCGCCACTGGCTGCGGCCGGCGCCGTTCCCTGCGGAAGCCCCGCGGAGGTCGCCCGACGCGCGGATATCTGCTTCACCATGGTCTCTGACACCCCGGACGTGGAGCAGGTGATCCTGGGTCCCGGCGGAGTCCTGGAAGGCGCGAGCCCGGGCTCCGTCGTCGTCGACATGAGCACGGTCTCGCCCGGCGCCACGCGGACCATCGCCGCGCGTCTGAGCGAGCGCGGCCTGGCCATGCTGGATGCCCCGGTGTCCGGCGGGGAGCAAGGGGCCATCGACGGCACACTCTCCATCATGGTGGGCGGGGACCCGGAAACCTTCGCGCGGGTACGCCCGCTGTTCGAGGTCCTGGGCCGCAATATCGTCCATGTCGGCCCCAGCGGGGCCGGCCAGGTATGCAAGTCCTGCAATCAGATCGTGGTCGGCGCCACTATCGGCGGGGTGGCGGAGGCGATCCTCTTCGCCCGTGCCTCTGGGGTGGACCCGGCCCGGGTGCGCGAGGCCCTGCTGGGGGGCTTTGCCGCCAGTCGCATCCTGGAGGTCCACGGGCAGCGCATGATCGACGACAATTTCGCCCCCGGATTCAAGGCCCGCCTGCACCAGAAGGACATGCGCATCGTCGCCGAGGCGGCCCACGAGCTAGGCCTCGCGCTGCCCGGCGCCGCGGGCGTTGGACAATATCTTAACGCACTGGTGGGTCGCGGGCTGGGCGAGGAGGACTCCTCCGCTATCTATAAAATCCTGGAGGCCATGAGCGGCCCCGAGGCCGTGTCTAAACCTTAGACTTTCCCAGCCCCACGGCGACGCCGGTGAGGCAGGAGGCCAAAAAAGCTTGCATAGTCAAACGCCAGCGCAATATCGAAAGGCCCGCCCCCAGCCCATGGCAGCGAGCGCCGACCGGACCGCGTCCGAGACGGCACTGCGGCAACGCTGGCCCCAACCGGGGAATTTAGCCTAAGCTCCGACTCAGCCGGTTGTTCGGCGCCCTTCAAGAGATGTCAAATGGCCAAGCCAAACTATGCGTTCGAGAAGCGTCAGCGAGACCTCGGCAAGAAGCAGAAAAAGGAAGAGAAGCTGAAGCGCAAGGCTGGAGTTAACGAACATGCGCCTGAGGAAGCCCAACCGCAGACCGTCGAAGAGGAAAAGACGGACTCCTGAGCCTTCATAGACACCCTGGCGCGGCGGTGCCACGCTGCCGCGCCGGGCACGTTATCGAGCCCCGCGGCCATCTCCAGCCAGGCACCGAGCATAGGCAGATCCAACCTCGGGACGGGGCGTGGCTGCCGTTGCGCGTGTCACGACTTTCCGGAGGCTCCGCGGCGCATCTCGCGGTCATCGAAGCCCTCCGAGCGGACGAGCCGATGCAGGCTCCGGGTGGCGATGGGCGGGGCGGTCCGGGTGCGCGTCCAGGGTCCGAAGGCGGCGGGTCCCAAGAGCCGGACCAATGGCGTAAGCCGGGTCAATGCCCGGTAGATCCGGGGTCTGGCACAAACCCAGGACCAGAAGGCCCAGAGCCTGGCCTCCCCGCGGGTGCGCCGACTCCCCTGACCGGGGATCGGCGCGTCCCCCAACCCCGCACGGGCGGCACGCACCGACTCCTGACGCAGCCGGTTGAGCAGGCTGGGGATGGGGATGCGCACCGGGCAGACCTCGGCGCAGGCCCCGCATAGGGTGGATGCCTCCGCCAGCTCCCCCCGGATGGCCAAACCCTGAAGCTGGGGCTCCAGGATGCTGCCGATGGGCCCGGGATAGACAGTCCCGTAGGCGTGACCGCCCAGGCGGGTATAGACCGGGCAGTGATTCATGCACGCACCGCAACGGATGCAGCGCAGCGTTGCGGCCAGCTCAGGGTCGGCGCGAATGCGCGAGCGTCCGTTGTCGAGCAGGATCAAATGGACCGCCCGGGGTCCGTCCTTCTCGCCGGGCCGACGCGGTCCGGAGATCATGTTCACATAGGTGGTCACCGGCTGGCCGGTAGCGCTGCGGGTCAGCAACGTCAGCAGCGGCGGGACCTGGTCTAGGCGAGCGACGACCTTCTCGATCCCCATGACCGCGATGTGCAGGTCCGGGGCCGTCGTGCACAACCGCCCGTTACCCTCGTTCTCCACCAGGCACAATGTCCCGGTCTCTGCGACCGCGAAGTTCACCCCCGAAAGTCCGGCGGTCATGCCACGGAAGCGCTCGCGCATGACCCGGCGCGCAAGCGCGGTCAGCTCCTCGATCCGTTCCGCATGCGGGAGGTCCGGAAATTTTTCCCGAAACAGCTCCGCAACCTGCGCCCGATCCTTGTGAATGGCCGGGGCGATGATATGGGTCGGACCTTCGCCGGCGAGCTGGACGATCAGCTCTCCCAGATCGGTTTCGACCGCCTCGATCCCTTGTCCCTCCAGGAAACGGTTGAGCCCCATCTCCTCCGAGACCATGGATTTGCCCTTGAGCAGCGCAGTGGCCCCGGATTCTTTCAGGATCTCCAAGACCAGCCGGTTAGCCTCGTCCCCGGTCTCCGCCCAATGGACCCGGATGCCGTTGTGCGTGCAATTGCGCTCCAACTCCTCCAGAAGCTCCGGGAGATGGGCGACCGAATAGGCGCGGATCGCCTGGCCCTGATCGCGCAGTCGCTCGCGCTCCTGCGGGTCCGGGAAGGCTCGGGCGCGCTTCTCCTGGAGCCCCAGCATGGCCCGGCGGATATTGGCCCTCGCCCGCACCTGGCCCAGTGCGTCGACGATGGCAGTACGCAGCGGGGTAGCCTGGGCCGTCATGCGGTGCGCTCCCAAACAAACTCGGCGATGTGGCAGACTCGGGGTCCGCCCCCCTGGCGGGCAAGGGTCCCGCCCAGGTTCATCAGACATCCGCAGTCCGGCCCCACCAGCACCGAGGCTCCGGTAGCTGCGATGGCCCGGGCCTTGTCCGCCGCCATGGCCGCCGAGATCTCCGGCTGTTTGACCGCAAAGGTCCCGCCGAATCCGCAGCATTCCGTGGCCTGCTCCGGCTCCACGACCTCGACCCCGGCGAGTCGCCCGAGCAGATCCAGGCTGGCCGCAGCCACACCCATCTCCCGGCGCGCCGAGCAGGAATTATGTATGGCGACCCGCACGGGCGGCCCACGGTCCTTAAGCTGCACATCGAGCACCCGGGTGAGAAAGTCCGAGAGCTCCACCACCCGTGCCGCAAAAGCGACCGCACGCCCAGCGTCCGGTGTGTCGGCGAAGAGCGGCGGGTAATGGACCTTGAGCATCCCGGCACAGGAGGCCGACGGCACCACGACCGGCAGGTCTTCCGGAAATGCATCGAGCTGCGCCCGGGCGACCGCGCGCGCCTCGTCCCGATAACCCGAGTTGTGGGCCGGCTGGCCGCAGCAGGTCTGACCCTGAGGGTAGACCACCCGCAGCCCTGCACGTTCCAGGAGACGCATGGCCGCTAGACCCGCCTGGGGAAAGGACAGGTCGATCAGACAGGTACCGAAGAGATAGACGGTGTGAGTCATGGGAAGTCGCTGGTGGCGAGGCAGACACAACGCTCGGGAGAGGGGACTGCGGTAGATTGCCCTCACAACTCGCAACTCGCAACTCGCAACTCGCAACTCGCAACTCGCAAGTATGATGGCACGCATCTTACTCACCGAGCCCATCGATGCCATCAGAGTCTGCCCCGATCGCGGTCTTCGCCTCCTTTTCCGGGACCGGCGGGGTCGAGCGCATGGTGGTCAGCCTGATCCGGGGCTTCGTGGACCTGGGGGAGACGGTCGATCTGGTGCTGGTACGAGCAGACAGTCCGCACCTGGTCCGGGTTCCGGCGGAGGTCCGCCAGGTGCGGCTCAATACCTCGCATACCCTGCTCGCCGCCCCGGCCCTGGCCCGGTATCTGCGCGAGCGCCGCCCGCGGGCACTGCTCGCCGCCAAGGACCGGGCCGGACGCACCGCGGTGCTCGCGCGCGCGCTCGCGGGCACCCGCACACCCATCCTGCTGCGTCTGGGGACCCACCTCTCTACCGCCATGGCCGGACGCTCGGGGCTCGCGCGCGCCTTGCGGTATCTGCCGATCCGGATTCTTTACCCGCGCATCGAGCGCATCGCTGCGGTCTCGCAAGGGGTGGCAGAGGACACGGCGCGCATCGCCCGTGTCCCGCCGGATCGGATACGGGTCATCCGCAACCCGGTGATCGCCCCAGAGCTGACGGCCCAGTCAGAGGCACCCTGCCCCCACCCCTGGCTGCAACCCGGACAGCCCCCGGTCATCCTGGCCGTCGGCAGGTTTCAGAGCCAGAAAGACTTCCCAACCCTGATCCGGGCCTTCGCCCGGGTTCGCCAGGGACAGGACTGCCGATTGCTGATCCTGGGAGAGGGCGGGCTGCGTTCCAGTCTTGCGGCACTGATCTGCGAGCTTGGGCTGGTGCGCGACGCGGAGCTGCCGGGGTTCCAGCCCAACCCCTACGCCTTTCTAGCCCGGGCCAGCCTGTTCGTCCTGTCCTCGGCCTGGGAGGGCTCGCCCAATGTATTGACCGAAGCCCTGGCGCTTGGCATCCCCGCGGTCTCCACGGACTGCCCGAGCGGACCGGCGGAGATCCTTGACGGGGGCCGGTTCGGGCCGCTGGTACCGGTCGGCGACACGGAGTCCCTGGCCCGGGCCATGGAGTCGACCCTGGCCCGGCCGCTGCCTGCGGAAACGCTTAAGCTCGCGGTGCGGGAGTACGAACAGACAACCAGTGCCCGCCGTTACCTGGAGGCACTGGAATCGGCAGCTCGGGTGGCTCGCGGCGGCAGTCCGATTTGAATGCAATGCGAGCGCGATCTGGCCGACCGCGACCCGCGACGCGCTACCATAGCCGCGCCAGCGTATTCCCGGACCCCCAGGAGGATTAGCCATGAACCGCCGCAACAAGAAGATCCTGGCGGTCGCCGCCGTCGTCGCTCTGATCGCGGCCGCAGTCGTAACCTTGACGACGACCGGCATGGGCAGCCCGGCGCTCTGGCTGATTTTGGGCGCGACCGCCCTAGTGCCCTTGCTGCTGCGCAGGGAGATCTGCCTGGACTTCATCGCCTGGCGAGAGGATTTCGAGGTCGGTTTCCCGCTCATCGACGGGGATCATAAGAAACTCCTGTCGCTCTGCAACAATGTGCTCGCCGCTCAGCAATGCGAGACCGGCACCGTGCTGGAGCGCCAAGCGCTCGATGAGCTGGCGGACTACACCGAATATCACTTCCGGCGCGAAGAGGACCTGATGGTCCGCTACGGCTACCGGGATTACGCGGCGCACAAGGCCCAGCACGACCAGATGCGCGCCCAGGTGCATGCCTATCTCAGGCGCTACGAGGAGAAGGGGCGGGAGATCCTGCCGCTGGTGGCCAATCATCTAAAGCTCTGGCTGCTCCAGCACATCGCCGGGACCGATCGCCGGCTCGCCCCCTTCCTGGCGCAACACGCGGTTGCGGAGACAGCGCCGCAGACCCGAGCTCGGTCCTGATCGGCCATTCCATCGGAGCCTCCTTCATGTCTGCCGAGCCCGCGGTCAGCGCAGTCGCACACGTCATCCAGCTTTCGGTCGCTCCTGTATTTCTACTCTCGGGCATCGGGGCCATGATGGCGGTGTTGACCGCCCGACTCTCCCGGGTGGTAGACCGCGCCCGGGTGGTAGAGCGTATGGAGCTCGACGGTCCCGAGGCGCTCGGCGATATCCAGACGGAGATCCATAGCCTGTCGCGCAGGGCCCAGACCATCGGTTGGTCTATTGGGCTGTGCACCGTCACCGCGCTCTTGATCTGCGCGGTCATTGCGGTCCTGTTTCTAAGCGCATTCGTCAGTCTGGATACATCCCTGATCGTCGCACTTCTGTTCGTGACAGCTATGGTCTCCTTCATCGCCGCACTGCTGCTGTTCCTACGGGAGATCCTGATCGCCACCGCGACCTTGAGGTTCGGACGCAGAGAGCTTTAGTAAGAAACCCGCTGCGGCCGCCCCGCGCTTCCATCCGAGAGAACGAGCCACTATGACAGCCATCGACTCCGCCGCTCGCCCAGCCTCCCGCCACATGGGTGTGGATTTTCTGCGAGCCGTCTGCATTCTCTATATCGTCGGCTACTGGCACCTGATGAATTACACACAGGCGTTTCCGGGCTACGCTAACTGGTTCACGGAAGGTCTGGCCTATGTCGCACTCTCCACCTTCGTGTTCTGCTCCGGCTTCCTGCTCGCGGGCCAGAAGGTCAAGCTCGACCCGCGCGGACTCTGGTCCTTCTATTGGCGGCGGTTGCTGCGGATCTATCCGTTATATCTGGTAGCCACGATCCTGCTCGGCCTGGCCGGCATCGCAAGCCTGAAGCAGGTGATCGACGGACTGCTCCTGATCTCGATGTTCTCCCCTCCGGCACTGCCGACCCTGTGGTTCGTCACCATGATCATGGTGTTCTATCTGGTCGCGCCACTGATGATCCGCTTCGCGGAGCGCCCGCTGGCGGTCATCCTGATCGCCGCGGCCCTGCTCGTGGCGCTGATCGCACTGCACCTGAAGGTCACACCCATCGACCCGCGCATTGCCATGTATCTGCCGGTCTTCACGCTCGGCATACTCTATCGGCGACAGCCGGGGATCGGGGTCTTTCTCACCCGCTATCAGTGGTGGTTGCTGCTGCTCGCGCTCGCCCTGCTGCATTTAACCTCGATCGGCAACATCTGGTCGCTTTCCGGCGCCATTATCATGATCCCTATGACCCTGACGAGCGCAACCGCACTGTTCGTCTTTGCCGACCGGATCGCAGGCTGGCTGCACGCCCCGACCGTCGCCTTCTTCGCCTACGCGAGCTTCGGCCTCTATCTGTTTCACCGTCTGGTCTTCAAGTGGGCGGTGGCGCTCTATTTCCCCGCCCAGGGGAGCGACCAGATCCTTTATCTGATGGCGGTCGTACTGCCCGTCAGCATCCTGGTCGGCTATGGCATGCAGCGAGGGTACGACGCTCTGGCGGCGCGTTGGAGCAGCGCAGGGAAGTAGCCCGCCGCATCGAGAGTCCTGCCCCGCCGTTGCTCTTTATTGGTGCCCGCACCGCCGCGGAATCGTCGACCGCTCTGGGGGCCGGTTTGGCTCACCCCCCCGCCGTCGCCGCCTCATGCCGCTTCGGCACCAGCCGTTTCAGGAGCCTAAGCAGGTCGTCCACGTAAGTAAAGACCACTGGGATCACGAGCAGGCTCAGGAAGGTCGACGTAATCAGCCCGCCGATGACCGCAATCGCCATCGGCGAGCGAAAGCTCGGCTCGGCGCCTAAGCCCAGTGCCACCGGCAGCATACCGGCACCCATGGCGATGGTGGTCATGAGGATCGGCTGGGCGCGCTTGTGACAGGCATCGAGTATGGCATCGAGCCGCGGGAGGCCGCGCTCGCGCCGGGCGACCACCGCGTATTCCACCAGCAGGATGGAGTTCTTGGTGACGATGCCCATCAGCATCAGGATGCCGATGATCGACGGCATGGAGAAGCTGTTGCCGGTGGCCAGCAGCGCAATGAATGCACCGCCCAAGGACAGCGGCAGTGCGGCGAGGATGGTGAAGGGTTGCAGAAAATCATGGAAGAGCAGCACCAGCACCGCATAAATACAGAGGATGCCGATCAGCATGGCTGTACCGAAGCTCGCGAAGAGCTCGGCCATGCGTTGAGCGTCCCCCTCCTGGACCCGCTCCACCGCGGGGGGGAGCGTCTTCAGAGACGGCAGTTGGTTGGCCTCGGCCTGGACCGCTCCGATCAACCGCTGGCCGAGCTCCACGTCGATATTGACGTTGCGACGCCGGTCCAACCGGTCGATCTGGGCCGGGCCGCTCGAGAGGCTTAAGGAAGCCACCGCGGACAGAGGCACCGGGCCGGCCTTGCCGGGGACACGCAATTGGGCGATGGCGTCAAGGTCGGTGCGCATGGCCTGGTCCAGGCGAACACGGATTGGGATCTGGCGTTGGGGCAGGTTGAGCTTGGGCAGATTGACCGCGAAGTCGCCTGACGTAGCCACCCGCACTGCCCCGGCGAGCGCTGAGGTGGTGACCCCCAGGTCTGCCGCACGGGCGAAATCCGGCCGGATCTGGATCTCCGGGCGTTGCAGGCTGGCCCCGGAGGTGACGTTGCCGATACCCTGCAAGGTCCGAAGATCGCGCTCCACCGCTCGGGCCACGGTGGCGAGCGCCGCCGGATCGTCGCTGGCGAGCGAGACCTGGAGCTTGCCTCCGGGCTCGTTGCCGCCGATCAAGACCCGCACCCCAGGCAGTGCATGCAGTCGCTCGCGGACCTCGCGCTCCACATCGGACTGTGGGCGACCCCGGTCGCCCCGGTAGACCAGTTTGAGTGTGAGCGTGGCAAGCCGAACGTCCTTGGCCCCGCCCACCCCCATCGGACCCTGACCGGAGACGCTGCCTACCGCGGTGAAGGTGCCGACGATGTCCTGCACGGGTCGAAGCAGCGCGCGCGCCTGCTCGGCGGCACGGCGGGTGTCCTCCAGTGAGCCCCCGGGGGGGAGCTCAAGCTTGACGGTAGTCTGGCTAAGATCCGCTGCCGGGATGAACCCCGTAGGCAGCAGGGGTATCAGTTGCAGCGAGCCGACGAAGAACAGAATGGCTGCGAGCGCCGTGGTCTTGCGGTGCGCGAGACACCAACGCACCGCGGCCAGGTAGCGGGTCATGATAGCGCCGTCGGTGTTGCCCTCCGGATGGTCCTTCAAGAAATGGGCAGCCATCATGGGGGTGAGCAGCCGCGCCACGAGCAAGGACGCCAGCACCGCCACCGCGGCCGTGATCCCGAACTGGACGAAGAACTTGCCCGGCACCCCGCCCATGAAGGCGGTCGGCAGAAAGACCGCCACCAGGGTAAAGGTGGTCGCGACGACCGCTAGCCCGATCTCGTCGGCCGCCTCCATGGCCGCCCGGAAGGGGCTCTTGCCCATGCGCAGATGCCGGACGATGTTCTCGATCTCCACGATGGCATCGTCGACCAGGATGCCGACCACCAGGGCCAGTGCAAGCAAGGTCAGCACGTTGAGGCTGAACCCCAGCCACAGCATGACGGCGAAGGTAGGAACGATGGAGAGCGGCAATGCGACCGCCGCGACCAGGGTCGCCCGCCAGTCGCGCAGGAACCAGAAGACCACCAGGATGGCGAGCACCGCGCCCTCGAAGAGCAGCTCCATCGAGCCCCGGTAGTTGTCCTCGACCGGATCGACCGTGTTGAACGCCTCCGCGATCCGCACCGCCGGGTACTGGCCGGCCAGCCGCTCGATCTCTGCACGCACCGCCTGGGCCACCGCCACCTCGCTCGCCCCCTTGATACGGGTGACCTCGAAGGCGACCACCGGGGTCTCGTTCAGTAAGGCATAGGAGCCGCGCTCGGCGATGCTGTCGCTCACCTGTCCCAGATCGGCGACGCGTACCCGGCGACCGTCGGCGAGCGGGATGTCCAGGTCCGCGATCCCATCCACCGTGTCCACTGCGCCGAGGCTCCGTATGGACTGGACTGCGCCCCCGATGTCCCCGCGCCCCCCGGATGCGTCCTGCTGAACGCGCTTCAATTGGGCGGAGATATCCCCTGCAGTCACCCCCAATGCCTGAATCCGGGCGCTGTCCAGATCCACATGGACCTCCCGGTCCACGCCGCCCACCCGCGCCACCCGGCCCACGCCCTTGACCGCCAGAAGCGCCTTGGAGACCTCGTTGTCTACGAACCAGGAGAGCTCCTGCTCGTCCATCCGGTCCGAGCCGACCGTGAAGGTCACGATCGCCGAGCCCGAGGTCGTCACCTTAGAGACCACCGGGTCGGTCAGGTCCTGCGGCAGATCCGCACGCACGCTATCGACTGCGTTCCTGACCTCGTTCAGGGCCACCTCCGGGTCCTTGTCGATCTGAAACTCCACCCCGATGGTGGCCGAGCCGTCCGTGATGGTGGTACGCAGATGCTCGATCCCGCCTAAGGTCGCCACCTTGTCTTCGATTTTGCGGGCGACCTCGGTCTCCAACTGGGTGGGGTCGGCCCCCTCCAGGTTGGCGACGATGGTGACGGCGGGTAGCTCGATGTCCGGGAAATTCTGGATTCCCAGCGCCCGGAAGCCCATGACGCCCAGCAGGGTCAGCAGGGCAAACAGCAGGATGCCGGGGACAGGGTGACGGATGGACCAGGCGGAGACGTTCATAAAGATCGACTAAGCCGCGAATGAACGCAAATAGACGCGAATCAGGGAACGCGCTCGCGCGAATGGGTGGGACGCATTGCGCCCGCTCCGTCGCGCGACGCCAATGCGCTCAGTGTCAGGGCCATGCCGCCTGCCATTCGTTTTCATGTGCGCTGATTTGCGTTCATTTGCGGCTAACTCTTTTGTCTCATCTGCGGCTGATGCGCGGTGTATGCGGCGCGACAGGCTCGACGCGCACCAGATCGCCATCGTTCAGGAAGGCGCCGCCGCTCGCCACCACCCGGGCGGCAGGCGCGAGACCGGACAGGATCTCCACCCGTGCGTCGACGCGCCTCCCGGTCTCTACCCGGTGCTGGACGATCCGGTTGCCATCGGCGACCTCGAAGACGAAGCTCTGGCCGTCGCGCAGCACCACAGCCGACTCGGGCAGGCTAATCGCCGGGCTTGCCCCTAACCGGATGGTCCCGCGGGCGAACATGCCGGGGCGTGCGGGGCTCGCTGCCGGCACGTCCACATAGACCAGTCCGTAGCGGGTGTTGGTGTCCAGGGTGGGGGCCGCGATACGGACCTTGGCCTGCACGGTCTCTCCGCTCGGGAGCGTAAGCGTCGCCTCCTGGCCGGGCTGCACCTGGGCAAGCTGGGCCGCGGTGACCTCCGCCCGCCACTCGATCCGGCCCTGGCGGACGATGCGGAAGAGCTCGGTCCCGGGTTGGACCACCATCCCCAGGATCGCTCCGCGCGCCGAGATCACCCCGTCGTCCACCGCCAGGATGCGGGTCTGGGCGAGCCGGATACGTTGAGTTTCCAAGGCGGCCTGGGCGGCGGCCAGGTTGGCCTTGGCCGCCTCCTCCGCGATCAGGTACTGGGTGATCTGCTGCTCGGACATCGCCCCCTTGTCCTTACCCTTCACGGTGCGCGCGCGCTCGGCATTGGCCTGCGCCTCCGCTAGCGCCGAGCGGACCTGGGCCACCCGCGCCTCCTGCTCGGCCAGATCCGCCTTCACCGTGTGCTGGGCCAGGCGGGCCAGCGCCTGACCGCGCTTCACCTGATCGCCCACCTCCACGTCGATCTCCACCACCCGCAGGCCCCCGGTCTCGGCGGCGATCACCCCCTCCTGCCAGGCATAGAGACCGCCGCTGGTTTCGATGACCCGCGGCCAATCCTGGGCGGTCGGGGAGATCAGGGTCACGGCCAGGGCCGGACGGTCGGACGCCGCGGCGGCCTTGAGCGACCCATCCCCGTGGGTGGCTTGAACAGTGCCGAGCAGGAACAGGCCGGTCAGCAAGCCGCCGACGGTCAGGGCGCCGAGCGAAACGGCGGTACGGATCTTCATGAATTGACTCCAGCATCGGCGGGGCCCGGGTCGAGCCCGATGGTGCGGCAAACGAGATCGCAGACGGTGCGCGCCAGCAGGTCCACCCGCTCTGGGGTGAATCCGTCCCAACCCAGTTGGCGCCACAGGATGGGCCGGCAGAAGACCAGGTTCGCCACCTGGCCATAGACCATATTGGCGGTCAGCCGGACGCGCGGCGAATCGACGGGGGCACCCCAGGCGGCGCCCAAGATGCACGCCAGTGCGCCCAGCGCCGGCTCCACCCGGCGCCGGTAGAGCAGATCGAAGGGCTCGCCCGGAAAGGCCAGCTCCCGGGCCACCAGTACGCTGAACCAGCGCAGGTGCTCATAGGTCCCGAGCCGCCCGACCAGGCCAGAAACGAGGATGTCCAGGGCCGCCGCGAGCAGCGCCGGATCGGAGCCGGCACGCCCGAGCAGCGTCTCCACATTGGCTATCTGCTCCCGGAACCGCCCCTCGTCCTGATCCAGCACGGTCTCGAAAATGGTGCAGTAAAGCCCCTGCTTGCTGCCAAAGTGGTAGCTCACCGCAGCCACATTGGCCTGGGCAGCGGCGGCGATATCGCGCACCGAGACCCCCTTAAATCCGTGCTCGGCAAATAGCCGCAGAGACTCGTCGACCAGCCGCTGTCGGGTCTCGGCCGTGCGGGGATCGGCGGTACGGGCTGACTGCTGCATGGATGCCTGATGCCTGAGGTAGGTCAACCAGGCATTCTACACGTCCGATTTAGTATTTCAAACGGATGTTTGATTTTTGAACGGCGGGACGAATCGGCCGCCGCCAGGCGGCGGACCGGGACCGCCGACATTCGGTCGGCCAAGGCGCGCAGGGCCGTCCGCCCTGCCGCAAACCGCACCGCCGCAACCGCAAATAGGACCTTTACATCCGATTACACCTGCCCTAGACTGCGCACCGTTCGTCGGGGGTCGGCCCCGGTCTGCAGGTAACGGGGTTTGCGGATGTTTTCCCAGACGGTCGAGTACGCCCTAAGGGCGACGATTTTTCTTGCTCAACAGTCGCCCGGTGCCTGCACCACCCAGCAGATGGCGGACGCCACCCAGGTGCCGCGGGCCTATCTGTCGAAAGTGCTCCAGCGGCTCACCGAGCACGGTGTGGTGCGCTCCCAGCGCGGGGCGGGCGGGGGCATTGCGCTCGCCCGCAGCCCTTCGGAGATCTCGATCCTGGCTATCGTGAACGCGGTCGACCCCATCGCGCGGATCGCCGCCTGTCCGCTCGGCATCGCGAGCCACAGCGAGCGACTGTGTCCGCTGCACGAGCGACTGGACCTAGCCATCGCGCAGGTGGAGCTCGCGCTCGCGTCCACCACACTGGCCGAGCTGCTGACCGATCCCGAGGGTCGCCAACCGCTGTGCGAGACGGTGGGCGGCCAGCCCGGATGCGCCGCCGGGCGGCACGCCGCGCGCGTTGCCCCGCCCGCTATTCCCTGAAATTCCCGTTTCCCTGAAACCCGCGCCCGAACCGGCGCGCGGGCCTTGTTTGTCTGGAGAGATCGATGCATTGCAATCAGTGTGAGCAGACCTGGCGCGGCAGCGCCTGCGTGACCAGCCCCGGCGTGTGCGGAAAGGATGCGGACGTTCAGTCCTTGCAGGACATAATCCTATACGGGCTCAAGGGGATGGCGGCCTATGCCAACCATGCCCGGCGCCTGGGCAAGACGGACGAGTCGGTGAGCGCCTTCATTGAAGAGGCACTGTTCGCCACGATGACCAATGTCAACTTCGACTCGGAGTCGCTCCTCGAGATCGCCCTGGAGGTCGGCCGCCACAACCTCCGGGTGATGGAGCTCCTGGACGCCGGGCATGTGGAGACCTTCGGCCAACCGTCGCCCGCTGAGGTCCGTCTGGGCACCCGCCCAGGCCCCGGCATCCTGGTCACCGGGCATGATCTGGTCGATCTCTGGAATCTGCTCAAGCAAGTGGAGGGGACCGAAGTCCAGGTCTATACGCACGGCGAGATGCTTCCCGCCCATATGTATCCGCGTCTGCGCGAGCATCCTAACCTGGCCGGCCATTACGGCGGTGCCTGGCAGCGCCAGAAGAGAGAATTCCCGGCCTTTGTCGGTCCGGTGGTGGCCACCACCAACTGCATCCTGATTCCCAAGGACGATTATGCGGACCGGATCTTCGCCACCCGCTTTACCGCGGTGCCGGGCGGCACCGGGATACTCGGCGACGACTATGGTCCGGTCATCGCCAAGGCGCGTGCCTGTGGGCCGCTACCGGAGCGCGACGCTGGCACCCATCAGGTCGGCTTCCACCACAGCGTGATCCTGGAGCAGGCCGGGGCCATCGTCGATGCAGTCAAGGCCGGCCAGATCAGCCGATTCTTCGTCATCGGCGGCTGCGACGGGGCCGAGCCCGGGCGCAATTATTTCTCCGACTATGCCCAGGCGACGCCGGCCGACAGCTTTATTCTCACCTTGGGCTGCGGCAAGTTCCGGATCATGGACCATGACTACGGCACCCACTTGGGACTGCCCAGACTGATGGACATGGGCCAGTGCAACGACGCCTATGGGGCCATCCAGGTCGCATTGGCGCTGGCCAAGGCCTTCGAGTGCGGGGTGAACGACCTGCCCCTGAGCCTGGTGGTGAGCTGGTTCGAGCAGAAGGCGGTGGCTGTGCTGCTGACGCTCCTGTCTCTGGGCGTCAAAGGAATCGCGCTTGGACCAAATCCGCCCGGATTCGTATCCCCGGGGGTCTTCGCCCAATTGCAGGAGCGATTCGACCTGCGCCTCACCGGGGACAACGCCCGAGGGGATCTGGCCGTGGCCATGGGCTGAGCCAACGGCAGAGGCTTTGGGGGCCGGGGCTCGGGCACCGGCCCCCGGACCGCAACCGCCGCCCTCGGCGCATGCAGCCGTCCGCACCGCCCGCCCTCTACTCCCACACCCTAATTCGCGTTCGCCCCCCAGCGTCTGCGCAGGCCCAAACCCGGGTATCGTCGCGGATCGGTCTGCGCCCCGCGACACGGCAAGCGCCGCTCCAGCCCTAACCCCGCCGCCGCTTACTCGCCGCCCTTGGCCCCCGGGGTGGTATCATGGCCGACAGCTTGCTGCCATACCGGTATTCCTTCGCTGAAACAGGATATTGCGGTCGCTTTGGTCGGCCTGTGCTGCGCGGGCGCCTGAATCCTGGCACCGGCCCCGGCGCACCGCCGGGCGATCCCAACCCCGAACGAGTCCAGAGATTGCCAATGACCGACACCCCCAGCACTGTCCGCATCATGGACACGACGCTGCGCGACGGCGAGCAGACCCAGGGGGTCTCCTTCTCCCCGGACGAGAAAGCGAACATCGCCAAGGCGCTCCTGGACCTGGTGCGGGTGGACCGTATCGAGGTCGCCTCGGCCCGGGTCTCCCCCGGGGAGTTGGAGGCGGTCGCCCATATCATCGACTGGGCACGTTCCCGGGGCCTCGCGGAGCGGGTGGAGGTGCTGGGCTTCGTGGACGGCGGCAAGAGCGTCGAATGGATCGAGCGCGCCGGGGGCCAGGTGCTCAACCTGCTCGCCAAGGGCAGCGAGAAACACTGCCACGGCCAACTCGGCAAGGACCTGGACCAGCACGCGGCGGACGTCCGGGAGACAGTCGCCGTCGCCCAGGACCGGGGGCTCAAAGTCAATATCTATTTGGAGGACTGGTCCAACGGCTATCGGGACCAACCGGCCTATGTCTATGGCCTGATGGAACGGCTGGCGGAATCCGGCATCGGGCACTTCATGCTCCCGGACACCCTGGGGGTGATGACCCCGGAGCGGGTCTTCGATGCCATGAGCGACATGATCCGGCGCTTCCCGGGCCAGCGCTTCGACTTCCACCCCCACAACGATTACGGACTCGCCACCGCGAACGTGCTGGCCGCTGCCCGGGCGGGGGCCGCAGCCGTGCACTGCACCGTCAACTGCCTGGGCGAGCGGGCGGGCAATGCATCGCTGGCCGAGGTAGCGGTGAATCTTCGCGACCAGCTCGGCTTCGAGATCGGGATCGACGAGAGCCACCTGGCCCGAGTCAGCGAAATGGTGGAGTACTTTTCCGGCAAGCGCATTGCGGACAACGCACCCATTGTGGGAGCCGATGTCTTCACCCAGACCGCCGGAATCCATGCGGACGGGGACAAGAAGGGCAGCCTCTACCACACCCGGCTTTCTCCCGAGCGCTTCGCCCGGCGGCGCAAATACGCGCTCGGCAAGCTCGCTGGCAAAGCGTCGCTCGCCAAGAATCTGGAGCGGCTGGACATCAGCCTGTCCGAGGAGAACCAGCGCAAGGTCCTAGCGCGGATCGTGGAGCTTGGGGACTCCAAGAAGACCATCACGGTCGATGACCTCCCATTCATCATCGCGGAGGTCCTGGACGGTAGGGACTATCGTCACGCCGAGCTCTTGGCGTGCAGCGTCTCCTCCAGCCTGGATCTGGACTCGACCGCGAGCATCAAGGTCCGCCTGGGTACCGACATCGACAACGCCGCCGGCAGCGGCAACGGCGGCTTCGACGCATTCACCAATGCGCTCGCCAAGCTGCTCAAGCGGCGTGACCTGGCGCTCCCGGAGCTAACCGACTACGAGGTCCGCATCCCCAAGGGCGGGCACACCGATGCGCTGACCGAGTGCATCATCTCCTGGGCCACCGACCAGGGAGAGGTCAAGACCCGCGGAGTCCATGCCAATCAGGTCTTCGCCGCCATTGCAGCCACCATGCGCATGCTCAATATCCAGATGCACCGGGCATTGACCGAGCGGACGGTGGATGACGAGTCGACCCAGACTGCGCCGAGCGCGGCTTGAACGGTGCGGAAGGCCCGCGCAATGCCGCGACCGGCCCCGCGACGGACCCGCTAAGACCATAATTTTTGCGTCTTGTCGGCGGCCGTGATTTCATACGGGCAACCCCATACCAAACGACGGCCAAGATCGTCGCCCGGTGCCGGATATGAGCATCTTCGATAACAAAAACGCGCAGAGCATCGCGAGCGAGCTTGCGACCATGACCCTTGCCGAAGCGCTCGCAATGGCGCAGAAGTTCGAGGCCGCTGCCGCAAGCTTCTATCGCGATCTTGCCGGCCGGGTCCCCGACGCAACCAGCCCGCTGGTGCATGACTTGGCCGACGAAGAGGAGCGACATGGCCACCTGATCCAGGCGCTGGCGGCCGACCCGGAGCTGGCGCTACATCTGCACCAACGCATCGAGGCGCCCGCGAGCACCGATGCCTTCCAGTCTTTCGTCAACCTATTAAGCCTCCCGGAAAAGCCGTACGAGGACGATATACTGGCCTATGCCCAAGCGCGCGAAGAGATCGCCCGAGAGCATTACGGCTATCTGGCGGAGCTTGCGGCACCCGGACCGGTCCAAGACCTCTTTCTATTCCTGAAGCTTGAGGAGCAGCGGCACGCGGACCATCTGTCCGAGCGGTGGGGCGAGCTCTTCTCCATAGTCTAGCCCTCCCGGACCCAAGACTCGAAAGGCTGCCATTTAAGCCCATCGAGCTGGGCCAGGGTTTCCTTGCGGCGCGGGGCTCGTCCGCCTCGCGGAAAGGCTTCCATAAAGCCAGATAGGCGCCGTAGACATCGGGCAGCCCGTGGCTGGCGAGGAAGACCACCGCGACGTCACGGTGGGTCTGCTCGGGCGCCGCCATAAATCCTGACGTGTCCGACTGCCAACCTGGGACCGCCGACTTTCAGTCGGCCAACCGCCGTCAGGCGGCTTGGGGGTTGGTCGCGCGGTGGTGGCGGGTCGAGGGGGCTGCGCGCAGAACAACGGCGCTTCGCGCCGTTGGCCGACTGAAAGTCGGCGGTCCGAGAGTTGACTGAAAGTCGGCGGTCCGAGAGTTGACCGAAAGTCGGCGCTCCGTGGGCGACTGAAAGACGGCGCTCCAGCGTTGCGTTTTGGGCCGAAGCCGTGAGAATAGACCGCAGCCCTCACACCCCCAGGCCGCCCCCATGAACCCGGAAAAGGTCGTCTTCGGTTTCTTTATCGTCTTGTCACTGACGCTGAACTTCGGGTTCTTCGTGGGCGAGCTGGATAACCCGAACCACCACCATCCTTGGGAGTTGTTCGCGGTGATCGTGGTGAACCTGATCGCCACCGTGCTGAAGTTCGGCGACCGCACCCAGATGGGCGCGCTGCTGCTCGCAACGAGCCTTGTGGCGAATCTCCAGCTCATCGCGGCGGCCATCGTCTGGACCGTCGCGGCCCACTCCGACGGAGGCATGACGGCATCGAGCATGGCGAGCGTGGTCTCGCTCTCCGGGGGGGCGATGATCGCCAACGTGGTCTCGGTGGTCTTGCTGGTGATCGAGACGGTGATGATGCGCCGCTAGCGCCAGCGCGACATCCAAGAGGGCGCACGCCCGCCATGGACAACATCGTCTTCCTCATCATGCGGCGCATGCGCGCCCCCCTGCTTTATCTGATCGGGAGCTACGCAATCTCGATCGTCGGATTGGTGCTGATCCCCGGTCAGGACGCGGCGGGCAATCCGGCGCCCATGGGCTTCTTCCACGCATTCTATGTGGTCGCCTACACCGCAACCACCATCGGATTCGGCGAGATCCCCTACCCATTCACGGACCTCCAGCGGCTCTGGGTGATCCTGTGCATCTTCATCACCGTGGGGGTCTGGATCTATGCGGCCGGGACCCTGATCGGGCTCTTGCAGGACCCGACCTTCCGCCAGGCAAGGGCTGAGCGGCGCTTCCGGCACCGGGTGGGACGCCTGACCGAGCCATTCTATCTGGTGTGCGGCTACGGCCAGACCGGGAGCGTACTGGTGCGAGAGCTCACGGACCGGCACCTGCGGGCGGTGGTGATCGACTGCGATCCCGCGCGCATCGCGCTCCTGGGGCTGCGAAGCCTGCGCGAGTATGTGCCGGCCTTGTGCGACGACGCGGGCATCCCGGCCAATCTGGATGCGGCAGGGCTCAAGCACCCGCTCTGCGCCGGGGTAGTGGCACTGACCAACGTCAACGAGACGAACCTCAAGATCGCCATCGCCGCCAAGCTGATGCACCCCAATATCAAGGTCGTATGCCGGGCGGACTCCCACGAGGTGGAGGCCAACATGGCCTCCTTCGGCACCGACCATATCTACGACCCCTTCGACATATTCGCGCTCTACATGGCGATCGCTATCGAGTCTCCTTGCCTGACGCTGCTCTTGGAGTGGCTCTCCGGACGCGGCGGGGACACGCTGAAGGAGCCCATGTATCCCCCCGCCGAGGGGCGTTGGGTAATCTGCGGCTACGGGCGCTTCGGCAAGGCGATGTACCGGCACCTGAAGGGTCAGGGGTTGAGCCTGGTCGTGATCGAGGAGACCCCGGAGCGCACCGGAATGCCGGAAGAGGGTGCGATCCAGGGCACCGGCACCCAGGCCGCGACCCTGGAGCAGGCGGACATCCGGCGGGCGTCCGGCCTGGTGGCGGGGACCGACAACGATGCCACCAACCTCTCGATCGCCATGACCGCGCTGGCCATGAACCCAAATCTGTTCCTGGTGGCCCGCAAGAACGATCTGGCCAACCGGGAGCTCTTCGAGCGGGTCGGCGCCCGGGTGGTGATGCACCCGAGCACTGTGGTGGCACAGGGCATTCGGATCCGTCTGGCGCTGCCGCTGCTCTCGGTCTTCTCCACCCTGGCCCGCTACCGGGACGATGCCTGGGCCTGCGAGCTGACGAGCCGGGTCGCGGCCCTGGTCGAGGACCGGGTGCCCCACGCTTGGCAGTTGGAGGTGGACTCGGAGTCGGCCTATGCACTGCTCGACGCGGAGCGACGCGGGCTCCCGGTAACCCTGGGCGACCTGCTCAAGGACCCCTGGAATCGAGCGGAGACCCTCCCGGCCATCCCGCTCCTTCTGGAGCGTGCCGAGCAGCGGGAGCTCGTGCCCGACCTGGCACAGCGGGTACGCCCGGGAGACCGGGTGCTCTTCTGCGGGCGAGCCCAAGCGCGTCGGCGCATGGACTATGCGCTCCAGAATATCAACACCCTGCGCTATGTCCTGACCGGGGAGGACCTGCCCGAGGGTTGGGTGTGGCGTCAGGGCTCGCGGCTGTGGCGGCGGCACCGGCCGGAATCTGCTCCGACCCCGGCCCCCGTTGATCGGGGCGAGTGAAACGGCGCTTTTCCCTTGGCAAGCACCGGAGGATGCCTTATTAGTGATGCTTCGGCTCGAATTGGCCGCCGCCCTGGCCCATCCGCCCGACCCGCGCCGGCCTCCCGCCCGCGACTTTAAAGGCCCAAGATCGGAAACCGCCGATCGGGGACCCGGGCGCGGCGCGGATGCCCGGCCGGCCCGACCACCCTGGAGTACAGCGTCCATGAACCCGGTAATGACCCGACTCGACCAGGACCATGTCCGTCTCGCGCGTCTGCTCGACCTGCTCGACGGCCTGCTCGACCGCTTCCACGAGGGCAACGAGCCCGACTACGATTTGATCTCCGAAATGCTGGAGTACATGGTGAGCTACGCCGACGGCGTACACCACCCCACCGAGGACCTGATCTTCCGCCGGGTCCTGGAGAAGGGCTACGAGCAGCGGGATGTCTTCGAGGTGCTGATGCACCAGCATACGCTCCTGGGCCAGATGAACCGGCGCTTCCGCCAGTCCTTAGACGGCATCGTGCACGAAGAAGTCCTGCGCCGGGACGAGGTGGAGTCCCAGGGCCGGGAGCTGGTCAACACCTTGCGCGAGCACATGGGCCTGGAGGACCGCGAGGCATTCCCGATCGCCCGGGAGCGACTGGATCAGGCGGACTGGGACGCGGTGGATGCGCTCGCCCCGCGGGCCGACGACCCGGTTTTCGGGACCCCGGACCCACTGCGATTCCAGGCCCTGTACCAGCACCTCGCCCAGCAGGTCCAACAGGGCTGATCGTGCACGATGGCCAGGGGAGGATGAGCGCCCCTTCCGGTCCCGCTTCCCGGACTCCCCGAGACCGGCCGTCGCACCCTGGGGCGGGGCGCCGCACACCACGCCTTGCGGGCCGACCCCCTGAGGCGACTCGCAACCCCCAGATCGACGCCCCCGGCCAACTGGGGCGGGTTCGCGTCGCGGCGCGCCCGCTGCGTGCGGTTAGCCGGATCCGCCCCCATTTACGGCCTTCGAGCCATACACGATTTTCGAGAGGCACCAAGCGAGTCTGGCCCCTCCGGCCGGACCCAGTCGCCGAGACGGAACGATGCGCTATACGAACACCCCGGAGCTCCCCCACGACGCACCCGAATGCCTGGGCGTCCTGCTACTCAACCTGGGCACCCCCGACGCACCGACGGTGCCGGCGGTGCGCCGCTATCTGGCCGAGTTCCTGTGGGACCCGCGAGTGGTGGAGCTGCCGCGCGCCATCTGGTGGCTGCTCCTGCACGGCGTGATCCTGCGCGCCCGCCCGCCGCGCACCGCGCTCGCCTACCAGGCTGTATGGACCGACCAGGGCTCTCCGCTCATGTGTGTCTCCCGACGACAGGCACAGGCACTGCGGACGGTCTTGGGCGAGCGACTGCCGGGGCCGACGGTGGTCGCGCTCGGCATGCGCTACGGCAACCCATCGGTGGCCTCGGCACTGGGGGAGCTGCGTTCGGCCAATGCCCGGCGCATCCTGGTGCTGCCGCTCTATCCCCAGTACTCGGCGCCCACCACCGGCTCCACCTTCGATGCGGTGACCCGGGAGCTGTGCAGCTGGCGCTGGGTCCCGGAGCTGCGCTTCGTCACCCAGTATCACGACGACCCCGCCTATATCGAGGCGCTCGCACAGAGCGTTCGCGATCACTGGGCGCTCTATGGCGAGCCCGAGCGGCTGCTCTTCTCCTTCCACGGCATCCCCAAGGATTATTTCCTCAAGGGCGACCCCTATCATTGTCAGTGTCGGAAAACCGCGCGGATGGTCGTCGAGTCGCTCGGGCTCCCGGATGATCGCTGGCTGCTCGCGTTCCAGTCCCGGGTCGGCACCATGGAGTGGCTACGGCCTTACACGGACGAGACCCTGAAGGCTTGGGGGACGGAGGGAGTAGCCTCGGTCCAGGTCATCTCGCCCGGATTTTCCGCGGACTGCCTGGAGACCCTGGAGGAGATCGCTGTGGAGAACCGGCACTATTTCCTGGAGTCCGGCGGCAAGGAGTACAGCTATATCCCTTGCCTCAACGACAGCCCCTTCCATATCGAGATGCTGGCGCGACTGGTGGAGCGGCATGCCGCCGGCTGGCCGGAGCTCTCCGCCCCGACCGACCTCGAAGCCCTAACCCTGCGGGCGAAGCGGGCACAGCGCGCGCTGGCCGCGGAGGACTGACCATGGAAACCCGCCACCTACCTACGGAGATCCAGCTGCACCGGCAGTCCCGGGTGCTGGAGATCGTCTACGACAACGGGGCGCGCTTCCGACTGCCGTGCGAGTATCTGCGAGTGCTGTCGCCATCCGCAGAGGTCCGCGGGCATTCTGCCGCCACCGCCCGGCTACAGGTCGGCAAGGAGTGGGTCGGCATCGCGGAGATCCGCCCGGTCGGCCACTATGCGGTCAAGCTGGTTTTCGACGACGGGCACGACTCCGGACTCTACGACTGGCAGTATCTCTACAAGCTCGGCCGCGCCTGGCAGCCACTGTGGTACGACTACCTGCGCCAGCTTGCCGACGCCGGCCACCGGCGTAACGCGCCCGATCCGTTCGAGGCGATCGAGGCGCGCGGCGAGCGCCCGTCCGAGCTTCCGGAGAACGCCGGGGATTGAGTGCAACCCGGGATGGTCGCAGCTTGGGGCAAGACCCCGATACCGCAGAAATCCGGAGCGACCCTATGAGACCCGACCGTGCACTCTCCTTGCTGCTGCTCGCCTGGCTCCCGGTCGCTAGCTGCGCACCCCCGTCCGGCTCGCTGGTGCCGAGCGGGGACGTGCCGGAGGCGGCCGGCTGGCGTGCGGAGACCGTCGTCTCCGGTCTCGAGAACCCCTGGGCCATCGCCTGGCTCCCGGACGGCTCGGCCCTGGTCACCGAGCGCCCTGGGCGGCTGCGGGTCGTGCGCAACGGTCGCCTGGACCCGAGCCCCATCGCCGGGCTCCCGCCGGTGCTGGCCAAAGGTCAAGGCGGCTTGATGGATCTGGCCCTGCACCCCCGATTCTCCGAAAACCGGCTGGTCTATTTCACCTTCGCCGAGGGGAGCGCGCACGCCAACCGCACTGCGCTGGCCCGCGGCCGGCTCGCGGACGGCCGGCTCGACGGGGTGGAGATCGTTTTCCGCAACCCGGACCTCAAGTCCGGGGGGCAGCACTTTGGCTCCCGGCTACTGTGGCTGCCGGACGGCTCGCTCCTGATGAGCGTGGGCGACGGCGGCAATCCGCCCATCGCACTGCGCGGAGACCATATCCGTAAGCAGGCTCAGAACCCGGCGGCGGACCTGGGCAAGGTCTTAAGACTGCGCGACGACGGTCGATCCTACCCGGGTAACCCGATCGCTGCCCGACCCGGGGCGCGGCCGGAGGTCTGGACCCTGGGCCACCGCAACATCCAGGGCCTGACCCTGGATCCGGGGTCCGGCCGGGTCTGGGCGACCGAGCATGGATCCCAGGGCGGGGACGAGCTCAACCTGATCGTCGGGGGGAGCAATTACGGCTGGCCGGTCGCGAGCTACAGCCAGGAGTACTGGGGGCCGCCGGTTGCGGACGAGACCAGCCGCCCGGGGATGGTCGACCCCCGGTTGATCTGGACCCCTTCGATCGCACCCAGCGGGCTCGCCTACTACACCGGGGCGGCCTTCCCTGCCTGGCGCGGGGACCTGCTGGCCGGGTCGCTCAAATTCGGCCAGGTGCGGCGGATCGATCTGGACGGCGAGCGGGTGGCAGGCGAGGATAAGCTCACCATCGGGGCACGGGTGCGCGACGTGCGCCAGGGGCCGGATGGGTTTCCCTATGTCCTGACCGACGAGTCGGCAGGGCGGCTGCTGCGGATCGTGCCGACACAGGAGCGGACCTCGCCATGAGACTCTTCGACATCATCGCAGTCCTGATCACGCTGTCCGCGTTGTTCAGTTGGCTCAACTACCGCTTCCTGAAGCTGCCGACCGCCATCGGACTGATGCTCATCGCGCTTCTGATGTCCCTGACGCTGCTGCTGCCGATCCCGGGGAGCGAAGGACTGGAGCAGGACGCGAAAAGGATGCTCGGCAGCATCGCCTTCGACGAGACCGTGCTCCATGGCATGCTGGGCTTTCTGCTCTTTGCAGGCGCCCTGCATGTACGGCTCTCCGACCTCGCCCAGCACAAATGGGCGATCCTGCTGCTGGCCAGCGTGGGCGTGCTCATCTCGACCCTGCTGGTGGGCCTGGGCGCCTGGCTGCTGTTTTTCGTGGTCGGGCTCGATGTCCCGTTCGTCTACTGCATGCTGTTCGGCGCACTGATCTCGCCGACCGATCCGATTGCGGTGCTCAGCATCCTGAAACAGGCCGCGGCGCCCAAGAGCCTGGAGACGAAGATCACCGGAGAGTCGCTGTTCAACGACGGCGTGGCCGTGGTGCTGTTCCTGGTGCTGGCCAAGATCGCCGTCGGCGGCGAGCAGATGCATGTGGGCATCTTCTTGATCGCCTTCCTGCAAGAGGCCGCCGGCGGTCTGGCCCTGGGTTTCGCAAGCGGCGGTCTTGCATATCTAATGATGCGCAGCATCGACAACTATCAGGTCGAGGTGCTAATCACCCTGGCGGTGGCGAGCGGCGCCTATGCGGTGGCCGAGCACTGGCACGTCTCCGCGCCGATCACCGTCGTCATCGCCGGATTGCTGATCGGCAACCTGGCACGGGAAGGGGGCTGGTCGGCCGAGACGATGCGCTATGTCGACGGATTCTGGGAGTTGATCGACGAGATCTTAAACGCGGTGCTCTTCGTGCTGATCGGCCTCGAGGTCATGGTGCTGACCATGACCGGATCCATCGTCGTCGCCGGACTGATGGCCATCCCGTTGGTGCTGGTCGCCCGGACACTCAGCACCGGGCTGCCGCTCGCAGCGCTTGCCCGGTTTCGGACTTACTCTCCCGGCGTGGTGGCGATCCTGACCTGGGGCGGACTGCGTGGCGGTATCTCGGTGGCAATGGCCTTGGCTCTGCCGCACGGGGAGGTGCGCGACGTGCTGGTCTCCGTTACCTATATTGTGGTGGTGTTCTCGATCCTGGTTCAGGGACTGACGCTCGCCCCATTCATCCGGGCGACCGGGCGCCGGGCCGATATGGAGTTCAGCCGCACCGAGCCGACCGATGGGACCCCGCGTACCCTCCCGGGCTGATGCACGCGGCGCGCGGCGCACTGCCGCATTCAACCTATCTGGCCGGCGCGCTTTGGGGCCTGTTCGCTATTTCAATCTGGGTCGGGTGGATCTTATTGACCCGCTTCGGCGTCACGACCTCGCTCTCGCCGTTGGACATCGCAGCGCTACGGTTCGGCTGTGCCGGCCTGCTCTTGTTGCCGATCGCGATCCGCAAGGGGTTCGCGGCCCGCCAAATCGGCCTGCCGCTCCTCTGCACGATCTGCGTGGGCGCAGGCGTTCCCTATGTGCTCATCGCCTCCGGCGGATTGCAATTCGCCCCGGCCGCGCACGCCGGCGCACTGATCCCCGGCACCATGCCGCTCTGGACCGCGCTGCTCGCCACGCTCCTCCTGCACGAGCGGATAGCGGGGCCGCGCCGGGCCGGGCTACTGTTGATCCCGGTCGGCATCCTGATACTGGTCGGCACGGGCTTGACCGACTTCGCCTCCGGCTATTGGCGCGGTCATCTGCTGTTTCTGCTTGCGGCGATGTGCTGGGCCACCTTCACCGTGGCCATGCGCCGCGCCGGCGCCAAGGGCTTGACCGCATTGCACGCGGCCGCGGTCGTGTCGGTGGTGTCCGCCATCTGGTATCTGCCCATCTACGCCTGCTGCCTGCCGCACCGCATTGTCTCCGCACCCTGGAGCGTCATTGTCATTCAGACGCTCTATCAGGGCATCCTGGTGTCGATCGTCTCTCTCTTCGCCTATGCGAAAGCGGTCGGCATACTCGGCGCCTCGCTGGGCGCCAGCTTTGCCTCGCTGGTCCCGGTGCTGGCGATGCTGGCGGCGATACCGCTGCTTGGCGAGATACCCAGGCCGGCGGATTATTTCGGGATTGCGGCCGTGACCTTGGGCGTATTCTTGTCCAGCGGCGCTTATCGGGCTTTGGCGCTGGCGGTCGGGCGCAAATAGTCGGTATCTACCGAGAGCGATTAAGTCGTACCTTCGTCAACCCTGAATGGATTGCGCAAACAGCGCCTGCACGTCGACGACGAAACCCTGCAAGCTTACGGATTGCGCCTGTTCGCCAGGGACATAGACACCCGCAACCGAATAACGATCTGCATCGGCTGCCAGGGCCAAGACGGTCAGGGTCCGGTTGGCCGGGTCGATCAACCAATACTCGGGGATGCCGGCCATCGCATACTCGCGCCGCTTGATCTCGCTGTCGCGGCGGGGGTCGTCGGGGCTCATCACCTCCATGACCAGATCGGCGCCCTGCCAGAGCTTGCCGTGCCGGCGGTCGGCATGCTCGCGGCGCCTGAACGCGACATCCGGCTCGCGGATCTTGCCCTCCCAGAGCTTGATCGGGAATGGCGCGAACAGGACCGTACCCAACCCGGCCATGCCGACGAGCTCCACCAAGGCGCGGTACAGAGACGCGACCAGTAGTTGATGCAGCTCGCTCGGCATCTCCAGCACCTCGATTCGCCCATGGTCGAACTCGGTTAGATGATTTCCCGGCAGGCCAAGATACTCTTCCTCGCTCCAGCCGCCTTGCGGCGGGAAGAGTCGCGCGATGTCCCAGGCGGGCTCAAGCCCGTCGGGCAGGGTATGGGATGCGGATTGACTCATGGGTCGGGTCCTCGCCGTTACTTGACGTTTCTCTCAACGGCGCATCCGCTCCCTTGGCGACCAAATCGCCGATCTTATCCGCCTGAAAAGTCCAGTGGAGCTTGTCGGCCAAGATCTCGGCGGCCGAGCGTTGCTCGTCGCCGCGTTTGTAGCCCTCGAGGGTGCGTAGCGCGCTGTAAATCGCCTTCAGCAGAAAGGTCTTGCCGCTGCCGTTACCCCCGATCACGAGATTGATCGGCCCCAGGTCCGACCAGGTAAGGGCAGTGAGCGGGCCGAAATTATTCAGCTCGATGCGATTGAGCATATCCGATTTTCCGAGTGCAATCGATCAGGCCAGGTGTCGAGACCCGGGATCGGCGGCGGCCAATGCGTCGCCTCCCCCGGGCGCTAGCCGTCAGCCCATCCGCCGCCCTGCCACCCGCAGCCGCAGCGCGTTGAGCCGAATAAACCCGGTCGCATCCCCCTGGTTATAGGCCCCGGCATCTTCCTCGAAGGTGGCGATGGAGGCATCGAACAGGCTGTCGCTCGCCGAGCGACGCCCGACCACCATGACGTTACCCTTGTAGAGCTTGAGTCGGACCTCGCCGTTGACCCGATCCTGGGTCTGGTCGATGGCCGCCTGCATCATCAGACGCTCGGGGCTGTACCAGAATCCGTTGTAGACCAGGCTGGCGTAGCGGGGCATCAACTCGTCCTTCAGATGCGCCGCCTCCCGGTCCAGGGTCAGGGACTCCATGGCCCGGTGTGCCTTGAGCAGGATGGTGCCGCCGGGAGTCTCGTAGGCGCCGCGGGACTTCATGCCGACGAAGCGGTTCTCCACGATATCGTCGCGGCCGATGCCGTTGGCACCGCCGATGCGGTTGAGCTCGGCCAGCAGAGCAGCCGGGCTCAGTGTCACGCCGTTCACGGCCACGCAGTCGCCCTTGGCAAAAGTCAGGGTGATCTCGGTCGGCTCGTTCGGGGCATCCTCCGGGGCGACGGTCCAGCGCCACATGGCCTTGCCGGGCTCGACCCAGGGGTCTTCCAGATCGTAGCCCTCGTAGGAGATATGCAGGAGATTGGCGTCCATCGAATAGGGGGACTTGGTGCCGTCGCGCTTCATCTCCACCGGGATGCCGTGCTCCTGCGCATAGGCCAGCAGCTTCTCGCGCGAGAGCAGGTCCCATTCCCGCCAGGGTGCGATGATCCGAATGTCGGGCTTCAAGGCATAGGCAGTCAGCTCGAAGCGGACCTGGTCGTTGCCCTTGCCGGTGGCCCCGTGGGAGATGGCGTCCGCGCCGGTCTCGATCGCGATCTCCACCAGACGCTTGGCGATCAGCGGCCGGGCGATCGAGGTACCGAGCTTATACTCGCCCTCGTAGATGGCGTTGGCGCGCAGCATCGGGAACACGAAGTCCCGGACGAACTCTTCGCGCAGGTCGTCGATATAGATCTCCTTAACCCCCGCGGCAGTCGCCTTGGCCCGGGCCGGCTCAAGCTCCTCCCCCTGGCCGATGTCGGCGGTGAAGGTCACCACCTCGCAGCCGTAGTTGTCTTGCAGCCACTTGAGGATCACTGAGGTGTCGAGCCCACCCGAGTAGGCCAGAACCACCTTGCCGATCTTGGCTTTTGCCATCTGTCTCGCTCCCGAATTGCGGAAAAACCGCCAGTATAGAGCGGCTCGCGCGACGGGGGGGAGCGGCGCGGGACTGGCTGGCGAACAGTCGCTCGGAGCAGGAGGAGTCGGGGGCTGCATCCACTGGCCGCCGTCCGGATGCCGCGCGCCGCCAATCGCCGCCTCTGCGATCCGCGAGCGGATCAGTCCTTCAGGAATCCAGAGACCGCCGCCGCAAAGGCATCCGGCTGGTCCGCATAGACCCAATGCCCCGCCTCCGGGATGGAGCGCAGGCGGGCGAGCGGGAAGAGCGCGCGGATGCGGGGCAGTCCCTCTCCGGTGACGTAAGTCGACCGGCCTCCGTAGACGAAGAGCACCGGCCCTAAAAAGGTCCGGTCGCCGGTCTCGGGAAAGCCCAGGATGTTGTCCATCGAGCGGGCGAGCACCGGTAAGTTAATGCGCCAGCGCCAGGCCCGATGCCGATGGTCCCCATGCCGATGCGGCTCCGGCTGCCGGACCAGGTTCTGGAGCAGATAGCTGCGCACGGCCGCCGACGGGATCTCCGGGACCAGCCTGGCCTCGGCATCGCGGCGGTCGCGGATCTCGGCGAGCGGGAGCCGGGCCAGGGTGTCCACCAAGGCGCCATGACGGCTGGGATAGGCGACCGGGGCCATGTCCGCCACCACCAGCGAGGCGACCCGTTCGGGCTCGCTCAATGCCAGCCACATGGCTGCCTTGCCGCCCATGCTGTGTCCCGCCAGGTGGGCGCGCCGCAGCCCCAGTCGGTCCAGCAGCGCAGTCAGGTCCCGAGCCATGGCCTGGTAGTCCATGCGGCCGTCCCAGGGCGAATCCCCATGATTTCGCAGATCCGGCACCAGCACCCGGCGCTCGGGCGCCAGGCGTTTGGCGATCCCGGCCCAGTTGGCCCCGGAGCCGAAGAGCCCATGCACCAGGATCAGCGGCAGCCCACCCGAGTGCGGGTCCCCGTAGCCCCGCAGGTGCAGCTCCAGCGCCGCGCTCATGGCACCGCCAACCCGATCAGCTCCCGATAGAGCACCCAGTCGAAGCAAGGCCCGGGATCGGTCTTGCGCCCCGGGGAGATATCGCTGTGCCCGGCGATGCGCTCCGGGCCTACGCCCGGGTACCGGGCCATGATGGCGCGGGTCGCCCGGGCCAGGGTAAGGTATTGGGCGGACTCGAATGGAAAATGGTCCGCGCCCTCCAGCTCGATCCCGATGGAAAAATCGTTGCAGCGCTCCCGCCCGCCAAAAGACGAGCGTCCGGCGTGCCAGGCACGCTGCCCAAAGGGCACGTATTGGAGCGCGGACCCGTCGCGTCGGATCAGCAGATGGGCGGAGACCGGTCCCGCCGCGCGGGCGATCTCGAAATAGGGGTGCGCCGCGGAGTCGAGCCGACCCAGAAACAGGTCGTCGATCCAGCGCCCGCCCAGCTCCCCGGGTGGCAGGCTGATGTTGTGGATCACCAGCAGGTCGATGACGGTCCCGGGCGGGCGGGGGTCGCAGTGCGGAGATGGCCGGGGCTCTGTGTCGGCGAGCCAGCCCGCCGGGTCGACCGCCGACGTTTCGCCGCCGGACACCGGATCGGTGCGGTCTTGGTTACTCATAGGAATACGCAAGCTACCGTACTGCCGATTTTCAAGGCGATTGCGCCACGCGCTCGACCGGCCCTCGCCACTCGCCACTCGCCACTGACTCTACAAATAAGGCACCATCCCTCTGATAACCAGATCGGTCATGCTGACGATACCGACGACCTCGCCATACTCCACCACCGGGGCACGGGTCAGCTCGAAGCGGGTGAAGAGCCGGGCACAGAACCGGATATCCATATCCGGCGAGACACAAATCACCGGCTTTGCCATGATCTCGTAGACATTGACCCGCTCCGGCGCGCGGTCCGGGGCCAGTACCCGGCGCGCGATGTCCGAGATCAGCACCATGCCGATCTCGTCGTCCGGATGGCGCTTCTTGACGATCAGGGTCTTGTTTTCCACATGGCGCATGGTCTCCAGGGCAAAGGCGACTGTGGCCATACCGTCGATCACGTCGAACTGGGTCTTCATGACCTCGCGTACGCGCACCAGGGGCTTCTCGGGCATGGTCAGATCTCCTTTTCCACGGTATCTGCGAGCTTGCGGATCTGGTGGCTGATGCCGACCGCGTCCTCCACGTCGATCTGGATGGCGATGCCGGTACCCGGCCGCTCGTCGAAGCGGCCGACCCGGGCGATGGTCTCCAGGATAGAGCGGCACAGGTGCTCCTCCACCAGCATCAGGACCACGTCCCGCTGCGACTCCAGGGTCAGGCCGAAGAAGGTCCGGGGCTGGTCCGCCCCTTCTCCGCGCGCCTGGCCGATCACCGTGGAGCCGGTGGCGCCGGACTCGCGGGCGGCCTTGATGACCGACTCGGTCTCGCTGCTCTCCAGGAAAGCGACGATGAGCTTGAAATGCATCACTCAGTCTCCGGGGGGAAGTGCGCGCCGGCGGGCGCGTCGGGTGGTCCACTCGGTCAATTGGGCGTAACCCATGACGGTCATGATCGGGAACAGACTGGCGAAGGCGATGAGCCCGAATCCGTCGACGATGGGGCTGCGGCCGGGTATCCGGCTGGATAGCCCGAGTCCCAGAGCGGCCACCAGCGGCACCGTGACGGTCGAGGTGGTCACCCCCCCGGAATCGTAGGCCAGAGGGACGATAGCGCGGGGTGCGCGCCAGGTCTGGAGCAGGACCAACACATAACCGGCAATGATGTAATAGTGTAAAGGCGTCCCGGTGACGATCCGGAAGGACCCGACGGCGATCCCGATGGCCACCCCGATCGCGACCGCGATGCGCAGCCCCCAGACCCCGATGGTCCCGCCGGACACCTGATTGGCCTTGAGCGCCACCGCGATCAGAGACGGCTCCGCAATTGTGGTCGCAAACCCGATAGCAAAGGCGAAGACATAGACCCAGCCATAGGCGCGCCAGTCCTGGCGAGCCGCCAGGTCAGCGCTGGCGAGCCCGAGAAACTCGGGCGCGGTGAGCTGCGTGGCCATGATCTTGCCAAGCGGGAACAGCGCGCGCTCCAGACCTTCCAGGAAAAAAGCGAGCCCGAGCAGGACGAAGACTCCGCCCAGCAGTGCCTGCCGGAGGTTGGGCACCGGCCGGCGCAGGACCAGCACCTGGAACCCGACCAGGATAGCGACGATGGGCAGCACGTCGTCCAGGGTGGCGAGCAGGGTATTGCCGAGCGACAGGAGCAGGTCGGTCATGGTCCGTTGCGGCGACTCGACGGAACCTTAAGGGCTCAGGCGAGTATCCCATAGCCCATGACGAAGATCATGGGCGTCAGTGAAGCGAAGGCAATCAGGCCGAACCCGTCGATCATGGGGTTGCGGCCCTCGATGCTGGAGGCCAGACCTACCCCCAGGGCAGCCACCAGAGGCACAGTGATGGTAGAGGTGGTGACGCCCCCGGAATCGTAGGCGATCCCTATAATCTCGCGGGGGGCGAAGGCGGTCATGACCACCACCCCGATATAGCCGCAGACGATGAGATATTGAATCGGCCAGCCGCGCAGTATCCGCAAGACCCCAACCACCAGGGCGAAGCCCACCGACAGGGCGACCGTGTAGCGAAGGCCCAGCGCATAGTCGGCTCGGGCAAGCTCGGAGTCTGCGATGGCCCCGCTGCCGGCAGCCGCGTTGGCCGCCTCCGCGGTCACCGCGATCAGTGCGGGCTCGGCCACCGTGGTCCCAAAACCCAGTGCGAAGGCGAAGACCAGGAGCCATAGCAGGCTACCCTTGCGGGCAAAATCCCACGCCATGTGCTCGCCCAGGGGGAAGAGCCCGATCTTAAGACCCTGGACGAACAGGGTCAGGCCCCCCACCACCAGCAGGGTGCCCCATAGCAGACCCGCCAGATCGGGCAGGGGCTGGCCAAGGACCGCCAGTTGAAAGACTGCGATGACCAAGACGATGGGCGCCAGGTCCTTGACGCTCTCGGTCAGCGCGCGCGCGATCTTGATCCAAAGTCGTTTGGGCATACCGTCTTTGCAGGCTCCGGTTCTTGGTTGGAATTTTGGGGGCCGGCAGGCGGGTTGCCTGCCCCACCCGCAAGTGCCAGACTGCCAGCCGATCATATCCGAGCGGTTTTGGCGGATTGCCGAGCGGCCTAGGCTGCGCCGGCCGACCCGATAGCCCACGGACCGATCGGGGCAGGCTGGAACGGGTTGGCGCGCGCCTTGCGTTGATTTCGGCTGCGATATCGATCCCACTCCCCACGGAGGGTGACGCAGGCTCCGATCGGCGGCCCCAGGGTCGCGACCGGGACTTCAAGGTCACGAGAATCAGTTGACTGATTACACAAAACTTGAACCGTCCGGCGGATGCGGCGCCTTTCCGTCGCCGTTGGCGGGCCGGTATATAGCCGAGTGCAGCCAGCTCTTGAGCGGGATACTGCCGCCATTGCTCGATACCATGCTCGGCCGTCTGGACGACGCCCTTTACGACTTGGCCGACAAATCAGCCAGTAACCGGCTCTATACCATCTATTTCGACGCGCTACGCATCATCCGTAAACAGAGCCACTCGATCCAGTCGAATTTTCTGCGCCAGATCCGCCAGGGCGCGGAGACCACCGCCTCCGGCCTGCTCGAATGCGACCTGCGGACGGACTCATCCCCCCTCAACCAGGACCTGGCCCTGATGCAGCACGCGGAGCTGGAGGAGGTCCTGGCCATCAACAACTCGGTGTCCAAGGCCGAGTCCAGGTACCGCCGCGAGCTCCTGGAGATGAACACGCACTTGGCCCGCCTGCTCGACCGCCAGGAAGTCGACATGCGCTCCAACCCTTACGGTCCGTTCGCGATTTGCGATGCGTTTCGCACCGCATTGCAGGCCGCCCGGGACCTGGAGCCCCAGATCAAGCTGGTCACCTACAAGACCTTCGACAAACAGGTGATGGACCGACTGGGGGGTTTTTACGGGCGTTGCGTCGAGCTCGCGGTGGACGGCGGGCATGTCCGCGGATCCGGGCTCGCCCACCTGATCCGCGGCGATACCGGCGTACGGGGGCCGGCGGTCGCAACGACCCCGGCGCAGCCCGCCCCGGCAGGACCGATCCCGCAGTCCGTGACCATGCCCTTCGAGACCCTCCAGGCGCTCCTGGAGCGGCAGGCGGCGGAGGGCGAAGCCCCAGCATCGGACCGGGTAACCCTGCCCACCGAGGAGCTGTTCGCCCTCCTGAATAATCTCGGCGTGCGCGCACTGGCGGAAGGAGACAGCTCCAGCACCCCGGTGCGCCAGCGCATAAGCTCCGCGCTGGCCGCCCCGGCTCAGGCCGGGCGCACACTGGGCCGCAGGGACGAAGCGACGCTGGATCTGGTGTTCCTATTCTTCGAGCACCTCCTGCAGGGCAACGACCTGCCGGCCGCCATCAAGGCGCTGATCGGGCGCATGCAGATCCCCGTCGCCAAGCTCGCGCTGCTGGACAAGGCGTTCTTCACCGAGCAGGGCCATCCGGCGCGGCGTCTGCTCAACCACATCGGCGAAGCGGCCGTGGGCTGGAGCGAGGGGGACGAGCGCGGTCCCGACAGCCTCTACGGGATGATCGAGCGAGTCGTAGAGCGCCTCATCCTGGACTTCGACGGAGACCCCAGCCTGTTCGCCCAGATGGACCGATTCTTCGTCGCCTTCATCGCGCACGAGGGTGCCCAGTCCCGCGAGACAGAGGCCCGGGCATTGGCCGAGCTGCACACCGCTGCGCCGGACTCGGACCAGCGGGCGGCGGAGTCGGCCCTGGAGTCGGTCATGGCCCGATTCCCCCTGATCCCGCCGGTGGTGGACACCATCCTGCACCAGGGCTGGTTGCCGGTGCTGCTCGCCATCTATCGCTCCGACGGTCCGGACAGCGCGGCCTGGCGCTCCGCCCTGGAGCTGGCCGAGCGCCTGGTGTGGAGCGTCCAGCCAAAAACCGACGCGGAAGAGCGCCGCCAGCTCCTGCGCCGTATCCCGGAGATCTTGCGGGGCCTGCGCGCCCGCCTCACCGTCAGCGGCTGCGACCAGCGCCAACTGGCGCGCTGGTTCAAAGACTTGCAGACCCTACACCTGGGCGTCGTGCAAGGCGACGCCGAGTCCGGACTCCCGGCCGCCGCCCCTGTCGCCAGCGGGATACGCCGGGAGACATCTCCCGGCCAGCGCCTGGTCCTCGGGACCTGGATCGAGCTGACTCGGGACGACGGGACCAAGGCACGACTCAAGCTCGCCTGGCACAGCCCGGACGGTCAGGAGCTCCTGTTCCTCGACCGGCGCGGACAGCGCGGCCCGGACATCGCCCGCGCGGAGCTGGACGGGTTGCGTGCCCGGGGCCTGGTCGAAATCCTGGGTCCGATGCGCGAGCCCATCGCCGACCGCGCACTGCGCTCGGTCCTGGACCGCCTGCAGCCCTGACCGCACGCGCAGCGTCGATCGACAAGCGTTAGCGGCGAGTGGCCAGGTTTTTTATCCGAAACAGGCGGATAGTTTCCAGTCAGCCGAAAATCTCGGATCTCTCGGTTAAACAAGTGCCCTCGCCACCAGCAACCAGCCACTCGCTTCCAGGAGTCTCCATGGACAAACCCGCGGCGCACCCGCTCCCGCCGACGCACGCGCCTTCCACGTTCCGCCCACCCGATGCGGGCCTGATCGAGTCTCAGGCACGGGCCGCACTGGCCGAGGACTTAGGCACCGGCGACCTTACCGCCGCGCTGCTGCCAGCGGGCCAGCGGTCCCGGGCGGAGCTCATCACCCGGGAATCCGCCGTACTGTGCGGCCAGGCATGGTTCGCGGCCGTGTTTCGTCTGCTCGACGACAGGGTGGCCCTGCAGTGGGACTCCGCGGACGGGGCGCCCATCGTCCCCGGCCAACGCCTGTGCGTGCTGGAAGGCCCGAGTCGCGCGCTGCTCACCGGCGAGCGCACCGCCATGAATTACCTTCAGACCCTGTCCGGAACCGCCACCCTGGCCCGGCGCTACGCGGACGCGGTGGCGGGGCTGCCGGTGCGCGTGCTCGATACCCGCAAGACCCTCCCAGGGCTGAGACTCCAGCAGAAATACGCGGTCCGCTGCGGCGGCTGTTTCAACCATCGCATCGGCTTGTATGACGCCATCCTGATCAAGGAAAACCACATCCTTGCCGCAGGCTCCATCCGTGCCGCACTGGAGGCGGCGCGCGCACAGAGTCCGGGGGTGGAAATCGAGATCGAGGTGGAGGGCTTGGCCGAGCTTGAGGAGGCCCTGGCGGCGGATGCCCGGCTGGTCCTGCTCGATAACTTCGCGCTCGAAGATCTGCGGCGGGCCGTAGCGCTGGCGGCGGGCCGGGCGGAGCTGGAGGCCTCCGGCGGGGTCGATCTCGCCACCGTGCGGGCGATCGCAGAGACCGGGGTGGACCGTATCTCGGTGGGCAGTCTGACCAAAGACTTGACCGCGGTCGACCTCTCCATGCGCTTCGTCGATCTACCCAAGCAGCCGAGCTGACATGCCATTTCCATTTGCCGGACATCGATTGCGCTGGTTTGCATTGTTGCTCCTACTGCCCGCCCTGGCCGATGCCGCGTGCCAACCGGGGCAGCGGCTCGCGCTGCTGCATTTCAACGACTTCCATGGGCAGTTGGAGCCTTACGAAGACCCTGACAGCAAGGCCCGGGTGGGCGGCTTCGCCCGGCTGGCCGCGGCGGTAGCCCGGGTGCGGGGGGAAGATCCGGCGCGCCCGACCCTGCTGCTCTTCGGCGGCGACCTGCTCCAGGGGACCCTGACCTCCAGCCTGTTCCTTGGGGTGCCGGACGCGACGCTCTTCGGCCGCATCGGCGTGGATGCCGCCGTCATGGGCAACCACGAGCTTGACTACGGCCAGGACATCTTCCGCCGCCTGGCTCACAGGGCCGCCTTCCCGTTCCTCAGCGCCAATGTCCATTCGGACCCGGTGCCCCTGCCGGTCAAGCCCTTTGTCGTCTTGGAGCGGCCCGGAGACATCAAGGTTGCGGTGCTCGGGCTCACCAGCACCGAGCTCACCACGGCGACCCACCCGCGCAACATCTACGGCCTCAGCGTGGAGGAGCCGGTGACGGTGGCCCGCCGACTGGTCCCTGGGCTGCGCTCAGGCTCAGACCTGGTGGTCGTGCTCTCTCACATGGGCATCGCCGACGACCGCCGACTGGCAGGCGCAGTCCCGGGGATCGACCTGATCGTCGGCGGGCACAACCACAACCTCTATGCGGAGCCGATCATGGTGGGCGGCACTGCCATCGTTCAGGCCGGCGAGCGCGGGGCCTGGCTCGGCCGGATGGATCTGGAGTGCCGGGACGGACGCCTGGCACGCTCGGGCTATGCGCCGATCCCCATCGCAGCTGACAGCCCGGAAGACCCGGAGATCGCCGCGGAGGTCGGACGCATCGTCGCCAGCGCGGACCGCGAGCTCGACGTCACCGTGGGACAGGCCGCCGTGGAGCTCAGCGCCCGACGCGAGCTGACCCGCCATCAGGAGGCACCCTTCGGGGACTTCCTGGCGGATCTGGCCCGCGAAATCACCCAGGCCGATCTGGCGCTCTTCAACGGCGGGAGCTTCCGGTCCAGCATCCCGGCGGGGCCGGTGACCCTCAAGCAGATCCACCAGGCTTTCCCCTTCCGCAACGAGCTGGTAGTCGGCACCTTGAGCGGCGCCCAGGTCCTGGCCGCACTGGCGCGCAGCGCCTCGCTGGACCCCCAGGACAACCACGGAGGCTTCCTCCAGGTCTCGGGCGTGCGCTATGTCATAGACGGCCGGCGCCTGGCCTCAGCCACCGTCGACGGGCAGCCGATCGACCCCGAGCGGCGCTACCGGGTCGTGACCTCGGACTTCCTGGCCGAGGGCGGGGACGGCTACGACATGCTCAAGGAGATGCAGGACAAGGTGCAGAGCGGGCGGCTGGTCGCCGATATGGCGATCGACGCATTCCGCAACGAGGCCGCCGTGGCTCCCCAAACCGATGGGCGAATCCAGCGTCGGTGACACCGGTCAAGGTTCAATCCAGCTGGGTTGCGGCCGGGCGCCGACGGTCGCGGCGGGGATTGGGCGCCTCGTCGAGACCAGCGCCCTCGGGCAGGCATAAAGCGGCGAGGATCGCGGCGCGCGCCCGCCCGGAGAGCGCACGGCGATCGCCCGCACCGGTGCCGTCCAGGGGCGGGAGCAAATGCACCTCCGCCACCACCCCCGGGTGACGCAGGAGCTGCCACAGGTTAGCCAACAGGGTCTGAGTCCCCACGAAGGCCACCGACTGATCCGGACCCGGGTCGTCGCTGCGACGATAGGCGAGCGCCACCGGCTGTACCCGAAGGCCAGGCTGCTGGGCGATCGCGAACAACCGGGGATGGAGACGGCGCACCCCCAGGCCCCGGCTGGTGGTCCCCTCCGGGAAGACCACCAGGCTGGCGCCGGCGGCGATCCGCCCGGCGATCAGGCCCGCTACACCCGCTGCCTGGTTGCCGCCGCGATCGATGAAGAGCGTCCCCGCGGCGGTCGCCATCCAGCCCGCCAGGGGCCAATCGCGCACCTCGGACTTGGACAGGAAGCCGAGGTGCCCCTGGGCGCCCAGCACCGGGACATCGAGCCAGGAGATATGGTTGGCGACCAGCAGGCAGCCTGGGGCCACGGACCCGCGCGCCCGCACCCGGACCCCCAGTGCCCGGGTCAGGCGGTCATGCCACCACCGTACCGCCCGGGGGAGCCAGGCGGGGCGCCTGCCGACCCGGGCGGCAAGGCTGACATAGGCCAGGATCAGTGCACCGGCGGCGACGGTTTCCAGGACGCGCAGGCCTCTCCAGGCCGAGCGCAGCGGATGCGCAAAGCGGCCAGCGGGATCAACCGCGGTCGGTCCGCTCCATGAAGTGTCTGGAATAGGCAGGATTGAGCTCCTTGACGTCGAGCAGCATGAGCACGTCCGCCACCCCGAAATCCGGGTCCCGGCATGCCTCCCCGCAGGCGCGGGCGCCCAGGCGGACATAGGCGCGCAGGAGCGCCGGCAGCGGGGCGTCCAGGATAGCCCGAGCCACCTGGGGCGTCAGCAGAGACAGTCGCGGCTGTACCCGCAGGGACTCGGGGGCGAACGCCTGCCGACGCAGCCGGTTCATGATAGCCGCTGCCTGGAGGTCCTGATCGCCCAATGGGACGCTTGCGCAGCCGAAGACATAGTCGAAGCGGTTCAACTGGATAAACCCGGCGAGTCCCGACCACAGGACCGCGATGGCCGGACCCTGGCGATAGGCGGGTGCGACACAGGTCCGACCCAGCTCCATCTTGCGACCGGGCAGCCGGAGGATGGCACCCAGATCGAACTCTCCCTCCGAATAGAAGCCCCCCAGTCTGGCCGCGTCGGCATCGCAGAGTAGCCGCGTGCAGGCGACCACCTGCCCGGCGGCCGGCTCGCGCACCAGGAGGTGTCGGCAGAATGGGTCGAACGCATCTTGATCCAGGCCGTGCTCGGCACCCTTGAGCCGGGCACCCATCTCCGCTCCGAAGACCCGGTAGCGCAACGCCTGGGCCTCGCGCACCTCCGATTCGCCGCACGCCAGCTCGGCATAGAGTCGATCGCCGCGCTTGGCGGCCAGCGCAGACGCGTGAGCAACCATGAATAACCCCCGGAGATTCAGGACAAAGCGATGGCGACCAGGATAGGTCGCGACTGTTGCAGCCGCGTGTTTTCGCCGTGACAGTGTCGTGAAGGCGCGCCGGGGTCGTGCGAGGCCGCTGAACCGCTTTCTACGGCCCGTGCCGTTTCCGACGCGTCGAGCGCTTGACCGGGAGTCGCACGACGGGTTATCGATCGGCGCTCCAGAGCGCTTGAGAGCAAACGGGCCTAGGGACGCAGGGACAGGATGGGCCAGCCGCGCGCCAGCGCGGTCTCGCGGAGCTTGGGGTCCGGGTCGACCGCCACCGGGCGCTCGACATACAGAAGCAGGGGCAGGTCGTTGTGCGAGTCGCTGTAGAAGGTGCTGCCGCGCAGGTCTTCCCCGTGCGCGGCGAGCCAGTCGTCCAGGCGCCGCACCTTGCCCTCTCGGAAGGCAGGGATACCGGCCACAGTCCCGGTGTAGCGGCCGTCGATGACCTCAGGCTCGGTGGCGATCAGATGGGGGATGCCGAAGGCTGCGGCGATAGGGGCGGTGACGAAGGCATTGGTCGCGGTAACGATCAGAAGCGTGTCGCCCGCCGCCCTGTGACGCTCGATCAGGTCGCGGGCCGCCGGGAGCATGATCGGGGCGATCGACTCGCGCACGAAGTCCGCACGCAGCGACTCCAGCAACCCCCGGGGGTGCTCAGTCAAGGGGCGCAGGGCGAAGCGCAGGAAGGCGTCGATGTCCAGGGTACCCTCCCGGTACTCCCGGTAGAATCGCTCGTTGGCCTGGGCGTAGTCAGCCCCATCCACCAGCCCCCGGGCGACCAGAAAATGCCCCCAGAGATGATCGGAGTCCCCTGCGAGCAGGGTGTTGTCGAGGTCGAAGAGGGCCAGGGCCATGAATCGCAAGGGATGCTCGGTCGGTGATCGGGACCCGGACCGCGTGCCGGGGGCTTTCGCCCAGGCCGCAAGCGAGCGGCGCAGGTTAGCGATAGGATGGTCGCCCGTCGGCCCCCCGGATGCAAGCCGCTCGAGCGTCTGGCCGGCGTCCCCGCCAGCGGCCCCAGCGACTCGCCGGGAAAGGGCTTCGCGGGCAATCGCTTATGTCTCGCGTTGCTTGCCGGCCCCCGCGCGGTTGTGGAAGAATGAAACCCATCGCAAGGCGGGGGAACGGATCCTTGATCGACCGCGACGGCTTCCGCCCCAATGTGGGCATCATCTTGAGCAACCGGGAGCGCCGCCTATTCTGGGGCCGACGGGTGGGTCAGAACGCCTGGCAGTTCCCCCAGGGGGGCATCAATTGCCAGGAGAGTCCCGAGCAGGCCATGTACAGGGAGCTGGAGGAGGAGGTGGGCCTGCAATCCCAGCATGTCACCATCCTGGGCTGCACCCAGGGCTGGCTGCGCTACCACCTGCCCAAGCGCTTCATCCGCCGCCACTGCGGACCCACCTGCATCGGACAGAAACAGATCTGGTTTCTGCTGCGGGTGGACTGCGGCGAGGATGTCTTTTGCCTGGACAAGACCGAAAAGCCGGAATTCGACGCCTGGCGATGGGTGCGATATTGGCAGCCGCTCCACGAGGTGGTCTACTTCAAGCGCCGGGTCTACGAGCTGGCCCTCGAAGAGCTGGCCCCCCTGCTCTACCCGGACGGGGTCCCGGACCGCAACGACTTGCCGCCCCATACGGCTGGCTTTTTTCGGCAGCGGCAGCGCTAAGAGAGTTGCGAGTAGCGAGTGGCCAGGGGGAAAGAAGATTCGCCACTCTCCCTCGCCACTCGCCACTCGCCACTCGCTACTCGCTACTCGCTACTCTCTTTTCCAAGAAGGTCCGCCATCCATGCTCGGCATGCTCGCATCGCTTCGCCGTATCGTCCAAGAGGTCGACAATGCCCCCGATCTGGAGCAAGCCCTCACGATCATCGTCCGCCGCGTTAAGGAAGCGGTTGGGGCTGATGTCTGCTCGGTCTATCTCAACGACTTCGACAACCGTCGACACATACTCCAGGCCACCGACGGATTGAACCAGGCCGCGGTGGGCCGGGTGCGCATCGAGATGGGCCGGGGCCTGGTGGGACTGGTGAGCGAGCGCGCGGAGCCGATCAACCTGGACGACGCCTCCGCCCACCCCCGGTATCTCTGCATCACCGATACCGGCGAGCACCGCTTCCACGGATTCCTGGGGGCGCCAATCATCCAGAACCGCAAGGTGCTGGGTGTCCTGGTGCTGCGCCAATTGGAGAAGCGCCAATACCTCGACGACGAGGTGACCTTCGTCGTGACGCTCGCCTCCCAGCTCGCCGGGGCCATCACCTACGCCCGCACCAACGGCGAGTTGGCCCGGCTCCAGGACGAGGGCATCCCACAGCGCTTCCTGCCCGGGCTGGCCGCCTCCCCGGGGATCGGCATCGGCACCGCGGTGGTGGTCTACCCGCCGGCGGACCTGAACGCGATCCCGGACCGCCGCGCCGAGAACACCCAGACCGAGGAGGAAAGCTTCCGCAACGCGCTCCAGGATGTCGGCGAGGACTTAGACCGCATGGCCCTGCGCACCCAAAGCCATCTGAGCGCCGAGGACATGGCGCTCTTCGATGCCTGGAGACTGATGCTGGAGAGCGACACCCTGATCGACGGCACCTTAGGCCGTATCCGCGCCGGCAACTGGGCACCGGGCGCCTTGCGCGAGACCATCAACGAGCACGCACGGGTCTTCGACGACATGGAAGACTCCTACCTGCGCGAGCGCGGCTCTGACGTTCGGGACCTGGGGCGCTGCATCCTGATGCGGCTGCAGAACGCCACCGCGGCCCCCATCCAGTATCCCCCGCGCACCATCCTGGTGGGCGAGGAGATCTCCGCCATGCAGATCGCCGACGTGCCGCGCGAGCGCCTGGCAGGGATGGTCTCCACGTCCGGCTCCGGGTCCTCCCATGTGGCGATCCTGGCCCGCGGCATGGCGGTGCCGGCGGCCATGGGCGTGTCGGACCTGCCGGTGGGCCGGGTCGAGGGCCGCGACATGGTCGTGGACGGCTATCGCGGGCGGGTCTATGTGGCACCCGGCCCAGCCGTGCGCGCAGAGTACCAACGTATGGCCGAGGACGACCGGGCCATGACCAACGAGCTCCAGTCGCTGCGACACCTCCCGGCCGAGACCACCGACGGCTACCAGATGCCGCTCTATCTCAACACCGGCCTGGTCTCCGAGCAGCGCCCGCTCGGCATCGAGGAGTCCGCAGGGGTGGGGCTCTACCGCACCGAGCTGCCGTTCATCGTGCGCGACAGCTTCCCCACCGAGATGGCCCAGATCTCCAACTATCGCCGAGTCTTGGAGCTCTTCCACCCGCGCCCGGTGACCATCCGCACACTGGACATCGGCGGCGACAAACCCCTGCCCTACTTCCCCATGCACGAGGCCAACCCATTCCTGGGCTGGCGCGGCATCCGCATCACACTGGACCATCCCGAGATCTTCCTGACCCAGGTGCGCGCCATCCTGCGCGCCTCCGTCGGGCTCGACAATCTCCAGGTCCTGCTGCCGATGATCAGCACCGTGGGCGAGGTGGAGGATGCGATCCAGCTCTTGCAGCGTGCCCACGACGAGCTGCTGGAAGAAGGCTATCAGGTGCGCATGCCCCCGGTGGGGGTCATGATCGAGGTCCCCGCCGCCGTCTACCAGACCGAGGCGCTGGCACGCCGGGTGGACTTTCTCTCGGTCGGCACCAACGACCTTACCCAATACCTGCTCGCTGTCGACCGCAACAATGCCCATGTCGCCAAGCTCTACGACGAGCTCCACCCGGCGGTCCTGCGCGCGCTGATGCAGATCCTGGTAGGCGCCCGGGTGCACGGACGCGAGGTCGGGGTCTGCGGCGAGATGGCCGGCGACCCGCTCGCCGCAGTGCTCCTGCTCGGCATGGGGGTGCACAGCCTCAGCATGGGCGCAGGCAGCCTATTGCGGGTCAAACGGGTCATCCGCAGCATCAGCCGCTCGCGCGCCCGGGAGGTCCTCAAGGTCGCGCTCCAGTGCGAAGACGCGGCCTCCGTGCGAAGGCTGCTCATGGAGACCCTGGACACGGTTGGGCTCAAGGGGTTGGTGCGTCCGGGGCGCTGAGCCGCTGGAGCGCCGGCTTCAGTCGGCAAAGCCGCCCGCCTCCATGATGGCGATGCTCGGACTCTGGCTCGAAGACGGCCGACTCTCCCTGCGCCGGGACCTCCCGGAGCCGCGGCTCGCCGCGGACGAGGCCCTGGTCCGCCCCATCCTGCGGGGTATCTGCAGCACCGACCATCAGCTCGTCGACGGCCTCTATGGCTTCACTGGGGTACCCGGACACGAATTCGTCGGGGTGGTCGAGCTCGGCCCACCGGATCTGATCGGCCGCACCGTCGTCGCCGGGATCAACATCCCTTGCGGCCACTGCGCCCAATGCCGCGAGGGCCGTCCCAAGCACTGCGCCGACCGGAAGGTCATCGGCATCCGCGGCCGACCCGGCGCATTCGCCGAGCGTCTGGCCGTCCCGGTCGCCAACCTGCATCCGGTTCCGGAGGGATTACCGCCAGAGCAGGCGGTCTTCGCCGAGCCGCTGGCCGCCGCGCTGGAAATCCGGCAGCGGATCGATTTCAGACCCGATGACCGGGTGCTGGTGGTGGGGGACGGCAAGCTCGGTCAGCTCGTCGCCCAGTCGCTGCGGCCCGCCGGATGCCGGCTCACGGTGCTTGGCCGCCACCCCCGAAAGCTTGAACCCCTGGCCCGGCTAGGCATCGACACCCTGGCGGGCACCGAGCCCCAGGCAGCCGGCTTCGACATAACCATCGAATGCACCGGCTCCCCCGCCGGGTTCGCCCTGGCACGCCGCGCGCTGCGCCCACAAGGCACCCTCGTCCTCAAGAGCACCTATCGGGGCCGGATCGAGATCGACGCAAGCGCCATCGCCGTGGACGAGATCCGCATCCTCGGCTCGCGCTGCGGCCCCCTCGACCAGGCGCTGGCTCTCCTCGACACCGGCACCCTGGACCTTGGCTATCTCGTCGACTCTGTCTATCCGCTTGAAGACGGCCTCGCCGCCTTCGCCCGTAGCCGCGAACGCGGTGTGCTCAAGGTGCTGATCGCATCGCCAGGCGACTGAGCGAGGCGCCTTGGACTTCCGCCGCTTTGCCGGACTCAAGGCCAGGCTGGCGCAGCACGCCCGGCTCGGCGCCGCTTGCGCCCGGCCGGGCTTGGGCGGACCATTCCCCTGCTTTCGGTAGTGGAAGCGCGTCCGAGGTCCACCCGCACAAGGCCGCCGGCCGACGTGCTTAAGCTCGACCCGAGCACCGAGGTCCCGATGGCCCTGTTCAACCTGCGCGAGGCCGGCACCACGGTCCGCACCGAGCTCCTCGCCGGCGTCACCACCTGGCTCGCCATGGTCTATATCGTCGCGGTCAACCCAAGCATCCTGTCCAGCACGGGCATGGACCAGGGCGCGCTGTTCGCGGCAACCTGCTTGGGCGCAGGCATCGCCTCGATCGTCATGGGGCTTTATGCTAACTACCCATTGGCGCTGGCGCCCGGTATGGGGCTCAACGCCTATTTCGCCTTCGTCGTGGTGGGCGGAATGCATGTGCCCTGGCAGGCGGCGCTGGGCGCGGTCTTCCTCTCCGGCGTGCTTTTTCTGATCGTCTCTCTGCTGCGCCTGCGGGAATGGCTGATCAACGCCATTCCGCTGTCGCTCAAGCTCGGCATCGGCGCCGGGATCGGATTCTTCCTGGCCCTGATCGGGCTGGAGCGCATGGGCGTGGTGGCCGCCAACCCGGCCACCTACGTCACGCTGGGCGATCTCGGCAACCCCACGACGCTCCTGGCCTGTGTCGGGTTCCTGCTGATGGCCGCGCTGGCGGCGCGCGGCATCGCCGCTGCGGTGCTGATCGGCATCCTCGCGACCGCCGCGGCCGGCATCCCGTTCGGGCTTACCACCTTCCACGGCGTCATGTCGCTGCCGCCCTCGCTCGCGCCCACCTTCCTGCAGATGGACATCCCCGGCGCGCTCAGCCTGGGCCTGGTCAGCATCGTGCTGACCTTCTTCCTGGTCGACGTGCTGGACAACGCCGGCACCCTGATCGCGGTCACACATCGGGCCGGGCTGATGCGCCCCGACGGCACCGTGCCGCGGCTCAAGCAGGCGCTGACGGCCGATTCGGGCGGGGCCATCCTGGGCGCTGCGCTCGGCACCTCCACAGTCACCAGCTATATCGAGAGCGCGGCGGGCATCCAGGCGGGCGGGCGCACCGGATTGACCGCGGTGACCACCGGCGTGCTGTTCCTCGCGACGCTCTTCTTCGCACCGCTCGCCTTGTCGCTGCCCGACTTCGCCACCGCGCCAGCGCTGGTGTTCGTCGCCTGTCTGATGGCCCGGGCGCTGCGCGATCTCGACTGGGAGGATCTCACCGAGTACCTGCCCGCGGTGGCCACCGCGCTCGCAATGCCCTTCGCCTTCTCGATCGCCGCCGGCATCGGTCTGGGATTCATCGTCTATGCCGTGGTCAAGACGCTGGCCGGTCGCTGGCGCGAGGTGAGCGGGGCGGTGTGGCTGATCTCCGCAGCATCGGCGATGAAGTTCGCGATCCAGTGACGGCGAGTCAGGGGCGAGGCTGAGCCGTCATGTCGACCGAGATCACGCCGGCCACAGTGGTGCAGTCGCTCGGCATGTCGATCTTCAGCGAAGAATGCAAAGGGGATTTCGGACGTGCGGCCGGTCAGGCGGACGCGCTGCTCGCGGCTGCCCGCACGCCGGAGGAGACCGCCGACGCGCTCATCTTGCGCAGCATCCTCCACGTCCTGCAGGGAGAGCCAGCACGCGCCTTGTCCCTGCTCGAGCCAGCGCTCGGTGAAATCCCAGACGACGCGAATCGCGCCGCGCTCGCGCTGAGCGTGGTGCTCTTGGCTACTCACCAAAGCCACAACGCCTTCCCTGATGGCAGCGGGGTCGATGCCGTCGATGTTTCCGCCCGCTGGCAGGTTGTGCGAGACCTGGTACCGCTCGATGCCCGATGGCAGCAGGCCATGCGAGGGGTGACCGATCCTGCCGCCCAGTTCAAGGCCAGGCTGATTTACAACTTCCTGGCCGCACAGCAGACGCTGCGTCACCTGATCGAAGCGGCTCGTTTCGCCCCATCGCCACAACCCCGCGACCAGTTGTTGAGCAGCGCAGCGGAGCCAGCCGCGTGGCTCCGGGAGACGGCGATCGCGGCCCAGGTCCCGTCCGTCGCGGCATTTGCCGACTGGGCCGCCGCGGATCTGTACCGCCGCAGCGGCGACCTCACGACCGCCCATACCCTGCTTGAGCGTGCCCGCGCGGGCTACCGCATGGCCGGCGACCAGGCCGGGGAGGCCCCTGTGCCTGATGACCAGCGCAGACTGGGACGCGGCCCCGTTCAGCTCGCCCATGGTCTGGAACCTGGCGGACTGGGACAGCAGCTCGGCGTCCAGCGCACTCTCGGTTCAAGTCGAGGCGGCGGAATTCACGTCCGGAACCGCCGCTTCCTACGATGAGGCCGAGGCGCTGTATCGCGCGGCGGCGGCCCCTCGCGGGCTCGCGGCCATCCAGTTGCGACGGGGTTACCAGGCCATGCTCCGTAGCGTGCCCTCGATGACTACACCGCCCTCGCCGACGCCTACCCGGCGGTGACCGACAACCTCCGTCAGCGGGCCGTCTTCCTGGCGACGGAGCTCTATCAGCTCGCACTCCAGCAGACCGATCCGGACGGCATGGAACGGACGGCTGCACGACTCGCGCGGCAGCTCGACTGGCTCCCGGCGATCCCGGCCGACCTGGATATGCTGACCGCCTTGTTCAGCACCCTGACCGACGGGCAGCCGGACGCGGCGACCACCGTCCCGGGCGGGACCGCTGCGGCGCCACCGGACCCCGCCCTCATGATGCTGCGCCCGATGATCGCGAGTCTCGTGGGTCAATCTGCCGTGCTGGCCCCCCTCTATCGCTCCCGTTCCCAGCGCGCCCGCGGCGACCAGCCGGGCGCAGACCGGAGCCTCGACCAGGCGACCGCCGCACTCCCCGGGCTCCCGGCGGGGGAGCAGCACCTGCTGCACGGGGCCGTGTTGGCGGAGCGCGGGCAATTCGCCGAGGCCGCGGAGGCGATCCGTCGGCACCTCGAGGCCGGCGGGGCCAATGCGGGCTTTACCGGCCGACTCACCGAGTTGATGAAGACCGCGGGAGGCGACTCCGGCGCCAGCCAGGCCGCACTGCAGGAGCGCCGCACCCACGAGCAGGCCTTCTCCGCCTTCGTCATGGTGCATGCCTACGCGGATGCCTACGCCCAATTGCGCGCCTTGGAGGCTTTAGCGGGAGCCGAGTGGTGGCGGTCGGACCTCAAACCCTGGCAGCCGCTGTGCGACATCGGCGAGGTCTACGAGGCCCGCGGCGAGAGCCTGCAGGCACTGGACTGTTACGACCGCGCCATCGAGGAACTGGAGGCCCGCCGCGCTTCCTTGAGCCGTGACGAGCTCAAGGTGGCCCTGGCCTCGGACAAGGGCGCCCAATACCTGTATTTCCTGGCCGCCCGGGCGGCGGTGCGGGCGGGCGATGCCGCGCAGGGCTTCGCCTACGCCGAGCGCGGCAAGGCGCGCGCACTCCTGGACCTGATGGGCTCAGTCCGCCTGCCGGAGTCGGCCCTGGCGCAAGGCCCCTTGGATACCTGGCGGGCGGCGGGCATGCAGTTGCGCCTGCACCAAGGTCTCTTGGCCCAGGCGCGCGCCCAGCACCCGCCCACCCCGGAACGAATCCAGGCATTGGAGGCCCAGGTTGCCGCGGACGAGACCCGACTCCAGTCCGCCGAGCAGGCCCTGGCCCAGGCCAACCCCAGCTTCCATGAGGCGGTCTGCCGCTCGGCAACCCCCTTGGACGCCGACGCGGTGGCGCGGTTGCTCCCCCCCGACACCCTGCTCATCGAGTATTTCTTCCTGCGCGAGGACTTGCTGGTCTGGGCCATCGCGCCAGGGATGCCGCCCGCGGCCCATTGGCAAGCCTGCGACGTCGCCGCGCTCAGCCGGGACATCCTGGCCCTGCATCGCGCCTGCGAGCGGCGCGGTCCTTACGCCGACCTGGCGGAGCACCTGGCCGAGGTGCTGCTGGCACCCTTCGCCGAGCGCATCCGCGCCAGCCGGCACTTGTTCATCGTCCCCCACGGCGCGGCCCACGCGCTGCCTTTCCAGGCGATCCCATTCGACGACGCACCGCTGGGTCTGCGCCGGACCCTGACCTACCTGCCCAGTGCGAGCGTGCTCCAGTGGCGGTCTGCAGGCGATCGTGGTCCGCTGCCCGAGCGCATCCTGGTGGTCGGCAATCCCACCCTTGATCTGCCCGCGGCGCGGGATGAGGCGCAGCGGATTGCGGCCCAGTTTGCAGACCCGGTGCTGCTCCTGGAAGACCAGGCGACCGAGGCGGCCGTACGCGCCCAGATCGCCACCGCCCCCCTGGTGCACCTGGCGACCCATGGCATTCTGGACGCCGAGTCGCCCCTCAACTCCGCCGTAGCCCTGGCCGGGGGCGAGGCACTCTCGGTCTATGAGCTCATGCTGCTGCGCCTGCAGGCCCGGCTGGTCGTCTTGAGCGCATGCAGCACCGCCCAGGGCGAGACCACCGGCGGCGACGACGTGCTCGGACTCACCCGCGGGCTCCTGGCCGCCGGGGCTCAGGCGGCGCTGGTAAGCCTGTGGCCGGTGGAGGATCGTTCCACCGCGCTCATGATGGGCGAGCTCTATCGGCGGTTGAAGGGCGGCGCGGCACCCGCGGAGGCACTGCGGGATGCCGAGCGGTTCCTGCACGCCCTGTCGGAGGACCCGGGCGACAGCGCCCCGGGTCCGGAACGACGGGTCATCTTCGGCGGGCCAGGGGTTCAAGCGCCCGTCGATCCGGGTTTCAGTCACCCCTATTACTGGGCGCCGTTCGTCCTGGTGGGTTAAGTTGGGCTGTCCGCCATCGCTCGGAGGCTCCATAGATGCAACCGCCAACATTCTCTCTGGTATACGCCAACGAGCTCGGCGAGCGGTGCCCCTGGGATATCAGCATCGACCGAGGACGAGCCCTGACCCCATTCCCAGTGGCGGATGCGCACACTGCGGCCCTTGCCGCCCGTCACCCCTGATAACGACCGCAATGCCATGGCTACCATAACCCAGCGCGGCGTCACCTTTGGCCAGAAGCCCACCGGCGCACCGGCACCCACCGATTTCCGCCAAAGCCTCGCCGTGGTGGTCGGCATCGATGATTACGGCAACGGTATTCCACGCCTCAGCACGGCGGTCAGCGACGCGCGACGTCTCGCGGCCATACTCCGCCACTGCCACGGCTACCGGGTCAGGTTGCTCACCCGTGGGGTCACACGCGAACGGCTGCTCCGACTCCTCCAGCAGGAGATAAAGCCGACCGGCGACGACCGTCTGTTGTTCTACTTCGCCGGGCATGGAGATGCCAAGACCGACGAGAGCGACGAGAGCGGCCCGCAGGGCTTCCTGCTTCTCCAGGATGCCCGCGCCCACCAACCCGACAGCTACCTCCCCATGACCGAGCTGCGCAAGACCCTCAGGGGGTTAGCCTGCCGCCATCTCCTGGCGATCCTCGACTGCTGCTTCGCTGGCGCCTTTAACTGGTCGGACGTCACCCGCGCCGCCCTGCCCGACAAGCCCCCACGCCTCTATCGCGAGCGCTATGAGCGTTATGTCCGGTACTCTGCCTGTCAGGCACTGACCTCCGCCGCCTATGACGAGACAGCGCGCGACGTCGCTTTTGGCGAGTATATCGGTCGGCGCCGCGAGGTGGTCGCCACGAAGCGCCGTAAACACTCCCCCTTCGCCCTGGCGCTTTTCGATGGTCTGCTCGGCGCAGCCGATCTGGTTGGCGCAGTCGATCTAGTACCTGCGCAGGGCGACGGCATCATCACCGCGCTCGAGCTCTTCGAGTACCTGCGCCAAAGGGTCGAGAGGGCCGCCGGGCAAGCCGGCAACCAAGAGCAGACCCCTGGGCTCTGGCCGCTCAGCCCGAAAAACAAGGGCGAATACGTTTTCCTGGTACCGGGGAAGACGCCCGCGCTGCCCCCTGCCCCGGAGCTAACCGCCAAGAACAACCCCTATCGCGGTCTGAAGCCCTTCGCGACAGCCGACGCGCCCCTCTTCTTTGGTCGCGCGAAGCTGACGGACAGCCTGGCAGCACTGGTCGAACAGGAACCGTTGGTCATCGTTGTGGGCGTATCCGGCAGCGGCAAGTCGAGCCTGGTCAACGCCGGCTTGATCCCGCGGCTGACTCGCGCGGGGGAACCCCCCGGCGCCAAGGCCCAACTCGGTGCGGGGGATGGCCTGCCCTGGCGCGTTCTCGGGCCGTTGCGTCCTGGTGCCACGCCCTTGACCAGCCTACTGCGGTTGCTTCAGGAACAACTCCCGGAGACCGACGCGCGCCTGCTGGCCGGGCAGAGCGGCGTAGGAGGGATCGACCCCGATTGGCTTCGGAGCCATCCGCAGGAACGACGGCTGCTGGTTGTCGATCAGTTCGAGGAGGTCATCACCGAGTGTCGGGATCATGAGGAGCGCCGAGGACTGATCGAGCAGCTCGTCGGCCTGGTGGCTGCCAGCTCGGGCCGGTTGCACGTGGTCCTGACGCTGCGTTTGGACTACGAGCCGCAGGTTCGCGATCTCTGGGATGCAGGGCAGTGGCTCGACCGGCGCCGATTCATCGTTACCCCGATGAAAAACGACGACCTGCGTGAGGCCATCGAGCGCCCGGCGACGGAGCGGGTGTTGTATTTCGAGCCCCCCGACTTGGTGCAACGCATCGTCGATGACGTTCAGCCGCAGCGGACCCCCGCGGCCCTGCCCTTGGTGTCATGCATCCTCAACGATCTCTATCGACTCCGCGATCCCGACAACCGCGCCCTCACCGAGGAGACCTACGATCAACTCGGCGGCATCGTCGGTGTCCCGGGCAAGTGCGCCGATCAGGAGTACGGAGCGCTGGCACCCGCCGAGCAGGCCACGCTGCGACGTCTGATGCTGCGCATGGTGGCGCTGGAGGGCGACGAGTTGACCCCGCGGCGCGTCTTTCAGTCCGAGCTGGACTTCGGCGACCCGGCCGAGAACGCGCGGGTCGCGACGGTGCGCGAGCGACTTACGCAGGCCCGTTTGATCGTCGGCGGAGCTGGGGGAAACCCATGGGGCGAGACCGAGGCACACTGGGAACTGGCTCACGACGCGCTGCTCGCCTGGGAGCATCTGCGCGAGTGGTGTAGAGATTCAAAAAAGGCGCTGGAACTCCAGTCTCACATCAGCCAAGCAGCGGGGGACTGGGACCGGGCCCCCGATCACAAGGCAAAGGCTGGCCTAATTTGGGACTACGACCGACTGCGGGATGCTGCCGGGCTGCTGCGGTGCGATCACCTTGCCGCGTCGCCCGAATCCCCAACAGTGCCGCGCCGGCATCCCGCGCGCGTCGGCGTACTCGGTGCGATGATTGTCAAGGTCTGGCGATCGTTCTTCCCTGATCTGACATTTCCCCAGAACTGCTTCATCCTCAATCGCCTGGAGACCCAATTCGTCATCGAGAGTATTCGGCGCAAAGCGAAACGACTCAGAAGTAGGGTTGTCATCAGCGTAGTGACCATCACCGCACTGGCCGTCGTTGCCATAGTCACCGCCGTCCTTCACTCGGAGGTGGAGCGCCAGCGACGCGAGACCAATGCTCAACAGTTGGTCGCGGAGCGCAAGGGACGTGAGACCATCGCTCAACGCCAGGCAAGCGAAGCACAGGATCTGAATAACGAATATCCGATTCGCGCCTTGCTACTGGCCATCGAGGCGGTCAAGCGACCTTTAGAGGCTGATGGAGCTCGGCTCGGCGACGCTGAATCGTTGCTGCGCGAGCTATTGGAGTCCACTGGCGGTATACCCTTGCAAGGGAGCAGCGCGCTCGCATTCGACCCGAAGGGAGAACGGCTCGCGACCGGAGGCAAGAATGGAGCAGTGTGGTTGTATGAGGCTGGCGAGCTGAAGGATCCCGGGCGTTTGGAAGGGCATGAAGGCGAGGTGACCGCCCTCGCCTTCTCGCCCAAAGGCCGGTGGCTCGCGGCCGGGGGCGGAGACCAGGACGGGACAGTTCAGCTTTGGGATGTCGCGGACGTGAACGCTCAGTCGGTGCACAGGCTCCGCGGGCATAAAGGCCTAGTGGGTGGGCTTGCCTTCGCCCCCGGGGGACGTTGGCTCGCGACCGTGGGAGTTGACGGCGAGGTGCTGCTCTGGGACCTAAACGATCCCCACCCCAGTGCCAACCCGATGCCGCTGCTGGGGCAGGAGAGAACGACATCAGTCCTGGCATTTGACCCCAAGGGAAAATGGCTCGCAATCCTGGGATCGGACGACACGGTGCGCCTGTGGGACCTCGATAACGATAACCCGGGGCCGATTCCAAGTCGCACGCATATAGACAGGGTGGCTACTCTCCAATTCGACCCCCAGGGAAAATGGCTCGCGACCCTGGGATCGGACGGGACGGTCCGCTTATGGGACCAATCCAGGTTGAACGAGGAAGGCGCGGAGCCCACAGAAAAGACTGATCCCACGGCAGGGGGAGAGACTCTTGTGTTCAACCCCCAGGGTCGGTTCGACCCGCAGGGTCGCTGGCTCGCCACTTGGAGCGAGGGTCAAACCGCACGGCTGTGGGACTTGGAGCACCCGGAGACCCCCCGGCCGAGGGTGCTGCGCGAGTTAGAGCACGTGCCTAACCCCCTTGCCTTCGACCCTCAGGGCCGCTGGCTGGCGGCCGCAGGCAAAGACAATGTTGCGTGGCTATGGGACCTTCGGCATCCCCAGGCCGATCCGCAGCCGCTAAAAGGGCACAAGAACAAGATTGTTACCCTCGCCTTCTACCCCCAAGGCCAATTGCTTGCCACCGGCAGCATGGACCGAACCGTACGCCTGTGGAATCCGCAGCACCCCAAGGCCGAACCGCAGGTGCTGCGTGGACATGAAGGCGCGATTATGGCCCTGGCCTTCAGTCCCAATGGACCCTGGCTTTGCACCAAGGACTCCAATGACAGCGTTCGGCGGTGGGACATCTCAAGCCCAAGCTCAGACCCGCTCTTACTGGGAGGACGCGCCAACCAGGTTGCTATCATCGCGACTGACCTCCAAGGCCGCTGGCTAGCGGCTGGGGACTGGGATGGAAACGTGCGCCTCTGGAACCTTGCCCACCCGCGTGCAGCGCCGGAGCTTCTGTGCGGAGACCAGCGCCGCCTGTCGGGCGAGGAGCCAGCTGGGGAATGCGATAAAAGCAGAGTGGAAACCCTTGGCTTTGGTCCACGGGGACGCTGGCTCGCGATAGCAACCGAAAGCGGAACGCGACTGTTGGACCTCGACGACCCTGACGCAAGACCGATCGACTATGGCGGCGGGGCATTTGCGTTTCACCCCGATGGCCGTCGGCTCGCGACCGAGGGTTCAGACGACACCGTGCTACTGTGGGACCTTGACAAACGGAGAGAAGAACAAAGGCCCGTGATCCTCTGTGGTGAGCATCCCGCTTCAGGCGCCGAACCGGTCTCGCCTTGCGCAAGTGCCGTGGTTAGAAGCCTCGGGTTTGACCCCCAAGGGCGTAGGCTGGCCGTCATTGGCAAGGACGATAGAGCGCAACTGCTAGACCTTGCCGACCTGCGCCGCACGCCGACGCTGATCGACCACTATGCGAAAGCACTCGCCTTCAGTCCACTGGGCCGACAACTCGCGACCGGGGGTGTCGACGGCGTGCGACTTTGGGACCTTGGCGCCTCAGAGCCCAAGGCCCTGGCGATGCTATGCGGTGATAAGCGCTACGAGCCGAGCGAAGAGTGCCCAAGCTTAACCGGTCAGGAGGAGCCGGTGACCGATGTCGGCTTCGACGGTAGCGGGCGCTGGCTCGCGGTGGGGAGCCGGCTTGGGACTGCGCGCCTGTGGGACTTGGAGAGCCCTAACGCAAAACCAGTTCGACTATGCTGCGACAGTCAGAAATGGGTGGAAACCCTCGCATTGGACCCCCGAGGAAGCTGGCTCGGCATCGGGATCTCAGATGGCACCGTAAGGTTATGGGACCTCGTTCATACGAACATCGAGCCGGTGTCGCTGACCAGACCCATCGGGGCCGACGCCCTCGACTTCAAGCCTTTGGGACATTGGTTCCCGGTAACGGGTGCGGACGGGGTCGCGCAGCTGCGCAACATCGCCAACCCGAGCGAGGGGCTAGCGCCGTTGGGTTTTTTTGCGGACGAGGTGGGTATCCCTTCCATTGCCCCTGCATTCGCCTTTGACCCCCAAGGCCGCTGGCTCGCCACCGGGGACAATGACGGCACCGTGCGTCTCTGGCAACTGGATATCAAGATGCTAATCGATCTAGCCTGCCGGACAGCAGGCAGAAACCTTGATCGCGAAAAGGAATGGCACCAAGACTTCGGGGACTACCGTGAGACCTGCGAATTGGGATTACGGTGACGGATTACGGCGAGACGGATTGAGACGGATTACGGGTAGAGTAGAGAGCAGGCGTCCTGCGCCGGTAGATCCAGCCTATCTGTTGCCGCCCCTTTCGTCTGGCGGTGCCTCAATAGCTGGATCGTAGTCACAGTAGCCTGCCCTCTCTCATCAAACCGTGCGAGCGGTTTTCCCGCACACGGCTTTCCGATGCGCTTCACGCCGAGGCATGCGCCGAGCGCCAGCCTGCGGTCGAGGGAAGCTTGAACAGTCCTAACCGGTCGTGGATGTGCGCATGGGTGAAACGCTGCCAGCCTTTCCAGCGGGTGCGGACTTTGTGCCGCTCGCGCAGTTGGGCGCGGACACGCTCCTCGGTGAACCAGCGCACACGACCGAACGCCTTCGTGCAGTTGCCGTAGTGGAAGTAGCCCGACCAGCCGCGCAGGACTTCGTTGACCTCCGCGATCAGCCGGGGCAACGGCACCGGGGCGCGGCGCCGTGCGGTGAGCTCCTTGACGCGCGCCTTAATCCGTTCCTCGGCGCGTCGCCGCGGCTCGACGTGGGGATAGCCCTTTCCGGTCCTTCGGCTGCGTGCCCATTTGATGCTGAAGCCGAGGAAATCGAACGCTGTCTCGCGGGCATCGACCACATGGGTCTTCTCCCGGTTGAGCGTCAGCTCCAGGCGTTGCACCACGGATTCGAGCACCGCCATGGCGGGACCGGGGTCGCCGCGACACAGGATCACCGCGTCGTCGGCATAGCGGACCAGCCGCGCCCCCAGGCGCCTTTCCGGGTCGTGCCGCTCCCAGATCCGGTCCAACAGATGCAGGTAGAGGTTCGCCAGCAGCGGGGAGATCACGCCTCCCACAAAGTGGCAAACAACGCCCTTCTTCCGGGGTCTCGGGGTCGGGTAACGGGGTGACCCGGAACACCACGTTGACCTCTTCGGGACCGATGTCGACCCGCTTGACGAGGGTGCGGATGAGCTCCCGACGCGCGCTCCAATCCAGGTGCTCCAGGCCATCGTCGACCTGCGCGGCAAAGGCTTCTAGGCGTCCGACGACCAGTTGCAGTTGAGCGCGTTGCCGAGCGACATCCTCCAGTTGCCGGGCCTGCTCCTCCAGTGCGGCTAAGCGTTGTTTCAGGTGCACGATGCGCGCCTCGTAATCGGCCTTCTCGACATAGCCGTCAGTATAGGTATCCAGCAACCGGCCGATGCCTTGGCGCACCCGCTGGATTTGCGCGGCCACGGCGGCGCTGGCCGCGCACTCCGAACCCGTGCTCGCGGCCGTGAGACGCCGCTCGTACTCGGCCAGCAGCCGCTGGGGATTCTGTAACAAGGCTGTCACTTCGGTCCACACCGCTGTCTCCAAGCGGTCGGTACGCACCTGACGGTTGGGGCAGATCCGCTCTCCGCCGAAGCGATAGGCATCCGTGCCGATGCAGCGATAATAGGCATAGTCGCGGCGTTTGCCCTTGGCGGCGCCCAGACCGATGGCCTTACCGTAGAAAGCATGGCCGCAGCAGGTGCAATTGAGCAGCCCCTGCAGCAGATAGCGCGCGCCACGCTGGCGGGTGCGCGCGCGACGGCGGTTCTCCGCCAACTGCTCGGCCGCCGCGGCAAACTGGGCGTCGCTGACGATGGCCGGCACGGCGATGTGGATCCACTCCGATGGCGGAGTGTCGTAAACCCCTCGAGCGCGCCGCGGCTCGGCGGGCTTACCCCGTTGGGGACGCAGTCGCGGGCGGGGAGCGCCCGCATGCGTCTTGCCAAAGGCCGCACGGCCGCAGTACGCGGGGTTCTTGAGGATGCCCCACACGCTGGTGCGGTCCCACCAGTCTTTGCCGGTGCGGGTCGGCACCTGCCGCGCACGCAGGCGCCGTGTGACCTCGCCGAGGCTCGCGCGCTCCTCGCCTACCCAGGCGAAGATCTGCTGCACCACCTGCGCCTGCTCGGGGACGATCTCGTAGCGCGCCTCGCCGCCGCCCTCCCAGCGGCCGATGTAGCGGTAGCCGTAGGGCGCCCCGCCGAGCACGTTGACGCAACCGCTCTGCGCCCGATGGCGCTTGCCCCGACGGCTGCGCTCGAGGATCTTGGCCCGCTCGTACTCGGCGATCATGCCCTGGACTTGCAGCAAGAGCTCCTCCTCGGGATTGTCCCCCACGGCATGGTTGAGGAAGACGACCTCGACCCCGGCGCGGCGAAACTCGTCGACCAGCAGCACTTGATAGGCGTACTTGCGCGCCAGGCGATCGGGCGAGTGGACATAGAGGCGCTCGACCGCCCCCAGGGCAATCGCATCGCGCAGCCGCTCCAACGCCGGCCGCATCAGTGTGGCCCCACTGTAGCCGTCGTCGATGAAGGTGCGTTCAGCTGGCACGGCGCTTCCGTCCGCCGCGCTGCGCTCCTGCAACGCGCTCGCTTGGCTGGCGATGGTCTGCGCCGCGGCTTGTCGGTCCGAGGACACGCGCGCATAGAGCGCCGCAGCGATCGGGAGGGATGGAATCATGAGCAACGCGCTCCCACGCAATGGGGTGGGAGCCGAGTCGCTTCCGGCTCGCGTGCCGGAAGTGCCGTCGCGATGGGCCGGCGGATGGTCGGGACCACGTGCGCATAGGCCCGGATCAACGCCTGCTCACCGCGGCGACTCGGCTCAAACACCGTGTTCACCTTCAACACAGGTCGGCGTTGTTTGTCCACCGCTGGCACTCGCGTTCAGGATGGAGCAGCCACAGTCCAGTGGTGCCCCTTCGAATCCTGCCCCGTAAGCCGGCCGCAGCTGCTGTCGAGAAAGTTGGACCGACAGCTCGAACGGAAGTTTGGCTACAATGTGGGAGGCGTGATGACTCCACCCTGCGGCGTTCCTTTGCGATTCCCCTTACCGCCGCTCGGACGGCGCTTGCCCCGTTCGTCTTCTTCGACGACAGGGGCCTTGAGCCATTGTCCGATCAGGCCGAGAACGGCTCCGTCGGCGATGCGTTCGGCCACCACGGCCATCAGCTTGGAATGGGGGATCGTGTCGAAGGACACCACGACACACTACCCACCTCGACGGTTTTCCCGCGGCGGTCACCATCACGCGCCCGCACCACCCGCTGGTGGGGCAAACGCTGGAGCTGCTCGGTTGGTCGCGGCGCCAACAGCGCCTGCATCTGCTCTTGGTCCTACCCGACGGCAGCCGTTCGCGCATCCCGGCGGCGTGGACGAATCTGACGCCGCCGCCAGGGAACGCTCCAGCGCCGCCCCCTGAGCCAACCGCACCGGTTGATTCCGCCCTCGCCACCGTGGAGCAATTGCTCCAGACCCGCGCCTTCCTCGACGCTCTGCTGGCCCGCCCCAGGCCTTCGGGGCACCGCCAACGTCGGCCCGACGAGGAGAGTCCCGGTGCAATTGAACCTTCCCTTTCCCCAGATCCCGCTTCCGCACGAGGAGGCCATCTGGGAGCAACTGAGCGACGCGCAGCGGGACACGCTGATTGCGGTCCTGGCGCAACTGATCGCCAAGGCCAGCGCCCGGGACACCCCGGCGGAGACGCCCCATGAGTGACCGCACGAAGATCCAGGTCGGTCACCTGGAGCGCACCGCCTATGTCTATGTCCGCCAGTCCACGCCCCATCAGTTGGAGCAAAATCGCGAGTCCACTCAGCGCCAATACGCCCTGGTGGAGCGCGCCGGGGCGCTCGGTTGGCGTGCCGAGCGGATTCAGGTCATCGACGAAGATCTGGGGCTGTCGGGGGCCGGCAGCGCCGAACGCGCGGGTTTCGCGCGGCTGGCCGCCGAGGTGGCCCTGGGACGGGTCGGGATCGTGCTGGGCCTGGAGGCGTCGCGCTTGGCGCGCAACAATGCCGACTGGTATCGTTTGCTCGATCTGTGCGCCATGACCGATACCCTGATCGGGGATAGCGACGGACTGTATCACCCGGCGCAGTTCAACGACCGGTTGTTGCTCGGGCTCAAGGGGACCATGAGCGAAGCGGAGTTGCACATCATCCGTGCCCGGCTGGACGGCGGCATCCGTAACAAGGCGGCCCGCGGCGAGCTGCGGCGGGCGCTGCCGGTGGGCTTGGTCTGGGGCGAGGCCGACGGCGAGGTGCGCTTCCACTCCGATGCGGCCGTCTGCGCCGCCGTGCGTGCCGTATTCGAGCGTTTTGCCGAGCTCGGCTCGGCGCGCCGGGTGTGGCTGTGGTTTCGTTCCGAGGGGCTGTCGTTCCCGCTGCAATCCCATACCTTGGCGGAGATCCGCTGGGTCGAACCGACCTATACGGCGATCCACAACATCCTGACCCACCCGGCGTATGCGGGGGCCTATGCCTACGGGCGCAGTCGCCACGAGCGCTATGTCGATGCGTCGGGCCAGATCCGTAAGCGGGTACGCCGTTTGCCGCGGGCACAGTGGGCGGTGCTCATCCGGGACCATCACCCCGGCTTTATCGACTGGGCGACCTATGAGGCTATTCAAGAGCGTCTGGCGACCAATACCCACCCCTTGCCCCACACGGCTGGCGGTGCGGCAAGAGAGGGCGCGGCGCTGTTGCAGGGACTGGCGGTCTGCGGCCACTGCGGGCGTCGGTTGCATACCCACTACCGGGGTCGCCACGGCACCCCCGGCTACCATTGCGCGGGCAAGACCGTGGTCAACGGCCGCGGGCTCTATTGCTTGAGCGTCGGTGGGGTACAAATCGATGCGGCGGTCGCCGGCGCCTTCCTCCAAGCGCTGGCTCCGGCGGCGGTGCAGGCGATGGTGCGGGCCGCCGAGCAGATTGAAAACGATCGCGATGCGGCGCTGGGGCAATGGCGGCTCGCGCTGGAGCGCGCCCGCTACGCGGCCCAGTGCGCCGAGCGCCGTTACCGGGCGGTCGATCCCGAGAACCGCCTGGTCGCCCGCGGGCTGGAGGCCGAATGGGAGCGCAGCCTGGGCGCACTCGCCGCCGCCGAGGCGGAATTGGCGCATCGCAGCGCACAGCAACCGCGCACTTTGAGCCCCCAGGAGCGACAGCGCCTGGAGGCCCTCGGTACCGACCTGGAGCAGGTCTGGAATGCCCCGACCACCACCGATCGGGACCGCAAGGGGCTGCTGCGCAGCCTCCTGGAGGAGGTCGTCGTCGCGGTGAACCGCGAACAAGCCAGCGCCCGCTTGACTCTGCGTTGGCGCGGCGGGGCGATCACGACGCTCGAAGATCCCGCTGCCGCGCTCCCATCCGCCGGCGCTGCGCACCGACGAGGACACCATCGACCTGGTGCGACGTCTGGCCGTGCACTATCCCGACGCCATCGTCGCCGGGGTTCTCAACCGCCAGGGCCGGCGCACGGTGCGTGGCGAACGTTTCACCGCCAGCCAGGTGGGGAACCTGCGCCGCTACTGGAAAATCCCGCGCTTTCAACCTCCCGCCACCGCGCCCGCAGAGCCGGCGCTGACCATCCAGGACGCGGCGCAGATTCTGGAGGTGGCCCCCTCGACCCTGCACCGCTGGCTCAACGACGGCTTTATCGCGGGCGAACAGGACACCCCCGGCGCACCCTGGCGCATCCGCCTCACCGAGGAACTGAAGGCCCGCTTTGTCGCGGACATCCCGCCGGGCTATCTGCCCATGCTGGAGACCACCAAACGCCTCGGGGTATCGCGACAGACGGTGTTGCAGCGTGTCAAGCGCGGCGAGTTGGATGCCGTCCATGTCCGGTGCGGACGGCGCAAGGGTTTGTGTATCAAGGCGATAGACACCGGTCCCGACCTCTTCGACCCAGCACCATGAATTGGGGGGCATTATGACGCAGTATCCAAGTATTTCGACAGGTCTGCATCGATGATCTGGGTCTTTCCTTCGAACAGGCCGTCGGTGACGGCCTTCACCGCATCGTGGGCCGAGCGCTTCGGACGGAAGCCGTACGAATGACGGCAGAAATCCGCCTCGAAGATCGGCTCCACCACGAGCTTGAGCGCCATTTGGACGATCCGATCCCGAATCGTGGGAATTCCCAGCGGGCGCTTGCTGCCATCCGGTTTGGGTATCCAGACCCGACGCACTCCGTCCGTGCGATACGTCTTACGTTCCAGCTCCTCTTGCAGTTGTGCCAAGTAGGCGTCTTTTCCGATTCCAGCTTCGATGTCCTCGAAGGTCACGCCATCGATTCCCGGCGCCCCCCGATTGGAACGGACAAGGCGATAGGCGTGACCGAGAATGTCCGCCCGACAGACCTTATCGTACAAAGCATAGAAGCGAAACGCCGGCTCTTGCTTGGCCTTGGCGTAGAGCTTCCTCTGCAACGTCCCGATCGTTTCCGGAGTTACTAGCGACATGGTCGCAATCTCCCGACCCTCCGCGCTTCGGTTGCGTGCACAAAGCAGGGTCCCTTCCCTCGGGCCGGGTTATGTTGTCCCAAGCCCTCGAACGGTACTATGGACCCCTCCGACTCCCGCGGCGACCGGCGACGATTTCGGACTGGCCTTATACGTCGCCGTTGGCAGCTCTCGCCTGCCATCGCCGCGGGTCTCCCGCACTGGGACCGATTAACCTCCACCATATGCCACCCCTGCTACCCCGGAAGACCCGATGGAGCGCTCTCGTTGTCCGACTCCATCGGCGGCGGCCTTCCCCGACTGTCAACCGGGTCGGCGTCTTCGATTTGTTCACGAGGCTACGTCTAGGTTCGCTTGCGCTGCGGCCTACGGTTTTGTTTCGGCGGAACTCACGACCCCCGGTTGCCCGGACGCCGCTCCGCGACACTACAAAGGTGTACGAGCAACTCCTTTGGCGGGACTCAAACCCGCAAGTTAATCAGCCTGTTACGGCGTACTGACAGTTTACTTAATTCATAATTCGTAACGGACGCAATTGCGTAAACTGTCACCGGAACCGGCGGTTGAAGGGCGGCGCGGCACCCGCGGAGGCACTGTGCGGGATGCCCAGCGGTTCCTGCACGCCCTGCCGGAGCACTTGGGCGACAGCGCCCCGGGTCCGGAACGGCGGGACATCTTCGGCCGGCCAGAGGTTCAAACACACGCCGATCAGGGTTACAGTCACCCCTATCACTGGGCGCCGTTCGTCCTGGTGGGTTAGCCGCACTCTCCGCCATTGCCCGGAGCCCCCCATGACCGCGCAACCGCCTGCGATCCTGCTGGTCTACGCCAATGACCGCGTCGACCCGTCCCGCCACCTGCGAAGCCTCGCCGATGAAATCGGGCTGATCCGCGACGCCCTGCGAGCAGCCGAGCAGGCCGGGCTCTGCCAGGTGCTGATCGAGGCCAATGCCAGCGCTGGGCGCGTCCTGCAGGTCTTCCAGGACGATCGCTACCGCGGCCGCATCGCCGTCTTCCACTATGCCGGACATGCGGATGGCTACCGGCTCCTGCTGGAGTCCGCGACCGGCCAGCCCCCAACGAACCAGGGCGCGAACCGGGGCGCGGCCCATGCCGCGGGCCTGGCGGCCTTCCTCGGCGAGCAGCGGGGGTTGGAGCTGGTATTCCTCAACGGCTGCTCCACCGCGCCCCAGGTCCAGGGGCTGTTGGACGCCGGCTGCCCGGCGGTCATCGCCACCTCCCAGGCCATCGACGACCGGGTGGCAACAGAGCTCGCCGGCTTCTTCTATCAGGGGCTTGGCGGCGGCGCAGGACTTGAGTCCGCCTTCAAGGCCGCCGTCGCTGCCACCAGGACCACCCACGGCGACAGCCCCCGCGGCCTGTACTGGGGCGGCGCGTCCGAGCCCACGCCACTTGCCGAGCGCTGGCCCTGGGACTTCCACACCAAGCCGGGCGCCGAGCGGGCGCAGCATTGGAACCTGCCCGAGGCCGCCGACGATCCGCTGTTCGGCCTGCCCGGGCTACCCCGGCTCGATCTGCCGGACAGCCCCTTCCGGCACCTGAGCTGGTTCGACCGGGAGCACGCCGAGGTCTTCTTCGGGCGCGCCTTCCAGGTCCGCGAGCTGTTCGACCGCATCACTGCCCCGGACGCCCCGCCGATCCTGCTCTTCTATGGCCAGTCCGGAATCGGTAAGTCCTCGGTACTGGCCGCCGGGTTGCTGCCGCGGCTGGAGGCCAGCCACCGCGTCCATTACCTGCGCCGGGACCCAGCGCTGGGGCTCTTCGGGACCCTGATGCAGCCCCTCGGCGCACGTATCGACGAACCCGGGGCGGCCTGGCACCAGGCCGAGACCGCCGCCGGTGTCCCGTTGCTGCTGATACTGGACCAGGCGGAAGAGGTCTTCACCCGGCCCGCGGCCAATCCAGCCGAGGAGGTCGGTACCTTGCTCGCCGGATTGCAGGCCATCTTCGGCCAGCCGCAGACGCGGCCCCGGGGCCATTTGATCCTGAGCTTCCGCAAGGAGTGGCTACCGGAGATCGAAGCCCGGCTGGCGGATCGGCGCCTGCCCTGCGGGCGTCTGTTTCTGGAGGGCCTGGATGAGCGCGGGATCATCGCCGCCGTGGAAGGCCCGACCCGCGGCGTGCGACTGCACAACGCCTATGGCCTCCAGCTCGACGCCGGGCTGGCCCAGGAGATCGCAAACGACCTGCTCGCCGACCCGGATTCGCCCATCGCCCCGACACTCCAGATCCTGCTGACCAAGCTCTGGGCAGAGGCCCGCCGGCAAGACGACACCCATCCCCGCTTCAGCCGCGACCTGTATCTCAAGCTCAAGCGCGAGGGCATCCTACTCAAAGACTTTCTGGACCAGCAATTTGCCGCTTTGGAGCAGTGGCGCCCCGCGGTCGTGCAGTCCGGGCTGGCGCTGGACCTGCTCGCTGCCCACACCACGCCCACCGGGACCGCGGACCAACGCACCGAACAGGAGCTATTGACCAGCTATGCCCAGGTGCAGGAAACCCTGCCGACGCTGCTGCAGCGCTGCACGGACGGGTATCTGCTCACGGACATCCCCTCCACCGGGCAGGAGCCGGTCAAGGGCACGCGCCTGGCCCATGACACGCTGGCCCCGCTGGTGCGGGCGCGTTTCGAGGAGTCCGATCACCCCGGACAGCGGGCGCGGCGCATCCTGGACAATCGCGCGGTGGAGTGGCGCGCTGGGGAGAGTGGCGCCGTGCTGGACGAGGCCGATCTGGCGGTGGTCGAGGGCGGCGTTGCGGGTATGCGCGATTGGGACAGCGACGAGCGCCGGCTGATCGAAGCAAGTCGGCAGGCGCGGGAAGAGCGAGGGAAGGCACGGCAACGGCTCAGGGCGCTGATCGGGGGTGGTCTGCTTGCGATTGTGAGTGCCGGGCTGTTCGCGAGCTGGCAATGGTGGCAGGCGGAACGCGAAAGGGACGTGGCAGACCAGCAAACGAGGCGGGCGCTGCGCCAGGAACGCATTGCCGTCGCCAGGCTGACGGCCTCCCAGGCTGCGGCGGAGCGGGATCAGCACCCGATTCGCGCCCTGCTGTTGGCTGCCGAGTCAGTCAAGCGGCCGCTCGATACCGATGATGTGTTTCTTGGCGGACCCACGGCCCTGCTGCGCGAAGTTGTCGCCACAACTGGCGGAAGCGCTTTGGCAGGCGGGGGACGGGTTGTAGCGATCGATCCCCGGGGCCGCTGGCTTGCCTCTGGAGGCAAGGGTGCGACCGTGCGGCTTTGGGACCTGCAACACCCTAAGGTCCAACCGCGGGTATTGCGCGGAAGCGATGGCGATATCCTGTCGCTCGCTTTCGACGCGAAAGGCCGCTGGCTCGCCGGGGGCAGCACCCGGAACCTGCAGCTCTGGGATCTGCAGCAACCGGAGGCCGGGCCGCAGAAGCTGCGTGGTAATCAGCTCTGGATTGAAACCCTCGCCTTTGACCCCCGTGGCCGCTGGCTCGCCGGGAGCGGGAGCAGAAGCATTCTGGGAGACCACGTCGCGCGGGTGTGGGACCTGGACCACCTCGGGGCCGAGCCACGGGAGCTGAAGGGGCACGAGCGCGAGATCCAGACCCTCGCCTTCGATCCCCTGGGCCGTTGGCTCGCCACCGCTGGCAGCGACGGGACAGTGCGGCTGTGGGATCTGGGGCACCTGGAGGCCGGGTCCCAAATTCTGGGAGGACCGATTTCCACTGCTCCGATCGGCGCTCTTGGTTATTTCACCGCCAGAATAGCGACCATCGCCTTTGACCCTCAGGGCCGCTGGCTCGCCGGCGGAAGCGGGGGGAAGCCCCTGCGACTGTGGGACTTGCGGCACCCCGGGGCCGAGCCGCAGAAGTTGTACGGACACGAAGGCGGGATTGAGACCCTCGCCTTCGATCCCCGCGGCCGCTGGCTCGCCAGCGGGAGCTGGGACAAGACCGCGCGGTTGTGGGACCCACAGCACCCGGAGGCCGAACCGCGGGTGCTGCGCGGACACTCTGGCAGGATCAGCATCCTTGCCTTCGATCCCCAAGGCCGTTGGCTCGCCACGGGCAGTGACGATCGAACCGCGAGACTGTGGGACCTGGTGCATCCCGCCGCCGAACCGATCGCCTTGCGAGGGCACGACGGCGGACTTGCGACACTTGCGTTCGACCCACAGGGCCGTTGGCTCGCCACCGGGGCCGACGATCAAAGCGCACGCCTGTGGGACCTGCGGCAGCCGTGGGGGGAGTTGCGGGTCCTGCGAGGTCACGCGCAGTCGCTCGGAAACCTCGCCTTCGATTCCCAAGGCCGCTGGCTCGTCACCGGAAGCTGGGACAAGACCGCGCGGGTGTGGGACCTACAACACCCGGCGGCAGAACCCCGCGTCGTCCACGGGCACGAGGCTGGGGTCAGAACCGTAGACGTCGATGCTACGGGCCGCTGGCTCATCACCGGGGGCGGGTATCAGACCGCCTGGCTGTGGGACTTGGCACACCCGGACACCAAACCGCGGGTGTTGCGGGGGTACCCAGGCAAACTTGATCATGGTGCCCTTGCGTTCGACCCCCAGGGGCGCTGGCTTGCGACCGGGAGCGAGACGCTGAGCGGCGACAAGACCGCTCGGCTCTGGGACCTTCAGCACCCGGAGGAAGGCCCGCGGGAATTGCGCGGGCACAAGAGTGAGATTACAACCCTTGCCTTCGATCCGCTTGGCCGCTGGCTTGCCACCGGGAGCTGGGACAGTACCGTGCGGCTGTGGGACCTGCAGCACCCCGAGGCCGGGTCGCGGGAGCTGCGAGGGCACGAGCAGGGGATCAACGCGCTCGCCTTCGATCCACAAGGTCGCTGGCTCGCCAGCGGGAGCTTGGACAAGACCGCGCGGCTATGGGACCCGCAGCACCCGCAGGACGGAGCGCGGGTGCTACGAGGGCATCAGAATATGATCATGACCCTCGCCTTCGATCCCCTGGGCCGCTGGCTCGCCACTGGGAGCGCCGACCACACCGCGCGTCTCTGGGACCTGCGGCAACCAGAGCGCAAAGCACTGGAACTACGCGGGCATGAGGACGCGATTCAGAGGCTCGCCTTCGACCCCCTGGGCCGTTGGCTCGCAACCGGGAGCGAGGACAAAACCGCGCGGCTGTGGGATCTGCAACATCTGGAGACCGAGCCGCAGGTGCTCGTCGGGCACGAGGACACCATCATGACCCTCGCCTTCGATCCCCTGGGCCGTTGGCTCGCCACTGGGAGCGCCGACAAGACCACCCGCCTGTGGCAACTGGATGGTCGGGTGCTCCTCGACCAGGCCTGCCAAACCGCCGGACGCAACCTGGCGCCTGAAGAATGGCGCCAGCACGTTGGGGATTTGCCGTACCAGGCGACCTGTCCCCAATTTCCCAGCGGGGAAGCAGTGATCGACAAACCCGCATCCGAAGGGACTTAACGGCTTAGGCTGCGCTCACGCCAGAAACCACACCGCTTGCGAAGGATGCTCTCAGGTCGTTCCCGGGGTTCAAGCGCCCGCCGATCCGGGCTTCAGTCACCCCTATCACTGGGCGCCGTTCGTCCTGGTGGGTTAGCCGCACTCTCCGCCATTGCCCGGAGCACCCCATGACCGCTCAACCGCCTGCGATCCTGCTGGTCTACGCCAACGACCGCGACGACCCGGCCCGCCACCTACGAAGCCTCGCCGATGAAATCGGACTGATCCGCGACGCACTGCAAGCGGCCGAGCAGGGCGGGCTCTGCCAGGTGCTGATCGAGGCCAATGCCAGTGCCGAGCGTCTCCTGACGGTATTCCAGGATGCCCGTTACCGGCACCGCATCGCAGTCCTGCATTACGCCGGCCATTCAGATGAGTACCGACTGTTGTTCGAGTCCTCCGCGACGGGAGGGACCCTATCGGACCGCGGTACGGCTTACGCGGCAGGCTTGGCCGCCTTTCTCGGCGAGCAGCGCGGATTGGAACTGGTGTTCCTCAACGGCTGCTCCACCGCGCCCCAGGTCCAGGGACTGCTGGACGCCGGTTGCCCGGCGGTCATCGCCACCGCACAGGCCATCGATGATCGGGTGGCCAAGGACTTTGCGGCCCGTTTCTATCGGGGGCTGGGCGCAGGCGCGGGCCTGGAGTCCGCCTTCCAGGGCGCCGCCGCGGCCACCCGGACTGCCCACGGCGACAGCCCTCGCGGCCTTTACTGGGACGGCGCGACGGACTCCCCACCCCTTGCCGACCGCTGGCCCTGGGAATTCCACACTAGGCCAGGCGCCGAGCAGACGCACCATTGGAACCTGCCCGAGGCGGCCGGCGACCCACTCTTCGGCTTGCCCGATCTGCCCAAACTGGACCTTCCGGAAAGCCCGTTCCGGCAGCTGGAATGGTTCGCGCGCGAGCATGCGGAAGTCTTCTTCGGGCGCGCGTTCCAGATCCGTGCACTTTATGACTGGGTCACCAGTCCGGAGGCCCCACCGATCCTGCTCTTTTACGGCCAGTCGGGAGTCGGCAAGTCCTCGGTGTTGGCGGCCGGGCTGCTGCCACGCCTGGAGTCGAGCCACTGGGTGCATTACCTGCGTCGCGATCCGGCGCTTGGGCTGCTCGGTACCCTGATTCAGCCCCTGAACGTGGCCGCGGACGGACCCGGTGCGGCCTGGCGCCGGACTGAGGAGGCCGCCGGCAGGCCCCTGCTGCTCGTCCTCGACCAAGCGGAGGAGGTCTTCACCCGGCCGGCGGACGACCAAGCGGAGGAGCTCAGCGCCTTTCTCACTGGCCTGCAGGCAATCTTCAGTAAGCCGGACGCGCGACCCTGCGGCCGCTTGATACTGAGCTTTCGTAAGGAGTGGCTGCCGGAGCTCGAGGCGCGGCTGGCAGAGCAGCGGCTGCCCCGGGGGCGCCTGTTCCTGGAGAGTCTGGACCGTCGCGGTATCATCGCCGCGGTGGAGGGACCCGCTCGCAGCGAACGGCTGCGCGCCGCATTCGGGATCCAGATCGAGGACGGACTGTCCGGGGAGATTGCCGACGACCTGCTGGCCGACCGGGAGTCCCCTGTCGCCCCCACCCTCCAGATCCTTCTGACCAAGCTCTGGGACGAGGCTCGCCGACGGGACTTCGACCATCCCCGCTTCAGCCGGGACCTCTATCTACAGCTCAGCCACGAAGGCATCCTGCTCAAGGACTTTCTAAACCAACAACTCGCCGCACTAGAGCAGTGGCGACCCGAGGTTGTCCAGTCCGGGCTGGCGCTCGATCTGCTCGCCGCCCATACCACCGCCAGGGGGACCGCGGACCAGCACACCGAGCAAGAATTGCTAACCACCTATGCCCAGGTGCAGCAGGTCATCCCATCGCTCGTGCAGCGCTGCAAGGACGGCTACCTGCTGGCGGATATAGCCACCACTCAACAGGAACCCGTCAAGGGCAGCCGCCTGGCCCATGACGCCATTGCGCCAATGGTGCGGGAGCGGTTCGAGAAATCGGACCGGCCGGGGCAGCGGGCTCGGCGCATTCTGGAAAATCGGGTGATGGAGTGGCGAAACGGGGCAACAGGGACTTTGCTGGACGACGCCGATCTCCGAGTGGTGGAGGAAGGCGTGACCGGCATGCGCGATTCGGATACAGACGAGCGCCGTCTGATCGACCAGAGCCGCCGAGCAAGAGACGGGCGACGATGGGCCAGACAGGCCCGTCGCCTTGCGGCTGCTTGCGCCCTTCTGGCGATCGTTGTTTCGGGACTTTTTTCGTACTGGCAGTGGCAGGAGACCGAAAAACAGAAACGTATAGCGATCGCCAGGCTCCAGGCATCCCTGGCGTTGGCAGAGAGCGACAAACACCCGATACGCGCCTTGCTCCTGGCCGTTGAGTCGGTCAAGCGGCCTTGGGACTCCGACGGTCTTCGGCTTGGCGGCCCCGAGTCGCTCCTGCGCGAATTGATCGCCTCGATCGGCGGGATACCCTTGAATGGAGGGAGCGCGGTGGCTTTCGACCCCAAAGGCCGCTGGCTCGCCACCGGGGGGCGAGGACGGGACCGCGCGCCTGTGGGATCTCCAGCACCCCGAAGTCCGAGCCGCGGGAACTGCACGGGCACGATCATAGGATTCATGACCCTCGCCTTCGACGCTCAGGGCCGCTGGCTTGCCGGCGTGGGCAGCGAGGACGCGACCGCGCACCTGTGGGACCTCCAGCACATCGAGTCTGAGCCGCGTGAGTTGGGGGGACACGAGGGCGGGATTGCGACCCTCGCCTTCGACCCCCAAGGCCGCTGGCTCGCCACCGGGGGGAGCGAGGACGGGACTGCGCGACTGTGGGATCTCCAGCACATCGAGTCTGAGCCGCGTGAGTCGGGGGGACACGAGGGCGGGATTGCGACCCTCGCCTTCGACCCTCAAGGCCGCTGGCTCGCCACCCTGGGCAGCGAGGACGGGATCGCGCGCCTGTGGGATCTCCAGCAGCCCGGGGCCAATCCGCGGGAGCTGGGCGGGCGCGAGGTTAGGATCGATACCCTCGCCTTCGACCCTCGGGACCGCTGGCTTGCCACCGGGGGGAGCGAGGACGGGACTGCGCGACTGTGGGATCTCCAGAACCCCGAGTCCGAGCCGCGGGAGCTGCGCGGGCAACAGAAGGGGAGTGAGGCCCTCGCCTTCGACCCCCAAGGCCGCTGGCTCGCCACCTGGGGTTCTGGGGACTGGACCGTGCGCCTGTGGGATCTACAGCATCCCGAATCCAAGCCGCGGGAGCTATGGGGGCACCAGGGTGCGATTCATACCCTCGCCTTCGACCCCCAAGGCCGCTGGCTCGCCACCGGGAGCGAGGACGGGACCGCGCTCCTATGGGACCTCCAGCGCCCCGAGTCCAAGGTGCAGGTTCTGCGTGGGAGGCAGGGCTGGATTGACAATCTCGCCTTCGACGCCCAGGGCCGCTGGCTCGCCACCGGAGGGAGCAAGGACGGGACCGCGCGCCTGTGGGATCTCCAGAACCCCGAGTCCGAGCCGCGGGAGCTGCGCGGTCACGACGGCGGGATTCATACCCTCGCCTTCGACCCCCAAGGCCGCTGGCTCGCCACCGGGAGCGAGGACGGGACCGCGCGCCTGTGGGACCTCCAGCACCGGGAGCTCGAGCCCGAGCCGCGGGAGCTGCGCGACTGCGGGATCGGGATTGAGGCTACCCTCGCCTTCGACCCCCTGGACCACTGGCTCGCCATTGGGGGGGGGCCAGACGGGATCGCATGTCTATGGGACCTCGAGAACCCCGAGTCCGAGCAGCGGTTGGAGTACGGAAATGACACCCTCGCCTTCGACCCCCAAGGCCGCTGGCTCGCCACCGGGGTCAGCGTGGACGGGACCGTGCGCCTGTGGGATCTCCAGCAGCCCGGGGCCAAACCGCGGGAGCTGGGCGGACACGAGGGTAGGATCGATACCCTCGCCTTCGACCCCCAGGGCCGCTGGCTTGCCAGCGTGGGCAGCGAGGACGGGACCGCGCGCCTGTGGGACCTCCAGCAACCCGGGGCCAAGCCGCGGGAGCTGGGCGGGCGCGAGGTTAGGATCGATACCCTCGCCTTCCACCCCCAAGGCCGCTGGCTTGCCACCAGGGCGAGCGAGGACGGGACTGCGCGACTGTGGGATCTCCAGCAGCCCGAATCCGAGCCGCGGGAGCTGGGCGGGCGCGAGGTTAGGATCGATACGCTCGCCTTCGACGCCCAGGGCCGTTGGCTTGCCACCGGGGGGAGCGAGGACGGGACTGCGCGACTGTGGGATCTCCAGCACATCGAGTCTGAGCCGCGTGAGTCGGGGGGACACGAGGGCGGGATTGCGACCCTCGCCTTCGACGCCCAGGGCCGCTGGCTCGCCACCCTTGGCAGCGAGGACGGGATCGCGCGCCTGTGGGATCTTCCAGCAGCCCGGGGCCAATCCGCGGGAGCTGGGCGGGCGCGAGGTTAGGATCGATACCCTCGCCTTCGACCCCAAAGGCCGCTGGCTCGCAACCCAGACATTCTGGGGCTCGACCGCGCACCTGTGGGATCTACAGCACCCCGAGTCCGAGCCGCGGGAGCTCGGCGGGCACGACGGTGGGATTCATACCCTCGCCTTCGACCCCCAGGGCCGCTGGCTTGCCACCGGGAGCGACGACGGGACCGCGCGGTTGTGGGATCTCGATAAACTGGGCGTGGAGCCCCTGGTACTGCGGGGCAGTAGCAGAGAGATCAAGATCCTCGCCTTCGATCGCCAGGGCCGCTGGCTCGCCACCTTCAGTTCGAACGGCACCGTACACCTCTGGCACCTGGATCTCCCCGTCTTGCTCGATCTGGCGTGCCGGAAAGCCGGACGGAACCTGACCCCGGCAGAGTGGCGCCAAATCTTCGGGGAGTTGCCCTACCAGGTGACCTGCCCGCAGTTTCCGAGCGGCGAAACCTTGCCCGAACCGGCAGCGCACTACGCAACGAGTGTCCTACCCGGCGTGATCCTCGGCGCGACAGACCCGAGCGCGAAGCCAATTCTGGGAAACTGCACCAAGGACAGCGCTACCAATCGACACCCATTAGAGCCCGAAGCCCCGCCTCCGAGACGAAGTAGTTGAGGTGATGGCAGGCCAACTCGCGCCGCGCCGGTACCGGCTGACGCAGTTCCGGCACGCCCTCGCTGCTGGCAGTGCTCACCGCAATGTCGTGCCCGGCATCATGGTAGAGCGCATCGAACAGCGGACCCTTGCCGAGCTTGGCGGTCAGGCGTGCCAGCAATGGGTCAGCGGCCTCGTCGTAGCCCCGGATGTCCCCAGCCAGGACGGTATAGCGCACCCCGGGATCGTCGCCGGAATTGAGCTGGCGGATGAAGTCCGACTCGGGTCCCATCTGCTCCAGGGTCGGCGAGATCTTCTTGGAGCGCCCCAGCGCGGTCAGCAGCCCGGTGCCGAAGGGGGCGAACGCGGGGAAGGCGTTGATGGCCCAGGTGGTCAGCAGGCCGGCGAGGCTTCGGGCGCTGTCGATCTTGCCGAATGGCGAGCCCTGGTTGGGCGTGCCGCACATGACCAAGTGGTCGACGAGCCGGTGGCCGCCCTCCCGCTCGCAGAGCCAGCGGGCGATCAGGCCGCCCATGGAGTGGGTCAGGAGGGTCAGGCGCTTCCCGTCCTGCGGGTCCAGTCCAACGGTCTTCAGCCGGGTCTTGAGGGTGACAGCCTTGTCCTGGATGGACCCGCTCAGGTTTTCGTAGTCGTAGGTCAGCACCAGGTCGAAGCGCTCGTCGAGACTGCGCCCGTCCGCGTCGCGGGCCAGACGCACGCCTTGGGCCATCCCCAGGGTATCCCCGATGATGCCGTGGACCAGGAGCAGGATGTTCTGCGCCCCGGCCACCTTGGCGCTGAGTCCCTCGGCGCGGCGCTCCACCGAGCCGTCCGCGAGATAGTCGACCCAGCACAGTTGGTCCACGTCGGTGCGCTTGAGATAGGTCTTGAAAAAATAGAGCTTGAGCGCCTTGCCGAGGCTGCGGCGATTGTCCGGGATACCGTCCGGGATGCGGTCGATGGTCACCAGGGTGCGACCCTGGGCGTCGCGCTCGGGGTCGCCCGCCAGCAGGATGTCCTCGCCGTCGAAAGTCAGCGGCAGGACCTGCTCGTCCGCGGCGAGACCCAGGTCGAGCGTCAGCTCCAGTGGCTGTGCCGCAAGGGACTCCGGGTTCGCGATATCGGTCAACTCCAGGACGCAGGGGGACTCCCCGCGGGTGTCGGAGAAGCGCAGGAGCTCGAGCCCCTGACGCTCCAGGGCCAGGGAGAAATCGGCACCGCCGCCGGCCCCGCGGCTGCCAGCCGGGACGCTGCCGAGACTGACGCCGGCCTGGAACGAGGGGTGCCCCTTGATGCCGATCCGCCCGCCGACCAGGCTGAGATCCCGCGTGCCCACCCGGTCCTGCCGACGCACCAGGCGGACCCGGATGGTCTTGGTGAACCACTCGTTCTCGTAGACCAGCTTGGCGCGCGGCTTACCGAAGGTGACCCCCTTGGCGGTATCCTCGCCCCGGGCCGCGCGATGGACCTTGCCGATCTCCATCGGTTCCTGCACCAGCAGGAAGTCGTCGATGCGCTCGGTGCTGACGATGAGCTTGAAGAGGTGGACGGCCTCATCGCCTTCTTGCGGGCCAATGTCCATGGTGAAGAGCGATGAGCCGCCGACCATCAGGTCGAAGGGGTCCTGGGTGGGCTCGATCCGCTCGTTGTAGGGCACCTCAATGGCGAATGCGTTGGAGAGATAGGCGAGGGCGAAATGCAGTGGCTGGGCGCTGCGATTGTCGGCGCGCAGGCGGGCACTGATCGTGCGCCAGCCGGTACCGTCCCGGGTAATGTCGATGCTGAGGTCATCGCCGGGGTAGGGGTGCTCGCTGCCGTCGGGCAGGACCTCGACGAACTGGAAGGCGACCGCGTCCCGATCCATCCGCGTGGCGCGGTTCTGCAGCACCGCCGCCCGTTCCCAGTCGGCGATGGCCTTCAGAGTCGGGAAGAGCCGGTCGACCGGGCAGTCGTCGGTGCCCTGGATCAGGCGGCCGGTGGCGGCTTCGGCGAGCCTGGATGACCCGCCCTGGGCCGTCAGGCAATAGGACTCGCCGCTCGCCGGCCCGGTGCCGAACGCGAACCCCAGAGCCTGCCGATCCTCCGCCTTGGCAAGAGCGTCCTGGGCGGCCGCGATGCCGACTGCATCGCCGTCCAGGCGCACCGGCAGCGGCGGCACCGGCAGGCTGGTGACCTGGGCCTGGAAGCGCGCCGCGGGATCGGCCGTCAGGTCCAGGAGGCGGATCTGGCTCTTCTGGGCACCGACCTGGGTCGTCGCGGCATGGCCAGCCAGGACCGCGGGATCGGATTCCCCATAGAGGGCCAGCTCAACGACCTTGTCCGGGTCCGTGGGCAGCCCGTGCAAGGCCCCGCAGTCCGCCTTCCATGCGCCCTGGTCGAAATAGACGCTGTAGCGGCGGCCAGGGCCCGCCGCGGCACGGCCCAGGAATCCGTTGTAGGCATCGAAGCCCGCGTAGGTCTCGAACTGGGGGGTCTGGTCGTCCGCATAGCGGCGGACCGCGGAACGTGCGCGCAGGAACAGGTCCGCGTAATCGATCCCGGTGCCGGTCTGACCGAGCACATCGAGCAGGGTGCTGGTGAAGACCCCGCGGTGGTCTTTGGACTCCCAGGCCTTCTGCACCCGCTCGCAGGCGGCAAGCAGGATGTGGCGACTGGCCGAAATCTCCAGTGACCCGCCCTGCACCAGACGGTCGGCGTAATACCCGTCCAGATAGGTCTCCAGCGGACGCTCGGCGTCGATCGCATGGGTGAAACGGGCGCGCCCCTGGGTGAAGTCGTCGGCACCGCGGGTTGCGGAGCCGGAGTGGCAGCAATCGAGCAGCACGGCGATGTGCGCTGCCCGGGCTGCGACCTCTTGGAGGAGCACGGCCAGCTCCTTGTCCGCCAGGTCGAAGCCCCCCGGCTCGCGGCTGTCGACGCACACCAGCCCCTCGTCCCAACCGTCGGGATAGAGACGCCTGAAGGCCGTCGCGGAGCGGCACCGGGCGCCGTGGCCCGAGTAGTGGAACAGCACCGCGTCGTCCGGCCCAGCCTGGCCCAAATGGGTGCGAAACATCCGGATCAGGTTGGCACGGGTGGCCTCCGCGTCCTTGAGGCACTCGATGGCGAGCCGTTGCGGCCCGTAGGCGCCGATAAGCCAGTCCCGCAGACCGTTCAGGTCGTTCAGACATCCCTGCAGCTTGCCGACGGACGGGGAATAGTCGTTGATACCGACCAGCAGGACATAGATCCGGTTCGTGCTTGTGGGCATGCTTCAGGCTCCTCGCGACGGGCTCCCACGGAGATTTCGCATCTTGTGACGGCTGTTATCCACTCTCTACTGCCAATATAGACGAATGCGACTAACCCTTTGGGCCAGACTCCAGTCGGTTTGACGATCGACTCCTCCAGCCGGGTCGCCCGCTCAGGTCTATGCCTACCTGGGTTGCGGGGGGGGTAACGTGGCGGCCCGGAGAGCCGGTGGCCAGCCGATCGAGGAAGCGCTCGAACCAGTCCAGAAAGACCGGACTCATTGCAGGACCGCGGCGGGATCGGGTAGCTTTCCTGGCTCGCCGCGAGCCCAAGGGCGGCTCGTCGGCAGGCACCCTCGCCCCCACAACCGGAAGCACCCGCATGCAGCCCGTCCTCAAGTCCGCGAAATTGGCCAACGTCTGTTACGACATCCGCGGTCCGGTGATGGCCCGCGCCCACCAGATGGAGGAGGAAGGCCACCACATCATCAAGCTGAATATCGGCAATCCCGCCGTCTTCGGCTTCGAGGCGCCCGACGAGATCGTGCGCGACGTGATCCACAATCTCCCCAACGCCTCCGGCTATGTCGAGTCCAAGGGGGTCTTTGCCGCCCGCAAGGCGATCATGCATTACAGCCAGGAGAAGCGGATCCCCGGGGTCCAGGTGGGCGACATCTATATCGGCAACGGGGTCTCCGAGCTGATCGTGATGACCATTCAGGCCCTGCTCGACAGCGGCGACGAGGTCCTGGTCCCGGCGCCGGACTATCCACTCTGGACCGCCGCAGTCTCCCTGGCCGGCGGCACCCCTTGCCACTACATCTGCGACGAGGAGGCGGGCTGGCTGCCGGATCTCAACGATATCCGCGCCAAGATCACCCCGGCCACCCGTGCCATCGTCATCATCAATCCGAACAATCCCACGGGGGCACTGTATCCGGTGGAGCTGCTGCAGGAGATCGTGGAGATCGCCCGCCAGCACCAGTTGATCGTGTACGCCGACGAGATCTACGACAAGGTCCTCTACGACGGCGCCACCCACACCTCGATCGCCTCCCTGGCGGAAGACGTGCTGTTCGTGACCTTCAACGGTCTGTCCAAGAACTACCGTGCCTGCGGTTACCGCGCCGGTTGGGCGATCGTGTCCGGGGAGAAGCGCCACGCCCGCGACTACATCGAGGGGCTGGACATCCTCGCATCCATGCGCCTGTGCGCCAACGTACCCGCCCAATACGCCATCCAGACGGCCCTGGGCGGCTATCAGAGCATCGACGACCTGGTCGCCCCGGGCGGACGTCTGTGCAAACAGCGCGACCTCGCGCATGACATGCTGACCTCAATCCCGGGCGTGACCTGCCACAAGCCCCAGGCGGCCCTGTACCTGTTTCCCCGGTTGGACCCCAAGGTCTACCCCATCCTCAATGACCAGCACTTCATCTTGGACCTGCTCCTGGAGGCGAAGGTGCTGGTGGTCCAGGGCAGCGGCTTCAACTGGCCACACCCGGACCATCTGCGCGTCGTCTTCCTCCCGAATACCGACGACTTGGGGGAGGCCATGGGACGCATCGGCCGCTTCCTCGACGGCTACCGCAAACGGCACGGGGGCTGAGGGCGCGCAGCGGCGGACTCAAGCTGCGCCTGACACTGGCGGACATCTACGAGAACGTGGTGTTCAAGGTATGATGCCTGGTGGCGGATCGCCCTGCGGGCATCCGCCCTACGACCCTGGCTGCTGGCACGCCCTCGCCCGACGCATGCCAGATGCCTGGTGGCGGATCGCACTGCGGGCATCCGCCCTACGACCCTGGCTGCTGGCGCGCCCTCGCCCGACGCATGCCAGCTCGTGGCTTCTTTAGCTTGCCAGTCCCGCGGTTGTCGCCTCCGGAACCTCAACCAGCTTCCCGCTCTTTACGTCGTAGATGTAACCGTAGATCGGGATCGGGTTGCGCCGGGTGCGCACCGCGCACCCGGCGGGGCTACAAAAAGCTCCTGAATCTATTCAGCCGCCGCCCGGGCTGGCCCCGGGCAGGGATCGCCAGTCGCACGGTCGAGTCGAGGACTGGATCGTTACCGTAAGTTCATGACATGGTCACGATCGAGCGGTCGCGGTTCGGCTACCTTGTTGCTCGTTAACCCTCCCTATATTTAGGGCGCAGACATCCCCCCATGTCTCGCGCCCTTTTCTTTTGCGCGCGCGCTCGTGGATCGGCGGGCTGCCGCAGCGGCGCACGGCGGCGGCGAGGTCCTCGCGCAGGCGGGTCAGTCGACGAGGTATGCTTGGAAGGCGCCCATCATTTCCGATCCAAACACCGCGGAGCATGCGCATGAATCTGCCTGCCCAGACGCTTGCGGTCAGCGTTGCCGACTATCTCCACGGCGAACAGGAGAGCCAGATCCGGCACGAATATGTCGCCGGTCGCGTGTTCGCAATGGCCGGTGCCGGGGAGGCCCATAACCGCGTTGCCGGCAATCTATTCTTTCACCTGCGCGCGGCCACCCGCGGAACGCCCTGCGGGGTCTTCATCAGCGACATGAAGGTGCGGGTGGCAGCCCACGACGCCTTTTACTATCCTGACGTGCTGATGACCTGCGATCCCACGGATCGGGAGCCCCTGTATAAGACCGCGCCCTGCCTGATCGCGGAGGTGCTGTCCCCGTCCACCGAGGTGATCGACCGGCGCGAGAAGCTGCTTGCCTATCGCGCGCTGACGACTCTGCGCTACTACCTGCTGGTGGCCCAGGATCGGCACCTGGTGGAGCTGTATCGGCGGGAGGCGGACGGCGGCTGGCGCTACGAGGTCAGCGAGGACGGCGAGTTGGCCTTCGACTGCGGCGGACTCAGCCTGCGCGTGACGCTAGCGGACATCTACGAGGACGTGGTGCTAGAGGCATGATGGCTGGTGTCGGATCGGCAAGGGCCAATGTCTCTTTCTTTAGGATAAAGAGACTGGGTAGCGTAGGTTTCAATGTCTGCTTTAGGATATCCGAAGATCGTCAAGGAGCTCGGATGCCGGCTCAACACCGCTGACGAACAAACGATCCCGCGCCCGCGTGCAGGCGACGTACAGCAGGTGGCGCTCGGTGTTGTAGACCTCTTCCAGATCGCTGTCGATCGCAGCGCGCGTGATCTGGCCGCTGTCCCTGAGGCCCGCCCGCACGGACTCGAAGATCGCCCACAGCGCGGCACGCTGCGCCTCCGGCAGGCGGGTCTTGCGCCCGAGTCGTTTGACGTCTCGATAGGCTTCCCAGCAATCCAACTGCCAAGCATCGACGAGCTCTTCCCACTCCGTTCGCAGGAAGCCGAGGCTGAACTTCTGACCCGTCGCGGCCGAGCCGCACACCCGCGCCGGCCCCGCGAAATCGCGCTCAACCCACTGGCGCTGGGCCGGGTGGAGAAAGACCGTCCACTTGTCCCAGGGGTACTCCAAGGCACGCTCAAGCTCCTCCAGATCACCCATGAGACGGAAGCGCCGCTGGGCGTCCGGATGGGCGAAGGGATCGACGCCGGGGGCGACTGGCGGTCGCGGTACGAGCGGCTGACCCCCGGTCGCCAGTTGGAGTAGCGCCTCTGCCGCCTCGGCCGGGAGATGGCCCGCCAACTCCAGCAGGCTGTCCTCGTTGGCCTGGCGCACGTCGGGGAGCCATTCGACCGGGACGCCGTAGCCTAACAACTCTGCATCGGGTCTCCGAGCGAACAGCAGTGGTTTAACCCGTGCGGATGGCTCGGCTTCGACGTACCGCGGGACCGCGATCTCTTCGACACGCTCGCGAATCTCCACCAACTGCGCGGCGCCGGTCTGCGGGTGGGTCTCCAGCTTGCGCCGCTCGGCCCAGCCATAGGCGCGGTCGTGGTGGTCCACGTAGCAGAGCAACAGGCACTCGGATGACCGGTGCACGATCAGGCGGATGTCGCCGCTGGCTCGCACCGACCAGAAGTTCTTGTCACGCGCGTCATCCAGCTTGTGGAAGCTCAGTCCGGGATTGGCCGGATTGACCTGAAGGTCGAATGCCGTGGTCTTGACCGCCTTCTGCTCGTCGCCCGTCAGGCGGGCGAGGCTGTCGGTGAAGGTGTCGGCGATCCGGAAGTCCATCAGTCGGCCCCCTCCGAGCGCGTGACGGTATCGAGAAGCAGCCGATCCAGCACCGAGAAGTCGATGTCCCGCGGCATGGTAACCGAGGCCACTTCGAGGCGCGCGAGCTCGGCCGCGATGTAGTCATTCGACCAGGGTCGCGTTGCCTTTTTTGAGCAGTCCAAGCGCCTTGCGCAGCTCCCACCCATTGATATCCAGCACCCCGGAGATTGGCACCTCGATCACATCGCGCGGCGGACTCACCCGCAGATACCAAGGCAGCGGATGCACGTACAGAAACCGCACGTCGTAGTCGCTATCGGGGGAGGCGAAACCCCAACCCCGGCTGCCCGACTCGCATGCAAACAGTATTCGCACATCGTGGTCCGCTTCGATCGCCGCAAGGTGCCGCTCAATCTCCGAGCGAACAGTGGGATCAATGGGATGATCAGTCATGATGGGCAGGCACTTGCTCTCACGCTACTCTGAAGACCTTCATCACCTCGTCCCCCAGATGGTTGATGACCTTGACCGCGATGCGTCCGGAGGCGGGCTTGGGGAAGGGGCGCGAGGTGTCGCTGTTGAGGGTGGCCCAAGCCTCCTCGTTGATCTCGGCCTTGAGGGTGGTCTTCAACGCCTTGTAGGGATCGTTCGCGCCAAGGAAGTAGGCGTGGCGGACGAAGAAGCTCTCCTCGTTGTAGTCGGTGTCGATGAACCAGCAGGCGATGCCCTCGGGACCGTCGCTGCGGACCTCGCCGGTGCTGGGGTGGAAGACATCTACGCCGTTGATCTTGATCCGGACCTGGCCGTTCTCGGCCGGCAGGATCACGATGTCCGGCTCGCCGAAGATCACGAACAGGTTGCCCTTGCCGGTATTCTTCAGGTCCTCGGCCATGTGCAGGTCGGCGTTCATCCGCGCCTTGAGTACCGGGATGCGGCCGAGCTTGTTGAAGTCGGTGGCGTGGGCCTCGTAGTTGAAGGCGCAGGCAATCAGGCAGTCGAAATCGGCATCGCCCGCCTCGCGGGCGGCCGTTACCAGATCGGGGCGGGTGACGGTGCCGAATTCCGGGCCGATGAAAATCGCTGCGCGATTTTCATCGGTTAAAGCCGAATTGTCGGAGGATCGGGCGGTTGGGTCCTCGCCTGCGGCTGGGTTGCCGTCGCGGGTGACGATATATCGGCCTTCGGCGCAGATTAGGTCGCCGGGCCAAGGGGTGAGCGAGGTGAAGCTGATCCGGTCCTCCTTGTGGGCCTGCTGCACCCCGGCGATCTTCAGGTTCTCCAGGATCATCTGCGGGAAGGTCTGCTTCTCGCCATAGCCTGCGTCCGGATCGGCGATCTGTTTCTCGTTGGGGTCGATCAGCTCATCGTTCTCATCGACCCCCAGCACGCGGTGGGGGGACAGGCTCTCGACGGTGAAGGGGCCGGCGACGCGGACCTTCTTGTTGTCGGTATAGGGCTTGTCGTAGAGATATTCGGAATCGGCCTTGGCGGCGATGGAGGCGTCCATCTCGCGTTGCCGGGCGATGCGCGCCGCCCACCAGTCGGCATGGACCTCTTGGGCCTGCGGCGGCCAGTCGGGGTCGGCATCGCGCGGGATCTGCCACTCCTCGAACGGCGCGGAGCCGCTAGTGGTATTTGTAGGATGGGTTGAGCGAGAGCGAAACCCATCGCCGACATTCGCGGTGGAAGGATGGGTTTCGCTGCGCTCTACCCATCCTACGAGAATTGCGTTGAGTTGCTCGCGCAGCGGCTCCAACGTCGCCTGCCACTTCTCCCAGATGACATCGATCTCGGTGTTGTTAGCGATGGACTTGAGCGTGATGTGCGGGACGCGTTCATAGACGAAGCCATGGCGGATATCGCCGCGGGTCGGTTGGGAGGACGATGCGGTGCGGGTGATCTCGGCCTCCTTGAGCTGGCCGTCGCGCGAATCGGCGAGCAGGTAATAGGGGTAGCGGGCACCCATGATACGGGCACGGGCCAGTGCGAGTGCGACGCGTGAGGTATCGATGGTGATCCAGCGGCGGCCCCATTGCTCGGCGACATAGGCGGTGGTGCCGGAGCCGCAGGTGGGGTCGAGGACTAAGTCTCCGGGGTCGGTGCACATCAGAATGCACCGTTGAATGAGGTTCGCTGACGTCTGAACCACATAAGTCTTTTCCTCAGAACGACTTGAGAACTTAACATCGGTCCAGTGATTAGCAATTGGCCTTACCGGAAAATCGTCCATAAACCGCACATAGCTCAGCATCCTCCCTCGCTTCTCAATCCGGGAGCCTTTTATCAGTCGCGAGAAACCATCGACGCCAGTCTTCCAGTATCCGGTTATTGGTCGGTATTCGACGTCTTGGAACTGCACCGGGAAACTGCCGGGGGGGCGCTGCGAAACAATGTTGTCTTGCCTGTAGATACGGTACCTTTCGTCAAGCTTTGCTCTGTTGTCTTCCTCATCACGAGTTAGCCGGCGACGCTCTCCCTCGATCTCTACTCTGTTATATTCGGATGCGCCAGGATCGCTGTGCTTTTCAACCCAAGCCTGACGATACTTTACCGTTTCGACGCTTCGCGCGTACCACAAAATATGATCGCAAACGTTGGGTAAGAGCAGGTCTTCTTGGGCACTGGTCTTGACGACGGCAATTTGCGAAACAGAATTGCCGCTCCCAAACACATCATCCATCAATGTCCGTACGCGATGTACATTCTCGTCCCCAATCTGCACAAAAATCGACCCGGAATCGGTCAGCAAATCCCGCGCGACCGTGAGTCGATCGCGCAGATATGTTAGATAGGAATGAATGCCATCCCGCCAGGTATCCCGAAACGCCTTGACCTGCTCCGGCTCGCGGGTGATATGGCCCACATTGCCGTCCTTAACGTCCCGGCTGGTGGTGCTCCACTGGAAGTTGCTGTTGAACTTGATGCCATAGGGCGGATCGAGATAGATGCACTGGACCTTACCGCGCAGCCCTTCGCGCTCGGCGAGACTGGCCATCACCTGGAGCGAGTCGCCCAGGATCATGCGGTTCGACCAGTTCTGGTCGTGTCGGTAGAACTCGGTCCGGTCCGCGTCCTTGGGAATGCCGTTGAAGTCGGCAAAGAGGTCGAGTTGCTCTCCCTCACCGCCGGACGGGGCGGGCAGATTGGATCGACGCAGGAGGTCGTCGATAAGGACCTTGGGATGGACCTTCTCCTGGATGTAGAGCGGCGGGGCATGGACGACGAGATCGCTCCAATCCTGCTGATCCTTGCCGCGCCAGACGAGTTGCGGGTCCAGGTCGCGGTTGCGCTGGTCCTTCTCCGCCGCGAGCTCGATCTGGGAGCCCGGCCGACTTTCCACCTGGGCCGCGCGCATAGGTCACCGGTACCGGGGCCTGGTCGTCCTTCTGCATCACCGATTGGTATTCGGCGGTCGGGATGTTCTTGCGGGTGGCTTCGTCGTGGGTGAGGGTGGCGACGGTGACTGTCAAGGTCTTTGGTGTTCGGGCCATCGTAAGAACCTTATTTCAACAGACGACCGGTCAGTTCCGGGTAATGGACAAAGAGACCGTCGATGCTTGCGAGCATGGCGTCATGTTCGAGGGCGGTCGCAATGATCATGCGATCGAATGGATCGCGATGGGCCGCAGTCAAGGCGACTGCGCGGGTCGCGATGGTGGGCGTCAAGGGAAGAAGCTCTACGCCGGCAGGCTCCAGTCCCTCCGAGAACCACTGATCCAGCGGGCACTTGAGGCTGATGCGGCCGCGCCTTTCAGCCAAAGCGATTTCAAAACAGGAGACGGGCGAAACAGCAACGTGGGTGGCAGTCGCGATGCGCTCGCCCCAGGAGGTGGGATACAGTTCGCGATTGCCGTTGACGTACCAGAGCCAAACATGGGTGTCCAAGACAATTATTTCAGACATTCCCAATCCTCGTCATCGACGATAGGCGAAACGATGTCACCGAGGATCGCGACCTGGCCGATCAGGGACGCGGGAGGGGCGCGGCGTCGTTGCTGGACAGAGGTTCCGGCAAGTACCGTAACGATGACTCGCGCCGAGTCCAAGTCCGGTTCTTCATTTAGCCATTTCAAGCGTCCCTTTTCGTAGACAGCCTCATAGCTCTTAAGCATTGTGTGTGCTCCTTTGCCTCTGGCTCCCATGACGCACCGGCTCGGGAGCAAGTCCCGCCGCGGAGGATGCGCCTGGGCGTTCGGGCCGCTGGAGCGGCCAAGACAGCGTTCCCACGCGGAGCGTGGGAACGAGAAGAGAAGCGGTCGATCCAGACCGCGGTATCGACCAAAATCATAGGGCTTCCGGCCGCCGCCGTGGGACCGGCTCGATTTGGGGCTCACTGCCGCCCAAGAGTGCCAAACGGCTGGCACTCTCCCGTGGGATCGATGCCTTCAACCCGTCCTCAGGCGCTGTGGTCGGCGCGACGGTCTCGATCATGTTGTTGAGCTCGCTCTCCACCCTTGCCTTGAAGTCGTCCTCGATCCGATAGACCTCGGTGAATTCGGCAAAGGCCCAGCGCCCGAAGCGGCCGAGGTTGTTCACGCCGGGCACCCAGTAGGTGTCCATGGTGGCTTTCTTTTCCTTGGCATCTTCGCGTCGGTAGCCCTTGATCTCGACGATCAGATGCAGCAGGTCGTCGTCGCCATGGCCGTCGTCCACCAAGAGTACGAAATCGGGCAGATAGCGGCGCATCTCGGAGCCGAACCGGTAGGGCACTTCAAGTCCCAGACTGTGGTTCTTGACGTAGGCGCGCACGCGGGGATGGGCCTCTGCCACACGACAGAATTCGGCCTCCCAATCGCTGTCCAGGATCACCCAGTTGATGTGGCTACGGCGGGAGTCGGTTTCCCAGCGTTCGGTCTTGCTGGTGTTGAAGCGAACATGGGCGGTGGAGCCGACTGGGTTGTAGGGGTCGAGCAGGGCCAGGATCGGTCGCTTGCCGATGAAGGCGCGGGTGATACCGGCGGTGATTCGCTCGCAGGCCATGTCCGCGAGCATCTTGTACTTGAGCTGCGCCGGGAAGGTGCCGCCCTTGCACACCAGATAACCGTCGAGCCACTGACGGGCGATGCGCTTGAGCTGGCCGAATAGGTTGAGGCGCGGTTCGTCATTCGCGTCGCGCCACTTGTTGAGCACCAGGTAAGAGGTCAACTCGTAGACCATCTGGGATGGGCGCACGTCCCCGGTATGGGCCAGATCGAGGTTGACCGGCTCACCGATGATCCCCGCATTCTGGGTTCGGGTCGCGCCGATCAGGTCGGGCGTGAGCTCAAGCACCGAGTCTTCGTTGAATTCGGCGGTCAGGCGCTCATCCGGCAGTTCGGTGCGATAACCGGCGACGCGGGGGAAGCGGATTTCGAGTGAGTCGCGCTCGGGCCGCACGGCCTTGACCTGGATCGTCTCGCGCGGCGGCTGAGGTGGAGCCACGACGGGTTTCGCGTTGAAGTCGAAGGGGATGCCGAGGACATCGGCGTATTCCACGTTGAAGAGCCCGTCTTCGTTGAGGTCGTAGGACTGTCGGCGCAGTGCCCGGCCGATGACCTGCTCGCACAGGAGCTGGGTGCCGAAGGCGCGCACCCCCAGGACGTGGGTGACGGTGTTAGCGTCCCAGCCCTCGGTGAGCATGGACACGGAGACGACACAGCGGATGTCGGCCCCCAGCCGGCCGGGCTTGCCCACGGTATTCATGACTTCGCGCAGCAGGTCCTGGTCGGTGAGGTTCTCGGCCTGGCGCGGGTCGCCGGTGCGCTCGACGATCTCGCGGCGGAAGCGCTCGATTTCATCGGCGGCCATGGCGCGGAAGTTGTCGTCCAGGGCCTCCCCGGACTCCAGTTGCTCGCTGTCGATCAGGAGGGTGCGGGGCCGCGGGAGCGCGTTGCCGTGCTCGTCGTGGTTGCGGAAGAGCGGCAGACGGCCGGGGACCAAGTCGCTGGTGCCATCCTGTTTCGTGCGAACAAAACCGGAGATGTAGTCGTAGACCAGCTTGGAGGCGGAGGTGTTGTTGCAGACGACGATGAAGCAGGGCGGCGACGCGACCTTGGCCTCTGCCCAGAGGGCGAAGGTCTTCTCATAGTGCCCGTAGAGCGCCTCCAGCGCGGTTTGCAGTTGGGTCGGCAGGTCCAGCGGGTTCAGCGACTCCGTCTTGCCGCGGCCCTTCTTCGGCATCTTGGCGCGGATGTGCTCCCACAGGTTGCGGAACATGGGCATCTCGCCGCCCGGGATGTTGTCGGCAACAGGCACGCGCGGCAGCTTGACGATGCCGCACTCGATGGCGTCCATCAGCGAGAAGTCGCTGAGCGTCCAGGGGATAGAGTGTGCCCTCGGCATAGCCGGAGCCGCGCAGGAAGAAGGGGGTGGCGGAGAGGTCGAAGACGCGGGCCAGGCCCAGGTTGCGGTTGACGGCCTCCAGGCCGGAGATCCACAGCCGCGCGGCCTCGTTGTTCTTTTCGGCTTCCTTCTTGTCGTCTCCCTTCAGGTCCCCTTCTAGATCATGGTTGGGCTTCTCGCGGTAGCAGTGATGGGCCTCGTCATTGATCGCCAGGATGTTCTTCAGGCCCATCAGGTCGGGCATGACCCGCTGGAGCATCTGCCCCTCGGTCTCCAGGGTGTCCAAGGGATCGCCGCCGCGGCCCTGGAGCAATAGGCGACCGCCTTTGGAAAGCTCGATGCGTTCGCGCCGACGGAAGGCGTGGTAGTTGGCGATGACGATCTTGGCGCGCCGTACGTCGTCCAACAGGTCGCTCGGCACCAGCTCGCGGCTGGCGTAGTAGCTGTCCGGGTCATTGGGCTGGAGCACGCGCAGGCGGTCCTTGATCGTGAGTCCCGGCGCGACGATGAGGAAACCGCGGGTGAATTTCTTGGCTGAGGGGCGGCGCACGGCGTTGACCGTCTGCCAGGCGATCAGCATGGCCATGACGGTGGTCTTGCCGGCGCCGGTGGCCAGCTTCAGCGCCAGGCGCATCAGCTCCGGATTGGCGTCGTGGTTGGCGTCGGTCAGGTGCTTCAGGAAGCGCTCGCCAGCCTTGCCGATCTGGGGCGCGACCTCGGTCAGCCAGATGGCGGTCTCGACGGCTTCGATCTGGCAGAAGAAGGGGCGCAGGCTGCTGAACGGGTGATGCCGCCAGTGCTGAAGGAGGCGCGCGGTCTCCGGGGTGACCCGCCAGTGGCTCGGGTCGGGGTCAGCCCGCCAGCGGTCGACCTCTTGGCGGACGGCGTTGATGACGGCGGTGTGATCGTAGCGCTGGGTCTCCGTGCTCAGTCCTTTGCCCTCGTCGAACAACAGGTCGAACTGCTTCGAAGCGCCCTTCTGCTTTTTCGGCTTGGGGATCGGGGTGATGAACTCTGCCCGACGCCGGGTTTCGAGGATCTTCTGGGTCGGTTGGCCGGTGTCGTCCAGCTCCCAGTGCCGCATTGGATAGGCGTAGGGCGAGTTGAGGATCGGTCGGTCGAAGAAGGGGTTGCTCACGCTATCAGACCCATGAGCTCGGCGCGCGTCAGCACCTGGCAATAGATGCGGTTCAGGACCATGAGCTCGTGCCGATGCAGCTCTTCGGTCCCGGCCGCGCAGCAATCCTCCACCAGGACGACATGGAAACTCTCGTCCGCCAAGCTTCGGACCGTGGATGAGACGCACTGGTCGGTGTAGATGCCGCAGACGACCACATGCCGGATGCCCATGTTGGCGAGGATCAGGCGCAGGTTAGTGCCGGTCAGCGCGCTGTCGGTGGTCTTGGTGACGACGATCTCGCCGGGGGCAGGTGCCAACTCCGGGACGTATCTGGGAGGGCTCGCTGTCGCTGGGCATGAGCAGGTTGTTGAAACCGGGCATCCGCTGGCTTAAGGAGCGGTCGCGACCGTCCCGGAGCAGGCAGGCGATGCGGGCGTGGATCACGGCCATGCCGGCCGCTCGGAAGCGCTGCTGGAGCGCCCGGACGTTCGGGATGACGGTCTCGCGCATGCGCTCGAGGAAGGGTGCCCAGCGGGCCGCCTCCATCGGGTCGTCTGCCACCTGCATGCCGTAATTCTGAAGGTCGATGCAGAGGAGTGCGGTCTCGGACCTGGGCAAGACCAGGTCCTCGGGCTCGGGGGCGGTTTCGTAATAGAAGGAACGGTGCGCGGTCTTCCAGGACATGGGGATAGCCTCTTGATGGTCTTCGAGGGCGTCCGATGGCCGCCGCAACTCGGCGACCGGGGGCGTCTGTCGCCCGACAACTTAGACCAGCCGGAATCGCTCTCCGGCGATCAATCGGACAGCCGCTCCAGCTCGACGATGCCACCGCTGTTCTTCGCATCCACCTTGGAATAGAGGTCGTAAAGTGCGGCCTGGAGTGCCTCCTCGATGACCGGATGGTAGAAGGGCATGCGCAGGATCTCCCCGACTGCGAGTCCCTGCTCGATACACCAGCACAGTAGATGCGCCAGGTTCTCGCCCTTGGGGCCGATCATCTCGGCTCCCAGGATGCGGCCGGTTGACTTGTCGGCATAGACTCGCAGAACGCCCTTGTTCTTGCCCATGATGAGCGCTCGGCCCACCGGGGCGAACTTGACCTGTCCGACGGCCGTGGTCGCCTGATCCAGCTCGTCCCAGCGTGCGCCCAGGGCGCAGATGTTGGGGTCGCAGAAGTTGATGAAGAGCGGGGTCTTGCGGCGGAAGCGCACCGGGGTTTCGTCGATGCGGGCGGCATTGAATCCAGCGATCCTGCCCTCGTCTCCGGCCTCGTGGAGTAGCTGGCGGTCGCCGGTGAGGTCCCCGGCGATGAACACCGGCAGGTCCCCGACCTGCATGCTGTTGGGGTCGAAGGGCGGGATGCCGCGGGGGCTCAGGGGGAGCCCCAGGACCTCCAGCCCGAGCCCGTCGACATTGGGCACCCGTCCGATGCTGCATAGGACCTTGTCCACCAGGACGCTGCGGGCGCCCGCGCTAACCCGGAGCTGCCCGCCTTCCGCTGCGATCTCGGCGGGCTCTCCCAGATAGATGGAAAACTCCTTTCCCATAAGATCGATGGCGCATTGGTTGACTTCAGGGTCCTGGATCCCGGCGATACTGGTCAGGCCGTCGAATCCGGTCACCGCGACCCCCAGCCTCGACAGGCTCTGGCCCAGCTCCAGCCCGATGGTGCCGAGCCCGATCACCGCCATGGTGGCGGGCAGGTCAGTCAGCTCGAAGATGTCGTCGGTGGTGATGACCCGGTCGCCGAATTGACGCCAGGCGGCGGGTACCAGTGGACGCGAGCCGGTGGCGATGACCACCGCCCGGGCGCGGATGCGCTGGCCGGCCACCTCCACCAGGGTCGGCTCGATCAGGCGCCCATAGTCCTGGATGAAGAGGTCCTCGGGCATATCGTCCGTGCTGCTGCCCAAGACCCGGTCGACGAAGGTGTCGCGCAGATCCTGCACATGGCTCAGCGCCTCCGGGATGTCCAGGTTCATACCCTCGTGCCCATCGATTCCGTATTGGCCCAGGTGCATGCGCCGATGGTAATCCTCTGCGATCTGGATCATGGCCTTGGACGGCATGCAGCCGACCCGGGCGCAGGTGGTTCCCGCATGGCCGCCGTTGATCAGGACAAAGGTCTTACCGGCCCGGCGGACCTGGCCCATGGCATTCAGGCCGGCGGTGCCGGACCCGATGATGGCGACGTCGACGTTGCGCTCTACCACGATGACCTCTTCTTTACAGGTATTGCAAGGGCTTGCCGGTATACCCGTCAGTGGCGAGCTGCCAGTTGCGGGTCGCCAAGCTTCTTTTCCGAAACAATCGGATCGTTTCCAGGAAACCGAAGACCTGGAATCTCTCGGGTATATCTCAGAACGAGCCGAAGGCCAGACCCAGCACGATGATGGCGGCCAGCGCCAGCAGGGTGCCGATCAGCATGACGATGGCGATATCGCGATAGCTCCCGCGATGGGTGGCCCCGCTGATGGCCAGCAAGGTCACGACCGCGCCATTATGGGGCAGACTGGAGAGTCCGCCAGCGGCGATCGCTGCAACCCGGTGCATGAGATCGGGCTCGATCCCAGCCGCCGCGGCCAGGCGAACATAGGTATCTCCCAGTGCCTGCAAGGTAATCATGAGACCGCCGGCCGCCGATCCGGTGATCCCGGCGATGGCATTGGTGGCGACCGCGAGCGAGACCAGCGGCCCGCCGCCCACCGATAGAAAGGCGTCGCTGACCAGGGCAAAGGCCGGCAGTGCGGCGATCACCGCGCCGAAGCCCACCATGCTCGCGGTATTCAGTGCCGGCAGGACGGATGCGTTGGCCCCTGCGTTCACGCTCGCGCGCAAGGCCGGCAGACGCCGCCGATTGACCAGGATCAGCACCAGGATCGCGGCCAAGAGCGCGGTCGCCACGGCCCAGATGCCGCCAACGTGGGCGAGGGAGGTCGCCCCCCAGCGCTGCTCGGCAAGGAATCCGATCTTCAGCGCGGGCAACACCTTGAGGCTCATGGCCAGGTTCACCCCCACCACTACCAGCATGGGCAGCACGGCGAGCCAAAAGAACGGTTGGGCGTCGCTCTGGTGACCGCGGGCGGACTCGGCCAGGTCGAAGGTATCGGTGGTGGTGACCCGCTCGCGCACCAGACGGTCCCCGGCACCGACCGCGACCGTGCGCCCGCCCGGGCCATAGCCCTCGCCCCGACGGCGGGCACGCGCAGCCACTCGGGTGAGCCACCAGAGCCCGAAGCCCAGCATGATCGCCGCAGCGATGAGCCCAAGCCCGGGAGCGGCGAAGGGCGTGGTGCCGAAATAGGGCATCGGGATGGCGTTCTGGATCGCCGGGGTGCCGGGCATCGCGGTCATGGTGAAGGTGAAGGCGCCGAGCGCCACCGTGGCCGGGATCAACCGATGGGGGACATTGGCCTGGCGGAACAATGCATCCGCAACCGGAACCACCACGAAGGCAACCACAAAGAGGCTGACCCCGCCGTAGGTCAGGAGCGCGCAGGCCAGCACCACGGCCAGGATGGCGCGGTCACGACCCAGCCGGTCGGTCAGGGTGCGCGCGATCGCCAGCGCCGAGCCGCTATCGTCCATCAACTTGCCGAAGACCGCCCCGAGCAGGAAGATCGGGAAGAACTGGGCCACAAAGCCCGATGCGCCCTTCATGAAGGTCTGGGTCCAGCTCGCGAGCAGAGGCTCCCCGGCGCAGGCGGCCGCCACCAAGGCCGCCGCGGGCCCAACCAGCAGGACGCTCCAACCCCGATAGGCGAGCCAGATCAGTAGCGCGAGGCTTGCGGGGATTCCGAGCAGCCCCAGTAGATCAATCGGCATCGCGCACCCCGTGCGGTGCGGGAATAGCGTCGGCGACCGATGTCGGCCGGAAATCCGGTTGGAAACTGGCTGCCGCTAGGCCTAAGCCCGGGGCCGGCAGGACGGGTGCGGGGCACGCGCGCGCGCCCCTCGAATCGAGAGGGTTGGTCACTGGGAATACGCTTCGTAAATAGTTGGCGGGTGGACGCGTGCAGGTCCGGCGGACCCGGTCCATCGATTAAGCGAGATGGGCGAAGCACGGTCGCGCACCATAGGCCAGGCCAATGAGAAGCGCAACCCCAGGATTTAGTTGCCCGCTAACGCGCTATTATGGCGCACGCCGCACCGAATATCAGTCGTCACGCCGAAATCGCCCCTCGATGACCCGGGTCTCGTGCCTCACAACGGTGCCCTCGATCGGAAACACGTCGACATAGCGGGCGATCAACCAGCGTCTCAGGGGCGGGATCAGGAGCAGGAAGCCAACGATATCGGTGAGAAATCCCGGCAGGATCAGCAGGAACCCGGCGAGCAGCAGCAGAGCGCCGTCCAGGAGCTCCAGGGCCGGGATCGCGTCGCGGGACATCGCATCGCGGATGCGCCAGACGAGCCCGAAGCCCTGGAGCCGGACCAGCCAGGCACCCGCGAGCGCCGTCAGGATCGAGAGCAGGATGGTGGGGAATGCGCCGATGACGGAGCCTACCCGGATCATGAGGTAGATCTCGAAGAGCGGCAATCCGATCAGGACGAGGAGCAGAATAAGGGGCACGATAGCGATCTCTCAAGTCGGGTAGGCCGCGACGCACCGGTCGCGGTCGCGGTCGCGGCAGTCGGACACTGCACTTTACCCCGTAACCTGTGTGCCCGGGACCCGATCTCAAGCTTTGACCCCGTGAAGAGGCGCCCATGAACCTGGAGACCGACTACCGATTGGTCCTCTCGACCTGCCCTGACCCCGAGACCGCCCGCACCATCGGCGAGCGTCTGGTGGCCGACCGGCTGGCCGCCTGCGTGAGCCTGATCCCCGGGCTGACCTCTATCTATCGTTGGGAGGGCGAGATCCAGCGCGACCCCGAGGTCCTGCTGCTGATCAAGACCACCGCGGCGCGACTGGACCGGCTCATGGAGACCCTGCGCGGGTTGCATCCCTATCGGGTGCCGGAGATCATCGCGCTCCCCATCGCCGCCGGACTCCCCGACTACCTGACCTGGGTCACCTCATGTACGCAACCCCAAGAATGATGTCGGGTACCCGCCCCGGCCGGTCGCGGGCATCCTTCGCCGCCAGGCTACTTGCCGCACTGCTGATCCTCGCCGGACTCGCGCCAGGGGCTGCGCAAGTCCGTGCGGAGGAAGATTTCCTGCCGGCGGACCAGGCATTCCCGGTCTCGGCCGAAGCGGACGGCCCCCAGACGGTGCGGGTTCGATGGTCGGTGGCCGACGGCTACTACCTCTATCGGACCAAGCTCCGGTTCGTCTCCCAGACCCCGGGGATTGCGCTCGGCGGTCCGGATCTGCCCGCCTCCGAGAACCGGCACGACAAGTTCTTCGGCGAGGTGGCAATCTACCGAGGCAGCTTGGAGGTGCGGGTGCCGATCGAGCGGGCGGCCGGGTCCGGCGACACGCTGACCCTGGAGACCGGATTTCAGGGCTGCGCGGATGCGGGGTTCTGCTATCCGCCCCAGCGTCAGGTCCTGAACGTCGCACTGCCGACCCCGGCAGCGGCGGCGCAGCCGGCGATCGCCGCGGTCGCCCCGGCGACCCGGACGATCGATGCGTTGACCATACAGGCCCAGTCGCGCTCGGATGACGACATCCCGACCGCGGAGGAGGCATTCCGATTCGATGCCCAATGGACTGCGCCGGACCGGTTGGCCTTGGTCTGGGAGATTGCCCCGGAGACCTATCTTTACCGCAACAAGGTCAATGTGACCCTGGCGGGAGCCAAGAGCACGACCCTGGGACCCTTTGCGCTTCCCCCCGGGGACATCAAGACGGACTCGGTCCTGCCCGACGGCAGCACGGGGGACGTGGAGGTCTACCACAACCGGGTGGATCTGACCCTGCCCCTGGTACGCGGACCGGGGGCGCCCGACGAGATCGATCTGGTCGCACAGTTCCAGGGCTGCGCCGAGCTCGGGGTCTGCTATCCGCCCCAAACCCGGCGCCTGCGTCTGCGCCTGGGCGGGGGCTCGGGCACGCCGGTCGCGGCGACAGCCCAGACCGCGACTGCCGCGGCCGTGCCCATCGTCGGCACCCAGGTTGCCAAAGCCGCCACCGGCACCCCGGTGGCATCACCTGTTGCGAACATCCCGGAAGCAGCCGCCGCGCCCGGCTCCGCCCGGGCTGCCCCCCTCCCAGCGCCGCCGGTCTCGGAGCAGGACCGGATCGTTGCAACCCTGGCCGGCGGCAACCTGTTCGCCATAGTGGCCCTGTTCTTCGGCTTCGGGCTACTGCTCGCCTTCACCCCCTGCGTCTTTCCCATGATCCCCATCCTGTCCGGGATCGTCGCCGGTCAGGGATCCAAGATCACCACCCGACGGGCCTTCGTCTTGTCGCTGGTCTATGTGCTCGCCATGGCCCTCGCCTATACGGTGGCCGGGGTGCTCGCCGGACTATTCGGGGCCAATGTCCAGGCGGCCTTCCAGAACCCCTGGATACTCGGGGCCTTCGCCCTGGTCTTCGTGGCGCTGGCGCTCTCCATGTTCGGTTTCTACGAGCTCCAGATCCCCTCCGCACTCCAGTCCCGGATTGCGGCGTTGAGCAACCGCCAGCAGGGCGGGACCCTGATCGGGGTGGCGATCATGGGACTGCTCTCGGCCCTGATCGTGGGTCCCTGCGTGGCCCCGCCGCTGGCCGGTGCACTGATCTTCATCGGCCAAACCGGGGACGCGCTGCTCGGCGGGGCGGCACTGTTCGCCCTCAGCCTGGGGATGGGTGCGCCGCTGATCGCCATCGGCACCTCGGCAGGCTCGCTCCTGCCCCGGGCCGGGGTCTGGATGGACGGGGTCAAGGCGGTCTTCGGCGTCGCGCTCCTGGGTGTGGCACTCCTGCTCCTGGAGCGCATCCTCCCGGCGGCGCTCTCTCTGATCCTGTGGGGCCTGCTCTTGATCTGCTCGGCGGTCTACATGGGCGCACTGACCCAGCCCCCCGCGGGAGCCAGTGGCTGGAGCCGGCTTTGGAAAGGCCTGGGGGTCGCCCTGCTGATCTATGGCGCACTCATGCTGATTGGGGCGGCGGCGGGCGGCAAGGACACGATCCAACCGCTACGAGGGATCGCGGCACTGGGCGGTGCCCCGGGGGCCGCAGCCCCCCATGCGGCCTTCAGGCGCATCAAGACCGCGGCGGACCTGGACCGGGAGCTGGCCGCCGCCCGGACAGTCGGGCGGCCGGTCATGCTCGACTTTTATGCGGACTGGTGCGTGTCCTGTAAGGAAATGGAGCGCTACACCTTCAGCGATCCGGCGGTCCAGGCAGAGATGAACCGCTTCGTCCTGCTCCAGGCAGACGTCACCGCCAACGATGCAGCGGACCAGGCGCTGATGCAGGGCCGCTTCGGACTCCCAGGCCCCCCGGCAATGGTCTTTTTCGACCAGGCCGGGGCGGAGCTCGAAGGGCTCAGGCTGGTGGGCTTCAAGTCCGCGCCCGAGTTTGCCGAGCACCTTCGGCGGGTCGCGCCATGAATGGAGGCAAGCTGGGCAAGCTGGGCCTGGTGCTACTGCTGGCCGCCAGCATCAGCATCGGGGTCGCCCACTTAGGCCAGCGGTGGCTCGCGACCAGGGCCGCCAGCGAGCCCGGTCCCGAGGGCGGGGCCGCCCAACTGGAAACCTTCCCCGACTTCCGGCTCCCGGACCTTCAAGGCCGGGAGGTGGCGAGCGGGACCTGGGCCGGCAAGGTCCTGGTGCTCAATTTCTGGGCGACTTGGTGCCCCCCCTGCCTGCGCGAGATGCCGCTCTTCGCCAGCGCCCAGGAGGCCCTGCGGGAGCGCGAGATCCAAGTGGTCGGAATCGCCATCGACCGCGCCCCCGACGTCTCGGCCTTTATCGCCCGGCACCCGGTCAACTACCCGATCCTGATCGGCAACCCGGAGGCGGTGGAGCTCTCGCGCAGGCTCGGAAACCGCACCTTGGGCCTGCCATTCACCGCGATCTTCGACCGCGACGGACTCAGGGTCTTCGGCCGCACCGGGGAGGTGACACGCACCGACCTGCACGCCCAACTGGACCGGCTGCTCGCACCCGACCAGGACACGACGCGGCCCGAGTCGACCGCGCCTTCCTACTAACTGGACAAGATCGGGTAAAATCGGCACAATTCTGGGCGGTTTGCCGTCGATCATGCATGGCACAACGGCTCACGGTTCCCCTTCAGGCGGCGCGGCGCAATGGCAACCATCCTGGTCCTGAACGGACCCAACCTGAATCTACTGGGTTCCCGGGAGCCTGGCCATTACGGCCAGACCAGCTTGGCCGAGATCGAGCGACGGCTCGCGGCCCAGGCCCGGGCCGCCGGGCACCGGCTGATCTTTCTGCAAAGCAATGCCGAGTATGTCCTGATCGAGGCGATCCACGCAGCGCCCGTGGACGACGTGGGCTTCATCCTGATCAATCCGGCCGCCTTCACCCACACCAGCGTCGCCCTGCGCGATGCCCTGCTCGCCGTCGCGATCCCGTTCATCGAGGTGCACCTGTCCAACGTGCACGCCCGCGAGCCGTTCCGCGCCCACTCCTATTTCTCCGATATCGCGGTCGGCGTGATCAGCGGGCTGGGCGCGCAGGGCTACGAGCTGGCGCTTTGCGCCGCGCTGCACCGGCTGGCGCCCGTCCCTATCACCGAGAACCATTGAAGATGGATATCCGCAAGGTCAAAAAGCTGATCGAGCTCCTGGAACAATCCAATGTGGCCGAGATCGAGATCCACGAAGGCGAGGAGTCGGTCCGCATCAGCCGCCAGGGTAGCGGCGCACCCCTGATCTATTCCCAGGGGATGGGGATGCCGGCGGCCTTCGCCGCGCCTGCCCCGGCGGCCCCGGCCGCCCCCGCCGAGCCGGGCCGCGACGACGGGCTCGGTGCGGGCGAGGTGGTGCGCTCGCCCATGGTCGGCACCTTTTACCGCGCCCCCGCCCCGGGCTCCGCGCATTTTGTGGAGGAGGGCCAGAAGGTCAAGGTCGGCGATACCCTGTGCATCATCGAGGCGATGAAGATCCTCAACCAAATCGAATGCGAGCACGCCGGCACGGTCCGCCGCATCCTGGTGGACAACGGCCAACCCGTGGAATACAACCAGCCGCTCTTCGTCATCGAATGACCTTGGCCGCCTGCACCCGCCCCGCCCACTGCGAAGGCGTGCGGGGCATCCTCGGACCGGCAACCGCCCCTGCCCGATCCACCGAACACCATTCAGACCGGGCCGGCCCCCGCCCGGAGGCGACCCCAGCATGCCTGCCATGATCGAGAAGATCCTGATTGCGAACCGGGGCGAGATTGCGCTCCGCGTCCTGCGCGCCTGCCGCGAGCTCGGTATCAAGACCGTCGCGGTGCACTCCGAGGCCGACCGGGACTTAAAACATGTCCTGCTCGCCGACGAAACGGTCTGTATCGGACCGGCCGCCTCGCGCGACAGCTATCTCAATGTCCCGGCCATCATCAGCGCCGCGGAGGTGACCGACACCGTCGCTATCCACCCAGGCTATGGCTTCCTCTCCGAGAATGCCGACTTCGCCGAGCGGGTGGAGCGCTCCGGATTCATCTTCATCGGCCCCCGCCCGGAGACCATCCGGCTGATGGGCGACAAGGTCTCGGCCATCGCAGCCATGAAGGCGGCCGGGGTACCCTGCGTCCCGGGCTCCGACGGACCCTTGGACGACGAAGACAAGAAGCACACCCTGGAGATGGCCCGCTCCATCGGCTACCCCATCATCATTAAGGCGGCGGGAGGCGGCGGCGGGCGCGGTATGCGCGTGGTCCATTCGGAGGCGACCCTGCTCAATGCCGTGTCGCTCACCCGGGCGGAGGCCTCGGCGGCCTTCAATAACGGCGTGGTCTACATGGAAAAATACCTGGAGAACCCGCGCCATATCGAGTTCCAGATGCTCGCCGACCAGCACGGCCACGCGATCTATTTGGGCGAGCGGGACTGCTCCATGCAGCGCCGCCACCAGAAAGTTGTGGAGGAGGCCCCCGCACCAGGCATCACCGAGCAGCAGCGCCGGGAGATCGGCGAGCGCTGCGCGCAGGCTTGCCGGGAGATCGGCTACCGCGGCGCCGGCACCTTCGAGTTCCTCTACGAAAACGGGCAGTTCTATTTTATCGAGATGAATACCCGTATCCAGGTAGAGCACCCAGTCACCGAGATGGTCACCGGGGTGGATCTGGTGCGCGAGCAGATCCGGGTGGCCGCCGGGGAACCGCTGCATTACCGCCAGGAGGACATCGTCATCCGCGGTCATGCGGTGGAATGCCGCATCAATGCCGAGCATTCCGAGACCTTCCGCCCCAGCCCCGGCAAGATCACCGAGTTCCATGCGCCCGGGGGGCCCGGCATCCGCATGGAGACCCACATTTATACCGGCTACACGGTGCCGCCCCATTACGACTCCATGATCGGTAAGCTCATCGCCCACGGCGAGGACCGCAATGCCGCCATCGCGCGCATGTGCAATGCGCTGCGCGAGACCGTCATCGAAGGGATCGACACCAATATCAAGCTCCAGCGTACCATCCTTCGCGATGCCGCCTTCCAGGCCGGCGGGGCGAATATCCATTATCTGGAGAAGAAGCTGGGGCTTTAGGTGCGGAAGCGGCGAGTGGCTGGAGCGGGTCCGGGATTCGAAATCGGGCGCGGCCAAGGATAGCCACCACTCCAGCAAGCCACCCGCCTCGGACCGCCCTTCAGGAAGCCGCCGCCGACGCAAACGATTCTGGGGCCTTGGTCCGTCGCTCGTCCCTCAAGACGCCCCAGAGACCCGGCCGCGGCACCTTCAACTCCTGCCCTCCCGACCGGTAGCCCGCCCTCGCCCACGGGCGTATCCTGTGCGCCCTGCCGAGCCCGCCGCCCCAACCGTTGCCCCAGCCCTCGAGGCATTTAAGAGACCCGTCATGCCCTGGATTCAGATCTCCTTCACGGTGGAGCAGGGGCGCGCGCCCCTGTTGGAAGCCGCCCTGGAAAACGCGGGGGCACTGGCGGTGACCCTGGGGGACGCGGGCGACGACCCGCAGCTGGAGCCGCCTCCCGGTGCGATGCCGCTGTGGGAGGGGGTGAAGGTGACCGCGCTCTTTGCAGACGAGCCGGGCACCGAGACTCAGGTGGCCAAGTTGGCGGATGGCTTGGGTGCCCTGGCGCTCGCTGCGCCGACCGTCGAGCGGATCGAGGACCGAGCCTGGGAGCGGGTCTGGCTGGACGATTTCAGCCCCACCCGTTTCGGCCGGCGGCTTTGGGTCTGTCCGCAGGGGCAGCCGCCGGGGGATCCGGGGGGGATCGCGGTAGACCTGGACCCTGGGCTCGCCTTCGGCACCGGACATCACCCGACCACCGCGCTCTGCCTGGAGTGGCTCGACGGGGCAGATCTTCAGGGCAAGACCCTGCTCGATTACGGCTGCGGCTCCGGAATTCTAGCGATCGCCGCACTGAAGCTCGGCGCCGCCCGGGCGATCGCGGTCGACCATGACCCCCAGGCGATCGAGGCAACCCTGGCCAATGCGACGTCCAACGGGGTGTCGGACCGGCTGGCAATCGGTCTCCCCGGCGATCTGGACACGCTCGCGGCCGGGCGGCTAGCGGACCTGGCGGTCGCCAATATCCTGGCCGGACCCCTGGTGGATCTGGCGCCGGTCATCCTGGGCGCACTGCGCCCAGGGGGATACCTGGCACTCTCCGGGGTGTTGGCGGAGCAGGCGCAGACGGTCGCCGCCGCCTATGCAGCCCAACTCGCGCTAGACCCCATTCGGTATCGAGAGGATTGGGTACTGATCGGCGGGGTGAGGCGCGGCCAGGCCAATGCGGGCGCGAGGACCGAGCCATGCCCCTGACCACCCGCTGCAACCGTTGCGCCCGGCTCTTTCCGGTCTATGCCCAGCAGCTCAAGGCGCGCCGGGGGCGTGTCAACTGCCCGCAGTGCGGCGCGCGCTTCGACGGGGTGGCTGCCCTGCTGGACGAGCCCATGCCCGGGTTCGAGACCCAGCCAGGACGGATCTGGACCGCCGCCCGGGTCGGAATCGGGAACGGCAGGGGCACCGGTAACCGCAGCGCACTGGGGCTGCGGCTCGGAATCGGCAGCAGCGCCCCGGCCGCAACCCAGGTGGAGCCGTCGGCGCGACGTCGCGCCGCGGCTGGACCCCTTGCCCGCCTGAGCTGGGTCGCCGGGAGCCTACTCTTGGTCCTGGCCTTGGGTGCCCAATGGGTATGGTGGCAGCGCGGCGACCTATTGCGGGACCCCAAGGGGCGGCGCGCCTTAGAGACGCTATGCGAACGGCTGGGCTGCACCCTACCGGTACCGCGGGTGCCCGGTTCTCTGGAGGTGCTCGATCCGACCCTAAACCCAGACCCGGCAGGCGATGGCTCGCTGAGCCTGCGCCTGCGCATCGCCAACCGCGGTCGTTTGCCCCAATCGGTGCCGCTCCTGGAGCTTGAGCTGCTGGACCGCGAGGGGGATCTGGCGGCGACCCGACGGTTCGCCCCGGAGGAGTATGCCGCGGGGGCCATGGGGCCGCTGGACCCGGGCGAGACCCGCACCCTGAGTCTGACTATCGCCCGACCGGAAATGGAGACCTCGGGCTTCAAGGTCAGACTGCAATGAGCCTCGCTGCAATCCAGCCCGGCGCCGACGCACCGACGGCGAACGGGATGCCCAGACCGCTGCAAATCGGTCATTGCCGGCTCGCTAACAACCTGGTCCTGGCGCCCATGGCGGGGGTGAGCGACCGCCCCTTCCGCACCCTGTGCCGGCGACTGGGGGCAGGCCTTGCGGCGTCCGAGATGGTGTCATCGGACACCGCGTTGCGCGGCACGATGAAATCGGTTCGGCGGCTCGATTTCCGGGGCGAGTCAGGACCGGTCTGGGTGCAGATCCTGGGCACCGACCCAACGGCGATGGCGGAGGCGACAAGGGTCAACCTGGGGCTCGGCGCACATATCGTCGACATCAACATGGGCTGTCCCGCCAAGAAGGTGTGCCGGGTGGCGGCCGGGTCCGCGCTGCTGCGCGACGAGCCGCTGGTGGCCCGCATCCTAGACGCCGTTGTGCGGGCCGCGGACCCAGCCCCGGTCACGCTCAAGATCCGCACCGGTTGGTCCCCCGAGACCCGCAATGCGCTGGCGATCGCGCGCATCGCGCGGGAGTGCGGGGTGGCCGCGCTCACGGTCCACGGTCGCACCAGGGCCTGCGGCTACGCCACCCCGGCGGAGCACGCAACGCTTCGCGCGATCCGCTCGGAGGTTGACATACCGTTGATAGCGAACGGGGACATCGACTCCCCGCGGACCGCCCGGGACGTGCTGGACTACACTGGGGCCGATGCTATCATGGTTGGACGCGCGGCCCAGGGACGTCCCTGGATCTTCCGCGACATTGCCGCCTTCCTGGCCTCCGGGGCACTCGCTCCGGAGCCCCCGAGAACCTGGATCAGGACGCTCCTTTTGGAGCACTTAGACGCGCTTTATAGCTTCTACGGGGCCTACGCAGGTGTGCGCATCGCCCGCAAGCACATCGCCTGGTACTGCCGCGGCCTGCCCGGCGCCGCGGCCTTTCGGGAAAGGATCAATCGGGCAGAGCACCCCAGGGACCAGTCCGCACAGGTCCTCGCGTTTTTCAACGAGCACCCTGCAAAGGAGGATGAAGCGGCATGACAACGATCCCGACGGACGACCGCCCGCCCGAGACACCGGTCCATTTGCGGGTGGTTCAGGCCGACCGTGCGGACCCTTTAAGCAAGTGCGTGGAAGAGGCACTGAAGACCTATCTGCGCAACATGGACGGACACGGGGTGGCCAACCTGCACCGGCTGGTCATCGAGGAGGTGGAGCGCCCGCTGTTCGAAACCGTGGTGCGCCACGCGGACGGCAACCTGAGCCTGGCCGCCAAGATGCTCGGGCTCACCCGCAGCACCCTGCGCAAGCGGCTGACCGACTATGGGATCGAGCGCGGGCGCTGATCACGATTCGTCTTTCATTCAGGCTGATCGCGAGCCCCGCGGTACAGTCCCCCATTACGGCCCCACCGGCCCCAGCGGAACGAGACAGATGCAACCTATTCGACGCGCCCTGATCAGCGTTTCAGACAAGACCGGCGTGGTGGATCTGGCCCGGGGACTCGCCGCCCGGGGCGTGGAGATCCTCTCCACCGGGGGCACCGCCCGGCTGCTCGCCGAGCACGACATCCCGGTGGTCGAGGTCTCGGAGTACACCGGGTTCCCGGAGATGATGGGCGGACGGGTCAAGACCTTGCACCCCCTGGTCCACGGGGGCATCCTAGGCCGGCGCGGGGTCGACGACGCCGCAATGCAGGAGCATGGGATCGCGCCCATCGACCTGGTGGCGGTGAACCTCTATCCATTCGAGGAGACCGTCGCCAAGCCCGGCTGCGATCTGGACACCGCCATCGAGAACATAGACATCGGCGGCCCCACGATGCTGCGCGCCGCGGCCAAAAACCATGCGGCGGTGACCGTGCTGGTGGATGCCGCGGATTATCCCCTGGTGCTGGCCGAGATCGCCGCGTCCGGCGGGGTGTCCGATGCCACGCGGCTCAATCTTGCGGTGCGTGCCTTCGAGCACACTGCCCGCTACGACGGGGCCATCGCCAACTATCTGGGCACCGTCATCGAGCACCCCGAAGGCAAGGCCCTGGGCTTCCCGCGCACATTCAATCTCCAATTCAATAAGCGCCAGGCCATGCGCTACGGAGAGAACCCGCACCAGTCTGCGGCTTTCTATGTGGCCCCCGATATCCTGGAGGCGTCGGTCTCCACCGCCCGCCAGCTCCAGGGCAAGGAGCTTTCCTATAACAATATCGCAGACACCGACGCGGCGATCGAATGCGTCAAGCAGTTCGACGAGTCGCCCGCGTGCGTCATCGTCAAGCACGCCAATCCCTGCGGCGTCGCGGTCGGCGCCAACCTGCTCGAGGCCTACGAGCGCGCATTCAAGACCGATCCCGAGTCGGCCTTCGGCGGCATCATCGCATTCAATCGGGAATTGGACGGGGAGACCGCCCGACTGATCGTCGATCGTCAGTTCGTCGAGGTAATCGTCGCCCCCCGGGTCTCGGAGGCCGCCTCCCAGGCGGTGGCAGCCAAGAAGAACGTCCGTCTGCTGGAATGCGGCGACTGGTCCGCACAGCCGCTTGCACGAATGGACTTTAAAAAGGTCAACGGCGGACTCCTGGTCCAGAACGCGGACTTGAGACTTTACGACAGCCTGCGCACAGTGACCGCCCGTGAGCCCAGCCCGCAGGAGATGCAGGACCTGCTGTTTGCCTGGCGGGTGGCAAAATATGTCAAGTCCAATGCCATCGTCTATTGCAGGAACGGCATGACCATCGGTGTGGGCGCGGGCCAGATGAGCCGAGTCAATTCAGCGCGCATCGCTGTCATCAAGGCCGAGCAGGCGGGGCTTGCGGTGGCTGGGGCGGCGATGGCTTCGGACGCATTCTTCCCTTTCCGCGACGGCATCGACCAGGCCGCCGCGGCAGGCATCCGGGCTGTCATCCAACCCGGCGGTTCCATGCGCGACGACGAGGCGATCGCCGCCGCCAACGAGCACGACATTGCCATGGTATTCACCGGCATGCGGCACTTCCGGCATTAACGCGACTCTTAACCGCAAACGAGCGCACCGGACATATACCCGTCAGTGGCGAGCCGCTAGTGGCGAGTAGCTAGGTTTCTTATCCGAAACAGGTAGATAGTTTCCATGAAACCGAAAATCCCGAGTCTCTCGGGTATATCTATTCGTCAAGTATAGGGAATACGTATGACCATCCATCCCACCGCCATTGTCGAAGACGGTGCGGAGCTGCACGAGACCGCTAGCGTCGGCCCCTACTCGATCGTCGAGTCCGGCGCCGTGATCGGCGAGGGCTGCCGAATCGAGAGCTGCGTGCGGATCTTCGCGCCCACCCGCATGGGTGCGTTCAACCGGGTCTACCATGGCGCGACCCTGGGGTCCGATGCGCAGGACTTGAGCTTCGAGCAGGCCCGTGCACGTCCGCTCGTCATCGGCGACCACAATCACTTCAAGGAGGGAGTGAACATCAGCTGCGGGACCAAGACCGAGGAGGGTACCCGCATCGGCAGCTACAATTATTGGATGGCCTATTCCCACGCCGGACACGACTGCGTCGTGGGCGACTACAACATCTTCGCCAATACGGCGACGCTCGCCGGGCATGTGGAGGTGGAAGACCGCTGCTTCCTGTCCGGCCAGGTGGCGGTGCACCAATTCTGCCGCATCGGAGCCTTTAGCATGGTGGCCGGCGTGACCGGCGTGGCCCAGGATGTACCGCCCTTCGCCATGGCGGACGGGCACCGGGCGCGCATGGTCGGGATCAATGTGGTAGGTCTGCGCCGCGGGGGTTTCGACCAGACTCAGCGCAACCGGATCAAGGCGGTCTACCGGCTGATCTTCCGCTCTGGGCTGCGGCTCCCCGAGGCACTGGTCCAGGCCGAGCGCCAATACCCGAGCCCGGAGACACAGCGGATCGTCCGTTTTCTCGAATCGAGCCGGCGGGGGATCGTCTCCTTCGTCTGACGATGGGCGAAGGCTCGTTGCTCAAGCGCATTTGACACCGGCGCACGGCCCTGACCGAACGTCTCTCCCCGGAACAGAAGCGCGTCTCCATTCCTACCGCACACCATTTTGAGATCAAAAGCGGATGAACATCCTCATTATCGGCGGCGGCGGGCGCGAGCATGCGCTCGCCTGGAAGGCCGCACAATCCCCGCTGGCCGAGCGCGTCTATGTGGCCCCCGGCAACGGCGGCACCGCCCTGGAGCCCGGGGTCGAGAACGTGCCCATCGCGGCCGACGATATCGAGGCTTTGGTGCGCTTCGCCGCGGAGCGTTCCGTCGGACTCGCGATCGTCGGACCCGAGGTGCCCCTGGTGGCCGGCGCGGTCGATGCCTTCCAGGCCGCCGGTTTACCCTGCTTCGGACCCCGCCAGGCCGCGGCTCAGCTTGAAGGGTCCAAGGCATTCGCCAAGGCGTTCCTCGCCCGTCACGGCATTCCGACCGCCGCTTACGGGGTCTTCACAGAGGTCGCCCCCGCGCTCGATTATCTGGATCGGGTGGGCGCCCCCATCGTCGTCAAGGCCGACGGGCTCGCGGCCGGCAAAGGCGTGATCCTGGCCCAGGATCTGCCGACCGCTCAGGCGGCGGTGCGCGACATGCTTGCCGCCGGGCGCTTCGGCGGCGCCGGTGCCCGAGTGGTGATCGAGGAGTTTCTGATCGGGGAGGAGGCGAGCTTCATCGTCATGGCGGACGGCACCCATGCGCTGCCCATGGCCACATCCCAGGACCACAAGGCCCGGGACGACGGCGACCGAGGCCCAAACACCGGCGGCATGGGTGCCTACTCCCCCGCTCCGGTGGTGACGCCCCAGATTCATGCACGGGTCATGCGCGAGGTGATCGAGCCCACCATCGCCGGACTCGCAGCCGAGGGCCTGCCCTACACCGGGTTTCTCTACGCCGGCCTCATGATCGCCCCGGACGGCAGCCCGAAGGTCCTGGAGTACAATTGCCGATTCGGCGACCCCGAGACACAGCCCATCCTGATGCGGCTCCAGTCCGACCTGGTCGGCCTGTGCCTCGCCGCCCTGGACGGACGCCTGGACCAGGTCCAGGCGGACTGGGACCCGCGGGTCGCCCTGGGCGTCGTCATGGCCGCAGGCGGCTACCCGGACGCCTACGCCCAGGGCCGGCCTATCTCGGGCTTGGAAGAGGCGGCAGGCCCCGACCTCAAGGTCTTCCACGCCGGCACCAGACGCGAGTGCGATGCCACGCTCACCGCCGGCGGGCGGGTGCTATGCGTCACCGCGCTCGGCGAGACCGCAAGGGCCGCACAGGAGCGGGCCTATGACGCGGTCCGGCAGATCGACTGGCAGGACGCCTATTACCGCACCGATATCGGATACCGGGCCATTACGCGGGAGATCGGCGGCGACGCCGGATAAGCCGAGCTCTGCGTCGATCTCTTACAGCGCTGGCTCGACGCTATGCGTCAACAACCGCTCCAAATCTGCAAGCCCCGCATAGCGCCCGGCAACCTCCCGCACATAACCCAGGGTACGCGGGATGTCGTTCAGATAATGCGGCTTGCCGTCGCGATGATTGAGCCGCGCAAAGATACCGGCGGCCTTCAGATGACGCTGAACGCCCATGAGATCGAGCCAGCGCAGGAAGCGCTCGGGCTCGATCTCCGGCACCACTCCGGACTGAACGGCAAGCTGTAAATAGCCGAGCGCCCAGTCTCGGACGCGCTCCGCGGGCCAGGCGATGTAGCAGTCCTTGAGCAGGGAGACCAGGTCGTACGTGAATGGACCCGCTACCGCGTCCTGGAAATCCAGGATGCCGGGGCTGTGGGTATCGAGGACCATGAGGTTGCGGGAGTGGTAGTCCCGATGGACGCAGACCCGAGGCTGCTCCAGTGCGTTGGCGACCAGCAGATCGCAGGTGCGCTGCCAGCCGGCCAGGGACTCGCCCGCGAGCGCGATCCCCAAGTGTCTGCCGAGGAACCACTCCCGAAAGATCTCAAGCTCCCGGCGCAGGAAAGGATCGTCGTAGACCGGCAAACCTTCGAGCGATCCGCACGCCTGGATGGTGGCGAGTGCCGCGAGCGCGTCTCCGTAGAGCCGGTCGGCACTGCGCGCGTTAAGCTCCGCGAGATAGAGCCGGTCGCCCAGATCGGAGAGCGCGAGGAATCCGTGTCGCCGATCCTCGGCGAAGACCTCCGGGGTGTGTAGCCCGATGGCCCGGAAGCGCCGGGAGAGATCCGCAAAGCGGCCACAGTCCTCGTGCTCGGGCGGGGCATCCATGAGGATCAGTGTGTTATCCCCATGGCGGACGCGCCAGTAGCGGCGAAAGCTCGCGTCCGAGGAGGCAGGCTCCACACCGAATGCGTCCGTCCCCAGGACGGAGCCCACCCAGCGTTTCAATTGGTTATACCGATCGGTCAAGCGGACACTCCCTCGGGTCTTGGGCTCTGCACCGGGCCGCGATTGCTGGCTCGGACGGAATGTGACATGGTTGCAGCTATTCCCCTATTTCGTCCACCGACAGCCCGCCCACAGGTACGGCCGCCGCTGGGCGAGGCTAACAGAAACAGCAACGTGCGTCCCATAGCCCTCGCGACCGCCATCGCGGTCGCCCTCGCCCCTGCCGCCTCCCTGGCCCTGACCGACCGGGATGGGGCCTGGGACTGTGCCCCCCGAGGCGAGACCGAAGGGACCCGATCCCCGAGCTGGGATTGCCGCGCCCGACCGGGGACCGACACGGCGCGAACGTCGGCCGGCCAACCTGCGCAGCAGCAGACAGCGGATTCGGCGCAGACCCAGGGCACTACCGCAGAAGCCGCCTCGACGCCGATCGAAGAGACGCTCTCGCAAACGCAGCCGGCAACTGGGGACCCGCTGCCATCCGGCGCCTCCGATCCCGGCGACCCGCCGACCACCGATTCACCACCCGCTGCGTCCGATGCACAGCCGGACGAGCCCGCGCCGGCAGACTCGGACACCGCCCCGGTGCCGGCCCCAAGCTCGGACGCCGCAGCCAGTCCGGGGCCGACGCCGGCGCCGGCGCCAACCGCGGACCCCGGGTCCAGCGAGCCCGGGCTGGCCCCGCTGGCGGCAGGCCCCGCGGTGGCCCCGCCGCCCCCAACCCTGCCCTTACCGCCGCGGGACCCGCCACTCGCGATCCCCCCGGTGGTGGACGTCAAAGGCCAAGACTACAGCGGCCCCTCCCCCTGGGTCCTACCACCCAGGGACTGGGCAACCCCGGGGGCCGACACCCCCAGCGTCAACCTGGCCCTCGGCCCCCTGCCGGGAGCCACGGAGCGGCTGGAAGACGCCCGGCTCTATGCCGAGCCTCCGTGGGACTTCTGCGGACCCCGGATCGGCCAGACCGGGCTGGGAAGCCCTGCCCTGCCGCCGACGGACTCGACGACACCCATCGATGCCACCGCCGACCGCGCGGACTACGACCGCGGGAGCGATATAGTGCGGCTGCGCGGCGGCGTCGAGATTATCCAGGGGGACCAGCGTCTGGAGGCCGACCGTTGCACCTACGACCGCAAGACCGGGGAGGCGGACGCCGCAGGCAACGTCTATCTGGAGTATCCGGGCGGGCGTCTCGCGGCCGACGCGGGCCGCTATAACCTGACCACCAAGGAGGGGACAATGGAGCGGGTGCGCTACCGCCTGGCCCAAAACGCCAACCTGCGCGGTACCGCGGCGGATGCCGAGCTCCTGCCCCAGGAGATCACGCGCTACCGGGATATCACCTATACCACCTGCCCGCCTGGACGCTCGGACTGGTCCATCAGGGCAAGCGCACTGGAGCTGGACCATGTGAACGGCATGGGCACGGCCCGCCATGCGCGCCTGCGGCTGGCCGACATCCCGATCTTTTACACCCCTTACCTGCGCTTCCCCATCGACGACCGACGCCGCAGCGGGATACTGGTGCCCACGGTGGGGAGCTCCAGTAATACGGGCTTCGACATCACCATCCCCTATTACTGGAACATCGCTCCAAACCTGGACGCGACCTTCTTCCCGCGCTACATGAGCACCCGCGGCCTAATGCTGGGGGCCCAGGTCCGCCACCTCACAAGCTTCCAGCTGATCGAGCTAAACGGCGAGATCCTGCCCCACGACGCAGAGGACCCGGACGCTGGCGCCCGCGGGGGCGCGCATCTGTTGCAAACCGGCCGGCTCGGCCCACGGTGGAGCACGGCGATCGATGCGAGCTGGGTCTCGGACGACCAATATCTCCAGGACTTTGGCAACCGGCTCGACCTAACCAGCATGCGCAACCTCGACCAGCGGGGCGACATCTACTACTCGGGGGACATCTTTGGTGTCTTCGGCAGGCTACAGGGCTTCCAGACCGTAGACCCGGATATGACCCCAACCGACCGCCCCTATTCGCAACTGCCCCACCTGGAGCTGAACGCCGGGCGCCTGCCCCTGCAAGGTCCCGCCGAATACGCCTTTCAGGCACGCTACGACTATTTCGACCATGCGGCCAAGGTGCACGGCAGCCGGCTTGTACTGCTCTCCACGGCGCGCCTGCCCTGGCGCGAGAGCTACGGCTATCTGATTCCTCGGGCGCGCCTCTATTACACGGGCTATGGGCTTGCGGACACGGAGCCTGGTCAGTCGTCGGAGCAGTCGTTCCTGATCCCGAGCCTGGACCTGGACGCCAAGCTGATCTTCGACCGGGACACTCGTTGGTTCGGCCACGGCGCGCTTCAAACCCTGGAGCCGCGTCTCTATTACGTGCTGACTCCCTACGAGAACCAGTCCGATACCCCGCTGTTCGACACCACGGCGCTGACCTTCAGCTATGCCAGCCTGTTCCGGCCAAACCGGTTCACGGGCTATGACCGCATCGGCGACGAGAACCGGCTGACCGTCGGTCTGACCTCACGCACCATCGGCGACGAAAGCGGCCGGGAATGGCTGCGGGTCAGCCTGGGCCAGGTCTATTTCTTCGACCCGCGCCGGGTACAGCTCACCGGCAAGACAGCGGACGAATCGTCCACGTCCGCGGTGGCCGGGGAGCTCTCCACCAGCCCGACCCCTGGACTCACCGCGCGGGCGAGCTTCCAGTGGGACCCAAACGTTTCGACGGACCAATGGGAGCAGCGCGTGCTGTCGCTGCGCTACGCTCCGGGGGACGATCGCGTGTTGAACCTGGCATACCGCTATAGCCTGGGCCAGACCGAGCCCGAGCGTTACGAAAACACCGATGTCTCGTTTCGCCTGCCGCTGACCCGACAGGTCGGCCTGGTCGGCCGCTGGCTTTACTCCCTGCTCGACTCTGACACCGTGGATGCTTACGCCGGCATCGAGTTTGGCCGCTGCTGCTGGCGGCTGCGGGTCCTCGGGCGCCAGCTTAAGACCGGCACCGACGGCGACGGAAACGCAAGCATCATGCTGCAGCTGGAGCTGGCCGGCTTAGGCGCAGTAGGCAATCAGATCGACAAACTCCTGGAGCAAGGAATCGATGGCTATGAACTGGACTGACCGGCAGCGCTCCCGTGCGCGCGCCCCCTGGGCAGGCAGCGCCCGGCGACTCGCTGCCGCCGGGCTGCTCGGACTCTCCTTGAGCCTGGCGGGCGGCTTAGCCCTTGGGGCTCAGGAGCTGGACTCGATCGTCGCAGTGGTCAACGACGACGTGGTGGTCCAGAGCGAGCTTGAGCACGAGATGGGACTGGTGGTCCCCCAACTCCAGCAGCAGGGCACCGCGATACCGCCGCCGGAGCAATTGCGCAAGCAGGTCTTGGAGCGACTGATCCTGAAGCGGCTCCAGCAACAGCGCGCCAAGCAGCTCGGAATCGCCGTAGACGACGCGACCCTCAACGAAACCTTGGGCAAGATTGCGGGACGCAACGGACTGACCCTGGAGGAGCTCCAGGCGACCCTGGAGACCGGGGGCATCCGCTTCGCGGATTTCCGAGAGGACACCCGGATGCAGATCCTCGTCGGCCGGCTGCAGGAACAGGAGGTGGCGCGCAGCATCCAGGTCACGGATCAGGAGGTGGATCGCTTCCTTAAGCGCGAGGCCGGGAGCCTGGTCCCGCGAGAGCAGGTTCGGCTCTCGCACATTTTGATTGCACTACCCGACAATCCGAGCCCCGCCCAGGTCGCTCAAGCGGAGGCCAAGGCCCGTTCCCTGGTGACCAAGCTGCGCGCCGGGGCGGACTTCGCCGCGGTGGCCGCTGCCAGCTCCGATGGGCGCACCGCACTGGAGGGCGGGGATCTCGGCTGGTTCGAGATGGCCGCGGTCCCGACCCTGGTAGGGGACCGTGCCCAGACCATGGCGCAGGGTGCGGTCACCGATCCGCTGCGCAGCCCAAGCGGGTTCAACATTATCAAGCTCACGGACATCAAGGGCGGTCTGCCGGGCAACGTCACGCAGACCCATGCCCGGCATATCCTGATCCGCACCAACGAGGTGGTCTCCGACGACGACGCCCGCAGCCGACTTGGTCAACTGCGTCAGCGCATCGTCGGCGGGGACGACTTCGGGACCCTGGCGCGTGCCCACTCGGACGACACGGGCTCCGCGCTCAAGGGCGGCGACCTGGGCTGGGCCAACCCCGGGGACACGGTGCCCGCGTTCGAGGAGACGATGGACAAGCTCGCCCCCAACGAGGTGAGCGAGCCATTCAAGAGCCCCTTCGGCTGGCACATCGTGCAGGTGCTGGAGCGCCGCAGCCAGGACACCACCCAGGAGCTATTGCGGCTTAAGGCCCGGGATGCGATCCAGCGCCGCAAAGCAGAAGACGCCACCGAGACCTGGCTCAAGCGGCTGCGCGACGAGGCCTATGTGGAGGTTCGGTTGGATACCGCTGCGCCCGGCCAATGAACCCAAGCAAAGGATGATTCCGCAGATGCGCGTACCGAGACTTGCCCTGACGCCCGGGGAGCCCGCCGGCATCGGGCCGGACCTGACGGTGCGGCTCGCACAGGAGCGGCTTGACGCGGAGCTGGTGGCGGTGGCGGACCCGGATCTGCTTCTGGCCCGCGCCCGTACCCTGGGTCTGCCGCTGAGGCTACTGGACTTCAGACTGGAGCGGGCGGGCGAGCCCGCACCCGCAGGGAGCCTGCGGGTGCGGCCCGTCGCCCTGGGCACCCCGGCGATGCCGGGGCGGCTGGACGTGCGCAACGCCCCCTATGTGCTCGCGACACTGGCCGCAGCCTGCGACGGGTGTCTGGCCGGCACCTTCGACGCACTGGTCACCGGCCCAGTCCACAAGGGCGTCCTGAACGACGCAGGCATTCGCTTCACCGGACACACCGAATTTCTCGCCGAGCGCTGCGGTGCCGAGCCCGTAATGCTGCTGGCCACCCCCGGACTGCGCGTGGCGCTTGCCACCACCCACCTACCCCTAAGCCAGGTAAGCACGGCCATCGACGCACCCCGGCTGACCCGGGTTATCGAAATCCTATACGGGGACCTGGTGCGGCGCTTTCATATTGCCCGTCCGCGCATCCTGGTGTGCGGGCTGAACCCGCACGCCGGGGAGGGTGGGCACTTGGGGCGAGAAGAGATCGAGGTTATCGCGCCGGTCCTGAGCGCGCTAAGACAGCGGGGCTGGGACCTGGTGGGGCCACTGCCCGCGGACACCGCGTTCGTCCCGGAGCGGCTCCATGACGCGGATGCGGTGCTCGCCATGTATCACGACCAGGGGCTCCCGGTGCTCAAGCATCTGGGGTTCGGCCAGGCCGCCAACATTACGCTGGGCCTGCCCATCGTGCGCACCTCCGTTGACCACGGCACCGCGCTCGACCTGGCGGGTACGGACCGGGCCGACCTGGGAAGCCTGCGCACGGCGATCGCCGTGGCGATCGAAATGGTGGGGTCGGGGGCTTAGGGCGCGACGCGCCCGACAGGACGGAAAGAGGGTCGGACTCGCGAGCCCGGACGATCTCGACCCGAGCCTGGCGACGGATCTCAACGCCTCAGAGGCCGATTCGCGCCTGGACTTCCAGGGCGACCTCCAGGGCCTTCAGCCCGATACGCCCGTCCACCAGGGGCTGCTTGGCCTCCAGGACGCAGCGCACGAAGGCCGCGAGCTCGCGGTCCAAGGGCTTCGCGGGCTCCACTTGAATACGCTCGCGGGCGATCTCCGGACGCGCTGCCCCGGGGACCTGGCGCAGCCCGGCGATGTCGAGTGTCTGGGCGATGAAGTCCAGGGACAAATAGTTGCCGCTTTGAAAGACCCGGATGCGACGGGTCTGCTTGTCCGAGACCCGGCTTGCGACCACGTTGGCCACGGCCCCATTGTCGAACTCCAGGCGTGCGTTGGCGATATCGATATGGGGGGTGAGCACCGGGGTGCCTACAGCGGAGATGCGGGTCAGATCCGCACCCACCAGGGACAAAACGATATCGATGTCGTGGATCATCAGGTCCGAGACCACGTCCACGTCGGTGGCCCGCTCGGTGAAGCCGCCCATGCGTTGGGCTTCTATGTAGCGGGGGGAATCGATGCGCTCGGCGAGCGCCATGACGCCGGCGTTGAAGCGCTCCACATGGCCGATCTGGAGCAAGGCCCCGGATTCTCCGGCGAGCCGCACAAGCTCGGCCCCCTCCGCGCGGGTGGCGGCGATGGGTTTCTCCAGCAGGACCGCAATGCCGTGGCGGAGGAAGGGCTCCGCCGCCTTGAGATGGGCAGTAGTCGGCACGACCACGCTCACCGCATCGACCTGCCCCAAAAGGTTCGAAATGGACTCGACCGCCGGGCATCCCGCCTCCGCCGCCACCGCCCGGGCGCGCCCGACATCCGTATCGAAGACGCCTCGAAGCTCAACCTCGGGCATGCGCGAGTAGATCAGGGCGTGGAAGCGCCCGAGATAGCCCACACCGACCACTGCAACACGGAGCCTTTCAGTCATAGGAATTGCCTAACCTAAGGGCCGGATCTTGACCGAGGGCCGAAGGGAGGGTTGCAGCGAGAGGGATCGCGCAACGCCAGGACGGATCAAGGCAGCGGACGCTCGCCCGGAAGCAGGGTCGGCGCGGCGGCCCCGCGACCGAAACGAAGGGGTCTGGACGCGCAGCGGAGCGCGGGGACAGACGATCAGCCACCCACGCCGGGGACAGCTGGCCCCTGCTTGGCGATCGGTACCGCATTGCCGCCATAGTAGACATTGATCTGGTACGCGACGGTGACGGACACTCCGAGGGCAACGACGATCAGGACGAGCGAAAACAGATCGGGTTTCCGACGGCTGCGCTTGTAAGTCATGGACGTACCGGCGAACGCTTCGAGTAAGAGTCAAAAAGAAGTTACAACAGCAGAAAGGATTGACAGGGGCGGCCCGTAAGAATCCGGCGACCGTCGCACAACGCACCCTCTACACTATTATCACCGGTTACGAAGCGGTTGTCTGCCCTCGGCCGGACGTTTCGGGGAGGCCGAGACGGGATCGCTTCGCGCCCCGCCGGACCCTGGCCGGCGCCTTCCTCGGCGCCCGTTCCTTCAGGTACGCTAGCTCCACTCCCGGATCCGCTGCACCGGCCGCATCTAAGGGTAGCAGCCGGGGCAGACGGTCGCGCTCCCGCGTCCCGGATCCCTACCGCGGGTCTTTAGACGCCGCAGTCCCGCCGCCCTGCGGCAACACAGTTTTCCACTCGGAGGCTTAAGGTGAATCGCCACTGCATCAAGGTCGCGGCCCACAGCCAGTTCCAGCCGGACCAGTCATCTCCAGCGGATGGGCGTTATGTCTTCGCCTACACGGTGATCATCGAGAACCAGGGGAGCGAGCCCGCCCGCCTGGTCGACCGCCATTGGATCATCACCGACGCGGACGGCCAGGTGCAGGAGGTGCGCGGCCAGGGCGTGGTCGGCGAGCAGCCACACCTGCGCCCGGGCGAGCACTTCCAGTACACTAGCGGTACAATCCTGCCCACCCCCATCGGCGCCATGCACGGCAGCTACGGCATGGTGGGGGACGACGGCATCCGCTTCGATGCGGAGATCCCCGCTTTCTCGCTAGCCTCCTCTACCGCCAGCATCCACTGACCCGTTTGGCCCGGACTGGCACCACCCGCCGGTCCGGACGACGCGCATCCGCCATGCCGACCTATGCCATCGGGGACATCCAGGGATGCGAGGACGAGCTCAAACGTCTACTCGCGCGGATCGAGTTCGACCCTGAACGGGATCGGCTGTGGTTCGCCGGGGATCTGGTCAACCGGGGTCCCGGATCCCTGGGTGTTTTGCGGCTGGTGCGATCGCTCGACGCCTGCTCGGTGACCGTGCTCGGCAACCACGATCTGCACCTGCTGGCGCTCGCCGAGGGCAACAGCCGGCACGCCAAGAAGAGCAATCTGGACGCAATCCTCGCAGCCCCGGACCGGGACGAGCTGCTTCACTGGCTGCGTCACCGCCCGCTCATGCACCACGACGCGCGCCGGGGCCTAACCCTGGTCCATGCGGGGCTACCGCCCCAATGGACCCTTGCCGAGTCCCTGGACCATGCCCGGGAGCTTCAGGAGACGCTACGCGGGCCGGACTACCGGGACTATCTGTTCGCCATGTACGGCAACGAGCCGCTGCGTTGGTCGGCGGACCTCAAGGGCATGGAGCGCCTGCGCTTCATCACCAACTGCCTGACTCGGCTGCGCTATTGCACCGCGGACGGGACCCTGGCCCTGAAGGAGAAAGGCACCCTGGCGACCCGACCGCCGGAGCTGCTCCCCTGGTTCCAGTGCCCCGAAAGACGCACCGCGGGCGACCGGATCGTCTTCGGGCACTGGTCGGCGCTCGGCTACTGGGACCGGGACAACGTCTGGGGGATCGACAGCGGTTGTCTCTGGGGCGGCCATCTCACCGCCATCCGGCTGCGTAAGAAGCGACCCATCGAGCCCGTGCATCTGCCGTGCGCCGGGTACCTGACCCCGGGGGGCGGGGACGACTAGCCGGCGAACAGGTCTGCCAGCACCGCCCGGGTCGCGGCGGCGGCCCCCAGCGCGGTATGCTGTGACAGATCGCTTGTCACCCCAGCCGTCCACCCGAACCGAGCCCATGCAACAAGATTACGACCCGCGCGGCATCGAGGCCGCGGCCCAAGCTTACTGGGACTCCAACCGGTCCTTCAACGCGGTGGAAGACCCAAGCCGCGAGAAGTTCTACTGTCTCTCCATGTTTCCCTATCCCTCCGGGCGGCTGCACATGGGGCATGTCCGCAATTACACCATCGGGGACACCATCGCCCGCTACCAGCGGATGCTGGGCAAGAACGTGCTCCAGCCCATGGGCTGGGACGCCTTCGGACTGCCGGCGGAGAACGCCGCCATCAAGCACGGCATCCCGCCCTCCCAGTGGACGCGCTCCAACATCGAATACATGAAGGCCCAGCTCAAGAGCCTGGGCTTCGCCTACGACTGGGATCGGGAGCTCGCCACCTGCGACCCGGACTATTATCGCTGGGAGCAGTGGCTCTTCACCCGACTGATGGAGAAGGGACTGGCTTACCGCGCCACCGCCATGGTCAACTGGGACCCTATCGATCAGACCGTGCTGGCCAACGAGCAGGTGATCGACGGCAAGGGCTGGCGCTCCGGCGCACCGGTGGAGAAGCGCGAGATCGAGCAATGGTCGGTGCGCATCACCGACTATGCCCAGGAGCTCCTGGACGCGCTCGACGGGCTCGACGGCTGGCCGGAGCAGGTGCGCACCATGCAGCGCAACTGGATCGGCCGCTCTGAGGGTGTCTTCATAGAGTTTGGGATCGCGGGGTCTGACGAGCTGCTCGGCATCTACACCACCCGCCCCGACACCCTGATGGGCGTCACCTATATGGCGGTGGCCGCCGAGCACCCGTTGGCCCGTCGGGCGGCCGAGGGTAACCCCGGGCTCGCCGCATTCATCGACGAATGCCGCCAGGGCGGGGTCTCGGAGGCCGAGATCGAGACCATGGAGAAAAAGGGCTATCCGCTCGGGATGGATGCGATCCATCCGGTCACCGGCGAGCCGGTGCCGATCTTCGCCGCCAACTTCGTACTCATGGGCTATGGCACGGGTGCTGTCATGGCGGTGCCGGCCCACGACCAGCGCGACTGGGAGTTTGCGCAGCGCTATGGCATCCCCAAGCGCCAGGTCATCCATTCACCGGACGGTAGCCCTTGCGGGATAGAGACCTGCGCCTACGTGGAGAAGGGCGTCCTCGCGCAATCCGGCCCCTTCGACGCACTGAGTTCCGCGCAAGCCTTCGACGCCATCGCCGATTGGCTGAAAGCGTGCGGCAAGGGCCATAAACGGGTGAATTTTCGGCTAAGAGATTGGGGCGTCTCCCGCCAACGCTACTGGGGCTGCCCCATCCCAGTCGTCCACACCCCAGAAGGCGGCATCCGCCCAGAGACCGACCTCCCGGTGCGTCTCCCCGAGGATGTCGTCGTAGACGGCTCAGGCTCCCCACTAAAAAGAATGCCGACATTCTCGAATCTCGCCTCAAGCGAGATTCGAGAAACCGACACGTTCGATACATTCTTCGAGTCGAGCTGGTACTACGCCCGCTACTGCTCGCACGACTGCGCCGACGCCATGCTGGATTCGCGTGCGCGCTACTGGCTGCCGGTGGACCAATATGTCGGCGGCATCGAGCACGCGGTCCTGCATCTGCTCTATGCCCGGTTCTTCCACAAGCTCATGCGAGACGAGGGCCTGGTGGACTGCGACGAGCCGTTCGCAAAGCTCCTGACCCAGGGCATGGTGGTCGCCGAGACCTGGTATCGGGAGGATGCCGAGGGCCGCAAGGAGTGGTTCAATCCCGCCGATGTGGAGGTGACCCGCGACGACAAGGGCAAGATCGTCGGCTCCTTGCTTAAATCGGACGGCCAACCCGTGCTCTTCGGCGGCATCGAGAAGATGTCCAAGTCCAAGAACAACGGGGTCGACCCGGAGTCTTTAATCGGGCGCTATGGGGCCGACACGGTGCGGCTCTATACCATGTTTACCTCCCCACCGGACCAGTCGCTGGAGTGGAACGACGACGGGGTGGAGGGGGCCTACCGGTTCTTAAAGCGCCTCTGGGCGCTGGCAGTCGGCAAGTCCGAGGCTATCATGGCCGCGGGCACAGTCTCCGACTTGGGCGCGGGACTCGACGACAACGCTGCCGCCGCCCGCCGGGAGGTCCACGGGGCGCTTAAGAAGGCGCTCTACGACTACGAGCGACACCAGCTCAATACCGTGGTCTCCGCTTGCATGACCATCGTCAACGCGCTCTATCGGCTGGACGACTCCGCGGGTGCCCAATCGGTGCTGCGCGAGGGCTTGAGCATCTGTCTGCGCCTGCTGGCCCCGATCGCCCCCCATGTCACCCACTATCTGTGGCGCGAGTTGGGATTCGGCGACGACATCCTGGACTCCGCCTGGCCTAAGGTCGACGAGTCGGCCCTGGTGCGCGACACCGTCGACTACGTCGTTCAGGTCAACGGCAAGACCCGCGGCAAGCTTCAAGTGCCGGCGGATGCGGACCGTGCCGCGGTAGAGTCGGCTGCATTGGCCGACGAGACCGTGCGCCGCTTCGTTGGGGAGTCGACGGTGCGCAAGGTCGTGGTGGTACCCGGCAAGCTCGTCAACGTGGTGTCGGGATAAACCGGTTGGAAACGGGGCTCGCAGCAACGGTGCAGGAACATCCCAGACGACAGGGGGATTGCGGCGCCGGGCGCCCGCCCCGCCGTTCCAGGCCGTCGGCAGCTCGGTACCCGGCAGACCGCCCTGGCCCTGACCGCGGCACTGACCCTGGCGGGCGGATGCGGTTTCCAACTGCGCGGCTCTGTCGATATCCCCCCGGAGCTCAACCCCATTTATATCGAGGCTCAGGGAGGCTCTCTGGTGCGGGAGTCGATGGCCGAGCAGCTCCCCGGCGGACCGACGAGCCTGGCGGCGGGCGCTGCCGACGCGCGCCTGATCCTGCGTATTCAGAAGGAGGAGCGCTCCTCGCGGGTCGCAGCCACCGACTCCGGGGGCAAGATCCTGGCCTACGACCTGCATTTCGACGTGACCTACGACGCGGTGGCCCCTGGCGGGGTCCAGAAGCTCCCCTCCCAGACACTCGACCTGGTGCGCACCTTCGACAACCCCGACGTGGAGGTCTTGGGCAAGCAGTTGGAGGAGGAGCAGATCTATCGGGAGCTCGCCATCGACGCAGCAGACCGCATCCTGATGCGCCTGCGCACGGCGCTGCTGCGCTGAGCCGCCGCGAAGCCCCGCCCATGCGCCTGCGCTTTGCACAGCTCCCGGACCAGCTCGCCCGAGGCCTCGCGTCGGTCTATCTGATCTGTGGGGACGAGCCCTATCAGCTCGGCGAGGCCGCCCGCCTGGTACGCGAGGCGGCTCGCAGGTCGGGCTTCGACGAACGCGAGGTCCTGGACCAGGACGGGTCCTTCGATTGGGGCGCACTGGGGGCGAGCGCCGCTGCCATGTCGCTCTTCTCCGCCCGCAAGCTGATCGAGCTGCGTGTTTCATCCGCCAAGCTCGGTAAGGACGGCGGTGCGGCGATGCGCGCCTATTGCGAGCGCCCCTGCCCGGACAATCTGCTCCTGATCGTCGCGCCCTCCCTCGACCGCAAAGAGCTGGAGACCCAATGGGCGGCGGCAGTGGACAAGGTCGGGGCGGTGGTCCAGGTCTGGCCGCTGAAGGAGCGGGAGCTGATCCAGTGGCTCGGCGAGCGCCTGCGCGCCGTGGGTCTGCAACCGGCACCTGGTGTGGCCGAGCTGCTGGCGGAGCGGGTTGAGGGCAACCAGCTCGCCGCTGCCCAGGAGATCGAGAAGCTGCGCCTGCTGCGCGAGCCGGGACCGCTGGCCCTCGACGACCTGCTGGGCAACCTGGCGGACAGCGCCCGCTTCGACCTCTTCGCGCTCACCGACGCGGCACTCGGCGGCGATCGCGCCCGGGTTCAGCGAATCCTGTCTGTCCTGCGCGGGGAAGGCACCGCCGATGCGCTGGTCCTCTGGGTCCTGGCTCGGGAGCTGCGGATGCTGGCGGAGGCTGCCGGGGCAAGTGCCCGGCAGGGGTCGCCTGCCCAGGCATTCAGCGCCCACCGGGTCCCGCGCGGTCGTCAGGACACCGTCGAGCGCGCACTGCGCCGTCTCCCATTGATCCGGCTGCGCACGCTCCTGCACCGCTGTGCCCGCATCGACCGGACCATCAAGGGTCTGGCACCCGGCGACCCTTGGATCGGACTGGCCTCGGTCGCCGACACCCTCGCCGGCGGGCCGCCCGGACCTCAACAGCCGGCGCGGCCCTGAGTCTGGAATCCGGACATTGGCACGCCAAGACTCCAGGAAGAATGCGCACTGGAAGGCCTTTCCCATTGGCCCGGCTGGGGTAAGTCCCTCGGCATCGCATCGGCCCCCTTGGCGCCCGAGCGCGAGACATCCCGATTCCTTGGGATGATCCAGACCCCGCTTGAGATACTGAACCGAGTCTTCGGCTACGCAAGCTTCCGCGGCGCCCAAGCGGCGGTCGTGGAGCAGGTGCTGGCCGGCGGCGACGCACTGGTGCTGATGCCCACCGGGGGCGGCAAGTCGCTGTGCTATCAGATTCCGGCCCTGCTGCGTCCCGGGACCGGCATCGTGGTCTCGCCGTTGATTGCACTGATGCAGGACCAGGTGGATGCGTTGCGCCAGCTCGGGGTGCGGGCGGCCTTTCTGAACTCGTCCCTGGCGGGGAACGAGCAGGCGCGGGTGGAGCGGGCGCTGATGGCCGGGGAGCTGGATCTGCTCTATGTGGCCCCCGAACGGCTGCTGACCGAGCGCTTCCTGGACCTGCTCGGGCGGGTGCCGGTCGCGCTCTTCGCCATCGACGAGGCGCACTGCGTCTCCCAGTGGGGCCACGACTTCCGGCCCGAGTATATCCAGCTCAATCTGCTGCACGAGCGCTGGCCGCAGATCCCGCGCATCGCGCTCACTGCCACCGCGGACGCACCCACCCGCCGGGAGATCGTCGCCCGTCTCAAGCTTGAAGAGGCGGCCCAGTTCGTCTCCAGCTTCGACCGGCCCAATATCCGCTACCGGGTCACGGAGAAGCAGAACCCGCGCCGCCAGCTCATCGCATTTCTGCGCGAGGAGCACCCGGGGGATGCAGGCATCGTTTATTGCCTGTCCAGGCGCCGGGTGGAGGAGACGGCTGAATTTCTGTGCAGTCAGGGACTCAAGGCACTGCCCTATCATGCCGGGCTCCCCGCCGAGACCCGCCGTGTGCATCAGGCCGAGTTCCTTCGCGGCGAGGGGGTGGTTGTCGTCGCCACCATCGCCTTCGGCATGGGCATCGACAAGCCGGATGTCCGCTTCGTCGCACACCTGGACCTGCCCAAGAGCCTGGAGGCCTATTACCAGGAGACCGGACGCGCCGGACGCGACGGACTGCCGGCCGATGCCTGGATGGCGTATGGCATCGCCGACGTGGCGATGCTGCGCAAGCTTATCGAGGGCTCCGAGGCCGAGGAGCAGTTCAAGCGCGTGGAGCTGCACAAGCTCAATGCACTGCTCGGATTCTGCGAGACCACGCAATGCCGGCGCCAGGTCATGCTCAATTATTTCGGCGAGCCGCTCCATCGGCCCTGCGGAAACTGCGACACCTGTCTCTCGCCGGTCGCGAGCTGGGACGGCACCGAGGCGGCCCAGAAGGCCATGTCCTGCATCTACCGCACCGATCAGCGCTTCGGGGTCAACTATCTGATCGACGTGCTGCTGGGCAAGGACCAGGAGCGGGTCCGCCGCTTCGGTCACGACCGGATCAGTACCTTCGGCATCGGCAAAGACCTGACGGCCGACCAATGGAAGTCGGTCTATCGGCAGCTCGTCGCGGCCGGGCTGGTGGCGGTGGACATAGACGACTACGGCGCACTCAAGCTGACCGAGCAGAGCCGACCGGTCCTGCGCGGCGAGCGACGCTTAAGCCTGCGCCGGGACCCGGAGAAACCGGCCCGAGAGCGTGCCGCATCCAAGGTCCGTGCCGAGGGCCGCGCCGCCCGATCGGACATGGCCCCCCTGGACCCGGAGTCCATGGCATTGTTGGAGCGCCTGCGCGCCCTGCGGCGGGAGCTCGCCCAGGAGCAGGGCGTGCCGCCCTATGTCATCTTCAACGATGCGACCCTGCGGGAGATGGTGACCTACCGGCCGCGCTCGGTCGATGAGCTGGTCCGGATCGCCGGGATCGGCGCGGTCAAGCTGGAGCGCTACGGGACGGACTTCCTTGGTGCGCTCGCCGAGCACGCGGGCGAGCATGGCCGCCCTGCCAATGTCCCGTCCCTACCCGAGCTCCCCGTGCGTGCGGCAGCCAACGCTGTGCCTGCACCGAAGCCGGTGTCTCGGGCCCGCGACTGGGACCCGGGCTTAAGCGATACCATCGTTGCGACACTGGAAATGCTGCGTGCAGGCATTCCTCCCGAGACCATCGCCGAGCGCCGCGACCTCAAGGTCAGCACAATCTATACGCATCTGTCCCGCTGCATCGAAGCGTGCGAGCTCGACTTACGGGAGGTCGTTACCTTGAGCGACGGCGAGATCGCGGCCATCGAATACGCCTTCGACCAGCAGACCTCGGACTCGCCCCAGGCCATCAAACCCGTCTACGATACATTCCAGGGCAAATACGACTATGGCCTGCTTCGGTGCGTGCGTGCGGCGATGGATCGGGAGACTTAGTGCTTGAACAGCAAGGGCAACAGATCCTCGAACCGCGAGACGAAGTGGATCAGAAGCCCCTTGCGGATATGCTCCGGGACCTCCTCGTATTCGCCCCGGTTGTCTTCCGGTAAGACGATCTCTTTGATGCCGGCCCGGCGTGCGGCGATCAGCTTCTCGCGCACCCCGCCGATGGGGAAGACCTCGCCGGTGAGCGTGATCTCCCCGGTCATGGCGATGCGGCGCACCGGCTCGTTGCGGGCGAGCGAGAGTAGCGCCGAGGCCATGGTGATGCCGGCCGAGGGTCCGTCCTTGGGCGTGGCCCCGGCAGGGACATGCAGATGGATGAACGCCTTGTCGAAGAACGCCGGGGCGGCGCCGAAGTCGCGGGCACGGCTCGCCAGGTAGCTATAGGCGATCTCGGCAGACTCCTTCATCACGTCGCCGAGCTGGCCCGTGAGCTTGAAGCCGCGCGAATGCTCGTGCGCGCGCGCTGCCTCGATCGAGAGTGTCGCCCCACCCATGGCGGTCCAGGCGAGCCCGGTAACCACCCCGGGGCCGGAGAGCTTGCGCTCGTCGCGGAAGACCGGGCTGCCCAGATAGCCCTTGAGGTCCGACTCAGCGATGCGAAACGGCGGCTGCTCGCCCTCGAGCATGCGCACTGCGACCTTGCGAACGATCTTTCCGAGCTGCTTTTCCAGTCGCCGCACCCCGGCGTCCCGGGCATAGCCCTCGATCAGAGTACGCAGGGCTTTCTTATCGAGCTGCACCGCGTCCTTGGCCAGCCCAGCCCGATCGATCTGACGGGGCAGCAGATATTTGCGGGCTATCTGGAGCTTTTCCTCGGCGATATAGCCGGAGAGCGGGATCGCCTCCATACGGTCCAGCAACGGTGCAGGGATGCTATCGGTTTGATTGGCGGTGCAGACGAACAGGACCTTGGAGAGGTCGAAGCGCAGATCCAGATAATGGTCCAGAAAATCGCTGTTCTGCTCCGGGTCCAGAACCTCCAGTAAGGCCGACGCCGGGTCCCCATGGTAGGAGGCACCGATCTTGTCGATCTCGTCGAGCATGATGACGGGGTTGGCGGTACCCGCGTCCTTGATGGCCTGGAGGAATTTTCCGGGCATGGCCCCGATATAGGTGCGCCGGTGTCCTTTGATCTCGGCCTCGTCGCGGATGCCGCCAACCGAGAATCGGTAAAAGCGCCGCCCCAACGCGTCGGCAATGGAGCGTCCGATGGAGGTCTTGCCCACCCCGGGAGGGCCGACTAATAGAATAATGGAGCCCGCGATCTCGCCCTTGTGGATACCGACCGCCAGAAACTCCAGGATGCGCTGCTTCACATCGCTTAGGCCGTAATGGTCGCGATCCAGGACGCGGCGGGCGCGCTTGAGGTTGAGCTTGTCCGGAGAGTGCTTGCCCCAGGGGAGCAGGGTGATCCAGTCGAGATAATTGCGGGTGACACCGTATTCGGGAGATCCGGTCTCCAGAATCGCCATCTTCTCCATCTCCTCGTCGACCCGCTTCTGGGCCTCGTCGGTCAGGGTCAGCGCGGCGAGGCGTCCCTTGAATTTGTCGAGCTCGGCGGTACGGTCGTCCTTGGCCAGACCCAGCTCCTTCTGGATCGCCTTGAGCTGCTCCTTGAGAAAAAACTCCCGCTGCTGGGTCTGCATCCGCTCCTCGACCGAGCGGCGGATTTTCTGCTGGGCCTTGGCCAGCTCCCGCTCGTTATTGAGCAGGACGAGAACCTTTTCCATCCGCGGAAGCAACGGCACCGCCTCCAGGACCTCCTGGAGCTGCTCCTTATTGGAGGTGGTGAGGCTGGCGGCGAAATCCGAGAGATGGGATGGGTCGTCCGGACCGAAGCGGTCCAAGAACATCCGCAGCTCTTCCACATAGAGCGGGTTGAGCGGAAGCAGCTCCTTGATGGTATTGATGACCGCCATGGCATAGGCGCGGACCTGGTCGTCCGGCGGTCCGGCGGGCTCGGGCAAATATGCGACCCGGGCGTTGAATGGGATAGAGTCGTGGACCCAGCCCTCGATGCGGAAGCGCTGGAGACACTCGATCAGGACTTGTAGGTGCCCGTCCTGGCGGTGCACCCGATGTACCCGGCAGGCAGTGCCCACGTGATAGAAGTCGGCGGTCTTGGCCTCCTCGGAGCTCTCGGCCCCCACCAGGACGACGCCCAAGACCTTGTGCTCGGTCTCGCCGACCGCCGCGATGGTGGACGACCAGGTGTCCGCGTCCATCATCAGCGGCACCGCCTGACCCGGGAAGAAGGGCCGTGCAGCGACCGGCAGCAGGTGGATCTGGGCAGGCAGCATGTCGTTGGCCCGCGCCAATTGAACGGACAGCTTGTCCTGCGATTCCGAACCCGAGTCTGGGTCCGAGTCCATCAGCTCCGCCTCTACCATCTGCGACTCCCGGGCCATTACCCTTACGATCTTGGGCCTAGTTTGGTCGGCCCGATCTTAAGGCGCTAACCGTCCTTTGCAACCTCAATGGCACTTGCTCGGTTGGCCAGCCGCACGAATCCAGCCACATCGACGGCCTCGGCGCGCAGTCCGGGGTCGATTCCTGCCGACTCAATGAGCGGTGCGTCCGCGAGCCCTGCCAGGCTGTTGCGAAGCGTCTTGCGCCGCTGAGAGAATGCGGCGGACACGAGACGAAAGTGCAGGGCCGGATCGACGAGCGGATGGGGCAAGGTCCGCAAGGGCCGCAGGCGCAGGAAGGCGGACTCTACCTTGGGCGCCGGGGAAAAGGCCCCGGGACCGATCCGGAAGAGCAGATCCGCCGAGCAGCGCGTCTGGACCATCACCGAGAGCCGGCCGTAGATCTTGTCCCCGGGATCGGCCACGATCCGCTCCGCCACCTCCCGCTGGAGCATCAGGTGCATGTCCAGGATGCAGTCGGACTGGTCCAGGAAGCGGAACAGGAGCGGGGTGGAGATGTTATAGGGCAGGTTGCCGACCAACCGCAGCAGCTCGGGCTCGCGGACCAGGGTGCAAAGAGCGAAGGCCAGGGCATCTGCCTGGTGGATGCGCAGATCGCCCAACCCTTTGAAATGCTGCCGCAGCGGCTCGATCAGGTCCCGGTCCAGCTCAACCGCATCCAGCGACCCCGCCAGCTCAAGAAGTCCCCGGGTGATGGCGCCCTGCCCCGGCCCGATCTCTACCAGCCGCTCACCCGACCGCGGCCGGATTGCGTCCAGGATGCGCCGGATGGTCCCGGGATCGTGCAGGAAATTCTGGCCGAAGCGTTTGCGGGGTTGGTGCATTGAGGAAGGGCCAAGGCCAAGGTAAAAGGGTGAAAGGCCAATGGCCGACAGCCGCGCGGTTGGCCCTCGGCCCTCGGCCCTCGGCCCTCGGCCCTCGGCCCTTCTTCAGTATATCCAGGGTACCAGCTTGGGCACCCGCCGGGCATAGTCCGCATACTCTGGGTGTCTCTCCGTCAACCAACGCTCCTCCTTGCCGGCCTTGTAGTCGAAGAACAGAAACCCGAGCGCCAGGATCGCCAGGTGGGACAGGCTCAGTGTGTAGCAGGTCCACCCTAGGGCAGCGATCAACTGGCTGCTGTAGAGCGGGTGTCTGACCAGTCCATAGACGCCGCCGGTGACCAGTCGGCTGTGGTCGACAGGATAGGGGAGCGGTGTCAGATAGCTGCGGATCTGTTTGGCCCCGAGCCCGGCCATGGTTATGGCCGCGAGCCCCAGGACCCAGAGCGCGCCGACCCTGAAGGCCGCGGTCCAGTCGAGCAACCCGGGCCAGGGACTCCAAGGTGGGGCCAGGACAAAGGCGACGAAGAGCACGAGCTGAATCGCCACCAGCAGCTCGCCGCGCCGCCCGTGCCAGGCGCGAGGCGGCTCGGGCGGCAGCTCGGTTCCACGCTGAGGTGCGTCCTTAAGATCGGAGGTCATAGATTACCGGGGACTGGGTTGGCTTGACCCCTAAGATGCGGGCCGCTGGGGACGACGCAAGCGGGAGGTCGGACTGTGGAGCTGTCCGCTGCCGCGCCCCCGGTCGCAGTCCGAATCCATTCCACCCGACTGCGCATCACCCCGTAATAGACCACCGGGATCACGACCAGGGTCAGAACCGTAGAGACAAAGAGTCCGAATAGGAGCGACACCGCAAGCCCCGAAAAAATCGGGTCGTCCAGGATAAAAACCGCCCCGGCCACGGCTGCCAGCGCGGTGAGCGCGATGGGCTTGGCGCGCACCACGGCGGAGTTAATCACGGCATCCTCGAAGGGGCGGCCCTCGCGCACCTGCTGATTGATGAAGTCCACCAAGAGGATGGAATTGCGCACGATGATACCGGCCAGCGCAATCATGCCGATCATGGAAGTGGCTGTGAACTGTACACCGAGCAGCGCATGACCGGGGAGTATACCGATGACGGTCAAGGGGATCGGGGCCATGATGACGAGCGGCACCAGATAGCTCCTGAATTGGGCGACCACCAGGAGATAGATCAGGATCAGGCCCACACCGTAGGCGAGCCCCATGTCCCGGAAGGTCTCGTAAGTGACCTGCCATTCGCCGTCCCATTTGAGGCTGTATTCGTAAGGGTTGGCGGGCTGCTGGACATACCATTGCCCGAGATCCAGGTCTTCGGTCAGCGAGCCAGCCATCCCGAAAAGCCCGTAGAGTGGACTGTCGATCGGGCCGGCCATGTCGGCGGTCACATAGACCACCGGAAGCAGGTCCTTGTGGTAGATACTTGGGCTGCGGCTGGATTGAGCCACCGAGACGATCTCGGACAACGGAACCAGGGTGCCGCCCTGGGAGCGGACCCTTAAGCTTAAGACCTGCTCTAAGTCGGACTTATCGGCCTCTGCATATTCCACCCGCACTGGTACTGCGTATTTGACATCGGTCCCATGGAGATAGGTCATGTCCTCGCCCCCGAGCACGGTGGAGAGCGATTGAGCCACGTCGGCTTGGGCCACGCCGAGTCGTGCGGCTTTCGCGCGGTCGATCTCGACCGCCAGCTTCGGGCCCGGGTGCTCCACGGAGTCGTCCACATCGACGATATCGGCGGTGGACTCGAAGCGCGCGCGGACCTTACGAGCCTGCTCGATCTGGCCCGCATAGTCCAGCCCGTAGACCTCCGCCACCAGGGGCGAGAGGACCGGGGGTCCGGGGGGGATCTCCACGACCTTGGCATTGCCATTGTGGCGACGAGCGATCTCCTGCAACGGGCCGCGTACCGCGACCGCAATGGCGTGGCTCTGACGCGCCCGGCGGTGCTTGTCGACCAAATTAACCTGGAGATCGCCTAAATGGGCACCCTCGCGCAAATAATACTGGCGGACCAGTCCGTTGAAATTGATGGGCGCGGCAGTGCCTGCATAGACCTGATAGTCGGCGACCTCAGGAACCGTCTCCAAATATTCGCCGAGCTCAGCCAGGACCCGGGCGGTCTGCTCCAGGCTAGTGCCCTCCGGCATGTCGAGCACCACCTGGAATTCGCCCTTATTGTCGAAGGGCAGCATCTTGAGGATGACCGACCGGTTGACGGCGAGCAGGATCGAGCCCGCGATCAGGAGCAGGATGGCCGCGAGCAGGAGCCAACGGTTGAAGTTGCCCCTGCGACCGTCCAGAAATGGGCCTATGACCGCACCGAATAGCCGCGCCAGGACCGGGCGGTTGCCCCCGGCCCCCTGGTCGGCCTGACCTTCTCCCTGATGGAGAGTCCGCCGCCCGAGCATGAAGTTGGTCATCCAGGGTGTGAAGACAAAGGCGACCGCAAGCGAGATCAGCATCCCCAATGAGGCATTGATGGGGATCGGAGACATATAGGGCCCCATAAGCCCGCTCACGAAGGCCATGGGCAGCAGTGCCGCGATGACGGTGAGTGTAGCCAATATGGTCGGCCCGCCCACCTCGTCCACCGCCCGCGGCATGATCTCCAGGAGGCTGCGGCCGGCATTGGACCTCATGCTCAGGTGCCGGTGGATGTTCTCCACCACCACGATCGCGTCGTCCACCAGGATACCGATGGAGAAGATCAGCGCGAACAGCGACACCCGATTGAGTGTAAAGCCCCAGGCCCAGGAGGCGAAGAGTGTGAGCGCCAGGGTGACGACAACCGCCGCGCCGACGATGATGGACTCCCGCCAACCGATGGCCAGCGCCACCAGCACGATCACCGAAACGGTGGCGAAGGCGAGCTTGCTCATCAGCTTCTGGGCCTTGGCGTCGGCGGTCGCTCCATAGTTGCGGGTCACCGTGACCTCGACGCCCTCCGGGATGAAGGTCCCCTGGAGCTGGGCGATGCGCTCGATGACGCGCTCTGCGACTTCGACTGCATTCTCCCCCTGCTGCTTGGCCACCGCGAGGGTGACCGCCGGGGTGGTGCCGTGGAGATCCAGGCCGCTGTCGGCGCCAGCCGGTCCGGCGCCCATCCGGACATAGCTTTGGGGCGCCCCGGATCCGCGCTCGACGCTTGCCACGTCCCGCAGGAAGACTGGCCGACCCCCATGCAGTCCTACCACCAGGTCGGCAATCTGCTCGGGGGCGCTCAAGAAGGTGCCGACCTCTACCAGGATCTCCCGGTTATCGGCGGTGACCTTGAGATTGTCCGCGTTGCGGTTGCCGGACTGGAGCGCGTGGCGCAGATCCGCGAGATCGATGCCATAGCCGGCCAGTGCCTGTGGATCGAGCAGGACCCGCACCGCCTGGCCCGGGACCCCCAGGCTATAGACGTCCCGGGTGCCGGGAACGCGCTTGATCTCCTGCTCGATGGCATGGGCCACCCGGCCCAGCTCGAATGCGCCCACATTCGGGTCCTTGGACCAGAGTGTAGCGGCAACGATGGGCACGTCGTCGATGCCCTTGGGCTTGACGACAGGGGTACCCACGCCCAGGTTGGGCGGCAGCCAGTCTTTGTTGGACAGCACCTTGCTGAAGAGTCGCACCACTGCGTCCGTGTTGTCCTCGCCCACCTGGAATTGGACCGTCACCGTCGCCATGCCGGGCCGGGAGACCGAGTAGACATGCTCGATGCCCTTGATCTCGGAGAGGACCTGCTCGGCGGGGCCTGACACCAGGTGCTCGATCTCGCTCGCCGATGCCCCCGGGAAAGGGATGAAGACGTCGGCGAAGGTCACATCGATCTGAGGCTCTTCCTCGCGCGGGGTGATCAGGACGGCGAATAGCCCGAGCAGCAGGCCGACCACGGCGAGCAGCGGTGTGATCTCGGTCGCCTGAAATCGCGCGGCGATGCGGCCCGAGGGCCCCAGTGGCTGAGCAGGCCGCTCAGCCATGGGGCGCCTCCTGCCCGGAGATGTGGCGCGCCGGGGACTGGGTCTTGAGGACCACCCCGGCGGCGATGGGGTCGCGGGCCACGCGCTCCCCGACGGTCAGGCCGGAGAGAACCACCCAGGCGTCGTCCAAGGCCCGTCCGAGCCGGACCTGGCGGAAATGCACATGGCCGCCCGGCCCGACCACATACACGGCGGTGACCTCGGAGCGCTGGACGACAGACTGCTTGGGGACGGTGAGCTCCCGCCTCTCGCCCACCGAGAATCCGGTTTTCACATACATGCCCGGGAAGAGCGAGCGTGTGGCCCCGTCCTCGGAGGGAGGCAGATCCACCCGCACCTTGAAGGTATTGGAGCCAAGGTCCGCAAAGGGAAAGATCGTGATGTCCCGGCCCTCCACCACCTGGCCGTCCGGGAGATAGACCCGCGCCTTCGCGCCGCTGCGCACCGACGGGATGACGCTCTGGGGCACGTCCGCGATCACCCGCAGCTCGTCCAGGGAGACCCCGGTCATCACCGGCTGGCCGGGGCTCGCCGTCTCGCCCACCTGCATGTGCCGATGGGTGACGATCCCGGAGTAGGGCGCCCGGATCAGTGTGTATTGGAGCTGCTCCCGGGCCTGGCCCAGGCGGGCCGTGGCGGCATCCAGGGCAGCCCGGGCGGTCGCTAGGTCGGCGGTCGCCTGGTCCATATCGGACTCGGAGACGGCCTTTCGCGCATAGAGTCCCCGGATTCGGGCATGGGCCTCGTCCGTCTGTGCCAACCGGGCGGAGGCGGATTGTAGATCGGCCTCCGCCTGGGCGAGCCGGGCACGATGCTCGGTGTCCTTGAGGCGCGCCACCACCGCACCCTTGTCCACAAAGTCGTCCACGTCGAACAGGATCTCCTCCACCTGGCCCTGGGTCTGGGCGGAGACCGTGGTGCGGTTCACCGCCTCCACCACACCGTCCAGGCGGTACTCCCGGGGGAGGGTGCGGAGCTCCGCCGGGGCTGTGGCCAGTGGAGCAGGGACGATGGGCGGCTGGGGCTCGGCGGCAGACAGTTGGCAGACCCAGAGTGCGACTAGGGCGACGCGGAGTCGGGGCAGCGGCATGGGAGGGCACCCGAGAAATATTAGCTTGCGCTTATATAGCGCCGATCCCGATGCGAATGCAAGGGAATCTCAGTGTCGCCCGGCCTGGGCCTCGTCTTGACCGCAAAGATCGAAGTAGACCCGGGCGAAGTCCCGGTCGGCGCCCAGGATGTGGTCAAGGAGCCAGCGGCGCACGCCCTCCTGGGTGGACCCGTCGAAGACCGCGATCCCTTGCTCTTGCCAGGACCTCAGCATCTCCGTGTACTCGGCCATCAGAAGCGCATGATCGCCCTCGTGGCGCTCCCGCCGCGGATAGCCGATGGCGGACATGAATGCCTCTTCCCGACGGAAATGGGCGCGCATGCGCTCGCCCAGATCGGCCAGGTCGGCGAGCAGCCCCGGCGACTCGGTACCGGGCCGGGCGAAGGCACCCAGGAGCCGGCTGCTCAGGCAGCCCTTGATACGGGGATCGGCGAGCTCGGGACAATAGCGCACGCACAGATCCCCCATCCGTTCGATCAGTGCGCGGTGGTCCCGATCCAGGGGGTCGATCCCCAAGGACCATTCTTCGCGCCAGGTCAGGAGCTTGGTCATCGGCGTCTCGCTCGGCTGGGGGCGGGGCCACGGGTCCGGGGTCGGAGGTCCGGAGCACCCTCGATGGGTCGAAGTCTGTCCGTTCGCGTTCGACCGCCGGTGCGCGAGTCGCTCGGACAGGCATTTGTGTACAGGGTCGCTCGGCCCGACGCACCGCTAAGTGCGTCGGAAGGGTAGCACACGCCGCTCGATTGATTGCGGCCCCGGATCCCTTTGTCGCGCGAGCGCCAGGCTGAGCGCAGCCAGAGTCTCCCCCACCAGTCGCCGCTGGGTCTCCTTGAGACCTGCGAAGTAGTAGAGGATATCGCAAGGCACCGGTGCCGCAAGCGATTTCCGTGGCCCACCCGTCGGGAGCCAGGCGATGCGGATCAGGCGCCCGCCCTCCCCGTCCTGGTGTGCATAGCCCCCGTTGCCATCCACAAAGACCACCTCGTCCCGACCGACGATCGCCTGGTATTGCATCGGGCGGATAGGCAGAAAAACATGGTCGCCCCGCGCCCGGGACAGAAGCAGTCGCAACCCGTTATGGATGTCGGCGGGCAGGGCGCTTGTCTCCCGGGAAAATTCCCGGTCCGGGCGGAAGAAGGTCTCGCGGATGCCGTAGCTTGCCATGCGCTGGGCGACGCTTTGCTGGATCGGGGGGCGATTAGCCATCGTCCCCCAGCTCGGGGCTCCAGCCAGCGGCGTGGGCATGCGCGACCGCGTCCCCATAGATGCGGGCATGACGCTCGAGAAGCGCCGGCGGGAGCCGGGAGGCCAGGTGTCCGTAGGGCTGCCAGGCGGCGTGGACCTTATCGTAAAGGTCCTCGATCCCCTGGAGCGTCCAACCCTCGCAGGTCTGGTCTTCCGGGATCAGTCCGAAGACCCAAGCGTCCCGGACAATATTGGCGGTGGGGGTCATGCCGCCCTGGGGCTCGTTATGGATTCCGTGGTAGATCTTTTGCTTCATGGGGTCCCGCTGGCTCTGCGCGCGCTGGGATAGACTGTACCGTTTAGCCGTCGGACAGTCATCCGTGCGGGTACCCACTTATATCGGAGCCTATGCCATGCGCGACACCCTGGTCGACTTGATTCGACACGGCGAGCCCAGGGGCGGGCGGCGTTATCGCGGCAGCGGGCGCGGGACCGGGACCGACGACCCGCTCTCGCCCTTAGGCTGGTCACAAATGCGCCAGGCGCTCGGGGATGCCGCCCCCTGGAATCAGGTGATCAGCTCGCCGCTGGCGCGCTGCCGCGAGATGGCGGCGGAAGTGGCCGGGCGCCACGGCCTGCCGCTCGCCGTCGAGCCGGATCTGCGGGAGATCGGCATGGGTGCCTGGGAGGGCCGCACCCACGAGGCGGTGGCGGCGGAGGAGCCCGAGGTCTATCGCAAGGTCCATGCGGACCCCATGGGCCACCGCCCCGCCGGCGGCGAGCACCTGAGCGCATTCGTCGCCCGAGTCTCCGCCGCCTACGAGCGCCAGGTGGCAGCCCAACCCGGCCGGCACCTGCTGATCCTCTGCCACGGCGGGGTGATGCGCGCGCTGGTGGGTCATTTGCTGCTCGCCGATCCTGCCCGTTGGTGGCGCCTGCATATCGATTACGCGCATATCGTACGGGTACGCCACGGACGCTTCGGCCCGGCCCTGGAGTGCGTCAACGCCTCGCGCCTGCCCGAGTGACCTGGGACGCGGATCGAGAAGCCGATCCAAACCGGATCTGCCCGGGAACCAGCCGGAGCGGTCGACCCTGCTCGCCGTGCCGCAACCGGCGGTCCTTAACGTCATGCTCGCGGAGAAATGCAAGCGGGAGCCGACCCTGGTGGCGGCGATCGTGATCTGGGGCAATTTGGCCAGTCTGGTGCTGATCCCGGTCACTTTGGCCCCGATCCGACCCTGATCCCGCGCAATGGATAGGGAAAATCGGGGAATCCCCCCGGTCAGGGGTGCGCGCCTTGGTCTATAATCGCGCGCTCGCGGCGCACTGTCCCCTATTTGCGAGCCCATTTTCGAGCAGTCTAGCCAGCCCATGCCATTCCAGACAGACGATCTGCGCATCCGCGACATGACCGAGGTGCGCTCGCCCCGGTCGCTCCAGGAGCAGTACCCGGTCTCGGAGCGGGCCTCGATCACCGTCCACGAGACCCGCCGGGCGATCCAGCACATCCTCCACCGGGAAGACGACCGCCTGCTGGTGGTGGTCGGACCCTGCTCCGTGCACGATCCCCAGGCGGCGATGGAATACGCGGAGCTGCTGCTGCCGATGCGCCAGGCACTGTCGCGGGAGCTGCTGGTAGTGATGCGGGTCTATTTCGAGAAGCCGCGCACGACGGTGGGCTGGAAAGGCTTGATCAACGACCCGAACCTGGACGGCAGCTTCGAGATCAACAAGGGCCTGTGCCTGGCCCGCAAGCTCCTGCTCGACCTGGCAGAGATGGGCATGCCGGCCGGCACCGAGTTCCTGGACCTGATCAGCCCCCAATATATCGCCGACCTGGTGAGCTGGGGGGCGATCGGCGCCCGTACCACCGAGAGCCAGGGTCACCGGGAGCTGGCCTCGGGGCTATCCTGTCCGGTCGGCTTCAAGAACGCCACGGACGGAGACGTGAAGGTAGCCATCGACGCCATCCATGCCGCAGCCCGGCCCCATGTCTTTATGTCGGTCACCAAGGACGGCAACTCGGCCATCTTCTCCACTGGCGGTAACCTGGACACCCACATCATCCTGCGCGGCGGTCACCGGCCGAACTACGACACCGAGAGCGTCAACATCGCCGCCGAGCAGATCGAGGAGTCCGGACTCACGCCCAAGATTATGATCGACTTTAGCCACGGCAACAGCCGCAAGCGACCGGAAAAGCAGGTCCAGGTCTGTCAGGACGTGGTGGACCAGATCGCCCGCGGGGATCGGCGCATCATAGGCGCAATGATCGAGAGCCACCTGGTGGCCGGCCGCCAGAACCTAGATACCCCCACCGGCCTAATCTACGGCCAGAGCATCACCGACGCCTGCGTGGGCTGGAGCGACACCGAGCCCATGCTGCGGGAGTTGGCCCAGGCCGCAGCCCGGCGGCGGGGCTGAACGGCTATCGCGATCCTGGGTCCGCAATATCTCGCGCTAAGCGGGACGCGGGCCTGGGGCACCGCCGACTCTAGGCAAACTGTGTTCCTGGGGCTATCTTCTGCGACGACGAGCCGCTCCTGACAACGTCGCCTTATCCCGCGGAGGTAGCCCCGTGGACAGACAACGGATCGCACAGCTGGCAGTCGCCTCCCCCTTGCTCTCGATCGTCTGCCTCTCACTCTGCCCCGCCTGGGCGGGGGCCTACAAGTGCCGCGAGCCCGACGGACACATCAGCTATCAGGGGACGCCCTGCCCGTTGGAGTCCAACGGTGCGGAGCTGACCCCGAGCATCGCCCCGCCGAGCGGCGCCATTGCCCCGGATATCTCGAAAAAATACACGGTGGAAGGCCAGCTCAAGGCCCTGGAGACCGAGCGACGGCGCGCCCACAAAGCGCGCGAAAAGGGCTCCACCCCCAGCCGCCGGACCAGGAAGCAGGCCGACGCCCACGATACCGCGCGCTGCGCCAAACACCGCGCCGAGGCGGCCCGCTGGCGCCGGGAGATCAGGAACGGCTACCTGGATCGGGACCAGAAGGAGCAGGAGCTGCAGATGCTGAAACACCACCAGGCATTGGTGGAGCGCTACTGCGCGCCGGAGCGCTAGCCCCCGGCGGCGGGGCTTGGGATCGGACCGGCATCGCTCCACCTAACCGAACAAGTGCCCGAGCACGCGCAAGACGCGGCAGTATCCGCTGCCGCGCATCCCTATCCCGATACCCGAGCGGTCCCCAATGGCGACAAACCCCCTGACCCATCACGAAATCCTGGAGTTGGTGGAGCCCTTCGCGCGACGCGGCCTGCATGTGGACTTGGGCTTGAGCGACCGCCCCGCCAGACGGCTTGCCTTTAAAACGGTGCAGCACGCGGCGAGTCCTTCGCTCGCATCCACAGTCACCGAGGCTCTGGTCCTGGAGCACCTGGAGCGCGACCGCTATCGGCTGGTCCGCACCCTGACCCACGAGTCTGGCCTGACGGCGACCTTGGGGATGGAAGGCCGCTCCCCGGAGATTCTGATCGCGCAGGTGGAGTCGGTCCCCCCGGCCCGTCAACTTCTGGTTCAGGATGGGGTGCTGGTCGCACGCAACTACCGGATTCAGGCCAACCCCAAGGCCAAACCGGGGGCGCCGGAGGCTTTTTGGCCAGTGCTCCGGAGCGCGGAGGCGAAGCTTCCGTATCTCGCACTGCTCTTCGACTCCCAGTCTGGATTCAAGCTACCGGCGGAGATCAAGCTGATGGTGGACCCCGAGCCCCCGTCCAAACACCCGCATGGACACGCTATCGCACCGCCGGACGACCTGCTCGCCGTGCTGGGGTGGGCCTGGAAGCCACTGCGGGCGATCAAGGGCGGCTGGCGCGGGAGCTTGCGGCTCGCACGCCGCGAGCCCAAGCGTACCGCGGAGGCAGAGACCAAGCTCGCCCGCACCGTCGGGCACCTGGCGCGCACCCTGGCGGAGCCGCCCAGCCGCTTTCACCCGCGGTTCTATCGGGCGCGCTGGACTGTGATGGCGCGCAAGATCATGGGGATTGCAGTCGTGGTGGGTGCACTCGCGCTCGGACCCGCGATCCTGATGCTCGATCTCCCGCATGACTCGGTCTTGAGGATGCTGGCCTTCAACACGCCGCCCTTCTTGCTGCTCGCGGTCTTCATGGTCCCGGACATGCCCTCAATGCGCATTCCGGCCCGGCCGCGGCCCTTGCCGGACGATGCGTGGGAGCCGAGCGGCGAGGTCCCGGTCGCGCCAGGGGTCGCGCAGCGGACCGCTGCGGAGATCCCGCCGACGCTCCCGGCATTAACCCCCAAAGAACCCCAGAAAGAGCCGGTCCAAAAGACAGGCAGGGCGACCCGCATGCTCCGGTCGCTGCGCTCCTGGTCCCGCCGCGGCCGCGACTAACGCCCCACTCCAACCAGATCCCGAACGACGCACAGGCAATTCCATCCATGCTCGGCAATCCCATGAATATCCCCGCGATCTCCATCGCCGCGGCCAAGAAGGCACTGATCGAGCAGTATGCAGACCCGGTAGTGAGGCAGCGCGCATCCATGCTCTGGGGCCCCCGGGGTGTGGGCAAGTCGTCCGTCGTGCGCCAGGTCGCGTCCCATTTCGACGTGCCCTTGGTCGACCTGCGGCTCACCACGATCGAGCCGGTAGACATCCGCGGCGCCATCTATGTGGACGACAAGCAGGGGAAAACCGTCTGGTTCCCCCCCGAGTTCCTGCCCGGTCCGGACGAGCCCAACGGCATCCTGTTCTTGGACGAGTTGACCGCGGCGGACCAGCGGCTCCAGATTTCGGCCTATTCGCTCATCCTGGACCGCCGGGTAGGCCATTACCGGTTGCCGGCAGGCTGGCAGGTGATTGCCGCTGGCAATGCCAGCTTCCACGGGGCGGTGAGTCACGATATGGGTACCGCACTCGCCGACCGCATGTTCCACTTCAATGTCCAGACGGTCATCGACGCCTTTCTGGCCCATGCGATGGAGCGCGGCTTCGCCCCGGAAGTCATGGCTTATCTCAAGGTCCGCCCGGACAAGCTCGACGACACCCAGGCCCAGGTCGCCAACGATCACCTGGTTGGCGCCAGCCCCCGGGGCTGGGAGGACATCTCCAATATCCTGAAATCCGACATGTCCGAGCCAGCCAAGCGGCTCTTCGTGCAAGGACGGATCGGGGCCGCCAACTCGGCTGAATTTTTCGGGGTGCTCAAAGAGATTCGGGACGGGGTGGACGTGGTTCGGCTCCTGGAGGTCGAAGCGGGTCCCGAGACCGCAGCGCTGCTTCCTACCACCCTTGACGCTCTATACGGCATGATCTACGGCCTGCTCGCCGCCAGTACGGACGAAATCTCCATGGCTCGCGCCCTGGAGATCGTGGAGCAGCTCCCGGACTCCGCTGGCCGCGCCACGCTCCCAATCCGCGAGTCCCAGACCCTGGCTATGGAGCTGCTGCTGGAGCGCGCCCTTGCCCAGGGGCTGGAGGGTGCAGTCCTCGCCAGCCCTGCCTACAAGCGCTATGCCGAGCAACGCAAGCGCGATGAGTGATCCGACCGGGGACGGAGACCTCTATCTCCACCGAGGCACCCGCGCCATTCAGCGGATGGTGGAGTACGCCCCATCCACCGGCGGACTGGCGCTGTGGGTGCGCCACCGGGACTTGGGGGAGTGCGACAGCCCCCTGCTCGCGGCCAACGATGGAGCCACGGTCTTTTATGGCCCGGCCTTCGAGTACCTGCCCCTTGCGGAACAGGTGGGCTTGGTCGCCCATCAGGTCCTGCATGTGGCCCTGCGCCACCCGCAGCGCTTCGGCGCACTGCAACGGCGGCTGGGCGACGTGGACCGGAGACTCTTCAATGTCTGTGCAGACGCCATCGTCAACAGCGCCTTGAGCCATCTGAGCTGGCTTGCGCTCCCGCAGTCGGCGGTGCGTTTGGAGGATCTGCTCCGGGGTGCACTGGGGATCGACCAGCCGGTGGAAAAATCGTTGCTCGAATGGGACCTGGAGCGACTCTACCGGGCGGTGGACGACCGGCGAGCCGCGGATTCCGGGCGCCGCACCGGGGGCCGAGGCAAGGGCGGCTCGGATCCGGAAAACCGGCGGGCGAAGGGCGGGCAGCTCGAATCCCAGGCGCTCGACTCCGACGCCGTCGCGCCGCGCAGAGACGGCCCCCGCTCGGCGTGGGTGCGCGTCATGGGCGCCGACACCTCGGAGGACTTGCTGCCTGGGGCCGATAGCGGAGAGCCCCAAGGGGAGGCTGAGCTATCGCGGGAGTGGAGCCAGCGCCTGATCCGCGGCCATGCGGGGGACGGGCCCCACTCGATGCTGCGGGAGCTGCTCGCGGACCTGCCGCGGGTACGAACCCCCTGGGAGCAGGCGTTGCGCGCCCAGCTCGCCCGAGGGCTATCCCTTAAGCCCGGCATCTCCTGGTCCCGACCTTCCCGATCCTACCTTGCTAACCGCGGACGGGTGGGCTCGAATGGCCGACTCCCCTGGGAGCCGGGGCGCACCGCCAGTCGGGCAGTGGCCCGACTCGCCGTGATCGTCGACTGCTCGGGCTCGGTGGAGGACCCCCTCATGGACCGCTTCGCGCGCGAGATCGAGGCCATTACCCGGCGCCTGGAGTCGGCGGTGACGGTGATCGTCGGGGACGACCGGGTCCGGCTGGTCCAGACCTTCAACCCCGGCCGATCCAACCTCCGCGACGTGGTATTCGAGGGCGGCGGCGGAACCGACTTTTCGCCGCTGCTGCGGGAGGCGGACCGCTACCGCCCGGATCTGGGCGTGGTCCTGACGGACCTACAGGGACCGGCCGAGTACCGCCCCGCCTGGCCGGTGCTGTGGGCCGTCCCCCGGGAATGGGAGCATGCAGAGGTGCCGTTCGGTCGCAAGCTGGTGCTCGATTAGGTGAGTCGCCGCCCTACGGCAAGGCAGCCAAAAGACCGCAGCCGATCGCTTCCAACTCCCGCTCCAGTGCATCGACGATCTCGCCGAGCTCGGTCAGGGGGCGCTCGGCGCGGATGGCCATGTCGAGCTGCTGGGCCTGCTCCTGCACGACGCATAGGCCCAGACTGGCGGACAAGCCCTTCAGGGTGTGGGCGATGAGCCGCGCCTCTTCCAGTCGACCGTCCGCGAGACATTGGCGCGCCGAGGACATGTCTGCGCCATGCAGCTCGACGAAGCGCCGGAGCAGCCTGGCATAGGCCCCGAGCTTATGGCCCAGGGCCTTCATGCCGGCGGCCGTGTCCAGACCCCGCAGACCGGACAGGCGCGCCAGCAAGGCCCCGTCGCGGTCCGGCTCTGCCGCCCCTCAGGTCGTAGCGGATACATCGGGCCATGTCCAGAGCGATCTGGCCATCGTCGGCCACATCCACGACGAGTCCGGTCTCCAGCAGCAGCTCCCTGGCCACGTCCTGGTTGAGCAGGTTGTCTTCGGCGACCAGGATGCGCGCGCCGCGCTGGCGCACCAGCCCGCGCAGTGCGTCCCCCAGCAGTCGGCGCGGGAGCCGCGGGTCGATTTCGGTGGCGAGCTCCAGGCCCTTTTCCCTGGCCCGGTCGCCGATCAGGTCGCGGACGCCGGCCAGCACCTGCTCAAGCTCGAAGTCGCCCTCGTCCAGCACGAGCTTGCCGGCCTCGATCTTGGAGATGTCGAGGATATTGTTGACGATCCCTAAGAGGTGGTGGGCCGCGCCGGACACCCGGACCAGCCGCTCCTGCTGGCGCGGGTCCGCGGCGTCGCGGTGCAACAAATGGGCTCTTCGGGCGCATAGCCCAGCATCTCGGCGAATGCCGGGTTGTGCTCAATCAGACTGCCGTCGATGCGAAAGAGTGCGATGCCCTCGCGCGACTGCTCGAATAGGATTCGGCGCCGGGCCGCCTCGCTCTCCAGTGCCTGCTCGATGCGCAGTCGCTCGGTCATGTCCCGGCTTACCCCGAACAGTGCGGGTACACCGTTCCAGTGGCCAGCGACCACCCGGGTCTCCACCGGCTGTCGCCCATCGGCGGCATGCAGCGGCACCGGACAATAATCCAGCCGCCCGGCCAACAACTCGGCCACGATCCGACCGGCCTCTGCGCGCCGCTCGGGAGGGGTGCACCTCGACGACGCCGCGGCCGATCAGCTGCGACTCTGCAAAGCCCAACCGCTCCAACACGGCGCGGTTGACGTGCTGTATGGCTCCAGTCCCGTCGATCACAAACAGGAAGTCGTCGATGGTGTCGAAGAAGGCGCGGAAGTTGGCCTCGCGCTCGACTGGATCGGCAGCGAGCGCCCCGTCGGGGGCTACCCGCGCCAGGGTTCCGCCCCCGGGGTCCAGTGCCTCGCCGGCCATTCGGTCCAAGAGCTCCGCGAGACGATGGCGCTCGAGCATCCCGACCGACTGGCCCAGGCCATCGACGATGGCGAGATGGCGCACATCGGCACCGAGCATACGGCTCGCGGCCTCGGCAAGCGAGGCATTCTCGGAGACGCACTCCACCGGGGTGCGCATCGCCTCCCCCAAAACGCGCTGGCGGGCTGCGGGCTCGTCGGCCAAGAGCCCGGCGAGTCCCGCTCCTCGAGGATTCCCTGGGGCACGCGCCCGTCCGCGACCAGCACGTAGCCCGCGCCGCTCTCCAGCAGCGACGCAAGGGCAGCGTCCAACGTATCCCGCGGGGACAAGGTAGGCACCGGCGCGCCGACGACCGTTGCGATGTCGGCGAGCCTGAGTCGGCAGAGGGCGGACCCGGGGAAAGACGCGGCAGCGGTCATGACCCGAGTCCTGCTGCGCCTCGCGCCGCGCCAGAGCGAGACGGATTAGCCCTGCATCAGAACGTATTGTTCCCGGCGCGGTCCCACGCCGATTCCGCGCACCGGGCAGGCGACGGCCCCGATCCGCTCGATGAGTCCGGTCAGCTCGGGAGGGAGCTGGGACGGGGAGCGAACGGCGGTGATATCGTCGCTAAAGCAGGGGAGCCGGTCTACGAGAACCTCGGTGCCCCGATAGACATCGATCGATGCCGGTACATAATCGATGCCGCTGCCGCCCGTGCGATAGCCGCTCGCCACCGGCATGGTGCCCGAACAGGTCCGGGAGTAATCGCTTAAGGTGTCGCACTTGTTTAAGAATATCTCGTCCACCCCGTTCACCCTCACCGCATAGGCGAGTTGAACCAGATCCAGATAGCCGACCCGCCGGGGCCGGCCGGTGGTGGCCCCGTATTCGTTGCCGAGCACCCGCAGCGCCACACCCACATCGAAGGGATCGTCCGAGGCAATGAGCCGGTCGATGTCCATCGCCGCCTCGGACTCCTTGACGCTCGCTCCGCCCGGGGGATTCATGCAATAGTCCTCGGACCGAGCCCCGCCCAGCTCGGAGACAAAGGGACCCCAGCCAACCCGCGACATGATCGCCTTGGCGACGCCGATGGTCTTGCGATGGAGCTTGGGGGGCAGATCTCCGCCCACATAGGCGGCGGCGGCCAGCGTTGCGCTCGATGTCACATAGGGCACCGAACCCTTGACCACATCCAGCATGAAGGATTGGGCGCCCTCGAAGAGCACATTTAATCCCTTGTCGACCAGCTTGGACATGAAAAGGGTGTCGGCCTCGATATACTGCACGATTGCCGAAGCGGCCTCCGCAAACTCCTCCATACAACGGTCCGGATCGCAATCCCCGATGCCGTGCTCTTTAATGGCATGGACCAGATTGTCCCGCACCAAAGCGAAGGTCCGGATGCGATCGGAGAGCAGGTCGCCTACCCGCACGTTCAATAACCGTGTCCCATCCAGCCGCCGCGCCCGGTCCGAATAGGCGGGACCGATGCCTTGGCCGGTGGTGCCGATGGCCGAGCCGGTCAGTTGGTCCACGATCACATGATGAGGCTGCACCAGGGTGGCCAGGCTCGAGAGATGGAAGCGTCCCGCCAGCGACACCCCAGCCGTCTCCACCTCCGCGATCTCCTTGACCAGCTTCACCGGATTCACGACGCAGCCGGAGCCGACGTAGAGGATCTTCTCCTTATAGAAGACGCCGGAGGGCACTTGATGCAACGAGATCCGGATGCCCCCGACCTCGATGGTATGGCCAGCATTCGATCCGCCGTTGAATCTGGCGATGATGTCGTACTCATCGGCAATGGTGTCGATGATCCGGGCCTTCCCCTCGTCGCCATATTGAAGACCGATCAGGACATCGGAGAAACCAGCTTTCATTTGCGGCCACCTGTGCGGGTTAGGCGAATTGGTCGACTGCGATCGGGCTGTCAGTCGGCGCTGGCCGCGAAAGCCGTCCCACATCAAAAAGATAGGAAATCCAACCGGCAGCCGCACAGTATCCTCCTCCGCGCCCGGCCGAGTCAAGCACCGTGGGATGGCGGACTGGCACCCCGCCCGCGGAGAGCCCATTAGAGCGGACAGACACGCATCGGGACCGGCAACGGCTCGCCGTAAACCCCGACTCCAATCGAGAAGACTGTCGCTGCGGGGCGCGCGGAATCAATCCAATCGAGCAGACGCACGGCCGCGAAGCAATAATAGACAGACGGGTATTCTTTGGACTCGGCCTCCGCGCTCATTCCGCATGCCCCGCGTTTAAGCGCTTGGATCTCGAGCCCCGATGCGGCGCAACGACCGTTTCAGGACCCCAGCGGCACCCCGGTGAGTGCCGCCAAGCGCTCCAGCGTCTCCATCAGTGGCGGGAGATGGGCGGTATCGATGCGCAGGGCCGACTCGTGCTCGGCCGGGGCCAGGGGCTCGCAGACAGTACGCTGGCGCTCCAGCACCGCGAGATTGGCCTCTGAGGCGTCGCGGTCCTCGGCGAGTCGGCGGGTGACCCGGCGGCGCAGGACATCGACGGGCGCCTCCAGGGCGAGTACGGCGAATCCGGCCCCGTGCTTGCGGGCCAGCTCCCGGAATGCGGCGCGGTGCGCACGGGTCAGGAAGGTGGCATCCACCAGTGCGTCGTAGCCGCACCCCAGGATGATCTCGGCCAGCGCATAGAGTCGCTGGTAGGTCCATTCGGTCGCTTGGGGGAAATAGATCCCGAGCGCGATGCCGAGGCTGGTGCGCTCCTCCGCCCGCAGCCCGAACAGGCGCTTGCGCTCTACATCCGAGCGCACATGGATGGCCGGCAGGACGTCTCGCAGGGCGCGCGCCAATCGGGTCTTGCCGGAGCCGGAGAGCCCGCAGAAGATCGCGAGCCGCGGCCGACGGGTACGGGTATAGGATTCGGCGAGCTCCAGGTAACGGGCGCATTCGCGCCGCACCTGGGCGCCGCCGCTGCCCTCCTGGTCCGGCTGGCCCAGCCGGATGGCGAGCACCTTGGCACGCACCATTGCCCGATAGACCTTATAAAAATCCAGGACCTTGAGCCCTTCGTAGTCTCCGCCGACCTCCAGATAGCGGTTGAGCAGCCTGCGCGCCAGCCGCGGCTCCCCGGCCTCGTCCAGATCCATGACCAGAAAGGCGAGCTCGCTCGCGGTGTCGATCCAGCGCAGGCTCGGGTTGAACTCGATGGCATCGAAGAACAGCGGCTCTCCGTGCTTAAGCGCAATGTTGCCCCGGTGCATGTCGCCATGACACTCGCGCACCCGGCCCTCCTTCCGCCGCCTTTCAAGGATCGGGAGCAAAGACTCCCAGCGTTGGCGCGTCCAGGCGTCGAGCCGGTCCAGGCGCTGCGCGTTGCCGGGGGCAGTCACCCGCTCGCGCACCTGGCGCAGGTTCTCCAGCATCGGCGCTAGGACCGCATCCGGGGTCCCGAAAGGGCTATCCGGGGCGGCCATTGGGATCTGGGCGTGGAAACTTGCCACCCGCTCGCCGATCCGCTCCGCCAGGGCAGGGGTCAGGGCGCAGCGGTCGAGCAGGGTCCGCTGGGGAAAGCGGCGCATCCGAACGGCGTATTCCAGGACCGGCCCCAGGCCGCCAATCCGCGGTGCGTCCGGGCTGCCGGCGATCGGAACCACATCCAGATAGAGCTCGCCCGCGAGCCGCCGGTTGAGCCGCAGCTCCTCCTCGCAGCAGGCGCGTCTGCGCTCCAGCGTTGAAAAGTCCAGGAACCCCAGGTCCAGCGGTTTCTTGAGCTTATAGGCGAAGTCGCCGGCCAGGAAGACATGGGAGATATGGGTCTCGATGTGACCCACTGGACCTAGGGCCGGTCCGTCGCTGAAGCCGCTGGGGTCCCCCGCCGGATGGGGATAGGCACTGGGCTTGAGCAACCCTTGGATCAGGCGGGGAAAGCTCTCGGCATCCATCGGGGCGCACCTCAAAGCGCGTTTCGGGCCTGCGGACTCAGGGTTGATACAGATATTAGAGCTGATTAATATTCTGGCTCGTTAATCCACCGACCCCGGGAACCCGCCCATGTCCATCGACCGAATCGTGCTCGCCTTTGCCGGCGGCGTGATCCTGACCACCCTATTGCTTGCCCACTACCATAGCCCCTACTGGCTCTGGCTCACTGCCTTTGTGGGGGCCAACCTGCTCCAATCCGCATTCACCGGGTTCTGCCCTCTCGCGCTGATCCTAAAGAAGATGGGCAAGCAGTCGGGCGCAGCCTTCTAACCCGGAGTACCGCTCCACGATCGCCGGGGGCCATGAGCCCCCCGCAACCTAGCCGCCCTTTGACGGTGTCGAATGTGCCGCACAGGGTCGCGGCACGGCTCTTGAGCAAGGGACGGAACGGCCCCAGGGTCAATCCTCCCCTTCTTCCTCCACCGGTACCCCCCAGAGATCATGGTCGCCGGAGTCCGCCACCGTGACCTCGATGAAGTCTCCCGGATCCAGCTCCCAGGCGCCCGGAACTATCACTTGGCCGTCGATCTCCGGGGCATCCCCGTAGCTGCGGGCGATGACCACATCTTCTTTCACCTCGTCCACCAGGACGGTGAGTCGCTGGCCCAATCGGGCGGCGAGCTTCTCCCGGCTGATCCTGGCCTGGGCATCCATGAAGCGCTCCAGGCGCTCCTCTTTGACCGCCTCCGGGACCGGGTTGGGCAGATCGTTAGCGGCGGCCCCGGCGATCGGCGAGTAGGGGAAGCACCCTACCCGGTCCAGGCGGGCTAAGCGGATGAAGTCGAGGAGCGTCTCGAAGTCGGCATCGGTCTCCCCGGGGAAGCCGACGATGAAGGTGCTGCGCAGCACCAGCTCCGGGCATTGGGTGCGCCAGCGATCCAGTCGCTCCAGGACGCGCTCGGCCGCGGCTGGGCGGCGCATGGCGCTCAGCACAGTCGGGGATCCGTGCTGCAAGGGCATATCCAGATAGGGCAGAATCAGACCCTCGGCCATCAGCGGGATCAGCTCGTCCACATGCGGATAGGGATAGACATAATGCAGGCGCACCCAGGCTTGGAGCTCCCCTAGGGTGCGGGCCAGGGCGACGAGATCGGTCTTGAGCGGCCGTCCCTTCCAGAAGTCCGGCCGGTAATGCTGGTCCAGCCCATAGGCGCTGGTGTCCTGCGCGATCACCAGGAGCTCGCGCACCCCCGCCTCCACCAGACGCTCGGCCTCGGTCAGGACCTCGCCGATCGGCCGGCTCTTCAGGTCCCCGCGCAGGCTCGGGATGACGCAGAAGGTGCAGCGGTGATTGCAGCCCTCGGAGATCTTGAGATAAGCGTAATGGTGGGGAGTGAGCTTGACCCCTTGAGGCGGGACCAGGCTCTGGCGCGGGTCATGCGGGGCCGGAAGCTCCCGGCGAACGATCGACATGACCGCCTCCGAGTCGTGGGGTCCGGTGATACCCAAGACCCCCGGGTGAGCGGCTCGGATGGTCTCGGCCCGTGCCCCCAGACAGCCGGTGACCAGCACCCGGCCGTTCTCCGCCAGCGCCTCGCCGATGACGTCCAGGGATTCGTCGACCGCCGACTCGATGAAACCGCAGGTGTTGACGATCACCAGATCGGACCGGCCGTAGCTGGGGGATATCTCGTAGCCCTCCGCGCGTAGCCGGGTGAGTATGCGCTCGGAGTCCACGGTCGCCTTGGGGCAGCCAAGGCTCACGAATCCGATACGCGGGGGGTGGTCTTGGGGGGTTAGGGTCAAGGTCTTATCTCTTTAAGGAAGTTGCGATCGGCGAGTCGCAGAAGTGGGTTGGGCGGGATGGCGGGACTCGGGCGGAGTGGGTGCGATTATGGTAGAGGGCCGGAGCCGGAGACAAAAGTGCAAACGGAGACCGACAAGCGGCTCGCGACCGACCCCCTTTCCACTGGCCGCTTCTTCCAATCACAAACCACCCCCCAGCGCAATCCGGTCTTGCCCTTACTCACGGTTTCGGTAAGGATATCGCCGTTTAATCTCCCCGCGGCCGGGCGGGGACCGCGGCGCGAGAGGCGCCGCACCAGAACGTCCCGGTGGACTGGGCGCGTGTGTGCCGTGCGTCGACGGCGCATGATCCTTCACCGTAGAGGGCTTGTCCTGGCGCCACGGGGCCGGCCCTGATGTCCGATCGGCGCAAGGTCACCATCATGAAATCCTGCAAGCTCTGCAAGTACAGCAAGGTCTGTAACGACTTGCCCGCCGTCTGCATCCTCGTCCCGTACGTGGCCGTGGCCCTCGTCACGATCTCGATGGGCTATCTGTTCGTCACCCAGGAGATGCTCTGACCGTGGCAACCGCGACGGCGGTGCCCGTCCGAGCGCCCGCGTCCGGGGCGGGACCCCAGTCCGCCCCGGACGCGCCACCGAATCCGCTACCGCACATGGACAACACACACCCCCAACGGATCGGCCCGGGCCGCACCGTCTCCATACACCTGGAGGTCCGGTTTCAGGACGGATTCCTGGCGCTCTCCACCTTCGATTCAGAGCCCGTGGACTGCCGAATCGGCGACGGCACCCTGACCTTCGGTCTGGAGGAGGCACTCGCCGGACTCGCCCCCGGCGACGAGGAGACCATCCTGGGGAGCGGGTCGCAGCTCTTCTCGGACTATGACCCGGCCAGCGTCCAATGGATGGATCTGGCGGACTTCCCCCCGGATCTGGAACCCGCCCCGGGCCAGTTGGTCGCCTTCGCAACCCCCGGCGGACAGGAGACCGGCGGCCTGGTCCTCGAGCGCGACAGCGAGCGGGTGCTGGTGGATTTCAACCACCCCTTCGCGGGGCGCTCGCTGGCCCTGCGGGTGCGCGTGCTCGAGGTGTTCTGAGCCGCGACCCGCACCGCTGCCCGGCACGGCAGTCCACGCGCGGCGGCCGGCCAGCCCCCCGACTCGGCGGGACATTCCCACACCAACCCCGGCTTCTTTAACCCCCGACCCTTCGCCTATCCTGCGCTGCCATGAACATCCTACTCGCCAACCCCCGCGGCTTCTGCGCCGGCGTCGACCGCGCGATCGAGATCGTCGAGCGTGTCCTCGAGCGCTACGGCGCACCCATCTATGTCCGACACGAGGTGGTCCACAACCGCTTTGTGGTGGAGGGGCTTAAGCGCCGCGGCGCGATCTTCGTCGAGGAGCTCGATCGGATCCCCGAGGGTGCCGTGGTCATCTTCAGCGCCCACGGGGTCGCGCCCTCCGTGCGCGACGAGGCCGCCCGGCGGGGTTTGCGGGTCTTCGACGCCACCTGCCCGCTGGTCACCAAGGTCCACCTGGAGGTCGTGCGCCACTGCAAGGCCGGCTGCGAGGTCGTGCTGATCGGGCACCGCGGGCACCCCGAGGTTGAAGGGACCATGGGCCAGTGCGAGCGCGACGGAGGGCTCGTCCACCTGGTGGAGTCCGCCGCCGACGTGGCGGGACTGCCGGTGCGCGACTCCGAGCATCTGGCCTATGTCACCCAGACCACGCTGTCCACGGACGACGCGTCCGAGACCATTGAGGCACTGCGCGAGCGCTTCCCCGCCATCCAGGGTCCGAAACGCAGCGACATCTGCTACGCCACCCAGAACCGCCAGGACGCCGTCCGCACCCTGGCGGAGCGTTGCGACCTGATGCTGGTGGTCGGCTCGCCCAATAGCTCCAACTCCAACCGGCTGCGTGAGCTGGCCGAGAAACAGGGATGCACCGCCTACCTGATCGACGGCCCGGAGGACATCCGCCCGGACTGGCTCGATGGCCAGCCCCGGATCGGGCTCACCGCCGGGGCATCGGCCCCCGAGGTCCTGGTGGAGCAGGTCGTCGCCCGGCTACGCGAGTGGGGCGCAGAGACCGTAGAGGAGCAATCCGGTATCCGCGAGGAGGTCGTCTTTGCGCTCCCGCCGGAGCTGCGGGACGCCGCAGTCGAGGGCGGATGAGGACTTGAGCCACACCCTGGTCATCGGCGGCGGCATCGTCGGTATGCTCACTGCCCGAGAGCTGGCGCTGGGTGGGGAGCGGGTTACCCTGGTCGAGATGGGCGAGACCGGGCGCGAATCGTCCTGGGCCGGCGGGGGCATCGTCTCCCCGCTCTATCCCTGGCGCTATCCGGACAGCGTGACCGCACTCGCCACTTGGAGCCAGGCGGTCTATCCCGCCCTGTGCGCAGACCTGCATCGAGAGACCGGGATAGACCCGGAGATCAGCGCTAGCGGACTCCTGATCCTGGATACCCGGGAGCGCGACCAGGCACTTGCCTGGGGCCAGCGCCACGGGGCCGAGATCGCCGTGCTGGACCCCGCCGGCGTGCGCGCCATCGAGCCCGAGCTGTTGCCCGCACGGGACGGGGCCATCCTGTTCCCCCGGGTCGGCCAGGTCCGCAACCCCCGGCTCGCCAAGGCCGCCCGGCGCGCACTCGTGGGCCTGGCGGAGCTGCGCGAGCGCGAGGAGGTCCTGGAGCTGCTGGTGGACGATGAGCGCGCGGGCGCACCGGTGCGCGGCGTCCGCACCGCCCGCGGCGAGCTGCACGCCGACCGCACTGTGGTCTGTGCCGGGGCCTGGACCGCCCCCCTGCTGCGGCCCATCGGCCAGGCCCCCGACATCGCCCCCGTGCGCGGCCAGATGATCCTGTTCCTCGCCCGCCCCGGCCAGATCCGTCGCATCGCGCTCTTGCGCGACCGCTATGCCATCCCCCGCCGGGACGGCCGGGTGCTCCTGGGCAGCACCCTGGAGCACGTCGGATTCGACAAGGCCACCACCGACGAGGCCAAGAAAGACCTCTACCGCAGCGCGGTGGAGCTGTTCCCCTTCCTGGCGCACACCCCCATCGAAGACCACTGGTCGGGGCTCCGGCCCGGCTCCCCAAGCGGCATCCCCTACATCGGACCCTATCCGGGCACGCCTGGGCTCTATGTCAACGCCGGCCACTTCCGCAACGGGCTGGTCACCGCCCCCGCCTCCGCCCGCCTGGCCGCTGACCTGATCCTCGGCCGCACACCCATCCTCGACCCTGCCCCCTACGCCCTGGACGCCCCGCGCACAGTCGCGTCCGCCGCGACGGTGCGACACGGTTGAGACGTCCGGCCCCCTAGCCTATACTGTTGCGTCCTCGCGGGCCGATGTAGCTCAGTTGGTAGAGCAACTGATTCGTAATCAGTAGGTCGGCGGTTCGAATCCGCCCATCGGCTCCAAAATATACAAGGGCTTAGCTTCACGGCAAGGCCCTTTTGTTTACGGAATCGCTCCCCGGGTAACGCGCGGGAGGGGGGGGTAACGGATGACACCCTTTAGGCTCAGCTCGGGAACGGTCCGGACTGTCCGTCGGATCGTCGAGCGGGGGACCCGGCAGGGGCCAATGCATTCAGATTCGCCTGCGCTTCACGCCCGATCGGGGCCAATACCGACAGATGCTGGAGTCCTCCAAGCGCCGCCACAGTGGCGTTCGTCGAGTTTGAGGTGAATTCCCGGTGAGCGCCTTTATGGACTGGGTGGCGGGCATCGACTTGCCGACCCTGTACGCCCTGCTCGCCTTGGCCTCGTTCATCGAGAGCCTCTTCCCCCCGGCGCCCGCCGACGTCGTGGTCGCGTTCGGGTCGTTCGTCGCCGCGCGCCACCAGGCCCAATATCCCTTGGCGGTCGCGGCGATTGTGACGGGCAGTACCCTGGGCGCGATGGTCGTCTACATCGTCGCGCGCCACCTTGGCGCCGACTGGATGCACGGGCACATGCGACGGCTCAAGCTCCTCGGCGCCGAGGAGAAGCTGGAAGGGATTTACGCCCACTATGGGCTGGCAGCGTTGTTCGTCAGCCGATTCCTGCCCGGACTGCGGGCCGCGGTGCCGCCCATGGCGGGCGCGTTGCGCGTGCCGTGGGTTCGCGCGGCGGCGGTCATCGCCTTTGCGAGCGCCATCTGGTACGGCATCATCGCTTGGGTTGCGTTCCGGGTCGGCGCCGATTGGGAGCACGTGCGCGATGCGCTGGACTCAGTCGGCCGCCAGGTGCTGGCCGTCGCCATCGCGGTGTCCAGCCTGCTGGGCGTCGTGGGCTGGAGGCTGTGGCTACGGCACCGCGCTAAGCACTCCGCTTCGGAGTGACGGAGCTCGAAGCCAGGCCGGGCTCGGGCCTAACCCAAGCCCGTCACCGATCCCCGCCCATGTTGGCGCGGCTCTGGGATCGGCGACCAGGGATGGCGTCATTGATGCCCGAATGGATACAGGCAGTCGGACACCGTCTCCAGCGCGTTGCCGGCGGAGCCTAACACGGCTGCAATCCCACCCCCTACCGATCGGGACACGCGGGTCGAACCGGGTGTCTGTTGCCGAGCCCGATCGGTTTCGATGAAGTCGCGGATCAGCTGCGGATGCGGCAACAGGTCGGGCGCTCCGGCGGCGAGCTCGAGGTGTCGCAGATGGACCGGCGGGCGTCGTGGAAGACCCCCACCGTCTCTCAAGCCCCGCTCGGATCGGACCCGAACAGACGACTGAGATCCAAGACCGGAAGCGGTCGCCCGGCACTCTCGAAACAGGCGCAGGAGATCGGCCGCCAGCGCATAAGCGCCTGCGGCAATGTGCAGGCGCAGGCGTCGTCGACATCGATTCGCTGCGGAGTGGCGGTCAGTAGAAGCCCGCCGAACCCCGGCGAGGTGTCGCCATCCGATGCGAACCCGACGATGGCGACGACCTGGTCCGGGACGCTTGCTATAGCTCCATCGGACCAGGCACCGACATCGAAGACAGGCAAGACGCCCTCGCCCCAGAAGAGGACGCGCCGACAGTATGCGGGCGAACAGGGGACTTCGTGGGTCTCCGGGTGGTCAATGAGGTGGAGCAGCTCGCGCTGGCCGATCACGGCCTGAGCACCGCCGCGGAAGTTGAGTAGCCATCCGGTGCATCGACTCATGTTTCGACTCTCTCTCAGGCAGCGCGCTGTCGATCAAGGCAGTTTTCGACCCCGATGAACCGGCCGAGCATTTCGGCATCGGTGCCGCAAAGGACGCCCCGCGAGTCGGCGGCGAGATCCTGGATGGGAGATCCTGGGCCGCGCACGGACAGCGGGATGGGCCGAAACGTTGGTCCTACGCCTCGCATAACCTGAATGTCATTGCAGAGAAGCCCATAGAGACCGGAGCTATGGCCCAGGACTGCACACATCCGCCGCGCTGCCGGTGCCTCGTCGGCCAAAGGCTTCAGATCGAAAGATAGAGAGTAGACGGGCCACCATTGCTCGAACACCGCGATCCAGCCGATCCCTCGTGCTGGCGGGTCGGTCCGCATCAAGTCCTCCGACGCTTCGATCATGCGCAAATCGCCCGGGGCCAGGACGAGATGGAGTCCCGCGAAGGACAACAGGCCCCGCGCACCGGTGCCGGCTCCGGCTCCGGCGGCTCGGATCTTGTCGTTCATGTCTTGCACGCTCATCTGCCGGCCAAGACGCCGACCTGCCTGAGCAGATCGTCCGCACTGAATGGCTTCGTCAGATAAAGATCGACGCCTTTGGCCTCCGCCTGCTGACGATGCTTGTCTGTCGAGCGAGAGGTGATCATGACGATGGGCACCTGTTTTGTCTCATGTTTGGCGCGAACGTGCGCGGTCAACTCGAGTCCATTCATCCGCGGCATTTCCAAGTCAGTCATGATCACGTCGGGTACGCCCCGATCGAGGATTGCGACCGCGTCGAGCCCATCGATCGCGGTCTGGACCTCGAACCCTGCGTCCCTGAAAAGCTGCGCCGTCATCCGCCGAGCGGATATCGAATCATCCACGACCAGTGCCTTCAGCGCGCTGCCAACAGGCGTACGGGACTGCTCGCGACCGGCAACGCCGGCGCCCGTCGGCAGACGAATGTCATTGCCGGATCGTGGATTGCGACTGGCTGCACGCAGCAAATCGGGCAAGTCGATCACCGGGGCCACACCGCCGTCACCCAAGATGGTTGCGCCGATCACGCCGTCGATTCGCCCCACATAGGGCCCGAGCTTCTTCACCACGAGACTGCGGCTTTCGGCGATCGCCTCGACGACGACGGCTTTGCAGACGCCGGAGCTCATCCTCACCATCAGCAATGCCTGCTCGGACTGGACCGACGCTTCTCCGCGGCCGACATTGAGCAAATCGACCAACCGCTCGACGTCGTGCAACTGGCCCCCTCGGCGGTAAGCGACCTGGGAGCCGATCGTCTGGAGCTGATCGGCCGTCACGAAATGGATCTCTTCGATCCCGCGGGTGGCGACTGCGAGCACTGTCCCATGTAAGCGGATCAGGAGCGCTTGGGCGGACAAGAGCGTCGTGGGCAAGCGGATCTCGACTGTTAGCCCGCTGCCGCGCTCGCTACGCAGGCTGATAGATCCCTTCAGATCCTCGACCATGTTACTCACCGCGTCGAGCCCGATTCCGCGGCCCGATACCTGAGTCGCCTCGTCCCGCGTCGAGAAACCGGCGGCGAGGATTAGACGGGCAATCTGATCGTCGGATAGCGCGTCGGTCGCACCGATCTGATTGCGGCGTCGCGCGATGCTGCGAACGCGATCGAGATCGAGACCCTGGCCATCGTCGCGGCAGGTCACGGTAATGACATCGCCTTCGCGCCTAAATGCCAGCTCGATGTGGCCGACCGGATCCTTCCCCGCAGCGAGACGCTCGCCGATCGGCTCGATGCCATGATCGACCGCATTGCGTAGGACGTGCATCAGCGCATCTACCAGCCCGTTCAGGACGTTTCCGTCGATCAGGGTGTCGGTACCCTTTAGGACAAGATTCACTTCTTTGTCCAAGAGCCGGCCGGCCTGCCGCACCGCCCGTTGCAGCCGCGCGACCACGGAGGCCACGGGCACCATTCTGGCTCTCATTACGGCGTCCTGACTGGCTAGGTGCAGGCGCGTCTGCAGTCCGACCTGATCGCCGAGGTTACTCAGATGCTCCTGCGTGCTGCGGGTCATCTCGCTTGCATCGGTCGCCACCTCGACCAGACGTCGCGTCACCGTATGCAGCTCGCCATACTGATCGAACTCGAGTGCATCGAACCCGGTGTCGGACTTGACGGGCTGTGGCAACGCGATTCCGCGCAGATCCACGAGGTCTTCCAGCTCGTTCACAAGCTGCCGCAGCAGCTGATTTTGAAGACTGACCGCCATGACCTGCTGCATCGCCGACTGAAGACGGTTCTGGATCTGAGCGGTCGAGGTCATCGACTCGCCCACCAGTCGCAGCTGCTCGTCTACCAGGGTCGTGGGGACGCGCAGCATCGGCGCGACAGCATGATCCTGCAGGGCGTGCGGCGTCTCGGCAAGGTGCTCGTCGGATAGCGCCGGCGCTGGTCCGTCGGAAGGATCGGCGGCCGCCACCTGGATACCATTGGTATCCATCCGGTTCGCCCAGTTGAGCACGTCCTGCAAAACATTGACCGCGTCCTCGGGCGCCTGTCCCGAGCCCACCAATGCCTCGCTCATCCCCTCCAGACAATCCGCCGCATAGGCCAGGGTCTGGCACAGTCCGAGGTTGGGGAGCGCGGAGTGCTCGGCCAGCTCGATCAGGATATCTTCGAGATAATGCGTAAGGCTCGCGATCCCTTTGATCCCCACAGTGTTGGCTGCGCCCTTGAGGGTGTGGGCGGCACGCTTGGCAATCTCGATATCGGAAACCCGACCATGACCTGAAGCGATGCGTTGAACAGCGTCAGTGAAGGACGAGGTCTGGATGGGGAGCTCGGTGAGCAAACCTTCGAGCAATTCCTGATTGATGTCTTGCGGAAGCGCCAGCGACACATCCGCGGCGTCGGCCACCACCGGGCGGCGCTCGGCCTCGATCGACTCCTGTACCGCGAGCTCGACACGCGAGAGCGCGACCGCAAGGTCGGATCGATCGTCGGACAGGATTCCGTCGACATCCAGATCGCAAATGACGCGGACGACGGCGTCGGCATGCGCGAGATCCGTGGGGGCGGAGAGATAACCGCGCAAACTTCCTGGAAGCGTCTCAAGCGAGGCCAGGACGGATGCCGCCGTCGGATCCGAATCCGGCGGGCGAGCCCCGAGCAGTGCGTGGGCGCCCGACAGGAGCTGTGCGAGCACCCCGAGACCGATGGCCTCGGCACCGCCGGCCATCCGATCCAGCTCTTCGCGCAGCTGCTCCCAGCCTTGGAGTCGCCGATCTCGGTCCTGGTCCGCTGCGAGTGCCAAGGCCTCCTGCAAACCGACGTAGTTCGCTTCGAAGGCATCGACCGCCAGCGCGAGCATCTCGCCGGTCACGGATTGGACGCGGGTGGTGTCGAGGACGAGCTCCACCGCGGAAAGGACCGACGCGAGCTCTTCCGATTCGGCGCCATCGGCGCCATCGGCGCCATCGGCGCCATCGGCGACAATGGTCGTGGCCGCGTCCGGGTCCGTTGGCACCGGAGCCCAATGCTGCTCGAATTGCGCCTCGTCGAGTCCGGTTTCGGGCGCGGACAGCGAGACATCCCCATCCATGTCGGCGGGCGACTGGAGCAGCATCCGCAACAGGTCGACCTCCTCGTCGGCCATGGCGATCTGCCAGTCCTCGGATTGCAGGAAACCGAGGAGCGACTCGCGAGCGGCCGAATCCGCCGGCGACAGGACGTAGTCCATTAAGACCAATGGGAGCTGCGTCAACAGGACGCAAACGGTCTCCTGGCGGGCCTCGTCGTCTCCGACGGCCGAAATGCGATCGGCCAACAGGGCACTCGTATCGATCAGCCCTGGAAGGGCCGCGTCATTGGCGGCATCTGCGAGCGACGCCAGCACGTCGGAGAAGCGTTGCAGCCGAGCTGACATTGACTCGTCGGCCGCCTCGTCAGGGAGGAGCGCGCACGTCAAGGCGTCGATGCAATCGAAGAGCCGGCTATTGACATAGTCCGGCGACAAGGGTGCGTCAGTGTCCAGAGGAATTCCCATAGCGATTCCCGCCGCAATATTTGTAGACGATTCGCTCGCGAACCCTGGCGAGACTCGCCAGGGTTCGCATTAGGCGCTCAAGCCGGAAGCTTGAACACACGCACCGTCGTAAGCAGGTTTTTCGCGTACTCCACCAGGTTGTTGGTGTATTCGCCCTGCTCTGCCAACCGCTGGCTCGTCTGCTCGCTACTCTTTCGGATATCGGAGGCGCGTTCGAACAGCTCGTCACTGACCTTCGCCTGCTCTTGCGAGCTCGTCGCGATCCTCTGCACCAGCCCGACCAGCTCGGCGGTCGAGACCTGGGTATTCTGCATCTGCTCGCCCGCCTGCTCCGCCAGCCTGCTGCCCTCGACGACCTGAGCGATCGCTGCGTTCATGGTGTTGACCGTGTCCGCCGTCTCCACCTGGATGCTATTGACCAGAGTAGCGATCTGGGCAGTCGCCTGGCGCGCGCTTTCCGCCAAGCGCTGCACTTCGTCCGCAACGACCGCGAATCCGCGACCTGCCTCGCCAGCGGAGGCCGCGTGCATAGAGGCGTTCAGCGCCAGAATATGGGTACGCTCGGCGATGGTGTTGATCAGGCTGACCACACCGCTGATCTCTTGAGAGCGCTCGCCCAGACGTTTGATTCGCTTTTCCGTCTCGCGGATGATGTCGCGGGTACTGTTGATGCCGCCAACGGTGCTGGTTACCGTCTGGAGCGCCCGCTGGGTCGTCTTGATGGCGTTATCGGCCGCCTCGTTGCACACCCGTGCGAGATCGGCAATCTGGTTCATGGATGTGGACGCGGCGGCGAGCGCCTCGGCGGTGTGCTCCACTTCCTGACGCTCCACCGCTGCCACTGACATCACGGTATCGGCCTGCTCCTTCACCTTGAGGGAGGCAGCGGTTACGTCCGCTGAGATGTCCGACACCTCGAGCAGCACCTTGCCGGTTTCGCTGGTGAGCAGGTTCAAGGCGTCGGCCACGGCACCCGTAACGTCCTCGGTGACCGGGACTTTGACCGTCAAGTCTCTGCGCGATAGCTGAGCCACGCCTTGGAGCAGGCTCAGCACCGACTCGTTCAACTGCTCGTTCTCCCGCTTGATGGCATTTTGAGTTGCAACGCGCTCGTCCATCATTCGGTCGAAGGCGGTACCCAGCTCGCCGACCTCGTCCAGTGTGGCGAGATTCGCCCGCGCATCGTCGTCGCCTGCCGCCAACTGCTGCACGACACCGGTCAGATGGGCAAGCGGCTTCATCCTGCGCGCAATCGCGAACCACAGGAGGCCGGCGAGAACAACGGCGCTCACCAGACCGAACACGGCGAGCATCGCCTCCATCTTGGTACCGCTGCGGGTGATCTCGGAGCGCAGGGTGCCGCCGGCGATGACCCAGTTCCAAAGACCCGAGCGGTCGAACGCGACGAACTTCTCCTCCGGCTGTTTGTCGGCGTTGAACCAGTTATACGTAAAGAGCCCCGACTTCTGCTCGAGCAGTGGCTTCAGAGTACCGGTCTGGCCGCTGCCGTCCGCAAGCTCCTGGAGCTTTTGACCCGTGAGGGACGGGTGAACCAAGAGCTCGCCAAAGTCCGGACCCGAGGCGAGGTCGGCGACGTACGCATAGCCCTGCTCGCCGAACTTGGTGCTCTTGATCGCCTCGAAAAGCTGAGTCAGCGTCCCGGTTAGATCCATGCCGACAAAGAGAACGGCCGCGACACGACCGTCTTTCCCGATGACAGGCGTGTACTTCGTCATATAGTTCTTGCCGAAGAGATTGGCTTGACCGATGAACGAATTGCCTTCAAGAAGCTTGCGATAGGCGGGATGATCCTTGCCGAGCACCGTGCCCAGCGCACGCTGTCCCTGCTCGTCTCTAATCGTGGTTGAAATGCGGACAAAGTCGTCTCCATTGTGCACAAAGACGGTTGCGACCGCGCCCGTTCTGCTGGCAAAAGAATCCAGAGCGGCTTCGTCGCTATTGAGGACCTTGTCACCCAATTTGACGACCGGGACCTCCTTGCCCTGGATCGCGACGGTCTGCGTATCGTCGACCGTCAGCTGGGATTTGTATTGGGTATCGAATTCGTCGGCGATCTTGGAGACCTGCGTCTCCGAAAGCTGATAGACGAGGTCCGCGGTGCGTCGTAATCCGTCGACTTGCTCCTTGAAGCTGGTCTCCGCTTGGGTCGTCATGGACTGATTACTGAAACGACCCGAGAAGACGATGAGTCCCGCCAGGATCGCCAGGGCAAGAAACGTTGCGATCAGCGTGATCTGATTTGCTAGCTTGAGGTTGGAAAACCGAAAACCGGACGACGTCGGACTGGTGGGCGTCATGAGTTGCTCCTTGATTCGAGTCGCGCTTAGGCGGATCGAACCGCTAATTGTGGACCCGATCGCATGGATCGGGCCTGTTCTCGACTGCCGCGCCGTTAGCGAGACGGACTAGCGTCCCGTACTGACGGCAGATTCGTTGAGGGCGCTGAAAAATGCCTGGTGATCGAGCTCGAGCCAGATATCCTGGTCGACACTGAATCCTCCAGCAACGGCGCCGCGCAACGCCGTCGGTAGACTGGGAAGATGGGTCAATGGGGACATCTGCGAGAGCGCCTTGGGTTGACCGTCGATCAAGAGCGCGACAGCGCCCTCTCCCTTGTCGAAGACGAGGATCCAGCGACCCCGCTCATCGTGCTGGCGATCCAGAGCGCAGATCATCGCCAAATCGAAGACCGGCACCAGATTGCTGCGCAAGTTGATCATGCCCAACAGCCAGGGCTGACTGTTTGGAATCATAGCGATCGGCATCATCGCAATGACTTCGGTGACAACGCGCGGTTTGATGAGAAAGTTCAGGGGCCCGACCCGAAACCCATAGCGGACTTGCCGCCTCGGGGACCTGGCCTGATCGAAGGCAGTACCGTCGGTGCGTCGAAATCGGTTGAGCGCTGCCGTTGGCATGAGCCAATCCGGCTCCTTGCCTTCGGGGAGCCCCGAGGTCGGATTCTCGTGTCCTCCTGCGGTCAACATCTCAGCGGCCTCCATGACAGATCGATTAGGTGTGCGCCTTGAGCTGGTCCATCACTTGCTCGGAATTTACCGGCTTCACGACATGTCCCTTCGCACCCTGCATTTGCCCCCAAACCTTATCGGCCTTTTGTCCCTTGCTGGTTACAAAGACCACTGGAATTCCTTTGGTTGCTGGGTCTTCCGATAACATGCGGCAAGCCTCGTAGCCGTCCATTCCCGGCATGATCACGTCCAAGAAGATGATCGAAGGCTTTTCGGACTTGGCCTTCGCGATCGCTTCGGTGCCATCCGATGCAGTAACAACGATGCATCCGGCGTCGCTCAAAATGCCCTTAATGTTGAGCAGATCGGTCGCAGAATCGTCCACAACTAATGCCTTGGTTACCATTTTATCGATCCTCGCAGGTAGTTAATCCGACAATCGCATCATCAACGATGGCGAGATGGTCGGCGATTGAAATAGAATTCCCGCACCAATAGCGACGATCTCAGACGGCGATCGCGATGTCGGGCGTCTTCAGGTACTTCCTCAGAACGGCGTTGAACGTTTGGTTCTCGACCGGCTTGGTGAGGTAGGTGTTACATCCGGCCAGCGAGCCACGGACCCGATCGAAGGGAGAGGATCTCCCGGTCAACATGATCACGGGCGTGCTCTTGTGAATGCTGCTCTTTTTGATCGAACGGCAGATCTGATAGCCGTCCGCCCCGTCAGGAAGCACCACGTCCAGAAAGATGAGATCGAACTGCCGGGTCGCCAGATGTGCCATCGCAGATTCGCTGGTGTCGGCGCAGATGGCCTCGATGTCGTGCAGACGCAGCGCCAGCTCCACTTGTTTGCGAATGGTGACGCTGTCGTCCACAACGAGTGCGGTATGGCGTCTGGAATGCAACGCGGCATGCAGTGCGTCTGCGAGCTGTATGTCTGCAGATGACGAGGGGCCAGCTTCGCCCCCGCCGATCACAAGCTCGGGAAAGTAGTCCAGCTCCTTCGTGACCAAGAGATCCAGCACGCTGAACAGGCGTGACGCGACGATCGGTCGCCCCATGCGTGAATCGTATTCGGCAGCTGGCGCCGCGGCATCGATGACGATCGCCGGAACCCGTCGCTCGGCCCGGGCCGTCCGGAGCGCTTCAAGCGCCCCATCGTTCTTTCCGTCGATGATCCAGACGTCAGCCTGGTCGCCATCCATAGGGGGGAGGACCTTATAGGACCGTGCCCTATTGCAGGAGAGCATGCAGAGGCTCTTAACCACTCTGCATTCCGATTCTGTCAAACCTAATAGCTTGACCGAAAATGTGACTTTCTTGTGCATCGATAGTGCCGCTTATAGTAGCGCCACTAAGAAACAGCTCACTACCGACTTAATCGCCGGATATCGCCTAAACGATTGCTTTTAACAATCTAGCGCTAACAGATGCGTATAGCCTGTTATTGAGTTGTCGCTTACTGACTTATAGTAGTGCTAAATATATGGTTTTTTGTCATCGCACCGCGTGACCATGACGGCCTCATACTAGCCTAAGGGTACGGACTGCTGCGGCAACCCGCGTCACAAAACGGAAAGGCATCGGAGCGGGACTCTGCAGCAGAGCCCGGAACCGCGTTCGATCGTCCCAATCCGTCTATCTTCCTTCTGCGGCTGGGATTCCCCAGGCTCCAGCTGGGTACGCTCGATGGGTTACCTGCGATTCTCGATCGGCATGGGCTCGCCGGGCGCTGGGGCCGCGGCGGCCACCTGGATCAGCTGACGATCGAACGCGAGTCCCGGGTCTGGAGGTTTGCAGGGGCATACGTCGACCTCCGGGCCGACCCAGACCGACCGGTGTTCCGGCTCTGTATGACTGGCGAACGAACCGCAGGACGGCGAGACCGCCGACAGGCTATTGCCGACAGAGGCGACGCAGGAATGGCATTCGCAGTCCGTTCAAGCGCCCGCCGATGGATCGAAGCGACCGCGGGCTGTACCCTATCGCAAGTCCCCCGCGCGCCGGTCCGTCGGCGCTCGCTCGCGCCCATTTCCACACACAAATCGGCACCCAGGAACAGCCTCGCCGCCGATCGGTCGAACGACCCGTTCGCCGCTTCTTGAGCCCCGGCAAGGAATGGCGCCCGATTTTCGGAGCTGATCGCTTGAGCCATCCGGCATTCGTGTTCCTCGATCCCAAGGGCAAACGCTGGACCCGGATCCGTGTCGTTTCGCTCGCCGGCAGCGCACTTCTGTTTGCGGCTTTTGTGGTCTTCGTTAACGCGCTGCTCGTGCAACCGAAGCTGCGCAATCCGGCCGACCTGCCCAATCCGGATTCCGGGTACCGCATGTCAGGCGCTCCGCTGGACGCCGTCCCCAAGTCTCCCGCGCCGCCGACCTGGCTCAAGCGTAAGGGAGTCGGCGCCGACCGGTCGATCGCCGCGCGCAAGCCGGTGTCTCCGGAAGCGCCGGTCATGCTGGCCATGTACTCGATCGGGACCCGTGACGCCTTGCGGTCGCTGGAGACGCACTATCGCGCGATCACCCACTTGGCGCCGGACTGGCTCACGATGAAGAGCTTCGACCAGCCGCTGGTGGCATCGAACGAGGAGGACCCGGTCGTCGATTTCGCACGCTCGGCTGGCGTCAAGCTGATGCCGATGCTGACCAATATCGACGGCGACGACTGGCAGCCCGAAGTCGTCGAGGACCTCGCCCGCCACCCGGATAAGCGCCCCGCCTTCATCGAGAAGCTGCTGGAAGCGCTCGCGGACCTGGACGCCGCGGGCGTGGTGGTGGACTGGGAGCAGATCGACTCCCAGTACAGGGACCAGCTGACCTCGCTGATCGCGGACCTATCGCGCGCCATCCACAAGGCGGACCTGAAGCTTTGGCTCGCGGTGCCCGTGGGAAGCGACGTCGATGCGTTCGACCTGGACGCACTGGCGCCCATGGTCGACCGGCTGGTTGCCATGCTGTTCGACGAGAACGGCGAGAACGACACCCCAGGTCCGATCGCCTCCCACGCATGGTGGATCGACTGGCTGGATGCGCTGCTGGAGCACGGCAGCCCCAGGCAATGGGTTGCCGCGATCGGCAACTATGGCTACGACTGGCCGAGCGGAGAGAACGCGACCGTTCTCTCTTTCCCCGACGCCATGGCGCGCATCAAGGTCGTGAAAGGTCAGACGGCAGGGACAGTGCCCCCCTTGTACGAGCCGCATTTCAACTACCAGGAGGACGGCGTCAGGCATTCGGTCTGGTTCCTGGACGCGGTGACCTTCCGCAACCAGCTCGCGCTGGCCCGCAAGCGCGGTATAGGCGGAGCGGCGCTCTATTCGCTCGGCAACGAAGACCCGGCCATCTGGGAGGTCGTCGCCGACCCCGGCCTGGCGCCCGAGAAGCTCTCCCGCATCGAGCCCGGTCGGACCGTCGCCAACATCGGCAAGGGCGATCTGCTGACCGTGGCCGACGATCCGCGCGACGGATCGCGCTCCGTCGACGCCACGCCGAGCGGACTCTGGGAAAGCCGCTACGAGTCCATCCCCAAGTACCCGCTGATCTACCACCGCGGCGGGCTCTCGGAGGACGAAGTCGTGCTGACCTTCGACGACGGACCGGACCCGGTCTGGACCCCGCAGATCCTCGACATCCTGAAACGTGACGACGTGCATGCGGTCTTCTTCCTGGTCGGCGAGCGTGCCATCGAGAATCCGGACCTGGTGCGCCGCATCTTCGCGGAAGGCCACGAGATCGGCAATCACTCCTACTCGCACCCGGACCTGTCCAATGCGACCGAGCAGCGGACCGTCCTGGAGCTCAATGCCAATCAGCGCATCCTGGAACAGACCGCGGGCATTTCGACCCTGCTGTTCCGTCCGCCCTACCACGCGGATACGGTTCCCGAAACCTTCGACCAGTTCCTGACCCTGGTCCGCGCCCAGGCACTCGGCTATCTCTCGGTCACCGAAAGCGTCGACAGCGAGGACTGGAACGATCCGACCCCGGAGAAGCTACTCCAGCGGGTCAAGGAGCGCCGTCCATTCGGCAATGTCTTGCTGATGCACGACGGGGGCGGCGACCGCTCCGCCACGGTCGCAGCGTTGCCGGAGATCATTCGGGCGCTGCGCGACCGCGGGGACCGCATCGTGACCCTGCAGCCGCTGCTCGATCTGCCGCGCGCGGCGATCATGCCGCCGATTCGGGCCGACGATCCAGCCGATTCCCGCATCTTGGCGGGAACCGGTCTGTCGCTCTTGCAGAAGCTCGAAGAGCTGGCATGGGCCTTCATGATCGGCATCACCGTGCTGCTTTTCGTTCGCAGCGCCATCGTCATGTGGCTCGCGCTGCGTCACAGGCATCGGCAGTCGCTCGCGCCCCAGCCGGTCGGTCTGAGCGAGCCGGTTTCTATTCTGATCGCGGCCTATAACGAGTCCAAGGTCATCGAATCCACCATTCGCTCGGTTCTCGATACCGACTATCCAGGCCCCTTGGAAGTCATCGTCGTCGACGACGGCTCGACCGACGGCACCGGGCAGATCCTGGCCGAGCTGGCGGCCTGCGATCCGCGCATCCGTCCGATCTCGCAAACCAACCAAGGCAAGGCCGCCGCGCTCGACCGCGCGCTGCGCGCCGCCAGCAACGAGCTGATCGCGATGCTCGACGCGGATACCCAGCTCCGCAAGCAGACGATCCGGCACCTGGTCGCTCCGCTGGCCGATCCAAAAGTCGGCGCCGTCTCCGGCCACATTCTAGTCGGCAATCCGACGACCCCGATCGCCCGTTTCCAGGCGCTGGAGTACATCTGCGGGTTCAACCTGGACCGGCGCGCCTACGACCGTTGGGACGCGGTGACCGTGGTGCCCGGCGCGACCAGCGCCTTCCGCAAGTCGGCGATCGAGGAGGCCGGCGGAATCGTCGGCGACACCCTGGCGGAAGACACCGACCTCACCTTCTTCCTGCACCGGGCGGGGTACCGCATCCGCTACGCCCCGGGCGCCCTCGCCTACACCGAAGCGCCGGACAGCGTGCGCGGACTGGTCAAGCAGCGCGTCCGCTGGGCGTTCGGAACCCTGCAATGCTTATGGAAGCATCGCGACCTGGTATTCCGCGCCGACAACCCAGGGCTCGGCTTCTTCAGTCTCCCGAGCATCTGGTTCTGCCACGTGTTCCTGGTCGCGCTGGTTCCGGTCGTCGACCTGGCGCTGATCCTGTCCCTGCTCTGGGGGGCCGGAAGCTCGGTGGCGATCTACGCGATCTTCTTCCTGGCGCTCGACTGGATCATGGCTTTGTTCGGCTGCTATCTGGAGCGCGCGCCGCTGCGCACCGCGCTCTGGATCTTCCCCATGCGACTGGTATACCGGCCGCTGCTTTGCTACGCGGTCTGGACCTCGATCCTCCGCGCGCTGCGCGGCGCCTGGTACGGCTGGGGCAAGCTCGACCGCAAGGGCACGGTCCAGCTCGGTTACGAACGGTCCGCGGCATCCGGCAAAGGAGCAATCCGAACATGAAGCGATTCGCGATTCTGCTAGCCCTGGCGACAAGCGGACTGGCCAGCGGGCTGGCACCGGCCGCCCCAAGCCCGGCCGCGCCCGCGCCTGCCGCGACGCCGGTCCTCAAGCTCGCGGTACCCAAAGAGGGCGCCTACAGCGGCGCCTATATCGACCTCGGCGAGCGCGAGGACCGTCTGACCCTCGAGGGTCTGGAGCGCTTCACCGCCCTGGCCGGCAAGCCGCTCGCCCTCGTGGCGCTCTCCAGCGACTGGGGAAACGAGAGCTTTCCCGACCGCCAGTTGCGCATCGTCGCCAACTATGGGGCCGTGCCCCTGGTGTTCTGGTCGCCCTGGGACCGATTACCGCGTGCCGGAGCTCCGGCCGGCGAGCGCCGCTTCACCTTCGACTCCATCCTGGCCGGACGCTGGAACGGCTACATCGACTTCTGGGCGAGCCGGGCTCGCGCCTACGGACACCCGATGCTGGTCGCTTGGGGCTTGGAGATGAACGGCAATTGGTTCCCCTGGTCGGGCGTTCTGAACGGCGGAACCCGTCCGGTGCCCGGCTGCGACGGCTGTTTCGCAGGAACCGGAGACATTCAAGAAAACCTATCGTTACGTGGTCGATCGCGTGCGCGCTCGGGGCGCGAGCAATGTCGTCTGGGTCTGGCACACCAACAACGTCTCGGTGCCCAACGACCCTTGGAACGACATGGCCAGCTATTACCCGGGGTCCGGCTACGTCGATTGGCTCGGCCTCAGCGCCTACGGAACCCAGTTCAACGACGAGGGCTGGATTCCGGTCGAACGGGCGATCAAGGGCCATTACGACGAGATCTGCGCCATCGACCCGACCAAGCCAGTCATGCTCGCTGAATGGGGCGTGGGAGAAATGCCCAAGCTCGGCAATAAGGCGCAGTGGCTGGACGAGTTTTTCGCGACCGTTCCGAAAGACTACCCGCGACTCGGTGCAGCGGTGATCTGGCACGAGCGCTGGCAGAACAGCGATCGGTCCGTGAGCAACTTGCGTATCAACTCGTCGCCCGAGGCACTGGAAGCCTTCAGGCGCGGTATTTCGGGTCCGCAATGGCTGGCGCGGCCGCAGCTCGTTCAGTAGACAGATAAGTTGGCTGACCCATCGGAGCGCCCGATTTCCAACATGCTGGTCAAGCTTTAGGACCTGCCGGACGCGGATACTGCGCTCGCCCAACAAGAGTCCGGTCTACCCCCTCCTGGCAAACGGTAGGACGTTGGCCGCACCCCAGGTGTAGCCGAAGTCGGGCGCGCCGTATTGGAGGTTGCCGTCCATGTCGAAATAGAAGCGCTGACTGCTCGGGCGGTAGGCGCCGATCTCGTCGAAGCCGTCGCCGTTCCAGTCGCCGACGAGCGGCAGATCGATGGCGAGACTGAAGCTGGTGACCTGGGTCCGCCCGCAGAGATCGAGCGAAAAGGCAGGGCTGGTCGCGGAGCGGGTGCCCACGCGCGCGGCGGGCACGATATGGCGGTTGAGCGGATCGGGGTCGCGGGCGTCGGGGTAGCCGTCGTTGTCGTCGTTCGGGATGCTGAGCGTGGCTTGGCGCTCGCCCTCCGATCTCGACCGAGGTCAAGGGACAGGGAAAAAGCTGATTGATACAGACCGGCGGACCCTCGCCGCAAATTGGGAACGAGAGGTTGGCGAAGAGGCTTAGCGGAATGGGCAGGAGGAGCTGCCGGTTATTGGTCGCGTAATTCGCATCGGCACCTAGCATCGATCTGCCATCCTGCCCGGCGGTAAGGGGCGCGCACGTCGGCATTCCTTCGATTCACCGACTTAGGAAGAATCGGCTTGGCCACCGGTGCCAGCGAGGAGACACAGGATCCAAGTACCGTCCGGCTCTCGGTAGAGGCCATGGCAAGCAACAGTGTACTCCGCGCCGCTCTCAAGTGCTTTAGCGGAATTGGAGTCCATAAGCGGGAGTTTTTCGGGCGCCGAATCCGCGGACCGATCATGCCGGCATGGACGGGCTGGACGAAGCCCTTGGCAAGCAGGACCAGCGCGACCTTGAATTCGCCCTCGGTGCCGGGGATCTCGGACATCTGCCGTCATCGCGGCCACCAATCATCCTGAGATCCTGGACTACGTCCTGTTTCGCCGCTTCGACGACGTGCTCCACTACGATCTGCCTGGTTCGGAGCAGATTCGGGCATTGTTGGTCATCAAGTGCAACCAGGAAGCCCTGGCAACTGAGGTGGAGGGAGCGTTCGTCGACGCCGGCGCCAAAGGACTACGCGGGCCTCGACTCCCAGCTCCTCGAAACCGCCGAGCGCGTCCACGGGCGGGTCGAGACCCGCCGCTTCCGCATCTGGGCAAACCGGAACGGCGGAGCCTTGAGGAGTCCACCGCCAAAGGCGGTGGGTTACCTCTTGCGAGTTATTTCTTGCCCGGTGTTGTCGCGTCCTGGATGCTATCGCCGGCCTTTTCCATCTTCTGACCCGCGCTCTGTACCGTATTGTCGACCGCCTCGCCGACATTCTCTGCGGGGCCTTTCTGCTTCTCGCAACCGGGTAGTGCGACAAACAACGCACTCATCACCAACCCTGTGCTGACGATCTCAACGAATTTCATGATTACTGCCTCCAGTGAAACGGGAATGGGGCGATGCACCGGCAATCCATGTCGGCACACGGTTTCCTGGGCAAAGACCGCCCGGCCGTCGAGCATCGCGGGGGACCGTCATGCGGCCATTGACTCAGACAGCTTGACGCTACGGACAATCTGGACTTCCGTCTGTCTTCTGGCGCACATTGCCGGCACCCCCCCCAACCCGTTACATTTTCCAACTGCAGGAAGCGGGGCATGCGTGTGTTACCGAACAGACTGCCAGTCGTCATGCGTCCATTGTTTCCTGAGTTGGCATTTTCCGGCTGTCACTCGCGAACGCTCGGATGGGCGCGCGATGGGAAGTAATTAGATGTTGGGCTGCAACCTCATCCGCAACAAGCTTTCCGTGGCGCGCTGGCTCTCCCCAGCGCAGCCGATCGGCAACTTCTGCATCGGCCTGAACGACCCTGCGTACGCTGCGGAGAACGGCGCCCCTATCCCGCAGAAACCCACTTCCGGTGCTCACCGCCGCCGGCAACCCGGTCGGCATCGAGATCGAGGGTACCGGCCGCTTGACCAACCCGGTGGACGCGGCATCCAGCGCTGCCATGGACGCCGGTGGCTGGCCCTGTATTGCGTCCTCGGGCTGGTGCTCGCCGGCCCCGCCACCGCCGGACGGAGCCTGGTGCTCGTGCACGGCTACCTCAGCGACTCGGGTTCGTGGCAGCGGAGCGGGGTGCTACCGGTGTTGGAGGCGGCTGGCTGGACGCTCGCCGGGAACTGGCAGTCGACAGGGTCCGGTGTGCGGCTGGAGCCGGTCGGGCAACCCGCCGGGGCATTCGCCATCTACACGGTCGATCTGCCTTCCACCGCGCCGCTGATGGAGCAGGCGCGCTTGCTCGGCGGGATGCTGGGCGCCATGGCGCACCGGCACCCAAAGGACGGGGTCGACCTCATCGGGCATTCGGCCGGCGGCGTCGTGGCCCGGCTGGCGCTGGTGAACTACGGCGCGGGCACGGTCACCCGGCTGATCACCATCGCCGCCCCGCACCTTGGCACCGAGCGCGCATGGGAGGCGCTGGATGCAACCGACGACCGCGGGGTGTTCGGCGGGATCAAGCGCTGGTTCGTGAAACGCCAGGTGGGAGACGACCTGTATCGTACCGTGCAGTCTTCGCGCGGGACCCTCGCGGACCTTGCCCCGCCGGCGCCCGGCAACCTGCTGTACTGGCTCAACGGTCGCCAGCACCCCGACATCGGCTACGTCGCGGTGGTGCGCGGCGTCGCGTACGGCATGCCGGGGGACCAAGCCGTGCGCGGCACCCAGCCAGGACCTGCGCCGGGTGCCCGCGTTGAACGGCCGGGCGAGCATCCGGGTGGTCGCTGGCGGCCACGAGCTCAGCCGACAGGACGGGTTGCTGCTCTCGGAGTTGGTGTCCAAACCCGCCACCCCAGCCGCGTCGCAGTGATGGGCACGCCCCGCGCCGACTGATAGGACCTTCAACCACCCTAGACCAACTATAGCATTGATCCTAAAGGTCGTGTCGAACCAGAAGGCATTGACCGCGCCTCGAGCCCGCGGCGACCCAAAGGCCGTTTTCTCTGCGCAGCAGGCGCCGAGCGTTATTCCCTACCTCGGCAAATCCGACCGCCCCATCAGCCACTCGTCCACTGCCCGCGCGCACTGGCGACCCTCGCGGATGGCCCAGACCACCAGGGATTGGCCGCGGCGCATGTCCCCCGCCCCGAAAATCCCGGGGACCGAGGTCTGGTAGGCGCCGATGCCGTCGGTGGGGGCCTTGACGTTGCCGCGCGGGTCGAGCTCGAGACCGGCCTCGGACTTCAGCGCCTCGAGCATGCCCGCATGGACCGGGTGGACGAAGCCCATGGCGAGCAGGACCAGCTCGACCTTGAATTCACCCTCGGTGCCGGGGATCTCGGACATTTGCCAGCGGCCTTGCGCGTCTTTATCCCAGCGGACCAGACAATACTTGACCGCCTTGACGCGACCCTGCTCGTCGCCGACGAGTGACTTGGTCTGAACATTCCAGTGACGCTCGCAGCCCTCTTCCTGGGAGCTGGAGGTGCGGAGCTTGTTGGGCCAGTCCGGCCAGGTGAGTCCCTTGTCCTCTTTGACCGGGGGCTTGTCCAGGATCTCGATCTGGATGACCGAGCGGGCGCCGTGGCGGTTGGAGGTACCGATACAGTCCGACCCGGTGTCGCCGCCGCCGATGACGAGCACGTTCTTGCCATGGGCACTGATGAACTCGTCGTCTGGGACGAAACTGCCCTGGACCCGCTTGCTGTTGCGGGTGAGGAAGTCCATGGCGAAATGGATGCCCTCGAGCTCCCGGCCGGGGATGGGCAGGTCCCGGGGCTTTTCGGCGCCGCCGGCCAGGACCAGCGCATCGTAGTCGGCTCTGAGCTTGGCGATGGGGATATCCACGCCGATATGGGCATGGGTATGGAACTCCACCCCCTCGGTGCGCATCTGGGCCTGGCGGCGGTCGATGAGCTTCTTCCCGAGCTTGAAGTCCGGGATACCGTAGCGCAGCAGTCCACCGATGCGGTCTTGCTTTTCGTAGACAGCCACCTGGTGACCGGCGCGCGCGAGCTGCTGGGCGCAGGCGAGCCCAGCGGGGCCGGAGCCGACGACGGCGACACGCTTGCCGGTGCGCCGCTCGGGGACCTGGGGCTTGATCCAGCCCTCTTCCCAGGCCTTGTCGACGATGGTGCATTCGATGGTCTTGATGGCCACCGGGGCGTCGTCGATGTTGAGGGTGCAGGCCGCCTCGCAGGGTGCAGGGCAGATCCGGCCGGTAAACTCCGGGAAGTTGTTGGTGGAGTGGAGGACCTCGATCGCCGACTGCCAGTCGCCCTTATAGACCAGGTCGTTCCAGTCCGGGATGATGTTGTTGACCGGACACCCCTGGTGACAAAAGGGGATTCCGCAGTCCATGCAGCGCGCGCCCTGCGCGCTGGTCTCCGCGTCGGTGAGGGGGACCACGAACTCGTTGTAGTGGACAACCCGGTCGGAGGCCGGCTCGTAGCGCCGGTCGCGACGGTCGTATTCCATGAATCCGGTCGGCTTACCCATGGTCGGCGATCCCCTTCAACTGCTTGCTCGGCCGCGGCGGGCGGCTTTGATTGGCTTGCATCTCGGCCAGCGCGCGTTTGTAGTCGACCGGCATGACCTTGACGAATTTCGGTAAATAACTCTCCCAGTCGTCCAGGATGCGCCGCGCGACCGCGGAGTTGGTGTAATGCAGGTGTCGCTCGATGAGGCACTTGAGGCGCGTGGCGTCGTACCGGGTCATGTCGCGGCTGATGTCGACCAGACCGTGGCCTTCCAGATCCCCGCCCTGATGATCCATGCTCTCCAGCGCCTTGTCCTCGGGGGTGATCGGCTGGAGCTCGACCATCGAGAGGTTGCAGCGGTCCTCGAAGGTGCCGTCGCCGTTTAGAACATAGGCGATACCGCCAGACATACCGGCTGCGAAGTTGCGCCCGGTGGGTCCTAAGACCACGGCGATGCCGCCGGTCATGTATTCGCACCCGTGGTCGCCGACCCCTTCCACCACCGCGGTGGCACCTGAGTTACGCACGCAGAAGCGCTCCCCGGCCACACCGCGGAAGAAGCACTCGCCGCTGATAGCGCCATAGAGGACGGTGTTGCCGACGATGATGTTGTCTTCGGCACGCTCCATGGCTGAGTCGGCGGGCGGATAGACGATGAGCCGTCCGCCCGAGAGCCCTTTGCCGACGTAGTCGTTGCCCTCGCCTTCCAGCTCGATGGTGACGCCCTTGGCCACCCAGGCACCGAAGGATTGGCCGCCGGTGCCTTTAGCCTTGATGTGGATGGTGTCGTCGGGCAGGCCGGCATGACCGTAGCGCTCGGCGACCCGCCCGGACAAGAGCGCGCCCACGGTGCGGTTGTAGTTTTTGATGCCGGTCTCGATCTGGACAGGCTCCCCGCGCTCCAGGGCGGGAGCGGCCTTTTTGATCAGCTCGTGGTCCAGCGCCTTGTCGAGACCGTGGTCCTGACTCTCTCGGTTATAGACGGCAACCTCCGGGCCGACCTTGGGCTTCATTAAGAGCCGCGTGAAGTCGAGCCCCTGAGCCTTCCAGTGGTCGATCGCGCGGCGCATCTCCAACCGATCGGACTGTCCGATCATCTCGTTGAAGGTACGGAATCCTAAGCGCGCCATCAGCCGGCGGACCTCTTCGGCAACGAAGAAGAAATAGTTGATCACGTGCTCTGGCTGACCGGTGAAGCGCTTGCGCAGCTCCGGGTCTTGGGTGGCCACGCCCACCGGGCAGGTGTTGAGATGGCACTTGCGCATCATGATGCAGCCCGAGACGATCAGCGGCGCGGTGGCGAAGCCGATCTCGTCGGCGCCTAAGAGCGCGCCGATGACCACGTCCCGACCGGTGCGCATGCCGCCGTCGGCCTGCACCGCGATGCGACCGCGCAGACGATTCAGGACCAGGGTCTGATGGGTCTCCGCGAGCCCGATCTCCCAGGGGGAGCCGGCGTGCTTGATGGAGGTGAGCGGGCTCGCACCGGTGCCGCCGTCGTAGCCGGAGATGGTCACATGGTCCGCATGGGCCTTGGAGACCCCGGCCGCCACGGTCCCGACGCCGACCTCGGAGACGAGCTTGACCGAGATCCGCGCCCCGGGGTTGACGTTCTTCAGGTCATGGATGAGCTGCGCCAGATCCTCGATCGAATAGATGTCGTGATGCGGCGGCGGTGAGATCAGGCCCACGCCAGGCGTTGAATGGCGCACTCGGGCGATCCAGGGGCTGACCTTGTGGCCGGGCAATTGGCCACCCTCGCCGGGCTTGGCGCCCTGAGCGATCTTGATCTGGATGTCGTCGGCGTTGACCAGATATTCGGTGGTGACCCCGAAACGTCCGGAGGCGACCTGCTTGATGGCCGAGCGCTCCGGGTTCTTGGACCCGTCCGGCAGCGGGTTAAAGCGCTCGGGCTCCTCGCCGCCCTCTCCGGTATTGGACTTGCCGCCCAATGCGTTCATCGCCCGAGCCAGGGTCGAATGCGCCTCGTAGCTGATCGAGCCGAACGACATGGCTCCGGTGGCAAAGCGCTTGACGATCTCTTTCGCTGGCTCGACCTCCTCGAGCGGCACCGGCGCGTCCGCCCATTTGAAGTCCATGAGCCCCCGGAAGGTCAGCAGATGCGCGTTCTGCTCGTTGATGAGGCGCGCATAGTCCTCGTAGGTCTCCCAACTGTTGGCACGGGTGGCGTGCTGGAGCTTGGCGATGCTGTCCGGGGTCCAGACATGGTCCTCCCCGCGCAGCCGGAAGGCATAGTCGCCGCCCACGTCGAGATGCTTGCGATAGATGAGCTCGTTGCCGTAGCCCTGGGTGTGCCAGCGCACCGCCTCCTCCGCCACCTGGTCGAGCCCGATCCCTTCCACCGTGGTCTGGGTGCCGGTGAAATAGCGGTCCACGAAGACCTGGTTAAGGCCGACGGCATCGAAGATCTGGGCACCGCAGTAAGACTGGAAGGTGGAGATGCCCATCTTGGACATGACCTTCAGGAGCCCCTTGCCGACTGCCTTGATATAGCGCTTTTGGGCCTCTTCGAAGCTGAGCGACTCCGGCAGCCCGTCGAGCATGGACTGGATGGTGTCGAAGGCCAGATAGGGGTTGATGGCCTCGGCCCCGTAGCCAGCCAGCGCCGCGAAGTGATGGATCTCCAGTGCCGCACCGGTCTCCACCACGAGCCCCGAGCTGGTGCGCATCCCCTGACGGATCAGGTGATGGTGAACGGCGGAGGTGCCGAGCAAGGCCGGGATCGGGATATGGTCCCGATTGGTGTTGCGGTCCGAGAGGATCAGGATATTGTAGCCGTCGAGCACCGCCTGCTCGGCCTCCCGGCACAGCCGCTCCAGTGCCGGGCCCATGCCCGCGGCGCCCTCGTCCGAGGCATAGACCATCTCCAGGGTGCGGCAGCGGAATTTACCGCCGGAGTTGTCCTGGATATGGCGCACGCGCTCTAAGTCCTGATTGGTCAGGACCGGCTGATTGACCTCCAGTCGCCAGTTCTTGCCTGCCTCGGTGAGTCCCAATAGATTCGGCCGCGGGCCGATCAGGGACACCAGCGACATGACCAGCTCCTCGCGGATCGGGTCGATCGGCGGGTTGGTCACCTGGGCGAAGTTCTGCTTGAAATAGGTCGACAGGTGCTTGGGCCGACGCGACAGGACCGAGGGCGGGTTGTCCGCTCCCATGGAGCCCACCGCCTCCTGACCCGTCGCCACCATCGGTAGGAGCAGGAACTTGATATCCTCTTGTGTGTAGCCGAAGGCCTGCTGGGCATCGAGCAGGGTGTCGGCGTCCGGGGCCATGGGGGCCACGTTGGTCGGCAGCTCGTCCAGATGGATCTGGGTCCGGCCCAGCCATTCCCGATAGGGCTTGGCGCCGGCCAGCTCCGCCTTGATCTCGGCATCGTCGACGATACGGCCCTGATCTAAATCGATCAGGAACATCTTACCGGGCTGCAAGCGCCATTTCTTGACGATGCGGCTCTCTGCGATATCCAGCACGCCCATCTCGGAGGCCATGATCACCATGTCGTCGTTGGTGACCAGATAGCGGGCGGGGCGCAGGCCATTGCGGTCGAGGGTCGCGCCGATCTGGCGACCGTCTGTGAAGGCAACCGCGGCCGGTCCGTCCCAGGGCTCCATGAGTGCCGCATGATACTCGTAGAATGCGCGCCGCTTGGCGTCCATCTGCTTGTTGCCGGCCCAGGCTTCGGGGATCAGGAGCATCATGGCATGAGCCAGGGAATAGCCGCCCATCACCAACAGCTCGAGCGCATTGTCGAAGCAGGCCGAATCCGACTGGCCTTCCGGGATCAGCGGCCAGATGCTGTCCAAGTCCTCGCCCAAGACCTCCGAGCGCATGGTGTGGCGGCGCGCGGCCATCCAGTTGACGTTGCCGCGCAGGGTGTTGATTTCCCCGTTGTGGCAGATCATTCGGAATGGATGCGCCAGGTCCCAGGTCGGGAAGGTGTTGGTCGAGAATCGCTGGTGCACCAGCGCGAGCGCCGAGGCAAAGCGCTCGTCGCTCAGGTCGGGATAATAGGCACCCACTTGGTCCGCCAGCAGCATCCCCTTGTAGGTGATGGTGCGCGAGGACATGGATGTGACATAGAAGGCGGTCTTGTCGTAGCCGGCGGCACGGATCTCGTTATCCATGCGCTTGCGGATCACGAAGAGCCGGCGCTCGAAGGCCTGCTGGTCCGGGCAGTTATCCCCACAGGCGACGAAGACCTGGCGCACCACGGGCTCGGTGGGCAGCACGCTCGCCCCAAGCACCGAGTTGTCGGTGGGGACATCGCGCCATCCGAGCACCCGCTGCCCGCCCTCTTCCAGGCGGCGCTGGACGGTCGCCTGGGTCTCGCGCCGGGCAGCCTCGTCCTGGGGCATGAAGACCATGCCCACACCGTAGGTACCGACCGGGGGCAGCTCGAAGTCCACTTGGGCGCGGAAGAAAGCGTCCGGGATTTGCACCAAAATGCCAGCCCCATCGCCAGCCTTGGGGTCTGCACCCACGGCCCCGCGATGGGTCAGACGCACCAACAGCTCCAAACCCTGCCGAACGATGGCGTGGCTCTTCTGATTCTTGATGTTGCAGACGAAGCCGACGCCGCAGGCGTCGTGCTCGTTGGCTGGGTTGTAGAGACCCTGTGCGGGCGGAAGGGCACGCAGGCTCATCGCGGACCTCGTAGGTACCTGGCTAAACGGTTCGGGATTGTGGGGTATGGGGCCGGACCCATCTACTGGAGAGAGTCCCGGGTATGCCCGCCACCCCGCCAACCTTGCGATTCGACATTGTCTTCGGCCCCATGCCTTTCCGTGGACTTAAGGGGATCGCCCGGTGCCGCGCCCCCCGATCGGGGTTGCGCTGCCGCCGGCCGACGCACAGTCGTGCGCGCGCGACCGGCCATCATAACGCGCAAGCACGGCTCATGCCATCGGCGAGTGCCCGAGCGGACCAACAACGGGGGTCTGGGCGGGAATGGGGATTGAGCCTGAATAGGGCAAGGGTGGGCTGCCGACGCGCATAGCGCACCGTCTTGGTGCGCATCCGGGCCGCACCAGCCCGACTAGGCCGAGGCGTCCAGGGTGGCGCGCAGCAGGGCCGGATCGAAGCGGTCGGTCACCAGGGACTCTCCGATGCCTTTGAGGAGCACCAAACGCACCCGACCGTCTTGGACCTTCTTATCGACTGCCATCAGCTCCAGGAAGCGCTCGGCGGTCAGGTCCGCCGGGGGTCGGGTCGGGAGTCCGGCGCGGGCGATCAGGTCGCGGATACGCCCAAGCTGCCGGTCGTCCAGCCAGCCAAGCCGGGCGGACAGGTCGGCGGCCATGCACATGCCGGCCCCGACGGCCTCTCCGTGCAGCCAGCTGCCGTAGCCGGACCCGGTCTCGATGGCATGTCCGAAGGTGTGCCCCAGGTTCAGGAGCGCACGGCTGCCGGACTCAAGCTCGTCCTCTGCGACCACCGCTGCCTTGTTTTCGCAGGAGCGGCGGATCGCCTCCGTAAGCGCGGCCTGGTCCCTGGCCAGGAGGGCATCCAGGTTGGAGTCGATCCAGTCGAAGAATTCTGGATCCCCGATCAATCCGTATTTGATCACCTCCGCCAGGCCCGCCGAGAGCTCCCGGTCCGGGAGCGTGCAGAGCGTCGCCACGTCCGCAATCACCGCCTGGGGCTGATGGAAGGCCCCGATCATGTTCTTGCCCTGGGGGTGATTGACGCCGGTCTTGCCGCCCACGGACGAGTCCACCTGGGCCAACAGGGTCGTGGGGACCTGGACGAACGCGACCCCGCGCTGGTAGCAGGCGGCGGCGAAGCCGACCATGTCCCCGATCACCCCGCCCCCCAGTGCGATCAGGGTGCAGTCCCGGCCGAAACGGTGCGCCAGCAGTCGGTCGAAGATGCGGTTCAGGACATCCAGCGTCTTGAACCCCTCGCCATCGGGCAAGACCTCGGTCTGAACCGAGAGCCCGGCGAGCGCCGTCTGCACCGGATCCAGGTAGAGCGGGGCGACCGTCTCGTTGGTGACGATCATCGCCTGGCGGCCCGGGATATGGGGCCGATAGAGCGAAGGCTGCGCGAGTATTCCGCCACCGATGTAGATGGGATAGCTGCGCGCGCCGAGCGAGACCTCGAGCGTGATAGTCATGGCAGGCAGTCAGTCGCCGATGGTTGTTTCAGTCCGGCGAGGCAGCATCGGGCGTCGTGCCGGAACGGTCGGGGTCCGCGATCGATCAAGGACTTTGGCAGATGCAGACGATGCCAGGGGCATGTCGACACGGATTCGCCCGACGCTCAGTGGCGCGAGCCGCTCGTCGCCGACAGGACCTTCCCAAAGCGAGCCGTCTAGCCGAGCGCGTCAAGCGTCTTCGGATTCGAGTCGACGGCGGATTTCCTTCACCACCGACGCAGTCCCGCGCTTCTCCGTGGAGACCACCAGGTCCGCGACCTGGCGATAGAGCGGGTCGCGCTCCTCCATCAGCTCCCGCAGCCGGGCGAGCGGGTCTTCGGTCTGGAGCAGCGGGCGGCTGCGATCCCGGGAGGTGCGGGCATACTGCTGCTCCGGGGTGCAGTGCAGATAGATCACCACCCCGCGGGCGGCCAGGTTCTGGCGGTTCTCGGCGTTGAGGATGACACCGCCACCCGTGGCGAGCACGATGCGCTCCTCGGCCACTAGGTCCTCGATGACCTGGCGCTCCCGGGCACGGAAGCCCTCCTCCCCCTCGAACTCGAAGATGGTGGGGATATCTACCCCGGTGCGGCGCTGGATCTCCTGATCGCTATCTTTAAAGGTATAAGACAGCGACTCGGCGAGCTGGCGGCCGACTGTGCTCTTGCCGGCCCCCATGGGCCCCACAAGGAAAATATTCTGGGCGCGAATCATCGCAACAGATATGCCAGATTTTAGCCCGCTCGGCAAGGCTTACAGAGGATTCCCCCGACACTTTGCAGCACCGGGCACCCGGGCAGGCCCCCGCTAGAGCCCGAGCCGCAGAGCCGACCCAAGGGCCAACTGCTCCGGACATCGTTGTTTTACCAGTCGAAAAGCCGCCCGAGCGGGCGGCCTTTCGAGCCTAGTTGCGGGCCACGTCGCCCTTCAGGATCTTGGGAGTGACAAAGATCAGGAGCTCCGAGTTGTTATCCAGGCGCGACTCCTTCTTAAACAGCCGCCCCAGCACCGGGACGTCCCCCAACCACGGCACCTGCTCCTTCTGGAAAGTCTTCTCCCGTTCGTAGACACCGCCCAACACCACCGTCTCGCCGTTATCGACCAGCACGGTCGTCTCGACAGACCGGGTATCGACCGGCGGCACCCCAAGCACGGCTTGCGTAAAGTCCGGGTTATCCTTGTTGACCTTGAGCTCCATGATGATGCGATCGTCGGGGGTGATCTGGGGCGTCACGTCGAGCTGGAGCACTGCCTCCTTGAATGCGGTCGTGGTCGCCCCGCCGCCGCCGCCGGCGCTCTCCTGATAGGGGATTTCCTGTCCAACCTTGATCCTCGCCGGATGTGAGTCGGACGTAATAACCCGGGGGCTCGAGACGATCTCGCCCCGACCCTCCCGCTGCATCGCGGAAAGCTCGAGCTGTAGCAGATAGGAGCCCACCTTGCCGATCAGGAAATTAATGGCGCCCGAGGGGCTCGCCACCGGCAGATTGACCATGAGCGCCTCGTTGCCGGAGCCCGCCGCGATCTCGATTCCCGAATTATACGGGGTCGCAGGATCTTCGGTCACGTCAAGTCCGAAGGCACCGCGCTGATAGCCGCTGACGGCGAGACTGCCCTCCATTCCGCCACCGGTGAGCATCTGGTTCCCGCCCTTGGTCCAGCCGACGATCTCGCCGTTCTCCCGAATCGGCTTGGGTCCGGACCCGGTGGAGCCGGAGACGCCGAAACGCACGCCGAGATCGCGGGCAAAGTCGTTGTTGGCGATCACGATCCGCGACTCGATCATCACCTGACGTACCGGGACGTCCAGGCGGGCGACGATGCGCCGGATGTCTTCGAGCTTGGCCGTGGTGTCCTGGACCAACAGGGTGTTGGTACGGGCGTCTACGGTCACATTGCCGCGCTCGGAGAGCATATTGTTCTCCTTGGACTTGAGCATGGCCGAAAGGTCTTCGGCCTTGGCGTAGTTGACCTGGATGAACTCCGAGCGCAGGGGCGCAAGCTCCTCGATCTGTTTCTGCGACTCGAGCTCCAGCTTCTCCTGAGCGGCCAGCTCCTGGCTAGGGGCAATCATGATCACATTGCCCGTTTGGCGCATCGCAAGCCCTTTGGTCTTGAGGATGATGTCCAGGGCTTGATCCCAGGGGACATTCTTTAGGCGCAGGGTGATGCTCCCGGCAACGGTGTCGCTCGCCACCAGGTTGAGCCCGGTGAAATCCGCGAGCAATTGAAGCACCGCACGCACCTCGATGCTCTGGAAATTGAGCGAAAGCCGGTCGCCCGAATAGACGACCTTCTTTTTCTGGGCCTCCTCCTTCTCGCTCGAGCTTAGGGCGCGGAACTCGAGCGTAAACAAATCGTCTGTCTGGTAGGCCAGATAATCGTAATCGCTCCCGGTCTGGATATCGAGCTGCACATTGCGCCCGGCGGGTTTAGACTCGACCGCCACGACAGGGGTGGCAAAGTCCGCCACGTCGAGCCGGCGAAACAGTCGCTGCGGTAGCGACGTATCGTAGAGGTCTACAAAGACGTGACCGGCCTGCTCGCGTACCGCCACCCGAGTCTGCGCACTCGGGAGCTTGATCGAAACGCGCCCCTCTCCCCCATCTCCGCGACGGAAATCGATGTCGCGCACCGCGGGTCCGGACCCGCCCGAGCGTTGCGCCCGGGGCGGAGACCCGCCCGCAGCCTGACGCGGTCCGGTCCGCGGTACTGCGGCCCCGGTAGCCGGCACCTGTCCTGCGGGTTGCTGGACCGGCCGGGCGGCAGCTACATCATCTTGTGTGTTGATGCGCAGAGATACCCGGCTGCCGTCTGTGCTGACTTCGTAGGGCACCGAGTCATTCAAATTAACGACGACCCGAGTGCGGTCGCTCGCCTCCACCGCGACAATGCTATGTACCGCCCCCACCCCGATGGGGATCGCCTTGCGGTCGAGCTTGCTGGCGACCCCGGGGAAGTCCAGCGCGATGCGCGAGGGCGATTCTGTCGCGAATGTCTCCGGGGTGGGCACAGGCCCGGAAAACTGGAGCTGGATCTCGACCCGATTCCCAGGCAGTGCCGCAAATTCAACGTTTTGCAGGTCCGCCGCCAGGACAGCGCCTGGCGCGAGCAGGGCCAGGCCCAGGGTGAAGATGGCGACCGGTAGCAGGAGTCGGACGAGACGCCGGGTCCGGGCGGCCGACCTCAGGTCCCTGGGGACTCGGACGGCACTGAAGGGTGCGCTGTTCATTGCGGTTTGGCCTCCACGGGCTACTCGCTCAAGGTGACCGTGGCTTGGCGCTCACGCCACTCGCCGGGGCCTTCCGAGATGACCTCGGTCAATTGGATCGCATCCTCGCTGATGCTGGTAATCTGACCGTTGTTCATTCCTAAGTAGTTGCCGACGCGTACCCGATGCAATGTACCGTCCTGGGTACGGATCAGGCCCCACCGGGTCTGGTTCTGCTCCAGGGTACCGACCATCCGCACGGCGTCCAGCGAATGCCCCTCCAGCTCTTCTTTACGCCGCAGCGGGTCGGGCGCCAGACTGCTGCCGGGAGCGGCGGCGGCGACTTCGCTGCCCCGATTGTCCGCGACGAAAGGGTCGCGGCGGTCCCCAGGCTCGAACACGAAAGTATTGACCTGCTTGATATCCGGCAGAGGGTCTATAGGTCCGGGATCGCGCTCCTTGACCTTCTGGACATATGCTTCCAAATCGGAACGGTCGCTGGCACCGCAGCCGGCCAGGGCCAGGGCCAGGGCCAGGGCCAGCCAGGGCAGCGCAAGAACGGAGCTTCCTTTGCGGGTCATTTTGCCGCCGCCTCGTCCAAATAGCGATAGGTCTTTACGGTCGCCTGCAACGACAGCTTGGCCCCGTCGGCGCCAGTCTCCCCGCCGGTGTTGGCGATCTTCACGTCATGGATGGTGACGATTCGCGGGAGCGCAGCCAGGCCGCTGATGAAGCGCCCGAACTCATGATAATGTCCGGTGACCCGGATGTTGATAGGCAGCTCCGCATAGAAGTCCTTAGACTGCTCGCCTTCGGGCTGAAAGAGCTCGAACTCCAGACCCGCCGCCAAACCGGTTTGAGAGACATCCACCAGCAGCGCGGCGACCTCGGTCTTATCCGGGAGCTGGCGCAGCATAGCGCCGAAGGACTCTTTCATCTCTTCGAGCTGCTGACGATAGGCGTCCAGATTTGCCGCCTTGCGTTGTTTGATCTCGAAGGTCTGGCGTAGATCGTGCTCGGTGGCGCGCGCCGAATCGAGGCGGATAAGCTGCGCTTGGGTGTCCAGGTAATAGGCGGCGACGCCTACACCGATACAACCGATCAGGATCACGAGGGCCTTGATCAATACCGGCCATTCGCCGACGTTGTTCAGGTCCAGATCGTTGAGGTCGCTCAGCTCCATAGTGTGTGGCTCAGTTTCGATCGGGGACCATAATGGGAGCGCGGTGCCCGGCTCAGGAGGCGGACTCGGTGTCGCCTTCGTCGGGCTTGGCCTGGATCTGATCGAAAGACAGACGGAAATGGCTCAAGCCAGTCCCGGTCTTGTCCTTGTGCTCGATCAGCAGGAGACGCGGATTACCGATCCATCCCGACCCCTCGACGCTACGCATGAATGCGGAGACCCGGGCGTTCGACTGGGCGCGCCCTTCCAGCACCACATTGCGGCCAGTCTGCTCCAACTTGGTGAGAAAGACACCGTCGGGAATGGCGTTTACCAACTCGTCGAACAGGCGCACCACCTCAGGACGGCTCTCCTGGAGCTGCTGGATGATGTTCATGCGGGCGAGCAGATTGGCCTTGGTCTCCTCCAGATTTTCGATCTCCTTGATCTGGCGGTCGAGCTGGGCGATCTGGTCGGTCAGAAACTGGTTGCGCGACTCTTGATCGGCGATCCATGCCTCGATCTGAAAGTGCACCAGCAAAGCAGCGACCACCGACAGACCCAGGGCCACGGCGCCGGCGATGGCAAAATCGCGCTTGCGGCGCTTGCGCTCCGCCTCGCGCCAGGGAAGTAGATTAATCCGCGCCATTTAATCGAACCCCCGCAGGGCCAGACCTACCGCGATCATCATCGCGGGGGCCTCGCGCATCAGCTCCTGGGCCCGCACCCGGGAGGATAGAGACATCTGGGTAAAGGGGTTTGCGACCATGGTCGGGAGACCCAGACGCTCTTCCACCAGCTCGTCGATCTTGCGGATGGTAGCGGCCCCGCCAGCCAGGACGATCTGGTCGACCCGGTTGAAAGTGGTTCCGGAGTAAAAAAACTGGAGCGCCCGGCCGATCTGCTGCGCAAGAGCCTCTTTAAAGGGCGCCAGCACCTCGGTGTCGTAGTTATCTGCCACGTCGCCGTCCAGGATCTTCTGGGTCGCCTGCTCCCGCGGCAAGCCATAGCGGCGCTGGACCTCGTCGGTGAGCTGCTGGCCCCCGAAATTCTGCTCGCGAGTGTACACCACTTGACCGTCGTGGAGCACATGCAAGGTCGTCGTGGAGGCGCCCACGTCGGCCACTGCAACGGTCAGCTCTCCGCGCTCCTCGCCGCGCCCGCCCAGCAGCAGGCTGCATGCGTTCTCCATGGCATAGGCTTCCACATCCACCACGGCCGCGGTCAGACCGGCGATCTCCAGTGCGCTCACCCGATCGTCGACGTTCTCGCGTCGGGAGGCAGCCAGCAGCACATCGACCATGTCCGGGGTCGCCTGGGACGGACCCAGGACATCGAAGTCGATATTTACCTCTTCTAAGGGGTAGGGGATGTATTGGTCGGCCTCGAGCTGGATCTGGGTCTCCATCTCCGCGTCGCTCAAGGCCCCGGACATGGAGATGACCTTGGTAATAACCGCAGAGCCGGACACTGCCACCGCCGCCCGCTTGGTCTTGCTGCCCGACTTGGCCAGCGCCCTCTGGATGCACTGCCCCACGGCGTCCGCGTCGGCGATCTTTTTTTCGACCACCGCGTTGTTGGGCAGCGGCTCGATCGCGAAGGTCTCGACCCGGAACAGGGCGGCGGTGGAGCCGGCGCTCTGGGTCAGCTCGATCAGCTTGATCGCCGTGGAGCTGATGTCGATACCCAACAGGGCCTTATTTTTTCGACCGAGACCGAACATGGGATTCTCTGTTTGACGGGCAGCTTGCGCCCACAACTTACGCGACGCTTCCGGACTTCGCCGCAAATATATCAAAGTAGATGCTTTTGGCGAGCGCCCCGCACGCGCTCGTTCAGGGCTCCATTATAGCGACGGGCGGGACTCCGACGTGTCCGCGCGCTCCGGTTCGTGACCCAGTGCGCGCCCTGGGCCCGTCCCGGGGGGCAGACACCGGTGTGCACCGGGCTGGCGGGCATGCTACCGTCTGCCGCCTGCCCCCCATCGGCACCGGGCCGGCGGCCGACCGTCGCGTCCCAGGGCGGAGCGCCGGGTGCCGAGCGCAGAGGTGTTGGATGTCCGAACGAGATCGTATCAATCCGTCCCGTCGGCGCATGGCCTACGAGGCCGCGCGCATCATGATCGAGCAAGACCTGTCCGACTTCGACCGCGCAAGACGCAAGGCGGCGGAGCGGACAGGGATCCCGGACCGGCGCAACTGGCCAGCGAACGACGAGATCCAGGACGCCATCCTGGCCCAGCGGCGCTTGTTTCGCGAGGAATCCGACGAACGGAAGCTCGAGCGACTGCGCGGCGAGGCCCTGCAGGCCATGGAGGTATTCCGCGCCTTTTCGCCCCGGCTGGTTGGGCCGGCCCTGACCGGGGGAGGCATGGTCGAGCGCAGGGTCCAGATCCTGCTTTTTGCCGACTGTCCGGAGGAGGTGGTCTTCGCCCTCATGGACCGGCGTATCCCCTGGCACGAGCGCAGCCGCAGCTTCCGCTACAGTGGCGGCGAGCGCCGCGACCACCCGGTGCTGCGCTTCGTGGCCGGAGACATATCTTACGAGTTGATCGTTTTGCCGCGCCAGGCGCTGCGCAACCCGCCCTTGGACCCAGTCACCGAGCGCCCCGAGCGCGGGGCCGACATTGCTGCGCTGGAGCGCCTGCTGACCGCGGGCGACGGTGGAGCGTCGCGCGAATTCACATCATGACTCTACTCATAAGCAGTATTCCCTTGAATTGACAGTATCGTGCGGAGCTTTTAATATTTTTATTTTCCGATACTTGCCCCTGCAATGAAAAGTCGCGCAGGCGCCCGGTGCAGAGTCGAGCCATATCAACCACGCTGTTCCATACAGGAGCGACCCATGTCAAAAACCCCTATGCGCGTTGCAGTGACCGGTGCCGCAGGCCAGATCTGTTATAGCCTGCTGTTCCGCATTGCCTCCGGCGAAATGCTCGGCAAAGACCAGCCGGTCATCCTTCAGCTGCTCGACCTGCCGCAAGCGCAACAAGCAGTGCAAGGCGCAATGATGGAGCTGGAAGACTGCGCCTTCCCGCTGCTCGCCGGCATGATCGCCACCGACGATCCGAACGTCGCCTTTAAGGACGCCGATGTCTGCCTGCTGGTAGGCGCCCGTCCGCGCACCAAGGGTATGGAGCGTGCCGACCTGCTGAGCGCCAACGGCGCCATTTTCACCGTTCAGGGCAAGGCTATTGCCGAGCACGCCCAGGAAAACGTCAAGGTTCTGGTCGTCGGCAACCCCGCCAACACCAATGCGTATATTGCCGGCGCCGCCGCCCGCAAGGTGGGTCGCACCGATCCGAACAACTACCATGGCATGCTGCGCCTGGACCACAACCGCGCACTCTCGCAGCTCGCAGCCAAGACCGGACGCCCGGTGACATCGCTCGAAGAAGCTGGTGGTCTGGGGCAATCATTCCCCGACCATGTTCGCCGATTACCGCTACACGACCTCCAACGGCGACAGCGTCAAGGCGCTGATCGACGATCACGCCTGGTATAACGACGTCTTCCTGCCGACCGTCGGCAAGCGCGGCGCTGCCATCATCGAGGCCCGCGGCCTGTCCTCCGCCGCCTCCGCCGCCAACGCTGCCATCGACCACGTCCGAGACTGGGTGCTCGGCGCCGACGGCTGGGTGACCATGGGCGTCCCGTCGGATGGCTCCTATGGCATCCCGGCCGGGATCGTGTTCGGCATGCCATGCGAGTGCCAAGGCGGCTCGTTCAAGATCGTCCAAGGTCTTGAGATCGACGAGTACAGCCGCGGGAAGATCGATATCACGCTCAAGGAGCTGACCGACGAAGCGGAAGCCGTTAAAGACATGCTTTAGCGACGGGCCAGGAGCGCGCGAAGGGGACAGGGAGAGCCCCGAACGGGGCGGCATATGAGAGTGCGTCGGCCCGTCGCTTTGTCGGGAGATAAAGCGCCGTTTCGCAATGCCCCGAATACAAACGGGAGATGCCGAATCGATCGGCATCTCCCGTTTTGTATCTCGGCGCGCGCGAGCGCGCCGAGTTAGCGCGCGTACTTGCGGCGGAACTTGTCGACGCGACCGGCGGTGTCCACGATCTTCTGCTTGCCGGTGTAGAAGGGGTGGCAGGCAGAGCAAACCTCCACATGCAGATCCTTACCCACCGTCGAGCGGGTGGCGAACTCGTTGCCGCAGCTACAAACCACCTTCACATCGCCGTAATTCGGGTGGATTCCTTCTTTCATGTTGACCTTTCTCGCCCTGTACGGGCTGTCTTTGTCTGGGGGAACGCGGCAAGATATCACCCCGTGCGCGGGTCCGCAACCATCCCTCAAGACGGGCGCCGGACCGGGGACGGAAGGAAGCGGGACACCACATCGTCGGCGAAGGCGCGTCCCAGCGCCGTAGGCTGCACCCATCCCGCCTCCAGACTTAAGAGCCCGTCGGCCACCGCATCGTCGACCCCCGACGCCAGACGCGACCAGGGCAGCCCGGTAGCGGATTCGAACAGTGTCTGCTCGAACCCCTCTGCGAGCCGGAAGGCGTTGAGTGCAAACTCGAAGATGCGGTCGACCTCGTCGAGGGTGCGCTCCTCGCTTGCCAGGGCATCGGGCGCGACCCTCAAGTATTCTGCCGGGTGTCGGCGCTTAGCCCGGCGGCGAATCGTGCCCTCGGCCGCCGCGGTGAGCTTCCCGTGGGCGCCCGCACCAATCCCTAAGTAATCGCCGAAGCGCCAATAGTTGAGATTGTGCCGACAACGCCGTCCAGGACGGGCATAGGCGGAGACCTCGTACTGCCGGTAGCCGGCCTGCGCGAGGCGCTCGCGTCCGGCGGCGGCCATATCCGCCGCCAGGTCCCCATCCGGCACCCGGGGTGGGCGGGTATAAAAGACAGTGCCGGGCTCGAGGGTGAGCTGGTAGTAAGAGACATGCTCGGCGCCCAGGTCGATCAGTGCGTCCAGGTCCGTGCACGCTTGAACCAGGGTCTGCTCGGGGAGCGCGAACATCAGGTCCAAATTGAGATTGTCGAATCCGGCCAGGCGAGCCGCGGCGACCGCCGCGTGCGCCTGTCCGGGGTCATGGATGCGCCCGAGCCGGATCAGACTCGCGGCGTCCAGGCTTTGAGCCCCGATCGAGAGCCGGTTGACCCCGGCCTCCCGGTAGGCGGCGAAGCGGGCGCTGTCCGCGGCCCCGGGGTTGGCCTCCAGGGTAATCTCGCAGTCGTCGCTCAAGCTCGTACGTGCGCGGATACCGTCGAGCAGTGCGCGGATGGCCTCGCCCGGGAACAGGCTCGGGGTGCCGCCGCCGATGAAGATACTCGCGAGCGGTCGCCGGGCGGCGAGGCCTAAGAGCTCGCGCTCCAGGTCGGCGAGCAGCCGCGCCACATAGTCGGCAAAGGGCGGGGCCTGCCCCGCCGCCGCGGCGTGCGAGTTGAAGTCGCAGTAGGGGCACTTGCGCAGACACCAGGGGGTGTGGACATAGAGTGCGAGCGGTGGCTCCTGCAAACCGCGGTCCGGACTGTCGGGTCTTGCGCTCATGCCCGCTTTCATGCGCCGATGCCACAGGGCTCGCCGGAAGCGATCTGCGTCAGCGGCGCTTATTGAGGCTCTCTTGCAGCAGCGCACCGAAGCTTCCCATGGTCCGCTCCGGGGCCGGCTCGGCGGGTTTGGCGGTGCCTTTGCCGGGCTGCCGATCCCCGTCGCGACCCGGGCGGCGGTCCGCGTCGAGACCAGCCCCTCCCCGGGCCTTTGCCGAGGGGGCGTAGGCCGCTGCATCCGGGACGCCTTCCACCTGTTTGGATGCGTCCAGACTCAGCGCGATGCGCCGCCGCTCCAGATCGACCCCAAGCACGGTCGCCTCCACGGCATCGCCAACCGTCAGCACCTCGCTCGGGTGATTGACCCGCCGCTCGGAACCCAGCTCGCTGATATGCACGAGACCGTCCACCCCCGGAGCAAGCTCCACGAATGCCCCGAAGGGCTGGAGCCTGCTCACGGTTCCCTTGACCCGGGTCCCGACCGGAAAGCTCTGCTCGGCGTCCGCCCAGGGGTCCCGGGCCAGCGCGCGGATGGAGAGCGCAATCTTGTCGCGCGACTTGCCCCCGCCCTGGGCCGGCTCGATACGCAGCACCGCGACCTCCACCGGCTGGCCGACCCGTAAGAGCTCGCTCGGGTGCTTGATATGGCCGAAGGCGAGCTCGCTGATATGGATCATCCCCTCGATCCCGCCGATGTCCACGAATGCGCCGTAGTCCTTGAGGCTGGTGACCGTGCCCGCGAGCACCGCACCCTCCTTGAGCTGGGCGCGGGTCTGCTCGGCGCGGGTGCGCTGCTCCTCTTCCAGGATGGACCGGCGCGAGAGCACCAGATTGGGGCGCCGGCCGCCCTCGATCTTGGTGACCCGGAAGTCGAGCCGTTGGCCCACGAATTCGGTCAGGTCCTCGACGAAGCGGATGTCGATCTGGGAGGCCGGGCAGAAGGCGCGCATGCCGGCCACCAGGACCTCCACCCCGCCCTTGACCGAGCCGGTCACCTGGCCCTGGACCGGCAAGCCCTGTGCCTGTGCCTGACGGATCTCTTCAAGCCCGTGATATTTGTGCCCGTGCTGGCTGCCGAGCAGCAGGGTGCCGCTGTCTAAGTCCTTGCCGGTCACCGACGCCTCGATGCTGTCGCCCACCTGGACGGTCGACTCGCCCTCGGGGTTGCGCAGCGCGCCAGCGTCCATCCGACCCTCGGTCTTGGACCCCAGGTCCACGAAGACGAAGTCCTCGGCGATGGAGACGATGGTACCGCGGACCTTGTCGCCCACCTTGGGCTCGCCCTGACGGGCGGCCGGCTGGGTCTGGTCGAGCTGGCGCAGAAGGTCTTCGAAGCTCTCGGAACTGGACATCGGGGTGCTCTGATGGGGGAGAACAAGGGGGCGGAGATGGGATCCTGAAGCCCCGGTCATGCCACGCGCTGCGCGGTTATGCCCAAGTATACCCGGCCCTCGCCGCCCCCGCGTCCGGCCCGATGGTATAGTTTGGACTCCGATCAACCGCACAACAGCGGAGGACAGAACGATGGCGGCGAAGAAGATCCTGATGCTGGTCGGCGATTTTGTGGAGGACTACGAGGCGATGGTCCCCTACCAGATGCTCCTGATGGTGGGGCACACGGTGCACACGGTTTGCCCCGGCAAGCACCCCGGGGACCGGGTACGTACCGCGATCCACGACTTCGAGGGCGATCAGACCTATAGCGAGAAGCCCGGTCATTTGTTCGCCATTACCACCGACTTCGACACGGTAGACCCGTCCAAGTACGACGCACTGGTCATCCCCGGCGGGCGCGCCCCCGAATACCTGCGTCTGAATCCGCACGTGATCGAGCTGGTCCGCCACTTCGCCGCGGGGGATAAGCCCATCGCGTCGATCTGTCACGGCCAGCAGATCCTGGCCGCAGCCGGGGTGCTGGATGGCAAGCGTTGTACCGCCTACCCGGCAGTCCGCCCGGACGTGGAACGTGCCGGGGGCACCTGGTGCGAGGTCAACGACACCTTTTCCAATGCGTACACTGATGGTCGACTCGTGACTGCCCCGGCCTGGCCCGCTCATCCTGAGTGGATACGCAGGTTTCTGGAGGTGCTGGGCACGCGGATAGAACCTTAGAAGAAGGGCCGAGGCAAACTAGGGTAATCCGCGCGGTACTCATGCAACACCGGGTTTTCGTTTACGGCACCCTGCTTGCCGGGGAGGTTAACCATGCGCTGCTCGCGGGCGGGCGACTGCTCGGCCCCTGGCGTACCCGACCCTGTTACACCCTGTTCGATCTAGGGGCCTACCCGGGGGTCGCACGGGGGGGATGCACGGCGATCGCCGGAGAGGTCTATGCCGTCGACTCAAAGTGTCTGGTCAGGCTAGACCGGCTAGAGGAATATCCCAGGCTCTACGATCGGGAGCCGATCCCCACCGCCTTCGGGCGGGCCTGGATCTATCTCTACCGGGGTCGTCTCGTCGATCGCCCGGCGCTCGCCGGGGGCGACTGGCGGGCCTTCGCGGCGAACCCAGACTCCTATCGGGCGGCCGGGGTGCGCGGGACCCGCAACGCCAAGAACCGCCGCTGGCCCCAAAGCCGCCAGGCAGGCTGACACCGGAGCGCGGTCGCCATCCTTACCGATACAACGACCGGTCTACGATCGATTGCATGCGCGTTCATATGCAGCCGATGCACCGCTTCGGCGCACCTTCCGAGCCTCAGCGACCACAGGAGCCCTCATGTCAGAAGAAGGCCGTTTCACCATCCACCTGGAGCAGCAGGAGCGGTTCCGGATCAATGTGCAATTCGACTGGAAGCGCGCGCCGAGTCTGCTGATGGACGAGCCCCCGCCGCTCGGGGAGCAGGCAGGACCCAACGCCTCCCGGATGCTGGCGGCGGCAGCCGCGAACTGCCTGTCCGCGAGCCTGCTCTTCTGCGTCTTCAAGGATGACCCACCGCCCCACTGCCTGCGGGCGGAGGCGACCTGCATCATGGTGCGCAACGACAAGAAGCGCCTGAGGGTGGGCGGGCTCGAGGTGCGGCTCATCGTCGCCGATGCGGTCAAGGACAACCCCCGCTTCGCCCGCTGCAAGGATCTGTTCGAGGACTTCTGCGTGGTCTCGGCCAGCATCCGTCAGGGTATCCCCATGACGGTCTCAGTCCTGGACGAAACCGGTGCGGTCCTGCACCGCTCGGGCGACGCCTGAGTCGGGCCTGACCGATGGCATTCGGCGATCCCCCGGTCCTGGCCTGCGGGTCGCAGCCCCTGGTGAGCCGGGTGCTGGCCGGACTGGCGCGGTCCGGACGGCAGGGACGCGCACTGTCCCCGGACGCGTTGGCGGGGCTTAAGCTCCGCCGCGGCCAGACCCTGGTGCTGGCCGAGCCGTTTCAGACCGCCCTGGGCATGCCGCACCTGGTTCGGGCTTTGAGCGGGCAGGTCGCCCGGGGGCGCGGCGAGCCCGCCCGGCTGATCCTGATGCACCCGGCTGATCCGCCTCCCGATTGGGCCGCCGACCTCCGGGATCAGGACCCGGATGCGCCCCTGCGCCTGGAGACCTTCGCACTGGAGGACCAGGCTGCGCGTGCGGTCCTGGCCCGCTGGCCACTGCATTGCGGCCTGGACCCCGCCTTCGGCCAGCGCCCGCACCTGCTGATCGCCGGGTTTGCCCCCCCGGCCCGGGCGCTCCTGGTGCAAGCGCTGCGCCTGATCCAATACGGGGAGGACCGGGCACGGGTGACGATCGCCTGCGCAGACCCGGAGGGAGCGGCGATGCGGTTCGGATCGACCTATGCCCAAGCCGGTCAGGTGGCGGAGATCGATTGGACAGACCTTGAGCGGCTCGAGCTGTTCGCGCCCCCGACCCAGGTTGTGGTGGCCATGGACCCGCCCCAATCCGGTCTGGATCTCGCCCGCGGCCTGGCGGGCCGCATCGCCGCCGAGCACGGCTGCTCCCCGCCCATCCTTGTAGAATGCGGGGACCTGCCACTGGACGGAGCCCTCGCCGATTGGGACGGCCAGACCTTCCCCTTCGACTATCGCGACCTGGCCTGCGCCCCCGCGGTCCTGCTGGACGGCCAAGTGGACCGCCTGGCGCAGACCATCCACGAGCACTATACCGACAGCATCGCCGCCCAAGGCCGGGACCCGGAGCGGGAGCCCGCCGGCCGGCCCTGGGCCGAGCTGCGAGCCTCCTACCGGGAGGCCAACCGGCACCAGGCAGACCACATCGGGGCCAAGCTTGCGATCGCCGACTGCCGGGCGGCGCCCGAGGAGCGGGTGGAGTCATTCGCCTTCCGACCGCTGGAGGCGGAGCGGCTGGCGATCGTCGAGCACCTGCGCTGGGCCGCCGACCGCTATCTGGACGGCTGGAGCTATGCCCCGGTGCGGGACAACGCACGCAAACACCACCCCCAATTGATCCCCTACGACGACCTGTCCGAACCGATGAAGGACCTGGACCGGTTCGCGGTTCGCGGCGTGCCCAACCTGCTTGCCCGCTGCGGGCTCGGCGTGGTGCGCATGTTACTGTTAGGCATCGGCGAGACCCCGCCTGGACTCGCCGCGGAGGGTATCCCCAACCCGGTCCTGGCGCGGCTGGTCCGCCAGGCCGTGGAGCGGCTCGCCGTCCGCTACCCGGACCGCGCCCTGACTGTGGCGACCACCCTGGCCGATCCGGTCGCGCGTCTGTTCGCCCGTCTCGCCCTGGAGCGGGCCGGGGCCGGGCTTTTCCTGCTCTGCCCGCGGCCCATCCAGGCGGTGCTGGCCGAGCAGCCGGACGAGTCCGCACGCTGCGAGCTTTTAGGGCTTGTCGCACGGGCGGAGCGGCGCGTCCCCCTGGACGGGCTGGAAGGGCTCGAGCGCTGGATCGCCGAGCGGGCGGAGATTCGGGTCTCCCTGGGGGACAACCGGCCGGGATCGGCCGGCTCGCTCAAGCGGGTCGTGCTGGACCCGGCGCTCGGACGGATCCATTGGGGATTCGAGTACTGAGCAAGGCGAGATGAGGCACCCTCCGTTCGACTCGTTAGCCGGGCGCCCATCCGTGGCTAGATTCGCAACCCGCGCGATCGGCCGGCAGAATCCTGGATGAACGCCCCCGAGACCGACCCGGACCGACCCTTCTCGGGTCCGACCGGCTGGGTGGAGCAGGTGGGGCTCGCCACCCTCGCACTCCTGAGCTGTCTCTGGCTGTATGTGCGCATCCTGGCCGGGCGGGCGCGCCTGGATGTCCCGGCGCTCGCCTGGTCGCTGCGTCAGTCCGGGCTCTCGATACTCCCAGCCATCACCCTGGTGGCGGCGGCGGTAGGCGTCATCCTGGGGCGCCAGACCCAGTCAATCCTGGAGAGCCTCAACCTGCCCGGGCTGGTCCTGCTTTCGATCACCTATGCGATCGTCATCGAGCTGGTTCCGGTCCTGGTGGGCATCCTGGTGGCCGGACGCGCGGGGGTGGCGCTCGCGGTACGTCAGGCGAGCCTGGCGGTGAGCGGGGAGGCGGACGGGCTACTGGTCCAGGGGATCGACCCGATCCAGTTCACCATGGCGCCGGTGCTGCTCGCCATGCTGCTCATGAGCTTCGCCTTCGCGGTCTGGGGGAGCCTGGTCACCTTCGTCGCCGCCTTCCTCTGGCTCTGGATCAATGCCAATATTCCACCGGCACTGTTCCTGGACTCGCTGACCCGAACACTGGGGCCTATGGACCTGCTGGAGGCGATCGGCAAACCCATGCTCTTCGCGCTCCTGATCGCGCTCATCGCGACCGTCAACGGCACTGCCGCCGGGCGCGACCCCCAGGGCATCGGCGAGGCGGCCACCCGCACCATGATCGGGGCCGTGGCTGCCATCCTGATCGCCGACCTGGCGGTCATCCTCTGGTTGCGCGGCTGAACATGGCGGACTCGCTGGCGCTCAAGGGGGTCTTTCAGCATGTGGGCGGACGCGCCGCGCTCGCCGACCTCACGCTGTCAGTCCCCGAGGGCGCCTGGCTATTGATCGTCGGGCCTAACGGGGCGGGCAAGAGCCTGTTAACCCGGCTCATCCTGGGGCTCGACCCCCCGTCCGCGGGCAGCGTCCGGGTCCTGGATCAGGACCTCGCCCGCCTCGGCGGGCGCGCCATGGACCGGCTGCGTGCCCAGGTCGGCGCAGTCCTCCAGGGCGGGTCCCTGCTCGAAAGCCACACTGTGCTGGAGAACCTGCTGCTCCCGCTGCGCGCCCGCCCGGAGGGCCGCGACCGGATGGCCCGCTCGGCCCGTCTGATCATGGCCCTGCTGCAATTGGACGGAATGGAAAACCACCTGCCGCGCTCGCTCTCCCTGGGCCAGCGCCGTCGTGTCGAGCTAGCCCGCGCACTGGTCCATGGCCCCCGACTACTGATCTGGGACGGACTGACCGACGGACTGGACCCGGTGTCCGCCCGCGAGACCCTGCAAGTCCTGCGCGCGCAACGGGCCAACCGCACCCTGACCCTGATCGCCACCGACAACCGCCCGGACGCACTGGGCGACGGCTGCGATCGCATCGCCGTGCTGGCCGACGGACGCCTGGCATTCGACGGCACTCCGCCGGAGTTGGAGTCCGCGTTGCCGGGGCGCTTGGATTTGCGCTACGTGCTCTATGGGAGGGCCGAGGGGCGAGGGCCGGGGGGCGGATAACGGTCCCCGGGCACGCGGCCCTCGCGTCTTCCCGCGTTCGCAAGGCCCGAGACTGGACAAGCACTGGTCGGGCCGCCGAATCCGCCGCCGCAAAGCGGCGCCTGGGACCGCCGACATTCTGTCGGCCACGGCGCAAAGCGCCGCAGCTTTTTTCGTATCACAACAGACCGGTTCGATCTGGACGTCCGCGCGAATGCTGCCTGGCGTCGGCGGGCCGACAAGATGTCGGTGGTCCCGGCGGCGATCGCCGGTTCCGTCGGAGCGAACACTGGCCCATTCTCTCCCCGTGGGAACGCGGTCCGTGAGGCATCGCATCAATCGGAGACGACAAGATCCGCGGCCGGGCCGGAAGCGACCGACAGATCGCCTGCCAGCAGCTCCTCGCTGGCCATCTCTAACCAGCCTGTGCGGTGGGCTTGCAATACCACGCGATAGAGGTCTTTGCGAAAGAGCATGGTGGATTGCAGTCTGGCATTCGCGCCTTCGTCGGGCAGACGTATCAAGGGCTCGATCAGCGCGTTTGCGCGCTCCCGATCGGTCTGGGGTGCGATCGCGAGCCAAGGAATGTCCTCGGCACGCGCGATCAGGCGGAAGGCATCGCCCTCGGGCGATCACATGAATGCAAGACAGAATCGCACATACCCCTCCAGCTCCGGGCCCGGTGTCCCGCCCTGCCAAGACGGCGGCGACGGCCGATGCGCGATCAACGGATAAATCCAATCGAGCGAGCGACCGACCAACACCATGCCTTGCGGATAGAGCGCGAAAGGAACCGCGATCCCATTGCTCCGATGCGGCAGCAGGAGCAGGCTGGCGCTTGGCAGGAAAGGGAGTGCGGCGACGCGCAGCCCAGAGCTGTCGAACTCGTCCAGGTTGGCGATCCCGAGCCTCGGGGCCAGCGCGTTAAACAGCGCAATGAGCTGTGGGGCTGCCGTGTCCAGAATCAGCCCGCCGAAGCTGCGACTGCCGAGCGGTGCGACCACGCAGGGCCAGATGGCCAGATCCGGGTCTTCCGAGCGGGGCAGCCGAGTCGGCAGCGGGCCGATCTCCGCCATCGATTGAAACAGCCGGGCGAGATCCGGGTCGATCCGCTCCATGGCCGCCGGGTCGCCGCCGCTTTTCAGATAGAGTCCGCGGCTTCTGAGCGCATCGATCTATACCCGATGGGCATTGGCGTCCTGCTCTTCGAGTAAATCGGCCAGGTCGCGCAGTAGCCCGGGGTCCCGCAGTCGCAGGATCAGGCCGCGGATCAGAGCGAACCGGTGGTCCGAGGCGGCGGGGCCGCCCGGCTCCGGGGTCAGCGCGGCATGGACTGCCGCGATGGCCGCGTAGCCTTGGGCGCGTCCGGAATTGTTCGCGATTCGGATTAGCTCCGAGCTAAGCGACTCGATCGTGTCGGGAGGGATGGCCCCTGTCGGGCTGGCACGGCGCAGTGCAGTCTTGAGCTGCTCGTATCGGCCCATGGACGCAGAGAAACGCAATGCGACATCTGCCCAGACCATTGCCTTGGGTACATCCAGCTCGGTCAGTTGTGCGAATGCATCCAGAACTTTCTTGGCGTATACCGCGGGGTTGGCATTTCAGGACAGTCGCCTCGCATTCCGGAGGATACTCCCAAGGTCGATGGCGCAGCTTGCGCTAGCAGCCGCCGCATCCGCCAAGGTATCGATGGCTTCCTCATGCCTGTTCAGCTCGCCAAGCAAATAGCCCAGCAGACTCAGCACGCGCCGCTGACGGTTATCGTCTTTGCCAGCCAGATCCAGGGCTTTGCGCCGGGCCTCGGCGGCCTCGTCACCGCGCGCCAGATGATCCATGGCGCTCCATTGATAGACCAGGGCTTCGGCTCGGGTGCCGCTGTCGCCGCGCACGATCGCCCATTCTTCGAGGCTTTGCGCCCTGGCGAGCATCTCGTCGTAACGGTCGAGTTTTCTCAGGCTCTTGGCGATCGTCAACATTGCATCTTTAACCTGAACGGGATCGCCGTAGATTCTGGCTGTTTCCTCGGCCTTCAGCGCAGCAGCCAGTGCCTCTTCAGGGCGCTGGAGTCTATCCAAACAATCGCTCTTAAGAGAATACGCAGAAGCCCCGGTACTAAAGTCCTCGGCAGCGAGCGCCAGCTCCGCCGTCTTCTCTGCCTCTGCCAGAGACTCTTCGTGGCGGCCGAATTCCCCGAGCAACCAGGATAACAACTCCAGCATTTTCGCTTCCCCTGCCGCGTCCTGGCCGATCCGCGCCCGCTTGATCGCCTCGCGGGCAGACTCCAGTGATTCCTCTATACGACCCAATCGTTGAAGAGACCAGGCCATGAGCCCCAGGCTTCGGGATTCAAAGGCCGGCATGCCGAGTGCCTTCGCCAGATCCAGTGCCGCCGCGGACCGCCGAAGGGCGGTCTCGTAGTCCTTCCGGCACCCACTCGCCCAAGCCCCGTCCAATCCCGCGACGAGTCGCGCCTCTGGCGTAGAGGCACCTGTAAAATCAATCGACTCGGCCTCGCGAATCGCGGACTCGGTATTGCCAAACACGCCGAATTGCACTGACGAGGATAAATCCCGTACCAAGATGTCTGCATCCCCATCCGCTCCTGCCACCGCCAGCGCCTGGATCGCAGCCTCCGCACGCTCGTCTTCGCGCTCCAGTTCCGCGCCCCGAAGCGCATGGGCGACCGCGAGCGCACAGAGCAGAAAGACCCCGCGCCGTCCTGTCGCACCCCGTGCTTCTGAATTCAATCGCCCGACCAGTGCGTCCGACACACCGGACTTGAGCGCATCCAGGATCTCCTGTCCCCCGGGTCGGTCGGCCGGCTCCAGCAAGCGCAGCAGAAGCCCGAGCCGAAGCACGAAACGGAATGCCAGATGCCGCCGCGGCCCCCGCCGATTCGGCATCGAAATTGGAACAGCGGGTGTCCCGGCTTGTCGTTGCGGATATTGCGGGTGGCGCTGATCGCGAGCATGAGCCGGTTGGACGGGCGCTCCAGAATACCGCGCAGCGCCAATTCAACGGCCAAGTCCCCAGCGGTGAGCCCCTTCGGCAGTCCCTTGGACTGAGGCGGCTCGCCCTCCCGGCGTCGGGCGGCACGGGTCGCCTTGCGCACAAACTTCTCCAGCAGCTCATCGAAGTTTTCGATGGCGGCGACCACCAGTCCTTTGCCGGGACCGAAACGCTCGTCCATCGCCCGGTCCAAGCCTGCTACCGCGCTCTCCAGTGCATCGGGCGACTCGTCGCGGAAATAGCCGATACCGCCGCGCAGATCGCCGACCGCGAAACGGCGGATCTCGTCGACAAGCCGCGCGACGGATGAGACATTCGGCAGCTCTTCCGGCAGATGGGCATAGACGACCGGCCAGCCTTCCCCGGCCAGATTCTCGACCCGTCGGCGCAGTTGCCGCAATAGAAAGCTCTTGCCGTAGCCGCGGGGCGCTACCAGGGCCATATGCTGGATGGTGCCGCCCTGGCTATTGCGTTTAATGGTGTCAATGAGCTCGGCCAGGAGCGCTTCCCGGCCGGTGGCAATGGCCTCGACCTGATGGTCGGAGAGTCTGCGCGGGTTGAATACGTCGATCTTGGGCGAGGCAGGATGGAGCGATACGGGTGACATGACTGGCCTTAACCCGCCAATGCGTCGCGCTCGCCCCACCAGGCCGAGACCAGCGGGGTGGCGAAGTCGAAGCGGTTACCGGGGAGCTTGCAGATGAAATCGTCTTGGAGCAGTGCGGTCAGTAGTCTGGTCTTACGGACCAGCGTCCAATCCTCGGGGAATTCGCCACCCATGGTCTCGGTAGAAATGGGCTCGCCCGCACGGGCCAACTGTCGAAGCAGCCGCATGGCAACCTCGGCCTCCGTCGGGTCGTAATAGGCCAGTCGGTGATCGAACTGGGGGAAGAAATTCTCTTGCAGAAGCCGTTCGGTGGCCTGCGCGGCGAGGCTGGCGGTCTTCTCGGCGGTCAGGCCGCGGCCCCGGGCGGCCCGTTGCAGGTCCAGGAAGATCGCATGGAAGAAGGCGGGATAGGCGGCTGGCGGGGAGGCCAGGACGGACGCGGCATGCTCCGCGGTCCAGGTCGGCAGACCGCAGCCTTGGGCCAGTGCGGCGACCAGTGCTGCCGCGTCCTCGTCCTCCAGCGGTGGAAGCTGCTCGTGACTCAGGTCGCCGAACAGGTTGGGATCGACGCCCAGATCCCGCTCCAGTCGATGGACGCCGACAGACCCGCCGACCAGCATGGTAGACCTTCGTCCCGCCAGCGGCGCAGCTCGGTGAGGAAGGCGGCGACATGCCGCTGCTCGGCACCGCCCTGGGCGTGCAGGTCCTGGCAGAAAAAGGGCAGCTCGTCGAGGATCAGAACGATCTTGCGGTCGCTTTCTTTCAGTCGCTCGGCGATGGGGCCGAGCGCGACCTCCAGATAGTCGAGCACGTCTCTGGGTCCGGCCAGCGATTCGGCGGTCTCCCCGGCACCGCCGCTGGCCAGCCGGAAGACCGCCCGCACCGCCGCAGGCATCCTTAAGGTGGCGCTTGCATAGAGTCCGCGGATGCCATCCCCCAGTCCGCGCTCGCCCTGACGCTCGCACGCCTGGACCAGCTTACCAACCAGTGTCTCGGATGCACCAGCCCGTTGGTGCAATAATGTCGCCGACAACCCCACCGCGCGCCGCCAGGCATCCGAAGCCTCGCCACTCGCCACTCGCCACTCGCCACTCGCCACTCCTCAAAAATGAGCCGAATCGAACGACTCTATTCCCCCCCCGAGATCGGCGCACCCGGCAAGCGCGAGGGCCGCGCGCAGCGGCGGGACCTGTTTTTCGCCGGACTCTTCGTGCTGCTCATGGCGACGGTCGCGGTTGGCACGCTGGCGCTGGTGACGCCGGGGCTGTTTGGGGGTGCCTATCGGCTTACCGCCTATTTCCAGGATGCCAAGGGGCTCGACGTGGGCATACAGGTGATCCAGGAGGGTTATGCCATCGGCATGGTGGAGCGGGTGTCGCCGGTCTTTCCGGGGCGCGACCCGGACGCCGATCAGTGTCCGAGGCCGCTGGCGAGCGCCAAGCCGCGCTCCCCGGTGCTGCCCTGTTTTCGCGCGACGCTGCGCATCCGCGGTGCCTGGCCGGTGCCGAAGGACAGCCTGGCGCAGCTTGGGGCCGCCGGGCTGCTCCAGGGGGACGCGGTCAAGATCCAACCCGGGAAGTCGGTGGCCCTGCTGGCCGACGGGTCGCAAATCCGTTCCCAGGGTCGGGAGGCCGATCTCCTGGCCCAACTCGGGCGGCTCACCGACTCCTTGAATCGGGTGGTGGAGGAGACGATCGCCCCTGCGCTGGTCAGTATCAAGGCCCAGATCGACACCATCCAGACGCTGCTCGGGAGCGGCGGCGATCAGGGCGAGAACCGGGAGCGTCTGGCCGGTGCCTTCGAGAGCCTGCGCAAGCTCACGGCGAGCTTGGAGCAGGCAGTTGACCCGCGGAAGATCGCGGCCATCCTGAGCTCGGTCGAGCAGTTGACCGGACAACTCGCCCAGGTGTCGTCCAGGCTCACCGGGACCACCCAGGGGGTCCAGTCGGCGGTCAAGCAATACAGCGAGCTGGCGCAGGAGATCCGCGGACTGGTGAGTGCCAACAGGCCGGCATTGCAAAGCACCCTGGACGACACCCAGACCCTGCTCCAGGAGCTGTCCTCCTCCTTGACCCCGATCCTGGCCAATATCGAGGACGCCACCCGCAACCTCTCGGCACTGTCCCGCGATCTGCGCCAGAATCCGGCGACCATCCTCCAGGGCCGGGAGGTCGAGGAGCGCACGCCTTGGTTCAAGTGACCCTGTGGCCCACCGGCCCCGAGTCCGGCCCGCGAGCGCTGGCCCTGCCGATCTGCGCCCTGGCCGTAGTCCTGGCCCTGACCCTTGCGGGCTGCGGCTCGGCCCCGCCCATCCAGCCGGACCGCTTCTTCAGCCTGGAGCCGGTCGCCCTGGAAGGCCCGGCCGGTGCGCCCGCGGACTCCACTCTGATGGTCAACGATTTGGCCGCCCGGGGTTTTCTGGGCGGGCGCCAGATCGTCTATCGCACCCGCGAGCAGCCGCTGGTGGTCGATCGTTACCCGAGCCTGCTGTGGGCCGAGCCGCCGAGCCGCGCACTGGCCCAGAACCTGGTCAACGGGCTGCGCGCGGCGGAGGTCTTCGCGGTCGTATCCATCCCGCCGGACCGGGCGCGCCCCGACTATCTGCTGGGGGGAGAGCTTGAGCGCTTCGAGCATCTGCCCACCGACCGGCCCCCGCGGGTGGTCGGCACCGTCAACCTGGCCCTGGTGCGAGCGAGCGACCGCCAGACCATGGCGAGCCTTCAATACAGCGGGGAGGGGCCGGTGGACGGGGACACCCCGGAGGCCATGGCGGACGCCTTCAACCGGCTCGCCGCCCGGTTGGTGGCCGAGGCGGTCCGGGACCTCAAGGCACTGCGACCGCGGTTGGTCCGGACCCGCAGTCCCTAGGGCCAAGAAGCGCGCGATTGGCCGCTAACGAACCCAAGCCGAACGGTCGCGGTCCGCGGGACCCATTGTCCGGACTCTATCCCACGGGTGTGGCGGGGTTACGGGTCGCCTGGGACCATCTGCGGGTGCCCGGACCCCCGGTGGCCTATCGGCTGACCCCGGACGAGATCGGGCATCCGGACCCGCGGGTGCGCTTCGCCCGCCGGACCATTCAGATCCTGTCGTGCAGAGATGGGCCCGCGGGCACCCCCGAGACCCTGGCCCTGATCGACAAGGCGTCTCCCCACAGCCGCTTTGACCTGATGCTCTCGCAACTCTCGGTCCCGCCCAAGTCCACCCCGGCGGACGTGCGCCCCCAAACCGGGCGCGCACTCTGGCAGACCGGCTACCGGTTCGTGCGCTTCTGCTCGGACCCTGCCGTGGCGGAATCCTTCGGCCTGGCGGGCGGAGAGCTGCATCTGGCACTGAACTGCGACCCCCACACCACGGACCGGGAGAGTGTCCAGGCTGCCAAGCAGTTTCATCTGCATCTGCTCTACTGGGACCGGGCGGCGCTCGCACCCCTGGCAGCGGCCGGGACACTGGGCCAGATCGAGGACCGTCGGCTGATCCGCCAGGCTTTGGACCCCATCACCTTTCTGGGCGCCCGGCTGATCGCCGAGTCGCTCGCCGGGCTCGCGCTGGCCCTCCCGGGGGCCAAGCTCCTGGACCCGGACGATCCGGCAACGCTGCGCGGGGAGCGGCCATTGGGCTGCACCATCGCACTCCCCGGCTGGGCGGTGCTGGCCGATCCCGGATTCGAGGATCTGGTCCGGCGTATCCATCTGAATCTGGAAGACCTCGCCGCGGGGCTCCTGGAGACCTTCACGGGGGAGCTTAGCCAGCCGGCCCCCTGGCATCGCCACCCACTGCTTGCACTGCGCGAGATCCGCGCCCGCATCCAAGCACTGCCCTGGTCGGTGCAGTCGCGCGCGGGGCTCCGCCTGCTGGCGGAGTCGCTGCGCGACCTCCCGGACCGCACCGCGGCGCGGCTCGCCCGGGGCGGAGCGGCCCGGCGCATGGACTTGACGAGCCTCTGCCAGCCGGCCTATACACTGAATCTCCATGCCCCCCGTGCCAGGTTTGACCCGCGGTCGAACCAGCGCGCGCCCACCGCGGACACCCTAGTTCATTTGACGATCCAGCCCCGGCTTTTCTCCGGCATCGGCGGGGCAGGGCTCCTGACCTTGGGCGGGGTGCCGAGTGTGCGGGTGCTGCGCGGTCAGGGCCGCTTTTCGGCCGCCGACTGGCGCGAGCGCGCCCGCTTCCAGCGCAGCTTCGCGGGTTTCGACCTGGGTCGGGTCGCGGCCGAGCCCGGCCCCGTCCGCCGCTTTGCCGGTGCCGCCCGGGGCTGGGTCTAGCGCCAGGGCACTGGCGGCCGGGCCTGAAAGGATCGTGTTATCTTATGTGCCTTCGCGCCCACGGCATGGGTCGCGGTGCCCCGCGGCAGCCTCCATCGGGAGACGGCAGTGGCACGTGCGCCGCCCACGGCGAAATCCCGGAGCCCCCCGCTCGCGCGACCGCGATGCGCGGGGGCCTACAGACTCAGGCAGGTTGAAATGACAGACACGACGCCCGTCGAGGTACTCCTGGACCGATTCGTGGATAACGAGTCTTTAGCACCGGGCGAGCCACTCCCGCCAGTGGGAGAATTGGCGGCGGCGCTTGGACAGACCGAGTACGCGATCCAGGAGGCTCTGCAAGCCGCCGCCAAGAGAGGCAAGCTCGATTTGACCGCGGACGGCTGCGCAACGGTTGCGCTGCCCGCGGTCACCGATGGGGTACAATTGTTTTCGTTTTCCGCGTCTGCTGCCCAGCAGCAAGAGCGCCTGGTGACCGCGCTCTTGGAGCCGCCTGCATTGCGCCTGCCGCTGGCGGACGAAGACCACCCGCTGTATCCGCTGGAGCAGCGCGCTCAATCCGGCCTTGGGCTGACCGTCGAGCAGCCATTCATTGCGATCGTGCGCGTGCGCCATCTGCACGGGCGACCACAGGTATTCCATCGCGTCTATCTCGACCCCGCACGGTTCCCGCAGGGCTTTGTCGGCGCCCACGACTTCGCGGCGGAATCGCTGATCGACATCTATGGCCGCTATGGCTATCGGTTACACTCGCGCGATACCGTGCTGCATGCCCGATTGACTAATCTATACGAAGATATCACCCTGGGACAGATGGGCCAGTCGCCCCATTCCCGAGCGGTACTGCATGCCGAGCAGCGCTTTTTTGCGAGCTCGGACGACACGCCGGAGCCCTTTGTGCTCGAATACATGCAGGCGACCTACTTCGACCATTTTCAGTACTCGATTCCGAGCCGCCCGGCACCGATCCCGCGATCTCAATGATCGGCGGGCCGGCGAGCTTCTCGTTCGGTGCGCATGTCGAGCTGTTAGTCCACCGCTATCGGCGGGCGGTGCTGTCGCTTCCGGTCCTTGACGGGGCCGCACCGCCGGCCGAGAAAAACCTCCTGGCACGCAGCCCGGCACCGGACGAGGGCAAGCTCACCCTGGACGAGCACCTGAATGGACTGTGCGCCGCCGGGGCGATCGAGCCAAACCGACCGCTGCTGGCCCTCGGGATGCGTAACAGCCTGGTGAACCTGCGCACCCCAGTGCTCCGCGGCGGGCGCGTCTATGCGGTGGACGGCGAGGAGCCGCAGCTCAGTCGCAGGCCCTATTACGGGATCGGCGCCCGCAACGGCCGTCTGTGCGCGGGTCTGGCACTCGGCGACTCGCCGGATGACTGGGGCAGCGCAGACTTTTTCTGCGCCGCCTACCCGGTGCTCGACCCGGACCTGGACGAGTCCTCGCTCCTGGATACCATACTCGTCGAGGCCGCCGACCACTCGCACCTGTTCGACCTGCCGCGCGGCAATCACCCTGCTGCCACCGACGATACCCGCGCGGTCTGGGCGAGTCTGCATCGGACCTTCGTCGACAATCTTTATACGGACCGGGCGCAGGCGCTGGGCGCTATGCGCTCAGCCGTGGCCCAATTGGCCCAGGCACCGGACCGTTGCAGCGATTATCTGCATGCCGTACTCGGCGTCGGCGCGGCCGGCGAGCTCTGCTGCGTCTTCGCACACGGATTCCTGGAAGACCTGGGCCGGAGCGCCGGGCGGCTGGGCGCCGAGCGCGCGGTCTGCGTCGAAAACTCGGGCTCGGTCATGCCGACCTTCCTTCCCGAGGGCCTGGAAGGCGCCCGAATCCCGCTGCTTCGGGCACCGAACTTCAGGCCCAAGGGGCGCGCGCTCCTGGTCATCGAGCTGGAGACAAGCGGCTTCGATTCGCTAACAGACATCGTCTAGATAGAGTCCGTCAGGGAGGCGCGTGGGCGAGCGAGGGTCAGGCCCGATACGCGGGGTTGGCAGAGCGGCGCCGCGGGTTCAAGTGCATCCGGCGCCGGGTTGGCTCTTTCGATCGTATGGCGGAGTCGCGCCCATGGAGCACGCAGCAGACTGCACAGAGACCTTCGACCCCTATGTCAGCATCCCCGGCGGACCGCCCGGCACGGATGCGGAGGAAGGGCGCAGCAGTACCGTTCGAGCCCTGCTCATGGACCGCGCTGTCCATCAGATTCGGCAGATTCTCTCCGCGGTCAAGCGCGGGGACCTCGCCCATCTGCCGCCGGTCTTGCGGGGCCTGGACCAAGAGACCCGCGGCGCCCTCACTCAAACGGTCGCAGCCATGCTCGCGGCCCTACAGCGCTTTCTGACCGACGATTGCCATGCGGATGCACGCGAGCGGCTAGATCCCGTGTTAAGGCCGATCGGGGCCTGGGTGCGTGGTCGCTACGCGGTGACCTCACCCGCTCTGCTGGTCATTCAATCCATTCTATACAGCCATTGCGAGTGGTTCCGGGATTGTCTCTGGGAGGCGCATTCGGCAGAGCGCGCATACAGCGAGCTCCTGCATTCCGGATATCCCGAAGACCACTGCCGATTGATCGCAGCAATCCTGGCACATCAGACCTTGGCTCGGACCTCCTGGACCCAGGGAGCCGATCGGGATCCACGCGAGGCGCTCGCCTATGTGTGCCAAGACGATCCGCCCGAGGTGCGGTTCGCCGACGAGCCCCTCGACCACAGCTTGGAAGCAGTGCAAGAGGCTGCGGCGCAGGCCATCGGCGCCAGCCTGTTCGATTTCCTCGCGCCGACCGCGACCCAGTCTGCGGAACGGGCGATGCGCTGGAAACGCCGCCTTGCTGCCGCGCTCGTCTTGCACGCACTCTGTCTGCACGCCCGCCACCACGGCACCGAATCCGCCTCCGACGCAGGCGTCAAAGATCAGGCCCTGCGGTTTTTCGACTTTCTGATCGAGACCAGGGATGGGAGGCCGCGGATCGGCTTGGTCTTTATCCAGTACGGCCGTTATGTCCAACGGGCCAACGACGCACTCTTCCGTGCCATCAAGCAGCATATACGGGAGCACCTGTTGCCCCAGCAGTCCGAGGCGCCAAAGAACATCACCCTGTGCCTACATCGGGTTGGCTCGCGCAACGTCTGGGAGAAACACCGCTTCCAGTCGAGGCTGGTTTCTCCCCCGCGGCGCGGCGGCCTGTTCGAGGGCGGCACCGGGATTGGCCCGGTCCTGGACAAGACAGTCGGCGAGCTTCGTACCTATAAGGTCAGCGAGTCCGATCAACTACGGTGTGTCTTGGGTCTCCGCGAGAGCGGAGCCATCGATCTGCCCGCGGAGACTCGCGGCGCCCTCGCGGCACTCTTTCGCCTGGTGCACAGGCGTCACCTCGCCTGCCTTGCGGGATTGTGGGAGTCTCCAGAGTGCTACTTCCCTACCCCGCTCGTCGGTCATGTCCTGACCGCCTACCGGCACATCAAGCCCCAGGCGCTTACCGCACTCCATATCGTCGGCGAGGAGCCGCGAACACTGAGAGCTGGAGCCTGCGCCGATATACGACTCACGCTTTGGCTGCCCATTGGTCGTCCCGTCGAATTCGTCGACGTCTGGCAGGCCGCGCGCGCGCTCGAGCCGGAGGCGCTGGTGGCCTGCTATGTCGCTGCGATGATGGTCGGATTGTTGGTGTCGTTCGCACCCCGAAGACTGAAGCTCGACTATCTCGCCGACGAGGCCAGGCAGCATTGGTCAGGGCTGATCGCCCAGGCATTCGACGCCAACGGCGGACCTTTGATGGGACATTACGTCGAGCAGATCCGCGCCCTGAAGGCGGAGCAGGATACCTCGGGGATGGCCGATCCTTGGGGCATCGGGATCGACCCCCAGATGCGGGCACGCTGGCGGGCGCACGTGCCCCTGACGATCCTCGGGATCGATATCGGCGGCACATCGATCAAGGCGCAGCTCTTTCAAGTCCGACAGGCCGCGGACCTGCGGGCCTCGGCTGCGTCCCCTTGCGGGATCCTATGCTCGCTGCCATGGCCCACGGTCAAAGGCAAAACGCCAGCGCAATGCCTGGAGTCGCTGCTTAATGAAGTGTTGAGGGCGGTCGATCGGGCGCCCATGTCGATCGATGCGGTCGGTATTGCCTTTGCCGGCCCAGTGGCGGACGGGGTTCCGGTGGGCGTCAGCCGCATTCTTCAGAACTTCGCTTATACCGGCGATATCGTCCACGGCAATCCACATAGCCTGCATACGATCGACTTTGCCGACGCCGCGAGGACCGTGGGTCTCCTGCGGGCAGCGGTCGTGCTGCTGAACGACGGCGACGCAGACATTCGCTCCGGCGAGACCGGGGTGCCGGTGACCGGAGACGGCAAGACCCTGGTGCTGAAGGAGGGTACGGGCGTCGCCTGCTCGCTGTACGAGGACGGATCGCCGGCAGACCATCCCTGCGAGACGGCAAAGGCGATCCTGAATATCTGCTGCTTCCCGGTTCCCCGGTCCCGCACGGATACCAAGCCGTTTCAAAGCGGCCAGCTCGGGCAGTATGTCTCGAAGAAAAAGCTCGCGACCCTGCTCCCCGGGGCGGTACGCCTTCTCGCATCCGCGGGGCTCGATCCTTCCGCTGCCAAAGATGTGCTGGGGTGCGCGATCGGCAGCGTTTTGGGTCAAGCTCTTAAGGGGCCGCGCATCGCAACCCCCCTGACCGAGGCGATCGCGCGAGCGCTGCGGGAGCCCGCGATCGCAGGGGTGTCGGTTGCAGGTCCGGATGGCACTGCGGCTGGGGTTGCGGCTCAAATATTGCGCATCGGCGACACCATCGGGGAGCGCTTCCAAAGCGACTGCAGAAAGTGCCACGCGGACGCCGAGGGTGTTTTTGCCAAGCGGTTGGCGCGGGAGATCGGGCAGACAGCTCCCGGGGACGTCGAGGGCCAAGGGGCGCACCCAGACGATCCGCCGCCGCGGTCTTTGACCCGGGAATGGGAAGACCTGGAACCCGACGAGAGGGCCGCAGTCGCTTGTGCCTGGGTCTTGGGGCGCTGGCTGGCGGACGGCATTGCATTGAGCTGGGACCTGTACGGGATGCGCGAGGTGCGGTTAGCGGGCGGTCCGCTCAGCGGGGCCACGGGTATCTATATCGCCCAATCGGCCCGCGGTGCGCTCAAAGCGGTCTATGGATTCGACCTCGACACCGGGAGCGGGTCCGGTCCGCTCACACACCCGGACTGGTATGCGAGCGCCCGCCGTCGGGAGATCAAGGCGCTGCGGTTGGTGGACCCGCCGGAGACCAGCTCGGAAGGCGGTCCCCGCGGTGCGGCGCTGGCGGCCTTCGATGGCATCCTGCGCAGGCTCGTCGTGCAACAGCTCAAGGCCTGTCGCAATGCGGTCGCCAACATGCCAGCCACCTTCTCGGTCTTCGACCTGATGCATGCGGCCCGTGGCGCGCTCCTCGAGCCCTGGGTACCGAGCGAGCAGACGATCGGCGAGATGCTGGAGCGCGAATCCGCGGCCCTTGGGCTTACACGCATTTGGGACGGACGCTTCAGACGACGGATCTAGACGACGGCCAGGGCGCCGCCTCGTCCAGGTCCTGGTCAACGCGTGCTGCACGGTCGGCCTCGTCTGGATAGGCTCTCCGGCGGCCGGGGGGTCCTGACGGCGAGCGGGGCACTCGGCTTCTCCGACATCGACCAAAGGGTGCTACCCTTTTTCTCCTTCGAATCGACGATATGGGACCCAGGGGGTAGCGCGATGGGATGGTTGGGCACGGCCCTGGGCGGGACCTTCGGTCTGCTGGTCGGCGGGCCTGTCGGTGCGGTGGTTGGGGCCGTGGTCGGGCGCGGCATCGACCGAACCGCCGCGCGGGTTCAGGGGTATGCACACACGGGCGTCGACCGTGCGCGACTCAAGGAGCTGTTCTTCGAGACCACCTTCACGGTCATGGGCCACTTGGCCAAGGCTGACGGTCGGGTCAGCGAGACCGAGATCGCCTTCGCCAAGTCGGTGATGGACCGGATGGGCCTGAGTCAGGGGATGCGCAACGCCGCGATCCTGTTTTTCAACCAGGGCAAGGCACCCGCGTACGATCTGACCGAGGCATTGGAGGCACTGCACCGCGCGGTGCCGGGCACATCCCCCCTGCTCCATCTGCTCCTGGAGATCGAGATCGCCGCCGCCTACGCCGACGGCGAGCCCAATGCGGCGGAGCGCGAGGTTCTTGAGCATATCTGTCGGACGCTCAAGATATCCCGCGCGAGCTACCGGAGGCTGGAAAATCTGATTCAGATCCAGCATCGGCTTTTCGCGGCGATGGGTGCCGCCGGCGGCCCCTGGGGCAGTGCCGGGACGCGCGGCGCCGAGCGCTCCCCCGCAAGCACCCTGGCCGGGGCATATGCGGTGCTCGGGGTAGAGCCGCAGGCGAGCGACGAGGAGGTCAAGCGCGCTTATCGCCGTCTGATCAACCGTCACCACCCGGACAAGCTGGCGTCCAGGGGGTTGCCTGAGGAAGCGCTCAAGATGGCATCCCAGAAGACCCAGGAGATCATCCGCGCCTACGAGACCGTGACCCGGGCGCGCGGGGCTTGAGGCCCACCGCTCCGACGGGTGGGCTGCGCGTCCCGCAACAGGGCCGTCCGCGGCACCGGCCGAACGCACCCCAGCTCCCCAGGGTCGAAAAGCGGATGGCGCAGTGGCCAGCGGCGCTTGGGTACCGAGACGCAGTGGGGGCTGCGGTTGCACCCCGCACCGCAGGCGGGCAACCGCTCGGCTACTCCGATGAAAAGCACGGCCTATTCGGTTAGAGTGTTGGGCTTTCAAAACCAACCCTGGCCGACGCCGTCTCAGATCGGCCAGAGATATGCGGGGGACCCCATGGCGCCTGACCTGATCGCACCTTCAATCCTGTCGGCCAACTTCGCCAAGCTCGGGGAGGAGGTGGACAACGTACTCGCCGCCGGGGCGGACATCGTCCACTTCGACGTGATGGACAACCACTATGTCCCCAACCTGACCATCGGTCCCCTGGTGTGCGAGGCCCTGCGCAAGCACGGGGTCACGGCCCCCATCGACGTGCACCTGATGGTCAAGCCGGTGGACCGCATCGTGCCGGACTTCGCCGCCGCGGGGGCCACTTACATCACCTTCCACCCGGAGGCGAGCGAGCATGTCGACCGCACGCTCCAGTTGATCCGTGCAGAGGGCTGCAAATCGGGGCTGGTGCTCAACCCGGCCACCCCGTTGTCGTGTCTGGATTATGTGCTGGACAAGGTGGACATGATCCTGCTGATGTCGGTCAATCCGGGGTTCGGCGGCCAGGGCTTCATCCCCTCCGCGCTCGATAAGCTGCGCCAGGTGCGCAAGCTCATCGACGACTCCGGTCTCGACATCCGTCTCGAGATCGACGGCGGGGTCAAGACCGACAACATCGCCGAGATCAAGGCTGCAGGGGCGGACACCTTCGTCTCAGGCTCCGGAATCTTCGGCAAGGGCCGCGACGGCGATACCCACCGCTACGACAGCGTCATCCGCCAGATGCGCGAGGCGATGGCGGCGGTCGGCCGTTAGACCGGGCACTGCACACCCTTAACCGACGGAGACGCCGCCCCATGCTGCGACCCAAGATGATCCTGATCGACCTGGACGGGACCCTGGTGGACAGCGTCCCGGACCTGGCCTTTTGCGTGGACCTTATGCTTGAGCGTCTGGGCCGCCCGCCACGGGGCGAGTCGGCGGTGCGCAACTGGGTGGGCAACGGGGTGGAGCGTCTGATCCGGCGCGCGCTCACTGGGCAACTGGACGGCGAGCCCCCGGAGGCCGATTACGCCCGCGCCTATCCAATCTTTATCGAGCTCTATGCCGAGAACACCTCCGGGCGCTCGGCGCTCTATCCCGGGGTGCGCGAGGGTCTGGATTTCCTGATCGGGGCCGGCTATCCGCTCGGATGCGTCACCAACAAGCCCGCCCAGTTCACGCTGCCGCTGCTCGAGACACTGGGGTTGCGCGATCGCTTCGGGATCGTAGTCAGCGGGGATACGCTGCCCGAGAAAAAACCGCACCCCCTGCCGCTGCTCCATGCAGCCGCCCACTTCGGGGTGGCACCCGCGGATGCGCTGATGATCGGCGACTCGGTCAGCGACGTGAAGGCGGCCCGTGCCGCTGGGTTTTTGGGTATCGTCTGCACCACCTACGGCTACAACCACGGTCGGGATATCCGCGAGGCCAACCCGGATGCGGCGATCGGCAGCTTCGTGGAGCTGAAAGATCTGCTGGCACCCGCGGCCTGAGGATGGGCTCAAAGACTCTCGCGCGGGCGCGCGCAGGCGCAGAGGCATATTGATTATCGGATTCGACGATGCTAAACGAGGCCCGGGGGGCAAAGACGACAACCAGGCGATGGCGACGCTAGCCCTCGCCCTTGGTCTATTCCTTCGATCCATTGCTAGAAGCCTCTTATGACCCCCGAAACATTCGCCGACTTGGCCGCCCAGGGCCACAATCGCATCCCCTTAGTCCGCGAGGTCCTGGCGGACCTCGACACCCCACTGAGCGCCTATCTCAAGCTTGCAGAGGGCCCGTATTCCTATCTACTGGAGTCGGTCCAGGGCGGCGAGAAATGGGGCCGCTACTCCATCATCGGATTGCCCTGCCGCACCGTACTCAAGGTGACCGGAAACCGTATCTCGGTGGAACGGGACGGAACTGTCGTCGAGGAGACCGAGAGCGACGACCCGCTCGCCTGGATCGAGACATTCAAGGCGCGCTTCCGGGTCGCCACCCATTCAGGACTGCCGCGCTTCACTGGCGGACTGGTGGGTTATTTCGGGTACGACACCATCCGCTATATAGAGCCGCGCCTTGCCCAGTGCCCCAATCCGGACCAGCTCGGCACCCCGGACATCCTGCTCATGGTCTCGGACGAGGTCGTCGTCTTCGATAACCTGAGCGGTCGCATGTACATCATCCTGCACCTGGATCCCGAGGCCGGGGACAGCCTGGAGTCCGGTCAGGCACGGGTGGCCGAGCTCAACGCACGCATGCAATGCGGCGCGCCGCGCCGGCCGCCGAACGGCAATCATCGGGTCCAGGAGGGCGATTTCGTCTCCGGATTCACACAGTCCGGATTCCAGTCCGCGGTGGATCGCATCAAGTCCTATATCCTGGAAGGGGACTGCATGCAGGTGGTCCTGTCCCAGCGGCTCTCCATCCCATTCCATGCCCGCCCGCTGGACCTCTACCGGGCACTGCGCGGATTGAACCCATCGCCCTATATGTATTTCCTGGATTTAGGCGATTTCAATATCGTCGGCTCATCCCCGGAGATCCTCACCCGCCTGGAGGACGGCATGGTCACCGTGCGCCCCATCGCAGGCACCCGGCGGCGGGGCTTCACCGAGGCCGAAGACAAGGCGCTGGAGGTCGAGCTTCTGGCGGATCCCAAGGAGCTGGCCGAGCATCTGATGCTGATCGATCTTGGCCGCAACGACACCGGCCGGGTGGCCAAGATCGGGACAGTGCGGGTCACCGACAGGATGATCGTGGAGCGCTATTCCCACGTCATGCATATCGTCTCCAACGTGGTCGGGGAGCTCAAAGACGGCATGACCGCCATCGATGTACTACGCGCCACCTTTCCGGCCGGGACCGTCTCCGGGGCGCCCAAGATCCGGGCCATGGAAATTATCGACGAGCTGGAGCCTGTCAAGCGCGGCGTCTATTCCGGCGCGGTGGGCTATCTCGCCTGGAACGGCAACATGGACACCGCCATTGCTATCCGCACCGCGGTCATCAAGGACGGTACCCTGCACATACAGGCAGGCGCGGGGATTGTGGCCGATTCGGTCCCCGAGATGGAATGGCAGGAGACCATGAACAAGGGCCGCGCCATCTTCCGCGCGGTGTCTTTGGCTGAGGCCGGGATCGACCGCAGCGGGGGCGATCGCTGAGGCGCAGCGCTGCGTCGATCGTCGCTCCGGACGCAGCGCCAAGCCTGATTCAGCCACGCGCTCCCGCTGGCTGGCCAGGCTGCTCGCCCGAGTCCGACTCAACGATTCACCCGCGTAATCCGCACCACCAACGGGATCTGGCGCAACCTGCGCATGATCCGCGCCAGATGCCGCCGGTTGCGCACCGCAACCAACAGCTCGATCGCCGAGGTCATGCCGTCCTTCTCCCGGGACTGGATGTTCTCGATATTGGACCCCTGCTCGGCGATGGCCCCGGCGACCACCGCGAGCGCCCCGCGGCGGTTGCCGATCTCGACCCGGATCTCGACTGGAAAGTCGCCGTCCGGCTCGGGTGCCCACTCCACCTCCAGCTGCTTGTCGCGCCTGGTCTCCAGGGTCCCCAGGTTGCGGCAGTCGTGGCGGTGCACGACGATGCCGCGCCCCGGGGTGAAGAGCGCGGCGATCGCATCGCCGGGGATGGGGCGACAGCAGCGGGCAAAGTTGACCACCATGCCCTCGGTGCCGCGGATGGCGAGCCGGTGGGGGTGCAGACCCCCCGGGTCCGAGGGCTCGGCGGGGTCCGGGACCGGGGACTCACCGTCGCCGGCCAGCCGGCGTGCGACCAGCATAGGGAGTCGATTGCCGAGCCCGATGTCGGCGAGCAGTGTATCGAGATCGGGCAGACCCGCGTCCTTGAGATAGTCGGCGATGCGGGCCTGGTCCACTTGGTCCAACTCCGCTCCTAGGTTGGCGAGCTCGGTGCGCAGGAGCCGCCGGCCCAAGATATGGGCCTCCCGATGCTTGAGGTTTTTCAGAAACCCGCGGATGCCGGCGCGCGCCTTGCCGGTGACCACGAATCCGAGCCAGGACGGGTTGGGCTTGGCCCCGGGGGCGGTGATGATCTCTACCGTCTGGCCGCTACGCAGCGCAGTACCCAGGGTGGCGAGCCGCCGGTCGATGCGCCCGGCCACGCAGGCGTTACCGACGTCCGAATGGATGGCGTAGGCGAAGTCCACCACCGTGGCCCCGCGCTTCAAGGTCAGTATCCGGCCCTTTGGGGTAAAGACATAGACCTCGTCCGGGAACAGGTCCACCTTCACATGCTCCAGGAACTCCACCGAGTTTCCCGCCCCGCGCTGCATTTCGAGCAGGTTCTGGAGCCATTCGGCGGCGAGCGCCGGGGGTCCGGACTGGCTGCCGGTCTTGTACATCCAGTGGGCGGCGATTCCGGACTCGGCGTTGCGCTGCATGTGCTCGGTGCGGATCTGGATCTCGATCGGCACCCCCTGGGGACCGAAAAGCACGGTATGCAGCGACTGATAGCCGTTGGCCTTGGGGATGGCAATGTAGTCCTTGAAGCGCCCGGGGACCGGCTTATAGAGGTTGTGGACTTGTCCTAAGACCCGGTAGCAGGTGTCCACCCGGTCCACGGTGACCCGCAGCCCGAAGACATCCACCAGGTCCGAAAACGAGCGGCGCTTCTCGCGCATCTTGCGGTAGATGCTATAGAGGTTCTTGCGCCGGCCCCTGACCTCCCCGTGGATATCTTCCTGCTGGAGTCGGCGTCTGATGGCTGTCTCGACCGTGGTCAAGAGCTCTTGGCGCGCCCCGCTCGCCCGCTCTACCGCGCGCTGGAGCACCAATGCGCGCCAGGGCCAGTAATGGCTGAAGCCCAGCTCTTCAAGCTCCACCCGAACCTTATTGATGCCGAGCCGGTTGGCGATGGGGGCGAAGATGTCCAGGGTCTCGCGGGAGATGCGCCGTCGGCTTTCCGCGCGCATGACGCCCAAGGTGCGCATGTTGTGCAGCCGGTCGGCGAGCTTGATGAGGATGACCCGGATGTCTCGGGTCATGGCCAGCAGCATCTTCTGGAGGCTGGCGGCCTGGGCCTCGGCGCGCGAGCGGAAATCGATCTGGGAGAGCTTGCTCACCCCGTCCACCAGCTCGGCGACCTCGTCGTCGAAGACCGCGGCGAGCTGCTCCTTGGCCACCGGCGTGTCTTCGATCACGTCATGGAGCATGGCCGCGATCAGACATTTATAGTCCATGCGCATCTCGCCCAGGATGCGCGCCACCGCGAGCGGGTGGTAGATATAGGGCTCGCCGGACTTGCGGCGCTGGCCCTCGTGCGCCTCGGCACCGAAGAGATAGGCGCGGTAGACCTCGCTCACCTGCTCGGGCGGGAGATAGGACTCCAGGTAGGCCAGGAGGTCGCTGATCAAGTAGCGCGCGGTGCCGGGCAGCGCGGCGGCTTGGTGGGGCTCGGGGGACCGGGCCCCCCCTTCCAAGGCTGTCGGGCTAGCGCCGTCGGCAGCGGGGAGCAGGGCGATCGCCATGGTCTCAGCCATCGTCGCGCGCCGCGGCGGGCCTGGTCGCCGCGCCTTTGCTGCGGCGGACCGGCATCGGGGTGGCAGGCGCGCCGGTGCAGGCGTCAGTCCCGGTCGTTATCCGCATCGGGCAGGTCAGCGGCGAGCTCGGCCGCCAGGCGCTGCTCCAGGGCTGCAGCCGTCTCGTCGATCTGTTTCTGAGCGGCTTGCACCACCGCATTGGAGATCTTGCCCTCGGCGATCTCGCGCAAGGCCATAACGGTGGGCTTGTCTTTATGCCAAGGCAGGGTGGGCTCCACCCCATTGGCAAGCTGGCGCGCGCGCTTGGTGGCGAGCAGGACCAGATCGAAGCGATTGTCCACATGGGCGAGGCAGTCCTCGACGGTAACACGGGCCATCAGCGAGTCACTCCAAGTATGGGGCCAAATAGGCGGCCATGCAGGCCGGGGGACCGGTCGGCGGGCAGTCAAACGGCGGGGGTCCGGGCCGGGCACGCCCGGCGGGGCACCCGCGAGATCTTGCGGGCGCACGCAAGCGCTTAGCCTAACACAAGCGCCCCCGGCGGGCTTCAGCCTGCGAGCAGTGCCGCGACACGCGCCGCCTGGCGGGCGGTGCGCAGGCGCTCGGCGGCGGCGATGGCAGCCAAGTCTTGCAGGGCCGTTTCGAAGTCTCCGTTAACCACGAGGTAATCGTAGTCGCGCGTATGTGCGAGGTCGTCCCGCGCCTGGTCCAGGCGACGGGCGATCACCGACTCGCTGTCGGTCGCGCGGGTGCGCAGCCGCCGCTCTAGCTCGACCATCGAGGGGGGTAGGATGAAAACGCCGACCGCCCCGGGCAGGCGGGCGCGCACCTGGCAGGCGCCTTGCCAGTCGATCTCCAGGATGAGGTCTCGTCCGTCGGCGAGACAGTTGCGCACATCGGATTCGCGGGTCCCATAGAGGTTACCGAAGACCTCCGCGTGCTCCAGGAAGGCTCCGGCAGCCACCGCGGCACTGAATCCATCGTGGGTCAGGAAGTGATAATGGATCCCGTCGGTCTCACCGGCCCGGGGCGGCCGGGTGGTGGCCGAGACCGAGAGCGCAAGCCCGGGGTCGCGCTCCAGGAGCGCCCGCACCAGGCTGGTCTTGCCGGCGCCCGAGGGCGCCGAGACGATGAGCAGGATACCTTGTTGGGTCATGTCCGGCTGGCTCACTGGCGGTTCGCTCACTCCAGGTTCTGGATCTGCTCGCGCATCTGCTCGATCAGCACCTTCATCTCCACCGCCTCGCGGGTGACCTCCACGTCGGCGGACTTGGAGCCCAGTGTATTGGCCTCCCGATTGAGCTCCTGCATCAGAAAATCGAGACGCCGGCCCACAGGCTCGTCGCGTCTCAGCACGTCGCGCACCTCCGCCACATGAGCGACCAGCCGGTCCATCTCCTCGTCCACGTCGAGCCGGGAGGCGAGTAAGGCCATCTCCTGCTCCAGCCTGGTGGGATCGAGCTCCCCTCGGATCTCCGCGAGGCGGTCCGCCAGGCGGCGGCGCACCCCGTCGACCACCTCGGGCATGCGTGCGCGCACCCGCACCACCGACGCTTGGAGCCGGTCGCAGCGCTCGGCAAGCAGGACTGCGAGCCGCGCGCCCTCGCGCTCGCGGGTGGCGAGCAGGGTGCCGATCGCCTGGTCGAGCAGGTCCAGTGCCGCGGCGGTCACCCGGTCCAGGTCGCGCTCCTGCTCCTGGATGACCCCGGGCCAGCGCAGAAGATCGAATGCCGAGGGCTCCGCCGAGCTGCCGATCAGGGCGGCCACCTCGCCGCCGGCCTCCAGGAGCTGCTCGACGAATGCACGGTTGACCCGCAGGCTGCCAACCGCCCCGACCGCAGGGACATAGCGCAAACCGCAATCGATCTTGCCGCGTTGCAGACGCGCCGCCAGCCGGTCGCGCACCGCCGGCTCCAGGGCGCGCAGCTCCTCGGGCAGCCGCAGATGGGGCTCCAGGAAGCGGTGGTTGACGCTCCTAAGCTCCCAGGTTAGCTCGCCGAAATCACCCAGGCGGGTCTCCCGGGCGAAGGCGGTCATGCTCTTGATCATCGGTGTGCCTCGCGGGGTCTTTGGCGATAGGTTGAACAGGGGCGCGGACTGCGGTACTCCAGGGCACGCGCTGGCAACATGCGCCTGGGCCTGGGCGCGCGCCCGCGGAACGCGCAAGCGGTTGGCGTTATGATACCGACCTTGAGAGTCCAACGCCCCAGAAGGTCCGGCACCCACCGCTATGGCCGCCGCCCGAGAAAGCCTCCCGAACGGCACCCTGCTCAACGCCTATCGGATACTGGATACCATCGCCAAGGGCGGGTTCAGTCTGATCTATCTGGCGCGGGAGGAGGAGACCGGCAACGAGGTGGTGATCAAGGAGTTCATGCCGAAAAAAATCGCCAGCCGCGACTCTCACCTGCAAGTGATTGCGTTGCATCAGCAATTTATGGAGAACCTGCATCGGGGGCGCAAGCTGTTCTTCCAGGAGGTCAAGGCACTGGCCTCGCTTAAGCACCCCAATATCGTACGGGTGCTGGACTTCTTCCTGGCGAACCGGACCGCCTATCTGGTGATGCCCAACGAGCGCGGGCGCAATTTGGGCGCCTATGTCCAGGAGCGCCGCGGGGGCTTAAGCACGACCTTTATTCTGGATGCCTTCCTGCCGATCCTGGACGCGCTCGCCCTGCTGCATAACCGCTCCATGCTCCACCTGGACGTGAAGCCCGGCAACATCCACCTGCGCCACGGCAACCAGCCGCTGCTCCTGGACCTGGGGGCAGTCCACCCCTTAAGCCGCGGTCGCTCGCGCGGGGGCCAGGTGATCACTGCCGGATACTCTCCGGTGGAGCAGTATTACCGGGGCGGGCATGTGGGCCCCTGGACCGATGTCTATGCCGTGGGCGCGAGCATCCGCACCTGCATGGAGGGACGCACCCCGCCGCCGTCGATCGAGCGCCATCAGAAAGACACGCTGATCCCGGCCACGGTAGAGCTCAAGAACCGCTACCCGCTGTTCATGCTGGAGGCGGCAGACTGGTCGATGTCGATGGACCCGGCCAGGCGCCCCCAGGACGCGGGCGAGCTCCTCGCAGCCCTGGCCCAGCATGTGGGCAGCCTGCCCCACTCGCGCCTCTCCGAGCCCAGCCCGGATGGCCGGCTGAAAGAGCCTCAGGAAAGCCAACCGACACCCGCGAGCGATGCACAGCCTTTTCCATCCCTCCATCTCACCGGAGATCGTTGAACGATCATGAGACCCTCTTCGCGCGCCCCCGATCAGCTGCGACCACTGCGATTCACCCGCGGCTTCACGCGTTACGCGGAGGGCTCGGTGCTGGTTGAATTCGGCGACACCCGGGTGCTGTGCACCGCCAGCGTCGAAGAGCGGGTCCCGCCCTTCCTCAAGGGCCAGGGCAAGGGCTGGATCACCGCCGAGTACGGCATGCTGCCCCGCGCCACCGGCGAGCGCACCCCGCGCGAGGCGGCCCGCGGCAAACAGGGCGGGCGCACCCTAGAGATCCAGCGACTGATCGGGCGTGCACTGCGGGCCGCGGTGGACCTGGGGCAGCTCGGCGAGCGCACCCTGACCCTGGACTGCGACGTGCTCCAGGCCGACGGCGGCACCCGCACCGCCGCCATCACGGGGTCCTGGGTGGCCCTCTATGACGCCATTGCCGGTCTCAAGACCGGCGGCAGCCTAGAGAACGATCCCCTCTCGACTCAGGTGGCTGCGGTCTCGGTCGGCATCTATCGGGGGGTCCCGGTGCTCGACCTGGACTATGCGGAGGACTCGGACGCCCACACCGACATGAACCTGGTGATGGACAGCGAGGGCCGCTTCATCGAGGTCCAGGGCACCGCCGAGGGCGCTCCTTTCAGCCGTGTCGAGCTCGATGCACTGCTCGCCCTGGGTGCCGCGGGCATCCGACAAATCCAGGCGGCCCAACTGGAGGCCCTGGGGCTCGCCAAGCCGCCGTTCGCTAAACCGGGAGAGCCCCGATGAGCCGATCGCACCGCGGCGAGCGCATCGTGCTCGCCAGCAACAACGCGGGCAAGGTGCGCGAATTCAGCCAGATGCTCGCCCAGGCGCGCATCGAGATCCGGCCTCAGGGCGACTTTGCAATCCCGGAGGTCGAGGAGACCGGGCTCACATTCGTCGAGAACGCCATCCTCAAGGCGCGCAACGCCGCCCGCCACAGCGGGCTGCCGGCCATCGCCGACGACTCCGGGATCGAGGTCGACGCATTAAACGGCGCGCCTGGGATTTATTCCGCCCGTTACGCGGGCGTCGGGGCCAGCGACGCGCACAACTGCGCCCGCCTTCTACGCGCCCTGGAATCGGTCCCGGACGGCGAGCGGGGCGCGCGCTTCCAGTGCCTGCTGGTCTATTTGCGTCATGCCGACGACCCCACGCCGCTCATTTGCCAGGGGACCTGGGAGGGGAGCATCCTGCGCGCCCCGCAAGGCGACAACGGGTTCGGCTACGACCCGATCTTTCTGGTGCCCGGGGAGGGTTGCAGCTCCGCGGAGCTTAAGCCAGAGGTCAAGAACGGCCTGAGTCACCGGGGCCAGGCACTGCGCCGGCTGCGCGCCCTGCTGGAAGGCGGCGAGCCTTGACCCTGCCGGACCTGGACTTGCAGTCGGTCGCCGGACGGCTCGCCCAAGTCCGGGCGCGCATCGATGCCGCCTGCCAGGCGGCCGGGCGCCCGCCCGAGCTCGTGGGTCTGATCGCGGTCGGCAAGCGCCACCCCGCGCAGGCATTGCGCGCCGCCTACGGGGCCGGGCAACGGGCCTTCGGCGAGAGCTATGTCCAGGAGGCGATCGACAAACAGTCGGGACTGCTCGACCTGGACATCGAGTGGCACTTCATCGGCCGCATCCAGACCAACAAGACCCGCCCCATTGCCGAGCGTTTCGACTGGGTACACGGCCTCGCCGAGCTTGGCCATGCCCGACGCTTGAGCGAGCAGCGCCCGAGCGGCATGCCTCCCTTGCAGGTCTGCATCCAGGTGAATCTGGACGGGGAGTCGAGCAAGTCCGGGGTGCCCCCGGAGTCGGTGGCAGCACTCTTGAACGGTTGCGCGGACCTGCCGAGGCTGCGGGTCGCCGGGCTCATGGCCCTGCCCGCGCCGCGCAAGGATCAAGAGCGCCAGCGCGAGCCATTCAGGGCACTGCGTCTGCTGCGCGATCGGCTCGCCACCCCCGACCGCCCCCTGGATTGTCTGTCTATGGGGATGTCCGACGACCTGGAGTCGGCGATCCTGGAAGGGGCCACGCTGGTGCGCATCGGGACCGCGATCTTCGGGGCGCGCGACTGACCCGAAGCCCCATCCGGGACCGCCGGCTTTGGATCGGCACGGGGCGGCTCGCCGACAGGAATGGCGGCGGCCCCCTGGAGTGGCGCAGCCGCACGGAAGCTCGCCCGCATATAAGCGATGGGCGATCCAACGAGAGACGAGTCGATCCAGACTGAGGTTTCTCGCCGAAGATCGACGCGAGCAGCATCGCGCTAACCGCCGGGCGCGGTTTCCGGGATAATGGCAGCCAATTGCGCATACCCAGGCGGTCGGCGCCCGACGGCCAGCGCGGACGGACCCTCAAGACGGGGAGACTCATGAGCAAACCCAAGATCGCCTTCATCGGCGGCGGCAACATGGCGACCAGCCTGGTCGCCGGATTGATCGCCGACGGCTACGAGCCACAGGCGTTGTGCATCGCCGAGCCGGACGCGGCCCGCCGCGAGGGCCTGGCGGCCCGCTACGGGGTACGCACCGTAGCCGCCAACCGCGACGCGCTGCCCGGTGCCGAGACCCTGATCCTGTGCGTCAAGCCCCAGCTCGCGCCCGCCGTGTGCCGGGAGGTCGCTGACCTGGCCGTGGGGCTTAAGCCGCTGGTGATCTCGATTATGGCAGGGGTCACGGAGTCGGCCATCCAACAATGGCTGGGGGCTGCGCTCCCAGTGGTGCGCTGTATGCCCAACACCCCCGCCATGGTCCAGACCGGGGCCATCGGGCTGCATGCGAGCCCCCAGGTGAGCGAAACCGGCCGCAACCGAGCCGAGACCATCCTGCGCGCCGTGGGGCTCACCCGTTGGGTGGAGCCCGAGTCGCGCATCGATGCGGTCACCGCACTCTCGGGTAGCGGCCCGGCCTATTTCTTCCTGATGATGGAGGCCATGGAGCAGGCCGGGGTGGACCTGGGTCTGGACGCGGAGACCGCCCGGCTGTTGACCATCCAGACCGCGCTCGGGGCCGCGCGCATGGCGGTAGAGAGCGAGGCCGGGCCGGCGCGTCTGCGCGAGCAGGTGACATCCCCGGGCGGGACCACCGAGCGGGCGCTGGCGGTCTTCGAGGAGGCCGGACTGCGCTCGCTGGTGGGACGCGCCCTGACCGCCGCCTGCACGCGCGCAGCCGAGATCTCCCAAGCCCTGGCGGAGCGGTCATGAGCGGCTCCTATTTCATCGCGCCCATCGTCTTTCTGATCCAGACCCTGTTCGGACTCTATATCGCAGTGGTCCTGATCCGCTTCCTGCTCCAATGGGCGCGAGCGGATTTCTATAACCCGCTCTCTCAGTTCATCGTGCGGATCACCTCCCCGGTGCTGCGCCCCCTGCGACAGGCGATCCCGAGCTACGGCGGGCTTGACACCGCATCCCTGGTGCTGGCCTGGATACTGAAATCCGTGGAGCTGGCCCTGGTCGCGCTCCTGCTCGGATACAGCCTGATCCCGGTCGGCGCATTGCTGTGGTCGCTCCCGGCCCTGATCGAGCTGACCATCGGCATCTTCCTGTTCGGTATCCTGATCCGGGCAATTCTGAGCTGGGTTAACCCGGACCCCTATAACCCGGGCGTCGCCCTGCTGGAGCGGCTGACCGACCCGATCCTGCGTCCGGCGCGGCGCCTGATCCGCCCGATCGGCGGAGTCGACCTATCGCCAATGGCGGCAATGATCGGGCTGATCCTCTTGCAGATGATCCTGCTGCCGCCGCTCAAGCTGCTGACCGGCAGCCCATTCTGAAAGACATGACCGGGGTCGCGGAGCCCGGTTGGTACCGCTGGGTCGGCGCGGATCTGGAGGTGCGGCTGCGGGTGCAGCCGCGCGCCTCCAGGGACGAGCTGGGGGAGATCCAGGGCGATACGTTGCGGGTGCGCATCAAGGCCCCGCCGGTGGAGGGCAAGGCCAATCTGGCCCTGCGGCGGTTCCTCGCCGATGCCTTCGGCGTTCCGCAGTCTCGGGTAGAGCTCCTGGCTGGCGACCAGTCGCGGGGCAAGCGGCTCCTGATCCGCGCGCCCCGCCGCTTTCCGCTGCCCGTTGTCCGCCCCGAGCTTTGAGCAGGATGCGCTCCGGCCCGACGGGGATGCGGGCAGGACGGCACTCCCTGGGTATACTCATGGCATACCAAGCACGATGATCGGGAAGCACAGGGACCAGGGCCATGCAAACACCGGCACTGCAACAGCGGCTAAACAGCTACCAGCAATGGAAGGCGCGGGTCGCGCGCGCGATCGAAGAGCTGGATGCCTGGCTCGAGGCGCACCGTCGGGCCACCCCGCGGGCGCGCGAGCAGCTCCAGGGGGCGCTCGCTTCACTCCGGCGCGACCGTCTGACGGTAGCCTTGGTAGCAGAGCTTTCCCGCGGCAAAACAGAGCTGATCAACGCCATCTTCTTCTCCGATCTCGGGGGGCGGCTGTTGCCCTCCGGGGGGTGGCGCACCACCACGTGTCCCACGGAGCTGATGTGGGACAGCGAGCGCAACGAGGCCTATTTGCGCCTGCTGCCGGTGGAGACCCGCGCCCAGGACACCCCGATCGCCGAGCTCAAGACCGACTCCAAGCACTGGGTGCACTACCCGCTGAACGTGCAGGTCCCCGAGCAGATGGCCAGCACCCTCAAGGAGATTCTTGAGACCAAAAAGGTCTCTCTCGCCGAGGCCACCCGCTTGGGGCTGTCGAGCGCGGCCCTGGCCGCGGACCGGCAATCCTTAGGGGATCGGCCCACGGCGCAGCGACCGGCAGACACGACCTTGCACTCCCCGATTTCCTGGCTAACCCCAGTCGATGGGTCCGCGGGGCAGCGGACTCCAGTAGGGCAGGTCGAGATCCCCAAGTGGCGCCATGCCATCGTGAGCTTCCCACACCCCTTACTCAAACAAGGCCTGGTCATCCTGGATACCCCGGGGATCGTTGCCCTTGGGGCCGAGCCAGAGCTAACCACGGGCATGTTGCCGGCCGCCCAAGCGGTGCTCTTCGTCCTGGCCGCGGATACCGGTGTCTCCCGTAGCGACCTGGAGATTTGGCAGCACCATCTCAAAGGATTCCAGAGCGGTCGCAAGCGCGCCATGTTGGTCGCCCTGAACAAGGTGGACACTCTTTGGGACGAGCGGGGCGACCCCGCATCGGCGGATGCCGCGATCGCCGCCCAACGCCGCACCGCGGCCCAGACCTTGGGGATCGGGGAGGATTCGGTCTTCCCGGTGTCGGCGCAAAAGGGCCTGGTAGGCAAGATCCGCAAGGACGACGCGCTCCTGCGCCGTAGCGGCCTGCCTACCCTGGAGCGGCAGCTTGCCGCCCGAATGCTGGAGACCAAGCACCAACTGATGCTCGATGCAATCGACGGGAGCGTCGGCCAAGTGCTGGACCGCAACCGCACGCGCATCGCCTCCCGCATCGAGCGGATCAAGTCCCAGTTGGAGGAGTTGGAGCACCTGCGCGACAAGAGCCAGGACATGATCGCCCAACTCCTGGAAAAGACCCGCCGGGAACAGGAGCGCTATCTGCGCGGGGTCCAGCAGTTCCAACAGAGCCGCGAAGAGCTGCTGGTCCAAACCCGCCCCTGCCGGCAGATTCTGGAGCCCGAGAATATCGAGTCGATCATCGAGCGCGCGCACCACGACCTGGCCCACAGCTGGACCACCGTGGGCCTCGCCCAAGCCATGAAGGGGTTGTTCGACGAGCTGCGCCGATCCATGCAATCGCTGGCCACCGAGAGCGAGCGCATCCGCAAGCTGGTGCGGGAGACCTACCAAATTTTCCGCGAGGACTTCGAATTCGACCTGGCCACGCCTAAGGTCTTCGTACCCATGAAATACCGGGTCGAGATCGAGCTTTTATTCCAGGAGGTAGAGGCGTTCCGGCGCAGCCCGACCATGCTGTTGGCGAGCCAGGGCAGGGTCATCCGGCGCTTCGACCAGCAGATGGTGAGCCGCGCCCAAGTGCTGTTCGACCAGTTGCGCATCGCCTACGATGGCTGGATTCGCGACACCCTGCTGCCCCTGAGCGACGAGATCCAAGAACATAAGACGACGATGGAGAAGCGCCTCGAGAACCTCCAGCGCATCGGCCGCTCCAAGGATGCCCTGCAGAAGCGCATTGACGACATGCAGACACAATATGTTGGGTTCGCCCAGGAGCTCACGGCACTGCGTAACATCCACAATGCACTACATTACGATCCGCTAACCGACCAGGAGGCCCCGCAGCGGCCGCGGCTCGTCTCCGGCTGACCGCAACCGGCGTTTTACAACCGCCGATTAGCGGCAGGATTGGAGGTGTTCAGGATTTACGCGATAAGAGACGGCATCGTCCGGATGCTTCGTCGGTCTTGTCAGTACTGCGATACCCGTTAGTTGCGAGTAGCGAGTAGCGAGGTTTCTTATCCGATTTTTCTTATCCGAAATAGGTCGATTGTGTCCATGAAACCGAAAATCTCGAATCTCTATTGTATAGATTTTTTGAATAATCTTGCAGACCGCCGCATTGCCCGTCAATCGCTAAACCGATCCCATCGTCATTAGGAATCAGATCCGATGTCCAAGTCATTTGCATTGGCGGCGCTGGCCCTGGCCGGCGCACTCGCCGCTGCCCCGTCGCTCGCCGAGAGTATCCAATCCGGCGACTTTACCATCCACGCCAACGCCTTTGCCGCCAGCGCACTCAACCCCGAGATCGCCCAACGCATCGGGTTCCAGCGCGGCAAGCATCGCGGGATACTGAACGTCACCGTGGTCAAGGGGCAGCCCGGGACCGCCGGAACCTCCAGCCCCGCACTGGTGGAGGCGCAGATCGTCAAGCCGGATGACCGCAAGGGAGTCATCCCAATGCGCGAGATCCGCGACGGGGCGGCGATCTCCTACATGGGCGAGTTTCCGGTCCAGGACCCGACGAGCCTGGATTTCGAGATCCGCGTCCGGCCGGCTGGCGCACCCGATGCCCAGACCATCCGGATGAGCCAGGAGCTCTTCACGGAGTAGCTTGGGCGGTAGCCCATTCGGATTTGCCGATGCCAGCCCAAGCGAGCTGCCAAGGATACCCGTAAGCCTGACATCGATTAGCCCGGGCCTAAGATCTGCCACAACGCATAGACGCCGAATCCGGCGACCGCCGCCCCGGCAGCCTGGCGCACCCAGGCCCGCTCCCCCAAGCGAGCGGCGGCCCCGGCCAGCAAACCGATCCCGAGTAGATTGGGCAAGGTGCCGGCGCCGAAGGCGAGCATCGTCAGGGCGCCGGCGGCCGGACTCCCCGTGGAGACAGCCGCAATGAGCACGCTATAGACCAGGCCGCAGGGAACCCAGGCCCATATGAGTCCGACGGCAAACGCCTGGCCTACCCGACGCACCGGCAGCCAACGGCGGGCAAGCGGCTGGATGCGCAGCCAAAGTCCGAGACCCAGCCGCTCGAGGCGGCCAAGCGCCCGCCACCAGCCCCCCAGATAGAGCCCGAGCAGGATCATGACGACGCCGGCGAGCCCATAGAGCGCACGCTGGGCGATGTGCAGGGAGTCGAGCTGCAACAGGACCGCCCCCGCCCCGCCCGCAGCGGCGCCGGCCAGGCCGTAGCCACAGACGCGTCCCAGGTTGTAGCCCAGCTGCAGGGGAAGCATGCGCCAGGGATCCCGGCGCACGGCGGGGTCGAGCCCCAGAGTCAGGGTGCTCACCAAGCCGCCGCACATCGCAAGGCAATGCACCCCGCCGAGCAGGCCGACCGCGAAGGCGGCGAGATAGGCTCCTGTTGGGCTCAATCGGGCAGCGATCGGGGTTGGGCGCCGGTTACTGCATCCGGCGGGACTCCTGGAGTCCGCCCGGCCGCCCAAGGCGGGTTGTCTGGACCTGGGCAGGTCGCGGGCGGAGGACGCTCGCCCGATTCCAAGTGGAGATGCGCGTCCCGGTTCCGGATGGGCCGTCGGTGTATCATAGCCAAGTCATCCAGGCTACAAGGTTATTTCGCGATGCAAGACGATCGGCGCGAGCTCCTCTCCTTCGCCGTGGAGATCGGCGTCCTGCGGTTCGGAGAGTTTACGCTCAAGTCCGGTCGCTCGAGTCCGTATTTCTTCAATGCGGGCCTGTTCGATACCGGCGCGCGGCTGGACCGCCTGGCCCGGGCCTATGCACGGCGCATCCTGGATGCGGGGCTCCTCTTCGACTGCCTTTACGGCCCCGCCTACAAAGGCATTCCGCTGGCCGTGGCAACCAGTATCGCCTTGTCCCGGGACCACGGCCGCGACTGCCCCTATGCATTCAACCGCAAAGAGCCAAAGGACCACGGAGAGGGCGGGTCCATCGTCGGACGCCCCCTCGCCGGGCGGGTCCTGATCGTCGATGACGTGATCACGGCCGGGACCTCGGTGCGCGAGTCGGTGGATATCATCCGCGCGGCGGGGGCAGAGCCCGCTGGGGTGGTCATCGCCCTGGACCGCCAGGAGCGCGGGGCCGGCGGGCGCTCCGCGGTCGAGGAGACGCGGGACCTGCTCGGACTCCCGGTCGTCAGCATCGCGAGCCTGGACGATGTGATCGAGCTCCTGGAATCCCGCCCCCAGGACGCGGCGGCGCTCGCCGCGATGCGGGATTACCGCGCGCGCTATGGCGTCTAGCCGAGCGCGCCGGGATGCCTGGGCACAGCGCAGCGGCAATCCGACCGGGTATGCGGTCTTGTCGAGTGCGACGCTCGTCGGTGCGCGCCTAGCCTTATATCCGAAGGTTTCGCGCTTTTTCGTTTATTGGCCAGTATCTGCTCCTATGTACATGGAAAAATCGCCATTCGCTGCCCGCCGCTCCCAACCGGCGGGATCAACGGTTCGCCGCTCGCTGCGCGTCGCTGCGGCTGCGCTGCTTGCCTTGACCTTCTGCGCGGCCCAGGCCGAGCCACGGATGTACCGTTGGGTGGACGATGACGGGGTGGTCCATTACACCGATCAGATACCGCCCAACCAGGTGGAGCGCGGCCATACGGAGCTGAGCGATCAGGGTGTCCCGGTGGTCAACGTCCCTGCCGCCCGGAGCATCGAGGAGATCCAGCGGGAGCGGGAGCTGGAACGGTTGCGGGCGCAGCAGGAGCGCCTGATCGAGCAGCAGAACGCCGCCGACCGGGTGCTGTTACGCACATTTCGTTCCGTCGACGATCTGCTGATGGCGCGCGACGGCAAGGTGGCTGCCATCGATGTGGTCATCCAGGTGGCGCGCTCCAACATTCGCCGCCAGCAGGAGTGGCTCAAGAATCTGCGCTCCGAGGCAGCCGACTTGGAGCGGGCGGGCAAGCCGGTCCCCCAGCATCTGGTGGAGAGTATCGCCAAGACCGAGCGCTATATCCGCGACGCCTACGCATCGATCATCGAGCGCGAGCAGGAAAAGGACATGGTCCGCGAGGAGTTCGGCCGCGATCTCCAGCGGTTCCGCCAGCTCAAGGGCATCCCGGAAGACGCCGCGGAGGCGCCCAAGGAGGCGATCAGGCCGGTCCTGCGCAATCTAGTCCCCTGCGATGGCGGCGAGCAGTGCGATCGCTACTGGACGCGCGCGGTCGACTATGTGCGCACCCAGGCAACGACGCCTATTCAGACCTCTGGTCCCAACATCCTGATCACCGCGCCCCCGGAGACACGGGAGGACCTGAGCCTGACACTCTCGCGCATCCAGGAGAAGGACAGCCCAACGGCGTCGCTTTTCCTCGATCTCCAGTGCAAGAATGCCACCTCTGGGGATCTGACCTGCAAGGGAGAGCACGCGGCCAAAGTCCTGGACGGGTTCCACGACGCTGTCGTGGACGCCGCGCCCGGGACTGTACCGCCACCCGATGCGACTCAGGCGCCGGCCGCAGCCCACCCGTAAGCTAATAACCCGCAATATAAGCGCGGAACGCGTCGCGTCTAGCGGCTGCGGATCAGGGTCCCGATGCCCTCGTCGGTGAACAGATCCAGCATCACCGCATGCTCGATCCGCCCATCGATGATATGGGCGGTGCGCACCCCGCCCTGCACCGCTTCGACGGCGCACCGGACCTTGGGCAGCATCCCCCCGGCGATGGTCCCCGCGCGGATCAGCTCCTGGACTCGGCCCACGTCCAGCTCCGGGATGAGCTGTCCGTCGGCGTCGAGCAGGCCCGGCGTGTTGGTCAGGAGCAGGAGCTTCTCGGCCTTCAGGACCTCGGCCACCTTACCCGCCACCAGATCCGCGTTGATGTTGTAGGAACGGCCGTCGTCGCCCACCCCGATCGGGGCGATAACCGGGATGAAATTCCCTTGCACCAGCATGTGGACCACCGCGGGGTCGATGCTCTCCACCTCGCCCACATGGCCCAAGTCGACGATCTCGGGCTCCGCAAGCTCCGGGGCATCTCGGCGCAGCAGGAGTTTGCGGGCATGGATCAGGTCCCCGTCCTTGCCGGTGAGCCCCACAGCAGAACCGCCATGGCGGTTGATCAGGTTGACGATCTCCTTGTTCACCAGGCCGCCCAGGACCATCTCCACCACGTCCATGGTCTCGGCGTCGGTCACCCGCATCCCCTGAACGAACTCGCTCGCTTTACCTAAGCGCGCGAGGAGCGAGCCGATTTGAGGGCCGCCGCCATGTACGACCACCGGGTTCACCCCAACGAGCTTCATCAGAACGACGTCCCGGGCGAATCCCTGTTTCAAGGGCTGATCCACCATGGCATTGCCCCCGTATTTGATCACCACCGTCTTACCGCGGAAGCGGCGAATGTAGGGCAGCGCCTCGATCAGGACATGGGCTGTGGATTGAGCCCGTTCGCTCGGCAATGACATGATTGGGTACCGTCGGCTGAAATTCTGATTCGATGGACCGGATCCGAGTAAGGGCCGATCGACCCTCGTCAGGCACTCCGGCTTAAAATGGCACGGGCAAGCCCGGGGCCGCCTTATCCATGATGCGGCGGTATAGCGCCTGGATCCTATCCAAGGACTCCTGGTCGTCGCCCTCGAAACGGAAAACCAGCTTAGACTCGGTGTTGGAGGCGCGCACCAGCCCCCAGCCCCGGCTAAACTGCGCCCGCAGCCCGTCGATGCGGATGACGTCTACACCGTCGAGCCGGTCGGCAAGCTGCATGACCGAGCGCATCACCCGGGCAGGCTCGCCTTCGGGCAGCGGCACGGCCAACTCTGGGGTAGCGAGCCCCCCGGGCAGGGCTGCAAAGATGTCCTGGGTGGTGCGCGGATCCAGCGACAAGACTTCCAGGAGACGCGCACCCGCATAGATGGCATCGTCGAACCCGAACCAGCGCTCCCTGAAGACGATACGCCCCGAGAGCCCCCCGGCGATCGGTGCCCCGGTCTCCCGCGCCTTGGCCTTAAGCGGGGCGTGGCCGGAGGGCACCATCGTCGGACGCCCGCCGGCACGCCGGATCTCGTCGGCCAGGTAGCGGCTGCACTTCACGTCGAGGACCACGTCGCTGCCCGGGTGGCGGGTTAGCACGTCCGCGGCCAGCAACATCAGAACCCGGTCCCCGGGGATAAAACGCCCCTCGGAGTCCACGACCCCGAGCCGGCTTCCATCCCCGTCGAAGGCGAGGCCGATATCCGCCCCCCGGGCCCGGACCAGCTCGCCTAAGCCGTGGATATCCTCAGGCCAGCAGAGGTCGGGCATTGGGTCTGCCAACCCGGCGTTCATGTCGCAGTTGAGCTCGATCACCTCGCAGCCGATCGCCCTGAACAGGTCTGGGGCCACGGCTGAGGCAGTGGCGTTGCCGCAGTCGATTGCGAGCTTCAAGCTGCGGGCCAAAGTCAGGTCCCGCTCGACATACTCCCGATAGGGGCGGACGGCGTCCAGGGTACGCATGCCGCCGTCGCCGGTGCCGAGGCGTCCCTCCTGGATGCGCTGGCGCAGGGTCTGGATGGTCTCGGCGTCCGCGCCCTGGCCACCGAGCGTCAATTTGATTCCGTTGTACTGAGGTGGGCTATCGCCGGCTGTGACCATCGCCCCGGCCAGTGGCTCGGGATGGCAGCAGGCGAAATAGACCAACGGCGTGGGCACGACGCCCAAGTCCACCGCGTCGGCTCCGGACGCGCGGATACCCTCCGCCAGGGCCGCGCTCAAAGCCGGGCCCGAGGCCCGACAGTCGCGCCCGATCAATACTGCACTATCCCCGCGCGCGACTGCCTCGCTGCCCAGCGCCTGGCCGATGGCGCGCATCGCCTCGGCGCTCAACTGGCGCTCGGCGATTCCGCGGATATCTCCGACGCCGAAGACCTCCGGCGGCACTTCGACCTCGGGGACTGGGTCGGCCGATTCCACCGGCTCCCGGGACTCCAGCGCGACGATGTCGTCCAGGTCATCCAGGTCATCGAACGCATCCGGTGAGCTGCGCCGCGAGGGCTCCGACACGGGTAGCGGCTGGGCCGAGGGCGCGGCATACGCATCGAAGGCATCCGGCAGCTCGACCTCCTCGACCTCGATACTGGAATCGGAGAAACGCGAGGCGCGGCCGAATCCGTTGTCGCGCGAGGCCAAGGATTGCGCCGGCTGCTCCGAGCTCGAGGACGCGGCGGTCGCCGCACCGCGCAGGGACGCCCGGCTTGGCTCGAGGCCCCGCAGCAGGTTAAAGATATCTTGGTGTGCACGCTGGGCCTCGGCGATCCGCGTCTTGGTATTGCGCACCGGGCGGCAGCTCACTGCATCGTCGATCAGGGCAGTCAGCCCCTTGTAGTCCATAATTATGGCGCGCCTCAGGGCACTGTATGCGAGCCAAAGGGCGAGACCGATCAGGGCCAACAGGATCAGGTAGGCCCCGCCGACCTCGGCGAGCAGCCAGGGATCCAGGTGGCCGGGGTTGCGCAGCCAGCCGGCCACGCGCAGCCGCGTGCCGGGGATGGGCTGGACGATCTTGGGCTCGCCCTGGGGCTCTTCCCCGGTCGCGCCCAGGGTGGCCACCGTATCCCCCACCACCTGCTGATACAGCACCGCCCCGCGGTCCCCCACCACTCCCGCAGGGCTGGGCAGCAGTGAAATGGGCAGGGCCACATGCACCACCCCTACAGCTCGATCGCCGGCTTGGGAGAGTACCGGGGCGGCGATCGCCAGGTGCATGTCCGGGTGGGCGACCTTATGGATCTCGATCTGGGTCACCGCGAGCTCTTGGGCGGCCTGACGCGCCAGATCGAGCCCCGCATAGCTCATGAAGGGGATGCCCTCCACGGAGCTGGTCTGCTCCGGCGCGAACAGATGGATGCCCATGGCGCCCGGCAAACGGGCGAGTAGATCCGACTCTTTGGCCTTCAGCGCTTCTGGGCGCCGGGACAGAAAAGCGGCGCGCAAATCGGCGTCGCCGCGCCAGGCATCGAGCACGCCGCGCACGCGCGTCAGCTCCGAGGCGACGCTCTTGGCCAGGACACCGGTGCCGCTGACGAGCTGGCGCCGCCCATCCTGCTCGTCCCGAGCCTCCAGAAAATAGACCAAGAGGGTCGCGGCCAAGAGCAGCGTCAAGGCGATGCCGATGAAGCTCGGCAGCCAGAAGCTTATGAGCGCCGGGGCTTGCTCGTGCTCCGTCGCCTTGCGCCTGTTGTCCTCCCGCCGCGCGGTGACCATACCGTCAACTCCTAGTGCCTGCCGGTGTGCCCGAAACCGCCCTGGCCCCGGGACGATTCCGCAAAGTCCTCGACCAGGGCCAGATCTGCCTGTAGCACCGGGACCAGGACCAGTTGGGCGATCCGCTCGCCCACTGCAATGCGGAAGGGGTTTTCGCCTCGGTTCCAACAAGAGACCAGGAGTTGGCCCTGGTAGTCCGAGTCGATTAATCCGACCAGATTACCGAGCACGATCCCATGGCGATGGCCAAGTCCGGAGCGGGGCAGCACCAACCCCGCCACCCCCGGGTCGGCGATATGGATCGCCATACCGGTCGGCAAGAGCTCGGCTGCACCAGGGGCCAACTCCAGGGGGGCATCCAGCATGGCACGCAGATCGAGTCCGGCAGCCCCTTGCGTGGCATAGCGAGGGAGCGGGAACTCACCGCCCAAACGGGGGTCTAGCACCCTGACCTCAAGACGCAGCGCCATAGCGTTCTGCGATCGACAGGGCCAGCTCCCGGGCAAGCTGGAGTTTCGACATCATGGGCAGATCCCGGCGACCGCCCGGCCACAACACTGTCAACGCATTGTCTTCACGCTCGAACCCGCCCTGCTCTGCGCCGACCCGGTTGGCGGCGATCATATCGAGCCCCTTGTCGCGCAGTTTGCCCAGGGCATATTTCTCCACACGCTCGGTCTCCGCAGCAAACCCGACGGTGAATGGCCCCGGGGAAAGCGCCGCGACCTCAGCGAGGATATCCGGGTTGCGCACCAGGCGCACGGTCAGCTCTTCCGAGGTCCCCGACTGTGGCTTGGCCTTTTTGATCTTCTCCGGGGACGGCTCGGCAGGCCGATAGTCGGCCACCGCAGCTGCGGCCACGAACAAATCGCAGTCCGCCACTCGGTCCATGGTCGCCGCGTGCATTTGAAGCGCAGTCTCCACATCCACCCGCTCGACCCCGGCCGGGGTGGATAGCGAGCACGGACCGCTCACAAGGACCACCCGCGCGCCCAACTCCGCCAGGGCCTGCGCGAGGGCATAGCCCATACGCCCTGAGCTGCGGTTGCTTAAGTAACGCACCGGGTCCATTGGCTCCCGGGTGGGGCCGGCGGTCAGCAGCACCCGCACCCCGGCGAGCGGGGCACGATCGGAGTCGGGCGCCGTTTCGGCCATGGGCTCGTGCCTGTCGGCGAGCAGTGCGTCGGCAATCTCGGCAGGCTCCAGCATCCGCCCCGGACCCAAATCCCCGCACGCCTGGCTGCCCTGCGCAGGACCTAGGATGCGCACCCCGCGCCCGCGCAAGCGCGCGATGTTGTCTTGAGTGGCAGGGTGCAGCCACATGTGCCGGTTCATGGCCGGGGCCAGATAGAGCGGAGCGGGAGAGGCCAGGATTAAGGTGGTGGCAAGGTCGTCCGCGAGCCCAGCCGCGACCCGCGCGATCAGGTCCGCGGTGGCTGGCGCGATCAGGATGCGTTGCGCCCAGCGTGCCAGCTCGATGTGGTCCATCCCTGCCTCCGCCCCCGGGTCCAGCAGGGCTGTGCGCACCGGGTGGCCCGAGAGCGCCTGGAAGGTCAGGGGCGCAACGAAAGCGGTGGCCGCCTGAGTCATGACCACCCGAACCTCGCACCCGCGCTCGCGCAGGCGCCGAACCAGGTCGGCCGACTTATAGGCAGAGATGCCACCGCTCACGCCGAGCAGCACCCGCGGGCCGGCGGTAGAAACCATAGAGCAAACCGTGCGCACTTGACTCGAAAAAGGCAGAAGTGTATCCGATCGCCAGCCGCCCCGCCGTGGGCTGCCGGCATACTAGGATCGGACACCGGTTAAGGGAGAATGGGCGATGGCCATCACAGATTGGCCCGAAGACGAGCGACCGCGGGAAAAGCTGCTGGAGCGGGGTCCCGAGGCACTGACCGATTCGGAGCTGCTTGCTATCTTCCTGCGCACCGGCGTGGCAGGCAAGAGCGCCGTGGACCTGGCCCGCGAGCTGATCGCCGCCTTCGGCGGGCTGGTAGGGCTGATGGGCGCCGACGAGCGCCGCTTCTGCGCCGAGAAGGGGCTGGGGCGGGCCAAGTACGCCCAGCTCCGGGCGGTGATGGAGCTCTCGCGCCGGTACCTGATGAGTCGGGTGGCGGACCAGGACGTACTGACCAGCCCCGAGGCCACGCGGGACTATCTCAAGCTACGGCTTTACGGACTCCCCCACGAGGTCTTCGCCTGCCTGTTCCTGGATAACCGGCACCGGGTGATCCGCTACGAGGAGCTCTTTACCGGCACCGTCGACGGGGCCAGCGTCCACCCCCGAGAGGTGGTGCGCAAGGTCCTGGAGACCAATGCAGCGGCGGTCATCTTCGCCCACAACCACCCCTCCGGAGTCGCCGAGCCGAGCCAGGCGGACTTGCGCATCACCCAGAAGCTTAAGGAGGCCCTGGCCCTGATCGAGGTTCGGGTGCTGGACCACCTGATCGTCGGCGAAGGCCGGGGGACCTCGCTGGCGGAGCGCGGGCTGCTGTAATGCCACCGGCGGGGTTGAGCCGACGAGCCGGGGCGCCCGTGCGTCTTGCGGACGGCACCCGCCCGTGCTAGGCTTCCGCCTCTTTATATCAAGGCGCCTTAGTGGTTGCCGACCCAAATTCCTAAGGATCATTCGCCATGTCTCGGGTATGTCAGGTTACCGGTAAACGGCCCATCGTGGGCAACAGCGTCTCCCACGCGAATAACAAGACCAAGCGGCGTTTCCTGCCCAACCTGCATTACCATAGGTACTGGGTAGCCAGCGAAAACCGTTGGGTTCGCCTGCGCCTCTCCGCAAGCGCGATGCGCCTGATCGACAAAAACGGTATCGACGCGGTGCTGGTTGACATGCGCGCCCGCGGCGAGCGCGTTTAAGAGACTGGAACAAGAGGCTTAAAGGGGTACCAACATGGCTAAGGCAGCACGCGAAAAGATCCGCCTGAATTCCAGCGCCGGCACCGGTCATTTCTATACGACCACGAAAAACAAGCGCAACCAGCCCGGCAAAATGGAGATCAAGAAATTCGATCCCGTCGTCCGGCAGCATGTAATGTATAAAGAAGGCAAGATCAAGTAACGATCTGCCCCCTTCCGAAAAAAGCCCGCGTCCCGCGGGCTTTTTTTTGCGAGCCGTTTCGTTTCTGGGGCCAGGCATGCTGCCAACACGGATCTTGCAGACCAGACACGGAATACGCGCAAGCGGGCGATCGCGCGCTTCAACTTGCGCCCAAGCGCCTATGGCGATTCAATTGATCGATCTTTCCGCGCGTTGCGCGGTTGAGCTCCGCAATGACCGATCACACCGCCGGGCTGGTCTTGAGCGAGAATCCCCGAAGCGTCCGGGCGAACTGCTCCAGGGCCTGGATGCCGGTTGCCTCCGCCTGGCGGCACCACTCCTGGAGTGCGCGCAATAAGGCATCCTGACTCGGCGAGCGCAGCTCCCAGATCTCCTGGAGCCGCTCGCGGAACCGATAGACCGTGGCCAGGGTTTCGCTCTGGGCCAGGATCTGCTCCAGGTGCGCATGCGCGGCGGCGTCCAGGCGCCGGCCCTCCCGGGCCAGCAGGCGCTGGCTGCGCCGCAAGAGGCGCCTGCAATGGACCGCATCGCGGCACAACTCGGCGCGGGACACCGGCTTGAGCACATCCCGGGAATAGCGCGCGAAGACGTGCATGCGGCTCACCACCACCGCGCGCAGGGTCTCCATGTCTACCAGCGGCTTGCCCGGCACCACCCGCAGCTCCGGGGCCACCTTTTTGATCCGGGCGAGCCCCAGCGCGCTCAACACCCGGATATAGACCCAGCCCAGGTCCAGCTCCCACCACTTGGAGGACAGCCGCGCCGAGCTCGGAAATGCATGGTGGTTGTTGTGGAGCTCCTCGCCCCCGACCAGGATGCCCCAGGGGGCAATATTGGTGGAGGCATCCACAGACTCGAAGCTGCGGTAGCCCCACCGGTGTCCCACACCGTTGATGACCCCAGCTGCCCAGAATGGGACCCACATCATCTGCACCGCCCAGATCGTGAGTCCATAGACTCCGAATAGCAGCAGGTCCAGCGCCAGCATCGCACCCAGCCCCTGCCAGGTGAAGCGGCTGTAGACACGGCGCTCCATCCAGTCGGCCGGGGTGCCGTGGCCATAGCGGGCCACGGTGTCCGGGTCGCGGGCGGCCGCCCGGTAGATCTCGGTACCCTGGGCCATGACCCGTCCTATACCCAGGATCTTCGGGCTATGGGGGTCTTGGTCGGTTTCCACCTTGGCATGGTGGCGGCGATGCACCGCCACCCATTCGCGGGTGACCATGCCGGTGGTGAGCCACAGCCAGAACCGGAAGACATGGGCGACCGCCGGGTGTAGCTCGAGCGCCCGATGGGCCTGGGCGCGATGCAGATAGATGGTCACCGCGGCGATAGTGAGATGGGTCATCGCCAACGTGGCAAAGATCGCCTGCCAGACGCTGACATCGAGGATGCCGTAAAGGATCATAGGGATTCCGGGGTAGAGAATGATTCGCGACGGCAGGCCGCCGGCTCTGCGCGGGCGACTCTAACGATGCGCATGAGGGTCGGACATCGGCGAGGCCGAGTCCGAATCGCAAGGGGGTGTCGGCATTCGATTCTCGATCGCCTTACGTGGATAGGTCTTGGGGCGCCCGGTGGAAGTTGCAACGCCAGGCGCGACTCTGGCGGACCGGCGGTTACCGCCCAGACGGTCGGTCGAGCAGAAGGTTTCCGATGCGATCGGTGCGTGCCGACCAGCCGGTCGGCGATGGCCGCTGCCCCGCCCAGGTCCTGGCGCCGAAAGGCGGGGATCGGATCCGGGCAGCCCCAGGCGACCAGATGACGCAGGGGTGGCGGCGGCTTACCGGATGCAGCCGCCGGCAGGCGCCAGTCCGGCAAGGGATCGCACTGGACTGGAGACTGACCCTGGCCTTAAGACTCGGGGCTCGTGCCTGAATCCGGCGTAGCGTCCGCATCCAACCGCTCGACGCTCAGCAGATGCACCCGCCGGCTGTCCGCACGCATCACGGTGAAGCGGAAGGGGCCGATCTCCACGGACTCGCCGCGCTTGGGCAGGTGGCCCAGTGCATTGACCACCAGGCCGCCGATGGTATCGAGGTCCTCGTCCGGCAGCTCGGTGCCGAAATAGGCGTTGAAATCCTCGATGGGGGTACGCGCCTTGGCGCTGAAATCGTTCTTGCCGCGCCGGAAGATGACGGCGCCCTCGTCGTAGTCGTGCTCGTCTTCGATCTCGCCGACGATCTGCTCCAGCACGTCCTCGATGGTGACCAGGCCCGCGGCGCTACCGTATTCGTCCACCACGATGGCCATGTGGTTACGGCTGGAGCGGAACTCCTTCAAGAGCACATTGAGTCGCTTGCTCTCGGGGACGAAGACCGTGGGGCGCAGCAGGTCGCGGATGTTGAACGGGCGACGGCCGGACTCGACGCAGAAGGTGAGCAGGTCCTTGGCAAGCATCACGCCCACCACCTCGCCCTTGTCGTCGCCGATCACCGGGAAGCGGGAATGGGCGGACTTGACCGCAACCTCCAGCACCCGCTCCAAAGGGTCCTCCCGGCGGACATAAACCATCTCGGCCCGCGGGATCATGATATCGCGCACCCGCAGGTCCGAGACCTGCAAGACCCCCTCGATCATGCTGAGGGCATCCGTGTCCAGGAGCGCCCGCTGTTTCGCGTCTTTGAGCAGCTCGATCAGCTGCTCCCGGTCCTGGGGCTCGCCTCCGAGCATGTGGCCGATACGCTCGAGCCAATTGCGCGGTCGCGAGCCCTCGCTCGATCGGTCGCTGGTCATAGATTGCCGAACAGCTCCTCGTAAGGTGGCGGGAATCCTAACCGCTGGAGGATGGCCGTTTCCAGCCCCTCCATTTCTGCCGCCTCGCGATCGGTAAGGTGATCGTAATCAAGCAAATGCAGCACGCCGTGGACCACCAGATGGGCCCAGTGGGCGCGCGCCTCTTTGCATTGCTCCAGGGCCTCCCGGCGGACGACAGGTGCGCAGACGACCAGATCGCCCAGCAGGTCGCCGAGCTGGTCCTGGTCCGGAATGCCTGGGGGCGGGTCGAATGGAAAGGACAGGACATTGGTCGGCCGGTCCAGCCCGCGGTACTGGAGGTTGAGGCTTCGGCCCTCCGCTTCGTCGACGATACGGATGGTCAGCGTCGCACGCTCCCGGCAGCCTTCCAGGGCGGCGGCAGTCCAGCAGGCAAAATCCGGCTCCCCCGGCAGATCGGGCGCAGCGGTGGCGATCTGGAGGTCGAGATCGAGGTCGACTGGCATGGGGATATTCGTTGGCAAACGCGCGCAAAAAAGAAGAAATGCGAAGATCCTATCCTAGGCGCCGATCTCGGGCGCGGCGCGGATACCGATCGGTATCGGGCCTCTGTCGCTATTCGCGCTCATTGACCTTCGTTGGCGGCTTGACCCTGCTGGGCGCGGCGCCGGTGGCGCGGCCGATCAGGGGCTCCGGGCGCTCGTAAGCTTCGTAGGCGTGGACGATGCGGGCGACCAGTGCGTGGCGCACCACGTCCCGAGCGCTGAAGAAAGTAAACCCGATACCATCCACGTCCTTGAGTATTTCCACCGCCTGGCGCAGGCCCGAGGGTTGGCCTCGAGGCAGGTCCACCTGGGTGACGTCCCCGGTGATGACCGCAGTGGACCCGAACCCGATGCGGGTCAGGAACATCTTCATCTGCTCGGGGGTGGTGTTCTGTGCCTCGTCCAGGATGATAAAGGCATCGTTCAGGGTGCGCCCGCGCATGTAGGCCAGGGGCGCTACCTCGATAACGTTGCGCTCCATGAGCTTGTGTACCTTCTCGAAACCCAGCATCTCGAACAGCGCGTCGTAGAGCGGGCGCAGATAGGGGTCGATCTTCTGGGCCAGGTCCCCGGGCAGAAATCCGAGTCGCTCCCCCGCCTCCACCGCAGGGCGCACCAGGAGCAGCCGGCGCACCCGGTCCGACTCCAGCGCCTCCACCGCGCAGGCGACCGCGAGATAGGTCTTGCCGGTACCCGCCGGCCCCACCCCGAAGTTGATGTCGTGGCGCGCGATCGAGTGCAGGTAGTCCTGCTGGTTGGGGGTGCGGGCCTTCACCAGGCCGCGCTTGGTGCGGATGGCGAGCTCCGGGAGTCGCTCCTGCGCGATTTCTTGGGCCAGCTCGTCCGCACCCAGCTCCCGCAGTGTGAGATGGATGGACTCCGGGGTCAGGACCTGGTCCGAGGTGTCCGCGTAGAGGCTGCGCAGCAGCTCGTCGCCCACGCGCAGCGCCGAGCCCTCGCCGATCAGCCGAAAGCACATGCCTCGATTATTGATCTCGATGCCGAGCCGGCGCTCGATATGGCGCAGGTGCTGCTCTAAAGGCCCGCAGAGGTTTGCGAGACGCGCGTTATCCTCGGGGGCCAGCTCCAGGTCAAGGGTTTGGGGTTGGATAGTCAAGCGGTGATAAAGCGTTGGAAATTGTGGTTGGATCAGGGGGTGGCCGCGACGGGGACGGCGAGTCGGCCGCGCAACGAGTTTGGCAGCGCCTCGATAATGGTCAGGTCGACGAGCTGGCCGATCAAGGAGTGGTCGGCGTCGAAGTTCACCACCCGGTTGTTTTCGGTGCGCCCGGCGAGCTGGGCCGGATCCTTGCGCGACGGTCCCTCCACCAGCACCCGAGCCACCGTACCGACCATCGCCCGGCTGTAGCGCTGGGCGTTGGTCTCGATGCGCTGCTGGAGTCGCGCCAGGCGCTCCTTCTTGACCTCCAAGGGCACGTCGTCCGGGTAGTCGGCGGCCGGGGTGCCTGGACGGCGGCTATAGACAAAGCTGTAACTCTGGTCGAATCCTACCGCATCGATCAAGTCCAGGGTGGCAGCGAAATCGGTTTCGGTCTCTCCGGGGAAACCGACGATGAAGTCCGACGAGATCAGGATGTCCGGCCGCGCCTCCCGGAGCGCCCGGATTTTGGAGCGGTATTCGAGTGCCGTATAGCCCCGCTTCATGGCCGAGAGGATGCGGTCGGAGCCCGACTGCACCGGAAGGTGCAGGAAACTCGCCAGCTCAGGCACGTCTCGGTAGGCATCGATCAGAGAGCGGGAAAAGGCGAGAGGGTGGCTGGTGGTAAAGCGGATGCGCGCGATGCCGTCGCAAGCCGCCACCCGGCGGATCAGGTGCGCCAGATTGCTCGGCTCGCCGCCCGCGGTGTGGCCGCGGTAGGCATTGACGTTCTGGCCCAGCAGGTTAACTTCCCGCACCCCCTGGGCGGCGAGTCCAGCGACCTCAGCGAGCACGTCCTCCACCGGCCGGCTGATCTCCTTGCCCCGGGTGTAGGGCACCACGCAATAGGTGCAGAACCGGGAGCAGCCCTCCATCACCGAGACGAAGGCGCTTGGCCCCTCGGCTCGGGGGGCGGGCAGACAATCGAACTTCTCGATCTCCGGGAAGGAGACGTCCACTTGGGGCTCTCGGCCGATGTCCAGCGCATCGAGCATCTGGGGCAGCCGATGCAGGGTCTGGGGACCGAAGACCAGATCCACATAAGGTGCCCGGGCGCGAATCGCCTCGCCCTCCTGGCTCGCCACGCAGCCGCCCACCCCGATCACCAGATCCGGACGCGCGAGCTTCCAGGGACGCCAGCGTCCCAGCTGTGAAAACACCTTCTCCGCCGCCTTCTCGCGGATGGAGCAGGTGTTGAGCAGCAGCACGTCCGCGTCCTCGGGGCTTGGGGTCAGCTCGATTCCGTGGGACTCGCGCAGCACGTCCGCCATGCGCGCGGAGTCGTACTCGTTCATCTGGCAGCCGTAGGTCTGGATGTAAAGCTTGCGGGGCATGGGTGAGCTAGCAGGGGACGGGCAGACCATGCTCCGGATTCAGGCGATTACTGTCAACCCTGCCGCTGCGGGTGTGTCTTGCGGTATCCGTGATCCGTGCCCGATATCTCCTGACCTTGTACGCCCCAGCCCGGGATTGCCATACTGGTGCGGATGGCTTTCGGCCGACTCGCAGCGAGCAACCCATCAATGTCATTACCGCAACCCATCGACACCGAGCAAGTCGCCCGGCGAATCGACCAGCGCGTGACGCTGCACGGCATCGCCTGGAAGGACTACGAGTCGCTGCTCGCCATGCGCGGCGAGTCGAGCGGCACGCGCGTCACCTATCTGGACGGGGAGCTGGAGCTCATGACGCCCTCCTACGACCACGAGACACTGAAGACGACGCTGGGCAGGCTGATCGAGACCTACGCCGACGCGCTCGGGATCGAGCTTCAGGGGTGCGGGTCCTGGACCGTGCGCAAAGAGGCCAAGTCACGCGGCGTCGAGGCCGACGAGTGCTATGTACTGGGGCCGATCGCCCGACCGCCCGAGATCCCGGACCTGGCCGTCGAGGTGGTCTGGACCTCTGGGGGTATCGACAAGCTGGAGGTCTACCGAGGACTCGGGGTGCCCGAGGTCTGGTTCTGGCAGGACGGGACACTGCGCATCCATGTGCTGGAGGGTGGCTCCTACGTCCGTTCTCCCAAGAGCCGCCTGCTGCCCGACCTGGACCCGGCGCTCGTCGCCAGGCTCATGGTCTATCCCAGCCAGACCCAGACCGTGCGTGCACTGCGGACGACGCTTGCGGGAGCGGCGGGTCAGGAGTGATCGGTGGCGAAGGGCACGCCCGCCGCCTTGGCGTTCGCGGCTCCTGAAGTACCTGACGGTCCGCTGGTGCCGCCTGCTCCCCCGGGGCCTGCTCGCGGACTCGTCGATATTCACGACACCACCAAGGTCCTCCCGCCCCAAGAGAGCGCTCGCTTGCGCGTGGCTCTGTTGGAAATGCTGCCCGCTTTTCCGACAGAACGGCAAAAAAAGCCCCGCCGAAGCGGGGCCTTCTCTAGCGGAAGATGCGAGCCCGAGGGCTTACATCATGTCCATCCCGCCCATTCCGCCCATTCCGCCGCCCATGCCGCCAGGCATGCCGCCCTCGTCCTTCTTCGGGGACTCGGCCACCATGGCCTCGGTGGTGATCATCAGGCCGGCCACCGAAGCGGCATTCTGAAGCGCCGAGCGGGTGACCTTGGTGGGGTCTAGGATGCCCATCTCGACCATGTCGCCGTATTCGCCGTTGGCGGCGTTATAGCCGTAGTTGCCGGTGCCCTCGGCCACCTTCTGCAGTACCACGGAGGGCTCGTCGCCGGCATTGGCGACGATCTGGCGCAGCGGCTCTTCCATGGCGCGACGGCCGATGGCGATGCCGACATCCTGGTCGTGGTTGGCGCCCTTGAGGTTGCCGAGGGCGCCCAGCGCGCGCACCAGGGCCACACCGCCGCCGGGGACTATGCCTTCCTCGACCGCCGCGCGGGTGGCGTGCAGGGCGTCTTCCACGCGCGCCTTCTTCTCCTTCATCTCCATCTCGGTGGCGGCACCGACCTTGATGACGGCCACGCCGCCGGCCAGCTTGGCGAGGCGCTCCTGGAGCTTCTCCTTGTCGTAATCGGAGGTGGTCTCTTCGACTTGGCTGCGGATCTGCTCGCAACGGGCCTTGATGTCGGACTCGGTGCCGGCGCCGTCGATGATGGTGGTCTCTTCCTTGGTCACCTGGATCTTCTTCGCGCTGCCCAGCTCGTTAAGCGTCGCCTTCTCCAGCGACAGACCGACCTCTTCGGCGATGACGGTCGCGCCGGTCAGGATGGCGATGTCTTGCAGCATGGCCTTGCGGCGGTCGCCGAAGCCCGGGGCCTTGACCGCGCAGACCTTGATGATGCCGCGGATGGTGTTGACCACCAGGGTGGCCAGGGCCTCGCCCTCGACGTCTTCCGCAACGATCAGGAGCGGCCGGCCGGACTTGGCGACGGCCTCCAATACGGGGAGCAGGTCCCGGATGTTGGAGATCTTCTTGTCGTGCAGCAGCACGAAGGGCTCTTCCAGCTCGGAGCTTTGGCCCTGCTGGTTGTTGATGAAATAGGGGGAGAGATAGCCGCGGTCGAACTGCATGCCCTCGACGACGTCCAGCTCGTTGTGCAGGGAGGTGCCTTCCTCGACCGTGATGACGCCTTCCTTACCCACCTTCTCCATCGCCTGGGCGATGATCTCGCCGATGGACTCGTCGGAGTTGGCGGAGATGGTGCCGACCTGGGCGATCGCCTTGGTCTCGGTACAGGGCTTGGACATCGCCTTGAGCTGCTCGGTGGCGGCAGTCACGGACTGGTCGATGCCGCGCTTGAGGTCCATCGGGTTCATGCCCGCGGCGACGGCCTTGAGGCCCTCGCGCACCATGGCCTGGGCCAGCACGGTGGCGGTGGTGGTACCGTCGCCGGCGATATCGGAGGTGTGGGAGGCGACCTCCTTCACCATCTGGGCGCCCATGTTCTGGAACTTGTCCTTCAGCTCGATCTCCTTGGCCACGGACACGCCGTCCTTGGTCACGGTCGGGGCGCCGAAGGACTTCTCCAGGACCACGTTGCGGCCCTTGGGACCCAGGGTCACCTTGACCGCGTCGGCCAGGATGTTCACGCCTTCCATCATTCGGGCGCGGGCTTCGCCGCCGAACTTCACGTCTTTTGCACTCATCGGGAAAAACCTCGGGGGGATTCGTTATAAATTAGGGATGCGGATGGATGACCGGGCGGGGCGTGTCAGACCTCGACGACACCCATGATGTCGTCTTCGCGCATCACTAGGAGCTCTTTGCCGTCGATCTTGACCTCGGTGCCGGAATATTTGCCGAACAGCACCCGGTCGCCGACCTTGAGGTCCAGGGGGCGCTTCTCCCCGTTGTCCAGGACCTTGCCGTTGCCCACTGCGATCACCTCGCCCTGGATCGGCTTCTCGGCGGCGGAGTCGGGGATCACGATCCCGCCCGCAGTGGTGCGCTCCTCTTCCAGGCGACGGACGACGACGCGGTCGTGCAAGGGGCGGATATTCATTTGGTTTTTCCTCAGTAGCTTGAGAGTCGGTGGGTAAGCGGCAACGCGGGGGGAGCGCATTGTTAGCACTCACCCAAGGAGAGTGCTAATAGTAGAGACTAAACCTGGGCTGTCAAGCTTTGTAGACGGCCAAGTCACCGCCCTCGACACTTGCATCGAGGACCTCGGCACGCCGCGACCATCGGAACGTCTCCGATTTTTTTCCGCGCGGTCTGCGGCGTCGATGCGCTCTCGAGGCTAATCCCTGGGCACCAGATCCCGATAGGCATGCCAGGTGGCGTGCCCCACCAGCGGCATGGCGACCAAGAGTCCGATGAAATAGGTGACGATGCCGACGCCGACGAACATGACGATCAGGGCCGCCCACAGGGTCATGGCCTGCCAGTTCTTGCGCACCGCCGCCACGCTGGTACGCATGGCGGTCATCACGTCGACCTGGCGGTCCATGAGCATGGGCACGGTGATTGCTGTGATGCAATAAGTGAAGATGGCGATGCCCCCCCCGACTAAGATCCCTACCGCGACGAAGGCGTTGTTCTCTCCTGACAGGAAAACATGGGCCAGGAAGCTTTCTCCGGTCGCCACCGTGTTGTTGTAGAAGAGCGCGAACACCAGGATGGACGCGAGCATCCACGCCAGCATGACCAGTACCAACACCAGGGCCATAGCGGCAAGCTGGACCTCGTTGCGCCGCCATGCCTCCAATGCCTGGCAGAACTGGATCGCCCTGCCCTCTTCCAGGTTCTCGCTGATCCGGTAGAGCCCGATGCCGAGCAGGGGGGCCACCAGGAAGAACCCGGCGGCCAGCATCGGGACTATGAAGAACAGATGCCCGACGATCAGGCCCAAGGTCAACAGCACGCTGACCAGGACAAAGGCCGACCCGTAGGCAAGACTGAAGCGGGGCGCGCGCATGATGTCCTGCCAGCCCTTGCTCAACCAGTCCCAAGGGCGCTCCGGGCTGATCTCGTTGACGCGGGGGATATCCGACCCGTCTCGATCGGCGATTGCGGCTGGTGCCATGAGAGATCCTCCAAGATTTCTATATGGATTATTGCGTAGTGCCCCGATGATACGGGACTGCGCGGCTCGGTGCCCGATCATGTCGGGCATGGCGCCTGCGGCTTAAATGTAGGCTTTTGGGACTCGCCGGAAGTAGACGGCCGGGTGCGCGGCTGGACCGCTCAAGATGCAGTCGAGTCGCCTCGCCCGCGCCTCCCGCTGTGGGCACCTTAGCCTGCGGATTACACCCCGGAATCCGACAGCCCCCCATCCGGAGATACACCGATCCGGGACGCCGGCAACCGTTGGGCCCGCGGGCGCCTCCCCAAGGTCCGCGTTGAGACCCGCGGGTCCCGGGTTGGTTAGACTGAAGCCCCATTCTTGAGCGTCCAGACTCGGAACTACCCTGCGGAGCCCTAAATGCCATCACATCCGATCGAGGAAGTTGCGGACCAGATCTATCGCGTCGATACCGGTCTTTACCGCCGCGGCTTTGCCGCCTGTTATCTGATCCGCTCGGGCGACCGCCTGGCCTTCGCCGACACAGGAACGGCCCGCACGGTACCTGATTTGCTGGCGGTCACGCGCAAGCTTGGCCTAGGTCCCCACCATGTGGACTATGTGATCCCGACCCATGTCCACCTGGATCACGCCGGGGGCTCCGGCGACCTGATGGCCGCCTGCGCCAACGCCCGCTTAGTGGTCCACCCAAAGGGTGCCACCCACATGATCGACCCGGGGCGGCTGATTGCCGGCGCCACCGACGTCTATGGCGAGGAAGCCTTTGACCGGGACTATGGCGGACTCACCCCGATCCCGGAGGAGCGGGTAACGCTGGCCACCGACGGGCTGGAGATCGACCTGGCCGGCCGCACCCTGACCTTCCTCGACACACCAGGCCATGCCAACCACCACGGGTGCATCTGGGATGCCCGCACCCGCGGGTTCTTCACCGGCGACACCTTCGGGCTCTCTTACCGCGAATTCGACACGGCGCTCGGTCCTTGGGTCCTCGCCCCCACCACCCCGGTCGCCTTCGACCCGAACGCCTGGCTCGCAAGCCTTGACCGGCTCATGACCTACGAGCCCCGGGCCATGTATCTCACCCATTATGGCCGGGTGGATCGACCCGATCTCCTGGTAGACGGACTGCGCCAGTGTATCCGCGACCTGACCGATATGGCGCTCGCCGAGGAGGGCCAAGTCGACCCCGGGCGCGGTGCCCGGCTCAAGCAAGCGGTATCGGACTATTTCAAGGCGGGCGCCCGTGCCCACGGGGTCGAGCTGGGCGACGAGCGCGTGGCGGATCTGCTTGCGATGGACATCGATCTCAATGCCCAAGGGCTGGAGGTCTGGCTGATCCGGCGGGAGCGGCGCGCCGGGGCTTGAGGCCCGCAGGCGCGGCACGCCTCTGGCCGGCCAGGCATCCTTGGCGCTCTGTACGATCGACCGGTACAGGTCCGGCCGCTGCACCCATGGACTATCGGGAGTCCGCGGGCATCCGGATCAGACGGGCCAAAGAGAGGTCCGCCTCCCGCCACCCCCGGTCAATCAGCTCGGCGGCGCGGTGGAACTCGAATGCACGGGCGGCGTCGCGCGGAATGGTGACGATGGCGTCCGGGGTATAGGCAGCGAGCTTGAAGCGCGAGACGATGCCCTGCATCGTCTCGAAGGAGCCCTGGATGACATCCCCCAGACCCCATTGGTCCGTCGGCTGAACCCCGAGCTTGCCCTGAAGCTCGTCGATGAATGCGATGATTCGGCGGTGGTAACCTGAGAGCACGCCCGCGGATTGTCCCAACCAGGCCGGGTTTACGGGGGGCAGGGGCTGGACAGCGGGTTGGCTCGATGCCGACTCCCGCGGCCCGGCCACGTCGACCGCGATGGTGAGGTCCGTGCCGTCCCCCAGGGTCGGGGCGATAGGGACTGGGTTGACCAGTCCGCCGTCCAAGAGCCGGCGCCCGTTGATCTCGCACGGTGTGAAGACCGTCGGCACTGCGATGGAGGCGCGGATGGCGTCGAACAGTGGGCCGCGGTTCAGCCAGACTTCCTTCTCCAGCTCCACGTCAGTGGCGACCGCGGTGAATGCGATGGGCAGGTCCTCGATGTTGCGCTCGCCGATCAGGCCCCTGAGCGTCTCGATGACGCGCTCGCCCTTGAAGAGACCCGATGGGTGCCAGGCGATATCCAGGAGCCGCAACACGTCGCTCTGGCGCAACGCCCGTGCCCAGCTCTCGTAGGCATCCAGCTCCCCGGCCGCATAGATACCGCCGATCAAGGCGCCCATGGACGCACCGGCGACCGAACGGATCGCGAATCCATTCGACTCCAGCCAGCGGATGACCCCGATATGGGCAAGCCCGCGGGCTCCCCCGCTGCCGAGTACGAGCGAGACGGTGGGTGGCGTATTCATAGCTCGAATTCCGATGTGCACGGGCCAGGCAGTGCCCGGGGCGCCGCCCGCCCATGACCCGGATGGCTCCGGCACTATCCTGGGGTCCACAGGGCGGGATAATTGGCGAGCATACCAGGAGTCGGGCACGATCAAGCAGCGTCGCCGGGGCAACCGAGCCTGCCGAGGGACCGGCCAAGCCAAGCTCGCTTAAGCGAACCGAGCGATCCGGGCGGCGTCCGGACGCTGAGCCTCTGCCGGCCGCCCCAGCCCATCGGCTATCCTGTGCCCGCCTTTCCCCAAAACAATCATCGACAACGACCCCGAGGAGACTTGCATGCCCGGCCCCACCTCGTCGCTCTACCGGATCTTCTTCTGGATCTTGCTCGCCTGCCTGATCGGACTCTACGCCCTCTACAATTGGTACACGGGCGTCCTTAAGCACGACCTGGAGAGCCGGGGGAGCGAGGTCGCGCTCTCTGCCCAGCGCCTGACGGAGGCCGACACCCGACTCGAGCGGGCGGCGCAGAACGAGCAGGGGCTTCAGTCCCGCATCCAGGGACTCGAGGACACGCTCGCGAGCGAGACACAGGCGCTGAAGGATCGGATCGCAGCCGCCCAAACCGAGCTCGATAGCTTGAGCGAGCGCCATCGCGAGGCGACCGAGCAGGTGGCCGCACACGCCGCCGAGATCGCCCGGCACAAGGAGTCCCTTGACCAGGCCGCGGAGCGGGAGCAAGGGCTCTCGGCCCGACTGGACGCCGCCGCCAAGGCCCATGCCGAGCTTGAGTCCCTGCATCAGGCGGCCAAAGAGCGGGTCGCCGCCCTGGAGTCCGAGCTTGATCGGGCGAATCGCACCCTGGCCGATAGCGAGGCGCGCTATGCCGAGCGCGCCCGTGAGCTTACGCAGCGACTCACCGAGCGCGCCGAGCACTTCCGCACCGCACTGGAAGGCGGCGACCCAGAGCGGGCCGCGTTGGTGATCGGCCTGGAGCGGACCGCCGAGGAGCACCGGGTGGCCCGGGCCAAGGCGGAGGAGTCTCTGGCAGCGGCTCAAGTCCAGACCGAGCAGGCCAAGGCCGCAGGCGAGTCGGCCCTGAGCGCGGCCCGGTCCGAGGCCCTGCGAATCCTCGTCGCGGCCAAAGCGGAGGCCGACCGGGCACTTGAGGCGACCCGCAGCGAGCTCGGCGCGGAGCTCGAGGAGACCCGACGGACGGCGGACGCGAGCGTCCAGGCGCTCAAGGCGACCGCTGCAAAGCTCGACGGAGAGCTCGCACAGACGCGGCGCGCAGCGCAAGAGGCCGCACAGGCACTGGAAGCCAAGACGGTAGCCCATGCCGCGGAGCTGCGCGAAGCCCAGGGCAAGGTCGACACCATCGGCGCGGAGCTTGAGGACCAACGCCGCGCGTTAACAGAGCTCCAGGACAAGAGCGAGCAGCGGGTGGGCGAGCTGCGCGCCGCGCTGACCCAGGCCGAGCAGGCGCTGACCGCCGCCAGGGACGAGCTGAGCGCGACCGAACAGACCGCGGCGGAGAGCCGCAAGTCCCTGGAGGGGCAGATTGCAGCGGCCCAAAACCGGATCTCCGAGCTGGAGGCGGCGCTGACCCAGACGCGACGCCAGGCCGAGGAGGCCCATCGCGCCGACCTGCAAGCGGGCCAGCAGGCCCTGGCCCAGGCGCGCGGGCTCTTCGCCCGCTACGCGGAGCTGGGCGGCAAGCAGACCGAGCAGGGCATGCTGCTCAGCCTGACCAACGACGAGCTACGCTTCGCAAGCGGCCAGGCAGTCATTCCCAAAGGCGAGCACCCCGGCCTGGACCGCATCGCCACGCTCATGAAGGACCAGCCCAAGCTCACTGCCCGCATCGAGGGCCATACGGACAACGCCGGACCCGACGAGATTAACCTGACGCTCTCCCTGGCGCGCGCCGAGGCGGTCAAACAGTCCCTGATCGCGCTGGGGGTCGACGCCGAGCGCCTCACTGCACACGGGGCGGGGGAGACCAACCCGATCGCCGACAACGGCACCGCCGCGGGACGCCGCCAGAACCGGCGAGTGGAGGTCTATGTGATCGAGGATGCGCAGTAGGACCCGGCGAGGGTCGCACGCCTCCGGTCGATCGGATAACATCGGACGCCGCCGGCCGGGGGTCCGCCGCGCGGGCCTAGCAGGCGCGGCTAATCAACCCGCTCCGGCCAGACTCACCCGCCAGGCCACAGGCCCGGGACCGCGAGGGCACCTTGACCACCAGACCGTCCCCCGCCCCCCCGACCCGCACTCCGGGCGCACTCCCCGTCTTGCTCGCTGTGGCCGCACTCGTCGCGGCGCTCGCGGCCTGGCGACTTCTCATCGCCTGGATCCTGCCGGCGACCCAGGACGAAGCCTATTATTTCGACTGGGCGCGCACCCTCGCCTGGGGCTATTTCGACCATCCCCCGGGGGTCGCGCTGCTCGGGCTCGGCACCCGGCTCGATCCGGGGTCGGCCCTGGTCGCGCGGCTGGGCAACCTGCTCGCCGGGACACTGACCCTCATCGCCCTCGCCCGGCTTTACTACCGCAGCGGCCTTACACGTGCCGCCGACATAGGCCTCGCGCTGGTGCTGGCCGCCACCACCCTGCCGGGGCTCGTCGGGGGTATCGTCGCCACCCCGGACAGCCCGCTCGCGCTCGCCTGGGCGCTCGCCTTGCACGAGTCGGAGCGCGCCCTTGCCGGGGACCGGCGACGCTGGCTCACCGTCGGTATCGCAGTCGGGCTCGGGCTGCTCGGCAAATACACCATGGCCGCCATCGGGCCGGTGCTTCTATGGGGCATCCTGCGCGCCGACCCGCGCGCACTGCGCACCCCCTGGCCCTACCTGGGCGCACTGCTGGCGTTGCTCGTCTTCGCCCCCAACCTGATCTGGAACGCCCAGCACGACTGGCTGACGCTGCGCTTCCAATTCGGCCACGGGTTCGCCTTAGAGACCGGCGACCTGCTGGCCGGAGCGGGGTCCATCCCCATCGAGCAGGCCGCTCCCCAGTCGTTCGGGGAGCGCGCCGGGAACCTGCTGGGCTATCTGGGAACCCAGCTCGGGTTTTGGGGTATGCTGGCGCCGCTGCTGCTGGCCCTACCCTGGATCGCCCGCGCTCGCATCGCTCGGGCGACCGGCCCCGAAGCTCGGGAGCCCTCGCGGCTGCTCCCACATGCACGGCCACTGCTCAACGCAGCGGCTCTGTTCCCGCTCGGGTTCTTCGCCTTAGTCTCCACTGTAAGCTCGGTCGAGGCCAATTGGCCGGCCATGTACCTGCTCGCCGCCCCCGCAGTCCTGGCGCCCTGGCTGCGCCAGGCGTACCGCTGGATACTGGCCGCCGCGGCCGGCAATGTCATCCTGGCGAGCCTCTATGCAGTGCACGCGGCCACCGGCGCCTTGCCGCTGCCCGACAGCGCCAACCGCATCCTGCGCGAGACCCACGGATTCCGGGAGCTCTCCGCCATCGCCGCCGAGCTCGATGCCCCGGTCCATGCGGATCGCTACCAGCTTGCCGCCATGCTGCGCTTCTATGAACCGACGCTCCAGGCCAGCCAATGGCCGGGCATCGCCCGTCCCTCGGAATACCTGCGCGGGATCATTGCGCCGCGGGTGGGACCGGAGACTCAGAGCGGTCCTTTCTGGCTCTTGACCCGATTGGGGCAGGCACCGGCTATATCCGGATTTGCGGCGGGCGCACAGCGCACGCTCTACGACTGTGCGGGTCAACCCCTGGCCGAGCGTGCCGCGGCGCCTTGCGGCAAACCGTTGCACCGATGGTATCTGTATCGCTATGCGCCAATCGGCGGACCTTTCGCCCCCTCCGCGGCGCAAACGAAAACGGGCTGCCTGGTTTCCCAAGCAGCCCGTTTGCGGTTTTTGGCGTCCCCACAGGGATTCGAACCCTGGTTGCCGCCGTGAAAGGGCGGTGTCCTAGGCCTCTAGACGATGGGGACCGAGCTAAAATCGATCCTGACTTGCGGGTATTTCTGGCTTTGGATCGGCCTTCATGGCCACCATGGCACCCGTTAAAAAAGAAATCCGGTCGCTTGCAGTCGACCGGATCCCGGTATTTGGTGGAGCCAGACGGGATCGAACCGTCGACCTCAACACTGCCAGTGTTGCGCTCTCCCAGCTGAGCTATGGCCCCGACATCGGAGACGCGGAATACTACCGTCGGTCGGACCCGTTGTCTAGCCTCCATACAATTTTTTTGTGCGAGCGGCGCCCCCACCCTTCCGAACGCGGGAGCGACCCGCCCGCAGTTGCGTCAAACCCCGTCCGCAGGCATGTTATAGGCGACAAGATTCCCCACTTAGGAGTGTCGAACGATGATGCGCATCTTTTTGTTTTTATTAACTAACGTTGCCGTGCTTGTGGTCATCAGCGTGGTTTTCCGGCTGCTGGGCTTAGACGGCGTGCTGATGCAGACCGGCGGCATCGACATGGGCTCGCTGCTGATTATGGCCGCGGTCATTGGCTTCAGCGGGTCCTTGATCTCGTTGTTCTTGTCCAAGTGGATGGCCAAGCGCAGCATGGGGGTTCATGTCATCGAGCAGCCGACCACCCCCTTCGAGCACTGGCTGTTGGACACGGTCGCCAGCCAGGCACAGCAGAAGGGCATCGGCATGCCGGAGGTGGGGATCTTCGACTCCCCTGACCCCAACGCATTCGCCACCGGCTGGAACCGCAACGCGGCCCTGGTGGCGGTGAGCACCGGGCTGCTCCAGACCATGACCAAGCAAGAAGTGGAGGCGGTGGTAGGCCACGAGATGAGCCATGTGGCCAACGGCGACATGGTGACCCTGGCCCTGATACAGGGGGTGGTCAACACCTTCGTGGTCTTCCTGTCCAGGGTCATCGGGAGCGTGGTGGACTCGGCCTTGCGGGGGAACGAAGAGCGCTCCGGCCCCGGGATCGGCTATTGGGTGACATCGATCGTGGCCGAGATCCTGCTGTCCTTCCTGGCGACCATGGTAGTGATGTGGTTCTCCCGCTACCGGGAGTTCCGTGCCGACGCGGGCGGGGCGGGACTCACCAGCCGGCGGCAGATGGCAGATGCACTGCGCGCCCTACAACGTACCCACGAGCCTCAGGACCTGCCGTCCGGCGAGCTCGCCGCTTTCGGCATCTCCGGGCGCTTCGGCGGCGGCATCAAGGCACTGTTCTCCAGCCACCCACCCTTAGAGGAGCGCATCGCCGCCCTCGAATCCGGCGCCTGACCGCGACTTCGCCCACCAGCGGGCAGCCTCGACGGCCCGCCCCCGCAAGCCCGGCCCAAGCGCCGGGCTTTTTTGTGCGCCGTCCCACTCGCTACTCGCTATTCTCGCGAAGCAACTCTGTTTTTCCCCAAGCTACGTCTTGTTGATAACCCCTAGACCACCACTTTAGCGCCAAGTCAATCGTGGGCCCGCCAGGCCCCAGGGGTCGGACCATGCGCTGGAGAAATACGGGCGACAGCTACGGGGCGATCGCCGTCGCCTTACACTGGACGATGGCGACCGCCGTGGTGGGGCTCTTCGCCCTGGGGCTCTGGATGACGGGCCTGACCTACTACGACGCCTGGTATAAGACTGCTCCAGAGATCCACAAAGGCATCGGCGTCCTGCTCTTTCTGGCCCTGATCGCCCGCCTGGCCTGGCGCGTGGCGAGTCCGCCCCCTCAGTCATTGCCTACCTTGAGCCCGCTGGAGCGGCGCACCTCGGGCCTGGTCCATGGACTCCTGTATGTGCTGCTGATCGCGGTCATGCTGGCCGGTTACCTGATCTCGACCGCAGACGGGCGCCCAGTCGAGGTCTTCGGGCTGCTCGCGGTCCCGGCGACCCTGACCGGACTGCCAGGCCAGGCGGATCGCGCGGGCGATGTGCACCTGGCACTCGCTGTCGCGACCGTCGCGCTCGCCTCTCTCCACGCGCTTGCCGCACTCAAACATCACTTTCTGGACCGGGACCGCACCCTGCTGCGGATGCTCGGCCGCAGTGCCCGCTGACGACCCAAAGACGACGACCGCAAACCACCCGAAGGAGACCCAGACCATGTCCAACCTGCACCGCTGCACCCTGCGCTTAGGCGCACTGACCCTGGCCGCTACGCTCGCCATCCCCGGCATCGCCGCCGCGGCACCCGACAACTATGTCATCGACACCAAGGGTGCCCACGCATTTATCCAGTTCCGTATCAAGCATCTGGGATACAGCTGGCTGTACGGCCGGTTCAACGACTTCGGCGGGACCTTCACCTACGACGAGGACGACACCAGCGCATCCAAGGTCCAGGTCGAAATCAAGACCGCGAGCCTCGACTCGAACCACGCGGAGCGAGACAAGCACCTGCGCGGGGACGAGTTTCTGGACGTGGAGCGGTACCCCACCGCGACCTTCAAGAGCACCTCTTACAAAGAGACCGGCTTCAACAAGGGAGTCCTGACCGGGGAGCTGACCCTTAAGGGCGTCACCAAGCCGATCACCCTCGAGGTGGATCGGATCGGTCACGGCCCCGACCCCTGGGGCGGCTATCGGCGCGGCTTCGAGGGGCGCACGGAGTTTGCCCTCAAGGATTTCGGGATCGACTTCAACCTGGGACCCGCCTCCCGAAACGTCGAGATGATCCTGTCCGTGGAAGGCATACGCCAGTAGCCCGCGTTGGAAGCCTGACCCCAAAACCCGAAAATTCGACCGCGGAGCACGCGGAAGAATTCCGAGCCGAAGCAAGGCGCATTAGCTGCCGGCATGCCAGGCGAGCAGGCTGAAGCCGCGAACGCCAATGCGACTTCCGCGTGCTCCGCGCTCTTCCCGCATGTTCCGCGGCGAGTCTCCCCAATGCCCATGCGATCTGCCGGTAATCACACGGGTTGCGCACCTACCCCGGACCGTCCACACTCATCGGCGAGCTGCTGTAGAGATCCGCGGGGCCACACCCCGCCCCTGGACCGCGCCGCAGGCCCGTCCGCGCCCCACACCCTTGGCGGATCTCGGACCGGCGCCCTTACCAACCCGACCGAAAGGACCCGAGGACCATGAGTAAGAAGGCAATCTGCATCGGTATCAACGACTACCCCGGGACTCAAAACGACCTCTCCGGCTGCGTCAACGACGCCAACGATTGGGCCGCCGAGCTGACCCGGCGGGGTTTCTCGACCGTCAAGCTTCTGGACAACCAGGCGACCCTGGCCGGCATGCGCGCTGCCCTGCGCAACCTGATTGGCGCCGCCGCCGAGGGGGATACCCTGGTCATCACTTACTCGGGCCACGGCACCTGGGTCCCGGACAGCTCGGGCGACGAGCCGGATGGCCGCGACGAGGCGCTCTGCCCCTACGACATCGGCACCGCCGGCCCGCTGATGGACGACGAGATCCGCACCCTGTTCGCGGGGCGCGCGGCCGGGGTGCGCATCCTGCTCATCTCCGATAGCTGCCACTCGGGCTCGGTCATCCGCGGTGCGGAAGACGACCTGGACCCTGGCGGGGCGCGTGCCCGGTTCCTGCCGCTCTCGGACTGGATGCAGGAAGGGGAGCTGCCCCCCACCAATCTCAGAGCACCCGCGCTGGTCAGCGGACTCAGGCGCACGGGCGGCGACCTGCTGCTCGCCGGCTGCATGGACCATGAGTTTTCCTACGACACCAGCTTTCAGGGCCGGCCTAACGGGGCCTTCACCTATTACGCCCTGAAGACCCTGAAGGAGCGCAAGCCCGCCACCTACGATGCCTGGTTCAACGCCATCGCCCGGTTCCTGCCCAACGGAAAGCTGAGCCAGCACCCGCAGATCCTGGGCAGCGCCGTGGCGCGCCGCTTCCCGGTCTTGAGCTAGAGCCCGGTAAAAGCGCATCGAGTGCCCCGAACGACAGATAGCGACTAGGGCATCGATCATCGTTGCGGCCAACGATAAAAGCGGTCTAAATCGGCGGCCGAGGCTTTAGCCGGGGCATGGCTCGAATAGGAGCGGCGCCGATCGGCTTGGGCCTTGGCCTCCGATCTCGTTGCGTGGGGGGAGCCACCATGTCGGCAAAGCGCACCTATCGCCTCCGCGGCACCGAGCGCACGATCGCGGGCCCGCCCACCCACAAGGTCGCGGTGACCAGCGCCCGCCGGATCGCCCCGGGCGCCGCCCGGGAGGGTGGGGCCGCAACCCTGGAGCTGGCCCGGGACGACCTGATACGCATCGAGCTTGCGAACGGCTTTGCGCTCTGGACCCGCGCCGACGACCTGATTCGGGAGCGCGGCAGCCAGACCCTGGGGCGCGACGGGGGCGAGCCGGTCTGGGAGATCGACACCCGCGCCCCGACCGAGGGCACCGGGGGAGCTCGGGGCCTGATGGGGCTCGGCATTGCGGTGCTAGAGGTCTTCGGGATCGACCTGAAGGGCGAGACCGCCGCCGGTCTCGCCCGGTGGTGGGAGGGGCGCCAGCTCGAGGATCGCAAACCCGGCGTCTATCGCTGTCCCCTTGCGAACGAGCTTACCCTAACGCCGCTCCCGGAAGGGGAGACCATCCCGGCGAGCGACCAGCCGGTCCTGGTATTCATCCATGGCACCGCCTCCAGTTGCCGCGGCTCCTTCGGCGCGCTTTGGGGTGTCGGGGAGTCGTCCAAGGGGACTGCCGCGGCCCGCGAGTCGTTGCATAAGCGCTACGGCGACCGGGTCTACGCCTTCGAGCACCGCACCCTTACCGAAAGCCCCATCCGCAATGCACTGGACCTGGCCAAGCGCCTGCCCGCAGGGACCCAGGTCGACTTGGTCACCCACTCCCGCGGCGGACTGGTGGGAGAGCTCCTGTGCCTGGGAGAGAGAGACCCTGCATCGGACCCCCTGACGCCCGATCTGCTGAAGACCCTGTTCGACGCCGACCGGACCATCGCGGACCAACTGGACTTAAGCCCCCTGGACTTCGCGGCGGCGGAACGACGCAAGCAGGGCTATGAGGAGGACCGGGAGCTTCTTGGCCAATTGATCGGGCTGCTCGCGGGGCCGCGGCTATCCATCCGCCGCTTCGTGCGCATCGCCTGTCCGGCGCGCGGCACCACACTCGCCTCCGGGCGCCTGGACCGCTGGCTCTCGGTGCTGCGGTACTTGGCCAAACCGGTCGGCGGGTTGGCCAACGACACGCTCGACTTCCTGCTCGCAGTGGTCAAGGAGCGCACCGATCCCCGCACACTGCCAGGGCTGGAGGCGATGTTGCCCGGGTCGGCCCTGACCCGACTGCTCAATCACCCGGACCTTGGGACCCGCTCCGACCTCTCCGTCATCGCCGGGGATGCTCAGGGCGACTCGCCTTGGGGCCAGCTCAAACTCTGGCTCGCGGACTGGTTCTTCGGAGCCGATCACGACCTGGTGGTCAACACGGGCTCGATGGTCGGTGGGATGCGCCGTCGCGCTGGGAACGGACGCTTCCTGCGCGACCAGGGACCTCAGGTGAATCATTTCGGCTATATCAGGAACGACAAGAGCCTGCGCTGGCTGGTGTCGGGCCTCACGCGCAAGGACGGCACGGACGGCGGGTTTCAACCCCTGGAAGAGGCCAAACAGAAGGTCCCGCGGACGCGCGACGCGGTTGCCCGCTCGCACGGGACCGGTGGAGCCAGACCACTGGCTGTGTTGGTGCCAGGGTTCCTGGGTACCGGGCTCATGGCCGACGGCCGGGAGATCTGGCTGGACTATTGGGCACTGGTGCGCGGCGGGCTCTCCCGGCTGCGTCCGGGCGAGGCCAGGGTGGAGCACACCGACCTGCTGGAGTCCCGCTACGGACCCTTGCTGGAGTTTCTAGCCCGCACGCACCGGGTCGAGGTCTTCCCGTACGACTGGCGGCTCTCGATCCGCGACTCCGCCGCCCGACTTGCGGTCCGGCTCGGCGACTGGCTTGTGGATGCCGAGCGCGCCCGCGCCCCGGTGCATCTGGTCGCACACGGAACCGGCGGGCTGGTGGTGCGAGCCATGATCGGAGACTCCGGGCCGGGGTCAGCCCTGTGGCGGCGGATCGGCGCCCTGCCCGAGTCGCGCCTGCTCATGCTCGGCACCCCCAACCTGGGGTCCTTCGAGGCGGTGCGCTGGCTCGCCGGCTGTCATCCGGTCCAGGCCCGGCTTGCACTGCTCGACCCCACGCAGCGCATCGGCAATATCGTCGAGCTGGTGCGCGCATTCCCGGGGCTCCCGGAGCTGCTCCCCTGGGCGCCGGAGGATCCGGACTTCAGCCGGGCCGAGCCCTGGCAAGGCATTGAGACCGCATTGAATCGGAGTTTGGGCAGCGCGGATGCACCCGGTCGGCAGCCGGACCGCGCCTCCTGGGCCCCGCCGCGCCAGGTTCGGGACACCTGGTCTCTGCTGCGGGAGAGCCCGGTAGACGCCAAGCGTATGGTCTATGTGGCCGGCAGCCAGGCGGCCACAATTTGCGAGTACAGACTGGTGTCCGCGGACCCATCCCGTCCGGACGGCCCTCTCCGACTGACCTTCCGCGCCACCGCCGCCGGGGACGGGGCCGTAACCTGGCGCTCCGGCGCCCTGCCCGGGGTCCCGGTCTGGTATGCGCCCGACACCGCCCATGACGCATTCTGCACCGTGCGGCGCAACTTCCCGGCCTATCTGGATCTCCTGACGACCGGCAAGACCTCGCGGCTGGCGGACACCCCGCCGGGACGGGGGCGCTCGGCCCAGGGCAGCGACGGCGAGACCTTCGACCTGCCGGCCAGCCCTCCCGCCGACGACATCCCGGACGAGCAGGCTACGGCCGCCTTGGGTTTCGGCCCCGGCCAGCCCGCTCAGCCAGCCGAAGCCGCGGCCGGCCAGGTCATCCGGGTCAGCATCCGCCACGGCAACCTGGCCTATGCGCGCCACCCGGTGCTGGTGGGACATTACCAGGACGATACCATCGTCAACGCCGAGCGCGACCTGGACGACCGTCTGGAAGGGGCGCTCACCCGTCGCATGAGGCTCGGGCTCTACCCAGGACGCCAAGGCACATACGCGCTGTGTCTGCATGCGCGGCCCCAGGGCAAGCCCGCCGGGGCGCTGGCGATCGGGCTTGGCCAGGTAGGAGGACTCGCCCCGGGACTCCTGGAGGCTGGCATCCGCGACGCCATCCTGGACTATGCCCTGCGCATCGCGCAGTGGCCGGACGGGCGCTTCGGGGACCCCAAGTCGGTGCGCTCCGCCGCGCTGTCCTGTCTGCTGGTGGGCTCCGGGGCAGGCGGCGTGGGGGTGGCGGACTCAGTGGGGTCCATCTTGCGGGCGGCGGCGGCGGCCGCAGACCGGCTGCGGGAGGCCGGGCTCGACGACCGGGTGACGGTGGACCGTATCGAGCTCATCGAGCTCTATCAGGACGTCGCTATCGCCGCCGCCGAGGCACTGGAGCGGGTGCTCGAGGACCCCCAGCTCGCAGGGCGTGCGGTGTGGGAGCAACGGTCGGTCGACCCTGGCGAGGGTGGGCTTAAGCGCCTGCGCTACGACGAGCACTCGGACTGGTGGCAGCGGCTGGAGATCGTCGAGGACCCAGGCTTGGACTGTCTGCGGTTCATCGCCTCCACCGATCGTGCGCGGGCGGAGGTCACCCTGGCCACGGGGCAGCTGCGGCTCGCAGACGGATTCGTCGCCCAGGCATCCCACTCCGCCGCAGCCAACGCAGAGGTTTCCAAGACCCTGTTCGAGATGCTACTGCCTAATCGGCTCAGAGAGCTCAGTCCCCGCCAAAGCGACCTGGTAGTGATGGTGGACCCGGTCTCCGCCCGCTTCCCCTGGGAGCTTCTGGAGGACCGCTGGAGCCTGTCCGGACGGCCGCTCGCGGTGGCGGCCGGCATGATCCGCCAGCTCAAGACAGAGGAGCACCGGGTCCACCCGGCCCACGCCCCGGCGCCCACCGCCTTCGTGGTCGGCAACCCTGACCTCGACGGCTGGGAAGGCTTTCCGGACCTGCCGGGGGCACGCGAGGAGGCCAGGCTGGTCTCCCAGCTCCTGCTCGAGCGGGGCTTCGATGTCCTGGACGCCATCGACGCCGGGGGAGACACCATCCTCCACGGACTGCACCGGGATGCCTGGCGCATCCTCCATCTGGCCGGGCACGGCGCCCACGAGCACCCCCTAGCCCCCGTCGTCCCGGAGGCGAGCCCCGGCTCGGGGTCTGGCCCCGGCGGCGCGCAGACCAAACCCCCCGCTCCCGCGCGGATCTCCGGCATGGTCATCGGCCGCGACACCTTCCTCACCCCCGGGGACGTGGAGCAGATGCGTTGGGTGCCGGAGCTGGTCTTCATCAACTGCTGCCACCTGGGCAAGACCTTGAGGTCCACCCCGACCCCCTATCACCGGCTCGCCGCCAACCTGGCCCTGCAATTCATCCGGATGGGGGTCAAGGCGGTGGTGGCGGCCGGCTGGGCAGTGGACGACGGTGCGGCCAACGCCTTCGCCGATACCTTCTATCGGCAGATGCTCGACGGAATCCAGTTCGGGGACGCGGTACGCCGTGCCCGGGAGGAGATCTGGACGCGCTTTCCGGGTGTCAACACCTGGGGCGCATACCAGTGCTACGGAGACCCCAGCTTCCGGCTGCGAGGCGAGGGCGCGGCCCCCCTGCGCCGGGCGCGAGCGCGCTACCACGACCCGGCCGAGCTGGTCGCGGACCTGGCCAACCTGGCCGAGCTGATCCGCATGGAGCGGGGCGAGCGGGGCGAAGATCCGGACACCCTGGCGGAGCTGCGCGGGCGCATCGACGGGCACCTCGCCGCGGTCCCCGGCGACCGCCGGGATGACTGGCTCCAGCGGGCGGACACTGCCGCCGCCATCGGCTTCGCCTGGGGCGAGACGCGCGGCTACGCCGAGGCGGTGGAGTGGCTCGAAAAGGCACTGCTCGCCACCGCCGGGGACTGCCCGGTGCGCGCACTGGAGCGCTACAACGACTACCGGGTGCGCCTGGTCGGCGAGCAATGGTATACGCTGCGCGGGGAGCCGGAGGGTCCGGCCAAGGAGGACCGGCGCCAGGCCCTGGTCGGGACCATCGACGAGAGTATCGCCGAGCTCGCCCAAGTGTGCCGACGCGCACCCACGGTGGAGCGGCTCTCGCTCTTAGGCGCAGCCTGCATGCGACTCGCCTGGCTGACGAGCGACGCGCAGGGGCGTCTGGAGGCACTGGTCAACATGGAGGGCTATTACGCGGAGGCGCTCAAACGCGCCGAGGGACAAACGGACCCCCGGCGCTTCCCTTACCGATGGCTGGCCCGGCTGCTCGCCGCCCGCATCGACCCTGCCCGCGCCGGGGACTGGCAGGCGGCACTGCCCGACCAGTGCCGGGCCATGGCTGAGCTGGCCCGCACCCGCGGGGCCGAGGAGCCAAGCTTCCAGGACAGCGTGGCCGAGGCCGATAACGCGCTGGTCGGCCTGATCGCCTCCGCCCAGATCGGGACCAGACCCCGGGGCGAGGAGGCGGAGCGCATCGCAGGGCTCTACCGCGACGCCTTTGGGCGCGGGGCCAGCCCTCAGCAGATCGCCTGGGTGCGCGACCGTCTGGACTTCCTGATCGCCCTGACGAACCATCTGCCGCAGTCCGTACGACCGCTCGTGACCCAGATCCGGGAGGCGTTATGACCGACCATATCGACACTCCTCTGGCTGAGCTCAAGCTCGTAGCCATGGAGCCCGAATCCCGGATTGCCCCGGATTTTGTGGTCTACGAGCTCACCCGCTCCGAGATCGCCGGCCGGCTGGAGATCGACAACAGACTGCCGGGAGACCGGGAGCTACAGGCGGGCGTCAACCTGGCACGCCAGGTCATGCAGCCCATCCGCGACCGTTACGGGCGCTATTCACCAAGCAGCGTCTACCGCTGCCAAGCCTTAGAGCGCGTCCTGAAGAAGCGCCCGGAGGATTGGATCAGCGTGAGCCCACACACCCAGGGCTGGGCCTGCGACCTGGAGATCCCAGGGATACCCACCCTGGAGCTGGCGCGTTGGGCGGCGGTCAATCTGCCCGACTACGACGAGGTGGTCTGCGAGTGCCACGACCCAGAGGTCGGTCCGGCCTCCGGCTGGGTGCACATTGCACTGCGCCCCTCCGGCCTGGGCAAAAACCGCAAACAGAAACGCAGCTTCATCCGCGACGCCCGCACCGGACGTTGGGTGCATGTGAAGGGGTTGACCGATCGGGTGCCATAGAGAGTGGCGAGGGGGAGGTAGCGATTGCCTTTCCAATTGACGCGGACGCCTGGTCAAGCCCCCGGATGTGCCGATCGAAGACCCGGCTCGCCGTCCGGGTCCAGCAGCTCCAGCCAGTGGACCACCGGCAGCCGGGTGCCGGGGCCCAGATGGAGCTGGCAGCCGATGTTGGCGGTGGCGATCAGATCAGGGGCGCCGGACTCCAGCGATTTGAGCTTATTGGCGCGCAGTTGCAGGGAGAGCTTGGGCTGGGTGATGGAGTAGGTCCCGGCCGAGCCGCAGCACAGGTGTGCGTCGGGGACCGGGGTCAGCGCAAATCCCGCTCGGGCGAGGATGGGCTCCACGACACCCTTAAGCCGCTGGCCGTGCTGGAGTGTGCATGGCGCGTGAAAGGCGACGCGCCGGCCGCGACCGGGTTGGCCCAAGGGGGCCAGGTCGAGCTTGCCCAGGAGCTCGGCGGGGTCCCGGGCCAGCGCCGAGACCCGCTCGGCCCGCTCGGCATAGCCCGGGTCGTGGCGCAGCAGCTCCCCGTACTCCTTGACCAGTGCGGCGCATGCGCTGGCGCCGATCAGGATAGCGGTGCAGCCGCGCTCGATCTCGGGCCACCAGGCATCGATGTTGCGGCGCATGGCGTCCAGTCCGTCGGCTTGGGCGCCCAGATGGTAGGCGACCGCACCGCAGCAACCGGCATTGGGGGCGGTAACCAGGTCCAGTCCCAGCCGGTCTAGGATGCGGGCGGCGGCGGCGTTGGTGCGCGGGGTGGCAACCGACTGGACACAGCCGGCCAGGGCCAGCACCCGCGCCCGGCCTCGGGGCTTAGGCCAGAGTCCCGCCGGGCGCGGTTGGGGGACCTTGGCGGCGAGCGCGGACGGCAACAGCGGTCGGACCAATCGTCCCAGCCCGGCTAGAAAAGCGAAGCGCGCCGGGTGCGGGACCAGTGCGACCAGAGCGGCCCGCAGCCAACGCTCGCCCATTGGGCGGCGGACCTGCCTGTCCACCAGATGCCGGCCGATGTCGGCGAGCCGGGCGTAGCGCACCCCAGAGGGGCAGGTGGTCTCGCAGGAGCGACAGGTCAGGCAGCGATCCAGGTGACCCTGGGTGATCCGCGTGGGGGTGCGGCCCTCCAGGACCTGCTTGATCTGGTAGATGCGTCCCCTGGGACCGTCGAGCTCGTCGCCCAGGAGCTGATAGGTCGGGCAGGTAGCGGTGCAGAATCCGCAATGGACGCAGGCGCGCAGGATAGCGTCGGCCTCGCGACCCTCCGGGGTCTTCAGAAACTCGGGGAGCAGTTGGGTTTGCATTTAGAGCCCCTCGTACATCCGCCCCGGATTCAGGATGCCCTGTGGATCGAAGCCGGCCTTGAGCCGCTGGTGCAGGGCCAGCAAGTGCATCGGGAGCGGGTGGAAGACATCCCCTAAGCGGTCGCCGCCTCGGAACAACGTGGCATGACCGCCGACCCGGGAGACCGCCGCACGGACGACTGCGGGGTCCAGGTCGCCGCGCAGCCAGCGCTGGCACCCGCCCCATTCGATCAGCAGCGGGCCGGGCAGGTCCAGCGGCGGGGTCGCCTGGGGCAACGAGAGCCGCCACAGGGGGGACTCGCCCGCGAAGAAGACATGCCCTTGCTCCCGGATCTCATCGGTCCAGAACCGGTCCGAATTCTCGGCACTGTCCCCGTCGACGACCGACGCGGCGGCCAGGACGCCTTGCTCGGCCCCGGCGAGTCGCACCCGCAGGAGCTCCCCGTCCCAGCAGGTGGCAGTGATGGGCAGCGGACGCGCGCCCCAACCGGTCATCAGGTCCAGTGCCTCGGTTTGGGTGCAGCGGCGCACCCGGGTGAGCGTGGCGGCGGGCACGGGCAGAACCTTGAGGCTCAGGTCCAGGAGCACCCCCAGGGTGCCGAAGGCGCCGGCCATCAGCCGGGAGACATCGTAGCCGGCCACGTTCTTCATGACGGTGCCGCCGAAACGCAAGATCTCCCCGCGTCCGTCGAGTATCCGAGCACCCAGCACCAGATCGCGGGCGGCACCTGCATAGGGCCGGGCTGGGCCGGAAAGCCCGCAAGCGACGGTCCCGCCGAGCGTCGCCCCAGAGCCGAAGCGCGGTGGCTCGAAGGGGAGCTGCTGTCCGTGCTCGGCGAGTACCGAGTCGATCGCGTCCAGAGGGGTGCCGCAACGGGCGGTGACGACCAGCTCCTTGGGCTGGTAGTCGAGGATGCCCGAGTGCCCGGCCAGGTCAAGGGGCTCGGCGCCTGCTGCCACCGGCCGGCCAAGCCAGGGCTTGGTCCCGGCACCGCGCAGCTCTAGGGCCTGAGAGCGTGCCGCGGCGGCGCGCACCCGGTCGGTCAGCTCGCTCGTGAGATCGTTATTCGCCGTCATAAAGGATTGGACTCGCTGGGCACCGTCATGTGGATACGCCGCTCGCACCTTGTAAGGCAATGCCGGGTTCCGGCCTTCTGTCGCGGCTCGAGCGCCGCTGGCAGGTCGGTGCGCGCCGCGCACCCCCAGGCGATCCATGCCCGCGCCTGTCGGATCACCCGGCGCTGACCGAGCGCAGGGCGGCGCGGATGATCTCCTCGGGGCTGCGGTCCCCGCCCTGCGCATCCTTGTCCGCCGCCCGCGCCATGCGGTTGGCGTCCACTGGTTTGTAGCCCAGTGCGACCAGTGCGCTGATGGCGTCGGCTATTGCCCGGTTAGCGCCCTCTGGGGCGAGCCGCACCCCGCCCGCAGCCGGGGCGGCCGGCAGCCCGCCGAGTATGCCGTCCAACCGGTCGCGCATCTCCACCACCAGCCGCTGGGCGGTCTTGGTGCCGATCCCCGGCAGACGGGTGAGTGCCGGGATGTCCTCCTGCTCCACGCACTGGCCGAAGCGCGTTGCGTCCATCCCGGAGAGGATGGCGAGTCCGATCTTGGGACCTACCCCGGTGACCTTGATCAGCGCCCGGAACAGATCCCGGTCGCGCTCGCGCGCGAATCCGTAGAGCACATGGGCGTCCTCGCGCACCGTCAGATGGGTCACCAGGGTCACGGTCCCGCCTAAGGGCGGGAGCTCGTAGAAGGTGGACATGGGCGCCTCCAGCTCGTAGCCGATACCCGCCACGTCGATCAATAGATGGGGCGGGCGCTTGGCCAGGATCTCCCCCCTGAGGCGTCCGATCATGTGTTCCCGCCGCCTGTTTAGTGAAGTGGAACGCGAGGGACTAAGGCCGCCAATCCCGCCAGGACGCCGCCGCCCGTTTGCGCGCGGGGATGCCCATGGAGTGGGCGTGGCAGAGCGCAATGGCGAGCGCATCGGCCTCGTCCTCCCCGGGGGCCTCTGGGAGCGCAAGCAGGATGCGCACCATGTGCTGAACCTGGATCTTGTCCGCCCCGCCGGTGCCAACCACCGCAAGCTTGACCGATTTGGGGCTGTACTCGTGGACGGTCAAGCCCCCCTTGAGTCCGGCGCACAGGATAGCCCCGCGTGCCTGGCCAATCTTGAGCGCCGCGGTGGGGTCGCGGGCGAAGATGAGCTGCTCCACCGCCAGCTCGTGTGGACGGTGCTCGGCGACGATGGCCGAGACCCGGTCGAAGATGGTCCCCAAACGCGCGGGCCAGGGCTCGTCGCCCACCCGGATCGCTCCGCTGTCGATGCGCAGACTGTGCCGGCCGTCGGTGTCGATGACCCCATAGCCGGTGATTCGGGAGCCTGGGTCGATGCCGAGAATCCGATGCCTCAGGCGGTCTGCGGCCGGTGGGAGTGTGGACACCGGCGCTCCGGTCCCGGTCTCAGCCGTCCAGCTCCGCCATGATCTCGTCCGAGATATCGGCGTTGTGGTAGACCGCCTGCACGTCGTCCAGGTCTTCCAGCGCGTCCACGAGCTTGAGCATCCGCTCCGCGGTGTCCCGGTCCAGCTCCGCGCTCGTGGATGCGTTGAAGGTCACCTCGCCCACCTCGGTGTCGAGTCCGGCCTTGGTCAGCGCCTCCTTCACGGCGGTGAACTCGTCCGGATCGGTGAGCACGTCCAGGGAGCCGTCGTCGTTGGTCACCACGTCCTGAGCACCAGCCTCCAGGGCGGCCTCAATCGCTTTGTCCTCGTCGGTGCCCGGCTGGAAGCTGATAATTCCTTGCTTTGCGAACAGATAGGCTACGGAGCCGTCCTGGCCCAGGTTGCCACCGTATTTGGTGAATGCATGGCGCACCTCGCCCGCGGTGCGGTTACGGTTATCGGTCATGCAGTCGACCATCACCGCCACCCCGCCGGGCCCATAGCCCTCGTAGCGCAGCTCCTCGTAGTTTTCGCCCTCCATGCCGCCGGCTCCGCGCTTGATGGCTCGCTCCACGGTATCGCGCGGCATGTTGGCCCCGAAGGCCTTGTCCATGGCCAGGCGCAGCCGCGGGTTGGAGCCCGGGTCGGCCCCGCCCGCACGGGCGGCGACGGTCACCTCCCGGATCAGCTTGGTCCAGACCTTGCCCCGGGTCTTATCCTGGGCCGCCTTGCGGTGCTTGATGTTGGCCCACTTACTATGACCGGCCATCGTTCGACTCTCCTGACTGGATCTGAAGCCCGGGACTGGACTTGACCTGGCCCCCGGCGATCTGGCCCGCAACCGCCGAAGGTTGGGGATTGAAAAGTCGGGCATTCTAGCACCGACGACGAGGACCAAGGTCTTCGCCGCCGACAGGGACGAGTCCGAAGCGGACTGCGCAGCAGTGCGTCCGGTCAGCGGTCGGTCGTGCAGGGATAGAGCCGGGCGAGCGCCTGCGCCACCGCAAGGTCCGCCGGTGCCAGGGGGTCCGCGGCGCGACGTAGCTCCGCGAGCACCTTGCCGACGGTCGCATCGATGTCCTCGGCTTCGGGCACGCACCATGTGTCCGTGCCGCTCCCCCGGGGCTTGCAGGCGCAGGGGACCGAGTACCATTCGCACATGGCGGCATCGACTCCGCGGTTGCCCTGGGCGGCGGCGCGATCGCAGACCTGGATCAAGGCGGCCACGGTCGGGCTGGCCCCGTCCGCTGGATCCGTCGCAAAGGCGGACATGCACAATAGCAGCAGGCAGAAGGGCGCGAAGGTCAGGTGGCAGGGGCTGAGGCGCATCAGGGTAAGGCCCTGTCCTGCGAGAAGTAACGAGCCAGAAAGGTGTCGAAGTCCACGTCGTCCGCCGCCTCGATCTCCGCCTGGCGCCGGATCGACCCGGCAACCAGCGCGGCGAGCTCGGCTTCCCGCTCGGGGCTTAAAGGTCTGGCACGGAGGCGCTCTCCATGTGCGGCAGAGACCCGTTGGGCGAAGTCGAAGAAGCCCTCGCCGCGCTCGCGCATCTCGGCCAGCATGCGGGCGGAGGGGGTAAGGTCGGGATCGCGTACCTTGGCGTGCTGGAGTGCGAGGCCCGCCGCGCGGGGTCCGTCCGTGCCGCCGTCCATTAGCTCGGCAACCGGACCCATGGCGTCCAGGATCTCAGTGGCCCAGCGAGCGAGTGCCGTCGGCTCGCCGTCCCGGTCCAGCACCAGCCCGGGCTCGCGCCCACGGTGGGCGGCCAGGACCTGGTTGCGGTCGATGGCGTGCCGTTCACCCCCCCCGATGGGCGGGCTCTCGCAGAGCAGACAGTAAAGCATGAGGGTCTCCAAGACCCGGAGCTGTTCCTCGCCCACTCCGATGGGCTCGTACGCATTCACGTCCAGAGAGCGCAGCTCCACATAACCGATGCCGCGCCGCCGCAGGGCCAACGCGGGCTTCTCCAGCCACTCCAGGGGCTGCTTGGGACGCACCGTACTGTAGTACTCGTTCTCGATCTGGAGCACATTGGCGTTGAGCTGCTCGTAGCGGTCGCCCACCTTGACCCCGATTTCCTCGTAGATGGGGCAGGGGGTTTCGATGGCCCAGGTGAGCGTACGGATATAGGCATCCAGGCTGTCGTAGCTGGCCTTCATGCCAGTGCCTTGTTCCTTCTGATTCTGGTAACCGATGTCGCCCATGCGCAGCGAGGTCGCATAGGGGTAGTGCAGGGTGTGGGCGTCGAACGGGACAAGATCGGTCTCGCGACCCTGGACGAAGCTCCCGCACACCGCCGGCGAAGCCCCGAAGAGATATGGCACCAGCCAGCCGACGCGCTGGAGGTTACGGATCATCGCCATGTAAGACTCGGAACGGAAGACGATCGGGTCGCTGGCGTCGCCCTCCAGGTCCCGATAGAGGCTCCAGAATCCGTCCCCGAAAGAGAAATTGAAGTGCACCCCGGCGATCGCCTGCATGGTGCGCCCGTAACGGTTGCCCAGGCCCCGGCGGTAGACAGTCTTCATGGTGGCCGCATTGGAGCTGCCGTACTCGGCCAGCGGGATGCTGCGGGCACCCTCCAAGATGCAGGGCATGCTGGTGGCCCACAGGATCTCGTCGCCCAAGTGTCGGTAGACCTGGACATGGATATCCGCCAGGTAATCCAACACCGCCCGTGGCTCGGCCAGCGGCGGGGTGATCAGCTCGATCAGCGCCTCCGAGAAGTCTGTGGTGATGTAGGGGTGGGTCAGCGGGGAGCCGAGCGCCCGAGGGTGCGGCGTGGAGGCGATGCGCCCCTCTGGGGAGACCCGCAAGGACTCTTTTTCCAGACCGATGCGGTTGCCCGCCAGAACTTGCGTGGGGCGGCAGGCGTCGAGCGCCCGCAGGCGCCGTTCGAGCAGGTGGCGGATTGCGTTCAAGGATCGGTCCTTGGTAGTCCCTGACCGGGAGGGGTTTCAGGCGGCCGGCGAGAGGCTGCAACTCGAGAGAAGCCCGGGGAGCGCTCCCCGGGCCTGGCGTATCAGTGTAACGCTTCGGATATGCGCAGATCCGATCAATTGCGCATAGCGGCCCTCGGCCGGTTGGCACGCTCGTTGGCCAGGATGCTGTCGGCCAGCACCCGGGCAGCCTCTTCTACCTGGATGCGGGCGATAGCGTCGCGCTGCGCGTCCAGTGCGTCCTCGTCCACCTGGTCGGCCTCCTCGTCCACCGGCTCGATACCGCGGGCGCGCAGGAATCGGTCCTGCTCGTCCTTGAAGAGGTGACGGCGCTGCAGGTCCTCGGCGCGCCGGTCGCCCTCGCGCAACGACAGCCGGGTTTGGGTCTCGATCTCGCTCAAGACCCGGTTGCGCTTCTCCAGCATCTGAAAGCCCGGGTCCCGGGCGATGCGCTCCGCCGACCTCTGGCTTAAGGATGCGGTATCCGGGGTGGGTGTGCGGCGGTACTCGGCCGCGTCGATACGCGCCCAGGGCAGCGGATTGTCCAGTGCGCGCTCCCCGTGCTTGCCGTTGTCGTCCCCGCTCGGGAAGCGCACGTCGGGCTCCACCCCCTTCAATTGGGTGCTGCCGCCGCTGATCCGGTAGAACTCGGCCATGGTGAGCCTCAGCCGGCCGAGATCGGTGTCGTCGCCTGGGACATAGCGGTTCAAGTCAACCAGGGTCTGGACCGTGCCCTTACCGAAAGTGGGCTCGCCGATGACCAGCCCACGCCCGTAGTCTTGGATGGCCCCCGCGAAGATCTCGGAAGCCGAGGCGCTGTCGCGGTCTACCAGCACCGCAAGCGGACCCCGGTAGGCCAGTCCGGGCTCCGGGTCGCGCTCGACCTCCACCTTACCCAGTGCGTCCTTGACCTGGACCACGGGTCCGGTATCGATGAAGAGTCCGGTAAGCGCGGTGGCCTCGGCGAGCGAGCCGCCGCCGTTGCTGCGCAGGTCAATGACGACACCGTCCACCCCTTGTTTGACCAGCTTGGCGAGCAGCCGGCGCACGTCGCGTGTGGTGCTCTTGAAGTCCCGGTCGCCGCGGGTTTCCGCCTCGAAGTCACGGTAGAAGGCGGGCAGCTCGATCACCCCGATCTTCACCCCCGGGGCATTGGGCAGCTTGTCGATCACATAGTCCTTGGCCGCCTGGTCCTCCAGCTTGATCTCGTTGCGTACCAGGGCGATCTCCCGGGTGCCGGCGCCGGTGCCGGCGGACTGGGGCAGGAGCTGCAAACGCACCACGGAGCCCTTGGGGCCGCGGATCTTGTCCACCACGTCCTGAAGCCGCCAGCCCACCACGTCCTCGATCGGGCCGTCGAGCCCTTGGGCCACCCCCAGGATACGGTCCCCGGAATAAACCTGTCCGGACTCCCGGGCCGGTCCCCCGGGGATGGTGCGCTGGATCACCGTATAGTCGTTGTCCGAGCGCAGCACCGCCCCGATCCCTTCCAGCGAGAGCTTCATGCTGATGTCGAAGTTCTCCGAGGTGCTCGGGGACATATAGCTGGTATGGGGCTCCAGGGTCTCCGTGAATGCATTCATGAACGACTGGAATACATCGTCGGCCGAGAACTGCTGGATGCGCCGGGCCAGCCCATCATAGCGCTGACGCAGCCGCTCGCGGATGTCCGAGTCCGACTTGCCCGCGATGCGCAGGCTTAAGAAATCGTTCTTGACCCGCTGGCGCCAGATCTCGTTCAGCTCCGCCTCGTCCTTCGGCCAGGGGGCCTCTGCTCGGTCGAAAACAAAGTCCTCGTCGCGGGCGAAGTCGAACGGCTGCTCGAGGACCGACAGCGCATAAGCGACCCGCGCATCCACCCGAAGCCGATAGACCTTGAAGACATCGAAGGCGGTGCCGAGCTCGCCGCGGCGAAGGTTGTCGTCGAGCCTGCGCGCCCCGTTCTCGAAGCGCTTTACGTCGCCTTCGAGGAAGAACGAGCGATTGGGGTCGAGCGCCTCCAGATAGTTATCCAGGACCGAGCGCGCGAAGGCATCGTCCAGCGACATCTTACGATAGTGGTGTCGCTCCAGAACCTTATTGATGACGATCGCGGTCTTGGCCTGGCCCTGGCTCGGGGCGAGCTCGGACAGGGGCACGGGGCGCGGGGTGGCGGTCGCGGCACCGGCGAGCAGGGCTAGGGCGACGGCGGTCAGGGCGACGAGTAGACGCGATCTCATGATGGATGCTCGAGTGACGGCAAGGTCTCTGTGGAAATGAGGATTCTCGGCCGGTTAACGCGGCGTGCGACGGCGCCTATGGGGATCTCGATCTGCGATGCGCGACCGCGACCCGGCTCCGGTCTGGCCATCGAGCGGGCTCGCTTGGCCAAGGGTCTTTGGAGCTTACCCTGAGATTAGGGGCTTCTTCAGCACGTTTCAATCACTTAAGCGCGATTGCACGAAGCGAGTGCCGAGGTCGCCGCGTCAGGGAGAACTGACTGTGCCAAACATCGCAATACCCTAAAACTCGATCGGGAATAGTTTGGCAGGCCAAGTGTCGTTTCCAGACCTAACCCGGGACGCTACACCGATCAGGTTTTGCCCGTCAATTGCGCGCACCCACCTCGCGGTAGACCTTGCGGCGGTAGAGGTCGGTGCGCCGGCTAACCACCCGATCGACGAACAGCAGCCCGTCCAAGTGGTCCAACTCGTGCTGCACCGCGCGTGCCTCGAACCCCTCCATGGCAAATTCCAGGGGCGCCCCGGTCGCGTCCTGGGCCTGGAGCCGGATGCGGGTGGCGCGGATCACGTTGCCGGTGTAGTCGGGGACCGAGAGGCATCCCTCGCGCCCCATCTCGAACCCTTCCCAGTGGACGATCTCCGGATTGACCAGCACCAGGTGACCGTGGCTCGCGACCTTGGGCCGGCCCGACACATCCACAATGACGATGCGCTGGTGCCGGCCTACCTGGGGTGCGGCGATCCCCACCGCGGCGGGTCCGGCGAGCCGGGTCTCCTCCAGATCGGCGATGAATGCGGCAAGCCCCCGACCGAAAATCTCCACCGGCCCCGAGGGGATCTTCAGTCGATCGTCGGGCAGGGTGAGTATGTCGAGGATGGCCATGGGTGTCGTCGATCGGTCGCTCAGCCGATCAGTAGGTCCACCGGGGAGACATCCACGGCCATGGCCCGCTGGGTCAGGGGTGCAAGCGATTCCCGCAGCTCCTCCAGGGTCCCCGAGCAGAAGCCCTGAATGCTCATGATATAGATCGGATGGGCCTCGTCCCCCGCCACGTCCGACTCCAGCTCCAGGATATTAAACCCCTGGTCCGCCAGAGCTTGAGTCACGTCCGCGACGATCCCCGGGCGGTCCGCCCCAGTCACCCGCACCTGAAAGTTGGGGATCAGGTGCCGGTGCAGCCCGCCTTGGACCGGGTCAAGATGGACGCGCAGACCAAGCTCCGCCGCCACCGGGGCCAGCGCCCGCTCCAATGCCTCGCAGGGCTTAGGCCCCTTCACCATCAAGAGGATGGTGAAGCTGCCCCCCAGCCGGAGCATGGATGCCTCACCCAGGGTGCAACCGGCCAGGAACAAGACCCGGGTCACCCGGGCGACGATCCCAGGACGGTCCTGGCCGACCAGGGTCAGCATGCTCCACTCGGACATGTCCGTACCTCATGTCTTTACGCGATGGATCCGATGCTCATAACTCAGCCGGATTGTCGCACTAAAACCGGCGCAGCAGCTCGTCGTCAAGTGCCCCGAAGATCCCGAGCCCCCCGGTGTTCCTCGAGCCGATGGCAGCGGCGCTATTGGGCGTTGGTCCCGAAGGACCCGATGCCCCGGGGTAAGCGACAGGGTCGAGGTCCCTCCTTTCTCAGGGCCGAGACTCGGCGTCAGCTCATGTAGCCCTGAAGATCTGCACCGGTCGAGCAACGACACGCAGTCTCGTCTGCCCCCCCTGACGTCGCCGAAATCCGACCCCCTGTCGCTTCCCGCCGGAAGGGTGCCTGGAACCCTCCAATTCGAGCCCAAGAGTGCCTCCGACAACGGCTCTCGCCTTCATCTGCATAAAATTTAGGGTTTTTGCTATGTGCAGGAAGCTTACCCTTATCATGCGAGAATCGTCGACTTCAAATCGCCCCGCAGCCGCCGATGTATCCATATCGCAAATCGAGAGATGCATTGAGAGCGCTTATTATCTCGATGCAGCGCGACGAAGGACCGCTATTGGAGGCATGGTGCAAATTCCATGGGCATTTGGTTGGCTTCGAGAATATCGTTATCCTAGACAACGGAAGCAGAGACGCAGAGACGCTCGACTTTTTGCGTTACGCTGCTCGCCACCTCAACGTCAAGGTCTGCTATCGATACGATAGCACCACTGACTTCAACAACAAGGGCAACATCATCGCAGACTTGATAAACCACATCGACCGGGACGGCGAGTATGATTTTTTCTTTCCGTTAGACTGCGACGAGTTTATTGGGTGCCATGCGCGCCTTTTCGGGTATTCATGCGACAAAGCGAAGATAATGAGAGCGCTTACAGACCTGCGTCGTTCCGAAGCGCCGCTGAAAATCTCACAACGGCTATTCAACAGCCCTATCGAGAAATTCGGTTTTTACCCTGAGCCCGGTTGGAGGCCGAGGGGGAAATATTTCTTCCCGAGAATGACTGCAAATATTGAGCAATTGGATCTCGGATTCCACGAGTACATACTGGACAAAGAAGTGGAAGCCCGCGAATCTTCAATCGTATATTTTCACCTGCACAATCGGCCTTACGAGGTAATGCAAAGAGCCGCACGGAACAAACTTGACGGCAGAGTGCTGTCCTTCGAGAAACGGGCCTTGGACTTATACGAAGGGCCCGGCGTCCATTTGGTCAGATATCTCCTGAAGAGCAAGGAAGCCTATTTGTCGGAATACGCAAAGCTTCCGCGAATACGTACCGGAGTCCTGTCAAAAGCCCTTTCCGACCTCAAGCTCGACACCCTGGTTTCCGATATTCTTCGAGCCGGAAGATCACAGCTATGCTCCCGATCGAAGAGACGAGAAAAACGACGAGCGGGGGACAACCCATGGCTTCTTTTGTGCCACGCGATTGCGAGTCGAGAACCAATGTTTGGAAATCGAAGGGCTACTGGTTGCTCGACTGCCGATTCGCGCATCTTCATTGTTTCTAGAGAGCAAAGGCCGCGAAACCGGAAGTCATGAATTTTCTATTCTTACTACAGATCCACCCGAGCTGAGTTTTTATTCGAATCGCCATAACAAGGCGCTGATCGAGGCCAAATTCGCGATCAGCGAATTGCCAAGAACGGCATACAAGGAATTTGCGTTTTTCCTTTACGATGAAGAACGGGCTTTTCGCGATCGCATACCATTTGTCGATCTGGCCAATATCGATTACGATCGTGCTCGAACGGGCTGAGCTCTTTTCGATAACCAGGCGAGTCGTAGCAATGTGCGGAATCGTCGCTGTCTGGAACCGCGATAGGCGCCCCGTCGATAGAACCGAGCTGCGCCGCGCTGTAGCATCCCTCGCGCAGCGTGGTCCTGACGACGAAGGGTATGTGCTAATCGACACGCACGATGGGCGCGCCATTCCATGCCGCGGTCGCAACACGCGTGCCGATGGCATGCCGACTTTGGAGGAGGTCACTGGCGACTTTGACTTAGCTCTCGGACACCGGCGACTCGCCGTCGTCGATACGTCTGTCAGCGGTCATCAGCCGATGACTACTAGCGACGGCAGATTGTGGATTGTATTCAACGGCATGATCTACAACTTCCAGGAGCTACGTGTAGAGCTCGAAAGCCTTGGCTATCGATTCAATGGACGTTCGGACACCGAAGTAATCCTTCACGCCTACGACCGATGGGGCGCAGATTGCGTAGCTCGCTTCAACGGCATGTGGGCATTTGTTTTGTGGAATTCGGGCACCCGCAACTTGCTGGTTTCGCGCGACCGGATGGGGATAAAGCCGTTGGTCTATTGCATCGACGACACCCAGGCGCTGTTCGCCTCGGAAATTGCTTCGCTCTCGTCTTTCGGAGCGCTCCGGCATGGAATGGAGCCGCGCGCGTTACATCACTATCTGTCGCTCATGCAAGTCCCCGCCCCGTACACTATTTATAAAAGGGTGTTCAAGCTTCAACCCGCCCGTAATCTCACGATCGACGCGTCGAGCGTAAATGAGCATCGCTACTGGCGACCCGTTCCGAACGATCGCGCTTCAACCGACACCGATGAGGCCATTGAGCGGCTGGACGCATTAATCCGCGATTCGATACGGCTGCGTCTCCTAGGCGACGTATCCGTCGGGTGCTTTCTCAGCGGCGGCATTGATTCCGGAATCATCGCCGCCATGGCCGCCGGGTATCCGCGCGAGCAAGCGTTAGCGACCTATACAATTGCTACTCCTTCGGAACCGAGTGTCGACGAATCGAAATGGGCGGGGCTGGTCGCATCCGCTCTCGGCACCAATCACACTCAGATCGATTTGACAGCCAGCGACTTCGGAAATTTTGCAGAAATCGGCAAAATCTGTGCCGAGCCATTCGCCATCTCATCGGTGCTGGGCGTCTACCTAATCGCTCGATCCGCTCGCTCTCAGGTCGCGATCTTACTGTCCGGCGATGGGGCCGACGAGATCTTCGCTGGCTATTTGCATCGACACGTGGATATCGATGCGCGATGGGACCGATTCCCTCAAGGTCCGCTCGGTCGTCTACATGCTGACCGTGCGATGGCTGCTGGCGAATGGGTAAGATGGCGCCCGATAACGCGCTCCACCATGATTTCTCTCCGCGCACGGAGCTTGTTCGTGTCGGAAGGAAAGGGCCGGGACTCAAGTGTCATGCAACGTCGGTGCATGCTCAACGATCACGAGAAACATGTATTGTACGCACCGTCCTGGCGCGCATGTCTCGCCGAGGAAGACACTATCCCGTGGCTGAGGATGCAAATTCCGCCGTGCGAACGGGATCGCGTTTTGAGACGTCAGCTCCACGATATAGAAACGATGCTCCACGATGAGATGACCGCCAAGCTCGATAAAGGGACGATGGCTTGGGGGATCGAAGGCCGTGCGCCATTCCTCGATTATCGAGTTGTCGAGATGGCGATCTCACTCGGATTGTCGCAGCGCTTTGCGGATGGGAAAGGGAAATGGCTGCTGCGTAAAATCGCAAGCCGCTACCTTCCGGCCGCAATCCTTGCCCGTCCCAAGCGCGGATTTACGATTCCACTGGCATCCTGGCTACGCAACGAGCTTCGCACCTTCTTGTACGACACGCTGTCCCCCGCGGCAGTACGACGCGTCGGGATCTTCGATCCAGTCGTTGTGCAGGAGCTGCTTGAATACTTCGAGCGTACGCCAAATTTCCAAACCGCCCATATGGTATTCACTTTGCTATGCTTTCAACTATGGTACGATCAATGGTCGACGAGCGGTCCTTAGAGCTTGGCGGCGCTATGCTCGGACTAATCGCCCCCACCGAGCACCTCTATAATTGCGAAGTCTTCGCGTCAATCGGATGTTATTCTCGTGCCCAACAAATATACGCCTCGAGTACTTATCGTTTCCAGCTGCCCCGGCGACGATATTACTCAGCGACATGAATTGGAAATGAACGGTCTGCCGCCGAAGTTGGCTTTGCAGGCCCTCCTAAGGGATCTGTTGGATACCGCGGTGGCGCGTGGCGAGACACCGCCATTGACCGTCGATACCTTCCATATTCCCTATCGCAACCTAGACTATGACGCTGCATTGTTACCGATAGCAGCCTTCGAGACCCGTTACGACGCGGTTATTTTGCATATCGTACTAAATAGCGGTGCCCGCATTACCGACGCGTTTTTCGAGACGCTCGCCCTGCGAGCGTTGGCGCCTCACGGCAGTATACTTAACCGGGTGAGCTGTATTCGGAAGACGACGTTACATAACCTGGATGGCCATGTAGCACAAACGCAAGATGCGCTACCTTGCATTATCAAGCTAGATCGCAATTTTAACAACAAAGGCACCGTTTTTCTCTGCCACAATAAAGAGGATGTTGAAGCTTGGCACAATTGCACTTCGGACTCCGATCGACGTCAGTTCGTTCGCGAGCCATTACATCTGGACTACAAGTTTCTAGGCAGCGATATATACCGACTGGAACGGTGGGTCATCGTATTCGACGACCTCACCTTAGAGTATCGGCTGTCGGATGATTTTTTTGTTAAGGCTGCAACAAGCTTCCGCTATCAACTGCGCGATATGCGATGCCTCAGGAACGATTGGCAACTACTTGCATCATACGGTTGGAAGTGGCGCGGACAGTCAATAGATTGCGCCTACGACGAGGACGAGGAGGCATGGGATGCCCGTTACCAAGTGATGGCGCATTTCAAACAGGCGTTCGGATTGGATTACGGCGAGCTTGACGTTATTCGTACGGCGAAGGACGAGTTCATCGTTATAGACGTAAACAATACCAGCGGCGTCCTGATTCCAAGCCGGTATTGTCTGCGGCTCGCACAGGCGCATCTCGTCGAGGGCATACGCACAATAGCAGAAAGAGGGCACGCAGCAGCCCACTGAGAGCAGAGACGGGCTCTCCTCTAAGAGAGTAAGCTCGTCCGAAGACACTACCAAGGATCGGTTTCCACCGGCAGATTGAGCGCGGCGTGGACCTCTGGCGATCGTTCGAAGTCGGGTTCCGAGCGCTTGCGCTCCAGAACGGGCACGTACCCGCGCTTCCAGATCGTCTTGTATAGCGAATACATGCCTGGGCGAAAGCCCGGCGCCTTCATGAGCGAGTGGCGCTGATTCTGTTCATGGAAATCTAAACGCCCGTATGACGGAAGATAATATTTGCGGGTACCTATCCGCATGGACGTAAGCCACGGGAACCAAGTCGAGTCCGAGCGATGGAATTCCGAGGGCAGCACAAATAACCCGCTGTCGATTAGTATGCGCCGATCAAAAATGCACAGTCCCGGTCCAACATAGTCGCACTCGACCATCGAGTCGGGCTCGGCACGACGAAAATTCATACGGACCTTTTTTAAATCGTTGTCGCTCCATTCCGTCCATAACGCAGTCCAGCATGACAGAATATCTATTGGACGCACGCTCGCAAAGGAGTCGTACATGTACTTCAGGAAGCGCTCGTCTTTAATTATTACATCGTCGTCGATAAATACGATGGTGTCGTACTGGGCCAGCCCGGTCAGCGGGTATCGTACCCGGCAAAGCCAGTTGTGACTCGAGTTCACGATCTTTACGTCCGGGAATTGGCGCAACAGGCGTCCAACCCTTGTCCAGGGTGATTGTTTTAACCAAACTTGTTTGGCATTGTTACAAATTATCAGCTCCATGCGTATGTCGTCGAGTCGTTGCGCGGCAAGACCATGCAACAACGTTCGCAGCGCGTCCGGCCGGTCGTAGCTGATGACAATCACCGTGAATCCTAGTTTGTCCGACATATGCGATCACTAAGGAATCTTGGCAAGAAATTGAAATTGTGCAGCGTCTATCGCAAGCCAACGTTGCAATACGAGCCTTATGACCGAAGCAGAAAGCGCCACTCGGCCGACTGGGCTTCGGATCGATCCAGCCCGGTCGCAATCATGCCGCCGCTCCCGCCTCCGGTAGCGCGATGCAGCGCAGTCGGTCTTCGACGACAGCGGTCACACGGTCCCTTTGCCCAACTGGACGGCCGTGGCAGCCGGCACGCTCGACCACCGCTAATCCTGCTCGATCCAGATCAAACTCGCCATCCGACCCGTCGCCCCGTCCCGACGGAAAGAGAAGAACCGGCGCGGGTCTGCAAAGGTGCAAAGGTCGCCACCGAAGACATACCCGACGCCAACAGCGGCCAGCCGGGCGCGGGCCAGCGTATAGATATCCGCGAGCCATTTGTCCCTCGGACGGTTTCTGAAGGCATGGGCGACACCGGGGTCCGCGGCGAGGAAGGCTGCACGGACATCGGGACCGACCTCGAAGGCGTCCGGGCCGATGGCGGGTCCGAGCCAGACCAGGAGGTCGGCCGGATCGGCTTGAAGGCTCGCCAGGGCCGACTCGATCACGCCCGCGGCCAGCCCCCGCCAGCCCGCGTGGACCGCAGCGACGGATCGACCCTGAAGATCGCAGACGAGTAGCGGGAGACAGTCCGCGGTCATGACCGCGCACACCTGGCCCGGGGCGCGGGCGATGGCCGCGTCCGCCTCACAGCCGGGACTGGAATCGCCAGTACCCGCCACGCAGCAGCCGTGGACCTGCTTGAGCCAGAGCGGCTCCCCCGGAAGGTTAAGGTTCTGGCGCAGGATGGCACGGTTCGCGGCGACCCGGGGAGGCACGTCGCCGACATGGTCGCCTAAATTCAGACTGGCATAGGGGCCTGCGCTGACCCCGCCCGCGCGGGTGGTACAACAAGCGCGGACCCAGGGCGGGGCCGGCCAATCAGGTGCGATGGTCTCCACGGATCAACTCCGCTCGGAACAGGCTCAATAACGACTCCAGGTCTTGGGCCATCGGGACTTCCCAGCGCAGGGACTCGCCGGTACGCGGGTGGTCGAGGCCTAGGGCGATGGCATGCAGCGCCTGGCGCGGGAAACCCTGGATCGCGGCCGTGAGGCGCGGGTCGCAGCCCTTGGGCGGGCGCGGGCGGACACCGTAGGCTGGGTCCCCCAGCAGCGGATGGCGCAGATGCGCCAGGTGAACCCGGATCTGGTGGGTGCGGCCGGTAGAAAGCTCCACCGCGAGCAGGGTATGGCCAGGAAGCCGCTCCAGCACCCGGTAGCGGGTCAGCGCAGGGCGACCGCCCTGGACCACGGCCATGCGGGTACGCTGGGTAGGGTGTCGGCCAATGGGTGCCTCGATCTGCCCGCTCGCCAACAGCTCCCCCAATGCCAGTGCGCGGTACTCCCGGTGCACCTTGCGGTCTTTAAGCTGGTCAACCAGAGATCGATGGGCCTCCAGGGTCTTGGCGACAACCAGGAGCCCGCTGGTGTCCTTGTCCAGCCGGTGCACGATCCCGGCCCGCGGCAGTGCAGCAAGCTGGGGCGAGTGGTGAAGCAGTGCGTTAAGCAGGGTGCCGTCCGGGTTGCCGGCAGCCGGATGGACGACCAAGCCGGCTGGCTTGTCGATCACCAGAAGGTCCGCGTCCTCGTGGACCAGGCGCAGCGCGATCGCCTGGGGGGCGCTGCGCAGGTCGGGGGCCAGGATGGCGTCGAGCAGAACGTCCTCGCCGCCGCAAACCCGATCCCGGCAGCGGCGCGGCCTGCCGTCCACCAGGACCTGCCCACCCTCGATCCACTGCTGAACCCGGCTGCGGGAGAGCTCGGGCCAGGCCTGGGCCAAGGCCAGGTCAAGGCGCAGCCCAGCCTGCACTTTGGCCACCCGCAGACGACGGAGCACCCGCGTCGGCGCGCCTGAATCCGAGGCCGCACATGGCGGGAAGTCGCCCAAGACGAAGCTCACGACCGGGGCACCGTCAACCCTGCCAGTGCTCGGCCCATCCGGGTCCAGACGGCTTCGGGTATACTCGCACGGTTTAGAAATCGGCTAAGACCCAACATGCCCCGAACCTTAACACGACTGGCCCCGCTGCTGCTGATCGCATCCCTCGCCGCGGCGGTGCTTGCCGGCTGTGGGATCTTCGGCAAGGAGATCGACACCACAGAGGGCTGGAGCGCCGCCAAGCTCTATGCGGAAGCGTCGGAGGAGATGGATTCGGGGTCCTACAAGCAGGCCATCGAGCTGTACGAAAAGCTGGAGGCCCGTTACCCCTTCGGCCGTTACGCCATGCAGGCCCAGCTCGACGTTGCCTACGCCAACTACAAGGCGGAAGAGCCGGAGGCGGCGATCGCCGCGGCGGACCGGTTCATTAAGCTTTATCCTCAAAACCCCTATGTGGATTATGCCTACTATCTGAAGGGCATCGTCAACTACAACCGCAGCGTAGGGTTTCTGGACAAATATGTCCCCACCGACCCATCCCAGCGGGACCCGGGTGCGGCGCTCGACGCCTTCGAGGACTTCTCCGCGCTGGTCAAACGCTTCCCGGACAGCAAGTACGCCGCCGACGCCCGCCAGCGCATGCTCTATCTGCGCAACAATCTGGCACAGCACGAGGTGAACGTGGCGCGCTACTACATGAAACGCGGGGCCTATGTGGCGGCGGCTAACCGGGCCAACTACGTGATCGAGCGCTTCCAGCGCACCCCCGCGGTACAGGATGCCCTGGTCGTCCTGGGGGATGCCTATCGCGCACTGGGAGAAGACAAGCTTGCGGCGGATGCGGACCGGGTATTGGAGATTAACCGCAAGGCCGGGCGCTTCGTCCCCGAGGAGTCCGCCCCGGGCAAGGTCAGCCTAGCCCGCAAACTGTGGGACTACATGAACATGGACCGCGACTGAGTCCGGGGTCTAAGACCGCGTCTGGCCAGCAGGCGCGCGCATCGGGGAATTTGGCCGCGGTTAGACTCTTGAGGTCTGGCCGGTCGGTCTAGACCGCGGCCTCGTCCTCTTCGCCAGTGCGGATACGCACGACCCGACTGACCTCCGAGACGAAGATCTTGCCGTCGCCGATCTTGCCGGTGCGGGCCGCGGCGGTGATCGCATTGATGCAGGAGTCCAGGTTCTCGTCCGTCACCACCAGCTCCACCTTCACCTTGGGCAGGAAGTCCACCACATACTCGGCCCCGCGATACAGCTCCGTATGGCCCTTCTGGCGCCCGAACCCCTTGACCTCGATCGCGGTCATGCCCGTGATGCCCGCCGCGGACAGGGCCTCCCTCACGTCGTCGAGCTTAAAGGGCTTGATGATCGCTTCGACCTTCTTCATGGGTTACTCCGGTCCGGGGCAAGGATATTAGAATTTGTCAGTATAAGTTCGCGCCCGGTAGAAGAACAGACGGCAGCGCGCGGGATGCGCCCGCCCGTCCTGGGCCGACGCTGCTACCGATGCTGGAGGTGGACGTAGACAGGACGCCCGTTCAAGGGCTGGATCGGGCGGGCGTTGTGGCCTGCGGCGCGGGTCAGTCGCCCGAGCAGCTCCGGGTCCAGCTCCACCGACTGCGTCAAGAGTATCCAGGACACCGGCTCGCTGCACGGGGGCTTGGCCAGGGAGCCCGTGTAGCTGAAATAGCTCCGCTCCGTAGGAAGAACGAACAGGGGGTTGACCCCAACCTGCCGGTAGTAGACCCGCTCCCCGGGCAACAGGGGCAGGCGCTCGACGATACGGGCAAGCGTGGCGTTGCCCCGGTCCCCGGGACGGATCGGGACCACCACCACAGTGAGCCGGCCCTCGGCGTCCCGATGCACCAGGTGGATCTCAGCCGCTACCCCATCGCCGTTGACGCGGTGCTCCCCCGGGGCATGGAAGTGGATCTCCACCAGCGCAAAGCGCTCACCGCGAATGCGCAGCTCGCTGCCCGGCTGACCGAGCATATAGACCCCGCGGCCGTCGTTGATCGCCTCCAGGGTCTGGGAGCGGTAATGGAAGGCCAGGGGCACGTAGGGGAGCTGCTCGGCATCGCGGATATCGATGGGCGACTGGAGCCGACCCCTGGCACAGATTTGCAGTGCCGGGGACAGGTCGGCCCAATGCTCCGGACCCCGATCGCCGGAATAGGACCATTGGATCTGGCCGTCCTCCGCCCACACCCCCGATGCCGCCAAAGGCGTCAGGACCAGGGCTGCCAGCGCCAATAGGGTCGCTCCGGGACAGGAGGGCCGATCGTCGTTCGCGCGTCTTCGTCTGCTCACTCGGATCATCCTTACTTGCAGCGCAACCCGTTCATCGGCACCATCTGGGCCGTCCGGGGCTCGTCGGCATAATGGGGGCGCTCCCCGCCCCGACCCTGAGCGTCCGCCAGGTCCTTCTCCCGGGCGGAGATCAACAACAGGCACTGACGGACGTCCTGGATGGTCGCGTCCGAGAGCGGATGGCGCATCCCAGGCGGGGGCGTCAGGTCCCGGATCACCGCGGACAGAGTGCGGCGCATGGCGATCAGGATGCGCTGCTCCTGGGTCAGATCCCCAGTGGAGTCGGGCGCGAGGTCGGGGATTGGGTGGTTCATCCGGGCTCCGGGTCGCGGGTCTAGGGGGAGAGCGCTCGGGGCATTGTAGAACGCCCGAGGTCTCCCGCGCACATGGTGCCAGCGCGACGTGGATTCCAGTACCGGGGCTTAGGACCCGGCTCGGGCACCGGACAGCAGGGTCGTAAGCTCAGGCTCGCCGATGACCGGAACGCCCAGCGCCCGAGCCTTCTCCAGCTTGGAGCCGGCATCCTCCCCCGCGAGCAAATAATCCGTGTTCTTCGAGACGCTACCGGTCACCTTGGCCCCCAGGGTCTCCAGCTCTGCCTTGATCGTATCCCGGGGACGGCTCAAGGTCCCGGTGATGACGAATGTCTTGCCTGCCAGCGGCTTGGCCTGCGACGCCGACGCCGACGCCGACGCCGACGCCGGCCAGCGTATACCGGACTCGATCAGGCGGGCGATCGCCTCCCGGTTGTGGCCCTGGGCGAAGAACCCCGCGATATGGGCGGCCACCACCGGGCCTACGCCCTCAACCAGGGTCGCAGTATTCGCGTAGAGGTCATCCGGCTGCGCCCGGCGCAGTGCATCGAGTGTCCCGAATGCCTGGCCCAGGGCCAGTGCGGCGGGGCGGTTGAGTCCGGCGATGCGCAGTCCCGCAAGCCATTCGCCCAAGCTCGCCCCGTCGGCCTCGTCCGGCCGCGCCTGCGGGTGCTCTTGCAGCCAGGCCAGCAGCGACTCGGCGGCCCTGGGACCCACCCCGCGCACCCCGCGCACGCGTACGAAGTCCGAATCCCGGGCCGCCATGAGCGAGTCGATCCCATCGAAGCGGGCGGCGAGCGCTGCAGCGGTCGCCTCCCCTACCTCCCGTATCCCTAGCGCAAAGATGAAGCGGGCGAAGGTGGTTTCCTTGCTCCGCTCCCTGGCCTCGATCAGGTTGGCGGCAGAGCGCTCGCCCATCCGCTCCAGTCCAGCGAGCCGGTCTTGAGTCAGCCGATAAATGTCTGCTGGCTCCCGCACCAGGCCTGAGTCCACGAGCTGCTCGATCAGCTTCTCGCCAAGGCCCTCGATGTCCATGGCCTTGCGGGAGGCGAAGTGGCGGATTTCCTCCTTGCGCTGGGCGGGGCAATAGAGTCCGCCGCTGCATCGGGCGACCGCCTCGCCCGCCGGGTGGACCACATCGGACCCGCACACCGGACACTGCGCCGGGAGCTCGACCTTACGGGCATCCGCTGGACGGCGCTCGGGAAGAACCCGGACGATCTCCGGGATCACGTCCCCGGCGCGGCGGACATAGACCGTATCGCCGATGCGGACATCCTTGCGCTCCACCTCGCCCATGTTGTGCAGGGTGGCGTTGGAGACCGTGACCCCGCCGACCTGGACCGGTTGCAGGCGCGCCACCGGGGTGACGGCGCCGGTGCGGCCGACCTGGAACTCCACCGACTCCACCCTGGTGAGGGCCTCTTGCGCCGGGAACTTGCGGGCGATCGCCCAGCGCGGATGGTGTGCCGTCGCCCCAAGTGCCGTCTGGTCCGGGAGACGGTCGAGCTTGAAAACCACTCCGTCGATGTCGTAGCCGAGCCCATCGCGGCGGCGGCCCAGCTCTTCGAAATAGTCCCGGCAGCCGGAGAGTCCCTGGACCGGCTTGAGCTCTCTGGAGATCGGCACCCCCCAAGCGGCGATCCGTTGCAGCATGGCGAGCTGGCTCTCGCCCGGGTCCGCGGACGTCTCGCCCCAGCCATAGCAGCAGAAGGCGAGCGGACGGGTGGCGGTGATGCGCGGGTCGAGCTGGCGCAGGCTGCCCGCGGCGGCGTTCCTGGGGTTGGCGAAGGTCTTGTCTCCGCGGCGGGCGGCCTCCGCGTTCAGCCGCCCGAACCCGGCGTGGGTCATATAGACCTCGCCCCGCACCTCCAGCACCGCGGGCCAGTCATCCCCCAGGAGGCGCAGCGGAACGCTGGGAATCGTGCGGATGTTCTGCGTAATGTCCTCCCCGGTGCTGCCGTCTCCCCGGGTGGCCGCCTGGTCCAGGATGCCGTCCTCGTAACGGATGCTGACCGCGAGTCCGTCGAGCTTAGGCTCCGCTGTATAGGGAATGGCCGCGGCGCGCTCGCCAGTCAGCCCCAGTCCGGTCGCGACCCGCCGATGGAACTCAGCCAAGTCGCCGTCGCCCATGGCGTTGTCGAGCGAGATCATCGGCAAGCGATGGCGGATCTGGGCGAAGTCGGATCTGGGCTCTGCCCCAACGCGCTGTGTCGGCGAGTCCGGGGTCACCAAATCAGGATAGTCAAGCTCCAGGTCCTTGAGCTCCCGCATCAGTGCGTCGTACTCGGAGTCCGGGATCTCCGGATCGTTCGAGACGTAATAGAGGCGGTTGTGGCGAAGGATCTGGGCGCGCAGAGACCGCGCACGCTCGCGTGCCTGGGCTGGGACCCCTGCCGGGGTCTGGACGGGGTCGCCGGTCTGGACTGCGCCGGAATTGCTCAAGTGCGGGGTCCCTTGGGGGCGCCCGCCATTACCCGCGGGCGAGCCGCGCGCTGCGCGCCTCGTTGGCCAGCACCGCCTTGCGCAGATCCTCTTCTTTGCGCACGGTAAGCGGCCGGCGGGTCTCGTCGAGCACGTCGCCGCCCAAGGTGTTGGCAATCTTGCGGGCGGTGGCGATCATCTCCTCCAGGATGGTCAGGTCCTCCGGGTCGCCTTGAAGCTGGGCGAACAGCATCACCCCTGGGGTGGAAAAGCCGTCCATATCGTCAAATGGGAAGGTCCCGGGCTTCACCATGTTCGCCATACTGAAATAGATCCGGGTGCCGTCGTCGAACTCGTCGAGACAGTGGAAGATGTCCATCTCCCCGGGGTGCAGTCCGCAGCCTTCCGCCACATCCAAAAGGTCGGGCCCCGCGAATTCGCCCTGGCGCCGGGCCACGCTAAGCTGGATCAGGAGCGGGCTCCCGTCCCCAGGCAAACGCGTATTCACCGAGCGCTCGGTTGACTCGGACTGCGGCGGGGCCTCGCGGCGGGCATGACCCGGGTCCCAGTCCTCCGAGTCCTCGGGGGCGTCCGCATCGTCCAGCTCGCCCAGGTTGGGCTCCCGCTTCGCCCGCGGGTCGCGCGCCGGGCCGGCGCCGTAGGGCACGTCGTCCTCGTCGTAGCCCTCGTCGTCCTCGGCCTCTTCCGGGTCGCGGCTACGCTCCCACAGATAGAGCCCCAGGATCAGGATAGCTCCCACGACGATAAGGATCAGGCGGATGGTATCGGCGTCCATTCGGTCTCAACGCGTCTGGATGGGTAAGATCGGGAGAGCGGGAGTATAACCCGGCCTGGCGGGCGGGGGTGTCTGCGGTGCATGAAGCGCCCCCGCGATTCGACCGATGCGATTCCGGTCCAATGCTTGCGGGCGCTGCGGAGCTCAGCCCAAGTGCGCAACAAGGGAGCGTCGGATGCCAGGCGCCCCTATTGCGCCCCTGATGCCGGCCGCGCTCAGGCGGGGAGCGGCCGGCGTTGCTTCAGGGCACGGCCTTTTGGGGCTGGGCCGACTCCTCCGCGATTTTGTCCAGCTCTTCCGGGGTCAGCGTGTCGTCGTAGATCCCTGCGCCGACCTGGATGTCGGACTTGAAGGAGACAGCCGCGCTGTGGGCGTAGGAAATCTTGCGGGACGCTTTGGCCTCGCCCGGCTTGGGCCACCAATACTCGACCCAGCCGCCGTTGGGGTTGGCGCCGGCTTTGCAGAGATCCTGAAACAGCGGATGGTCCTTGTCGTCGCGCATCTGGAGTATGGGCTTGCCCACCAGATCCGGGCGCAGCGGATGGGCGATCATGACATCGTCCCGGCAGCTATAGACGAACACATAGCTGTCTTTCCACACCCAGCGGGCGTCCTTGTTGTTATTGAAGTCGGAGAATCCGGCGAGTCCCTTCTGGCTCAAATACTGGGCCGCCTCCCTGACCTTGGCGACCACTTCTTGGGGGGTCGCGGCAGCAGGGTCCGCCGCCCAGGTCAGGGCGGGTACGTTGCCCAGGGTCAGCATCAGGCCGGCCAGGGCAAGGGTTGTCTTTCCCATCGTCGAGTCCTCTCGTGTATTTGGTGTTTGGAAGGCAGTGCGCTCAGCCCACCCAGGGCCGGCCAGCAGGCAGAAGCTCCCGCCCGTAGAGCTCGTTCAGAATGATCCGGGCCATCATATACCAGGCGGAGAGGGCGCAGGCCATCAGGACATAGCCGGCGACCGCGGTCATCGCCGGGTAGCCGAAATGAGCGAAATCCAACAGGATGAAACCGGCCAGCAGCAAAGAAAAGGTTAGGGCCATAGCGCCGTGGATACGCAGTGAGCCGACCCAGAGGATGGCCGTGAACAGGGTCCAGGCGACCAGAAACCAGCCCACGTCTTCTGTGCTGGCCTTGAACAGGTCGTATTTATTGGCAATCAGCATCAGGGCCAACGCGATCCAGAATGCCCCGTAGGAGGTGAATGCGCAATAACCGAAGTTGTTGCCGGTCTTCTGCTCCTGTAGCCCAGCGATAAGCTGTGCCGTACCGCCGAAGACAAGACCGAGCCAGACCACCGGTCCGATGCTGGTCATCCAACCCACGTTGTGGAATTGAAGGACCAGGGTGGTGAGACCGAAGCCAGCGAGTCCGACCACCGCCGGATTACCGAGTTTTTGTTCCGCCATTATCTCTTGACCTGCCGCAATAAAGAATGTGGGACTCCCTGCGCTCGTGCAGGGCGTGTCATGTCGACCCGATCGCCGCGACCGTCGTGCACCGGAATTGGGGCCCGTGGACTGCGACGACCGGATCTGCCCCGGGCCTCCGCGCAAGGAGACAATAAAAGGCCCGCGGGGTCGCAAGACCGCGCGGGCCTGAGTCTAGGCCGTCAAGCCCCTGGCCTCCTTAAGACCGCTCGTTCAGCCACTTGCCGATCGCCGGGGTGACCTCCTTCTGGGCCTTGCCGCTCACATAGATGCCGATATGACCGCCGGGGAAGGCGAGCTCGGTGTAGTCTTGGGAGTCGGTCAGGCCCTTCATGGCGCGGGAGGCGTCCGGCGGAACCAGATGGTCTTGCAGGGCGTAGATATTGAGCACCGGGCAGTTGAGGTCCTTCATGTTCAGGTCCCGCTCGCCGATGCGCACCCCGCCGTTAATGAGTCCGTTCTTCTGGTAGAAGTCCTTGGCGAACTGGCGGAAGGTCTCGCCCGCCTGGTCGGGGCTGTCGAAGATCCATTTTTCCATGCGCAGGAAGTTCTTGACCTTGTCCGGGTCGTCCAAGACATCGACCATGTTGACGTACTTCTGGCCGGCCAGACTGAACGGCTTCAGCGACAAGAAGGTCCAGTTCAGGATCTCTCCCGGGACGTTGCCCATGGTGTCGACGGCCAAGTCGATGTCGATCGCCTGGACCCACTGGGAGAGCAAGTTGCCCGGGGTCTGGAAGTCCACCGGGGTGACCATGGTGACCAAGTTGCGCACCTTGTCCTGATGCATAGACGTGTACATCAGGCTGAAAACGCCGCCCTGACAGATCCCCAGGATATTGATCTTGTCGAGCCCGTGGCTCTCGCGGATGTAGTCTACGCAACGGTCAAGATAGCCGTTAAGGTAGTCGTCCAGGGTCAATGCGCGGTCGGCCCCGTCCGGGTAGCCCCAGTCGATCAGGTAGACGTCCTGGCCTGTGGCCAGCAATCCCTTGATGGTGGAGCGGTCCTCCTGGATATCGGTCATATAGGGCCGGTTCACCAGGGCGTAGACGACCAGCAGCGGCACCGGACGCGGGCTCACGCCTTCGGGGGTGTCGTAACGGTAGAGGACCAGCTTATCCTCCGTATAGACGGCCTGCTTGGGGCTTACGCCGGTGTCGATCTTGTCCGCGTTGAGCAGGTTTTCCATACCCTGCCCCAGTTTGCGGGTGTAGTCCATCATCTCTTCGGCCAGCTTGTCCGGCCTGATGTCGATCGGGAACACGTGCTCTCTCCTCGCAATTGTTTCTGCGTCGTGCCGTCGCGCGGGACGGGACTATCGCCTACTTGGTGGTGGGAGTGGTCGGCTTGGCCGCGGTCTTGCGGGCGGCCGGCTTCTTGATGGGGGCTGCCGGAACAGCGGAGGTGAGCGCCGAACGGACCGGAGCCGCCTGCTGAGGCAATGTGCGGACGGCGCCACCGCCGTCGCCTCCCTGCATCGCGTGCTTGAGTGCGCGCACCTCTTGCATGATCCGCTTGTTCTCCCGGCGGGTCTCCTGCAGGCGGTCCTGGAGGGTGCGCAGCTCGCTGCGGGTGGGCATGTTCATGGCGCCTAAGGACTCGTCCACCATGATCGCCATGCGCTGCTTGAGCGCCATCTGGGCATTGATCATACTTCCGTGGATACGGGCGTACTCAGGTGTGCTGACCTCTTCCCCGTAGACCGCCTCGCAGCATGTGACCCAGTTGTCGTAGATGGCACGGGCCGAGTCGATGGTCTTGCCTTCGGTCACCAGGCTCTGCATGTAGGCGCGCATGCGGTCGACCGATTTGACGCCGACGCTGGAATAGAATGCCAAATAATCCTGGAGCGTCTGCTGGTAATCCATCGTCCGCCGCATCAGGTCCTGATACTGGGATTGCTCCTCGCGGGTGTAGCCCAAACCAGGGGCCGAGAGGACCTTGTCCACATGGCCGCGTATCGCGTCATGGGGCATATTACGCAGGGGATCCCCGGGCACCGGCGCGAACGACGACATCATGCGCTGCCAGTTGTCGTAGGGCAGCTCCCAGAAGGCCATCATGCGATGCAGGGAGTCCCGCCCTTCTCCCGCGGTGCCCATGAAACCGTTGCGCATCTCATCCAATGCCTTGCTGAAGGCACTCCAGGCGTCGCCCCCGGAGGCCCCGGGCATAAAGCCCTCGGCCATCCGGAAAAAAGCCTTGCCCTGCTCCATCATCTTGCCCATGAAGTCCTGGGCGGCTGGGGGGGAGGCCGGGGACATGGCCTTCCACCAGTGATCCAGGGCCGCCTGCCAGGGGGTTGTGAGGTCGCTGCCCTCCAGACCCATGGCCTTGCGGCTCATCTGCGTCCAGGTTTCCCAGTACTTCCGCTGGGTCTCCAGCCATTCGTTAGATACGAAACCATCGTTATTCACGTTTTGACCTCCTCTGGTGTTGGTAACTGAAAGCTAGCATGTAAATTTGTGCACTGCAACAAAATTGGGTATGATGGATTGAGGAGGATGGAACAGGGCGATTCGGAAGCCCTGCGACGACCGCGATCGTACACTTTACTGGGCGCATTGGGCCGCGTCAATATACACGCTTCCGCCACATAGAGCCGATCCTCGCTACTGCCTTCATCGACCTTCCCCATAAAAATCTGTCGGCCCGAGAGCATCACTGGAGAATACCCATGAGCGACAACATCGTCATCGTCGCCGCCGCGCGCACCGCGGTTGGCAGCTTCGGCGGCAGCCTTGCTTCCTTCCCGGCGACCCATCTGGGGGCCACCGTCCTCAAGGCCCTGCTGGAGCGCACCGGCGTCGCCCCCGACCTGGTGGACGAGGTGATCCTGGGCCAGGTTCTCACCGGCGGCACCGGCCAGAATCCGGCGCGCCAGACCGCCATCCAAGCCGGCCTGCCCCACAAGGTCCCGGCCATGACCATTAACAAGGTTTGCGGCAGCGGGCTCAAGGCAGTGCACTTGGCCATGCAGGCGGTGGCCTGCGGGGACGCCGAGATCGTGATCGCCGGCGGTCAGGAGTGTATGAGCCAGTCCTGTCATGTCCTGCCGCGCTCCCGCGAAGGTCAGCGCATGGGCGACTGGAAGCTGGTGGACTCCATGATCGTCGATGGCCTGTGGGACGCCTTCAACCAGATCCACATGGGCGTCACTGCCGAGAACATCGCAAAGCTTTACGGCTTCAGCCGGGAGGCACAGGACGCCTTTGCCGCCGCCTCTCAGCAGAAGGCAGAGGCTGCCATCGAATCCGGCCGCTTCGCCGACGAGATAGTGCCGGTTTCCATCCCCCAGAGGAAGGGCGATGCGCTGGTCTTCGCCCAAGACGAGTTCCCGCGCCCCGGGACCACGGCGGAGGCGCTCGCCAAGCTGCGTCCGGCCTTCGACAAGGAAGGCACCGTCACCGCCGGCAACGCCTCCGGCATCAACGACGGAGCGGCGATGGTGATGGTCATGACCGAGTCCAAGGCCAAAGAGCTGGGGCTCAAGCCCCTGGCGCGCATCGTCGCCTTCTCCTCCGCCGGCGTGGACCCGGCCATTATGGGCACCGGCCCCATCCCGGCCTCCACCGCCTGTCTTGAGAAGGCTGGCTGGACACCCGGGGACCTGGACCTGATCGAGGCCAACGAGGCGTTCGCAGCCCAGGCCATGTCGGTTAACCAGGATATGGGCTGGGACCTCGCCAAGGTGAACGTTAACGGCGGGGCCATCTCCATCGGCCATCCCATCGGGGCCTCCGGTGCCCGGGTGCTGGTCACACTGCTTCACGAGATGCAGAAGCGCGACGCCAAGAAGGGGCTCGCCACCCTGTGCATCGGCGGCGGCCAGGGCGTGGCCCTTGCAGTCGAGCGGGAGTAGGCTTCCGCAGCGGTCGCGGCGCCTCCGGCGCCCGGCCGCACGCGCCCCGGACGGCTGGGGTACACCCGAATCAATGGTCTCCGACGGGCAGGGTGCCATGAGCAGCACGCGCATCATCAAGAAGTACCCCAACCGGCGTCTGTACGACACGGAGGTCAGCCGTTATATCACCCTGGCAGACGTGCGCGATCTGGTCATGAGCTGCGCGGACTTCAAGGTCCTCGACACCGCCAACGACGCCGACATCACCCGCTCCATTCTGCTCCAGATCATGCTGGAGGAGGAGACCGGCGGCGCGCCGCTCTTCAGTGCCAACATGCTGGCCCAGATCATCCGCTTCTACGGCGGCACCCTGCAGGGCCTGTTCGCCCGCTACCTGGAAGACTCGCTGGATGTCTTCGCCCAGCAGCAGAAGCAGGTGGCCGAGACCTGGGGGGAAAACCCCTTCGACGCAGTGACGCGAATGACCCAGCGCAACATGGCCCTGTGGTCCGACATGCAGGACGACCTGCTGCGTGCGGCCGGATTCCCCGTGGGCAGCGAGCGCACCAAGGCCAGCGACGAGGACTCGCACTGAGACCCGGTTCCCGCGTTGCGCGTGTAACTTCGTTTCTTTCCTCGCGGGCGCGAGGTGCCCGGAGCCCGCGCAATCGGCGCTCTGCGGCGCCCAGCCGCGCTCTGCCCTCTCGATCGACTCCATGCGGCTGAGGGGATGGGGCCAGCCCCAGTCGCTGCACTGTTTCTCGCGCCAAGTCAGCCGCCGGCTGCGACCGACCCGGCTAGAGCCAATCCAGAGCATTGCGACTTTTTCGGTTGACAGCGATAAGTCTCCCGACTATTGTGCACTGCAACAAATGCTGCACCGCACAAACATTCGGAGAGATGACATGTCTGCCACCGAAACCGTCAACACCGTTAACGAAATCGCCAGCAAGGGCATCGAGCGCATGACCCGCTTCGGCGAGCTCAACCTGCGCACTATCGAGCGTCTGGCCGCCCGCCAGATGGACGTGGCCAACGTCTATATGGAAAATGGCCTCCGCGCCATGAAGCTGGTCACCGAGCCCAAAGGCTATAATGACCTCGTAAAGGGTCAGGTTGAGCTCGCCAAGGACTTGGGCGAGCGTCTGCTGACCGAGTCCAAGACCAACGCCGCCTTGGCCGGCCAGGTCCGCGACGACTATCGCGTCTGGTTCGAGAAGAGCCTGGCCGAGGTGAGCGCCGACCTGCGCAAGGCCGTTCCGGCGGTCGCGTAAGCACATCGTTTGGAGCAGTATTGGGTCCAGGGACGGACCGCCATCCCCAACGGCGCTTCCGACGGGATGTAGGCATTCTAGAGTAATCGCTCAACCCCGCGCTGTCGCGCGGACTATCGTCAAAAGCAACGACAAACGAGACCTGGAGGAGAGAGAGAATGGCACGAGTCGCATTGGTCACCGGCGGAATCGGCGGCATCGGTTCCGAGATCTGCACCCGTCTCGCGAAAGACGGCTGCACCGTAATCGCTAACCATATTCCGCAAGAGACCGAGCTGGCTGAGGCATGGAAGGCCGAGCGCGTCGCCGCCGGTCTGAACGTCGACATCGCTGTCGGCGATGTGTCCTCTTTCGACGACAGCGCCCGTATGGTCGCCGAGGTCGTCGCCAAGCACGGTCCCATCGATATCCTGGTGAACTGCGCGGGCATCACCCGGGATACCACCTTCAAGAAGATGGCGGCGACCCAGTGGAACGCGGTCATCAACGTCAACTTGAACAGCGTCTTCAATGTCACCCGCCAAGTGTGGGACGGCATGCTGGAGCGCGGCTATGGGCGGATCGTCAACATCTCCTCCGTTAACGGTCAACGCGGCCAATTCGGCCAGACCAACTATTCCGCGGCCAAGGCCGGTATGCATGGCTTTACCATGGCCCTGGCCCAAGAGGGCGCAGCCAAAGGGATCACGGTGAACACCGTGTCCCCCGGCTATGTGGACACCCCGATGACGCTCGCCATGGACGAAGGCGTGCGCAACAAGATTATCTCCGGCATCCCAATGCGCCGCATGGCGCAGCCGGCGGAGATCGCCTCGGCGATCGCCTTCTTGGTGTCCGACGACAATGGCTATGTCACCGGGGCCAACATCCCGGTCAACGGCGGCCTCTTCATGCATTGATCGGCAGCCCGATCAGCTTCGTTACGTATCGATAGGGCGGCGGCCCGAGACTCAAAAAGAATACCGATAACGGCCGCCCCCAGGACATCGACCGAGTCCTCCTCGTCTCTCTCAACATGAGACGTTCCAGCCCGGCTCCCCGCCGGGCTTTTTTTTGTTCGCTATTCCGCGTTTTGCGCGGCTCGCTAGCAAGTCTGCGAGCGCTTCGGGCGCGCCGCGGAAGACGCCGAAGTCGATCTTGGCTAATCAACCCCCTTCCCGATAGCGCTGCGCCAGCCGCACATAGTTGTCGGCCACATACTCCAGATACTCCAGCTCCTTGTCGGTCAGCGTCCGGGCACGGCGCACCGGTGCGCCGACCCACAGATAGCCCCCGGCGAGTGTCTTGCCCGGGGGCACCAATGCGCCGGCACCCACGATGGTGCTGGGCTCGACGACAGCGCGGTCCAAGACCCGGGCGCCGATACCGATCAGGCAGCAGTCGCCGATCTCGCAGCCGTGCAGGACCGCCTGGTGACCCACGGTGACCCGCTCATGGACGACGGTCGGGGCGCCGCCGGGCATGAATCGGGAGTCATGCGAGACATGTAGGATGCTGCCGTCCTGGATGTTGGTCCCGGCCCCGATCTCGATGCGGTGGATATCCCCCCGCAGCACGCAGAAGGGCCAGATCGAGGCCCCGGGGCCCAGGGTCACGTCGCCGATCACCAGCGCAGTGTCGTCCACCCAGGCCGCAAGGTCGATACTGGGGGCGATCCCCGCGAAGGGGCGGATATGGGTCATGGCAGTACTCCGAGGGAGCTTGGCTCGTCGATGACTGCCAATACCACGCGAACGGCCGTCCCGCCAGTCCGAGCCTCGGCAGCGAGGCGAGTCCGGCCGTGCCCAAGGCCGCGGCCTTTGATACCCTGTGCGCCTCATCCATCGCGACTTGCCCCGCCCATGACCTCCAAGCCCCATTGTGCCGGCCTCGCACTCGCCCTCTCGGTCCTCTGGGGCCTGCCTGCCCTGGCCGAGAACAACTTCGAGCTGGATCCCGCACGGGTGGGCAGCGACCGCATCGTCGACGGCGAGGCATGGGCGGAGGGGGCCGTCACGCTCCCGGCCTGGCCGCGCGACGCCGATCTGGTGGAGCTGATCCCGGACGGATCCCCGACAGGGCTGCGCTATTTCATCGATACCGCCAGCCTGCGCATCGACGACACCGGCGAGGTGGTGCGCTACACCGTGATCGTGGAGGCCCCGAGCGGCACCCGAAATGTATCTTACGAAGGTATCCACTGTAGCCTGCGAGGCGCCTACAAGATCTATGCGTACGGGCTCGACGGACATTTCGACCGGGCGCCGCCGACGCAGTGGCAGCCCATTCCGGCAATCGGCAATGAAATCTTCCGCGAAGACCTGCGCCGCCACAGATTTTGTGTACCCCGGGAGACCCTCACCCGTCCAGTCAAGGACATGGTGCGCGCCCTGCGCGGGCGAGTCTCGGCCAAAGAGAGCACCGGGTTCCAGGCAGACTAGATCGCCGAGGCCCGGCGGCTGCGCCCGCGGCTTGCGATTGGCCACGGCGCCTGCAGCATCCCAAGGTCCCGGCTCCATCGACTCCCCGCTATCCATTCGTCTGCCGTTGAAGTCCCGGCCCGCCGCCGCATCTCCGTCGCCATTGCAGCAGCAGGTCGCCCCGCCCTATTCCAGCGCTATCCAAAGGTCCAATCCATGTCCAACCCGCTCCTCGAAGATGTCGGTCTGCCCCCCTTCTCCCGTATTCGCCCCGAGCATGTAGAGCCGGCCCTGGACGACCGGCTCGCCGCCTGCCGCGCGGAGATCGCCCGTCTGACCCGGGAGGTCCCGGACCCGACCTGGGAGACCTTCGTGGAGCCGCTGGAGGAGATGGACGACACCCTCAACCGCACCTGGTCGCCGGTCGGACACTTAAATGGCGTGATGAACGGGGACGAGCTGCGCGCCGCCTACAACGCCTGCCTGCCCAAGCTCAGCGAGTACGGTACCGAGGTGGGCCAGAACGAGGACCTGTTCCGTGCCTACCGGGCGGTCGCTGGACACGACGGCCTGGACGGCACCCAGCGCAAGCTGCTATCCAACGCGTTGCGGGACTTCCATCTCTCGGGCGTGGACCTGCCAGCGGATAAGAAGGCACGCTACAAGGCAATCAGCCAGGAGCTCTCCCAGCTCGCCAGCAAATACTCCGATAACCTGCTGGACGCCACCAACGCCTGGAGCAAGCTGGTTACAGACGCGTCTCGCGTCAAGGGGCTCCCGGAGTCCGCACTGGGACTCGCCCGCCAGAATGCGCAGCAGCAGGGGATGGAGGGCTGGCGCTTCACCCTCGACATGCCATCCTATATTCCGATCCTGACCTATGCGGACGATCGGGACCTGCGCTTCGAGGTCTACCAGGCATTCGGTACCCGCGCCTCGGATCAGGGTCCCCATGCCGGTCGGTGGGACAACGGAGAGAACATGGAGCATATTTTGAAGCTCCGCCACGAGTTGGCCCAGCTCTTGGGCTTCGCCAACTATGCGGAGCGCTCGCTGGCCACCAAAATGGCACCCTCCACCGACGCGGTTTTGGGCTTTCTGTACGATCTGGCCGAGCGCTCGGGCGAGCAGGCGCGCCTGGAGCTCAAAGAGGTTCGAGATTTCGCCCGAGCGCATCACGGGCAGGGCGACCTGGAGCCATGGGACCTCAGCTATTACTCCGAGAAGCTCCGGGTCCACCGATACCAGATCGGCCAGGAGGATCTGCGACCCTATTTCCCCTTGCCGCGAGTGCTCGATGGCCTCTTCGGCGTCGTCGAACGGCTCTTCGGGGTGCGGATCGCGGAGTCTCCGGAATTCGAGACCTATCATCCGGATGTGCGCTTCTTCGAGATCCGCGACGCGGCGAGCGGAGAGCTCCGCGCACAGTGTTTCCTGGACCCCTATGCGCGGCCCAACAAGCGCGGCGGGGCCTGGATGGATGTCTGCACCAATCGGATTAGGACCCCCCGCCGCCAACAGCTCCCGGTCGCCTATCTAGTGTGCAACTTCACCCCGCCGGTGGGCGATAAACCCTCGCTCCTGACCCATACCGAGGTGGTGACCCTGTTCCACGAATTCGGGCACGGTCTACACCATATGCTCACCCGCGTGGACTACCCGGCAGTGGCCGGGATCAACGGGGTAGCCTGGGATGCGGTAGAGCTGCCCAGCCAGTTCATGGAAAACTGGTGCTGGGAGCGGGAGTCCCTGGATCTCTTCGCCGCCCATTGGCAGACCGGCGAAGCGATCCCGGATGAGCTTTACCGGCGCATGATCGCCGCCAAGAACTTCCAATCCGGCATGCAGATGGCGCGTCAGCTCGAGTTCGCGCTGTTCGACTTCCGCATCCACCTGGAATACGACCCGGCCCGCGGCGGACGTATCTACGAAACCCTGGAGGAGGTCCGCAACCGAGTGGCCGTGGTCCGCCCCCCGGCATTCAACCGCTTTGCCCACGGATTCTCGCATATCTTCGCCGGGGGCTACGGGGCAGGTTATTACAGCTACAAATGGGCTGAGGTCCTGTCTGCCGACGCATTCTCGCTGTTCGAGGAGCGCGGGGTCTTCGACCCGGACACCGGACGCGCGTTCCGGGAATGCATCCTGGAGCGCGGGGGCTCCCGCGACGCCATGGAGCTCTATGTCGACTTCCGCGGTCGCGAGCCGACCGTGGATGCCTTGCTGCGCCATTCCGGGATTGCGGCTTAGAATGCAATATAAAGACCTTCGCGACTTTATCGCTCAGCTCGAGCAGCGTGGCGAGCTCAGGCGGGTGCGCTGCGAGGTGGACCCCTACCTGGAGGTCACCGAGGTCTGCGATCGCACGTTGCGCGCCGGGGGACCGGCCCTGCTCTTCGAGCGGCCCACAGGCTCCGCGATCCCGCTCCTGGGAAACCTATTCGGAACGCCCAAGCGGGTCGCCCTCGGCATGGGGGAAGAGTCGGTGGAGGCGCTGCGGGAGGTGGGCCGGTTGCTCGCCTTCCTGAAAGAGCCGGAGCCGCCCAAGGGGATGCGAGAGGCCTGGGCGGCATTACCGGTCTTCAGGAAGGTCCTGGACATGGCGCCCAAGGTGCGGCGCAACCCGCCCTGCCAGGAGCAGGTCCTCGAGGGTACGGCTGTAGACCTGGGACGGCTGCCGATTCAGCACTGCTGGCCAGGGGACGTCGGAAGACTCATTACCTGGGGTCTGGTAATCACCCGGGGACCGGAGAAGACCCGCCAGAACCTGGGTATCTACCGGATGCAGGTCTTAGGCCCCAATCGGGTCGTCATGCGCTGGCTCGCACACCGGGGCGGCGCCCTGGATTTCAGGGACTTCCAACGTATCTATCCGGGTCGGCCATTCCCGGTGGCCGTGGCCCTGGGTGCGGACCCGGCGACCATCCTCGGGGCGGTCACCCCGGTCCCGGATACGCTATCCGAATATGCCTTCGCGGGGCTCTTGCGCGGGAGCCGCACCGAAGTCGCTGCCTGTCAAGGCTCGGACCTCCAGGTCCCGGCCAGCGCCGAGATCGTCCTGGAGGGCCATATTCACCCGGACGATATGGCTCCCGAGGGTCCCTTCGGCGACCACACCGGCTATTACAACGAGGTCGATCGTTTTCCGGTCTTTACCATCGAGCGGATGACCCAGCGGCGCGACCCCATCTATCACAGCACCTATACGGGCCGCCCCCCCGACGAGCCTGCGATCCTGGGGGTGGCCTTGAACGAGGTCTTCGTGCCGATCCTGCAGAAGCAGTTCCCGGAGATCCGCGACTTCTATCTACCCCCGGAGGGCTGCTCCTATCGCCTCGCGGTGGTGAGCATCATAAAGCAGTACCCCGGTCACGCCAAGCGGGTCATGATGGGGGTATGGTCATTCCTGCGCCAGTTCATGTATACCAAGCTGGTCATCGTGGTGGACGAGGACGTGAATACCAGGGACTGGAAGGACGTGATCTGGGCCATGACGACCCGGATGGACCCGGCACGGGATACTGTGACGATCGAAAATACCCCGATCGACTATCTGGATTTCGCCTCGCCGGTGTCCGGGCTCGGGTCCAAGATGGGGTTCGACGCCACCAACAAATGGCCCGGGGAAACGGCACGCGAGTGGGGCCAGCCGATCCGCATGGACGATGCGGTTCGGGAGCGCGTAGATCGGCTTTGGGAGCGGATCTGGGACGGCCAGGCCCCGGGTTGAGGCCGGGACTCGCCGCCCCAGAACCGCTCCGATAGCGACGCCGGGCGCCGGCTAGTAGCGACCGCCGCTGTCGCGGTCGCGTCCCCCGCCGCCGCCCCAGTCCCGACCGCCCCCGCCGCCACGCGGCGAACGCTGCTGCTGCTCGCGGGGCCGGGCCTCGTTGACGGTGAGCTTGCGCCCCTTGAACACGGACTCGTTCAGCTCCTTGATCGCCGAATCCGCCTCCGAGTTGTTGGGCATGTCCACGAAGCCGAAGCCCTTGGATTGCCCGGAGAATTTATCTTTAATGACCTCGGCGGCCGCGAGCTCGCCATACTCGCCGAAAACCTCGCGCAAATCCTCGTCGGTGACGCTGTACGGCAAATTGCCTACGTAGATCCTCATCGCTGTCTCTCGCGCTCGTGTGCGTTGATCGGAGGGGCCCAGCCGAGCGACCAACACACAAGTCCGCTCGCCGGAGACTTAGGAACCTTCGCGTGACGACCGTCGGGTCGGTGAGCGACCTGGCCGCAGGGCTCGCAGGGGCGAATGCGTCCGGGACAGGTGCCCATCGCCGCCAGGGGCGGAGCGGGGGGATGGATCGGGAAGCGTTCCGGCTGGCCCTGCCGACGACCCGGGAAGGTCGGTCGGTTGGGCCTTGGACTGGATGGGTCCCAAAGGCATGCCCCGAGAAGGCTCCGGAGGGGCGATGGGTGGTCTGGCGTCGGTCGATCGGAACCCTGAAAGCTGGCAGCGGTGGAAACAAGACGAAAAGTAGTGGATCGGGAACAAGGCGTCAACCGCGCTCTGACCAACGTCCGTTTCCGGAGCGCGGACAAAAACGCTAGTAAATCCGATCGCTTCGGACCGGAATCCGGGCAGCGGCGGTCCCCCGTTCGCAGAACTAGGTAATCTTCCCTACCCCGTAGCCTGCCTTTTCGATCAGTCCGGCGAGCGCGCTCGCGTCCAAATGGCGGCCGCGCACCCTTACCAGACCCGAGTGCAGCTCGGGTGTGGCCTCCTCCACAGACTCGCTGGACTCCAGCGCGCGCTTGACGGCTGCGACGCAATGTTGGCAGGTCATCCCCTGGACCCGGAGCATGAGATCGGCCGGACCCCCGGCGGGCGGACTCAGGCGCCGGACCAGCCGACGGGCGGAAAGCCAGAGCATGAGCCCGATCAGAACCAGTGCGCAGACGATACCCAGCCAGTCGGTATCCTGGTGGTGGGCCATGGGGGCAGCCGCGCCGGGCGTCTGCACCAGGCCCTCGAAGAGCAGGCCGAGCAGCAGGCTCATGACGATCACCGTGCCCAGATAGATGCCGAGCACGCGCCCCCCCAGCGCCCGATAGACTGCGCCGAAGGTCGCCAGGTTGGTCGCCGGGCCGGCCATCAGGAAGACCAATGCCGAGCCGGTGGGCAGACCCGCGGCGATCAAGGACGCGGCGATCGGTACCGAGCCAGTCGTGCAGACATAGAGCGGCAGCGCGATGGCAAGCACCGCCAGCATCCCGAGCCAACCCTGGGACCAGGGTTGGGAAGCGAAGTAGTCCGACGGCAGCAGGGTCGACAGGAGTGCCGCCGCCAGGACGCCGACGAGTATCCAGAGGTCGATGGCGCCCAAGAGGTCCAGGACACCATAGCGCACCGCGCCCGCCAGCCCCCCACGACCGCCGGGCGCCTCGGCTGGACTGGACCCGGGGGCGAGCCCGCGCGGCGGGTCCGGCGGCACCAAGCGGTTCACCAGGAGACCGCCCACCAGCCCGGTGACGAAGGTCGCCATGACCATAAAGAGCGCAAAGGGCCAGCCCAGGAAGGCCGAGCTGACCAAGATGGCGTCGGCCCCGGTCTGCGGGGTGCTGATCATGAAGGCGACGGTGGCCCCCTTGGACGCACCCTCGTTGCGCAGCCCGAGCGCGGTCGGTATGACCCCGCAGGAGCATAGCGGCAGCGGCACCCCGACCAGGGAGGCGCGCATGACGCTGCGCCAGTCCGGGCGGCTCAAGCCCCGGTGGATGAATCCGGCGGGTAGATAGACATGCAGCAATCCGGCGATCAGGAGCCCCGCGAGCAGGGAGGGAGAGAGCTCCAGTAAGATCTGCCAGAGCGCGGCGAGAAAGGCGAGTAACAAAGCGGTCATACGGGTCGTGAGCCGGTTGCAGGGCTATCCCGGCCCGCCCCCGGGGAGGCCCCGGGGGAATGGAGTCGCGCTCGCGCGACGGATCAGTCGATGTTTCCCTTCATATGCTGGTCGTAGAGGTAGCCGCCAAGTGCGCCCACGCCGACGCCGATCAGGGCGCCCGCGCCAGCTTGCGCGGAGAGCGAGCCGATCAGTGCACCGCTGGCGGCACCCATCAGGGCGGCCGATCCTGCGCGCTCGCCGGTGGTGGTGCCGCAGCCGGGCAGGGCGAGGGCGGTCGCGAGGATCAGGGGGACCGCGAAGGTCTTTATCTCAATGGTCTTCATCTCAGTCGATGTTGCCCCGCTGGTGTTGGTCGAATAGGAATCCGCCTAAAGCCCCGGTCCCGGCGCCGATCAGGGCACCTCGCCCGGCGTTCCCGCTTAGAGAGCCGATCGCCGCACCGCCCGCGGCACCCATCATGGCGCCCGAGCCGGCGCGCGAGCCGGTGGTGGTCCCGCAGCCCGACAGTGCGAGTGCAGCGCAGAGGATCAGTGGGATCGCGAAAACCTTCATGTCACAGACTCCTGGCGTGCGGCGGACGCGCTGTAAGGCCACGTGCCGCTCATGAAAACGTGGACCGGCACCCGCGGTGCTCAGCCCTTGCAGGGGAACTTGGCAGCCAGTGCGCGCACCAGACCGATCACCGGCTGCTCGCCCATCAGCTTGGCATTGCTCGCATTGGCCGCGGCCCAGGCCACGAAGGCGGCCTTGCCGTCCTCGATCGTGGCGCTGGCCGGATAGCACACCAGACGTTTCATCTTATTGCGCTTGGCGATCTGGTCGTGATACTGCACCGTCGCCTCGATGAAGGCGCGGCAGGCCTGGTTAGCCAGGGCATATTCGGCAGCGCCCTCGGCCACCGCGCAGACCGCGGCCAGGTCGCCGGTGTTGTCGAAGCGGAAGTCCGCGTCGTCCACGGCGGCGGCGGGCTGGCTCAGGGCCAGTGCAAGGGCGGCGGCCCCTAATGCGGCGGCGAGCGAAGTCTGCTGATGCATGGTCGTTTCCCTCTCGTTGTTGCAGCTCGGATCTTGTACACGGACGTGCACGGGCGGCGGCGGAGCCTTGGGGCTGCCGGTGTGCACCGTCCCGGCGGGGGACAGTGTCGCAAGGCATTCTATACAGGCTGGGGACGGGCGAGAAGGAGCTGGGTAATCAGCCTGAGACGCCCAAGGGCTTGCGCGACGGCTCATAGACAGCTCGGAAGCCCCAGCTCCAGTGTCGGATAGCGCAGGACCACCCCCAAACCCTCCACCAGCCGCCGGTTGGAGAGACGCCGGGACTCGGCCAGATACGAAAGCATGGCCTCCGAGACCTTGCTCGCGGCCTCCGCCATGGGGATCAAGGGCGGACGCGGCAGCCCCGCGGCATCGGCGATGGCCACGAAATAGTCGGTCATGGTGCTCGGATGTCCGTCGCAGGCATTATAGACCGACCCCGGCTCGCCCCGCTCCATCGCGGCCATGCAGGCGGTCACCAGATCGTCTACATGGATACGGTTGCTGTAGGGGGACTCCTCGGGGCGCACCAGCGGCACCCCTTGGCGGATACGCTCCAGGGGCAAGCGACCCGGACCGTAGATTCCGGCGACCCGCAGCACCACCAGCTCGCCACCGCTCTCCCGGCTCCAGCGGCTCAGGGTTTGCTCCGCGTCCCAGCGCCGCCGCGCCCGGTCCGCCGCCGGGCGGGCGGGCCAGGTCTCATCGACCCAGGCCCCCGCGCAGTCCCCATAGACCCCGGTAGTACTGATATAGACCAAACGGCACGGGTCGCCGGCGCGGGCAAATGCGGCCACGAGGCGACGGGTATGAAGGTCCTCGGCACCCGCGGACGGCGGCGGTGCCAGGTGAAAGACCCGCGACCCGCGCAACGGCAGGCCACGGAGGTCGTCCAGGGCCAAGTCGCCCGCGAGCGCGAGGATGCCAGCCTGCGCGAGGCGCGCGACCCCCGAGGCGGAGCGCACCACCCCGGCGACTGGCTGACCCAGATCCAGGTATTGGCGCGCCAGACGCGTGCCCACATATCCACACCCGACAAGCAGCATTTGACTCCAGTCCCCCAGTTGGCTCCACTGTCGGCACTATCGCCGTCACCCTCTATCCATTGCAAGGTCAGGCCAGATCGGCCAGAGGTTCCATGAGCGTCCAGATCCTCACCGAGCCCGGCAGACGCCGCTTCGATGCAGCCCCGGGCGAGACCCTGCTCGAAGCAGCCCTGCGCCAAGGGGTGGGGCTGCCCTACGGTTGCCGCAACGGGACCTGCGGCACCTGTGCCGTGCGGCTCGTCTCAGGCACCGTAGAGTACCCAAGCGGCAAGACCGAGGCACTGGAGGGCCGGCCAGCCGACACCTGCCTCGCCTGCCAGGCGGTCCCCGTCTGCGACCTAGTGCTGGGCGTGACCGAGGTGGAGACGGTGGCTGAGATCGCAGTGCGCACCCTGCCCTGCCGGGTGGAGCGCAAGGAGCGCCTGAGCCACGACGTGCTGCGACTCTGGCTCAAGCTCCCGGAGCAGCAACGGCTCCAGTTCTTCGCCGGCCAGTATCTGGATTTCATCCTGCGCGACGGACGCAAGCGCGCCTTCTCCATCGCCAATGCCCCCCACGACGACGCGCTCATCGAGCTGCATGTGCGGCACATCCCAGGCGGAGAGTTCACCGAGTATGTCTTCGACCATCTCGAGGAGAAGACCATCCTGCGCATCCAGGCCCCCCTGGGGACCTTCTTTCTGCGTGAGCGCTCCACCCGCCCCATCGTACTGATGGGCGGGGGCACCGGGTTTGCACCATTGAAAAGTATGATCGAGCACGCCTTCCGGATCGGGATCGAGCGCCCCATGCATCTCTACTGGGGGGTACGCGCCCGCCGCAACCTCTATCTCCCGGACTTGCCGCCCGTGTGGGTCAAGGCCCGCCCCGGGTTCTCGTACACGCCGGTGCTCTCCGAGCCTGACCCCGACTGGCAAGGTCGTACCGGATTCGTCCATGAGGCGGTGATCGCCGACTACCCGGACCTGAGCCCATTCGAGGTCTATATGAGCGGCCCGCCCCCAATGGTCGAAGCCGGCCGGACCGCATTCGAGGCCCACGGGCTGGGACGCGAGCACATGTACTCCGACGCCTTCGAGTACGCTGCGGACTCCCGCGCCAGGCCGGGGGGCCAGTAGATCCGAACCGCCCGGCCAGTGCCCAGTCTCGTTCGTATTGCCGCCCGCTGCGCTTGAGGTCAAACTCGCCGCCCCGATCCGGACCCCGACCGCCAGAGGCATGCCGAGCCGTAAGGCAGGCCCCAGAGGACAGACCCGATGCGTACAGCCGTCCGCGCCATCGCGCTCACCCTGCCGATACTGCTCGCCGTAGGCTGCGCCTCCACTCGGATCGGCTCCGCGTGGAGCGAGCCGGGCCGCCCGGCCAAGCCCTATCGGGACATCCTGGTCTTCGGCGTCGCGGCCAAGAGCAAGATCCGCCGAGCCTACGAGGACAGCTTCGTGGCGGCCTTGAAGGACCAGGGGGTGCGGGCGCGTGCAGGCTCGTCCCTGTTGCCGGAAGGCGCGTTGGACGACCCGGAAGCGGTCAAGCGGGCGGTGTCACTGTCCCGGGCGGACGGAGTCATCGTCACCCACCTGGTCGGAGAGACCGCCCGGACAGTCCTGGTGCCCCCGCGCACCTATACCGACCCTGAATTTTACGGCCGGCTCTACCCGTATTACGGGCGGGTCTACGACACCGTCGCCGAGCCTGGGTACTACGCGCGCTACCCGGTCTTGCAGCTGGAGACCAACCTCTACGACGCCCGCCGCGAGTCGCTGGTGTGGTCCGGACGCTCCGAGACCATGGACCCGGGCTCCGAAAGCACCACCATCGCGGAAGTGATCGCGGCGGTGATCGCCGCCTTGGGCGAGGCGGGATATATGCCGAGATAGCAGCGGCGCCGGACAGAATGAAAGGTTCGCTCGTCGGGGCGCCGTCCCCGTGTGCATGGGGGTGCTGAAGTGCTCCCTGGGTCTCGCCAGTCAAGGGCGGGCGTGGCAGAGACGCTGGCCAGCTGCGAAGATGGGGGGGTCTTTATGCTTTGATCATAATTTCGGCACCCCGCGGAAGACTTGGACCCTCGCTCGCCCATGATCGACCGGGTCTCCGAGGCGCAACGCAGCTTCCCTCGTGCTGCCCGCGATCCAACGGTCAGTGTAGGACTGCGTCGCGTCGAGGTTGTCGGTGCTCGCTCCGGCGCCGGTCGCGACAGGATGGGGTTTGCAGAGCCCTCGGCAAGCCGCGGCAAGCCGCCGGCTATTTCCGCGGTTTCGCCGCTTTCCCGGCGCCGCCTTTCTTGAACGAGGGGATACGAAAGCCCGGACGCTTGATCGAGCCGAGTAGCTTGGCGGTGCTCAGTGTCTGCGGATGCTTGGCGCCCAAGAGCTGCCGGAAGATCTCGTGGGCTGCCTGGGCCTGTGCGTGGGCCTCGTTCGTCTTGCCGAGCTTCAACAAAAAGCTGGCCGTGTTGTGCAGACACTTGGCCGTGGCGGGATGCTTGGGGCCGAACAGTGCGTGCTGGATGGCCAGACCCTGCTGGGCCAGCTCCAGGGCGCGTTGCTGGTCCCCAAGTGCGCTGGCGTAGGCGGCCATGCTGCTCAACGACATGGCCGTGTCCGGGTGCCGGTCGCCGAGGACGGCGCGTTGGATAGCCAGGGCCTGCTCGGCCAGATCCATCGCGCGCTGCGGCTGGCGCAATGCATTGGTGAAGAAGGCAACGCTGTTCAGAGACGCGGCAGTGTGCGGATGACGTTCGCCGGACAGGTCGCGGTGGATGGCCAGCGCCTCCTCGGCCAATTCCAGTGCCTGCAACGGGCGGCCCAGGTTATAGGTGTAGGTGGCAACATTCGCGAGGGTTGCGGCGCAGTCGCGGTGCCGCTCGCCGTAAAGCTCCCGGCGGATGGCGAGCGATTGCTCGGCAAGCTCCAGGGCGCGCTCCTGGTTGCCCAGCACGGAGGTGTAGGCAGCGATGTTGCCGAGCGACCTGGCCGTATCTGCATGGTTGTCGCCGAACAGCTCCCGGCGGATAGCCAGGGCCTGCCCGGCCAGCTCCAGTGCGCGCTTCGACTCGCCGAGCGCATCCAGGGCGTAGGCGAGGTCGTTGTACAGGCGCGCCAGGAGTGCCTGGTCGTCGCACCCGTGCTCCTTGTATTCGGCCAGCCCCAGCTCGGTCAAACGGCGGATCTCGTGCGGTTGGCCAAGCTGCAAGGGGACATAGACCTGGAGCCAGGTCAGGCGGGCGGCCTGCTTGGGGGCGAGCAGTACCGCATGGTCGTGCCACGCACGCAGGTGATCCAGCTCGGCATCGAACAGCGGCAGCCCCGGCACGTCGCCGAGTAGACTGCTGAACCAGGCATCGACCCGTCCGCACAGCTCCGCCGCCCAGTCGGGCCGATCGGCGATGGGGACCTGCGCGCGGCGGACCTCCTGTACCTGGCGGTGCAGCCCATAGCGGTCCGTCTCCGGCACCGGCTGGAGGATGTGCAGCGCCATGCCCAGATCCAAAGCAGCGGTCAGCTCCGCACTGTCCGCGGTGCCGACCAGGGCCGCCAGCAGGTCGCTGCCCATGGGCGCCGGCCCGCTCCAGGCGAGGACGTCCAGCACCGCCGGCAACAGCGGCTCTTGCGCGACGGCGGCGCTAACCTGGAGCGTGGCGTAGAGATTGGTCTCGTGCCGGCTCAGGCTCGCGAACCCGCCTGGCAGCGCCTGACCGAGCTCATGCCGGAGCCGCTCGAGAGAGTCATGAAAACCTGTCGCGGTCTTCGACAGACAGGCGCCGGCCAGCTCCAGGGCGAGCGGCAAGCCCTCGAGGGTGCGGACGATCTCGCGGGCGGAGTCCTGCTCCGCGTCCCCGTCCGGGGCGCGGCCGGCCGCCTGGATCAGCAGCTTAAGGGACTGGTCTGGGTCGAGCAGGTTGATCGGGACCGCGACGAAGCCCGCCTGCTCGGCGCGGCTGGTGACCAGGATGTGCGGGGCCGCGGGTGGCTCGGGCAGATAGTCGCGGATGGCCGCCTGGTCTTCGACGTTATCGAAGACGATCAGACAGTCGGCGACGCTGCGCAGCCGGTGACGGGCAATCTCCAGCTTGAAGCGGTGCTCGGACTCGGGCGCGATCCAACGCGCCTTGACCGCCAGGTCCACGAGCTGGGCATCCAGGTCACGGTCGGCCGACAGCCAGACGACGCCGTTGGGATATAGGTCCCGATAGCGATAGGCGTACTCCACGGCCAGTTGGGTCTTGCCCAGACCGCCGAGACCTTGGAACCCGGCCGCGTGGACGATGGCGGTGCGCTGCCCGCTGGCAAGCTGCTGCTGCACCAGCTCCAGGGCCGACTCCCGGCCGATGAGCCGATCGCCCTGCGGCCGATGCGGGACGGCAAAGACCGGCCGGGCAGGGTCGTAATCGGCGACGCACCCGTCGGGCGCAGCCGTCGCGGCTGTCGTGGTTGACTCTTGGTCCGCCATGCCGTGGTGGAGGTCGGTCGGGTGCAGCATTCGGTCTACCGTCATGATTGAGTTTCAAAGCCGGACGGGGCCAAGGCCCCGTCCGGAACCTGTCGGGAGCCGCTCGGTTGGGGTCAAACCCAGCCGCGGCGCGACGCGGGACGCAATGGGCCGGCATGATAGTGCCAACGGGGATGTGTGGCAGGGGATTCCACCCACCGCGGCTCCGGTATGGTGACGGCCAATGATAGCCGGGAAGGCGCGGCATCCGGGCGACGGATCGGCCCGCGACTCGCGGCTCTATCTGGCTCGACTTGGGCCAGACGCGCTGCGATCCGAGTCCGGTCCGCCCCGCACAGCGCATCGCAGTTGCGCAATCGGCTCCCGGCAGCAGCACCGCAATCTCAACCCCGAAGCAAGGCCAAATGCCCGATGACCCCTTCGAGCTCAAGCTTGCCCGCCAGATCTGGGACAGTCGCTATCGCGACAGGTCCGACGGCGAGGTGCGCGACGGCACCGTCCAGGACCACCTGGCATCGCGTCGCCCGGGCGCTCGCCGCCGTGGAGCCGCGGGAACGCACGGGTTGGGAAGCTCGTTTCTACCCGCACGAGCGCTCTGGGACCGGATCATGGCGACCGCCTACGAGACCGCAGAAGCCCGGCGTGCTTTTCGTGGACCGCATGGAGCGGGAAAACAACCTTTGGTACCGGGAGCGGATCAGCGCCACCACCCCCTGCGGCGAGATCCCGCTGCCGCCCTACGGGGCCTGCAACCTGGGCTCGTTGAATCTGGTGCGGTTCGTGGAGCGGCCTTTCGCACCGGAGGCGCGGATGGATCTCGGGGGCTGGAGTCCGCGACGGGTGCGGCGGTGCGCCTGCTCGATAACGTGGTCGACGCCTCTCGACCTCCTTTACCGCAGCAAGCCGAGCAGGCCCGTGGCGCACGGCGGCTGGGTCTCGGTATCACCGGACTTGCCGACGCACCGATCATGCTGGGCCTGCGCTACGACAACCCGGCGGGACGGGCCTTGGCCGGGCGGATCATGGAGACCGTCTGCCATTCGGCCTATCGCGCCTCGGTGGACTTGGCCCGGGAGCGCGGACCCTTCCATTTCTTCGCATCCGGCCCCTACCTCGACGGACCCTTCGTGCGCCGCCTACCCGAAGATATCAGTGCCGGCATCCGCGCTCACGGCATCCGCAGCGGCCATCGCCCCAGCCGGAACCTTAGCCTCTACGCCAACGGGGTCTCCAGCGGCCTGGAGCCTTTCTTCGTCTTCGAGCACCGGCGGCGGATCCGGGACCGGACGGGGGAATGCGCCTGGCACAAGGTGACGGACTATGCTTTGCGACATGTGCAAGCGTATCGGCTGGGCCTCAAGGGCTGTACTGCATTCCGCCCCAACCCGATCACCGGCTCGGCGCTGACCGGGAATGACGAGACGAACGATCCCGGGGAGCCGGCGGTCGGCTGCTGTGGCCTGGACCGCCACGACGAATGATAAAGGGCCATCGGACTCGGGATCGGCTACAACCTGTTTGCCCTTGGCCCTGCCGGTACCGGCCACCCTGATCAAGCATGCCATCCAGGCACGCGCGTCCGCCGAGATGGCCTCTGCCGCAATCCGCCACCTGCTCGACGCACTGCGAGACCAATACCGGGACCTCCCGGACGCGGTCGAATACCTGAATCAGGCCGAGACCGACGCGGTGGAGCACTTCCGCCAGTTCCTGAGAGACCAGGACAAGCGCCCGCCGATCTTCGGCATCCCGCTCGCCACGGAGGAGCTCATCGTCATCTGGGATAGTCAGAGCTTTCACCAGAGCGATCCGTTGGAGTAATCAATGAAGCTCCAGAGCTTCCGAAGTACTGGATTTGAGTTTACGTTGGCGTTCGCGGGCGGTGAAATCGTCGAATCCACCGGACCTCACACCGCCACTATTCCCGGGCGGTCCGGCACGTGGAATCCGTAATAGGGTCAGAGAACGGGGGCAGGGTCGGTCGAGCTGAGAGATCGCCGGGACTCGGTGTGTTGCGGCCTTCCGTGATACGTTTTGTCAGACACTTTCCGATGCGGAGCCTGTGCAATGGGCGCAATCAGTATCAGAGTGCCCGACGAACGTGAGGCGCGGCTCAACCGGGAGGCGGACCTCGCGGGTCGGCTGCGCTCGAAAGTAGTGCGCGAGCGCTGCATCTAAGCCCAGAAACCCCATCGGCCCGCGGCCAGCACCGCCACGGCGATAAGGGCGTTGCTTGTCATGTGAGCGAGTATCGCATCGCCCACAAGTCCGCGGCGATAGAGTGCCAGGGCAAATGCGACACCCGCGAGTACCCCGGCGAGCAGGTGCTGATGCAGCAGTCCGAAGAGCAAAGAGGATGCTATAAACGAGAACCAGGTGAAATGCCCCGGCCGCACCTGCTCGAAGTCCTTCGCCACCAGCTTGCGGATCAGGTACCCGCGGAAGGCGAGCTCCTCTGCCAAGGGAACGGTTAAGATAGAGCCGAGTATACGGAACAGGATCCAGACCGCCGCGAGCCATGTCGGCCATGCGGCCAACGTATCCGCGAGGGGCTGGCTCTCACCGGTATTGCCGGGCACGAGCAGTGCCCAGAGCGCGAACACGAGGGTGCCGATGGCGAACGGCTCCCAGGACCAGGATCCGAACAAGGCGCGGTAGGCGGCGCGGTAGTGCCAGAGTACGGTCCCGGTGATGACCACTCCGATGGGGTACAGGGCGCTGAAGCCGGCCGACGCGGCCGCGACAATCATGGACGTCGCCATGAGTGCAATCAGGGGAAGGAGCAGGGCGAGCTCGGGTCGGCGCGATTTGGATGAATCCGTCCCTGTCTCTGCTGTGACGGACGAGAGCCAGCGGTGGGCAATCGCGATCAAGACCAGTGTGACCAACGTAAAGCCGATCCATCCCGCCTGGGAGTGAAAGCCGTGCGAGGCTACCTCCGGGGAAATCGATGTGCCCACGACGATCAGGGATGTGACGCGCAGGACGTTCGCGAACCAGATGCCAACGATGCCAATGGGAAACAGGATGAAGGCCTGGGGAAACGAGAGAGTCTTGCGAAAGATCCACAGATAGGTCGCAACGAAGACGCTCACGAGAGCGATACCCTCGTAGCCCGAGCAGGCTGGATAGATCTCCACCATGAGGGCGTCGGTACCCACCAGACCATATTGCATACCATCCATTGGGTTGTAAGATACTTCTGGGTAGATCAGGGACAGCAGCAATGCGCTTAAGCGAAGAGTGCCAGCCGCGAGCGGAACCCACAGGTTCTGAACGAGCAGCCCGCCCACCCAAACAGTCATGCCTGCGGCGAGGGCCAAAGCAAGATTGCGCCATTGCTGTTTCAACACGCCGACCCAGGCGGTCGGTGGCGCGACGGCAAAGAGCCAGAACAGGACCGTCGCGGCTCCCGCTGCGGTCCAACCGGCCAGCCAAGTCAGCGACAGGGCAGGGACATCGGTCGCAGCGCCGAAGCCATGCGATGTGAAACTTCCGAACACGATAAGTGATATGCCATGTAGCACGGCCAAAGGCAACCAAGCGTAGCCCGTCTGCTTGCTTAAGATACCGAGGATGCGGTCAATATCGGCGCTTGCGACAAGAGCAACGGCGGCGGCGAAGATAATAGCCGCAGTGTAATGGTGGCCATGATTGAAGACGGTCAGCAGCTGGTGCCATTCGGGGGCTAAAGACGCGTTCGGCGCTTCGTGCGTCGACGTTAGCCAGATCGCTTCAGCCGCCAGGGCGACGCTAGCCCCGGCCCATCGTAGGCCGATGGGCCAAGGCACTGCGGAGATGACTCCTCCGTCCATGGATAATTGACGGGGACGGTCGCCTGAGCGCTAGGTCTTAGACGCACGGGGACCCTGCGTCGCCTTTACTCACCCTTGCGCGACGTGCCCGCTCGCCAACAAGCAGCAAGATGCCGCTCAAGAGCGCGACGGCTTGCACTCCCGACGTGGCATCGATCTCTGGAGCTTTGACGCATTTGCCCTGCTTGGCTAAGCCCGGGGGGCAGTGTGCTGGCGCGGCGGACGCGGGGCCGACCCCGCAGCCGATGGCCAAGGCGGAAGCCAACAAAGCCTTCTTGATGACCATGTCTATTCCCACTTGAAAAATGCGGTGACTAAGGACTCGATTTTGCCAAGTCGGCCTGGCGACTTGCTGCTTGAAACTTAGATGCAGCGATACCGTTAGACAAGGGTTAACTCAAGTACAGGCCGCTTCGGGGGGATGAAAGGCCCAAACTGGGCGATCTGATGAACGCGGGGGTCCCCAGTACCAGTGGACGGGCTCCGAATGTGTCCAATCGCTCGAAGGTGCGGACAGACGTCACGACCCTCACCTCATCTCATTACATAGATCTCCTTACCTGTTAGCCACCCTGGCGAATTTGATCCCGACCGCGAAGTCCATGACGCGCTGGAGGCCGAGCCAGATGGTCTTCACGCCGGCTCTCCGTCGCCTTTGCGCCCGAGAAAGCCCCCAAGGCGGGCGATCAGGCGCAACACATCGTTGAGGCGCGGAGCCTTCTTGGGCAGGGGCTTCTTGGCCAAGCTGTAAGCCGCCTGCCACTCGTCGGGCTCCAGCCGCAGGGCCGCGTCCAGATCGGGAAGGGTCCGCCCCAAGCGCATCAGGCGGGCAATCCGCCAGCCGACCACCAGGAACAGCGCCAAGGCGCGTTCGATCCGTTCCATCGTGCTCAGTTGCAGCGCCTCGATGCGGCAGCCTTCCTTGAGGTCCGAGAACAGGAGCTCGATTTCCCAGCGCGCCCGGTACCAGTCGATCGGCTCGACGACGGCCTCCAAGGTCTCTGCCGTGCGGTTGGTCAGCCGCCGCCACTCGATCGGTTTGACGCCGGTCGGGACCCCGATCTCACGGGCGATCAGGCAGGTGGCGTGGAAGGCTGCGCCCCGGCCATCCGTCAAGGAGACACGTTGGGCATACAGTTCCTGCTGCAAGGGTCAGGTCTCGCATCGTAGAGAATCGAGCGCCGGCATGGAGAGGACCATGCCCATGAACTACAAGCCCTACATCACGCATGATCCGAGCGTCTGTGGTGGTGAGCCGGTCGTCGCCGGCACCCCCGTCACGGTGCGAACCATGCTGGCCAGCCTGGCGGAAGGGATGGACCCCGAGTAGCTGCTGCAGGATTTCGCGACCCTCAGTCGCGAGGCGATTCGCGCCATCATCGCCTTTGCCGCCGGCTCCACGGAGGAAGACCTGCCCCTGTCGGGGCTGCCGGCCGTCGCATGAGGATCAAGTTGGACGAGAATCTGCCGGCACGGTCGGTCGGGATTCTGGAACGTTGCGGACACCAGACCGATACCTCATCGTCGAGACGGTGGATGGCATGCAGTGTGAGAATGAACCAGCGGGCGCGTTCTTGGCCGTGCTCGGAGCCCGGAAAAAGGCATTGGAATTGGGTGGCGAGTACGGGTAGGATCAGCATCGAATCCGGCTCGTATTTGGTTTCTAATCATTGACTTAAGCACCTTTGATTATACGCCGAAGCGAGCCTGCATTCATCTTTAACCGCTTGTTTATTCACGCATTCCCGTTCTGTTTTCACCCCGAAACGCCCTCTGGGATCGACGGGGCTTCGTCAATAAGATTTCACTAATATTCATGTATAGAAGTCGTAAACTTCAGTTCCCAAGAATCGGCTGCCGAGAAACATCCGGGAAAATCCGGGATCGTCACCCCATGGGCGTGGTGCTCGTCGCCTGGATGAACATACACGGGATACAGCATAATCGTTACCTCCACTCCCAGCCGGCTTGCCGAGAGATGTTGCGGACAGTGCCGACCGCGAGATCTTTGCGCGGATGGGGCGCCACCACATGACCCGTGCGCGCGGGATGTTTGAATTTGGCGTGGTCGTCCTTTCCGCCGACACGCACCCAGCCCTCTGCGTCCAATCGCTTGATGATGTCCAAGCTGGTCATGTGTGTAGTTTTGCGCACGACAAGTGGTGGTGAAGCAATCCCAGCGGCTGAGCCAGGGCCGCGGTGGGGTCGGGGCTAATCGATTGACATGACAGACCTCGTACTCGAATCGACCAGACGCCCGGAGCAGCCCCCCGTCCGAGGGGCGTCTTGCGACCCAGAAACTTCCGTCCGGGCATCCGCGGCGGTCCGAATCCGGCTTGTGTCCACGGGTCTTCCAGGCCCGCCCGATTGCCCGGGATTCCGCCTCGGGCAACGCGTCCCGCTCGGAGAAGATCAGTGCGAGGAGCGCGCCTCCGGCTGCTCCCAGGGTCTCTTGTGGCTGGGGCAATGGCGGGTTCCGGGCGGGGGCCGTCTCCTCCAGCAAGGCCGACACTGCAAATTCCCGGCTCGATTTCCCGATAAATTCTGGGATCGCCTCTACGCTGTCGTCGTCGATCTCCGAGCATGGCGTGGCGTTCTTGAGCTTGAGCCCGGCATCGGCGAGTGCCGTGTACATTTGGCCAGGAGCACGCTGTCCTCGTGCAGACGCTCGGCGGCCTCGCGGGTGGAGAGCCAGCAGGTGGCGACGATCTCCTGGCCGGGATTGTGCTGCTCGGAGAGCGCGATGTAGCGGGCGGCTCGGAGGGGCTCAGTCCCCCGGCCTCATGACCCATCGGCTACGGGCCGGTGCGCGCTGAAGCCTGGAGAAAAGGGTGTTGTGGGATACCGCGGCATGTCTCCGTTTCGGATGAGGGTTGAAGGATGGAATCCGATCCCGCTCATTCTTCAGCCTTCCGCAGAGCCGCCCGTCTGGCCAGGCCCCGCGCTCACCCGTCGGTCCATGATCCAGATCGCATCCTCTTCCTCCAGCAGCTTGACGGCCGTGAGACGCTGGCCGGCACAGATCGTGCTCAGCGACTCGCCCGTCACAGGATCGAAGACGATACCGTGCATCGAGCAGCGCAGGTATCGGCCTGTAGGATCGAAGATGAAGTCTTCCTCGCAATCGAGCGGGCGCGCCATGTGAACGCAGAGATTCAGATAAGAAAAACACCTCCCCTCGTAGCGAAAGAGGATCAGGGACGCAGGCTTGCCGGAGAAGATCACGTCCAGCTTCAGATGGGCCCCATCGCGCAGCGCGTCGCTACGGCAGGCCCAAAGTCGATCGACCATGGATAGCTTCCATCCTCAGAGCAAGGGGTCAGGATGAGATCCGCCGCGCACCGCTCGCGAAACCGGGCAGGCGAAACCGCAAACGTACCACGTTATTTTCTGTCTGGCGGCAGCTACCGGGTCGCGACGGCGCCGCGTCGGGTGGAATAGACCGCGCGGACCGATGACGTCTATCTGTCTCAGGCCAGCGAAAGACTCGTTCGCGTGCAGCATCTTGCCATCCGAACCAACTTCGAGAACGCCTTCCGTGGCTGACCGCCTTATCTCGAAAAATATACGCGGCCGTCATCTGGGTTTTCATTCCAGCGCAAAGAATGTGGCTGAAAAACTCCAGGATCGATGCTACTAGTTATCGAACGCCAGGGTCCAGGCATGTGCCGGGTCATACGCGTGCCAAGCCGCCTTGTGCTGGCTTGAAGACCGCAGTATGTGGCGCCGACCGCGCCGATCGACACCGCTCTCTGGCCAAAGCGATCATAGGCTGAGCAGGATATCGTCCAAACAGAGCCTGAGCCTCCGGGGTGCGTGACAATGAAACGAAACGGCACCGCAAGCTTGTCTGCCATCGCCGTCTTCCTGCTTTGTGGAGCACTGACGCAGGTCAGGGCAGGAATCATCTCCTCGGCGAGTACTGTTGCCTTGCCTGGCTCATCGACCGCAACGATCGGCCCGATCGGCAACAATCCCGCGCCAAACAACGACAATGACACCACGGCCTCGCCCAACCTCATTCCCTACACGATCTTTTACAATGCGCTGGGGGTGGGCATCGCCGATGTGGAGTTTATCGTTTCCGCTTCTGGCGGCACAACCGAGTACCGCAACACCCAGACGCTGATTAACAATACCGGGGAGACGTGGACCGGTTTCCATTTCGAGTTGGGATTCGGGCTCGGGTCCGGATTCGTTCGATCCGGGCCTGCGGACTTTCTGGACTTCGACACGCCCGATCTGGATCCGGCGGCGACCGCTTCAGTCTTCACGCAACTCAGTCACCAAGCCGACACCGTGGACTGGACCGGCGGAACTGTACCCTCTATCGGCGTCGCGGCATTCAGTCTTGCCATCGACGTCCCCGATAACCTGACGAATTTCCACCCTGGCGGGTTGAACCGCTTCACGCTTCGTCAGGTACCGATCACTGCCGTCCCCGAGCCCGGCAGCCTTCTTCTCGCGGGCATAGGTGCAATCTGTCTGCTCGTCCGGCAGCCGCGTAAGTTAGTGGGGTCCGCGGCGAGGATAGGCTGAGGCCGAAGGCGAAGGCTGCACCGAGGCAGCCATGGTTTGAGAGGGTCCGAGGGATTCGTCGCCAGTCCCCCTGAGCCGGACCCCGACCGCCCGCGGCGGCTATCCTTGTGTGCATCATGCACAGACCGCCCCCGAGTGACCCATGCCCCCGCTCTTCCGCCAGTTCGCCGCCACGACCGGACTCTGAGGCAGAGCGTTATCCGATCGATCCCGGACACTCAGGTCGGGGCACGGCCGGGTTTGGCAGAGACGGTGCTTAACGGTCTAACCCGTGATCGGCGACCTGCGCCGTCCCGAGCGCTGTTCGTTCCGAAAGGATATCGGCGATGGTATTCGATAACGGCCTATTCGTCATACGAGGACTGCCGGCGCGCATTCCCGAACGACCCTTCGAGGTTGCCATCGACGGTCGGGCGATGGGCAAGACCAAGCGCTTAGCCTTTGCCTGGCGAGTGCCCGATACCGATCGTAGCCCGCAGGTGTTGGTCCTTTACGCGTCCGGTTATCTGCGGTTGAAGGCCGGCGCCGACCCCTCGCCGCCGTTGCCTTTCGGTCAGAGTCTGATCCTCGGTCCGGCGATCTGGGGCAGCACGACCGCTTTCCCGCATTCCCGGCTCTTTTTCAATCCCCAGATCCAACGCGTCGCGATCGACACCGAGCGAAACGGTCGCAACGGCGCGCGTCGGCTGTCGATCCGAATAACCGGATCGCGCGCAGCGCTTGCGCTCCAGAGCACGAAGACCAATCGGATCATGGATCTTGCCTGGACGCTGACCCTGTATACGCCGAACGACCTTGCAACCAGGCTCGATGTGGCAGGGACCTTCGAGTTTACGGAAGACGTGACTCCCGATCCGGTCAAGACATCTCGGAGCGAGTCGTTGCGACTGCTACAAATTTCAACTATGTTTATCGACGCTCGTCGGCACGACGTAGACGCATTACGCTTCCGCAGCGCCGAAGGCGTCGTCCTATTATCCTACGCCCCGGCTTTGGCGAATCGGCTGCTGCCCGCGGCGCCCGGCGCGTTGGACCCGCAAACCCCGACGTTCGATTCCTTGCATACCGATGCGCTCGGACGGCCCAACGGGAAGACGCCGAGCTACCGGATTGCGATATACGCGGCGACCGGCCCGCTGTCGGGTCCCGCGACGGTCCGGGCGTTTTTCGATAGCGGCCAACGTACGAGCCGCGACAATCTGGGGCTATGGGTCTTTTGCAAGCCGGCCGCGTTCATAAAAGCGGGTACGACGGGCATGATTCGTTATACCGTCTGGGCAAGTACCGTTCCATTGTCTGCTTGAACCGTCGCTTCGGTCGATGGGCCTTGATCATAATTCGGCCACCCCGCGGATGACATTCGTCGCGGCCGGGGCCGCTCCTACCGGCGTAGGAGCGGCCCCCGGCCGCGACGGGTCCGCGACGACCTGCTGCCGGAGTTACGATCAAGGCCGGTCGATGCATGTCGTTGTCGCTGAATATCCCCGCTTCCCTGTTGGCCTTGGGCGGATTTATGATCAAGGCCCTCAAGCTCGTTTCACGAGTCGAGTAAACTGTCATTGGAATTGCGGGAGTTAAGTAAACTGTCAGTACGCCGTAACAGGCTGATTAACTTGCGGGTTTGAGTCCCGCCAAAGGAGTTGCTCGTACACCTTTGTAGTGTCGCGGAGCGGCGTCCGGGCAACCGGGGGTCGTGAGTTCCGCCGAAACAAAACCGTAGGCCGCAGCGCAAGCGAACCTAGACGTAGCCTCGTGAACAAATCGAAGACGCCGACCCGGTTGACAGTCGGGGAAGGCCGCCGCCGATGGAGTCGGACAACGAGAGCGCTCCATCGGGTCTTCCGGGGTAGCAGGGGTGGCATATGGTGGAGGTTAATCGGTCCCAGTGCGGGAGACCCGCGGCGATGGCAGGCGAGAGCTGCCAACGGCGACGTATAAGGCCAGTCCGAAATCGTCGCCGGTCGCCGCGGGAGTCGGAGGGGTCCATAGTACCGTTCGAGGGCTTGGGACAACATAACCCGGCCCGAGGGAAGGGACCCTGCTTTGTGCACGCAACCGAAGCGCGGAGGGTCGGGAGATTGCGACCATGTCGCTAGTAACTCCGGAAACGATCGGGACGTTGCAGAGGAAGCTCTACGCCAAGGCCAAGCAAGAGCCGGCGTTTCGCTTCTATGCTTTGTACGATAAGGTCTGTCGGGCGGACATTCTCGGTCACGCCTATCGCCTTGTCCGTTCCAATCGGGGGGCGCCGGGAATCGATGGCGTGACCTTCGAGGACATCGAAGCTGGAATCGGAAAAGACGCCTACTTGGCACAACTGCAAGAGGAGCTGGAACGTAAGACGTATCGCACGGACGGAGTGCGTCGGGTCTGGATACCCAAACCGGATGGCAGCAAGCGCCCGCTGGGAATTCCCACGATTCGGGATCGGATCGTCCAAATGGCGCTCAAGCTCGTGGTGGAGCCGATCTTCGAGGCGGATTTCTGCCGTCATTCGTACGGCTTCCGTCCGAAGCGCTCGGCCCACGATGCGGTGAAGGCCGTCACCGACGGCCTGTTCGAAGGAAAGACCCAGATCATCGATGCAGACCTGTCGAAATACTTGGATACTGCGTCATAATGCCCCCCAATTCATGGTGCTGGGTCGAAGAGGTCGGGACCGGTGTCTATCGCCTTGATACACAAACCCTTGCGCCGTCCGCACCGGACATGGACGGCATCCAACTCGCCGCGCTTGACACGCTGCAACACCGTCTGTCGCGATACCCCGAGGCGTTTGGTGGTCTCCAGCATGGGCAGATAGCCCGGCGGGATGTCCGCGACAAAGCGGGCCTTCAGTTCCTCGGTGAGGCGGATGCGCCAGGGTGCGCCGGGGGTGTCCTGTTCGCCCGCGATAAAGCCGTCGTTGAGCCAGCGGTGCAGGGTCGAGGGGGCCACCTCCAGAATCTGCGCCGCGTCCTGGATGGTCAGCGCCGGCTCTGCGGGCGCGGTGGCGGGAGGTTGAAAGCGCGGGATTTTCCAGTAGCGGCGCAGGTTCCCCACCTGGCTGGCGGTGAAACGTTCGCCACGCACCGTGCGCCGGCCCTGGCGGTTGAGAACCCCGGCGACGATGGCGTCGGGATAGTGCACGGCCAGACGTCGCACCAGGTCGATGGTGTCCTCGTCGGTGCGCAGCGCCGGCGGATGGGAGCGCGGCAGCGGGATCTCGAGCGTCGTGATCGCCCCGCCGCGCCAACGCAGAGTCAAGCGGGCGCTGGCTTGTTCGCGGTTCACCGCGACGACGACCTCCTCCAGGAGGCTGCGCAGCAGCCCCTTGCGGTCCCGATCGGTGGTGGTCGGGGCATTCCAGACCTGCTCCAGGTCGGTACCGAGGGCCTCCAGGCGCTGTCGCTCCTGGGGGCTCAAAGTGCGCGGTTGCTGTGCGCTGCGATGCGCCAATTCCGCCTCGGCGGCGGCGAGTGCGCCCAGGCTGCGCTCCCATTCGGCCTCCAGCCCGCGGGCGACCAGGCGGTTCTCGGGATCGACCGCCCGGTAACGGCGCTCGGCGCACTGGGCCGCGTAGCGGGCGCGCTCCAGCGCGAGCCGCCATTGCCCCAGCGCCGCATCGCGATCGTTTTCAATCTGCTCGGCGGCCCGCACCATCGCCTGCACCGCCGCCGGAGCCAGCGCTTGGAGGAAGGCGCCGGTGACCGCCGCATCGATTTGTACCCCACCGACGCTCAAGCAATAGAGCCCGCGGCCGTTGACCACGGTCTTGCCCGCGCAATGGTAGCCGGGGGTGCCGTGGCGACCCCGGTAGTGGGTATGCAACCGACGCCCGCAGTGGCCGCAGACCGCCAGTCCCTGCAACAGCGCCGCGCCCTCTCTTGCCGCACCGCCAGCCGTGTGGGGCAAGGGGTGGGTATTGGTCGCCAGACGCTCTTGAATAGCCTCATAGGTCGCCCAGTCGATAAAGCCGGGGTGATGGTCCCGGATGAGCACCGCCCACTGTGCCCGCGGCAAACGGCGTACCCGCTTACGGATCTGGCCCGACGCATCGACATAGCGCTCGTGGCGACTGCGCCCGTAGGCATAGGCCCCCGCATACGCCGGGTGGGTCAGGATGTTGTGGATCGCCGTATAGGTCGGTTCGACCCAGCGGATCTCCGCCAAGGTATGGGATTGCAGCGGGAACGACAGCCCCTCGGAACGAAACCACAGCCACACCCGGCGCGCCGAGCCGAGCTCGGCAAAACGCTCGAATACGGCACGCACGGCGGCGCAGACGGCCGCATCGGAGTGGAAGCGCACCTCGCCGTCGGCCTCGCCCCAGACCAAGCCCACCGGCAGCGCCCGCCGCAGCTCGCCGCGGGCCGCCTTGTTACGGATGCCGCCGTCCAGCCGGGCACGGATGATGTGCAACTCCGCTTCGCTCATGGTCCCCTTGAGCCCGAGCAACAACCGGTCGTTGAACTGCGCCGGGTGATACAGTCCGTCGCTATCCCCGATCAGGGTATCGGTCATGGCGCACAGATCGAGCAAACGATACCAGTCGGCATTGTTGCGCGCCAAGCGCGACGCCTCCAGGCCCAGCACGATCCCGACCCGTCCCAGGGCCACCTCGGCGGCCAGCCGCGCGAAACCCGCGCGTTCGGCGCTGCCGGCCCCCGACAGCCCCAGATCTTCGTCGATGACCTGAATCCGCTCGGCACGCCAACCGAGCGCCCCGGCGCGCTCCACCAGGGCGTATTGGCGCTGAGTGGACTCGCGATTTTGCTCCAACTGATGGGGCGTGGACTGGCGGACATAGACATAGGCGGTGCGCTCCAGGTGACCGACCTGGATCTTCGTGCGGTCACTCATGGGGCGTCTCCGCCGGGGTGTCCCGGGCGCTGGCCTTGGCGATCAGTTGCGCCAGGACCGCAATCAGCGTGTCCCGCTGCGCGTCGCTCAGTTGCTCCCAGATGGCCTCCTCGTGCGGAAGCGGGATCTGGGGAAAGGGAAGGTTCAATTGCACCGGGACTCTCCTCGTCGGGCCGACGTTGGCGGTGCCCCGAAGGCCTGGGGCGGGCCAGCAGAGCGTCGAGGAAGGCGCGGGTCTGGAGCAATTGCTCCACGGTGGCGAGGGCGGAATCAACCGGTGCGGTTGGCTCAGGGGGCGGCGCTGGAGCGTTCCCTGGCGGCGGCGTCAGATTCGTCCACGCCGCCGGGATGCGCGAACGGCTGCCGTCGGGTAGGACCAAGAGCAGATGCAGGCGCTGTTGGCGCCGCGACCAACCGAGCAGCTCCAGCGTTTGCCCCACCAGCGGGTGGTGCGGGCGCGTGATGGTGACCGCCGCGGGAAAACCGTCGAGGTGGGTAGTGTGTCGTGGTGTCCTTCGACAACCTTGACTGGGGCTGGCTGCGGAGCTTCATCCAGCACCGGATCAACGATGGTGGGATCATGTGGCTGATCGGCAAATGGTTGCATGCCGGGATCATGGAAGGGCAAGAGATCGGCTACAGCGATAAAGGAACGCCACAGGGCGGAGTCATCACGCCTCCCACATTGTAGCCAAACTTCCGTTCGAGCTGTCGGTCCAACTTTCTCGACAGCAGCTGCGGCCGGCTTACGGGGCAGGATTCGAAGGGGCACCACTGGACTGTGGCTGCTCCATCCTGAACGCGAGTGCCAGCGGTGGACAAACAACGCCGACCTGTGTTGAAGGTGAACACGGTGTTTGAGCCGAGTCGCCGCGGTGAGCAGGCGTTGATCCGGGCCTATGCGCACGTGGTCCCGACCATCCGCCGGCCCATCGCGACGGCACTTCCGGCACGCGAGCCGGAAGCGACTCGGCTCCCACCCCATTGCGTGGGAGCGCGTTGCTCATGATTCCATCCCTCCCGATCGCTGCGGCGCTCTATGCGCGCGTGTCCTCGGACCGACAAGCCGCGGCGCAGACCATCGCCAGCCAAGCGAGCGCGTTGCAGGAGCGCAGCGCGGCGGACGGAAGCGCCGTGCCAGCTGAACGCACCTTCATCGACGACGGCTACAGTGGGGCCACACTGATGCGGCCGGCGTTGGAGCGGCTGCGCGATGCGATTGCCCTGGGGGCGGTCGAGCGCCTCTATGTCCACTCGCCCGATCGCCTGGCGCGCAAGTACGCCTATCAAGTGCTGCTGGTCGACGAGTTTCGCCGCGCCGGGGTCGAGGTCGTCTTCCTCAACCATGCCGTGGGGGACAATCCCGAGGAGGAGCTCTTGCTGCAAGTCCAGGGCATGATCGCCGAGTACGAGCGGGCCAAGATCCTCGAGCGCAGCCGTCGGGGCAAGCGCCATCGGGCGCAGAGCGGTTGCGTCAACGTGCTCGGCGGGGCGCCCTACGGCTACCGCTACATCGGCCGCTGGGAGGGCGGCGGCGAGGCGCGCTACGAGATCGTCCCCGAGCAGGCGCAGGTGGTGCAGCAGATCTTCGCCTGGGTAGGCGAGGAGCGCGCGAGCCTCGGCGAGGTCACACGGCGCCTGCGTGCGCGGCAGGTGCCGACCCGCACCGGCAAAGACTGGTGGGACCGCACCAGCGTGTGGGGCATCCTCAAGAACCCCGCGTACTGCGGCCGTGCGGCCTTTGGCAAGACGCATGCGGGCGCTCCCCGCCCGCGACTGCGTCCCCAACGGGGTAAGCCCGCCGAGCCGCGGCGCGCTCGAGGGGTTTACGACACTCCGCCATCGGAGTGGATCCACATCGCCGTGCCGGCCATCGTCAGCGACGCCCAGTTTGCCGCGGCGGCCGAGCAGTTGGCGGAGAACCGCCGTCGCGCGCGCACCCGCCAGCGTGGCGCGCGCTATCTGCTGCAGGGGCTGCTCAATTGCACCTGCTGCGGCCATGCTTTCTACGGTAAGGCCATCGGTCTGGGCGCCGCCAAGGGCAAACGCCGCGACTATGCCTATTATCGCTGCATCGGCACGGATGCCTATCGCTTCGGCGGAGAGCGGATCTGCCCCAACCGTCAGGTGCGTACCGACCGCTTGGAGACAGCGGTGTGGACCGAAGTGACAGCCTTGTTACAGAATCCCCAGCGGCTGCTGGCCGAGTACGAGCGGCGTCTCACGGCCGCGAGCACGGGTTCGGAGTGCGCGGCCAGCGCCGCCGTGGCCGCGCAAATCCAGCGGGTGCGCCAAGGCATCGGCCGGTTGCTGGATACCTATACTGACGGCTATGTCGAGAAGGCCGATTACGAGGCGCGCATCGTGCACCTGAAACAACGCTTAGCCGCACTGGAGGAGCAGGCCCGGCAACTGGAGGATGTCGCTCGGCAACGCGCTCAACTGCAACTGGTCGTCGGACGCCTAGAAGCCTTTGCCGCGCAGGTCGACGATGGCCTGGAGCACCTGGATTGGAGCGCGCGTCGGGAGCTCATCCGCACCCTCGTCAAGCGGGTCGACATCGGTCCCGAAGAGGTCAACGTGGTGTTCCGGGTCACCCCGTTACCCGACCCCGAGACCCCGGAAGAAGGGCGTTGTTTGCCACTTTGTGGGAGGCGTGATCTCTCCGCTGCTGGCGAACCTCTACCTGCATCTGTTGGACCGGATCTGGGAGCGGCACGACCCGGAAAGGCGCCTGGGGGCGCGGCTGGTCCGCTATGCCGACGACGCGGTGATCCTGTGTCGCGGCGACCCCGGTCCCGCCATGGCGGTGCTCGAATCCGTGGTGCAACGCCTGGAGCTGACGCTCAACCGGGAGAAGACCCATGTGGTCGATGCCCGCGAGACAGCGTTCGATTTCCTCGGCTTCAGCATCAAATGGGCACGCAGCCGAAGGACCGGAAAGGGCTATCCCCACGTCGAGCCGCGGCGACGCGCCGAGGAACGGATTAAGGCGCGCGTCAAGGAGCTCACCGCACGGCGCCGCGCTCCGGTGCCGTTGCCCCGGCTGATCGCGGAGGTCAACGAAGTCCTGCGCGGCTGGTCGGGCTATTTCCACTACGGCAACTGCACGAAGGTATTCGGTCGTGTGCGCTGGTTCACCGAGGAGCGTGTCCGCGCCCAACTGCGCGAGCGGCACAAGGTCCGCACCCGCTGGAAAGGCTGGCAGCGTTTCACCCATGCGCACATCCACGACCGGTTAGGACTGTTCAAGCTTCCCTCGACCGCAGGCTGGCGCTCGGCGCATGCCTCGGCGTGAAGCGCATCGGAAAGCCGTGTGCGGGAAAACCGCTCGCACGGTTTGATGAGAGAGGGCAGGCTACTGTGACTACGATCCAGCTATTGAGGCACCGCCAGACGAAAGGGGCGGCAACAGATAGGCTGGATCTACCGGCGCAGGACGCCTGCTCTCTACTCTACCCGGAATTGCGGCCACCGCCCCTGCGGCTATCGACCGCTTGCAGCCGTCGCCCTCTCTCTCCCTGCCCACTGCCGCGGGGAAACGGGGTTTGGAATCGGCGCTGGCATGGGTCGGGCCTAGCGGGGCATCCCTCAGACCTTGAGGCCATCAGGGGGTTCGGTCCGCACAGCGGACCCTACGGGACTTGACGGGTCACCACAGCGTCGCGACCGGGAGCTCAGCGAACGCCGGATCCCGGGTCACCAGGACCATGGATTCCAACTCACTCTGGGCCGCCAGTATGCGATCGAAGGGGTCGCGATGGGCCAGGGCGTAGCCGCCCGCGCGAAGCCCGTGGAGATAGTTGACAGGCAGATGGATGAAGCCGTCGGCGGCGACCAGTTCGGAGAACCGCTCGGCCGCTTGGGGGACTTCATCGAGCTTGCCCAGCCGCTGTTTAATCGCGATCTCCCAGGCTGTCGCCGCGCTGACGTGGACCGCGTTGGTCTCATCGGCGATGGCGGCGGCAGCGCTGGCAGACAGTCGCGGGTCGGCGGTGAACCACCGTAGCAGCGCGTGGGTATCGAGCAGCAGTTGCATCAACGGCCTTCCCAGGCGTCGAGCTCTTCCGGGGGTAGGGGCTCGAAGAAGGCGTCGGTCACACGGCCCGCGAGCCGCCCCGGTTGACGACGTGCGGGTGGGGGTGCCAAGGGCATCAGACGGGCATAGGGCTTGCCGGCCTTGGCCAGGATGATCTCCTGGCCGGCGTGGGCCTGCTCAAGGAGCTTGGATAGGTGGGTCTTGGCCTCGTGGACGTTGACGGTCAGCGTCATCGGCGCCTCCTGATGGACTAAGTGCTCGGACTAAGTCTAGCGAGAATGACCGTGGGATGGAAGAAAGCCGATGCTTGCGGCCCTCCTGCCACCCGCGCTCCGGGGCGGACCTTGAGGGGCCGCGGGTGCTTGCCGGCACCAGGGCCGCCGCTGGAGTTGGTCCCCGGTTGGGCGGCATTCGTCGGAGGGGTCGACGACGAGAGGTTCAATGAGCTCCTGCGCGGTCACGCCGGTACCGGCTGGCCACTGGGTCAGGACTCCTTCGTCGAATTCCTGGAGCGACTGCTTGCCCGCTCTCTGACGCGGAAGAAACCGGGGTCTAAGACGCGAGAGCGGGATCGCACCACGGGCGACTTGTTCAGCGAGGAAGGGC
>CAWACV010000005.1:0-227373 GCA_963780725.1 uncultured Gammaproteobacteria bacterium
GCCCATGGCGGATTCCGCCGCCTGAATAAGGTGTTCGACGGCCAGCTTGAGGCCGTATTCGACGATTTAACGAAGAATTGTGGAGAAAGACCGCGTGACCGAAAACGCGACCCGCGACATCGTCGGCAAGCTTTGGAACCTGTGCCACATCCTTCGCGACGACGGGGTGACACTACCAACGAGTACGTCACGGAGCTGACCTTCATGCTGTTCTTCAAGATCTGCAGGAAGACCGGGCATGAAGACCGTATCCCGAACGGGTACGGCTGGGAGCGCCTTGTCGAAGCGGGAGGGTCTCGACCAGCTCGAATACTACCGCCGCCTGCTGCTGGATCTGGGCGACACCAAGGAGCGCTGGACCCTACCATTCTCGCGATCTTTGCCGACGCGAGCACCAAGCTGCGCAAGCCCGCGAACCTCAAGTCCCTGACCATGGCCATCGACAAGCTGGACTGGTTCTCGGCGCGCGAGGAGGGCCTCGGCAACCTCTACGAAGGCCTGCTCGAGAAGAACGCCGCCGAGAAGAAATCCGGTGCAGGGGCAGTATTTCACGCCGCGCCCGCTGATCGACAGCATGGTCGCGTTGATGCAGCCGCAGCTCGGAGAAGTCATCCAGGATCCGGCCGCCGGTACCGGTGGCTTCTTGATTGCTGCCAACCACTACATCCGCGAAATCACAATGACGTGTACGCGCTGGACGAAAAGAACTACAAGCGCTTTCGGCGTCAGTTGCCATGGGGCATGGAACTGGTGCAGGACACGCATCGCCTGGGCTTGATGAATCTGATGCTGCACGACCTGGACTCGGACGAGGACGCCGGACTGCGCTTTGGCGACACCCTGTCCAGCGAGGGGCAGCAGCTGACCAAAGTCAGACCTGATCCTGACCAACCCTCCCTTCGGCACCAAGAAGGGCGGTGGGCTGCCGACACGGGACGGATTTCACCTACCCCACAAGCAACAAGCAACTGGCGTTCTTGCAGCATATCTACCGGTCGCTCAAGCCCGGCGGCCGCGCCGCTGTGGTGCTGCCGGACAATGTGCTTTTCGAGGCAATACGGGCACCAACATCCGTCCGTGACTTGATGGACAAATGCAACTTGCACACAATCCTGCGCCTGCCGACGGGGATCTTTTACGCGCAGGGCGTCAAGACCAATGTGCTTGTCTTTACCCGGGGTAAGACCGACAAGGGCAACACCAAGGAAGTGTGGGTGTACGACCTTCGGGCCAATATGCCGCAATTCGGCAAGCGAACGGTGTTGACACGTGAGACTTTCGCGGAGTTTGAAAAGGCGTTTGGCAACAAACCCGATGGATCGGCTACGCGGAAGGATACAGGAGCTGAGGGTCGCTTCCGCAAATTTACGCGCGAAGACATCGCCAAGGCCCGCGGCGACAGCCTCGACATCGCCTGGCTGCGGGATGAAAGCGGGGACATTGAGGAGCGCCTGAGAGAGCCCGACGACATCGCTGCCGCCATCATCGTGCATTTGCGCACGGCCCTTGAGGAGATCGAAGGGCTGACCGAGGAGATCGTGACCGAAACTGCGGCCCAAGAGGAGGCGGCATGAGCGAGCTTCCGCAGGGCTGGGTGTCTGCGACTTTGGGAGACGTAGCCGATTTTCTGAATGGCGCAGCTTTCAAACCTGAGGATTGGCATGATGTGGGGCGGCCAATAATCAGGATACAGAACCTCACAGATCACACAAAACCAATTAACCGTACCACTCGCCAGTTGGATTCTCGATACCTTGTTTCTCCGGGTGATTTACTGGTGAGTTGGTCCGCAACTCTTGATGCGTTTATTTGGGATAGGGAGGAGAGCTGGCTCAATCAGCATATATTTAAAGTCATACCTTATGAAGGCATCGATAAGACATATCTTTTCTATTTGTTATCGATACTCCATTAACTATCAAAATAGTACGCTTTAAGTTAGTGCGTATCTCGTATGAGGCAACTCAAAGAATGACTTGATACGGGCGGTATTCTGCTGCAAGCACCTAAGCGCGGAGAGCAGTTTCTTCTTTAAGTCGCCTTTTGTATATACGGGTTGCCGTCCGATTTGATGGCCTTGATCATAACTCCGCCCCCCCGTCACGCCGCCACCAGCGTCAGCGCAGGCCGCTTGACCGGTCGCGGTCGTCGCCGCCGCGCGGGCGGCGGCAGGTCGACGTGCGGCGAGCACCTGCTCAAACAGCGCCGGGTGAGCGCGCCCGAAGAAGCGTTCGGCGGCGGTGGTGCCGTCGGGGCGACGGACATAAAAGTTGTGCAGCGCCGTCAGGGCGGCCAGCTTGCGGTCGCTGAGACGGTGACTGCCGTGGTGGTACAGCGACAGGTGACCGTTGCGCCCTTCCACACAGGAACTGCTGCGCTGGAACAGATCGGCACAGCCCGCGGCGACCGCCTCGATGTGCTGGCGGGTCGTGGGCGCGAGGGCCTGGAGCGGATGCGTCGGCTGGCGCAGGGGTTCGAGCAGTTGCGCGCTCAGCGCCGCGAGTCGCTGGCGGTCCTCGGCGTGGGTGCGGCGCCCGGCGACCCGCTCCAGATAGAGGGCCGGAATCAACTGGGTCAGGACCGCCTGCTCGAGGTCGGGCGCCAGGTCCAGGGCGTCGACCCGGGTCTGGACGGTCCCCCAGAAGAAGGCGAGGGTGGCCAGCCACTGGACCGTCAGGCGCTGCGCCTTGGCGAGGCGTTCGCGGGCGCGGGTGGGTAAGTCGGCCGCGTCGGCGAGGTGCGCCAGGTGCGCCCACACGTCGGCGAAGCGGGCGGCGACCGCGTCGACGGATTGCGCCTGCTCCGCTCGCCAGGTCATACGGGTGATACAGCCTGCCCAGTTCACGGATCTGCTCACGGGCTTGCGTTTGTCGCGCCAGGGCCTGGGTCTGCTCGCGTTCGGCGTCGACCACGTCGGTCAAGGCGGCGTCAATCCGGGCCGCGAAGGCCGGGGGTCGGCCGCGCGCCGGGGACCTGCGCGTGATACGCGCGCTGCGGCGGCCCGCGCGGCGTCCAGCGACGCCTCGGCCGCCGCGACGGCGGCGGTGGCCTGTTTGACCTGGCGGGCCAGGTGCAGACTGGTGGCTTTCGACACCTCATGCTGGCCATGAAAGAGGTCGGCGGCATGCTGGGCGCCGAGGTCTTGCGCCACGTGGTGCCGCAACGCCTTGGCTTCGTCACTGGTGCCTTGGATCACGGTCACCGGCAACCCGTCCAAGGCCGTGTTCAGCGCCTGCGTCCAGGTCGCGGCGGTGCGATCGGGCGCGTACTGTTCCAGCAAAATGAAGTTCGACACCGGCTCGATGGCGACCAGGCAGACGTCGGGGTGAAAGGTTTCATCCTCACACACCGTCACCGCCCGCGGCGGCATGCCGGCCGCGAGGGCGGCGCGCTGTGCCTGCGCCTGCTGGGCCACGGCGTCCTGCACCTGCACCGTCAGCGCGTACTGGCTGCCGTAGGAGGCCCCGACGACGGCCGACAGGCCGCTCAGTTCCAGGAACTCACACACCAGGCGCACCCCGGCGCCGGCCCGCAGGGTGATGATCAGATGCATCACCACCACCAACCGATGCAGCCAGCGCGCCCCGCCGGGGTCGCCAGGCACGCCGCCACCTCCGGGGGCAGCCCCGCCAATGGCACCGCCGCGCACCAGCCGCGCAGGGTGCTGCGCGCGACCCCCAGATCCGTCGCCACCTGCCGCAGCGGCTGACCCTGCGCCAACGCCGGCGGCGACCGCAGTTGTTCCGCCCGCTCCAGGCGCGTGCGGTGCTTCACGTGCACCGCCGCTCGCCGGCCAGGCACCGGCCGGTGGCGAACCCCTGGCATCTGGGCTAAAGTCTCTTCGGCAGGATCTTCGGACATCTTTCACTACCCTGGGTTAGTTTGCACTTCCAAGGGTATGAAAGTTCGGAGATCCTGCCAACCTCTCCGACACCTATGACTGAGTTCCACGCTTGGTCTTGGGCGGATTTATGATCAAGGCCGATTTGATTATCCTTAATTTCTTCCCATACCTGCTCGGCGGGATTGTATTCTGGCGAATACTTCGGCAAGAAGAACACCCGAATACGTTTACGATTGAGCCTTACAAAATTCCGGACCGACTTAGAGTGATGGAAACTTGCGCTATCGAGCAGCATCACAAGGGGCCGGCCCCTCTCCTCAAGAACGTCTTCAAGAAATTCGATATAGGTATCCGAGTTGATCCGAGCGGCGGTCACATCATATTCCAAAGTGCCATCTTTGGTGACGAGCGAAAGCACATTGAGTTTTCCGCGTTGCCCCGACGCAATGACTGTCGGTGTCTTGCCGACGAGACCCCATGTACGACCGGCACGTTCGGTCAAATCGACGCCAGCCTCGTCTTCAAAAGCGATGTCGGCCCCAAGACGATCTGCAAGCCTTTGTATGCGCGGGAATTTCTCGTTTAGGAAATGCTTGATTTGGGCGGGATCTTGCTCTATTGCGACATAGTGCGGCTTCTGGAAGCTCAACCCCAGCTTCTTCAAATGAACATGGACCGTCGACGTTAGAACTTTCACGCCAAACGTCTTATGAATGATATTGGCAATTATTTGACAGGTCCAGAGTTGGGTATCGTACCCGTAGTCCGTCGGATTCTCTTTGACGACAATGTCGCGTAGCAAACTATCCATTTCGGGAGTGATTACGGGTTCCGCGCCGGGTGCATTTCGAGACTCCAAGAGATCATAACCTCCGCGTTCGTATCTCTTTATCCAGTCGTAGAGCGAACTTGGAGAAACATTAAACATGGTTGCCACGAGAGACGGGCGGAAGCCGGATTCAACGACCGCACGGACAGCGAGCTTGCGAATGTAGCCCATCGGCTCGTCAGGAATCTTTCTTGCATCATCGAGCCAGTCGTTGTTCATGGTTAGGCCCTCGGAGACACTCTTACATTTTAGTCTAGATGTCTCGTCTCGAATTTCAAGTGCCGAAAACCAACTTTTTAAGATATCAAATGGAGCATCGATAAAACTCTGATTCGCCGCGCTCCTCGCAACAGAGCATCTTCATGGATCAACCATGAAGCACATCAATCGCGGGCCATTTCTGGCTCATAATTTTGGTTTATCTCCTGCCAAAGAACAACGCCGTATTGTTGCGAAGTTGGACAGTCTTTTCGAGCGCACCCGCCGTGCCCGTGATGAGCTTTCCCATATCCCGCGCCTGATCGAAAATTATAAGAAGGCGATTCTGGAGGCTGCGTTTATTCAAGCCGAACAAGCGTTCGAGTCAGGTCGTAATACCTCGCTCGCTGAACTCGCTGTGGAAGTCCGAAACGGGCTCTCGGAAAAGCCAGCTGATTCCCCGCCTGGTACGCCGATCTTAAGGATCTCCGCAGTTAGACCAATGGCTGTAAACCTGCTTGATCGCCGTTTTTATCCAATCGACGAGGAGTTATCGGATCGCGCGTTTCTGGAAGAAGAAGATCTCCTGTTCACCAGATACAACGGGAATCCGGCCTTCGTGGCCGTTTGCGGTAGAGTCACCAATCTATTCGAGCCAACGACATATCCAGACAAACTGATTCGTGTTCGGTTATCTGGCGACATCATACCAGCCTACGCCGAACTGATCTGCTCTACCCCTCAGGCACGCGAAGCGCTCAGACCATTTATCAAGACGGCAGCGGGGCAGCATGGAATTTCCGGCAAAGATCTCAAAAAACTAAAAATTCCGGTTCCATCGATGGATGCGCAAGAGAAAATCAACGCTAAGGCGCGGGAACAACTATCGGGCATCTCAGAGGTCGCAAATCAAGCCAACCTTGCGGAGCATCTCCTCGACCACCTCGACCAAGCCAATCTTGCGAAAGCCTTCCGGGGAGAGCTTGTGCCGCAGGAATCGAGCGACGAACCGGCTTCTGTGCTTCTGGAACAGATACGAAGTCGCGGCGGTTCGTCAACAGCGGTCCAAAAGACTCGCGGAAGATCTCGTACAAAGGCAACTGCGTGACGTGCATGCCTACGTGTGGTGACCCCTGAAACTGATATTGGATCATACCAGGCATGGAGAGCGGGTAACGTGGCGGGACGGGGCATACGCCCCGTCCCAAACCTTCATTCCATCGCAGAGAGACTGTGAAAGTATTCCCGTAGGATGGGTAGAGCGCAGCGAAACCCATCGTTGGCGCACGCATAAGGCGTTGATTGCTGGGTTTCGCTGCGCTCTACCCAGCCTACAGATCGCGCGCGGACCGAGCCGACAGTGAATACTTTCACAATCTCCGACCCTTGGCGCCGACCCGCCAATCGGAAGAACCCTTCCGGACGGGGCGAATGCCCCGTCCGGCCACTGAGACCGTGCGACTTCGATTAGACTCGCCCCATGCCCCCTTCATCCCGAGTCCGGATCCGTCGATCCGGGCAGAGACTCCGACGAGACAGTAGAGGCACCATGAAATTCTTCAGCTTCGAGATCCTGATCGAGAAGGACTCCGAGGACCCTGGTTACTTCGCGTACAGCCCGAGCCTGCCCGGCTGTTTCGGCAGCGGGGCGACCATCGAGGAGGCCAAGCGGAGCATGCGCGAGGCGGTCTCCCAGCACATCGAGGTTCCTGCTGGCCCACGGGCAGCCGATCCCCCAGCACGAGCGTCTCGTCCATGTGGAGGAGCAACCGTCGGCGTGCCCGCATGACCCGCCTGCCGCAGATGACGGCGCGCGACCTGGTGCGGTTTCTCAAGGCTCGCGGCTTCGTCGAGGACCGCCAGTCCGGCAGCCACCTAACCCTCTAGCACCCTGACCGCAACCTGGCCGTCACCGTACCCGTCCATCCAGGCGACCTCGGACGCGGTCTCGCCGCGCGGGTCCTGAAGGATGCCGGCTTCACGGTCGAGGACTATGTCTCCGGGCGGTGATGCGCCGGGTCCAGCCCGCGTAGGACGGAAAGGGTAATCAGGGACAAGCGTAATCAGGGGGTAATCAGGGACAACCACGGTTTCCCGAGCCGATCGCGGAAAACCGTCGTCTGCCGCCGCTTTCTCCCCTTTTTGAGACGGATGCAGGGCGAGTCCGTTGGCCTCAACGCGGGCTGTCGATCAGCTCGATCTTGAGACGCTTGCCGACGATGGCCGCTGCCCGGTTCAGTGTGTCGAGTTGTACCTTGTCGTTGTCGGGGTCAAGCAGGCGGTCCAGTTGCGAGCGGCTGGTCTGCATCCGCTTGGCCATTTCCACCTTATTTAAATGCTGACTTTCCATTGCCTGCTGGAGTTTGCCACGCCAAGACCCGCTTGGCCGCGACCTGGCGCGCGTCTTCAAGGCGGCCTTCCTCCTTGAGGAAGTCTTCGAGGCTGGAACCGATGTTTTTTTCATCAATCATCTTGTACCTCATATAGTACAAAGTATCATGAAAGGTACACTCCTAACAACAAAAAACCTCATTGTCCAGCTTTCTCCCCGGTCGTCCTCGCAACGGCGTCCCCTGAAGCTCACTTTCCGCTGACGGCGATCAGGGCGGGACAGACGGGCGGTAACGGCAGGGGGACGAGTTGGGTCATGGCGACAGCCGGGCCAACGTCATGAAGTCGCGGACAGACACGATGTTGGTTCCGGCATGACTGCCAAGCGCGAGCAGGTGCGGCTTGTCGCCGGTCACGAGGTAGTCGGCATGGCCGCCGGACGCGATGGACAGCAGGTAATTGTCGTAAGGGTCGGGGGACGCCTCCATCGACGGCAGCGTCTCCACCAACACGGCAATCTCGCGCAGGTCGTCGACGAGGCGGCCCGCCAGTGCCGGTTTCAGGCGGGAGCGGAGCTTGGGATAGCGCGTGACCCGCATCAGCTCGTCAAGCTGCGGTTCCGCCGTCAACAGCGTGAACCGTCCCTGCCGCCAATGGACGATGAGTTGGGCGGGCAGCGAGGATTCCATCAACAAGGCGCTGACCAGGACGTTGGTATCCAGGACGGCCCGCATGGCTCAGCGGGTATTCTTCGCGGCGCGGATCAAGGTCTCCCGCGTCTCGTTGCGCACCGCCTCGGTCGCTTCGTCGATCAGGTCTTGCAGGGCGTCCGGCGCAAGGTCGGCAAACTCCGCCCGCGTCTCGGACAGGGTTTGATCGAACACGCGCCAGCGCACGGCGTCCTCGATGAACTTGGACAGGTCGCCTTTTTTCAGGCCGCGCTGGGCGAGCAGACTGCGCACGGCAATGTCGGTGTCCTTCGACACCGTCACCGTCCAGCGCGTGGTGTTGCCTTCGAGCATGGGGCACCTCGGGTGTTACGAGCTTAAGCATCTATACCCTTAGCATCTTAAGCGCCGACGCGCAAGGCCGTTCTAAGGCGGGTCGGCGGGTCGGCTGCTATCTAGTGATAACGGACATTGACTTCCTCGGGTTCGACCGGTGCAGGTTCGGCGAATTCGTGGGTACCGAGGGGACGTTCGAGGTCCTGTGCTAGGTGGCCCGCAACGTCATCGAGCGGGCCATGATTCTCGCCCGCGGCCACCCCTCAGGCCGCGGAGCGTGCCCATATCCTCCAGGCCCTGCAGCAGACCGGCTGGCGCATCCGCGGTCCCGGCGGGGCTGCGCAGCGGCTCGACATCAAGCCGACCACCCTGGAGTCGCGCATGAAGCGGCTGGGCCTACGGCGGCCCGTCTCCGACATCGCGTAGAAACTCCGAGAAGTCGGAGATCCGCTTTAGAAGAATTTTTTAGCCACCTTGAGATCGGCTGTGCTAACAATCTAATTCTCAAAGGGTCCTTCGGGGAATCCTGGCCTGTACCTGGGTGGCGGGTTTTTTGCGTTCTAATTTCGCAGCCCATTCGCGCGAGCCAGCCTCCGATGATCGTCTTCTCGCTCAACGTCGTCGTGCCGCCGGCCCACCGTGGCGATTTCCTGAAAAGCTTGGGCGGTCTGCTCGAGCCGACACGGGTGGCCCCGGATTGTATGGGCTGCCGACTCTATGCAGACTGCGAGGACCCCGATGCCTTCATGCTGGTGGAGGAGTGGGCGACGCAATCGGCGCTGGACCGGCATCTGACCTCCAGCGCCTACAAAACACTGGTCGCGGCCATCGAGCTGTCTACGCGACCGCCGGCGATCCGATTCGACAGCATCGCGCAGCGCGCCGGGATCGAGGTCATCGAGGAGGCGCGGCGTGCGCAGGGTTTACTGTAGCGAGCCGATGGCCCGGGTCGGACCGGTCCCGATCGGACGACGTCGTCGCGATCCTCGAGGGGCACCACGCCCGCTGGCAGGACTTGGTCGCCCGGCCGAGCGGCGAGGCAATGGGGAAGGATCCGACGCCGTGACGTGCGAAGTCGCACATCGGCCGGGCACTGTTGATAGACTGCGCCCCGCCAAAGGGCGCCTGACCCAAAGCACTGAGTAGGAGATTCGCAGATGGCGGAGCCGTTACACCCGGCCGCGACGCATCACTTGCCGTTCTTCGTGACGGCGCCGGGGGAGACCGACGGGCTGTTCGTGGCGATGGCCGTCTTCGTACTGCTCGCCGTGATCGGCATCGGCATCTTCTATTTCAAGCTCCATGCCCTGCCGGAGCAGATGGCGCATCGCGGCCAGAAGGTGCAGTTCGAGATCGTCGCGGTGCTGGCGCTGCTGGCGCTCTTCACCCACAACCACGCCTTCTGGATTGCGGGGCTCTTGCTCGCCCTGATCCCGTTGCCGGACTTTACGACGCCCCTGTCGTCCATTGCACGCTCGCTCGAGCGGATCGCCGCAGGCGCGGAATCCGCTGCCCCGGATGCCACTCCGGCTCCGGCTCCCGCTCTCGCGCCAGCTCCGAAAGCGCATTCGCCGGCGGATCGGCCGGTCGAGCAGCAGGGGACTTAAGCCATGTTAGAGCTCCTTTTGTGCTCGATGCTGACGATTCTGCCGGACTTCCTCTTTCGCCGCTTCGTGCAGGGCAAGCGGCTCGGACGCGAGATCACGCTATTCACGGTCTGGTTCGAGCTGCGCTGGGGGATCACCCTGTGCGTGATTCTCACCTTAAGCCTGATCACGACGATCTTCTATTTTCACCCCTCGACCAAGGCAGCCACTTCGGTATTCCGCACCGTGACCGTCCTGCCTGAGACCAGCGGGCGGGTCGCGGAGACCTTCGTCGATATCAATCAACGGGTGAAGGCGGGGCAGCCCTTGTTCCGGCTGGACAGCACAGAGCAGGAGGCGGCGGCCGAAACCGCCCGCCGCAAGATCGCGGAGATCGAGGCGGCCATGGTCGTGGCGAAGTCGGAGCTTGCGCAGGCGGACGGTCAAATCGTCCAGGCGCGCGGCGCGCTCCAGCAGGCCGTCGACGAGCTCGCGGCCAGGACCGAGGTGCAGCGCCGCAGTCCCGGTGCGATCGCTGCGCGCGACGTCGAGAAGATGCGCGTCAACGTCGAGACCCAGCAGGGGGCAGTCGACGCGGCCCTGGCGAGCCGCGAGGCCATCGTGTCGGAGCTTGAGTTTCAATTCCCGGCCCAGAAGGCGAGCGCCGAGGCAGCGCTCGATGAGGCCCAGGCCGACCTCAAGAAGACTTTGATCGTGGCCGGGACCGACGGGATCGTGCAACAGTTCGCGCTACGGCCTGGCGACGTGGTCAACCCGATGCTGCGACCCGCCGGCGTGCTCGTGCCGGAGCGCAGGGTCACGGGGCTGCTCGCCGGTTTCGGTCAGATCGAGGCGCAGGTGATGAAGGTGGGCATGATCGGCGAGGTGACCTGCATCGCCATGCCCTGGCGGATCGTCCCGGTGGTCGTGACCGAGGTCCAGAACGTCATCGCCTCCGGCCAAGTGCGGGCGAGCGACCAGTTGGTCGATATCCAGCAGCTCGCACGCCCCGGCACCATCACGGTCATCATGGAACCGCTCTACCCCGGCCAGCTCGACGATTTGCCCCAGGGCGGCAGCTGTATCGCCAACGCCTATACCAGCAGCCACGAGGCGCTCGCGGACCCCAACGTCGGCGCACTGCGCCGGTTCGGGCTTCACGCGATCGATACGGTCGGCCTCGTTCACGCCATGATCCTGCGCATCCAGGCGCTGCTCCTGCCGATCCAGACCCTGGTCCTAGGCGGGCATTGACGGGGGCGCCGGCCGCGCGGCCGGCGCTGGCATTGAAAAATCCTTGGCGAGCTTGGCGCCTTGGCGTGAGAACCGCTTTTTCTGGGTTCAACCTTTACGCCGCGGCGCCGGGCGCCCGTCACTCTCCCGTGGAATCCATCCTATGTCGCCGAGACCCGTCAAGATCGCCGCCGGACTGCTTGCCGCACTCCTGATCGGCGGCTGCGCCACCAGCGCGCGCCAACTGATGCCGACCCCCACCCTGTACCAGCTTCCGGGCGGCCAGCCCGTTTTTTCTCTGCCTAAAGAGGCCAGCCGCAGCCCGGACCTGGACCTGCTCTTCATCACCGACCGGGCATTGCCGACGGCCGCCGAGCTGGAAGCCCAGGGCAAGGACAAGGGCACCTTGACCTACGGCCAGGAGCGGGCCCGGCGCATCGCCTTCGGCTCCGCCCAGGTCCGCGTGGTGCCGGGGCTGGACTGGGAGACCCTGAGCGAGCAGAGCCAGCTGGCGAAACGCACGCGCGAGGTCGATCTGGAGCTGGGCCCGGTGCAGCAGCTGGGGGCCTTCCCGGAAGAGCCCTATCGCCTGCACCGGGCAGAGAACGGGAAGCTGCTGCGGGATCGCGCCGAGCTGGCGCGACATGAGGAGGCCAAGGGCCGGCTCCAGGGCGAGGTCCAGCGCCGACTCGCCGTCGGGCCGAAGAAGGAGGTGCTGCTCTATGTGCACGGATTCAACGAGACCTTCGCCACCGCGGCCTATACCGCCGCGGAGCTTTGCCATTTCCTCGGCCGGGAGCAGGTGTGCGCCTTCTTCACCTGGCCGGCCTCCTCCAGCGGCAACTTCTTGACCTCCTACACCAGCACGACCGAGTCCGCTGACTTCGCGGTGGAGCACCTCAAGAAGAGCATCCGTATGATTGCGACGACCCCCGGTGTGGAGGGGGTGCAGATCCTGGCCCACAGCCGCGGCACCGCGCTGACCCTCAAGGCGGTGCGCGAGCTGGGGCTGGAGGCGATCGCGGCTGGCAAGGAGCCGGTCGACCTCTACAAGATCGATAACCTGGTGCTGCTTTCGCCGGACATCGATCTGGACATCGCCGCCCAGCAGCTCACCGGCTTTCTCTCCGACCCCGACCTGGTCACGGTGTGGCCGGAGGGAAAGCTGCCGCGCGTCCTGAAGGGCCGGCTGACGATCTATACGGCGCCCGACGACCGGGCGCTCCTGGTCTCGCAGCTCCTGTTCCGCAGCCGCAACCGGGTGGGCCAGCTGCGACCCGAGGACCTTCCCGAGAAGGGCCAGCGCTACCTGGCGGCGCTGGGACGCATGGACATGATCTCCTACTTAGGCGAGCGCACCGATTTCTTCGGGCACTCGTATTTCACCACCAATCCCCAGGTCAGCTCGGACCTGGTCCAGCTTGTGCGTTACGGCAAGAAGCTGGGCGAGCCCGGGCGGCAGCTCGTCAAGACCGGGCCTATCACCTGGAAGTTCCCATCCGAATCGGAGTCTATAAAACGATGAAAATCCATCCTCTCATTGCACTGTGTCTCGTGCTCGCACCCCCGCTCGCAGGCGCCGAGATCTCGCTCGACAGCCTGAAAGAAGGCGCGGCAAAGGCCGCAAAGGCCGTCGGCGATACGACCAAGGGTGCGGTGGATGCCGCCGGGGAGGCGGCGGGAAAGGCTACCGGCGCGGTCAAGGACACCGTCGATACGACCAAGGAGGGCCTGAGCGACGAGTCAACGCCCGCTGGGACTCGGGCCAAGCTCGATGCGATGGCCAAGACGACGCTGCGGCGGCTCTTCGCGGAGGAGCCGGGCAGCCGCGCCCTGTTCGAGCGCAGCGCAGGCTATGCGGTGTTCGACAAGCGGGAGGCAAGCTTCTACGTCGTCGCGGGTTACGGGCGAGGGGTTGCGGTCAATGCCAAGACCGGCTCGCGCGTTTATATGAAGATGGGGACCACCGGCGCGGGCTTAAGCTTCGGACTCGGCGGCTTCGCATCCCAGCTCGTGATCCTGTTCGAGGACAGCGCCAGCTTCAAGTCATTCGTTGCCGAGGGCCTGGACGCGTCGGCCGGAGTGGGCGCCATGGCGGGCGAGGACAAGGAGCAGCTCGGGGTGCGGTTCACCGACGGTAAGGCGGTGTTCGTGCTGACCGGCAAGGGTTGGAAGGTCGCGGCCAAGCTGACCGGATCCCGCTACTGGGCAGACGAAGCGCTCAACGGCCGCTGAGCGCGACCATGCTAACCTTGCGATGGGGTCGCGATCGACGACTCCCAGCGCAAGGTTCGCTCGTGGCGATCATGCACCGATGTCCTTCGTCCTATAAAGTGAAGATCTCACGCCAAGGCGCCAAGCTCGCCTGAGTTTCTCAGGGCGTTATCGGCGCTGGGTGAATCACCCAGCCGGCGATCCGGCTACTACGCGTAGCTTGTTGTCTTTCTTGGCGGCTTGGTGTCTTGGCGTGAGCAATTGCCGGACTTGGGCTCATGGGGTGCCGAACATGGGGATCGCGGTCGCTGCGGGCAGGCGCGACTTGGGCTTGTTTCGGTTGCATCGGGTCGCGGTGCCCGCGGCCTGCGCGCTGCTCTGCGGGGTTTCTGCCGCGAACGGGCAGGACATCGAGCCTCGCGCATTCTCGAATGCACCGATCGGCGTTAACTTCCTGATTGCGGGCTATGCCTACACGCAGGGCGGCCTGGCGTTCGATTCGGCCCTGCCCGTCGCCAATCCGCAGCTCGAGACCTCCAGCGCGGTCTTCGGTTATGCCCGGGTGGTCGACTTCTGGGGCAGATCCGGCAAGATCGACGTCGTCGTCCCCTACACTTGGCTGTCGGGATCTGCGAGCTACGCGGGCGAACCCGTGGAGCGGAACGTCGACGGAGTCGCGGACCCGAGGTTGCGGCTATCCATCAACCTCATCGGGGCACCCGCGCTGACTTTGCGCGAGTTTAGGGGATGGAAGCAGGACCTGATCGTTGGCGCCAGCCTCCAGGTCTCGGTGCCTTGGGGCGAATACGACGACAGCCGTCTGGTCAACATCGGCACCAACCGTTGGTTCGTCAAACCGGAGCTGGGCCTCTCCAAGGCCCTGGGTCCGTTGACGCTGGAGCTGAGCGCGGCAGCCATCCTGTTTACCGACAACACGGATTTCTACGGCGGTCACCGACGCTCCCAGGACCCGCTCTATGCCACCCAGGGACACCTGATCTACAGCCTCCGGTCAGGCATCTGGGCATCGGTCGACGCGACCTACTTTGCTGGCGGCGCCACTGCCATCGACGGTGTGCCGAAAGACGATCGCCAAAGCAACTGGCGCATCGGCGGCACCCTGGCCTTCCCCGTGGATGTCCGAAACTCGGTCAAGCTGTACGCGAGCAGCGGCGTGTCGGCCCGCACGGACAACAACTTCGATCTGCTCGGGATCGCCTGGCAGTACCGATGGGGCGCGGGCTTATGACAAGGGCACGGATCGATCGACAGGTCCAGCCAATGACCGGTCCGGCCGGCGTCGATTGGGTTGGTGCGCGGTCATGAGTCACCCGATCCCCAGCTTCTTCCTCATGGCGACGGCCGTCGCCATCCATAAGGAGTGCATGCGGTGGGCATTAAAGCTTCGCAGGGCGGCCTGCCCGTCCTAGACAGGATCCGCGGTTACCGCGGCGAGTGGCTGCGACTCGATCTCGTCGCCGGTTTGACCACCGCCGCGGTGGTCGTCCCCAAGGCCATGGCCTATGCCACGGTCGCCGGGTTGCCGGTCGAGGTGGGGCTCTACACCGCCTTCGTCCCCATGGTGGTCTACGCCATCCTGGGGACCTCGCGGCCATTGAGCGTCAGCACCACCACCACGCTCGCGATCCTGACCGGGACCGAGCTCGCGCTGGCGGTGCCCGGCGGCAATCCCGCGGACCTGCTGGTGGCCTCCGCGACCCTCGCCGTGCTGGTCGGGATCATGCTGATCCTGGCCGCGGCGCTGCGCCTGGGGGTGGTCGCCAGCTTCATCTCGGAGCCGGTGCTGACCGGGTTCAAGGCGGGCATCGGGCTGGTCATCGTCCTCGACCAGGTGCCGAAGCTGCTGGGCATCCATTTCGACAAGGGCGGATTCCTCGAGAACCTGCTCGCGCTCGTCGCGCATCTCCCCGAGACCTCGCTCCCAACCCTGGCGGTGGGGGTCGCCATGCTGCTCGTCCTGGTGGGGACCGAGCGGTTCGTCCCGCGCGCGCCCGCACCCCTCGTCGCCATCGCGCTCGGCATCGCGGTCTCGGGCCTGCTCGCGCTGCAAAGCCATGGCGTCGAGACGGTGGGTCACATCCCGCGGGGCCTGCCGTCCTTCACGGTACCGAGCCTCGCCCTGGTCGAGCAGCTCTGGCCCGCGGCGTTGGGCATCGCGCTCATGAGCTTTACCGAGTCCATCGCCGCGGCGCGGGCCTTTGCGGGCCGCGGCGAGCCGCGCCCAGAGCCGAACCGCGAGCTCCTGGCCACGGGCCTCGGCAATGTGGTCGGGGGCCTGTTCGGCGCCATGCCGGCGGGGGGCGGGACCTCGCAGACGGCCGTGAATCGGCGTGCCGGCGCCCGCACCCAGGTGGCCGGCCTGGTAACGGCCGGCGCCGCGCTGGCGACCCTGCTCCTGCTCGCGCCGCTGATGGGGCTGATGCCCCAGGCGACCCTGGCGGCCGTGGTGATCGTCTATTCGATCGGACTCATCGAGCCGTCGGAATTCCGCGCCATCCTGCGCATTCGCAGCATGGAGTTCCTATGGGCGCTGGTGGCCTGCGCCGGAGTCGTCCTGCTCGGAACGCTCCAGGGTATCCTGGTGGCGATCGTCGTCTCATTGGTGGCCATCGCCTATCAGGCCGGCCATCCGCGGCTCTATGTCCTCGGTCGCAAGCCCGGCACCGACGTCTTCCGCCCAAGGTCGGACGAGCACCCGGAGGACGAGACCTTCCCCGGACTCCTGATCGTGCGGCCCGAGGGACGCCTGTTTTTCGCCAATGCCCAGCGCATCGGCGAGCAGCTCTTGCCGCTGATCGATGCCGCCGAGCCGAAGGTCGTGGCGATGGACTTCGGCGCCGTACCCGACATCGAGTACTCGGCGCTCAAGATGCTGATCGAGGGCGAGGAACGTGCGCGCGAGCGCGGCATACTGCTGTGGCTGGTGGGCCTGAACCCGGAGGTCTTAGGGATGGTGCAGCGCTCTTCGCTCGGCGACACACTCGGGCGCGAGCGGCTCATCTTCAACCTGCAAACTGCCGTCGAGCGCTACCTGTCTCAGCCAGCCGCCCGGGGCGAGTTGCGCTTCTCGGGGCCACCTCACGAAACGGTCGGGCAGCCAGCCCCCTAAGAAACAGCGGTTTTCACAACGCACGCAGATCACCTGACCCACTATTCGAACGTCCGCTCTGCGCCAGTATCCTGACGCTTGAATACCCACCTTCGATGTCGGCTCTGGGTCGACAACGGACAGCCGGGCTACCGTGAAACGCGGCCGTGATCCGCTTAGTCGCTACAGCCGACCGGTAGCTTCGGATCGATCTACAAACGTGGAGCGTCTTCCTCGACTCCTTCGGGTAAGGAACTGCTCAATCCCCGGAGCGGCCTCATCCCTACAAGCCGACGCCGCCAAACCGCAACCGCAGAATCCGCTCGATCTCGCCGTCGCTCAACGCCACCGGATTGGTCTTCATGCTCGAGCCGCGCGAGGCCGCCACGATACGGGCGAAATCCTCCTGCGCGACGCCCAGCTCCGAGAGGCGCGGCAGACTCAAGCGTCGCGTCCATTCCTCTAAGGTATTTAGCAAAAATTCGCGGGCGGCATCGTCGCGGCCGTGCGGACCGCCTCCAAGCAATCGCCCGACGCTCGCGTATTTGGCGAGCGCGGGGTGGTCCGGCGCGCGCGCCTGCATGGCTTCGATGTTGACCAGAGTCGCTGCCGCCACCAGGGTGCCGCACACCACGCCATGCGGAATGGGAAAGAAGGAGCCCAATGGCTGGGCCAACCCATGTACCGAGCCTAAGCCCGCCTGGGCGAGACAGATGCCGGAGAGCAGTGCTGCCAGGGCCATCCGTTCGCGTCCGGCGGGAGCCTCTTCCCCGCCCTCGTGCCAGGCCAATAAGCCGTCGCGCACGGCCTCCAGACCCGCCAGCGCCAGGGCGTCGGTCACCGGATTGGCGCGCCCGGAGACATAGGCCTCCAGCAATTGAGTGCAGGCGTCCATGCCGTTGGCCGCGATCAGATCCGGCGGGCAGCTTTCCAGCAGATCCGGGTCGACGATGGCGTACTCGGCCATCAGCGTGTCGTCGCGGAACGATTTCTTGAATCCGTCCGGGCCGTGGCGGGTGAGCACGGCGTTCTTGGTCGCTTCCGAGCCGGTACCGGCCGTGGTGGGGACTGCGATGAATGCAGTGGCGGGACCGCTAAAGCTAAGCTCCGGGCCCACGCCTTCCAGGTGGTCCATCACGGTGTTGCCGGGTTTGAGCAATCCAGCGATCGCCTTGGCGGCATCCAGCACGCTGCCGCCGCCGATGCCGATGACCAGATCGTATGCGCCTGTCCGCTTCTCGCGCACAATGGCGTCGATCCGCTCCGGCGAGGGCTCGCCCGCAATGCGCACCAACTCGCGTTCAAATCCGGCGGCGTCGAGTGCGGCTTGTAGCCGCTCCCACCGCGGCGTCGCGGTGAAGGACTGTCCGCCGGTCACGATCAGCAGGCGCTTACCGTAACGGGCGGCGATACCGGGCAGTTGGGCGATGCGCCCGCTTCCGAATTCGATACGCGGCAGACGCCCGATCGCAAAGGCAGTCATCGTGTCAGTCTCCGGGAAAAAGTCCGGTCATGGGTACGCCCTGGCGCGGCTCTGCCATCATGTCCGCGACCGTATCTCGCCACACGGCATAATGCGCCGTCTGCTTGTGCGCGGCGGCGTCGGCAGCCGACGCATAGGCTTCGTAGAGGATGAAATGCCCGGAGTCCGCCGGATTCTGTAGCACATCGAAGCGCCGGTTGCCCGGCTCCTGCACCGAAGCCTCATGATTGGCGCGGCTCGCGGCGATGAAGGCGTCGATGTACCCGGGTTTGACGTGGATATGGACGAGCGTAACGTGCATGGGTACTCCGGGGAAAAAAGACAATAGATCCGAACAACCTGGGTGGCCACAATCATGATCGAGGCCCTCAAGGAGTACGACGTCTAACGCAAAGCCGCCGCGCTCGCCACTGCCAGGGCCGTCATGTTCAGCATCCGGCGCACCGTAGTCGCAGGGGTGAGTATGTAGGCAGTGGCCGCCGCACCCATCAGGACCGGACCCACGGTCACACCGTGGCTATCGGTGGTCTTGAGCACGTTGTAAAGGATGTTGGCCGAGTCCAGGTTGGGGCAGACCAACAGGTTCGCCGTGCCGCTGAGTGTGGAGTCGGTCAGGTACCTGCCTCGAACGCCTTCGTCCAAGGCCGCATCGCCGTGGAGCTCGCCATCGCATTCGATGTCCGGGTGCTCGGCCACGAACAGGTCACGGGCGAGGCGCATCTTCTGGGCCGAGGCACGCTTGGACGAGCCGAAGCTCGAATGCGAGAGGAATGCCACCTTGGGCGGAAGTCCAAAGCGCTGGACCTCTTGCGCGGCCATCCAGGCAATCTCGGCCAGCTGCGCCGCCCCGGGGTCCTCGTTGACATAGGTGTCGGCGATAAACAGCGGCCCATGATCGGTCGTCAGCGCATTGAGTGCCGCGTAATTGCTCGCGCCGGGTTTCAGACCGATGATGCTGTGGATGCATTCGAGATGGGCCTCGTAGGTACCCACCAGTCCGCAGATCATGGCGTCGGCATCGCCTAGCGCGACCATGAGCGCGGCGATTCGGGTGTTGGAGCGACGCACCGCCGCCTTGGCCTCCTCGGGCGTGGCGCCGTCGCGGCAGAGACGCTTGTGGTAATACTCCCAATACTGGCGAAAGCGCGAGTCGTCCCCGGGATTGACGCTCTCCACATCGACTCCGAGCCGCATGCGCAGTCCGGCCTTCGCGATACGCGCTTCGATCACGGCCGGGCGTCCGATCAGGATTGGCCGGGCCAGGTGCTCGTCGATCGCGATCTGGGCGGAGCGCAATGCCCGCTCGTCCTCGCCGTCGGAATAGGCCACGCGCTTGTCGGCGTCGGGCACTGCCTTGGCGGCATTGAAGACCGGGCGCATCAGCATACCGGTCTGGTAAACGAATCGCGACAGGGTTTCTCGATAGGCATCCATGTCGGCAATCGGACGGGCGGCCACCCCCGAGTCTGCGGCGGCCTGTGCCACGGCGGGTGCGATCCGCAGGATCAGCCGGGTGTCGAACGGCTTGGGGATCAGGTACTCGGGTCCGAAGCTCAAGTCCTGCCCGGCATAGGCGGCGGCCACGACATCGCTGGTCTCGCTCTTGGCCAGATCGGCGATCTGGCGCACGCAGGCGAGCTTCATCTCCGGGGTGATCCTGGTGGCACCGCAGTCGAGCGCGCCGCGGAAGATATAGGGGAAGCACAGGACGTTGTTGACCTGATTCGGGTAGTCCGAACGACCGGTGGCGATGATGCAGTCAGGCCGCGCGAGCTTGGCCAGCTCGGGGCGGATTTCGGGCTCTGGGTTAGCCAGGGCCAGGATGATGGGCCGGTCGGCCATGGTTTTCACCATGTCCACGGTCAGCACGCCGGGGGCGGAGCAACCCAGAAAGACGTCGGCGCCCTTGACCACATCGGCCAGGGTCCGCGCATCGGTTGGCTGGGCGTAGCGCTCCTTGGATTCGTCGAACCCGCCGGGACGGCCCGCATAGATCACGCCCTTGGAATCGACCATGAAGACGTGCTCGCGCTTGACGCCTAAGCCGACCATCACGTCCACACAGGCGATGGCCGCCGCGCCTGCACCGGAGACCGCCAGCTTCACTGCGCCGATATCCTTGCCGACCAGCTCCAGACCGTTGAGCAGTGCTGCGCTGGAGATGATGGCCGTGCCGTGCTGATCGTCATGGAACACCGGGATGTTCATGCGCCGGCTCAGCTCGCGCTCGATATAGAAGCACTCCGGCGCCTTGATGTCCTCGAGATTGATGCCGCCCAGCGTCGGCTCGAGCGCGGCAATGATGTCCACGAGCTTGTCCGGGTCGCGCTCGGCCAGCTCGATATCGAACACATCGATCCCTGCAAATTTCTTGAAGAGGCATCCCTTGCCTTCCATCACGGGTTTGCCGGCCAGTGGTCCAATGTCCCCCAAGCCCAGAACGGCCGTGCCATTGGTCACCACGCCGACCAGATTACCGCGTGACGTGTAATCTGCCGCGAGCGCCGGGTTGGCCTGGATTTCGAGGCAGGGGTAGGCCACCCCCGGCGAGTAAGCCAGAGACAGGTCGCGCTGGTTCGACAGCGGCTTGGTGGGTGTGACCGAGATCTTGCCCCGGCTCGGGCTGCGATGGTAATCGAGGGCGGCTTCGCGCAGGACTTGTTCGGCCGTAGACAGATTCTGGGTCATAAGAAGCTCGGGGGGCGTGCTAAATGGGAAGGATACCGGATTGCGCCCCCAGCCCGCGACGGTCGACGCCCGGTCAAAGACCGGGAACCCGGCCGGATGCGCGGCCCGTCGCTCGAAACCCCGGGGGAATCCCAGGGCCATCAAGGCTTCCAGGGCGCGCTCGCGCCGATCTGCAGCGGGTCATCCGCGATCGGCTGCGCTTGTTGAGCCCGCAGTGCGCGAGTACGATCAGCGCCAGTCCGGCGGGACTGCGAGCCCGCCTTCGTTAATCTCGTCTTTGATGGGGAGCGTGGCGATGAAATACTATTTTGGGGCAGCGTGCGTCCTCTTGGGCGCTTGGTTGGTCTATCGCGGATTGACCCATCGACGGGCCATGATCAGCGCCGGAGCGGAGCACGGCGAGCGCCAGATCACTCGGCGTTTGCAGGGGTTGCAGTCAATGCGGGTAGGTCTGGCACCACTCTATGTCCTGATCGTCGCATTTGCTGGCATCGTGTTGACCGTACTCTGGTTTGCGGTCGACCAGGGGCGTGTCTTTTCAATCCTGGACATGATCGGTTTCCTGGCGGTCATCCTTGCCTACGCCTTCTGGATGTACATCCAAATCCGCTACAGCAGGCTTGGCCTCGATCGGGCCGACTGAGGTCGCAAGCTCAACGCGTAACCATTCAGGCAGCAAAGTCCAGATAACGGTTAAGCCCAAGCACCGTATCCGGATTCACCATGAATGGCCGAGGCTCCCCCACCAGGGCATAAAAACGGTCTTCCCGGCCAGGGAAGGCACGCAGGGGCACGCAAGCATCCCACCACTGCGACTCGGACAGGACGCACCCCGAGTCGTCATAGGGAAAGTAGAGCCCGCTGCGACGGCTGCGCACCTGGAGCACCACGCCATCGGGCGCGCGCGAGGCCATGGCGGCAGCCGACTGGGCATCGAGCTCGGCGTCGTCGAACAGCAGCATCAGCTCTGCCTGACCTTGGGCGTTGACTAGCAGATAGCCTTTGGGGTCGCTCACCGCGTAATACTCCACAGCACCCCTGTCCCCGCAGATCTGGTAGAAGAATCTGGCGAAGGTGGGGTCGCCCCACACCACTGGGTCGGCTGCATTGAGCACCTTGGTGATGAGCTCGGTCGCCTGCTCCAGGAAGGCGAACTGGAAGCGCTGGATCGCCAGATTCAACTCGGTGTCGAGGTGCGGATGGAGCTTGGGCAGATACATGTCGATCAGCCCCTCGTTGAATGCATGTACAGCCAGTGCCTCGTCGGCCTGACCGGTCAGGAGTATGCGCTTACAGGGCAGATGCGCGAGTCTGCGGCACAGGTCGAGCCCCGACATTTCCGGCATCTGGTAATCGATGACCGCCACGCTCACCAGCCCGAAGCGCGCCCGGTTGAAGACCCGCATGAAGATCATGGAGGTGTCGAATGCGACGACCTGCTCCAAGCCCTGGCGTCCCCCATCGGCCGGGTAGGCATCCCACCAATCGAGCTCCAGGACCCCCTGGAGCTGACCGCTCTGGAGCTCGCCCAAGAGCTCGCGGGGGGAATCGAAGCGCAGGAAGGGCACATCCCCGCCCAGACGCAGCGGGAGTAGGTTGAGAAATGACCGGTCGTCGTCCACAAAGACGACGCGGGTCGGATGATAAAAGGGGAGGCACTTGCGTGGCTTCATGGGCTTGGGTTTCCAGCGCGCGGCGATGAGGTAGATCCGGTGGGGGCGGCCGGTGCCCTCCGGCGCCTGGAACGAGGCCTTCTACTCGACCGTCGCGCTGCACGACGCGTCGCCGCAGTGCAGATATTTGAGGTCGCCGTTGGTCTCGTCGTAATAGCTCACCACCGGCAGACCGTCGGCGCCAATGGCGATGTCCGTGTGCCTCCCGACCGAACCGCCGGTATCCGGCGCGCTGATGCGTACCCGAGTGCAGGTCCGGTCCGTGCAATGGGCGATCTTGAGATTGCTGTTGGTATGGTCATGGTAGGAAACGATGGGATTGCCGTCTTTCCCCAGGGTCATGGCGGCATTGGAGCCCACCGAGCCCGTGCTGTCGAGGATCGACCGATCCGCCTTCGCGCAGGTGGGGTCCGTGCAGCGGGCGAGCTTCAGGTCGTCATTCAAGAAGTCCCAATAAACGATGGCAGGCAGCCCGTCGTCCGGCACCGCGATGTCGGTCCCCAGACCCACGCCCCCGGTGTCGATGGCCGAGACCTGGGCCGATGTGCAGGATGGATCGTCACAGGCAGCGACTTTGAGATCGCGCCGGGAGACATCGAAATAGCTCACGATCGGATTGCCGTCGGCCCCGATCGCGAGCGAGGTATACCAGCCCACGTTACCTGTGCTATCCAACACCGAGATGGTCGCCTCCGCACAGCCCGGATCGCGGCAGTGGGCGATCTTGAGATCGCCGTTGGTCTTGTCGTAATAGCTGACGATCGGAAGCCCGTCTCGCCCGAAGGCCAGGGAGGTGTGCTGACCCACCTCGCCCCCGCGGTCGACCGCCCGAGTCTCGAGCGACTTGCACTGGGGGTCCATGCAACGGGCGACCTTGAGATCCCGCTCGCTGTTATCGTAGTAGCTCATGGTCGGCAAGCCGTCGGGCGCGATCTTGAGCGAGGTGTACCAGCCCACGTCTCCCTTGGTGTCCAGGCTCGAGAGCTCGGCTCGGGCGCAAGCCGGGTCCTGGCAGATCGCGAGCTTAAGATCCCGATTCGTGTAATCCAGGTAGATGACCAGGGGCTTGCCGTCCGCCCCGACGGCCGTGGCGGTCGCCCATCCCACGTCGCCGATGCGGTCGAGCGCCCCGACCCGGTTGGGCTGCGGGCCTGTCGGCGCTGCGCTCGCCCCGTCGCCGGCGGACACCCCGACGGTCAGATTAAATACGGCTAAACGACTGCGGTCGTTGCCTGCCACCACGGTCACCAGGTGCGAGCCCGGGGCCGGGTCCTTGCCCAGCGGATCTGTGAGCAGCAGGCCGTCGCTGGCGCGCGTGAGCGGCAGATCGTCCCCGTCGAGCTTGACGCTCGGCAGACGATGGGTGCCGAAGCCCTCGCCGGCGATGGTCAGTCGGCGCGTCGCCGGATCGTAGCTGGCCCCGGCAATCACGAGTTGTGGCTGATCGTCTGCGAAGTCTTCCGTCGGGGCATGCCGAGCCTCCGGAAGTGCGGGCACGGCAGTGCCTGGCGCCTGCGGCTCGCCGGCAGAGGCGGCCAGTGCAGCAAACGCTACCCAAGCAGCCGATATCGTCAGGACTTTCCAAGGTATCTGAGACAATTCTTGAGACCCAAGGGCAACGGTTGCCAGGATGTTAAAGCTTCAAGCACAGCTCGGACTGTCGCCTGGTTCTTGGTTTCGCGGGTCATCGCCGCATCGCCCCTGACCGCCGCCTTCCCCAGACCCCGTGCAAAGCGCCGCCGGGCGGTCGATACTGAGGGCGCAGACCCAGCGACATCCAACGGAGAGGCCATGTCCGCGGACCGCATCATCCGACGCTATGCTGCCTTCTTCCGCGGCTGGGCCCAGGCATTCGGCGAGCATGAGAAGCTGGAAGACCCCGCGCTCGGACTGCGCTGGCTGGTGGGCGAGGACCAGATCGGACTCATCCTGGTGCCGGCCATCAAGCGCTTCTGGTTCCCCCGGCTCCTGGGACACCCGGCACAGCCCCTCCCAGAGGTCATACTGCACCCGGATGCCTTGGAAATCGCCACAGTGCGCCTTGAGCTCAATCGCGGCAAGGGGGCGCCGCTCCAGCCTATTCTCGCCCTCTTGGCCCGGGGCTGCGACCTCCATCTCTACCAGACCTATCACCTGATCTATCCCCAGGGCACCCGGATACTGACCTTAAGCGCCCGTGCGCCGCTGGGTATCCTGTACCGTGAGCTCGCTCCGCTGCGACTGCGGATCGCCGACGCGCAGTTGGCGGCGGCGCCCCCGCTGCCCGTCCCCGCCCCCGCCATCTAGCGAAAGCGCGGGCGCCCTGCCCGGAGCACCCGCGGGGGACTAGAGGCCCGGCTGCGAAGCCCGCAACGGCCGTGCTACCGTTGCGCCATCGCTCGCCCGGAGACCCCAATGGCCGCCAAGTACCCCTTCATCCTCATCGACGGCTCGGGCTATCTGTTCCGCGCCTATCATGCACTGCCCAAGCTCTCCAACTCCCGGGGCGAGGCGACCGGCGCCCTGGTGGGGGTGCTCGCGATGCTGCGCAAGCTCTTGGACGAGCACCGCCCGGACTATGTGGGGGTGGTCTTCGACGCCCCGGGCAAGACCTTCCGCGACGCACTCTATCCGGCCTACAAGGCCAACCGCCCGTCCATGCCGGACGATCTCAGGGAGCAGATCCTACCCCTTCAGGAGATCGTGCGCGCCATGGGCCTGCCGCTCCTGGCCGTGCCGGACGTCGAAGCGGACGATGTGATCGGGACGCTCGCCACCCGCGCCGCCGCCGCCGGAATCGCCACCCTGATCTCCACCGGAGACAAGGATATGGCCCAGCTCGTCGGCGAGCATGTGACCCTGGTGAATACCATGACCGACACCTGGCTCGACCGGGAGGGAGTGATCGCCAAGTTCGGGGTTCCGCCGGAGCGCATTGTCGACTATCTGAGCCTCATGGGCGATACCGTCGACAATATCCCCGGGGTACCCAAGTGCGGACCCAAGACCGCCGCCAAATGGATCCAGGACTACGGCGACTTGGACGGGGTGATCGCCAACGCCGACCGCGTGGGCGGCAAGGTCGGCGAGAGCCTCCGCGACGCATTGATTAAGCTACCGCTGGCTCGGGAGCTGACCACGATCCGGCGCGACTTAGCGCTGCCGGTGGCCCCCGCCGACCTGATCCCCGCCCCGCCCGACATCGCGACCCTGCGCGGATGGTACCAGCGCATCGAGTCCCGTCGGCTGCTCGCAACCCTGAACGGGACCGGGTCGCCGGAATCGCCCGCATCGCAGCAGTCCGTCGCCGAGACCCAGCCCGCCGCCGGTCCGGCCATCTACGAGCTGGTACTGACGGAAGCGGACTTCGAGACCTGGCTGCAACGCATCGAAGCGGCACCGCTCTTCGCCTTCGACACCGAGACCACCGATCTCGACTACATGCGCGCCGAGCTGGTGGGTCTGTCGGTGTGCGTGGAGCCCGGCCACGCAGCCTATGTGCCGGTCGCCCATGTCTACCCGGGCGCGCCGGACCAGCTCTCCCGGGACTGGGTGCTCGGGCGGCTGGGGCCGCTGCTGGAAGACCCCGAGCGTCCCAAGGTCGGCCAGAATCTCAAATACGACATGAGCGTGCTCGCCCGCCACGGGATAACCCTGCGCGGCATCGCCCACGACACCATGCTCGAGAGCTATGTGCTCGACAGCACGGCCACCCGCCACGACATGGACTCGCTCGCCAAGAAATACCTGGACTACGACACCGTTCGCTTCGAGGACATCGCGGGCAAAGGGGCCAAACGGATTACCTTCGACCAGATCCCGGTGGAGCCTGCCGGCCATTATGCCGCGGAAGATGCGGACGTCACGTTACGGCTGCATCGGACGTTTTGGCCCCGGCTACAAGAGACCGGCGACCTGGCCCAGCTCTATCGGGAGATCGAGATCCCTTTGGTCCCGGTCCTCTCGCGCATGGAGCGCACCGGGGTGCGCATCGACCCCGGGATGCTGGCCGAGCAGAGCAAATACCTGGCTCAGCGCATCCATCGGCTGGAGCAGGATGCCTACACGGTCGCCGGACGTCCGTTTAACCTGGGCTCCCCCAAGCAGATCGGGGAGATTTTCTTTACCGAGCTCAAGCTCCCGGTAGTCTCCAAGACCCCCACCGGAGCCCCCTCGACGGCCGAGTCCGTGCTGGAGCAGCTCGCGGAGGACGGACACGCCCTCCCCCGACTGATCCTGGAGCACCGCGGACTCTCCAAGCTCCGCTCCACCTATACGGACAAGCTCCGACAGATGGTCAACCCCGATACCGGTCGGGTCCATACCTCGTATCATCAGGCAGTAGCCGCCACCGGTCGGTTATCGTCCTCCGACCCCAATCTGCAGAACATCCCGGTGCGCACCGAGGAAGGCCGGCGCATCCGCCGCGCATTCGTCGCAGAGCCCGGCTATCGCATCCTGGCCGCGGATTATTCTCAGATCGAGCTGCGTATCATGGCCCATCTCTCGGGGGACGAGCGACTGCTGGCGGCCTTTGCGAGCGGCCTGGATATCCACCGGGCAACCGCGGCGGAGGTGGTGGGCATAGCCCCGGAGGCGGTCACCAACGAGCAGCGCCGCTCGGCCAAGGCGATCAACTTCGGGCTCATCTACGGCATGTCCGCCTTCGGGCTTGCGCGCCAGCTCGGCATCGATCGAGCCGCCGCTCAAGAGTACGTGGATCGCTATTTCGCCCGCTACCCCGGGGTGCGCGCATTCATGGACCGCATCCGTACCCAGGCCCGAGCCGACCGCTATGTGGAGACCCTGTTCGGCCGAAGGCTTTATCTCGCCGACATCGACCACAGCAACCAGTCCCGCCGCGCCGGGGCCGAACGCACCGCCATTAACGCACCCATGCAGGGCACGGCCGCAGATATCATCAAGCGCGCCATGATCGCGGTCGACCGCTGGATCGAGTCCGAGCGCCCGCCGGTGCGCATGATCATGCAGGTGCACGACGAGCTGGTCTTCGAGGTGGCCGAAGACGCGCTGGAGAGTGCCTTAGGGCACATCCGCGCGCATATGGAGCGGGCTGCGGACCTCAAGGTCCCGCTGGCGGTCGACATCGGGGTGGGCAATAACTGGGACGAAGCGCATTGACTGGTCACTCTAACCGCTTGGACAGGCGTGCAATGACCGCGGCGGCATCGATTCGGGCGAATATACAAAACGGAGCTATTGCTGATGCGCGACACGACGCAGGCCTCCCACATCCGGCGGAAACACCTGGAGACCGAGCCACCGCACGCGTGCGCCCTCAAGCGTGGGAGAGGCGACCCGCTTGGCGGACCCGACCCGGCAGCAAATACCCTGAAGAAAGTATAGTCCGTCGGTCTACCCGCGCGTCGGACAAAGGCCTGAACCATGGCGACGACGCCTTTCGACCTGGGCGCGGAACTTCCGCAGCCCCCTGAACTCTCATCGATTGAGCAGTCGCTGCTCGGGGCCGCGAATCCCCCCTCTGCGGCTCCTCATAGCCCGGTCGGCCAAACCGGGGAAGCGATTACCCCGAAGCCCTACCCCCCGGACTTCGGGGTTTCTTTTTTCGAGCCCTTGCCGCGCCCGCCGCTATTGCTCCCGCCGCGGCTCCTCCTGCTCTTGCGAGAGCGAAACCAGAAAACCCACAAGCCGATCGATGACCTTTTCCAGCCTCGGATTGGGGTCATAGGACTCCCCTTGGCCCCATCGGACAATCTCGCGGCGCTTAGGGGCAAGCCGGGCAGGGACCAAGAGCTCGTAGATCGGTCGCCACTCCCCGCCCACACGCAGGGCGAGCTGGGGATTCAGGAGATACTGACCGTGACGCACCCGCCGGAAGAGCTTGCGATTATAGGGTCCGACCCGGTCCATCTCGTTCTTGGAGAGGATGGACGAGAGATATTGGCGGGCCTTACGCCGAGCCGGGACTATCGATTCCGGAAAATGGGCGAGGATCTCGGCAAAGTCCACGGCGGTGAGCAGCCGGCCCCGCACTGCCCAGTTTTCGCCCAAGCGCTGATAGAAGAGCACCATGGCCACGCATAGCATCAGATATTCCATGAGCTGGCGCTCCAGCTTGACCAAGCGTCCATCCACCTGGACATCGATGGCTGGCGGGGCCAGTCGCTCGTAGATGGCGGGTAGCCGGCCGCGGGCGAAGCGCTCGTCTGCGCAGGCACGCTCCAGCGCGATCTGAAATGCGTTCAGGCCATTGCCGTCCGCCAGGCTGGTGTCTGCATCCCGGTCGAGCAACGCCGCGGCCAGCTCGGCGTTGCCCTCGCGGCTCGCAACCATGAGCGGCGTCTGGTCGAAGACATTGCGGAAGTCGATTCCGTAGCGCTCGGCCTCCCGCAGCACCGCCCCGGGGTGCTTCAAGGTATAGGCCATGTAATGCTTCTTCTGGAGGACCGCCATGGCCTTGTCCGGGCGTTTGGCAGTCTCGAATCCGGCCGATATCAGTGCGTTCAGGGTACGTTGGTCATGATAGACCAGTGCATATTCCATGAGCGCGATGCGCGCCTGTTTGTCGCCCTTGACCAGTGCCTTGTCGCGCAGCGCATCCAGGGTCTCTCCGCGCAGCACGGTCCAGGGCACCTTCTGCTCTTTTAGGATACGGTCTCGGATCTCGGCGGCCTGCTCGTCCTTACCCTGAAGCTCCAGTCGATGGGCCTCGCGGCGCCATTCGTCCAGGCTGGAGCGGGCGCTCTCCACCGCGTCGAGCGACTCGCTTGCGTCCCCCAGCCCCAAGAGCCCCAGCAATGGCTGGCTGGGTCTGGGCTCGATCAGATAGAGGTTGCGCACCGCCCGGGTCACGGCGACATAGAGCGCGTTGATATAGAACTTGTAGATCTCTAACGACTTGTCGCCCTTGTCCCGAACCCGGGCGTAGCGCAGCTCCCCTTGCAGATCTGCCTGAGTCAGATCCGCGGCAATCTCCCGAAAGCGTTTCTCCTCGCCGGAGACGAATCCGTACAGCAGCACGTTTTCGTACTCGAGTCCCTTGGCTTCGTGGATAGAAAAGACCAAGGGGGTACGGAAGAATTGGCGCACCTGCGCCTTCTGGTCCGGATGCAGCACCAGTATGGCGAAGCGGGCGGAGGCCGCGGTGCGCTTATCGAGCTCGCGTTTCACGGAGTCCGAGTCCCTGAGCAGCGCCACCCGCCCGCCGGGGGTAGCGCGGCTCTGCACCAGATAATTGCTCTCCTTGTCCACCGAGCCGAATCGGGCGTGCTTGATGTGCAGCAGCCGGTTGGCGACCTCAGTCACCTCCGGCGAATTGCGGAAGTTGGTGGCCAGTATGCGGATCAGCTCGGCCGGTGCGCCGGCGCTCTGCTGCTGGCTCCAGAAGAGTGTCTTGACCTTGGACCAGGAAAAGAAATTGGGATGGACGATCTGATTGGAGTCGCCGCACAGGATAAACCGGGTGGGATCGCGCAGCCCGCGCAAAATCAGCAGGAGCTGGATATTGGTCAGATCCTGCACCTCGTCGACCACCGCGAAGTCGTAGGCCGGCTCCACCCGGGCGAGCCAGCGGTGGCTCACGATATTGGGATCGAACCAACCATCGGAGTCCAGAAAGCGCAGATAGCGCTCGAAAAGATCGTAGACCCCGTCGCGCAGCTCGGTCGGATAGATGGACTGGCGCACGCCGAGCTGGCGATAGGCATCCCGGTCGAGCCAGGCACACCCCTCGGCGGTACCGGTGATGGCCCCCTGAAACTCCTCGAATAGACGATGGGTGTCTTTCAGCTCTTTAAGCAAGCGCTGCTTGCCGGCCCAGGCGGCGAATGCGCGGGGTGTGATCTCGCGGCCGGGGGGACCGCGATGCTCTCAAGATATTCCCGGAAAGACAGGAAGCTCGCCTCCTGGTCGGGGTTCTCGTAATTGTGTGCGCCGTAGAGTGCGCGTGCGTTCTGGACCAGGAACGCCGAGCGGGTCACATAGAGCACATCGCCCTGGACGTCCTTGAGCTTCTCCAGGATCAGCGCGGTTTTGCCGCTGCCGGCGGAGCCGATGACGACCAGCGGCGGGGGCTGGCGGTAGACCGCATCCTGGTCGTCGTCGAAGGACAGGACCTTATCGAGCAGATGAAAGCGCGGGAGCTGCGGGTTGATATAGGGCAGCTCCGGCGCCTGCTGCGCGGCCTCCGCACCCACGTCCGGTATCCTGGACTCGTCGATCTCGGCCCCGCGGGCCAGAAATCGCGATTTCTCATAGGCGTGGGCGTGAATGTGCTCCAGGATCAGGGCATAGGACTCCCCGTCGTGGCGATAGAGCGAGAAGAGCAGCCTCTCTGTGCGGTCGAGCCGAGCCCGATACAGATTGTCTGCGACCTTCTTAACCTCGGCAGAGCGGAAGTCCCCCGCCGCGAGATACCCAGAGAGCTTGCGGTAGCCGGGGATCGCAGCGGTGTCGAGGCCGCGGTAAACCAAGAGCTTCATGAGGACTCCCTCGGGTGCGCCGAGGGATTCGGGGCACAAACCGTCGGCATCTTAACCGGATCTCGCGCAAGGCAGCAGACGAGTCAGGCCACCTGCTGTCCCACCCCTCCCTCTTGGCGCAGATAGTCTCCCATCGCCTCAACCCCCAATGCCTTGCTGAACAGGTAGCCCTGTGCCAGGTCGCACCCCAGCGACTCCAGGAAGCGCAGCTGCTCCGGGCGCTCCACCCCCTCGGCCAGGACGGTCAGACCCAATGCCTGGGCCATGGCAACGATTGCGCGGGCAAGCTCCACGTCCTCCGGGTTCTCCGGCACACCGGCGATGAAGGTTCGGTCGATCTTGAGCAGTTGGAAAGGGAAACGGCGCAGGTAGCTCAAGGCCGAGTAGCCGGTGCCGAAGTCGTCGATGGAGAGCCGCACCCCGTCCCGATTGAGCTCTGCAAGCAGGGCGGCGATAGCGGGCTGGTCGCGCAGCAGCACCCGCTCGGTGATCTCCAACTCCAGAAGCCCCGGGGCCAGACCGGAGCGCTCCAAGGCGCGGCTCACTGTCTGACGGAAGTCCTTGGGACTCTGGAGCTGAAGCGGGGAGACGTTGACCGCCAGCCGGTAGGGGGCGTGTGTCTGCCAGCCGGCCGCCTGCGCACAGGCTCGTTCCAGCACCCAGGCACCCAGATCGTTGATCAGGCCGATATCCTCCGCGATGGGAATGAAGCGCACCGGGGAGACGCTGCCCAGCTCCTCGCTGTCCCAGCGCAGCAGGGCCTCGAAGGCTACGGTGCGGCGAGTCCCGATCTCCACCAAAGGTTGGTAAGCCAGATGCAGCTCCCCGCGGTCCAATGCCCGGCGCAACAGATTGGCGATCGTCAGGTCCTCGTGCACCTTACGGTCCAGGCCCGGGGTGAAGACGCAATAGCGCCCGCGGCCCTTGTCTTTGGCCTGTTTCATGGCCAGGTCCGCATGCTTGAGCAGGCTCTCGGCGTTGAGACCGTCCCGCGGATAGATGGCGATCCCGATACTGACCCCCAGATAAAGCTCCCGTCCCTCGATCAGGAAGGGGGGCGCAAAGAGCCCAAGCACCCCCTGGGCCATTGGCTCCGCCGTATCGGCGGGGGGACGTTCCGGAAAGATCAGCACCAGCTCGTCTGCGGCAAGGCGCGCCAGGGTGTCGCCCGGGCCGATCAGAGAGCCCAGACGGGACGCGGCCTGCACCAGCACCTCGTCGCCCGCTGCATGACCCAGACTATCGTTGACCCGCTTGAACTGGTCGATGTCTACATAGAGCAGGAGCACCGCTCGCCCCTCCCGAGCGGCCACCGCCAGACTTTGCTCCAGCCGGTCCATGGCCAGCATCCGATTGGGAAGCCCGGTCAGGGTGTCGTAGTTGACCTGGTAGACCAACCGCCGCTCGGACTCCTCGCGTTTGGCGATCTCGCGCAACAGACGCTCGTTGTGCTCGGCGAGCTGCTGGCGCTGAAGCCGAGCGGCCTCCATGCGCGTCTGGAGCACCAGATTACGGCCCTGGGCGCGCAACAGCAGGCTGCCGATGGCGATCAGCCCCACCGCCAGGGTCACCAGGGCACCCAGGAACCAGGGGGAGGTGAGTACGATGGTGTCATTCTGGCGGACCGGGGGTGCAATCAGACGCAGCCCCGTGCCTTCAACCGGCACCGGACCGGCCCCGCCTGACCCAGATTCCGCCCCCTCGCCCGGTCGCAGGACCCGGTAGCGCGGACACCCTCGTATCCCCGGATTGGGTCCTACCAAGGCAATCAGGGCGGCGGTCTGGTCCACCCACGCAACCAGCGTGCCCAGGACTCGACCGCGGTGACGTACCGGGGCCTGTAGCAGGACCGCACCGGGCTCGTCGACAGCATCGGAGACGAGCGAGACCTGTTCTGGTGGGTCGCTGGCCGGTCTCCAATGCGGTGCCGATGGGGGATCCTTTGCAGTGTCCACCAAGGGGGTGCCGTCGGCATCGAAGAGCACGATTCGTCGATACACGGGGCCATCTCCAACCCGCGCCTCGTCCACTAGCAGCCTGTCGGGCTTTCCCAGCCCCGGGCGGCGCAGCCGCCCGGTAGAATAGCGTCACCGCTCCCGAGGACCTGACGCGATGACCCGCTTCCGACCGATCGACCGCGACATCGACTTTCTCCTGCCGCCCTCGGTGCAGGAGTGGCTGCCCGAGGGCCACCTGGCGCGCTACGTCGTCGAGGTCGTCGAAGGGCTGGACTTGAGCGAGCTCGAGCGCGACTACGGCGGGCGGGGCAGCGATCCCTACCACCCCGCCACCCTTCTGGCGCTGCTGATCTACGGCTACGCCACGGGCTGCTTCTCCAGCCGCAAGATCGAACGGGCCACCTACGACTCGCTCGCCTTTCGCTACATCGCCTGCAACCGCCACCCCGACCACACCACGCTGGCCACCTTCCGGCGGCGCTTCGCCGCGCAGTTCGAAGCGGTGTTCGTGCAGGTGCTGCAGGTCGCGCGGGAGAACCGGCTCAGCCGCTTCGGCACCGTGAGCCTCGACGGCACCAAGCTCCACGCCAACGCCAGCCGCCACAGCGCGCTCTCCTACGGCCATGCCGAGACGATCGAGGCGCAGCTGAAGGCCGAAGTCCAAGAGCTGCTGGCATTGGCCGAAGCGGCGGACGGCGCGAACGTGCCCGACGGCATGCGCGTGCCCGAGGAGCTCAAGCGCCGCGAGGACCGCCTGGCGGCCATCGCCGAGGCCAAGGCCAAGATCGAAGCGCGCGCCGCCGAGCGCTTCGCGCGCGAGAGCGCCGACTACGAAGCCAAGCTCGCCGCACGCGCGGCCAAGGCGGCGGCCACGGGCAAGAAACCCGGGGGCAAACCGCCCCTGCCGCCCGTGCCCGGCCCGCGCCCGGAAGATCAGGTCAATCTCACCGACGAAGACTCCCGCATCATGCCGGTGGCCGGCGGCGGCTTCGAGCAGTGCTATAACGCCCAAGCGCTCGTCGACACCGAGACCCTGCTCGTGGTCGTGCCCGACGTCGTGCAGGCGCCCAACGACAAGTGCCAAATCGTTCCGATGCTGGAGAACGTGCAGACGCTGCCCGCGGATCTGGCGCGCCCGCAGCAGTTGCTGGCCGATACCGGTTACTTCAGCGCAGCCAATGTGCAGGCGTGCGAGGCCGCCGGGATCGAGCCCTCGATCGCCGTCGCCCGCGACGCCCACCACCCCCATTGGTCCGAGCGCTTCGACGAGCCGCCCGCCCCGGCGCCCGACGCGACCCCGGTCGAGCGCATGGCCAACCGGCTCAAGAGTCCGGCCGGGCGCGCGGTCTACGCCTTGCGTAAACGAACCGTCGAGCCAGTCTTCGGGATTATCAAATCCGCGATGGGGTTTCGCCAGTTTCTCACCCGCGGTCTGGACAACGTCCGCAACGAATGGCGGCTGGTGTGCCTGGCCTGGAATCTAAAGCGCATGGCCGTATTGCGCCTGCAGTAAGGAAAATACCCCCGAAATCCTCGTCTTATGCCGAAAACCGCGCGAACAGCGTCTCTTTTGCGCAACAAACGGCCTTGCGGGGGACCTCGACGGCCTCGCCGAGGGCCAAGCCCGACAGGCTGCTAGACGTAGGGCCAGCCCGCGGATGGCGAGCAGGCTGGCGCGCAACCCGTACTCCATGGACATCCCCAGGTCGCGGTTGGCGTAGAAGGCCGCGACCGGTTGGCTGCGGGCGAGATTGACCAGATCGGCCCGTCGCTCCGCATAGAAATAGCTCAGAGCAGCCGCCCGCATACGCAGCTCCAAGGCATGGCGGGCCGCGTCGGATTCGCGCAGACGCTGCTGGGCGAGGTGGGTGGTAACCAGCAAAAGCGCCAGATACACCACCAAAGCGACCCCAGCGAGCGCGGGGGCCAGTCGGCGCCAGCGCAAGCGGGCGCGGTACCGATCCGGGCCGCCTTCCAGACCGTCAGCGGTTGGCAAAGAAGCCCCCGAAATAGCGGAAGATCGCGGGATAGTAACGGTGCACCATCTCGCGGTAACGGCCGCTACTGCGCAGACCCCGGTAATACTCTTCGAATGCAGCACGCAAGGCGGGCGAGTCTTTGCGGAATGCGGGCGCCATGCGCTGTGCCTGCGAGATCGGACCTATGACCTTGACCTCGCCCGGCCAGCGCTCCAGCGCGATCAGCGCATCCGGGACGTCGAGCAGGCTCGATTCCGCGTCCCCGTTAAGGATGGCCGGCACCATCTCGTTAAGCTGGCGCTCGGGTGGCTGGAGCCGGATGCGGGCCCCGGTGTCAGCGAGATCGTAGAGCCCGGGGTCCAGACAGGTGCTGGCGAGGGCGAGCACGCTACGCTCGTAGAGCAGACTGCGCACCCGCTCGATGTCCTTGTCCAGACTCCCGGATGGCCGGATCGGGGTCAGACGCGAGTCCGCCCGGGCGACCAGCCAGACCGCACTGGGGAAGGTGGCCGAGCCGAAGTCCACCGCGGCCGTGCGCCATCCGAGAACAGTCAATCCGCTCGCCACGACATCCCCTCGGATCGGGACCTTCCCCAGCACGCGCACACCCGCCCCGTCGCGCTCCACATGGCGCCCAGTCAGGTCGCCGAGCACACGCTCCCACTTGCTTTCCACATAGCGATACTTCACTCCCAGCCAGGCTGCAAAGCCCTGCATCAGCTCCACGTCCAACCCATCGCCGCCGCCCGTCACGAAGTTGGCGTAAGGGATACCCAGGTGACGCAGCACCCCTGCTGCGCGGATCTCCGGCAGATCCTGGGCAGTCAAGACCGGACTAATACTCAGTATGGCCAGTAGAGCACAGATGCGCGTCACAGTCGTTCTCGCGTTTGCCATAAGGTCTCGGGCGACGGGGGATCGCGCGCGGCTCGGCTGCCGCCGGGTCGCCCCCTGCATGACTTGAGCTCGGCTCGCACGCGCGCGGCCAAGCCGCACCGCGTTCGGCAACCCCAGTCTGGACACGCGCGAACACAATAGGGGTAATCTAAAACCCCCCGAATTCTACGCTGCGTTGGGTGCCGGAAGGTGGACCTGTAGCACGCCGGGCACTGCGGCAAGCCCCCGATCCGACGAGCGGGAGTGACTGCCGGCGCCACGGAGACGCAACGACGGAATATCAAAGCGGCGCTTGTCGGACCGGCCGATACAGGTCGACCGCGTTGTCGTACAGGACCCGCTCCAGGTCGCCGCCCCCGCTGCCGATCGTATGGGCGATCAGGTCCAGGTCCAGGGGGCTGTAGGGGCGCGCCGCCCGCGTCGAGGGCAGGTCGGTCCCGAACAGGAGTGCCCCGGGGTTCTCCCGATAGATCCGCATCAGGGCCTCCTCGGCAGGATAATCGAGGCGCCCGAATCCGGTCGCCTTCACCCAGGCGCCCGCCGCCACCAGACGCAGCAGTGGGGCAAGCCCTGCCCGGGTCAGACCCAGATGGTCGATCGCGACTCTCGGAAGGGCAACCAGCGTCGGGGCGAGCTGCGGCAGATCGGAGGCGTCCAGATAGAGCTCCGCGTGCCAACCTGCCAGGTCATAGACTCGCCGGGCCAGCCGGTCCATCCCCTTGAGGTCCGGGCTCAACCCGCGATACAGGTTGAAGCGGACCGCACGCACCCCGAGCCCGTCCAAACGGAGGATCTCGGTGTCAGCAACGTCCTGCGGGAGCTGGAGCACCCCCACGAATCCGGGTCCCAGCCTCGCCAGCGCCGACTCCAAATAGCCGCAGTCGTAGCCCTGGAAGGAGCCCGAGACCACCGCCCCCCCAACCACCTCCATGTCCGCGACCGCGGCCCGGTAGTCCGCCACGGTGAAGGGTGGCGGGACAAAACCTTGGTTGGAAATCAATGGAAAGGCCGGATCGACGATATGCAGATGGCTATCGAAGACCGCCGAGCCATGTGCGAGGGAGGCGAGCAAGCCCCGGGCGGACCGACGGGGATTCATGGTACGGCGCTAACCGTGAGTGGCGAGTAGCTGGGATTCTTATCCGAAACAGGCGAATAATTTTTGGGAAACCGAGAATCTCGAATCGCTCGGGTATCGCTCGCTCGCACCGTCTCGTCGAGTGCTGGCAGTGTCCGGACGCGCAGATCGCGACCGGGCGCGCCGGGGCTCAGTCCCAGGTGAATAGCAGCCACTGGGGAATGGAAATATTAGTGGGGGAGCTGTCGCGCATGTCCAAGGTCCCATTGCCATCGGTGTCGACGAGGAAATAGGGGGGGCCGAACTGGGGCTGAATCCGCACCATGTAGAGCTGGCCGCGCACCCGATACTCGTAAATCACGGCCCGCTCGGTCTCGCGGATGGTAATCTCGGGCTCCACCGAGTCTCCGGCAATCGGCGAGGGCGCCACTTCCGGGGCCTGGAGAAAGCCGCCCGCCCCATTCTCCTCGGAGGGAGGGGGCGGTGGCGCCGGGGGCTCCTCGTTTTGGGCCCACAGCGGCGGCCCGAAGGCCAGGAGCGCGAGCGCGGTCAGGAGGGTCTGTCTCATCGCGTTGTCGTCGGTCCCAAGGCGAATAAAGGCCCGCATCTTAGTGGAAACGGGCGGGGATTGCTCGCCTCGGCACAGATCCCCCGAGGGCGTGCGCCTCGTGCATAATCGCCCCCCGATCCCAGCTCCGCCCGCCCTGCCTATCCATGATCCCGATCATCGCTGCCAGACACCAATTCCCAGCCGTCGGTCATAGCGGATCAATGCGTTGCACCCAGCATACCGGCTGCCGCCTCCGACTGACGGGTACCAGGACCGCTAGACACACACCGCCGATCAAGGAGGGCCGGCGACTGGCGGCCGGGGGCTGGCGGCTGCCTTCCGGATGACCGGACTCAACCCCAAACAGCTCGAGGCGGTCCGCTACACCGCGGGTCCGCTCCTGGTCCTGGCCGGCGCAGGCTCCGGCAAGACCCGGGTCATTACCAAGAAGATCGCCCATCTGGTCGGGACCTGCGGCATCGCCGCCCGACATATCTGCGCAGTCACCTTCACCAACAAGGCAGCCCGCGAGATGCGCGAGCGGGTGTCCGGAGAGCTTAAGGGCCGCAACAGCCGGGGTCTGCGGGTCTCCACCTTTCACACCTTGGGATTGGACCTGCTGCGCCGGGAGCACGCCGCCGCCGGATTGCGCCCAGGATTCTCGCTGCTCGACGCACAGGACAGCGAATCCCTGATCCGCGAGCACCTGCGCGGCAGCCCTGGCGCAGAGGCCGAAAGCCCGGCCGCGGTCGCACACCGTATCTCCCGCTGGAAGAACGACCTGATCGACCCTGCAGCCGCACTGGCCCAGGCCGAGGACGAGCACGAGGCACGGCTCGCCGGGCTCTATGCCGACTACGAGCGCAGCCTCAAGGTCTACAACGCCGTCGACTTCGACGACCTGATCCTGACCCCGGTGCGATTGCTCGCCGAGCGCCCGGATATCCGCGAGCACTGGCAGGCCCGCATCCGCTATCTGCTGGTCGACGAGTACCAGGACACCAACGGCGCCCAGTACGAGCTGGTCCGGCATCTCGTCGGCCCCAGCGGCGCCTTCACCGTGGTCGGCGACGACGACCAGTCCATCTATGCCTGGCGCGGCGCCCGCCCCGAGAACCTGGCCCGGCTCAAGGATCACTATCCGACCCTCAAGGTCATCATGCTGGAGCAGAACTACCGTTCCAGCGCCCGAATACTGGCCATTGCCAACCACCTGATCGCCAACAACCCGCATGTCTTCGAGAAGCGACTGTGGAGCGAGCACGGACCCGGAGAGCCCCCGCGGGTCATCCATTGCCGCGACGAGGCACACGAGGCCGAGCGCGTGGTCTCCGAAATCCTGCACCTCAAGCTCGCCGAGTCGGTCCCCTTCGGCGACATGGCCATCCTCTATCGCGGTAACCACCAGGCGCGCCCCTTCGAAAAGGCACTGAGACAGCACCAGGTCCCCTATTTCATCAGCGGCGGGACATCCTTCTTCGCCCGTACCGAGGTCAAGGACCTGATGGCCTATCTGCGACTCCTCGCCAACCCGGAGGACGACGCGGCCTTCCTGCGCGTGGTCAACACCCCGCGTCGCGAGATCGGTCCCAACACATTGGAGCGCCTGGCGAGCTATGCCGGCGAGCGCAGGGTGGGGCTGCTCGCCGCATGCGACGAGCTCGGCTTGGGCGAGCACTTAGGCGAGCGCCAGCTCGAGCGCCTGGGCCGATTCGCCGCATTGGTCCGCGCCTACGCCCAGCGCGCCGAGGCGGACCCGGTGTCCGCCGCCCGCGCACTCGTCGACGCCATCGACTACCAGAGCTGGCTGCGCGAGAACGCCTCGAGCCAAGCCGTCGCCGACCGCAGACTGGAGAACCTCACCGACCTGATCGACTGGCTGGGCGCACTCAACAAACCAGACCCCGCCAAGGCGAGCCGCAAAGACAAGACCTTGGGCGAGCTGGTCAGCCATCTCACCCTGATGGACGTGCTGGACCGCCAGGACGAAGAGACCGGCGGCGACCGGGTCCACCTGATGACCCTGCACGCGGCCAAGGGACTGGAGTTCCCCCAGGTGTTCTTGGTCGGCATGGAAGAAGAGCTGCTCCCGCACCGCACCAGCATCGAAGAAGAGACCATCGAAGAGGAGCGCAGACTCGCCTATGTCGGCATCACCCGCGCCCGTCGGGCGCTGACCTTTACGCTCGCCCGCAGGCGCAAGCGCTACGGGGAGATCGTCCGCACCGAGCCCAGCCGATTCCTCGCCGAGCTGCCCGAGGACGACCTGGACTGGGACGACCGGCGCAAGGCCGATCCCGAGACCGCCAAGGCCCGGGGCATGGCGCACCTGGCGAGCCTGCGGGGCATGCTGGGCGAGGGCTGACCGGCGCCCCGGACGTCCCCGCCGCCAGCGCCAGGCATCAAGCGACTGGACGGAAAGACAACTGGCCTGTATCCTTATTGACCCGTCGATCCTGAACGTCGATGGCGCTGCGGACCCCACCAGGTCCTGGCCCGAGACTTCCGGCTCGCAGACTCTCAAGCGCCCGTAGCTCAGATGGATAGAGTACAGCCCTCCGAAGGCTGGGGTCACAGGTTCGAATCCTGTCGGGCGCGCCATCTTCTCGACCTCATCGTCGCTCTAAGCCCTCGTAAATCGCGGATTTTTTGCTTTTTTGCTCCGTCATTTCGGATGCATTCGGCAAGCTCGCTCGCGACAGGACCGACCGATGCGTGCGGGCCGCAAGAGCCCTGAGTCATCGCCATTCGATTTCGGCCAACGCCTCGTACAGCCGCGCGTCGAGCAGGATCGCCTCCTGCTCTAGCCACCGGCGCGCGGCCCTCAGCTCGGCGAGCAGTGCCGGGCCGGGGTCGGCTGCCGGCTCCGGCGGCCAGTCCCCGTCCAGGGCCAAGCCGTGGGTAACCAGGTATTCGCCCCACCAGCCAGGCAGAAACAGTCGCGGACGGCGCGCGCCGCTCCCCAAGGCGGCGAAGATGGCGAGTCCCTCGGGGTCGAGGTCACCGAAGTGCCACCAGGGCACCGAGTCCGGCAGCAGTGCAAGGAACCGCTGGGCCAGCCGGCAGTTCCAACCCGGCTGATGGATCGCCATGGCCTGGGGCGGCAGCGGGAGATCGATATAGGCGCCCAGGTTTTCCACCGTCATGACCCAGAGCGGTAGGGCACCGGCCAGTGCCAGACCGGTGTCCAAGGCGCGTTGCGGGACGGTCAGCTCCCCGAGTCGGCGCACCCAGTCGTCGCACGCCTGCAGGGTGCCGTCCGCAAAGCGCAGTGCCAGGCCCGGATTGGGGCGCAGCCGCAGCAGATCGTCGTCGGTCAGGGACAGGCCCGGCGGTGGCACGGCATCCGGCGTGCCGGCCTTGGAGTGGGCGCCGCAACGAGCCATCCAGGTCTTGCGATGGAGCCGTTCCGGCATCTGGACCAGGGGCAGTCGGCACCGGCGCAGCTGGCGCAGCCCCGCCTCGTCACGCGGCAGGCCCTCCGCGTCCAGGGCGGCCAAGTCGCGCTGCCAATCCGGCCAGGCCGCGGCCAGCCGCGACTCGACGTCCCCGCGCCGGGCAGGGTTGAGCCGAAACAGGTCGCGCCGCGGACCCTGACCGACCCAGCCGACCGCGCTCAGCCAGTCCACTAGGTCGGCGTTGGCTCGGGTACGGCGCAGCTCGCCGGAGCCCAGGAGCGCGACCAGCGCCCACTGGACCTCGGGGCGCTGCCAGTCCAGGGCACTCACGGCAATGCGTCCCGCATCCGCCGGCCGCGCACCACGACCTCTTCCTCATGCATGCTGTCGGTGCGCCGGACCAGGCGGTAGATGTGTCCCCGGCGAGCACGGTCCGCCGCTGGGGCCGCCACCAGGAGCTGCACCTGCATCTGCTCGCAGAGCTCGGTCAGGGTATCGAGGGACTCGGGGCTCAATCGGTTGGCCTCGTCCAGAAACAGGAAACGCAGCGCCTGGCCGGCCTTGCGGCCCTTGAGCAGTGCCGCCTGCTGCTCCCAGGCATCGAGGATGACGACCAGCACAGCCGCCCCCACCCCGATCGACTCCCCAGTGGAGAGCGCACCGGCGCGCGCATCCGCCCAGGCATCGCGCCCCAGCCGCTGGACCTGCACCCCGATGCGCACGTACTGACGATAGTCGATCAGTTGATCGCCCTGGATCTGGCCGCCGCCGATGTGCCGGTACATGGCGGCGAGCGCATCCTCCAGGGGAGAGTCCTGCTCGAACAGGTCGGGCTGGGTGCGCATGGCATCCAACAGCTTCAGCATCAGCGGTTGACGCTCCATGTGGATGCGCACCCCTTGGATGGACCCGAAACGCACCCGCCCCAGGCCCCGGTTCAAGCGGCCGATCCGGGTCTCCTCGCGGCGGATGCGGACCTGGATGCTGTGGGCGATATCCTCGGTGCTCTGGCGCAGGCCCTGCTCCTGGTCAGTCAGCCGCTCGCGCAGCAGTCCCAGGTGCTGTCCGATCTGAACCAGTGCGACCTCCGGGTCGTCGGATTGGACGATGTCGCGGGGGATGCTCTGCTCCAGGAATCCGCGCACCAGCATCCATGTGCGCAGGTCGCGCAGCCCCACGCCGCCCTCCGACTGGGGGGCGGCGCGACCCTGCTCCAACCGCGCCTTGAGCTCGGGTCCGCCGTCGGCGCCCTTGAGCGCCTCGCCCAGTTGGCCGCGGCGCTCGCTCGCCAGCTCCATGACATTGGGCGGCCCCAAGGACTGATAGCGATCCGCCGCCGCGCGCAGCCGGGCGAGCAGCCCGAGCCGCGCCGCCTCCACCCGCAGCGCGACCCAGTTGCGCCAGTGCGGGCGCAACTCCAGGATCGCCTTGCGCCGCAGCTCCCGGGCCTCGGACTGGGCCAGCACCGCCTGCCCGACCCGCTCTTGCGCCACCGCCAGATCGGCATGGATCTGGCGCTCCTGCTCGCCGATCAGGGTCAGCTCACGTGCGGTCTCGGCGCGCAGCCGCTCGGCCTCCGCCAGGGTTTCGGCGGTGCCGTCCTCTCCGGTTTCGGTCAACTGCCGCAGCAGCTCGGCGTCGGTGGCTTGCGTCGCCTTGAGCCGGGCGTCAGCGTCGTTGAGAGCATTGCGGGCGCCATCCCAGGCCCGCTCGGCCTGGTCCTTCTCCACTTGGAGCGCCGCGACCCGCTCCGCCAGGAACCGCAGCCGCTCCTGCAAACTGCCGAGCGCCTCCTGCTGCTCGGCCAACAGCGACTCTTGGACCGCATAGGCGAAGTGCGGACGGCGCGCGGCCAGGTCGTGCAGCAGCTCGCGACCCTTGCCCCAATAGTCGAGCACTTGCTCCGCCTCGGCCAGACGGGTGCGCAGCCCGTCCAGTCGCTCGGCATCCGGCGGGGGCTGCTCCAGGTCCATGAAACCCTCGCGCAGCGCCTCGATGTCCGGCCTAGATCGCTCCAGACGGGCTCGGATCGCCTGGACATCTTTGAGGTCGCGGCGCAACTGGCGCTGGGTGACGGACCAATCCTCCTCGTCCAGCAGTGCGGACTCGGCGAGACAGTCATCCAGTGCCGTGCAGGCATCGGCGACCGCCTGCGATTCGCGGCGAGACTCGTCCAGGGCCGACTGGTCGGTGCGCAACTGCTGGGCAGACTCGGCCTGAATCCGACGCTGGGCGCGCAGCTCCGGCTCCGGGGACGGCAGGTCGAGCCAGCGTGCCCCGACCGCCAACCGCTCGGCCAGCCCGATCCGGGCGTGCACCCGCTCGCGCTCCTGCTGCAATCCGTAGCGCGCCGAGTCCAGTGCCTGCGCCTGGGCGCGCAGTCGCTCGATCTCGCGCTCGCGCGCCACCCGGCCCACCACCGGGCGTTGCGGGCGCCGGCTGAGACGCCAGACCTCGCCCATCTGCACCAGCTCGCTGTCGCCCAAGGCCTCGCCCGGGGGCAGACCGGTGGGGCTGTCGATCGGCACCAGCCACAGATGCTCGGGGCGCCGCTCCTGGGCGACCGCGACGGCCGCGGCGGCGGCGACATCCGGGACCAGCACGGCCGCATGCAGCGGCCCCAGACGGGCCTCGGCACTGGCCGCCTCGGCCGCCGGGACCGCATCGAAGAGCTCGGCCAGCAATTGACCGTCGAGCCGGTCGGCCAGCCCCACCAGCGACTCGTCCAGCCGACCGCCGCCGAACTCCAGGCGCTCGGCCTCCTCGATCAGGGACCGGCGCTGCTCGGCATGCCGGTCGATCGCGCCGGTCAATGTCCGGTCTGCATCGGCCAGCTCGGCGCGCAGCGCATCCAGCGCGGCGGGGCTGTCGATCGGCCGGTCGCCGGGCTCGCGCAGTGCCTCGGCCTGGGCCTGGGCCTCGCCCCAGGCGCTCAGGTCGCGCTCCAAGGTCTGCGCGCGCTCGCCGGCCAGCGCACCCAGGCTGCGGTGCTCGGCGCAGCGCTCCCGCAGATCGGTCTGCGCGTCTTGCAGTGCCTGTCTGCGACTGGCCTGGGCGGCATGGGCTTGCCGCACCTCCCCGGACCGCTCCAGCGGGCCGCACACCGGCACCAGGGAATTCAGCCGCTCGCGCAGCCCGGCCTGGTCGCGCGCCCGGGACTCGGCGGTGCGGATACGCTCGGGCAGGTCTTGCGCACCGGCGACCCGATGCTCCAGACCCCGGTGCTCGGCATCGACCAGACGCGCAGTCGCCGCGGCGTCGCGGTCGGTCACCGGGCCGCCCAGCAGTCGGCCCAGGACCGCGAGCAGTGCGTCGAACCGCCTGCGGCGCAGCTCCGCGCCTTCAAGCTCCTGGCGCGCGGCCGACTGCATGCCCAGTGCGCGCTTGCGGGCGCACTCGCATTCGGCGATCAGTGCGTCCAGCGCTTCCGGCTCCACCTGCCGGTCGGGGAGCGCGGCCCTGGCCTCCGCGAGGCTGGTCAGGGCCGCCCGGTATTGACCGACCTTGCGCGAGATCGACTCGAACGCCTTCTGGGCCTCGCCCAGGTTGTCCGCCAGCTCGTCGCGCTCCAGTTGCTCGCGGCGGTGTCGCTCGCCGGCCGCCTGAGCCTGGCCCTGTGCCCGGTCGCAATCGGACTGCGCCCGGGTCAGAGCGCGTGCTTCCTCGGCGCGGCGGGGCGCCAGTGCGTCGCGTTTCACGCGCAGCCTGCGCGCCAGCTGGCAACGCTCCAGGAGGGCGACCGCCTCCCGGTCGGACTCGGCCAGTCGCTCCAGGGTTTGACGCAGCTCCAGATGGCGAGCGGTCAGTCGCTCGCGCTCCCGCTGCGCCTCGCCGACCGCGGCACGGGCGCGCCGATGGCCCTCGCGCGCCTGGTCGGCACCGGTGCGGCGGCTCTCGGCGAGCAGCCGGGTGCCATGGAATGCCGCCTCCGCCAGGCCCCAGCCGAAGCGGAAAACCTCGGCGATCAGCCGGTAGCGCTGGTCGGCCTCGGCGATGCGCCGACGGGTGATGCGGCAGGCATCCAGGTTCTCGCGCATGCGCGCCACATGGTTACGCAGACGCTGGTCTTCGTTCAGCAGATAGTCGCGCAGGCCCTTTTGCAACGAGCTGGAGAAGCCGCCGTACATGCTGGTGTGCAGCATCTGGTAATAGCGCTGGCGGTCCTGGGGCTGCTCCATACGCATGGGGAGTATCCCCAGCTCGTGCAGATGGCCGCAGTAGCGCCCCACCGTGTCGTGCGAGCGCAAAGTGGCCCCGGCCCGGGCGAACGACTCGCGCAGCTCGCCAAGCTCCGGGATGCGCTCCAGCGCCCCGTCGCGCATCAGCACCAGCGCGTCCAGATCGCTATCGGCGGGCAGACCCTCGACCACGAAGCGCTTGAACTCGAGTGCCGGCGGTGCACCGCGCAGCAGACAGACCCCGGCGACGACCCGCACGCCGTCGCCGGTGCGCAGGTCGAGCATTGTGTAGCTCGGCCCCTTGGCGCCCAGACGGCCGTGAATCCCCCGGTCGCCGTCGCCGCCCCCCTCCCCCTCGCCGATGTTGCGGAAGACCAGACGCTGCAGGTCCGGCAAGAGCGCCACGAAGGCGGCGATCATGACCGTGGTCTTGCCGGCCCCGTTCTCCCCCTCCAGAGCGGTGACCGCCTCGTGCAGCTCGAACGGCTGGAAGAAAAACCCCCGCCAGTTGAGCAGCAGCAGTCGGTCGATGCGCGCCCTATCGCTCATCCCGGTCCCCCAGATCCCCGGTGTCCGGGTCGGCGTCGGCGCCGGACTCGTCGGCGGTGGCCTCGCCGAACTCCAGCTCGCCCTCGCGCACTAGTCGCTCCAGTGCCTCGCGCGGGTCCCCCGAGCCGCGCACCGGGGCGACGAACCGCATCAGCGGGCGCCGCGGCATCAGCTCCCCGGACTCGCGGCGCTGGCGCACGAAGCCCAGCGACTCCAGTGCGTTGATCGCCTTGTCCACCGCCTCGCGGATGCGGCGGTCGTCCGCGTGGCGCTCGCGCACCCGACTGCGCGGTGCCAGGAGCCCGGCCAGGCGCTCGCGCCCGAGCAGGTGCTCCAGGGTCTCCAGGACCTTAGCCCGGGGGATCCAGCCGGTCTCGCTCAACCAAGCGGGGTCCATGCGCATCAGGGCCAAGACTTGGCCTAAGAGCATCTCCGCGGTGCCCAGTCGGCGGTGTCCGAGCAGCTCCCCCTCCGAGAGCAGGTACCAATAGCCCTCGGCGCCGTGCACCAGACTGCATTGATAGCGGCGATAGAAGCCCTGTAGCCAGTCCGCCGCCAGCTCCAGAAACTCGTATTCCGCGATGTCGTCGCCGTCCACATGAAATCCGCCGCGCAACCGGTGGTCGAGCGACGGAAACAGGGGGTCGGCGATGACCTCCTCCAGACTGCCATACCGGTCATCGTCCATCGTCCAGCTCCGCGTTGCCGCTCGCCATGATCACCAGGTTCTGCACCTCCAGCCGACGGCCTAAGGGCAGCCACTCCCAGCCCTGGGGCGGGAGCGGCTGGCCGCGCTCCAGCATCCACACCACCAGCTCGCCGGCCAGCAAAAAAAGCTCTTCGTCCGAATGACTGGGTTGCAGCTCGTGTAGGAGCTCCCACAGGTCCAAACGGCCGGTGCCGGCCAATCGGGCCAGCCAGGCCTCGGCCAGCCGCTCCAGCCGGCCGGTCCTGGCCGCCTGGTCCTCGAGCGCGGGGGCGGACTCCCGGCGGGAGCGGGTCACCGACTTGGCATCCAGTCGGGACTCGGGCTCGCGCAGGTGCCGATAGTGGGTCTGGGCGCTATGGCGCAGGTTCCAGGGGGCCTCGGCATAACCCTTGATCGCGTCGCGCAATCTTGCGCGCAAGGCGCGCTCGCGGTCGACGCGGACGATGGTGCGGATGAATTCGTGGACGTTCTGGTAGTAGGCGGACCAAGACTGGAAGCGGCTCTCGCCCCAGGCGGCTACCCGCTCGATCTGGGTGCGCACATGGTTGACCGCGTCCAACGTCTCCTCGCGGCCGGCGCGATCAGCGGCCTCGAAGATCTCGTTGAGCAGATTCGCCACCCCCTCGGTCTCCGACATCAGGGCACGGTTGAGCTCGCCCAGGGTCGAGCTGGTGGTCTGCAACAGCGACTCGCAGCGCTCGATGGCCTCGAACCACTGGGCCTCCAACAGCTCGCCGATCCGCTCCCGGGTCTCCTGCTGCTGCACGTCCATCCCGCGCTGACGCCGGTCGATCATCTCCACCAGACCGGCCACGGTGAGCTTGAGCGGCCCCACCACCCGGATGCGCCAATGGGCGTCGTCCCCGCCCTGAACGGCCGCCTGACGGACCTGGGCAAGATCGGCGCGGATGCGGGTCAGCATCACCTCCAGGCCCTCGCGGGTCAGCGCGTCGCGGGCGCCGAACCACTCGGCCAGGGTCTTGCCCAGCGGGCTCAGGGTCAGCTCGCCCTCCGCCGCGATCCCGCCGAAGTCCGCGCGCACCAGCAGGTTCTGGCGGCATAGCGCATCGATGGCGTGGGTAGCGCGCAGGGCCACGGCCCCGGTCTCGCCCTGGGTCACGTCGTTCAATAGCCCAAAGATATCGCGCAGCTGCTCCTCGCTCAGCACCGGATCGGGATTGAGCTCCAGAAAGGCATGGATGCCGCTTAAGAAGGCGAGGCGCTCCCGGTCAAGCTGAAGCGAGAAGTCCGCTGCCCAGGTGCGGGCAATTCGGTCTGCAACGCCTCCGGGGGCCGCGGGCTCTGCCGCCCTAAGGTCTCTCACCCGCCCTCGCCCACCGCCATGCGGACTGGACGGTGCGCAAGGCGACCGAGCCCATCAGCGGGATCTGCGCGAGCGGGGTGTCTTGTTGCAGCGCCCGGGCGACGATCAGGAAGTCTTGCCAAGGCACAGGCGTGCGACCCTGGGCGGCCCGCGACCAGAGCGCGGTCCAGATCAGACGCCCGGCCCAGACGCCCCGCTTGTGCTCGAGAATCCCCGCGACGACGGCACTCGTCGTAGCCCACCCGAGGTGTCCGCCGCCGTCCCTCCGGCGCATACCGGATCAACAGGACCGAGATGACGACAATGGTGATACGGCGGCAATCGCAGCCCGGCTCGTCGCAATAGAGCTCCAGGAAGGCATAGAGGTCCGCCGGTGCCGCGGACCGGGCGCCCCGCCCGAGCGTCACGGTTCGCAGCTCCGAATCGGCGAGCTTCGGAAACACCTGAAAAAAGTCGCGCATCGGCATGGAGTCGAGCTCTCCACTGGGGTCCATGGGCGCGGGGTGCGGCCGGCCCCGGGGATTAGCCGTGCAAGATCGCCGTTAGGCGGCGGGCGGGTCAAGCAGCCCGGCGCAGAGACCCACGATCTCAAGTCCCGCATTGCAGCTTGCGCGCGTATATATCGTCCGCTATAAATGCGATAATAAACCCACGCGAAGCCGTTTTCGCTCCCGTGACTCCAGAACGCATCCGCGCCCTGCGAAAGTCGCTCGGTCTTACGCAGCAGCAGCTTGCGGAGCTCCTGGGGATTTCCTTCGTCACGCTGAATCGCTGGGAGAACGGGCAGGCACGCCCGTCAGCGATGGGGCTGGAGAAGCTCCGACGCGCGGACCAGGACGTAAGTCGAGGGTCTGCCGGGGTCCAGGTACAACAGGCACCCACGTCGGTTGAAGCCGACGAGCCGCTCCGGCTCGATTTCCTCGGCGATCCCGATGCGGTTCGCGTCCTCGTCGAAGGCGAGCGCCTGTCCTACGGGCACCTGTTCAACCCCGCCTTCGCCACCGAGATCAGCGAGATCGATCCGCTGCCCCACCAGCGCATCGCGGTCTATGACCGGATGCTGCCCCAGGCCCGGCTGCGCTTTCTGCTTGCGGACGATGCGGGGGCCGGCAAGACCATCATGACCGGGCTCTACGTGCGCGAGGGCCTGACCCGCCGCACCCTGCGGCGGGTGCTGGTGGTCGCACCCGCAGGGTTGGTTGGCAACTGGTACCGGGAGCTCCACAAGCTCTTCCAACTCGGCTTTCGGATCGTCACCGGGTCCGATGCCAAGGACCGTAACCCGTTCGTCGGCGAGGGCAGCGACTTGGCGGTGGTCAGCATCGACAGCCTGCGCAGTCCGCATCTCTTCGGCTGTCTGGGCGATCCGGACGTCCCACCCTACGACCTGGTCGTCTTCGACGAAGCCCACAAGCTATCGGCGCGCCGGGACCCCGACGGCACCATCGGCTACACCGATCGCTATCGTTTGGCGGAGGCCCTTGCGGGCGTTCGGGACCTACCGGACGCGTGGCGCCTGCCCTGGTCCGCCCATCACCTCTTGCTCCTCACGGCCACCCCGCACATGGGCAAGCCCTATCCGTACTATGCCTTGTGGCGCCTGCTCGATCCGGAGCTGTTCGGCACAGAGACTGCGTTCGAGCGGTTTCCGCCGGAGGCCCGTTCGCGCTACTTCATCCGTCGGGTCAAGGAAGAGATGGTCGACCTACTGGGCCGGCCACTCTATGCCGAGCGGATTTGCGACACGGTAAGCTACGAGCTGACCCAGGGCGAGGTCAGCGAGCAGGCGCTCTACGACCGCACTACCGCCTATATCCGCCACTACTACAACCTCGCGCGGGTTCTCAACCGTCAGGCGGCCCGTTTCGCGGTGATGATCTTCCAGCGCCGCCTGGCCAGCAGCACCTGGGCGCTCCTGTGCTCCTTGCGCAAACGCCTCGCCAAGCTCGATGGGATCGTCGATGCCATCCGTTCCGGCAGCATCCCGGAGGACGAATGGCGTGCCAGACAGGTCCTGCTGGAACGTAAGGCAGAGAAGGGTAAGCTGATCGACTTGCTCGCCCTGCAGACCGCCGACGAGGAAGGGACGGTCTCCGGACAGGAAGCGCACGAGGCAAACGAGGACGAGGCCCTGGGCGCCTTCCTGGCGACCAACCTCGCTGAGCTCCTGGCCGAGCGGGAGGAAGTCTTGGCACTGGTGCACCTGGCGGAGGCGGTCCATCGATCCGGCCACGAATCCAAGTTCGAGCGCATGCGCGAGCTGCTCAGCGCCCCCGCCTACCGCGACCAGAAGGTCATCGTCTACACCGAGCACAAGGACACCCTCGATTTTCTGACCCGACGCCTGGAGGGTCTGGGCTACGCGGGGCAAGTCGCCTGTATTCATGGCGGCATGGGTTATGCGGAGCGCGACGCCCAGGTCGAGCGCTTCCGCGCGGATCACGCGGACAGCGCGGGGGGCAACAGCGGCGGCGCCCGTTTCTTCGTCGGGACCGATGCCGCCGCCGAGGGCATCAATCTCCAGTTCTGCTGGATACTCATCAACTACGACGTCCCCTGGAACCCGGCCCGCCTGGAGCAGCGCATGGGCCGAATCCATCGCTACGGCCAGCGACGCGACCGGGTGGCCATCGTCAATCTGGTGGCCGGTGCGACCCGCGAGGGTCGTGTCATCAAGACCCTGCTCGACAAGCTGGAAGAGATCCGCAAACAGCTCGGCTCCGACAAGGTCTTCGACGTGGTGGGCCGCATCTTCGAAGACGTGCCGCTCGCCGAGTACATCCGCCGGGCGGTCGACTCGGAGGCAGCGGCGGATCGCGACGCCATGACGCTGGCCGGCAAGCTGACAGTCGAGCAGATCCGCGCCATCGCCGCCCGCGACGAGGGCATCTATGGCGCTGGCGGCGAGGTCCGGGCCGATCTGCCCCGGCTGCGCGAGGCCATGGCCATCGAGGAGCTGCGCCGACTCCTGCCCGGGTACGTGCGCGGCTTCCTGGAGCATGCCGCACCCCTGATCGGGGTGGACCTGATCGGCGACCTGAACGGCCAGTTCGCCATGCGCCCCTGTCGGCGCGGCGTGATGGAGCCCTTGTTGCCCCTGCTGGAGACCTACCCGGCATCCGCCCGCAACCGATTTACCGTCTACCGTCCACGGGACGATCGCGAGGCCGTCTTTCTGCACCCCGGCGACCCGGTCTTCGAGCGACTTTCCGCCATGGCTTGCGAGCGGGCCCGCCCCGACGGCCGCCGCGGTGCCATCTTCACCGACCCGACCGCCGAGGCCCCCTATCTGTTCCACGTCGCGCGCGTGTCGGTCGTTCGCGGCCTGGACCCAGGCGCACCCATCCAGCATACGCAGGAGGTCATCGAGCAACGGCTGGTCGGACTCAAGCAGCTCCCGGACAACCGTCTGGAAGAGGCACCGGTCGAGCAATTGCTCCTGCTCAGGCCGGGGCGCAAGACCATCTCAGGCAGCGTGGCGTTCCTCGCACAGAGCGAGACCTGGCGATTGGCCGCCGAGGAGTATCTGGGCAAGTCCGTACTGGGACGACTGACACAGCGACGGCGTCTCGGTGCCGAGGCCCTCCTGTTAGAGACCAAGAGGCTCCTGGGACTCGCCTACGACTACCAGGTATTCGAGCTGACCGCCGCACGCAAGGCGCACAGCCAGAAGGCGCGGAACGGCGACCGCAAGGCCCAGGCCGAAGTCGAGCGCATCCGCGCGCAACAGGCCGGGCTCACACAGCGGCGCGAGCAGGCGATCGCTGAGGTCAGTCGGGAGGTGGAGCTCATCCAGGCCGGCCGCGTGGAGATCATCGCCACCGTGCTGGTGCAGCCCTCTCAGGACCCCGAGGACATCCAGGCCAGAGACCTGGAGGTCGAGCGCATCGCCATCGAGATCGTCATCGCCGCCGAGACCGCCCGGGGCGCCGACGTGCGCGATGTCTCGACACCGGAGAAGGCGCGGCTTGCCGGACTCTCGGACCATCCGGGTTTCGACCTGCTCTCCAAGCGGCTCGGAGAGGAGCGCGGCATCGAGGTCAAGGGGCGGGTAGGCACCAGCGCGATCGAGCTGACCGATAACGAGTGGGCCCGAGCCTGCACCCTGCGCGACCGCTACTGGCTCTACGCGGTCTTCGATTGCGGCACGCCGAGTCCGCGCCTGTTCCGGGTCCAGGACCCCTTTGGCAGTCTCGTCGCCACTGCGCGGGGCACCGTGGCGATCAATTACGGCGACATTGTCCGTTGGGCCTTCAACGCTTGAGGTAACACCATGATTGAGAAAGCACCAGACCCAAGCAGTGCCACCTTCGACGGCATTCGTGTCCTGGACGGAGAGGGCAACGAATATTGGTTTGCCCGCGACCTGGCTCCCCTGCTCGACTACAAGAACTGGCGTAATTTCTTGCTCGTGATCCATAAAGCGAAAGTCGCTTGCGAAAACTCAGGACACAAAGCGGCGGACCATTTTGTCGATATCGACAAAATGGTCGACATCGGATCGGAGGCTAGACGCAGGGTTCAAGACCTTCGGTTATCGCGCTACGCCTGCTACCTGATCGTTCAGAACGCAGATCCGTCGAAACCTGTGATCGCCCAAGGTCAGACCTATTTCGCGGTTCAGACCCGGCGCCAGGAGCTTGCGGATGAGCAGGCATTTGCCGGACTGAGCGAGGACGAGAAACGCATCGCCATCCGCAACGAGCTCGCCCAGCACAACAAGCAACTGGCCGCTGCCGCCAAGGATGCCGGAGTCGAGACCAACCTGGACTACGCGATCTTCCAGGACCATGGCTACCGCGGTCTTTACGGCGGACTCGGGGCGAAGGACATCCACGGGCGCAAGGGTCTGAAAAAAAGTCAGAAGATCCTCGACCACATGGGCAGCACCGAACTGGCCGCCAACCTGTTCCGGGCCACGCAAACCGAGGAAAAGCTGCGCCGCGACGAGGTAGCGGACAAACAACGCGCCAACCAGACCCACAACGAGGTCGGAAGCAAGGTACGCGAGACCATCCGCGATCTTGGCGGCACCATGCCGGAGGACCTGCCTACGCCCGAAAAAGGCATCAAACAGCTTGAGACCGCCCAGAAAAAGCTGAAGGACCGCTCGTGAGCGACGAGACGCCGCTCACAAAGCGCCTTATCGAGGTCGCCTTCCCCCTGCGCGAGACCTCCATCGACTCGGTGCACGAAAAGAATGTCCGCCACGGGCATATCTCCACGCTCCACATCTGGCCGGCGCGCCGACCCCTGGCGGCCTGCCGGGCGGCCCTGATCGCCACCCTGCTGCCGGACCCGGGGGACAAGGAGCAACGCGACGCCATCCTCAAGCGCCTGGCCGGGACCCTGAAAAAGACCACTAAGCGCAAGAAGATGCCCAACGGCCGGGTCGAGGAGATCGAGGCACTGGAGACCGACGGCGGCATCCTGCACTGGGGGCGCGAATCCGGACCGGATCTGGACTGGTTCCGCGCCGAGATCCGTCGGGCCTATGGCGGGCGTGCACCCAAGGTGCTGGACCCCTTCGCCGGCGGCGGGGCCATCCCGCTGGAGGCGATGCGCCTGGGCTGCGAGGTCACCGCCATGGACATCAACCCGGTGGCCTGGTTCATCTTGAAATGCACCCTGGAATATCCCCAGCGACTCGCCGGCCAGACCCGCCGGCTCCCGGACTTCGCCATCCAGGACCCGGCCTTCATGGCCGACTATCTCAAGGCGAAGGGACTCAAGCCCGCCGAGATCAAACACTATCTATCCGGCCGGCATCATCTCTTCCCCTCTCCCGCAAGCAGGAGAGAGGCCAGGGGAGAAGGTCTATCTACCGCCAGCGGGAGCGGGCAAGACCATCCTTTCCCCTCTCCCGCAAGCGGGAGAGGGGTTAGGGGTGAGGGTCTTTCTCCCCGCCCTCCCGCCAGGCTCCCCCCCGACCTGCTCGAACACGCGCGCGACCTGCGCAAGTCCGCCACCGACGCCGAGCAATTGATCTGGTACCTCCTGCGCGGTCGTCGCCTGGCCAACGCGAAATTCCGCCGCCAGCATCCGATCGGTCGCTACATCCTGGATTTCTATTGCGATGAGCATCGTCTGGTCGTAGAGCTCGACGGCGGGCAGCATGCGGAGCGTCGTGCCTATGACGCGACCCGGGACGAGTTTCTGCGCGCCCGGGGGTTGACCGTCCTGCGCTTTTGGAATCATGAGGTGCTGCAGGAGACGGAGGCCGTTTTGCAGCGGATTTGGGAGCATGTTGCACCCTCACCCCCGGCCCCTCTCCCGCTTGCGGGAGAGGGGAGTAAGACGGAGAGCCCTTCGGGCTGGGGGGAAACCGGCGATCTGTTTGGTTATGACGCGCCGCGGGCGGACGTCCTTGAGGCGGACCTCGCCTGGCATGTGCGCGCCTGGGGTCGCTGGGTCTTGAAGACCGCGCGCCGCGACCTGGCGCGCTACTACCCCACCTATGCCGAATTTTGCAGCCTTAAGCCCTACCGGCAGGTGCGGCTGGACACCGACGAGCCGCTGCGGCTGGTGCCGACCAACACGGACGGCGAGCCCCAGCCCGACCTGCTCAACTCCGGTTTCGACCAGGGCTACCTGGACAACCCCGCCAATCCGCGCTGGATCGCCAAGCCCACGGTCGCCTATCTCTGGGCGCGGACGGTGCGCTGTAAATCCTGCCGGGCGACCCTGCCCCTGCTCAAGACCCGGTGGCTCGCGAAGAAGGACAACAAGCGCGTCCTGCTCACCATGCAGCCGATTGCCGAGCGCACCGGGGTCGTGTTCGGCATCAATCCGGACGTGAAGGTGGTCGGTGCCAACCCGGCCCAGCGGCGCGAGAACGACAAGCGGATCGGGGCCGGAACCATGAGCCGGGCGGGGGCGACTTGTCCTTGCTGCAATACCATCATGACGATGAAGGATGTGCGAATTGAGGGGCTGGGCGGACGGCTCCAATCCGTCGTGACCGCAGTTATCGTTGACGGCCCGGACGGAAAAGAATACCGACTACCAACGCAGCTTGAACTGAGCGTCTCGACATTACCCGCAACAGAAATAGCGGAAGCCTTTGCATCAATTCCGTTCGGTATGCCTATCGAGCCCATTCCTGTCGGGGCAAGCCGAGAAGGCGGCGGGTCTCCATTTACCGTCCCACTTTACGGGCTGGATCGGTGGAGCAATCTGTTCACGGATAGACAGTTGGTTAGCCTGGCGCACCTTATTACGATAACGCGATCTGTCGAACAACAAATGGTGTCAGGGGGCTATTCCGAAACGATTGCCCGAACAATTCTTGGTTTGTTGGCAACCGTTATCGATAAGGTTGCTGATCGAGGGAGCGTCCTTTGTTCCTGGACGGTCGGATGGGACAAGATTCGCAACACCTTCTCAAGGTTTGCGCTCCCGATTACCTGGGACTACGTCGAGTCAGTCGCCACCGCCGATTCGTCCGGCGGATATCCGGGCGGGATTGAATGGCTCGCACAGTATTTAGATCATGCAAGCAAGTTTGCGCTGCTCGCGCCGGGACCAACCATCATCCGAGATTCGGCAATATCGGAGGTTGAAGGAACATTCGACGTGGTGCTCACAGACCCGCCGTACTACGATGCTATCCCCTATTCAGACCTGATGGATTTTTTCTATGTCTGGCTGCGCCGGACCCTGCACGGACTCTCGCCGGAGATCGACGCGGCCTTTGCAGAGCCGTTGGCACCCAAGTGGGACCACGACGCCAATGATGGCGAGCTGATCGATGACGCCTCGCGCTTCGGCGGGGACAAGGAGGCATCGAAGCGCAACTACGAGTCGGGCATGGCCCGCGCCTTCCAGGCATGTCACCGGGCACTGAAGCCGGATGGCCGGCTGGTGATCGTCTTCGCGCACAAACACCCGGACGCTTGGGAGACCCTGGTCGGGAGCCGTCATCCGCGCCGGTTTCGTGGTCGATGGCAGTTGGCCGATCCAGACCGAGATGGGCAACCGCACCCGCGCGCTGTCGTCCGCCGCCCTGTCCTCTTCTGTCTGGCTGGTCTGCCGCAAGCGCGAGCCGGGCACCAAGCCCGGTTGGGACACCCAGGTGCTGAAGGAGATGGAGACGAACATCGTCCTGCGTCTGCGCGCATTCTGGGATGCAGGCATCCGCGGCCCGGACTTCGTCTGGGCGGCGACCGGCCCGGCGCTGGAGTCCTACAGCCGCTACCCGGCGGTGCGCAAGGCGTCCGAAAAGGACGCCTTCATGGGTGTCAGCGAGTTCCTGGCGCAGGTGCGGCGCATCGTGGTGGACTTCGTGGTCGGGCGGGTGCTGACCGGTGGCGAGGGCGAGCCGGAGCTCGGCGATCATCCGCTGGACGACGTGACGACCTATTATCTGCTGCACCGCAACGACTTCGGACTCAAGGATGCCCCGGCCGGTCCCTGTATCCTCTATGCAATCTCCTGCGGGCTCTCGGAGCGGGACCTGGTGGACCAATACGGTCTCCTGGCCAAGGGCAAGGGTTCCAATGCCGAGCCCGATCCGCTGGATACCGATGAGGACGCGGACGAGGACGGCGATGCCGGGGGCGGCAGCGGAGGCAAGCTCAAGCTCAAGCCCTGGAAGACGCGCACCCACCGCGGCCTGGCCGAGGAGCCGTCCCACGGCCGGGGCATCCCCTTGATCGACCACGTTCACCGGCTGATGCAACTGTGGGTGGCCGCGGACGTGGCCAAGGTCAACGCCCATCTGGACCGCCATGGGCTGAGACGCGGTCAGATGTTCGCGCAGCTCATCCAGGCACTGATCGAGAAGAGCCGTGCAGAGGGGAGCGCGGAGGAGTGCTCTATCCTGGAGCGCCTGGCCAACCACCTGCGCCAGCTGGGCAGCACGGCACAGGCGTCGCTGGCGCTCGGGGATTGATTATCGGCTGGCACAGTGCACCTCTCGCTCCCACGCTCCAACAAACTGAGCAAGTATTCCCGTAGGATGGGTAGAGCGCAGCGAAACCCATCGTCTGCGCCCCATGAAGATGTTGTTGCTGGGTTTCGCTGCGCTCTACCCAGCCTACAAATCGGGTGCGGATCGGAGTGGTGGCGAATACTTGCGCAGTCTCTCCAACGTGGAAAAAAAAAAGGCGGACGAATGGTATTTGGCGATCGAGGACCGAATGGCTAAGACAGCGACCTTACCCTGGCATGCGGTATTGACCCTGCGCCCCGAGATCAGGAGCACCGAGCTCTCGCAGAAGCAGTTCGCCGCGGACCTGCACGATGTGATGGTGGGCAATAACCCGGGCGTCTATCACGACCCTGGCGAGTTCTTCGCGCTCACCTACCCGACCGTGCGGATGCGCGACCTGGCCCGGGACGTGACCCGGCGACTGGCGGGCCAGTCCGAGCGGGCGGTACGACAGCTCTATCTGACCTTCGGCGGGGGCAAGACCCATTCGCTGATCACCCTGGTGCACCTGGTTCGGGACCCGGATGCCCTGCCGGAGATCCCGGCGGTACAGCAGTTCCGGAGCCACAGCGGCCTGGCCGCCGGGTTCCCCAAGGCGCGAGTGGCGGCGGTGGTCTTCGACCACCTGGACGCCGAGCAGGGCATGGAGGTGCGCGCACCGGACGGGGGTCTGCGGTGGCTCAAGCAGCCGTGGAGCCTGCTGGCCTGGCAGCTGGCCGGCGCGGCGGGCCTGGAGCTGTTGAAGCCGGGCGGCGAGGAGCGGCCGAGCCCGCCGGCCACCAACGTGCTGGAGGCCCTGCTGCGGCTGGGTCAGGCGGACATCGGCGCGGTGCTGATCCTGTTCGACGAGGTGCTGTGGTTCGTGCGCACCATGGTGGACCAGGACCCGGCCTGGACCGGGCGCATGGCGAACTTTCTGCACGGTCTGACCCAGGCGGTGGCCAAGGTGCCGCGCTGCTGTCTGGTGGCCTCCCTGCTGGCCTCGGACACCCACAAGATGGACGACCTGGGCAAACAGATCAGCAAGGAGCTCTACGACGAGTTCAAACGGGTCGCGGACGAGGGCATCCAGCCGGTCGAGAGCCATGACGTGCCGGAGATCCTCCGGCGCCGCCTCTTTACCCTGGAGAGCTACCGGAACACTACCGGCTGGGGGACCCAGGTCGTGGCCGCGCTCAACAGCCTGGAGACGATCGACGAGCAGACCCGCAAGGGCCGCTCCAGCGAGGAGCAGCGCTACCTGGCCGCCTATCCGTTTCACCCGGATTTAGTCGAGCTGTTCTACCGCAAATGGACCGGACTGGAGGGCTTCCAGCAGACCCGGGGGATACTGAAGACCCTGGCCTCGGCCCTGCGCGATGCGGAGTCCTGGGACCGGCAGCCGGTGGTGGGTACGCAGGTGTTTCTCGCCAACGGGGAGGGATTGAGCATCGCCGCCCGGGAGCTGGCAAGCATCGCCCAATTGGAGCAGTTCGAGGGCCGCAAGCAAAACTGGCCGGCCATCCTGGAAGCGGAGCTGGCCCATGCGGCCCGGGCGCAGGAGGGGCTCCCCGGGATCGCCGCGCGGGAGATCGAGCAGGCGGTGATGGCGACCTTCCTGCACTCCCAGCCCATCGGCCAGAACGCCCGGACGCGGGAGCTGAAGCTACTGGTGGGTCTCGGCCACCCGGACCCGATCAACCTGGATAAGGGCCTGAATGCCTGGGCCGGGACCTCCTGGTATCTGGACGATATCTTCTCCGCCGAGCGGGAGGGCGGACTGCCCAAGCTGTGGCGCCTGGGGTCCAGGCCGAACCTCAAGCAGATGCACCACGCCGCGCGCGAGGGCGTGAGCGACAGCCTGGTAGACGAGGTGCTGGAGAAGGCGATCCAGGACGCCGACAAACTCACGGAAGGTGCGCGCGGGGCCGGGGTGAAGGTGAACAAGCTCCCGGCACGGCCCTCAGACATCGAGGACGACGGCCAGTTTCACTATGCCGTGCTGGGTCCGGCGGCGGCTTGCGAGTCCGGCAAGCCGAGCCCCTATGCCAGGCGCTTCATCGACGAGACCACGGGTCCCGAGAAGCCGCGCGCGCTCAATCGCAATGCCGTGGTGCTGGCGGTGCCGTCGAAGGACGGGCTGGACGCGGTGCGGGAGAAGGCGCGGGACCTGCTCGGCTGGGATGAGGTGGCCCGAACGCTCAAGGAGCGCGACGACATCGATACCGCATCCACGGCGCGTCTCGCGACCAACCTGCGGACGGCGCGGGCCGAGCTGGTTTCCCATGTCCTGCTCGCCTACTGCATCGCCGTGACCATAAACGACAGTAATGTCGTCTCGGCCTACCGCATTAACGTGGACAACGAGCCCTTGTTCGGCAAGCTGGTCGCGGACCGGCGTCTGCGGATCGAGACCACGGCGGTAAACGCGGAGGCGTTGCTCCCCGGCGGACCCTATGACCTATGGGCAACAGGCGATACCGCTCGGTATGTGAAGGACCTGGTCGGCGCCTTTGCGGCCACCGCCGGCCTGCCGAAGATGCTCAACCGGGACGCCATCCTGGAGACTCTACTGCAGGGCTGCGAGGCAGGCGATTTCGTATTGCGGGTGACCCGCGGCGATCGCTCGCAGCGCACCTTCTGGCGAAATCGGCCGGATCGGACCGCAATCGAGGACCCGACCCTGGAGGTGGTCCTGCTGCAGGCGGCGGTACTGACCGAGATCGACCCCTCCTTGCTAGCGCCCATGGCATTGCCTGGTCTGTGGGACCGCCATACGGTGTCTTGGGACGACCTGACGGGCTATTTCTCCGGCACGCACTCGGTCAGCATCGACAAGGGCGCCTACACCGAGGAGATGCCTATTCCTGCGGCGAATCAAGAGGCGCTGAAAACGGCGATCCTGGGGGCGGTCAAGGGCGGGCGTATCTGGCTGCTCAACGGCACGGTGAGCCTGCTGGAAGAAGAGGTCCCACCGGGTTTCCTTAACCAGCATGCCCAATTGCTGCCGCCTCCCGAGCGGATCGCGGCCACCGACTGCCTGCCCGAGGCGCTGCCCGCTGCCTGGAGCCGGGGAGAGGCCAGCGCCGATCATATCCGTGGGGCGCTGTCCGCAAACCGGGGCAAACCGTTGCCCTGGACCACGGTTCGTAGGGGGCTCGATCAAGGCTTCACCCTGGGACTGATCGAGCGCACAGTGGATTCGGCACCTTGGCCTTGCGATCTCGGCGGGGCACCCGGGGTGCGTCTGCGGGTCGCCAAGAACGCCGTCACACCCAGACCGGAGCCCAGACCGGAGGTCGCCGACCCCAAAGGCGGGAGATACGCAACGACCCCCTTGGAGCCGCATCAGGTGACGGACTTGGCGGACTCCCTGGACAGGCTGCTGGAGGCGACGCTGGGACACACCCTGCGCATAAGCATCACCCTGGAGCTGGACCGGGAAGACGGGGTGTCGGAAGAGGCTCTCGCCCAGGTCAACGCGCTCTTGGGCGAGATCAGGCCGGGGTGGGCCTTGAAATAGCCGAGTACGCTCGCGGCAGTAGACGATACGATCTTGAAGACTCAAGCGCACAGAAAGGAGTCGATCATGCGTTCTGCAACCAGGATATTGCGCGTCCGCTGGATCGTCGCAGTCGGCTGTCGGCACCGATGCGCGCCCGGTTTCGCAGGCAGTCCTAAACCTTGCGGCGCCCCGAGCCTCGGGCATACCATCCGCGCAGCCTGCGAAGGGCCGTGCCGTTGACGCGCGCACTGGACCCGGGGCTCCCTGCGTTGCCACCCTTGTCCCCGCTCCCCAAGCAATGCCGAGGGTCGCTGGGAGACCCGTCATGGAGATCCAGATGTCACCTGCCGATACAGCTGCACCCAACCCCGCCGATCCCATCAAGATCGTGTTCTTCGGCCTGGGTGCCGTCGGGTCCGCACTCTTGATCTGTCTGGCGGAGCTCGCCGAGCGGGACGAGGTCCCGGTGCGCTTCGTGGTCTACACCATCGACCCGCAGGGGGCGCGCGACGCGCTTTTTCATGCCGAGCGGCTGTTCGACCGCATCAAGTTCGTGGGTGTGCCGGAATTCGCCCCGATCTTCGCCTGCGCATCCCCGCACGATGCGGAGCTGGCTGGAGCTGGGATGCTGGTGAACGCGGCCCTGCCCGAGTTCAACTGCCCAATCATCGAGCTGGGTATCCAGGTCGGTGCCTGCACTGTCGACCTGGCCTCGGAGATGTACAACGAGCGCACCGACCGCACCCTGACCTTCGCCCAATACGACCACGACGCGGCCCTGCGCGAGCGTGGCGTGGCTGCGCTGATCAACCAGGGCATTTCCCCCGGCGTCACGGACTTCCTGATCGGCCGCTGCATCTACGGGCTGCTCAACGCCGAGCGCAAGGAGCTGGAGATCGAGAGCGTCGACCTGTATCTCCTGGAAGACATCGAGGCCGACACGGTGGTCTTCTCCTGGTCCCCGGTCGTCGCACTGGAGGAGCTGGCCGCCCGCCCCCGCACCCTGGTGGACGGGCGGATGCAGGTCATGGAGCCCTTTGGCTCGGCGCGCTATCACGCCTTCCCGAACGAGCCCAGGCCCACCCGCCAGTATCCGCTGTATCAGGAGGAGCTGCTCTCCCTGCATCGCGCCTTCCCCGATATCCCCACCATCGGTATCCATACGGGCGGCTCGGAGGTGGAGCTGGTGAAGGCGCTCTTTCAGCTGAACCTGCTCTCCAAACGCACGCTGCCGGACCAGCCGGAGCTCACGGTGGAGGCGATGGTACGGGCCATCCTGCCCGGCATGCAGCGACCCCGGCGCATCGAGGACCTGCTGCGTACCGGAGTAATCCGCCGCGCCCACTTCTGCGCCTCCGCCGAGATCTGCGTCGCCGAGACGGTGCGCAGCGAGCGCCAAACCCTGATCGAGACCCTGGGTGTCAGCTATCACCGCTACGCCGGGCTTTTGGGCTCTCCCTATTCGGGTGCCACCTACATCTCCTACCCAACCGGGGTGGGGGCGGCAATCATGACCTGGCACACGATCCAGTACGCCCGTTCGGCGCCCGGAAAGATCGTGGGGGTCCTGACCGGGGTCGACCTGGCCCGGCTCCTGCCGCAAGCCACCGCGGACGCCATCCGCCGGGATCTGGTGGCCTGGGATATCGATCTGTTCCAGAGCGTCCGCGACGCAACCGAGGTCTAGTTAAACCATGGAGACAGCAGTATGAACGGCCAACTCGGCTTCAGTCCCCCCGCCCGCGGCCTGATCGTCGCCGCGGCATTCGTCATCGTGGTGGCAGGCGCGCATGCCGCCAGCTCGATCCTCGCACCCTTTCTGCTCTCGGTCTTTATCGCGGTGGTCGCCACCCCCGGCCTACGCTGGATGGGGCGTTTCGGGGCACCGAAATGGGTGGCTCTGCTGATTGTCGCATTCTTACTTGTGGACTTCGGCAGCCTCTTCGCCCTGGCGACAACGGGCGCCTTGGAGGGATTCAGGGACAGCCTGCCGAGCTACCAGGAGCGGCTCGTCCTATTGATGGACCAATTCGGAAACTGGCTGGAAGGCGTGGGCATGCCGAACTCCCGCGAGGCAGTTCCCGATATCTTCGACCCCAATCAGGCCATGGGCCTGGTCCGCATGGCGCTGTCCAACGTAAGCGGCGTCTTTTCCACCGGCATCCTGGTCCTGTTCACGGTGCTCTTTATCCTGCTGGAGGCGGCCGGTCTGCCGGCCAAGCTGAAGGTGGCCTTCAAGACCACGCCCGAGGCGGAGGCACGCCTCGACAAGATGCTGTCGTCCCTGAATCAATACATGCTGATCAAGACCCTGGCGAGCCTGGCCACCGCGCTCCTGATCTTCGTCTGGCTCTGGTTCCTGGGGCTCGATTTCGCCGTGCTCTGGGGCCTGATCGCCTTCCTGTTCAATTTCGTGCCCTTCGTGGGCTCCATCCTCATGGCGGTGCCGGCGATCCTGCTGGCCCTGGTGCAGACAGATCTCTCCACCACCCTGCTCGTTGCACTGGGCTACCTGGTGGTCAATACGGCGATCGGCAGCATCCTGGAGCCCAAGATCATGGGCAAGGGGCTCGGGATCTCGACCCTGGCGGTATTCCTCTCGCTGCTCTTCTGGGGCTTCGTGCTCGGGACAGTCGGGGTCTTCCTCTCGGTGCCGCTCACCATGGTCCTGATGATCGCACTGGATGCGCACCCGCTGACAAGGCCCATCGCTGTCCTGCTCGGTCCGGACGTGGAGCCGCCCACTGAACCCGAGTCAGAGACCCGCTCAACCGCGGGCGAGCCGGCGGCGCACGAGCCCCAAGAGCTTCTTGGCGACGAGCGGAAAGACCCCTAATAGGATCAAGGACCCGATCAATCCAGGCGAGAGCACATCGGACAGGTTATCCACCTCGGCAAGCTGTGTCCCGGCGGTCACATAGACCAGCAGGCCGGCCAGCATGCCGAGCTGGGTCACCCAGTAGAAGGTGCGGGTGCGCATCGGCGTGAGTCCCATCGCCAGGTTGACGGCAAAGAAGGGCACCACGGGGACCAGGCGCAGCGAAAAGAGATAAAAGGCCCCGTCTTTCGCCACCCCCGCGTTGACTGCCGCCAGGCGCTCTCCGAAATGCCGCTGCACCAGATCGTGCAGGATGAATCGCGACAGCCAAAAGGCCAGGGTGGCGGCCAGTGCGGCGGCAAACGACGAGATCAGGAGCCCCTTCCAGAACCCGAACAATGCACCTGCGACCACGCTCATCAGGGCCGCGATAGGCAAGAACAGAGTAACGAGCGCGAAGATGGCGAAATAGCCAGCGACTACCAGCACCGGGCGATCCGCGTACCAGGCGTCGAAGGTCTCGCCAGCGGCATTGAATGCATCCAGCGTCAGGTGATGGTGCAGCCCCAGGGCAAAGAACGCCAGTATCAGCGCTGCGATGGGAATCAGGAGTGCGAGTCGTTTCATGGGTCACTGCTCCGGTTGCCGGGTGGATGGACCAAGTTGCGCGAGTCGATGCTCGGACTCGCCAGACATCGATCCGACCGGCCGGTTGGACGGATCATCCCAGAATGAGCAATCAATCCGCAAATAAACGCAAATGAACGCCAATAATCGGGAGCTTGGGCCAGGCGGCCAGATCGCTTATCGGGCGACGACGGAGCCGAGGCCAAGAATCTACTCTATTTGCGTATTTTGCGCTCATTTGCGGAACCGCCTTCCCGCACTCAATACTCGCGTTCGTAGGCGGCCCCCGCCCGCGTCCCCCCGGTGGCGCCCACATCGGCCTCCAGCCGGATCTCGGGCGTGATCTCGATGCGCAGCACGCCCTGGGTCTCGCCGGCCCGCGTGCCCTGACGGGCACCCAGATAGATCCCCTCGGAGAGATAGCGCCCGCCTTCCAGGGTCGCCTCGCCCTGCTCGTCGGTGCCGATGGAGAGTCGATCAAGACCGAGTCCGGTGCGCGCACGATCGAGGATTCCGGGTCCACCGGTGCCGCCGAAGCCAGCCAGGGAGGCGGCGGCCAGCCCCAGTCGGGCGACTTGGATGGGCGAGAGTCGGCCCCCGGCAACACCGAAGAGCAGCCGCGACAGGACCTCGTCCTGGGGTAGCTCAGGCTCGCCCCGCAGCTCGATGCGCGGTGCTCGGGCGGTGCCCAGGACTGCGAGGATGGCGGTGCTGCCGGCGGCGGTGACCCGCGCCTCCAGGTCCAGGTTCGGGTCTGTGGCCTGGGCGCCGTCGAATCCGATGCGCCCGCGGGTGAAACGCAAGGTCTGTCCGATCAGCTTGTACTCACCGCGCAGCAGGTTAAATCCGCCGCCGATGGCGGGATCGGCCAGGGTGCCTCGGACCTGGACCTCGCCGCCGAGCTCAGCCTCGATCCCGCGACCGCGTACGAAGACCGCCCGGGGGGCCGAGAGCCGCAGATCGAGCCCCAGGTCCAGTCCGCCGCCGGCCGCCGCGCGCACCTGCGCGGGGGCGGGCTCACGGCCGCCGCCCTGCTCGCGCACCTGAAGCACCGCGATGTTCGGGGGCATCCGCTCCGGCAACCGGATCTCGATGCGTTGAAAGCGCACCGACCCGGTGGCGTCCAGTCGCCCGAAGACCCGCCCGGCGAGGCGCAGGTCGGCATCCGCCTGGATGTCCGCCAGATCCGATTGCACCGGCCGGGCGTTGCGGGCGACGAGCCTCAGGCTGACCGGTATCCCGGGGGCAAGGACGCCGACGCTGCCATCCAGGGTCAGACTGCCGCGACCAGACCGGGCGACCAGGCTCTGCACCGCTAGCGTATCCCCGGCGAGCCTCAGGGTGCCCTGGATATCGGTCAGCGAGAGTCCAATGCCGAGGTCCCGCACCGACCCGTCCGCGAGCCTCAGCGTGCCGTTCAGTCGGGGCGCGGACAGGGTGCCGGAGACAGCTGTGTCGAGGGTCGCCTGACCGCCGATCTGCCGTCCGGCCCCGGTAAGCAGCGGGTTGAGCAAGGTCAGATCCACCCGCCCGGACGCCCGCAGTGCGAGCGCACCGGGCGCGAACGGCAGGCGTCCGCCGATGCGTCCTTGCAGACGCAGATTGGCGCGGGATGCGATCTCGGCGCGCGCATCGATCGAAGTGCCGGTCGCACCCAGGTCCGCGGTGAGCGCGATGTCCGCGGGCGGGACCGCCAGACCCGCTCCCTGGTTTAGTTTCAGCCCGATCGTCTGGATCCGGATCGAGCCTTCCGGCGAGTCCGGGGGGCCGACCAGCCGCACCTGGGCGCCGAGCGTACCGACGATCGGCGGGGCCGCCGGGACCAGCCGGAGCAGATCCAGGGACAACCGCTCGACGGTCGCGTTGAGATCGAGCCTGGGGGCCATCCGGCCGGCCAGCTCCAATGTCCCCTGACCCAGACCCAGCCGCAGCCGGTCGACCGCCAGTCCGTCCGCCAGATCCAGGACCGCCGGGACCAGAAGTCTCAGGGTCTCCCCATTCAGCCCGGCCTCCAGGCGCTGGAGCCCGAGTCGTCTGGCCGGAACGTCCAGCCGGGCGGCCATGGACAGAGCGGTCGGACCGGCGGGGGTGGCGAGCCGGGAGTCCAGGCTCAGGTCCAGTGCGGCAGCGGGTCCGCTGGCAGTCAGGGCCAGGTCTCCGGAGACCCCGCTGGCCAAGAGCCCGGTCAGGCGGAGGCTCGCCTGGGTTTGTGCGGCTCCCGATGGGTCGGCGACCCGGGCGTCGAGGGTCAGGGTGCGGATGCCGACCGAGCCGGGGAGCGCCAGCCCCTCCCCCTGGGCCTCGATGCGCACGGCAGTCGGGTCAAGAACGGCGCTCGCGCTCAGGCGCCCCGCCAGTCCGGTATCGGCACCAGACCCGGCCCCAGCCCCGAACAGCGGGGCGAGATCGGCCAGCCGTTCGATGCGCAGCCAGAGCTCTCCCTGCGGCAGCGTCGCACCGGGTGCAAGGCGCAGGGTTCCCGAGGCGACGGCGCTGGCCCAACGGGCTTCGGCGATGGTCAGACCGATTGCCCCGTCCGGCTGGCGCACGACACTCAGACCGACCGCCACCGGCCGACCGGCCCAGTCGCCCTTGAGGTCCAGCGACCCGGATGGCTCCGCCGGTCGGGCGCTCAAGCGTCCGCCGATACGCCCGGCAAGCCGGCCGGTGGCCGTGCTGGAGAAGGCCGCCTGTGCGTCCAGATCGGCCGTCAGATCCGGCGCATTGGGGGTGCCGGACAGTCTGCCCTTTGACTTGACCCGGCCTGACCAGCCCGGGGCCAGTGCTGCGACCTCGGTCAGGTCAAGGGTCCAGTCCAGTGCCAGAGAGTCCGCTCCCGCCAGGCCCTGGACGCTGGCGTTGATGCGTGCCCCGTCGATACTGGCCCGGGAGATCCGCCAGGCGTCGCCCTCTCCTTGGATGCCGACCGCCAGCCGGACAGAGGGGCCGAGCAATGCGAGCGCGGGTCCCGGCGCACGGGTCAGCCGAAGATCCCCGCGGGCATCCAATCGGGGCGGCCCGTCCGCCGCGCCTTCGAGCTCCAGTCGGGCGCTGCCGGCCAGATCCGCACCGAACGGAGCACCCAGTGTCGCGAGGTCCGGGAGACTCAGGGTCGCCTGCCCGGTCCGACCGGTCAGCCCGCCCTCGGCCCTGAGGTCGAGGAGCGGATGGCTCAGGCTCAACCGGACCGGCCGGGCCGCGTCGGCCAGACCCAGCTCGCCCGAGATCCGCAGCGGCACGGTCTTCAACGATTCCGGCAATTCCCGGGGCGCTCGCAGCCCGAGCAGCTCCCCGTCCAGACTCAGTCCGGCCGGATCGCCTTGCGCGCTCAGGCTCAGACGGTCCAGGCCCCACTCGCCGGACGCCAACCCCTGCGCATCCAGCCGGACGCTGCCCTGTGGCGCAAGCATCGGGCCGCTCAAGTCCGCCTTCAGTGCAATCCAATCCCAGGCCATCGGGGGCTGGCCCTCGGGCGTCAGGGCCATGGCCGGCACATCCGCGGAGAGCGAGAGCGCCGTGGCCGAGCGCGCATCCAGGTCGATCAACCCGTCAGCCGCGGCCTTCAGCGGCCCGGCCGCGAGCGTGGCGCTCAGGGCCAGTGCGGTCGCGTGCCCATCGGCCCTGGCGTCCAGACGCCAGTCGGCAAGCCCTGCCGGGGGCTGCACGCCAGCCGACTCGGCCAGCGCGGCCACCAGACCGCCCGGGGACTCGGCCATCGCGAGCGCTACACGGTAGCGCCCGTCCGCAACCCCCGCCTCGAGGCGGTAGCGGTCGCTTCGGCCGGGGGCGGTCACCAGCAGGGTCCCCTGAAGGTCGTCCGTACCCCCAGCGGCACCGTCCGCCTCCACCGCCAACCGCGGCGCGCCGGGTACCAGACCATCCAGATCCAGATCGGCAATGGTCAGCCGCTGCAACTGCAAGCGCAGCGGAAACCGGATCGGTCCGCTGCCTCCGGCCCCCTCCCCTGTCGGCAGACGCGCCAGGACCAGCGAGCGGGCGCTCAGCGACTCGATGGCCAGATCCCCGCGCAGCAGCCGCCCGGGAGCCAGATCAAGCTCAGCCCCTTCCACCCCGAGCCAGACACCCTCGCCGTCGCGCAGCTCCAGCCGCCCCAGACGCGGTGCGAACGGCAGGGTGCCGCCCAGATCGGTCAAGACCACCTGGCCCCCGGTCCACTCCTCCACCCCCCAGGCCACCAGCCGACGCCCGGTGCCGGTATTGATCGCGAGCAGCAATAGGGCGATCGTCGCCAACGGCAACAGCAGCGCGATCGACAATGGGCGCAATAGCCGGCGCATCGTCAGAATGCCTGTCCGATCCCGATATAGACCTGTATCGGCGAGTCCCCCTCGCGGTGATTGAGCGGGGTGGCGACATCCGCACGCACCGGCCCGATGGGGGTGAAATAACGCACGCCCACACCCAACCCGACCGCGAGCGCGCCGGAGCCCGGGATACCGCTCTCTGACACGGCCCCGGAGTCCACGAATGCGACCGCGCCCCAGTTGGCTCCGATGCGCTGGCGCAGCTCCACCGCGGCCTCCATGAGCCCGTCGCCCCCGGCGGGCGTACCGGATGCGGTCCGGGGACCGATCGACTGGAACGGATAGCCGCGCACCGACCCGCCGCCGCCCGCGTAGAAGCGCCAGTCCGGGGGGACCGACTCTGGCGCGGCCCCGAAGATGCTGCCGAGCGCCAGCCGCCCGGCCAGCACGGTCCTGCCCCGGGACAGGGAGGCCCTGGGCAGGACCGCCAGGTCGAGATAGCCGGAGCCGACCGCGCGGCCCAGGACGAAGCCCACCCCGTCCCCCTTCAGATCCTGGGCCGGGGAGACCTGCGCCGCCAGACGCAGACCCCGGCGCGGGTCCAGCGCGTCGTCGGTCCCGTCGTAGGTCAGGGTCAGGGGCAGAGAGAGCAGCCGATAGTCCTGGGGCAACCCATCCTGGGTGACCCGGGAGCGCTCGAAGGCGAGCCCGCCGCTGACGGAGAGCCGCTGAGAGACCCGACGCTCCAGGAAGGTCCCGGCGGTGACCGCCTCGCGGTCGTAGGCCTCCAGGCTTTCGTTCACGGCACCCATCTCCAGTCTCAGGTCGAGGTCGCGCAGCCAGAGATCCGGGATGCGCAGGCTGGCAGCGGCCAGATAGCTTAAGGCGTCCGGCCGGTTGGCGATCATCTGGCCGATCTCCCCGCGCAGGGTCAGCTGCTCGGCCCCGCCGAACAGATTGCGATGGGTCCAGGACGTGGAGACCGTGGCACCCTCGTCGCTGGAATAGGCCCCGGCGAAGCGCAGCACCCGAAGGGGGCGCTCGGCCAGCTCCAGGGTCAGCGGCAGCCGCCCCTGGGCATCCGGCACTGTCCCGGGGACCAGCCGTGCCCACGCGAGCGCCCCGCCCGACAGGAGGTCTCGGCGTGCTGACTCCAGCCGGCTCGGGCTATAGGGCTCGCCGGGACTGAGACCCAGTCGGCGGAGCACATAGCCTTCGCGCAGCCGGTCGAGTCCGACGATCGTAATCTCGCCCAAGGCGAGCTGGGGGCCGGGCTCGGCCACATAGACCACGTCCATGGTCCTGGTATCGTGGTCCACCAGCGCATCCGGCGGCGGCACCCGGGCCAGTGCGAATCCGTCTTCGCGCAATGCCAGGAGCACCGACTCCCCGGCCGCCAGGACCTCCCGGGCGAGCGCGGGCTCGCCCGGCTTGAGGTCGAAGCCGGCCCGCACCCCGGCGGGCACCGGGCCTTCGAGCCGCACCGTCCGCAGCCGATAGACGGGGCCGGGATCGATCGTCACAGTCACAGACACCGGGGGCTTGGCCGGCAGGTCCTCGAGCATCGGCAGCAGTGCCGGGTCGTCCGTGGCGAGTCCAGCGATCCGAATGGCGATGCGCGCGTCGTAGTGTCCGAAGCTGCGCAAGGCCGTATCCAGCCGCCGGGCGTCCAGGTCTGCGCGGGAGACCAGTGCGAAAGGTCCTACGGGGGCGCTCTCCCGCAGGGCTGCGAGCTGGGAAGAGTCCGAGACCGCACGGTCGATGGCGGTATCGCCGGTCGGGACTATCGTCAGTGTGTAGGGCTGTGGATCGGCGGCGAAGACTGCGCCAGCAAGCCAGAATGCGGCCCAAGCCAGACCGGCATTCAACCACCCGCGCCGCCGGTCGCTGCCGCCCATGGCGCCCGGCTCAATAGAGCGGGAGCAGCCAGGGGACCAGCAGCACGCTGACCGCCATGGCAACCAGGGTGAACGGGAGCCCGATGCGGATAAAGTCGGCGAATCCGTAGTTGCCGGCAATGGCCACCAGCGCATTGACCGGGGAGATCGGAGTCATGAATGCGCAGGAGGCCGCCAGTGCAACGACCATGGCGAACGGATAGGGCGAAGCCTGAAGCTCCTGGGCGATCGCCAGGGCCACCGGGACGATCAGCACCGCGTTGGCGGTATTGACCACGAAGAGCCCGAGCAGAACGGTAATCAGAAACAGGCTCCAGAGTACGACATAGGTCCCGGCACCGCCCACCGCGGCAATCAGTATATCGGCCGCCAGATCGACCCCGCCGGTGCGCTGCAATGCCAGTGCAAAAGGCAGCATGCCGGCGATCATCACCAGGCTCTTCCAACTGATCGAGCGATAGGCGCTCTCGAAATCGATACAACGCAGGAGCCCCATCAGCAGGCAGCCGATGAGCCCGGCCTGCACGTTGGAGACCAGTCCCGAGACCATGAGCCCCACCGTGACCAGGAGTGCGAGCACCGCCTGGGGCGCGCGCCTGGCCGCCGGGAGCACCTCGTCGCTCTCCGCCGGCAGGTCCAGCACCACCAGATCGTGCCCGTCGGACTGGAGCCGGCGCAGACCCCGCCAGGGGCCGACCAAGAGCAGCGTATCGCCGAGCTTGAGCTTCTCGTGGGCGAATCCCTCCAGGTGGGCGGTACGGCCCCGGCGCAACCCGACCGCGTTTAGGTCGAAACGAGTACGGATTTGGAGACCGGAGACGGTCTTGCCGATCAGACCGGAATCCGCCGGCACCATGACATCGGCCATCCCGACCTCTTGGGAGCGATCGGCGAAATAGGCCCCGGAGAGCGGCAGAGGCTTAAGTCCGAGCCGTTCTATAAGCTCCGTGCGGTCTTCCCCCGGGGTGTCGCGGTCCACCAGCAGAACGTCGCCCACCCGCAGCTCGGTGGCAGCCGAGGGCCGCAGCACCCGGCGCGCCAGCCGCCCCCGGCGCTCCACGGCCACGATACGAGCGCCGGGGATGTCGGGGAGCTCGGGCTCCTCCAGGGTAGTGCCGACCAAAGGCGACTGGGCGGTCACCCGCAGGCGCTCTTCCCGGTCCGCCAGTCCGTAGAGGGCTACCCAATCCGTCAGGCGGGGCCGCCGGCGCCTCGGCGACGCCTCCCGGTGGGCGGCGGGCAGCCAGGCCCGTGCCAAGGCCATATACAGGATCGCCAGGACCAGGATCGGCAGGCCGAAGGGGGTGAAGCTGAAGAAGCCAAAACCCGCCTCCCCCTGGTTAACCAGCTCGTAGTTGACGACCAGATTGGGCGCGGTACCGACCAGAGTCAACATGCCGCTGACCAGGGCCGCATAGGCCATCGGCATCATGAGCCTCTCCGAAGCAGCGCCGGTGCGCGCGGCGATGCGCAGCACCACAGGGATAAAGATGGCCACGATGCCGGTGGAGCTCATCACCGACCCCATTACCCCGACGATCGCCATCAGGAGCACCAGCAAGCGCAGCTCGCTCCCGCCGCCCCGGCGCACCAGCCAGTCGCCCAGCCGCTGGGCAACCCCGGTACGCGCGAGACCCTCGCCGATCACGAACATGGCAGCAATCAGCACTACCGTAGGGTTTCCGAATCCCGCCAAGGACTCGCCCACGTCGATGACCCCGGTGAGCGGCAGGGTCACCATGGCCAGAATCGCCACCGCGTCCGTGCGCGGCCGGTTGAGGGCAAGCATAAGGATGGCTGCGCCCAGCAGGAGCAGGACGACGATCAAATCCGTATTCATGGGGGCTCCGCCAGGAAGGGTACGCGGGCCTTGATCATAATTTCGGCCACCCCGCGCATGACATTCGTCGCGGCCGGGGGCCGCTCCTACGGGCGTAGGAGCGGCCCCCGGCCGCGACGAATCCGCGACGACCTGCTGCCGGAGTTACGATCAAGGCCGGTACGCGTCCTGCACGCGCGGGCGCCGAGGGCATGGATCGAAAGGGTACGTCGAATGGGAATATTGGGCTGAGAGACCGGTTTCGATTCTGTTGCCCTTATGCTCGGCACGATGCGATCGGCCCGGTTTCATGGCCCGCAGGCGCGATCCGCGGACCTGAGGGATTATACCAACAGCGACCAGGGAATCCCCTAACCCGACAACTGGCAATTGGGCCTTGATCATAATTTCGGCCACCCCGCGGATGGCATTCGTCGCGGCCGGGGGCCGCTCCTACGCCCGTAGGAGCGGCCCCCGGCCGCGACGGGTCCGCGACGACCTGCCGCCGGAGTTACGATCAAGGCCGGCAATTGGTCGGCCCCGGCGACTCGGCGGGGCACCGAGCGATACTAACGGCAGCGCCAACGCCGGGCAAGGCGGGCCGCAGGGCATTGCCGTCGTTTCACGCGTATCTTGCCATTACCTATAGAGAATCCCCCAATCCCGGCGAGCGCGACTCCCCGCCCTGGCGACAATCCAGACCCCATGGTAGACTGGTCGCCATTTTGAGCACAGGTCGCTTGGCAGACGCCATTGCGGTCTCCTGCACATTGCGGGCCTTGCGGGGCTCTTGACCGCAGGATTGCGCTATGCGATCCCATGTACCCGCACCCGACCTCCAGCAGTAAGACGCTGGGGCATTGCCATTCGTCTAGGCGCAATACGAAACGGACCTTCCAGAGCATGCTGCGGGACGCGGGCCAGCGCCATGCGCACGCATTCCTCGCCCGGCATGACCGAGGACCTTGGCCATCGCGCCACGCTCTATCGTGGATTATCCGCTTGAGGGGGTTTAGATCTTGCAGATCATGGGGTTGATCGGTATCCTGCTGGGGCTTACGCTACTTGTCTGGCTCGCCTACCGGGGCTGGAGCGTCCTACTTCTGACGCCCGTTGCGGCCCTGATTGCAGCGCTCTTTTCCGGAGAGCCACTGCTCGCCCACTGGACCGAGACCTTCATGGGCGGTGCGGCGGGGTTTATCAAGCAGTTCTTTCCCATATTTCTGCTCGGCGCACTGTTCGGTAAGCTCATGGAGGACAGCGGGTCGGTCCAGTCGATCGCGCGCTTTATGGGGGAGCGTCTCGGCGCCAAACACGCAGTGCTGGCGGTGGTGCTCGCGGGGGCCATGGTGACCTATGGAGGCGTGAGCCTGTTCGTCGCCTTCTTCGTCCTGGCGCCCATGGCCCAGTCGTTGTTTCGGGATGCCGATATCCCCCGCCATCTGATGCCTGCGGCGATCGCGCTGGGGACCTCGACCTTCACCATGTCCGCACTGCCCGGCACCCCCGCGGTGCAGAATGCCATCCCTATGCCCTTCTTCCACACTACGCCCTTCGCCGCTCCCGGCCTGGGGCTGATAGCGGCTGCCATCATGCTACTGTTCGGGCTCTGGTGGCTCGGCCGTGCGGTAACGGTCGCGCGCCGCAATGGGATCGGCTTCGGGGTCGGTGCAACCCTGGCCGTAGACCAGGCGGCCGAAGACCCGCTGGTGCGCGAGCGCGCCACGGTCTCCGGGACCTTCGACCCCCCCGAGGTGCATGCGGGCCAGGCGAGCCCCAACCTGCCCCCGGTCATGCTGGCCTTCCTGCCATTGATCGTCGTGGTGGCGGTCAACCTGATCATGAGCCTCTTCGTCCTGCCCAACCTGGATCTCGGCTATCTGGCGGACGACCGCTGGGGCCCCACCTCCCCGGCCGCGGTGAGCGGGATCTGGTCGGTGGCGGTGGCGCTCGCGGCGGCCATCCTGACCCTGCTGGCGCTCAACCGGAAACGTCTGCCAAGACTGCGCGACAGCGTGGATGCCGGCCTCAATGCCTCGGTCCTGCCGGTGGTGAGCGTGGCCTGTCTGGTAGGCTTCGGCTCGGTCGTCGCCGCGCTTCCGGCCTTCGACCTGGTCAGCGACTGGGTGCTGGGTATCGAGGGCGGGCCATTGGTCTCGCTTGCGGTCTCCACCAATATCCTGGCGGCGCTCACCGGATCGGCCTCGGGCGGACTGACCATCGCGCTGGAGGCACTGGGCTCCAGCTATATGCAGACTGCAATGGAGTTGGGGATCGACCCGGCGCTCCTGCACCGGGTGTCGGTGATCGCTGCCGGCACGCTGGACAGCCTGCCCCATAACGGTGCCGTGGTGACCCTGCTCGCGGTCTGCGGGTCCACCCACAAAGAGAGCTATTTCGACATGGTGATGGTCGCCATCGTGGGCGCCATCGTCGCGCTGGTGGCGGTCATCGTCCTGGGTACCCTCTTCGGGTCTTTTTAATGCAGCGTCGAGACCAACCCATGAGCAACCCCTGGAATCCCGGGCGCCCCGCCGCCCTGATCGCAATCTCCCTGGCGGTCGGGCCCGGCTTAGGCGAGGAAGCACTGGCCCGATCCGCGCCGCAGGACATCGCCGCGTGCGCGGCGATCGCCGCAGACGGCGCGCGTCTGGCCTGTTACGACCGCGCGAGCGGTCGCTCGGCCAGCGCGGGCTCGGAGCCGGCGCCAACAACGCCGGCGAGCGCTGCCGCGGAGGCGCCCGCCCCCGCCTCCACGGACCCCTCGGCCATCGAGGTACCGGCGCCGATGTCGATGATCGCCACCGCCTGGGGCTTTAACCCAGACTCCAACCGCTACACGATCGACTTTTATCGGCCCAACTATCTGCAGTTCGCGCGCTATTCCAGCCGGCCGAACAATGTGCCGTTCCAGGAGCTGTTCAACGCGACCCAGAGCGAGGACGCGTTGCTCAACCACGCCGAGGCGCGTTTTCAGATCAGCTTCAAGGCGCGGCTCTGGGCAACCGAAGACCGGCGCTTCGGAATCTGGGCGGCCTACACCCAGCAGAGCCAATGGCAGGTCTATAACGACGATCTCTCGCGGCCATTCCGCGAGAACAATTACATGCCCGAGCTGATGTTGAGCTACAACCCCAATCTCGAATTCTGGGGTTTCAAATGGCAGTTGTTCAATTTCGGCTACACCCATCAGTCTAACGGACGCGCCGATCCGATCTCACGGAGCTGGAACCGCCTCATTGCGGAATTCGGCATCGAGCGGGGCGACTTCGCCCTGCTGGTCCGACCCTGGTATCGCATCCCGGAAAACGATAACGACGACGACAACCCGGACATCGTCGATTATTACGGTTACGGCGACATCACGGCGATTTATAAATGGCGCGGTCACAGCTTCCAGCTCACGGGACGCGGCAATCTCGATACCAAAAAAGGCGCAGCCCAATTCTCCTGGACCTCGCCGCCGATTTTTGGCCCATTGCGAGGCTATATCCAGGCATTCACCGGCTACGGCGACAGTCTGATCGATTACAATTGGAAGCAGAATTCGATCGGGATCGGCGTCGCACTCAACGACCTGCTCTGACGATCCACCGTCAGCGAACCTCATGAGACGCACATGATCGCGAACGGACCCACATCCAGCCCCGAGTCGGCCACAGGCCCCATGGCCCGGGCCGTACTTGCGCGGTGGGCCGGACTCTTCGGCTTCTGGCTGTTGCTCGCCGATCCTGGACCCGCGCCGCTCGCGGACCTGGTTTCGGGCCTGGCGGTCGGGGTGCTATCCGCTGCCGCCGCGACCTGGGCCAGCCTGCGTCTATTGCCCCCAGGACCCGGCCGGGTGCGCATCGGCGCACTCCTGCGGGTCGCCGCGCGCTTCGTCTGGCAGTCCGCGGCCGGCGGCGCGGATGTCGCCTACCGGGTCTTCCATCCGCGCATGCCGCTGAAGCCCGGCTATCTGGCCTACCCGGTGCGGCTCCCGCGGGGACCGGCGCAGGCCGTCTTCGGGGCACTGACCAGCCTGGTCCCAGGCACCCTGCCGCTGGGGTCGGATGCGCACGGCAGGCTTCTCTACCACTGCCTGGACACGGACCTCCCGGTCGCTGCCGCCCTGGCTGCGGACGAAGCCCTGATGGCCCGCGCACTGGGTCTGGCGGATGCGGACCCCGTGGACCCCGTATGAACGCGTTTTTGCTGGGCGCCGGTGTCTTCGTGCTTGCCACCGTGGCGGTGGGTCTGGTGCGCATCCTGCGCGGTCCCGCAGACGCCGACCGCATGCTGGCGGCCCAGCTCCTGGGTACCGGCGGGGTCGCTTCGCTACTGCTCCTGGGTCTGGCCACCGGGACCCCGGGGGCGATCGACCTGGCACTGGTGCTGGCCCTGCTGGCGGCCTTCGCCTCGGCGGCCTTCGTTGCCGGGTCGCGCTCCAGGGAGCCGGAGGACTCATGAGTGCGGCCTTGGACATCTTCACCCTGGCGACGGTCACCCTGGGGGCGGTCTTCTTCCTGGCAGGCACATTGGGACTCCTGCGTTTTCCAGATACCCTGACCCGACTGCATGCACTCACCAAGGCGGACAATCTGGGTCTGGGCCTGGTGGTGCTGGGGCTCCTGCCCCAGGCGAGCTGGCCCTTGGGGGGACTCAAGCTGATTGCGGTCTGGCTCCTGGCCCTGCTCGCGGGGGCCACCGCCGGGCAGCTCCTGGGCGGGGCGCTGCGCCCGGACCCGCAGCGCCGGACCGGAGCGGATGAGCCATGACCTTGGATCTCGCTGCGGATGCATTGTTAGCCCTGCTGATCCTGGGTCTGGGGATCTGGACCGTCGCCGCGCGCAAGACCTATCGGGCGACCCTGGGATTCGTCGCCTACGGGCTCCTGGTGGCGGTGGTCTGGCTGCGCCTGGGCTCGGCCGATGTGGCGCTGGCAGAGGCTGCGCTGAGCAGCGGGCTTACCGGGCTCCTGATGCTCGGGGCCGCGGCGCGTCTCCGCGGCGCGCACTCCGCCCCGACGGTCGCGCTCGGGCTGCGCCTGGCGGCGGGGGCGTTGGCCGCTGCGGTCGCGGCGGGTCTCGCGGCGGTGGTGCTGCTCCTGCCGGAACCCGCTCCCAATCTGGTCCCCGCGGCGATGGCGAACCTGCCATCCACCGGGCTCGGCAATGCGGTGACCGGGGTGCTGCTCGCCTACCGGTCGATCGACACGCTGCTGGAAAAGATCGTACTGCTGCTGGTGCTGATCGGGCTCTGGTCGCTGGCGGCGGATCGGGATTGGGGCGGGCGGCCGACGCTGCGCCTGGCACGTCCGGGCAGCGCGCTGGTCCTGCTCGCCCAGCTCTTGCCCCCGCTGGGGATTGTGGTCGGTATCCATCTGCTCTGGGTCGGGGCCAACGCGCCTGGCGGGGCCTTCCAGGGCGGGGCCGTGCTGGCTGCCGTGTGGATACTCGCAATGCTGGCCGGTCTGCTGCGCCCGCCTGCCTCCAGCGGGCGCACCCTGAGGTGGCTCGCGGTGGCCGGTCCCCTGTTCTTCCTGGCTGTGGGTGTGGCGGGCTTCTTCCTGACGGGCGAGTTTCTGGCCTATCCGGAGGGTTACGCCAAGCCACTGATCGTCGCGAGCGAGGTAGCGATCACGCTGTCGGTCGCGGTGGTCCTCGCGCTCTTGCTCGCTGGCCCGCCCCAACCGCTGGAGCGCTCCGAGCCTGTCGAATCTTCAGGGTCAGAGCCATGAGCACGGCCACGCTCTTCGGTCTATGCGGGGCGGCCCTGGTCGGCCTGGGTCTCTACGGGCTGGTCGTTCATCCGGGGAGCCTGCGCAAGATCCTCGCCTTCAACCTGCTCGGGAGCGGTGTCTTTCTGCTGTTCGGGGTCATCGCCAGACGCGGCGGCGCCGCTGCCGGGGTCGGCAGCGACCCGGTGCCTCAGGCGCTCATCATCACCGGTCTGGTGGTCGCCTTTGCGGCCACCGCGCTCGCGGTTGCACTGCTGCTGCGGCTGGTCCAGGCGGGGGGCTCGGAAAGCCTGGATGAGATGCCCCCTGGCAACCGGCCGGCCGACCGGACCCCACCCGCGCAGGAGTCCGACGCATGATCGAGTCCATCGCGCTCCCCTTGGATCTGCCGCGCCTGGACGGGCCGCTGTTGATCCTGGCCCCGATGCTGCCGCTGACCGGCATGATGTTGGGCCTGGCTTTGGGCGGTCGCCAGGCCGAGCGGATCGCACTCGCCACGCTACCCATCGGGCTCGCGGTCGCGCTCGCCATTGCGCTCGCAGTGCTCCAAGGGGACGTGCCAGTCCAGGTGGACCTGGGGGGCTGGGCCCCGCCGCTCGGGGTCAGACTCAAGGCGGACGGGCTCTCGGCCATCCTGCTGGTCACCTCAGCCCTGATCGTCTGCGCGGTGGGGCTCTATGCCCGCGCGGATTTCCGTGTGCCTGCGGGGGTACCGGAGGATCGGGCCAACCTGGCCTTCTGGACACTGCTGCTCGGCGTTTGGGGTGCCTTGAACGCGGTCTTTCTGGGCCAGGACTTCTTCAATCTCTATGTGGCCCTGGAGCTCCTGACCTTCTCCGCGGTGCCCCTGGTGTGTCTGGACGGCCGGGCGGAGACCCTGGCCGCGGCCCTGCGCTATCTGCTCTTCGCGCTCCTGGGATCGGTGCTCTATCTGCTGGGCGCAGCCTTAATCTATGGGGCCTATGGGACCCTGGATATCGGCCTGATCGCGGCCCATGTCCGGGAGGCCGGCGGGGCTGAGCCCGCGGCACTGGCCGCAGCGGCGCTGATGACGGCGGGCCTCGCAGCCAAGACCGCCATCGTCCCGCTGCACCTGTGGCTGCCGCCGGCCCATGCGGGTGCCCCGGCGGCGGCGAGCGCGGTGCTCTCGGCACTGGTGGTCAAGGCATCCTTTTTTCTCATCGTGCGGATCTGGTTCGATGCCATGCCCGGGCTGCTCGCCCAATCCGCGGCCCAGGTACTGGCCGCGATGGGCGCCGCGGCGATCGTTCTGGGGGGCGTGCTGGCCCTGCGGCAGACGCGGCTCAAGATGCTCATCGCTTACTCGACGCTGGCCCAGCTCGGCTATCTGTTCCTGATCTTTCCACTGGCAGCGAGCCCCGAGACCGCCAGCGCCGCAGCGGAGCTGGGGCGTGCGCCAGGGGCCTGGACCGGCGGGATTCTCCAGCTCGTCTCGCACGCATTCGCGAAGGCCGCCATGTTCCTGGCGGCCGGGCTGATTGCCTCGGCCATGGGCCATGACCGGATCGGCGAGCTGGCCGGCGCGGCCCGCACCCTGCCGGTCACCGTCTTCGCCTTCGGACTCGCGGGGCTCTCGCTGATGGGCCTGCCGCCGAGCGGCGGATTCGCGGCCAAATGGCTGCTGCTCTCGGCCGCGGTGCAGACCGGGCAGTGGTGGTGGACACTCGTCATCCTGGGCGGCGGGGTACTCACGGGGGCCTATCTGTACCGGGTGCTGGCACCGACCCTGATGGCGCGGGGCGAGGCGCCGGTCCCGCTGGCCCCCGTGGCCCGCTCCCGCGAGCTGACTGTGCTGGCGCTGGCGCTCTGTTCGCTGGCCCTGGGGCTGGTGCCGCTGTCCTCGTTCGGATTGATCGGGATCGGTCGGGCGGCGATCCCATGAGCCTCGCCGGGATCCTGCTCGCCGCCGCCTTAGGCGTTCCGACCGCAGCGCTGATCGCTTGCCTCTGGAGCCCGGTGCGCGACTTCATGCCCCGGCTACTCTGGCTCCTGCCGCTCCCGGCCCTGGCAGCGGCCGGATTTGCGCTCTTCGGCGAGGGTCCGCCTCCGGCCCTGACCCTAGACCCGGGTCGGCTTCGGATCGGGCTGGCCCTGGACACGCCCGGTGCAGTCCTGCTTGGGGTCGCTGCGCTGCTCTGGACTGTGGCCGGTATCTATGCGTCGGTCTGGCTGCGCGGTGCCGCGACCGGCAGTCGCCACGCAATCTATTGGCTGCTGACGCTGATCGGCAGCCTGGGTGTCTTCGCCGCCGCCGATCTGGCGACCTTTTATCTGGTCTTCGCACTGGTCAGCCTGCCCGCCTGGGGGCTCGTCGTCTACGACAGCAGCGCGCAGGCACGGCGCGCCGGCGGGGTCTATCTGCTGCTGGCCGTGCTGGGGGAGGTCTGTCTGCTCTTGGGCTTCGTCATGCTGGCCTCTGCCAGTCCCGGCGACAGCCTGGCGATCGGGCCAGCGGTGGCGGCACTCGCCGGATCCCCCTGGCGGGATCTGGCACTCGGGCTCCTGATTGCCGGGTTCGGGGTCAAGATCGGCCTGGTGCCTCTGCATATCTGGATGCCGCTCGCCTATACCGCCGCGCCGATCCCGGCGGCAGCGGTCTTGAGCGGTGCGGCGGTCAAGGCCGGGGTCATCGGCCTGATCCGCTTTTTGCCGTTCGAGTCGGCCGCGCCCGACTGGGGCGGATTCCTGACAACGGTCGGACTGATCGGGGCCTTCTACGGCGTCGCCGTCGGCATCGCACAGCAAAATCCCAAGACGGTGCTGGCCTACTCCAGCGTGAGTCAGATGGGGCTGATCGCCGCTGCCTTCGGGTTGGGTTGGGCGGCCGGGGACCCGTCCGCGATTTCGCCAGTCACCCTCTACGCTGCCGACCATCTCCTGGTCAAAGGTGCGCTCTTTCTGGGCCTCGGAGTCGCTGCTGCAACCGGCGTCCGGCGGCTCTGGCCGGTGCTGATCCCTTTGGCGATTCTGGCACTGGGGCTCGCAGGTCTGCCGCTGACCGGTGGGGCACTGGCCAAGCTGGCGGTCAAGCCGCTGTTCGGCGTGGGCCTCGCCGGGCTGCTCGGCGCACTCGGCGCGGCGGGCAGCACGCTGCTGATGCTCCATTTCCTGCGCCGCCTGGCCGCAAGCGCCGCACCGAATCCTGCCGACTCGGCCCCATTGGGTCTGGCACTACCCTGGTGGCTGATGTTGGCCGCCGCGCTGGTTATCCCCTGGGCATTGGCGCCCTTCGCCGGGCTTGGGCACTGGTCCCATGCGCTCTTGAGCTCGCTCGCGCCGGACGAGCTCTGGAATGCGCTCTGGCCCATGCTGCTCGGTGTGATCCTGTTTCTGGCGCTCTGGCGCTGGGGAGAGCGGCTGCCGCAGGTGCCGGAAGGCGATCTGCTCGCCATCGCCAACGGTGCCGGTCGCGGGGTCTTGGCACTGGGTGCCGGATTGGAGCGGGCGGACGGGGCGTTGCGTCAATGGCCGATCGCTGGGATCTCGCTTCTGGCCCTGGCCCTGTGCCTGTGGGCGGCGGTGCTCGCAGCGTTGCATTGAGGCGAAGCACCGGCCACGGCCCCGAATCTGGACCAGCATCCGCTCGAAAACAAGAAGTATACAAAGAAACGGCCCAGCCACTCGGCGCGGATGACCGACCGATCGAGGCAGACATCTTCAATCCGATTCACGGCACCATACCGGCGACGGCATCCGTTTTCATCGGCATCCGAGGGTAGGACCGATCGTTCGCCTCGTCGGGGACCTTTCGATGGGAGCAACGGTTAAGTCCAGTCAGGCTGTCATCCAGCATGGCGCTAGAGTACCCTATCGACACGCAAGAACCTTGAGAAGCTCGCGGGGGCTGCCAGAACTGTCATGTCTACCACCGTAAAGAAGATCGACCTTGGACTCCAGGGCGGCGGCGCCCATGGCGCCTTCACCTGGGGCGTGCTCGACCGACTGCTAACCGAGGACCGAATCGCCATCGAGGGGATCAGCGGGACCTCGGCCGGGGCAATGAACGCCGTGGTCGTGGCCGATGGACTCGTGAGCGGCGGACGCGAGGCGGCGCGCGAGGCCCTGGCACGGTTCTGGCGCGCGGTCAGCGATGCAGGACGTGCCAGCCCCATCCAGCGCACCTGGCTCGACCAGATGCTCGGTCGTTGGTCGCTCGATTTCTCGCCCGGATTCATCGCGATGGACCTGTTGAGCCGGCTGGTGTCGCCTTACGACACGAACCCGCTGAATATCAATCCGCTGCGCGACCTCGTGGCAAGCATCGTGGACTTCGAGCGCGTCAACCGCTGCGATACATTGAAGCTGTTCGTCAGCGCAACCAATGTCCGTACCGGACGGCCTTATGTGTTCAAGGCACCCCATATTACGGTCGATGCGGTGATGGCCTCGGCCTGCCTTCCATTCATGTTCCAGGCGGTGGAAATCGACGGCGAGGCCTACTGGGACGGCGGATTCATGGGTAACCCGGTCCTTTACCCGCTGGTAGAGGAAACCACCGCACGCGATCTTGTGATCGTGCAGATTAACCCCTTGGTCCGCGAGGGCGTGCCCAAGACCGCGCGCGACATCCTGAATCGGGTTAACGAAATCGACTTCAACTCGAGCCTGGTGAAAGATATTCGCGCCATCCTTTTGCTAAAGGGGCTGAGCGGCGTCGTGGAGCACCAGGATGATCGGCTGAGCAACCTGTGCATCCACCGCATCCATGCGGAGCAAGAGATGGTAGCGCTTGGCGTATCCTCTAAGATGAACGCGGAGTGGGCATTCCTCGAGCATCTGCACGACATCGGCTGGCGCGCCGCGGACGACTGGATCGCCGCGCATTGGGAAGATATCGGAGCTCGCTCGACCTATCCGCTCGACCATGTGCTGTGGGGCGTCGACAAGACCATGAGAGATGCAGCCCAGGCAGCCGTTAAGCCGTCCGAGGCCAGCGAGTGAGATGCAGCCTGGGGCGATCCGTATCGAGGCGCATCGTTGGCGTTCTGCTCGCCGTCGAGCGATCGGCGGGACTGTCGGACTCGACGGTCGGTTGGGCTAACATGCTTGCCGTCAACTTAACACTGGGAGTGTCCTCTTGGAACCGGTAATCCTGTCCTCGCTCGGCGCGCCGGCGCGCGCGCTATCTCGCGTCTGGGCCTCGTTACCCTGTGCCGTCTCCATCGTCGCACTGCTCGCCGCCTGCCAACCGGCGGAGGATGCCCAGCCCGTTCCAGAGCCAGTCCGCCCGGTACGCGTCGTAACCGTCGAGGAGCTCCCGGGCGGCGAGACTGTAACCCTCACAGGGAACATCCAGGCCCAGGACGACGTGGCCCTGGCCTTCCGGGTCGGCGGCCAGCTGATCGAGCGCACCGTCAATGTGGGCGACCAGGTTCGGGCGGGGCAAGTCGTCGCCCGTCTCGACGGTATCAACGAGCGCCACGCCCTCGACGCGGCGCGGGCGAATCTGGCCGCCGCCATGGCGCGTCTGGTCGAGGCCCGCAATACGGTCCAGCGCTACGAGCCCATGCTGGCCCGCGGCTTCGTCGCGCGGGCCCAGTTCGACCGGGCCATCGAGGCGCGGTCCGCCGCCCAGGCCCAGGTCGACGCGGCTCAGGCACAGGTCAATACGGCCGAGAACCAGCTCGGCTTCACCACGCTGATTGCGGACGGTCCGGGCACGGTCACCGCCCGCGGGGCCGAGCCCGGCGAGGTGGTGGCGCCCGGGCGGATGATCGTCCGGCTCGCCCGCCAGAGCGGGCGCGACGCGGTCTTCGACGTGCCGGCGCGGGTCAAGGAGGCGGCCTCCGCCGAGGACACGGTGCTGGTCGCGCTCAGCACCGACCCCAAGGTGACCGCCGAGGGACGGGTGCGGGAGGTGTCTCCGCAGGCGGACCCGGTGACCCGGACCTTCCAGGTCAGAGTGGGCCTCGCCAACCCCCCGGGGGCGATGCGGCTCGGCTCGACCGTCACCGGCACCATCCAGCTCGGCGGGCCCACGGGCATCGAGATCCCGACCTCGGCACTGACGGCGACCGGGGGTGCACCGGCGGTCTGGACCCTGGATCCCCAGGCGAGCACGGTCGCACTGCGCAATATCGACGTGGTGCGCTTTGAGCTGGATCGGGTGCTGGTCTCCCAGGGTCTGGAGCCCGGCGAGCTGGTGGTGACCGCGGGAGTCCAGACCCTGCGCCCCGGCCAGCAGGTCCGACTGCTCGGGGCCCAGCCCCAGACTCAGACTCCGCCCGAGTCCCAGCCCAGAGCTCAACCATGAGCGGTTTCAACCTCTCCGACTGGGCGATCCGCAACCGCTCGGTCACCATCTTCATCATGCTGGCCGCCCTGGTGGCCGGGGTCAGCTCCTTCTACAAGCTTGGCCGCGCGGAGGACCCGCCGTTCACCTTCCGGACCATGGTCGTCAAGACGATCTGGCCAGGCGCCACACTCGACGAGACCATCCAGCAGGTCACCGAGCGACTCGAGCGCACCCTGCAGGAGGTCCCGAACCTGGACAACCTGCGCAGCTTCACCCGCGCGGGCACGACCACCATCTTCGTGGACCTGGTGGGGAGCACCCAGGGGCGCGACGTCTCCGACACCTGGTACGAGGTCCGCAAGAAGGTGGGCGACATGCGCCACACCCTGCCCCAGGGCATCGTCGGACCCTTCTTCAACGACGAGTTCGGCGACACCTTCGGGATCATCTACGCCTTCACCGCGGACGGGTTCTCGCACCGTGAGCTGCGCGACGCGGTGGAGGCCGCCCGCTCCGAGCTGCTCCTGGTCCCGGATGTCTCCAAGATCGACATCCTCGGCGCCCAGGACGAGGTCATCTACATCGACTTCTCGGCCGAGCGGCTCGCCGGCCTGGGTTTCGATCCGAGCACACTGCTCGCGGCACTGCGCGCCCAGAACATCGTGAGCCCTGCCGGTGTCTTGAGCACCAGCAAGGAGTCCATCGCGCTGCGGGTCTCGGGTGCCTTCGGGTCCGAGCAGGACATCGCGGAGGTCACCTTTGCCGTCGGCGATCGGATGCTCCGGCTGCGCGATATCGCCGATATCCGCCGCGGCTTCGTCGACCCGCCCCAGCCCATGTTCCGGATCAATGGCGAGCCCGCCATCGGGCTCGCCATCGCCATGCGCGACGGCGGCGATACCCTGGCGCTCGGACGCAATGTCGCGAAGGCCATCGCCGAGATCAAGGCCGAGCTCCCGCACGGCATCGAGCCGCGTCTGGTGGCGGATCAGCCACTCACGGTCGATCTGGCCATCAACGAGTTCACCGCCTCGCTCTGGCAGGCCATCGCCATCGTGCTGGTGGTGAGCTTCATCGCGCTTGGGGTGCGCGCCGGCACGGTCGTCGCGGTGGCCATTCCGCTCACGCTCGCCGTGGTCTTCCCGATGATGGACATCGTCGACATCGACCTCCAGCGGGTCTCGCTCGGCGCGCTCATCATCGCCCTGGCCCTCATGGTCGACGACGCCATGACCACTATCGATGCCATGAGCCGGCGCCTGGCCTTGGGCGACGACCAGGCGAGCGCGGCGACCTATGCCTATAAGCACCTGTCCTTTGCGATGCTGATCGGCACCTTGGTCACCATTGCCGGATTCGTCCCGATCGGCTTCGCCCAGTCCTCGGCCGGCGAATACACCTTCTCGATCTTCGCGGTGGTCGGCATTGCGCTGATCGCCTCCTGGCTGGTCGCCATGGTGTTCGCCCCCCTGATCGGGTTGGTGCTGCTGCGCCCGCCCAAGTCCGGGCAGGGCGACAAACCCAATCGCACGGTCGAGATCTACCGGGGCTTCCTGACGCTGGCGATGCGGGCGCGCTGGGTCACCATCGCCCTGACGGTCGCGATCTTTGTCGCGGCCATCGCCGGCCTGGGACTGGTGCCGCGCCAGTTTTTCCCGTCGTCCGATCGGCCCGAGCTCCTGGTCGACCTGCGACTCCCGCAGAACGCATCGATCCATGCAACGGAACGACTGGTCGACGAATTCGAGCAGGTGCTGCGCGACGATCCCGAGTTTGCACCCGAGATCGAGCGCTGGAGCACCTACATCGGCCAGGGTGCGATCCGCTTCTATCTGCCGCTCGACGTACAGCTGGCGAACCCCTTCTTCGCCCAGTCGGTGATCGTGACCAAGGACATCGAGGCCCGCGAGCGTCTCCAGCCGCGACTCGAAACGCTGCTCGCGGAGCGATTCCCCCAGGTGGTGGGCCGGGTGTCGCCGCTGGAGCTGGGGCCGCCGGTCGGTTGGCCGGTCCAGTATCGCGTCCTGGGCCCGGACCCGACCCAGCTTCGCGACATCGCCATGAAGCTCGGGGACCTGGTCGCCGCGAACCCGGGTACGCGACGCGTCAATTTCGATTGGATGGAGCCGGAGCGCGAGCTGCATATCCGGGTCGATCAGGAGCAGGCGCATCAGCTGGGCCTGAGCTCACAGGCGGTCTCCACCGCGCTCAACGCCAATATCACCGGCTCCGCCATCACCCAGGTCCGGGACGACATCTATCTCGTCAACGTGGTGGCGCGCGAGGTGGGCGGACAGAGCCTCTCGGTCGAGACGCTGCGCAACCTGCCGGTGTCGCTGCCGAACGGTCGCACCATCCCGCTTAGCCAGTTTGCGACCTTCGAGTACGGTCAGGACTACCCGCTGGTGTGGCGGCGCGACCGAGTACCGACCCTGACCGTTCAAGCGGATGTGGCACCCGGGGCCATGCCGGAGACCGTGGTCGCCGACCTGGAGCAGCCCATCGCCGAGCTGAACGCGACCCTACCTGCCGGCTACCGCATCGAGCTAGGCGGCTCGGTCGAAGAGAGCACGGATTCGCGTGCCTCGGTCTTTGCCGTGGTGCCGCTGATGCTCCTGCTGATGCTCACCCTGCTGATCTTTCAGCTTAAGAGTTTTGCCCGGCTCTTCATCGTCCTGAGCCTGGTGCCGCTGGGTCTGATCGGCGTGGTCGCGGCGCTTCTGGTCTCCGGCAAGCCGCTCGGGTTCGTCGCCATTCTCGGAATCCTCGCCCTGATCGGCATGATCGCCAAGAACGCGGTGATCCTGATCGACCAGATCGAGAGCGAGCGGGCCGCGGGCAAGACCGTCTGGGACGCCGTGGTGGAGGCCAGCGTGTCTCGCTTCAGACCCATCATGCTGACCGCACTCTCGACGGTGCTGGGCATGATCCCCATCGCCCCCACCGTCTTCTGGGGCTCCATGGCCTACGCCATCATGGGCGGTCTATTGGTCGCCTCCCTGCTCACCCTGGTATTTCTCCCAACCCTCTATGTCACATGGTATAGGGGCAAGGCGCCGGGCGCCGATGTGAATAGACTGGGAGACAATGTCCATGTCGCCTGACTCCATGCGGAATAGCCAAAGGCACGCACGCGTTCGCCTGAGCAACACCCTCGTCGGAGCGCTGTTCGCTTGGAGCGCCGGCGCCGGCGCGCAGTCGGCAACGACGGACACGTTCTCGATCACGCCCGTCTACCAATTCGCCGGCGACCTCGACTCCGGCGGCGACGCGGGCTATTCGGGGGTGCTCACGTCGTTCGCGCGCACCTGGGTGTTTGATGCGCACTCGACGCTCCGCCTCGGACTGAGCTTCGATTACGAGGACTGGCGCTTTAACGACATTGCAGCCTTCGGCGGTGCCCAGCCCTGGGGCTCGCTCTATCGGGTTGGACTGTCCGTTCCCTACAGCTATACCACCGACGGCGGCTGGCGCCTGACCTTGTCCCCTACGCTCGAGTACTCGGGCGAATCGGGTGCCGAGCTTTCCGACGCCCTGGAGTACGGCGCACTGGTTTCAGCCGCGCGGCGTCTGAGTCCCGATCTCACCCTGGGGCTCGGTGTCGGCGTCTACGAGCGGATCGAGCAGACGCGCGCCTTCCCGTTCCTGATCGTCGACTGGCGCATCACCGAGCGCCTGCGCCTGACGAATCCGCTCCCCGCCGGCCCCGCCGGGCCGGCCGGACTTGAGCTCTCGTACGCGCTGGACTCCGGCTGGGAGATCGGCATTGCCGCGGCGTTTCGGTCCTTTCGCTTCCGCCTGGACGAGAACGGTCCCGTCCCCAACGGTATCGGCGAAAATGCATACCTTCCGGTAGTGGCTCGCATCGGGCGTCGGATCTCCGACACGCTGAAGTTCAACCTGTACGCGGGGGCCGCGCTCGCGGGGAACCTGCGTGTCGAGGATCGGGACGGCAACGAGCTCTACGATGAGGATCGCGACCCCGGGGGGCTGGTCGGCCTGTCGTTGGTCGGGCGTTTTTGACGCCACTCGGCGATCTCTTTGCCCGAGGGAAGGGCACCGCTGAGCGGCACCTTCAGCGGTCGTGCCGCTTAGACTGCCCGCTTCCGAAATGTCGACTAGCCGGCCTCTCCGGAGGCGCCTTCCGAGTTGGCAAAGATCTGCCGGATCAGCCTCCGGTTACGGACGTCGAGCTCGGACTCGATTTCCCTGACGATCGCCATGAACCGTCGCGCGGCAGGCGCCAGGGTGCGGTTCCTTAGATGGATGAAGCCATAGTCCAGCTTCAGCCACGATGGCCGGTAGGGCAGCACGACCAACTCGCCGCTGCGCAGCCAGGGCTCGATCTGCAACGGGGCCGCGATACCGAAGGCGTCGCTCACCAGGATCAGGGCGCGGGCGGTCGTCAACTCGTACACTTCCACTTGCGGGATCAAGTCGCCCGTGTCCGCGTCCAGCTCACCCCTGCCCGGAACCAGACCGACCCCGCGGGGCGGGACCCGGATCGATGCCAAGGGGAAGGCATCGAGGTCCGCCTTCGACACCGTCTGGCGTGCCAGCAATGGGTGCCCGCGGCGGCAAAAGAAGACCATGTCGTGCTGTGCGATGGGTTCGGCCTCCAGGTCCTGTTCGGTGCCGAGGGTACTGATCTCGGCCACCCCAAGATCGACCGCTCGCTCGCGGACCAGATCGACCACCCGCCGCCAACTGCTCAGCTTGACCTTGCAGTGCAGATCGGGATGACGCGCGATGAGCTCAGCCACCGCGCGGTTCGCGGACAGATCGCCCGCATAGGCCCCCACTGCGACGGCAAAGTGTCCCGTCTCAAGCCCTTGCAACAGCTCGATCTCGCGCTCCAACTCCTCCGTTTGCCTAAGGATGGCAGTGGCCCGGGTCAACAGGGCGCAGCCATAGGGCGTCGGCGTGACCACTGCGCCCTGGCGGTCAAAGAGCGGGACCCCCAGCGACTCCTCCAGCGCGCGGATACTGCGCGAGAAGGCCGGCTGGGACAGGTGTTGGGCCTTGGCTGCGCGGTGGAAAGTCCCGTAACGCGAGAGCGCCAGGGCATGGGCCAATTGTTGCAACTTGATCATGATGCAATAAAGGTATCGGATAGCGCTGGATATTGCATTGGACTTATGCTGCTGCCGGGTCCACATTTCGGCCTACCTGGCTAAGGTCGCTTGATGGTGCGATCGCCAGCGGCTAGTGGCGACCGCAGCGGAGCGTGAAATGACTTCGCGCAACAAGGGCCTGCCTGGAATCGTCGCAACCGACTATCTGGCGTGCATGATGGTCGCGGCGCCCGGCCGGTGCGGGGCCGCCCCGAAGGGCGAGCCACTGCAGGACCTAGGCAGTACCCCTGCGGCTGGCCGCCAGCGACGGGCCGAGCGCGGCCGATCTGGAGCGGATCGCCAAAATGACCCCGAACCCGCTCGGGGCCGCCTGAACGGGTCGCGGTCGACCTGATGGCCGGCTTCCGGGTCAACTCCGTCGATCTCGACCTATCCCTTTCGCCCGGGCTGCTTCCCGCCCAGCGCCTCGGCGTGAGCAAGACCTGGGTCGATCCGCTGATCGGTGGCCGCGCGCGCGTCGCGATCGGCGACAGTTGGTTCGCGACCGCCTTCGGCGATGTAGGCGGATTCAGTGCCACCTCCGATTTCCCCCTTGGCATGGAAGCCGAGAAGACACCATGACGAAAACCTCGACTCAGGAGATAGAGATGAAGACCGGCCGACCTTTCCTCGGATGGATGATCGCCGCGGGTGCCGCTGTCGTATTCGGCAGCCTGTTTGCCCTCGACTCGGGCCCAGTCCAAGCACAGGCACAGGCACAGGCGCAGGCGGAGGCAACGACCCCGGGCGAGAAACACTTCGACCCCAAGGGCAACCTGCCGTCGATGTACACGATCGAATTGCGCAAAGGCGTCTCGGCGACGCTGCCGTTCGAGGACAAGCGTGACTTCGACGAAGCCAAGAAGGGCTTCATCGCCGAGCCGCCGTTCATGAAAATCATGGCCGACGCCGGCAACGTGGCCTGGGACATGGGCAGCTACCAGTGGCTGCTGCAGGGCAAGGACTTCCAGAGTATCCACCCCTCGCTGCAGCGCCAAGCCGTGCTGAACATGGCCTACGGCCTCTACGAAGTCCTGCCGGGCCGGATCTACCAGGTGCGCGGCTTCGACTTGGCCAACATCAGCTTCATCAAGGGCGATACCGGCTGGATCGTCTTCGACCCGCTGACCGCCAAGGAAACCGCCCGGGCGGCGCTCGAATTCATCAACGAGAAGCTCGGCAAGCGGCCGGTGCTGGGCGTCGTCTACTCGCACTCGCACGTCGACCACTTCGGCGGCGTGCGCGGCGTGGTGGATGAGGCCGACGTGGTCAGCGGCAAGGTCAAGGTGATCGCGCCTGAGGGCTTCATGCAGGCGGCGATCGAGGAGAATGTATTCTCCGGCAACGCGATGTCGCGCCGCACCCAGTACTCGTACGCGGTGCTGCTGCCGCGCGACCCATTCGGTCACGCGGACCAGTCGATCGGCAAGAACGTGGCGAGCGGTAACGTCGGGCTGATCGCGCCGAACCTGCTGATCACGAAGGACTTCGAGGAAGTGACGGTCGACGGCGTGACGATGGTGTTTCAGAACACGCCCGATACCGAGGCGCCGGTCGAGATGAACACCTGGTTCCCGCAGCTCAAGGCATTCTGGGCGGCGGAGAATATCACCGGCACCATCCATAACATCTACACGCCGCGCGGCGCACCGGTGCGCAATGCGCTGAACTGGTCGAAACAGATCAACGTGGCGCTCTACAAGTTCGGCCAGGACGCCGAGGTGATGTTCGCCTCCCATAGCTGGCCGCGCTGGGGCAACGCGCGCATCCAGGAAGTGCTGCGCACGCAACGCGACACCTACGCCAACCTCAACAACCAGTCGCTGCACTATGCCAACCTGGGCGTGACCATCAACGAGATCCAGAACGTCTACCAGCTGCCGCCGAGCCTGTGGAAGCAATGGGCCGCGCACAGCTACCACGGGTCGGAGCAGCACAACAGCCGCGGCGTCATCAACCGCTTCCTCGGTTACTGGGACGGCAACCCGGTGAATATCGCGCCACTGTCGCCCAAGGACTCGGCGCCAATCTATGTCGAGATGATGGGCGGCTCCGACAAGATTCTGGCCAAGGGCAGGGAGCTGAATGGCCAGGGTAGGTACATGGAAGCTTCGGAGATCCTGAATAAGCTGGTGTTCGCGCAGCCAAGCAACCAGGCGGCGAAGGACCTGCTGGCGGACGCCTTCGAGCAGCTCGGCTACCAGAAAGAAAGCCCAACGTTGCGCAATATCTTTCTGCAGGGCGCCTACGAGCTGCGCAACGGGCTCCCGGGTGGCACGCCGGTCAGGTCGTCCGGACCGGACATGATCCGGGCGATGTCGACCGAAAACTGGCTCGACTTCATCGGCATTGGCATTGACCCGCGCAAGGCCGAGGGCATGGCGTTCGTCATCAACCTGGTCACCCCCGACAACGGCGAGAAGTACCTGATCGAGATGAGCAATGCGACGCTGACCAACATCAAGGGCGAGCAGGCGAAGAGCCCGGATCTCACCATCACCGTCGATCGCGCCGACCTCAACCTGGTGATGATGGGCAATAGCTCATTCGATGATCTGATCAAGGCCGGTAAGGCGAAGTTCGCAGGCGATCGCAAGCCCTTCGACCAGCTCAGGGGCATTCTCGTCACGTTCGCACCGAATTTCGAGATCCTGCCGGGTACCGCAGCCCCGACTACCGCGGCGCCGGAGGCGAAGCCGACTGAGGAATCGAACCCGTTTAAGGTGCCCGAGTTGCTGCCGGCGAACGCGGCCGGCGACTGACTGCGCAACAAAGCTGGTTGCCGCGCTTGGTCCGGCACGGCAACGTCTGACCGCAGTAAGTATCCCCCGGCAAAGCCGGGGGGTTTCCTACGTTAATAACTATGGTCTCTAGAGGTCACACCGGGGATCTATCAGGTCCGCGGCTTCGATCTTACCCAGATCAGGGCGACTTGCCGCTTGTCGTTGGGCGCTTGGACGACGTCGGGTCGCCAGGGTGTCGTGGTCGGGATGGCGGTTACAGGCGATGTAGCCGATACCGCGGTCGATCGGACGGAAGTCGCTCATCGGCTCTGGCCCTCGGGATCGGTACCGCTATTCTACCGGGCCGCTCCGTCGTCCGGCAGCGGGACAGTCCGACAGGCTGCGAGTGGCTCTGTACGCCTCCGCACATAGCGCTACGCGGCATGGCAGCCCTTGGCGTTACGGCCAGGCTTGCGCGCGCCGGATGCCTAAGCGAGCGGATTCTCGCAGGCCAGTGTGCAACCCAACGTCCGGCAGCGCACAGACACCGTCGGCCCGAGCTGTAATCGTCCCCGCCTAATGCCCCGTGCGCCCCGGCGCAGCCCTGCTTGCATAGAATCGGACATTGGTCATGCGCGAAAGCGGAAACCGTGCTCCTGCTACGGACCCTGACGACAGGGCGAGTAACGTCAGCGAAGACCAGCGCCAGAAGACGCCGATCAAGACCGGCGCGCTACAAACCGCGATGGCGCTCATCGAATCGGGCAAGCTGTCGCTGTCGCCCGAGCCCATGTCGCTCGCCGAGGTCCTGGCCGACTGCCAGGCCATGATCGAGCCGCAGGCCCACCAGAGCGGCATCCGCGTGCGTTTCCCGGTACTGGACGGACCCTGTCTGGTGCACGCCGACCGCACGCGCGTCAAGCAGGTGCTGGTTAACCTGCTGTCCAACGCCATCAAGTACAACCGCGTCGGCGGCCGCGTGGACGTGCGCTGCACCGCGGCGGCCCGCGAGCGCACGCGCATCAGCCTGCCGGACACGGGCGAGGGCCTGGCGGCCGACAAGCTGGCGCAACTGTTCCAGCCCTTCAATCGCCCGCGCGACATCGAGAATGGCAAACAGGCCGGCTTCTTCCGCTACCTGACCAAGCCCATCAAGGTGGGCGAGCTCATGGACACGATCGACCTGGCGCTCGCGGGCGCGCTGGCCGCGAACCTAGGAGCAAGCCCATGAGACTGCCGGAGCGGGACATCCTCGCCGCCCGTATCCTGATCGTCGACGATCGGGAGGCCAATGTGCGGCTGCTGCAGCGCCTGCTCGGCGATGTGGGCTACACCGGCGTGGCGGCGACCACGGACCCTTCGAGCGTGTGCGCGCTGCATCGGGAGAACGACTACGACCTGATCCTGCTCGACCTGCAGATACCCGGCATGGACGGCTTCCGGGTGATGGCCGCGCTAAAGGCGCAGGACGTCGACAGCTATCTGCCCGTCATCGTGCTCACCGCCCAGCCGGCGCACAAGCTGCGCGCCTTGCAGGCCGGCGCCAAGGACTTCGTCAGCAAGCCCTTCGACCTGCTGGAGGCCAAGACGCGCATCCACAACATGCTGGAATTGCGGCTGCTGTACCGCCGGCTCGAGGCGCATAACCAACTGCTGGAGGAAACGGTGCAGCGGCGCACCGCGGAGCTGCGCGACAGCGAGGCCCGCTACCGCAGCCTCGCCGAGCTGGCTTCGGACTGGTACTGGGAGCAGGACGAGACCGGGCGCTTCACCAAGGTTTCGGGCCCGGTGATGGAGATGCTGGGCATCCGCGGCGATGCGGCGAAGGACGCCGCCGTAGAACGACTGGCGAGCGGCTGGAACGAGACCGAGCGCGCCGCGTTGCGCGCCACCATCGCCGCCCGCCAGCCGTTCCTGGACTTCCCCTTCAGCCGCGTCAACGCCGACGGCTCGCAGCAGCAGTACCGTGTCAGCGGCGAGCCGATGTTCACGCCGACGTGCCGTTTTATCGGCTATCGCGGCATCGGCGTGGAAACCACGCCCAGGCCACCGCCGCGTGTCGGGGCGGATGGCTGACGTCCGATGCCCCCGACCCGCCACAGTCCGCGCCAGAACCGCCTCCTCGCCGCGTTGCCCGACCTCGAGCTGGATGCGCTGTCGCCGCATCTGGAGCTCGTCCCGCTGGCCTTGGGCGAGATGCTGTACGAGCCGGGCGAGAAGCTGCACCAAGCCCATTTTCCTACCAGCGCCGTGGTCTCGCTGCATTACGTCACGGAAAGCGGCGCGGCGGTCGAGACTGCCGGCGTGGGCAACGAGGGGATGGTCGGCATCGCGCTCTTCATGGGTGGGGACTCCACGCCGAGCTCCGCCGTCGTGCAGACGGCGGGCCACGCCTATCGCCTGGATCGCCGTCGCCTGAAGCTGGCCTGCGACGGCGCCGGTCTGCTGCAACGCCTGTTGTTGCGCTACACGCAGGCACTGATCACGCAAATGGCGCAGACCGCCGCCTGCAACCGTCACCATTCGGTGGAACAGCAGCTCAGCCGCTGGCTGCTGTTGACGCTGGATCGGGCGCCGGAACGCGAGCTGGTCATGACGCAGGATCTGGTGGCCGGCATGCTGGGCGTGCGCCGCGAAAGCGTCGCCGAGGCCTCTGGCACGCTGCAGCAGCTCGGCTTCATCCGTTATCGCCGCGGCCAGATCGCGGTGATCGATCGGTACGGGCTGGAGACCCGTGCCTGCGAGTGCTACGGCGTGGTGAAACAGGAGCTGGGCCGCCTGCTGAGCGATGTGCAGTACCGCCAGAAAGGGTTTGTGGCACATTGACGCCGGCCCTTGCAGGTCGCGCAGGGTCATTCCGCTGCGAAGAACGTCTAGACTACAGCCCGAGCTCGGGGAAAAACCGGACTGCAGTTGGCATCCACGTTGGTCGGGCCGAGCCGGACCGGTCTTAAGCGCCGGGCTCGCCCAGCGTGCGCTCCGTGGTACCCAAGGCGTAGGGTTCGCCGTCCGGACCAAGCAGCACCGTCGCCACCAGCAACACCTCCAACTCCCGTCCGTCGCGGGTGCGGCGCCAGGTCCGGTAGGGCTTCAGGGGCCGGTCGGCGGACTGTCGATTGCGCAGCTCGGCCAGCATCCGCTCATGGTCCGCCAAGGCCCCGTCGGGGACGAGCCGACGGATGTCGAGCGTCAGGGCCTCGGCCTCGCTGTAGCCATAGGTGCGCACCGCGGCCGGGTTCCAGGCCAGGATACGGCCATCGAACCCCTGCACGGTCATGGCGTCCACGGCGTCGCGCACCAGGACCGCGAGACGCTGCTCCTCGCTCAGGGTCGCGCGCAGGCGCTCGGCATCCTTGATCTCGTCGATATCCATCAAGGCGATCACCGCCCCGTCGATGCGGTGATCCGAGGTCTTGTAGGGGCGCACCCGCACCGCGTACCAGTGTCCGGCGTTGTCCTGAAGCTCCAGGCTTTCCACGCTCAGACTGTCGATCACCCGCCGCACCAGACCCTCCAGGTTCGGGATCTCCAGGTTGGGTTTGATGTTGCCGATCGGCCGCCCGATGTCGGCGCCGATCAGGTTCAGCAGGCGCTCCGCCTGGGGGGTGAACTGGCGGATACGGAGGTCGTTGTCCAGCATCAGGATCGGCAGGTCGATGCTGGCCAGCATGTTGACGATGTCGTTGTTGGCGGTGGCCAGGGCCGCGTTTCGATGCTCCAGCTCGTCGTTGACCGTGACCAGCTCCTCGTTGGTGGACTGGAGCTCCTCTTTAGCGGTCTCCATCTCCTCGTTGGTGCTCTGCAGCTCCTCGTTCGCCGATTGGATCTCCTCGTTTAAGGAGCGCAGCTCCTCGTTGGTCCCCTCCTGCTCCGCGATGACCGCTCGGATGTATTCCCGGGTGCTGGCCAGCTCGCGCTCCAGGGTGGCGGTGTAGCCTTCCGGATGCGCATTGTCATCGGTCCCGCCCGCGATCTCCTCCCCCTTCTCCCCGGACTCGGCCTCGCCGGGCGCTCGCTCGGACTCCTCGAACAGCACCAGCAGACAGGACTCGCCGTTGACGGCCGCGCGCAGGGGTAGCACCTGGAGATCGACCGCGCCATCCCCGCCATCGCGCTGGTAGTGCACCCCCGGCGTGCGCACCGGGGCCGCGGATTGCCGGGCCTGCGCCAGTGCAGCACGCAGCGACAGGAAGAGCCCAGGGCGGACCATATTCAGCAGTTTGAAGCTCGCCGCCCCCGGGGCCGGCTCCAGATAGCGCCCGGTCTGACCGCGGAAATGCAAAATCTCCAGGTCCGCGTTCACGATCACCCCAGGCGGGCTGTAGCGAGCCAGTAGCAGCTCATCGGCTTCCTGTTGGGGATTGCGTGCCGCGCCGATCGGTGGGGGCAAGTGCTGTTGCGCCAGTCCGTCCTGCACCGGGGTACGCGGAGCGAGCTGATAGCCCAGGCGTCCGGCTACGGATTTTTTCGCGTAGATCTTGGACTGCTGATCCACCAGGGCGAACAGGTCCGCCTGGTGGCCGATCGTCTCCGAAGGTCCGAGCATCAGGAAGCCCGACGGCTCCAAGGCGTAGTGGAACACTTGCAAGACACGTTTCTGCAAGACCGAGCCAAAATAGATCAGCAGGTTGCGGCAGCAAACCAGGTCGAGCCGCGAGAACGGCGGGTCCTTCACCACATTCTGGACGGCAAAAACACAGAGATCCCGCAAGGCCTTGCTCACCTGATAACCGCCGCCGACCTTCACGAAGAAACGCCGCAGCCGCTCCGGGGAGACCTCCGCGGCGATCCGCTCCGGGTAGACCCCGCGGCGTGCCACGGCGATCGCCTTCTCGTCGATGTCGGTGGCAAAGATCTGGATGGCGGCGGCCTCAGCCGGGGTCTCTTCCTCATCGGCCAGGTATTCGAGCAGGGTCATCGCCAGCGAATAGGGCTCCTCCCCGGTGGAGCAGGCGGGGACCCAGATTCGCACCTCCGTTTGGAGCGGCAACGGGGCATCCAACCGTGCCTTGAACGCGGCGAAGACCCGCGGCAGGACCGCGGCGCGTAGCGCGGCGAAGGTCTCCGGATCGCGGAAGAAACCGGTGACCTGGATCAGCATGTCCTGAAACAGGGTGTCCAGCTCCGCCGGCGCGGTCTGGAGTAAGCGCACATAGTCGGCCAGCCGATCCAGCTTGTGGACCAGCATGCGGCGGCGGATACGCCGCCGGACTGTCGATTGCTTGTAGAGGGCGAAGTCGTTGCCGGTGCGAGAGCGCAGCAGCAGGTAGATCTTGCTGAGCGCGTTGGCCGCGCCGTCGCCCGGCTCGAGCTCCGACAGCAGGCGTTGGCGCAGCAACGGGTGCCGGGCGATGCGCGCCAACTCTTCGGCAATCTCCTCCGGCGGCAGCACCAGGTCCGCGCAGCCTGCCGCCACCGCGCTCCCGGGCATGCCCCAATAGGCAGCGCTGACCTGATCCTGAACCAGGGTGAGCCCGCCGGCGGCCTTGATCGCGGCCAACCCGGCGGTGCCGTCCGAGGCGGTGCCGGAGAGCACCACCCCGATCGCCTGGTCGCCCCGGTCCTCGGCCAGGCTGCGGAAGAAGTCGTCCACCGGCAGATGCCGCCCGCGCTCGCCGATCCGCTCCAGGATCTGCAGGCGCCCGTGCAGAATCCCCAGGGTCACGTTGGGGGGAATGGTGTAGATGCGATTGGGTTCCACGGTCACGCCGTCTGTGGCCTCTGCCACCGGCATCCGGGTGGCGCTGCCGATCAACTCAGCCAGCAGACTATGGTGCTGGGGGTCCAGGTGCTGAACCAGGACGAAGGCCATCCCGGTGTCGGTCGGCAAATGCTCCACCAGCCGCCGGTAGGCCTCCAAGCCGCCCGCCGAGGCACCGATACCCACGATCGGAAAGGTCGGGGCCGGGTCCGGGGGCAGATCCTGGGGCTCATCGCCACCGTTCAAGCGCCGATCGGGCTCCCGCGGATTCGCCTGCGGGCCGCTATCGGGCTCCTTGGTCGGTTCGGACGCCGGCGCCTTGTTGGGCATAAAGTCTCCTGTTCGATTGACTTGAGTGCCTCACGATGGATCAACCTCGAGGAGATCGTGTCATGACCAACCCAAGAATAGCTGTCGCCGAGCACGGCGACCACCAAGCCGCCTGCAAGACCTGCCACGTCCCTAGAGACTACAGCACCTGCACCTGTTTCTGAGCGGCGCCGTCGAGCTCCCATTGAGTATCGACAAGGCAGGCGCGGTTGCCCGGAAGACGCACAACGTGAAATCGGTGGAAAACACATTGACCGTCAAGGGTGCCAGCTGAAGGATATCGGTCTCGCGGCATAGCGCCCCGGGCAGCAAGCAAGCGCAATACACATGAAAGTCACACGTATAAACATACGGCTTCGCGGCATTCGCCGCTGCGATCGGTCTGAGCGGTTGTGCAGGGATATCGAGACAAGACCAGAATACGCTCGCAGGGGCTGGCCCGGCTGGGGAGGTAAGCTGGCGTAGTGCCCCAAGCGTCATAGCCGCGTGCTGCACGGCGCTATGTGCGAAGGCGTACAGAGCCGGTCCGCACGTCGGTTTACGCTAAAAACTCAATCTCAAAGACGCGCGCGTTCGGACGGACCCCACGCAGAGCGACGCGTTGTCCATCCGGCCAAGGAAGATGGAGCATGCGCCAGCCGAGCCCGGAGCCGATATTCCGGAAGCGGATGAGCGCCTAGAAGCCAGAAGACCGTGGAATTGCAGCAACAAGGGCTCGACAGCGCATAGATCGATTATGACTCCAGGAAAAGGGAAGAAGGTGCTTTTCGCGGTGGGTGCCGTCGCGGCGGCGGCGATAGCTGTGTTTGCCTGGACCGCACTGCGACCTTCGGGTCCGGGTTCCGGATTCGTCAGCGGGAACGGCCGGATAGAAGCCACCGAGATCGATGTCGCCACCAAGCTCGCCGGCCGGGTGCAGGACATTATGGTCAACGAAGGCGACTTCGTGCATGCCGGCCAACCCTTGGCACAGATGCAGATCGAGGTGCTTGACGCGCAACGCGACGAGGCGCGCGCCCAATCCCAGCAGGCCGTTACCGCGGTCGCCAGCGCCAAGGCCCAGGTCGCGGTGCGAAGAAGCGACACGGCGGCGGCCGCAGCCATGGTTGGGCAGCGCGAGAGCGAGCTAGATGCGGCGCAACGGCGGTTCGCGCGCTCCGAGACGCTCGCCAAAAAGGGCGTGACGGCGCTTCAGGTGCTCGACGACGACCGGGCTCGAGTGCGCGGCGCCGAGGCGACTCTAACGGGCGCGCAGGCCCAGGTGGCCGCGGCCTCCGCCGCGATCGCGGCCGCAGAGGCCGAAGTCGTGGGCGCCAACTCGGGTGTCGCCGCGACGCAAGCAACCGTTGCCCGGGTCGAAGCCGACATCGAAGACAGTCAGCTCAAGTCGCCGCGCGACGGCAGGGTGCAATACCGTATCGCGCAGCCCGGCGAGGTCCTGGCTGCGGGCGGCCGAGTCCTCAATCTGGTCGATCTGAGCGATGTGTACATGACTTTTTTCCTGCCCGAAACCGTCGTCGGCCGGATCGCTCTGGGTGGCGAGGTCCACATCGTGCTCGACGCGGCATCTCAATACGTGATCCCGGCGCGGGTGTCCTATGTCGCCAGTACCGCGCAGTTCACACCCAAGACCGTAGAGACGGCCAGCGAGCGACAGAAGCTGATGTTCCGCGTCAAGGCGCAGATCGACCGCGAGCTGCTCCAGAAGCATCTGCGGCGGGTCAAGACCGGCCTGCCCGGCATGGCTTGGCTCAAGCTCGATGCACAGGCGCCTTGGCCAGCCGATCTGGCGATTAAGCTGCCGGAGTGACTCACTCCACGGCCGACAGCCGCGAGGGTGCCCCGCCCGCGATCGTCGACAGCCCGAAGCTGGACGCCCCGGCCCCGGTCGCCAGTCTGTCCAGCGTCGTCCTCCGTTACGGCAAGACCGTGGCGCTCGACGGCATCTCCTTGGACGTCCCAGCCGGGCGCATGGTCGGACTGCTTGGGCCGGACGGTGTGGGCAAGTCCAGCCTGCTGGCGCTGCTCGCCGGCGCCCGCGCCGTGCAGCAGGGCAGCGTGCACGCCTTGGGCGGCGACATGCGCAGCAGCCGACATCGGGCGAGGGTCTGCACGAAGATCTCGTACATGCCGCAGGGCCTGGGCAAGAACCTCTACGCGACCTTGTCGGTGGAGGAGAACCTCCAGTTCTTCGGCCGACTCTTCGGCCACCCGGCCGCCGAGCGGCGACGGCGCATCGACGCGCTAACCCGTAGCACTGGGCTTTCGCCCTTCCTGTCGCGCCCGGCCGCCAAGCTCTCCGGCGGCATGAAGCAGAAGCTGGGACTGTGCTGTGCCCTGATTCACGATCCAGACCTATTGATCCTGGACGAGCCAACCACTGGCGTCGATCCGCTTGCCCGCGCGCAGTTCTGGGACCTGATCGCGCAAATCCGTGCCGTGCGCCCGGGCATGAGCGTGATTGTGGCGACTGCTTACATGGACGAGGCGCAACGGTTCGACTGGCTGGTGGCCATGGATGAAGGCCGGATCCTGGCTACAGGCGCGCCGGGCGAGCTACTCGAGCGCACCGGCAGCGCGTCGCTGGACGCCGCCTTCATCGCACTGCTGCCGGAGGCGCAAAGACGCGACCACCGGCCCGTAACCATCCCGCCGCTGACCGACGGCGGTAGCGGCGAGATCGCCATCGAGGCCAAGGACCTGACCATGCGCTTCGGCGCCTTCACCGCCGTCGATCGGGTCAGCTTTTCCATCCGCCGGGGCGAGATCTTCGGCTTCATCGGCTCCAACGGCTGCGGCAAGTCGACCACCATGAAGATGCTGACCGGCCTGCTGCCTGCCAGCGAGGGCCAAGCGTCCCTATTCGGGCACCCGGTCGACCCGAAGGACATCGCCACCCGCCGACGGGTGGGCTACATGTCCCAGTCGTTCTCGCTCTATTCCGAGCTGTCGGTGCGCCAGAACCTGGTGCTGCATGCGCGCCTGTTCCAGGTCCCGCAGGCCGAAATCCCTGCACGGGTCGACGAGATGCTCCGGCGCTTCGGACTGGAAGATGCGCCGGACGCACTGCCCGACAACCTGCCGCTGGGCATCCGCCAGCGGCTGTCGCTGGCCGTCGCCATGGTGCATCGACCGGAGCTCCTGATTCTGGACGAGCCAACCTCGGGCGTGGACCCGATTGCGCGCGACCGCCTCTGGCAAATGATGATCGACCTGGCACGCAACGATCGGGTCACGATCTTCGTCTCCACCCATTTCATGAACGAGGCCGGGCGTTGCGACCGTATCTCGCTGATGCACGCGGGGCGCGTGCTCGTCACCGATGCCCCGGCCGAGCTCGTCGATAAACGCGGCGCCGCGACGCTCGAAGAGGCATTCATCGGCTACCTGGAAGATGCTGGCGCGCGCGGCGAGACGACCAAGATATCCAGTGAGGCGCCCCAACCGCCACCGGCTCGATCGGCCGCCCCGGTCGCTTCCCGCCCGCGCCGCCTGCCCTTCAGGACGAGCCGCGCATGGAGCTACACCCTGCGCGAGACGCTGGAGCTCCGACGCGACCCGGTACGCGCCACCATGGCCCTCTTGGGAACGGCCATGTTGATGTTCGTCTTCGGCTACGGCATCAGCCTGGACGTGGAGAACCTGAGCTATGCGGTGCTCGATCGCGACCAGACCACGCTGAGCCAGAACTACGCCCTGAACCTGTCCGGCTCGCGCTACTTCATCGAGCGCCCGCCGATCTCCGATTATGCGGACCTGGACCGACGCATGCGTGCCGGCGAGCTCGCACTGGCCATCGAGATCCAGTCCGGCTTCGCGCGCGACCTGGCGCGCGGCCACGCGGTGGAGATCGGTGCCTGGGTAGACGGCGCCATGCCGGTGCGCGCCGAGACGGTACGGGGCTATGTGCAGGGGATGCACCAGGGCTGGCTCCAGGAGCAAGCGACGCAAAGGCTCGGCCAGGGCGCCGCAGTCGCTCCAGCTACGATCGCCACACGCTTTCGCTACAACCCCGATGTCAGAAGCCTGCCGGCAATGGTCCCGGCTGTTATCCCGATGCTCCTGCTGATGATACCGGCGATGCTGACAGCGCTCTCGGTGGTGCGCGAGAAGGAGCTCGGATCGATCGTTAATCTCTACGTCACCCCCGTCACCCGCAGCGAGTTTCTGCTCGGCAAGCAGCTCCCTTACATCGCGCTCGCGATGCTCAACTTCGCCCTGATGACGCTGCTCGCCGTTACCGTCTTCGGCGTACCGGTCAAGGGCAGCCTACTGGCGCTGACGGCAGGGGCACTGCTCTTTGTCGTCTTTTCAACCGGATTCGGTCTCTTCGCCTCCACCTTCACGCGTAGCCAGATCGCGGCGCTGTTCGTCACGATGATCGGCACCATCATTCCGGCCATCCAGTTCGCTGGCATGCTGAACCCGGTGTCCTCGCTCGAGGGCGTAGGCATCTTCATCGGCCGCGTCTACCCGGCCGCACATTTCCTGACCGTCAGCCGCGGCGTATTCAACAAGGCCCTGGGTTTCGCCAGCCTGCACGCCTCCTTTTGGCCGCTGGCACTGGCGGTTCCGGTCATCCTCGGCCTTTCCATCGTCCTGTTGAAGAAGCAGGAGACCTGAGCATGCCGCGCGCGGCCAACGTCTATCGTCTGGGTATCAAGGAGCTGTGGAGCCTGGCGCGCGACCCGACGATGCTGGTGCTGATCGCCTACACCTTCACGGTCTCGATCTATGTTGCAGCCACGGCGATGCCGGAGACGCTCCACAAAGCGCCCATCGCCATCGTCGACGAGGACGGCTCGCCGCTCTCGACGCGTATAGCAACGGCCTTTTATCCCCCGCGCTTCAATGCACCCGCGACGATCGGACCGAGCGATATCGATGCCGGAATGGATGCCGGCGACTACACCTTCGTGCTCGATATCCCGCCGGACTTTCAGCGCGACGTGCTCGCCGGCCGATCGCCGGCAATCCAGCTCAATGTCGATGCCACGCGCATGAGCCAGGCATTCTCGGGCAGCAGCTATGTTCAGCAGATCGCACTGGGGGAGGTCACAGAATTCGTGCAACGCTACCGAGGCAGCTCCCCATTGCCGGTCGAATTGGCCCTACGCGCGCGCTTCAACCCCAACCTGGAGCAGTCTTGGTTCGGCGCGCTCATGGAGATTATCAACAACGTTACGATGCTCTCGATCATCCTGACCGGCGCGGCGCTGATCCGCGAGCGCGAGCACGGCACCATCGAGCACCTGTTGGCGATGCCGGTCACGCCCGCAGAAATCATGCTGTCCAAGGTCTGGTCCATGGGACTCGTCGTATTGCTGGCCGCTGCCGTTGCGCTCGTGCTCGTCGTGCAAGGCCTGCTGCGCATCCCGATCGAAGGCGCCGTGGCGCTCTTCCTCGCCGGCGCCGCGCTGCATCTCTTCGCCACCACCTCGCTGGGCATCTTTATGGCCACGCTGGCCCGCTCGATGCCGCAGTTCGGAATGCTCGCGGTGCTCGTTTTGCTCCCGCTGCAATTGCTATCTGGCAACTCCACCCCGCGCGAAAGCATGCCCGAGCTGGTTCAGGACATCATGTTGGCCGCACCGACCACGCACTTCGTCGCGCTCGGTCAGGCCATACTTTACCGCGGCGCCGGCATCGATTCGATCTGGCCGCAGCTGCTCGCACTCACCGCGATCGGCGCCATGTTCTTCGCCATCGCCCTGAACCGCTTCCGGAGGACCATCAGCCAGATGGCCTGAGCCCCTATAGCGAAATCTATCATATGACGACGTCGGTAAATATTCCGGCTCTCGCCCCGTTCACGATAAAGGTCGACCACTGGCGTCGAGTGTGAGCGTCCCGGCCCTGCCGCCGCTGCATATGCCTCAGCGTACTGACGCGGTTGTCTACCGACGTTTATCGATCTTCGCTTATTCCGTCGTCTCACCCTCGAAGCGCTCCTCATCGGCCCATGCTTGGGCGCGGGTATGGTGTACCGGGGAGAGGCGGGGCTCCGTTCGGCAACACACCGAGGCCGGAGACCCATGTAGCCTATTAACCGAGTCGCACTGGGGCTTCTGGCTCAAAACGTCTCCGACCCAGGTCCGACCGACGAAACGCCGTCCTTGCAAGGTCAAGTGTGCGGTGCCGCACCGAGCGCGCTCGAGCTTGCATGTAGTGTGTGAGTACAGCGATGGGACCCGGCATTCCACGCTCGGGCCCTGGCTATAGTGGTCATGGCTCAACAACCTTTCAGGAGACCCCCATGAACAAAGAGCAAGTCAAAGGCCGTATCGAGGAAGCGACCGGTAAGGTCAAGGAAGTCACGGGCCAGGTGGTCGGCAACAAGGACTTAGAGGAGAAGGGAAATATCCAAAAGAACGCCGGCAAGGCTCGGGCGGACATCGGTGACTTGGCGGAAGATACGAAGAAAAGCCACTAGCTCGTCGCCAGCGAATCCGGGCAATCGGGTCCAGCCAAGCTGGCGAGACTGGCTCTCCGAGGCTGGGCCGGCCCACAATAGGGCCAGAGCCCGACCGAGGGGAGCGTCCGCGCAATGCCGAAGCCCCGGAAGCTGTCAATCCGGCCGCGACCGGGATCCCGGCTTTGACAGTGGCGATCACCGTCGGCAATAAGCTCGGAGCGATCGGATAGCGAGACCGGTTGAGAACGGCCTTGTCGTCAAGGGCGTAAGATAGATCGCGGATTGGAGTTTGGGTTTTCTCTGCGAAATGCAGCGCGAGGTCGCGCAGATTCCAGTTGACTAGGCTTCCCATTACTAACTTGAGCGAGTATGGGCGGTGCCGTTCGCCGGGGTCGCTCGGTATAGGCTCCGTCATTATCCTCGGGGCGCTGGCGGAACATATTTCCAAGCCCCGGGAACCCTAATGCATGACCTTAAGAAAATCGACGACCGCTCCTTGACCGAATTGCTCGCGGCCCTGCGCCGCGAGACCCTCGACCATTCGGATCACGTCCGCGCGATCCAGGACCTTCAGGTCCACCAGATCGAATTGGAAGCTCCAGAATCGGGAGCTGCGGGACGCCCAGCAAGCCCTGGAGGAGTCCCGCGACCGCTATGCGGACCTTTACGACTTCGCCCCGGTGGCCTATGCCACCATCGACCGTTTAGGCCAGATCACGCAGATGAATCTGACCGCCGCCCAATTGCTGGGCGTGGAGCGAGGGATGGCGCTTAACTTGCCGTTGGCGGCACGTCTCTCGCCAGCGGACGGGCTCGCCGTGCTCGCCACCCTCGCGCGGGTGCTTGCAACGGGTGAGGCGCAGTCCATTGAAGCTACCCTGAGACAACGCCAGCCCCTGCAACGGCGCGACCTGCGACTGTTGATCCGTCGCGAGGGTCCCCACGGAGGCGCGAAGGTCCCGGCAGCGTGCCGAGTGGTCCTATTAGACATCACCGAAGTCAAAGTGGCACAGGCGGTCATCCAAGAACAGCAACGCTTCCTACAATCCGTTGTCGATGGGATCGCGGACCCCATCCGGGTCACTGGCCTGGACCACCAGGTTCTGCTGATGAACGCGGCGGCGCAGGCGGCGACCGTCGACGTCAGCGGCGATCCCGGCCTCGGTGGACCGGACGCTCCGAGCCCGGCGCCGGAGGTGCTGACCGGCGGTACGGTCGTCAAGGCGATCCAGCGTCTCCAGGGCACGGACGGGAAGACCCAGTGGATCGAGCGGATCGGCGCACCGCTGCGCAGCGCTGCAGGCGAGACCCTGGGGGTCGTGGAGTCCTCGCGCGATATCACGGAGCATGTGGAGCTGGCCGAGCGGCTCCAAGAGCGCGAGCGGCAACTGGAGCAGCTGGTCATGCACGACGGACTCACGGGGCTGCCCAACCGGGCACTGTTTACCGACCGCCTTGGGCTCGCCATCCGTCAGGCCCACCGAGAGCGGCATCAGGCAGCCGTGCTCTTCGTCGATCTGGACCGGTTCAAGGTAATCAACGACAGCCTGGGACACCCCACCGGAGACCAGATCCTGAAGCAGGCGGCCGAGCGCATGCGTGCCCTGGTGCGGGAGAACGATACCGTCGCCCGCCTGGGCGGCGACGAATTCGCGATCGTCCTGGGGGCATTGGAGCGTAGAGCAGACGCCGGACTGGTCGCTCACAAGCTGGTCGAAGCATTCAAACGCCCATTCCTGGTCGATTCCCGGCCGCTCTATTTGACTGCCAGCGTCGGCATCAGCCTCTACCCCGCAGACGGCGACGACGCGGACACCCTGGTGCGCAATGCGGACTCGGCCATGTACCGTGCCAAGGACCAGGGCCGAGACACCTTCCGCTTCTACACCGCGACAGGCAGAATGCAAGCCTGGCGGAGACCATCGACGGCATCGTCAGGACGGTCGGTCTGAAGCCTTCCGCCTTGGGGGCGGAGATCACCGAGACCTGGATCATGGCCAACTACTTCAACCCTCGGAGGCCGCGATGGCGGAGCTCAGGAACATCGACGATCGCGCACTAGCCGACCTGCTCGCCGCCCAGCGGTACGATGACCTCGAGGCTTCCGACCCACGTCGACTCGTCCAGGAGCTGCGGGTCCACCAGATCGAGCTGGAGCTACAGAACCGGGAGCTGCGCGTGGCTCAGCAGGCGCTGGAGGAGTCGCGGGACCGCTACGCGGACCTCTACGATTTTGCCCCGGTGGCCTATGCCACCGTCAACCGCTCGGGCCAGATCACCCAGATGAACCTGACCGCCGCCCAGTTGCTGGGGGTAGAACGGGGGCGGGTCCTGGACCCGTTGCTCGGCACATGGCTCGCGCCCGGGGACGGGCGCGCCTTGCTCGCCAGCCTCGCGCGAGTGCTGGACAAAGGCGACGAGGAGTCCATCGAGGTTACCCTAGCAAAGGCACCGAAGATCCAGCGGGATCTGCGCCTGGTGATCCGCCGCGAGGGCTCGTACCCCCCCGGCGAGCCCGCATCTGCCTGCCGCGTCGTTTTATTGAATATCACCGAACAAGCGGATCTCACCAGACGGCTGAAGGAACGGGAGGTCCAGCTGGAGCAACTGGCACACTACGACGGACTGACCGGGCTGCCCAACCGGTTGCTGTTCGCCGACCGCCTAAGGCAGGCGCTGCTGAAGGCTGGCAGGGAGCACCTGCATGTGGCCGTGCTTTTCCTCGACCTGGACCGCTTCAAGACGATCAACAATACGCTGGGACACCCCGCCGGGAACCAGGTGCTCATGCAAGCGGCGCAGCGGATGCGCGACCAGGCGCGGGAGGGCGATACGGTCGCCCGCCTGGGCGGGGATGAGTTCGCCATCCTCCTCGCGGCGTTGGAGCAAGGCGATAGCGCTGGGCTGGTCGCCAACAAGCTGCTCGCGTCCTTCGAGCAGCCCTTCGCCATCGATGGCCAGCTGCGCCATGTGACCACCAGCATCGGCATCAGCCTCTACCCCGAGGACGGCGAGGACGCAGACATCCTGGAGCGCAACGCCGACGCGGCCATGTACCGGGCCAAGGACCAAGGCCGCGGCACCTTCCGCTTTTACACCGAGGAAATGACGGCGCGGGCCTTCGCCCAGGTCACCCTGGAGGAGGCCCTGCGCCAGGCCATCGCCAATCGGGAATTCGTCATCAACTACCAGCCCCAGCACAATCTCGAGACCGGCGGCATCGTAGGCTGCGAGGCCCTGATCCGCTGGAACCACCCTCTGCTGGGCCTAATCGGGCCGGAACGGTTTCTTCCATTGGCACAGTCCAGCGGGCTCCTCCTTCCCATCGGAGTCTGGGTGGTCAGCACGGTCGCCGCTCGGATGAAGGCATGGAGAGACCAGGGGTTGTTGTCGGGTGCGGCGGTTTGGGTCAGCCTGTTCGATCAGGGTATCCAAGACCAGAACCTGACCGAGGCCATCGAAGGCATCGTCAAGGCAGTGGATCTGGAGCCCGGTACCCTGGCGGTGGAGATCGCCGAAACCTTGGCCATGGCGAACCCGGAGTCGGCGACCGGGGCCATCCGGCGTCTCCAAAGACAGGGCATCAGGGTCGGCATCGATGCCTTCGGCACCGGAAACCCCGCCGTGACCGCCGTCGATAGCCTGGCGGTGCGCGAGCTCAAAATCGACCGATCGTTCGTCGCCCGGATCCCGGAGGACGCGCTCGGCTGCTCCATCGCCCGGGCGGCCATCGCCCTGGGGCAGGCACTGGGCCTGCGCGTCGTCGCCGAGGGGATCGAAACCCAAGCCCAGGCAGACTTCCTCAAGGCCGAGGGGTGCCGGGTCGGTCAGGGTTTCCTGTTCAGCCCGCCGCTGCCGGCAGCCGAGCTCGAGGCCTATGTCAGGCGCGAGAGCGCACGTTCCGCGACGCCCGATCCGCGCGGTGCGGGCTAGAGTGTCTGCTCAGAGGGCCACCGACTCCGGGTCGACTCGATGCGCACCGTCCGCGCGGCGCGACCTGTGGCCAGGCCGCGTCATTCGGCCAGCGCGTCGGGGAGCAGGCGGCAAAACTCTTTCCTGACAACCTCGTAGCACTCGCACACCCGCGCCTCCAGACCCGGTCTGTCCACTATTCGGATATGACCGCGGCTGTAGTGGATTAACCCGGCACTCTGCAATCTTCCGGCGGCCTCGGTCACGCCCTCGCGCCGCACCCCCAGCATGTTGGCGATCAGCTCCTGGGTCATTGTCAGCTCGTTCGCGGGCAGCCGGTCGAGACAGAGGAGCAGCCAACGGCACAGTTGCTGATCGACCGTATGGTGCCGATTGCAGACGGCCGTCTGCGCCATCTGGGTCAACAGGGCCGAGGTGTAGCGCAGCAACAGGCGCTGGAAGGCCCCAGAGAGGCTGAATTCCTGCTTGAACACCTGCCCCTTAAGCCGATAGGCGTGGCCCGCGCTCTGCACAACGGCCCGATTCGGCATGGAGTCGCTGCCCAGGAACAGGGCGATGCCCAAGATGCCCTCGTTGCCGATCACCGCGATCTCCGCGGACGCACCGTTCTCCATGACGTTCAACAGGGACACGATGGCGTCGGTGGGGAAATAGACATGGGACAACCGGCCCCCGGACTCATAGAGGGCCTCGCCCAGCGGCAACGAGACCAGCTCCAGGTGGGGAGCCAATCGGTCGAAAACGGGGGCGGGCAGAACGGCGAGCAGATGGTTACTGCGCGGGTTCGGAGGACTCGCCGTCATAGAGTTGAGCAACCTTCAAAATGTCTTGGGAGGAGCTTGATCGCGGGCCGCCGCAAAGCGCACACAATGCGCTACCGCACGGACCGCCCGATGGACAAGCGCACATCATACGTCTATCCCGCGGGAGGCGAGGCTCCGTAAATCACACAAGTCATGTCCGCGTCGAGCCACCAGGACGGCAAGCCGCCAACGCACCCGGACTTCCGGTTTCCAATATGTTTGTCTTCACCTACTCGACCCTCACGCGGACGACGGCGAGGACGCCGCGGACAGGATGAGCAAGACAGCCTGCTGCTGTCCCTCTTCGGTTGCACCTCGGTGGCGCCCCAGCGTGATGTCGATCGCCGCCGAGGTGCCGAGCAGGCCGCGCTGGATCAATCGGGCTCGACCTACAAGGTAGCAGCGGTGCTAACGGCCCTCAAGGACGTGGAGGACGCGCTATCTCGACGCGTCCTTGCTCTTGGAGCCCGAGGAATGGCAGGCCGCTTATCTCCTGGCCAAAAAACCCCTGCCCAAGCAGCCCCAGCGGCTCAACGAGGTGTTGCGCTCGATCGCCCGCCTGGGCGGGTTTCTCGGGCGCAAAAGCGACGGCGAGCCGGGCGTCAAGACCGTCTGGCTCGGCCTGCAGCGAGTCAAGGGCTGCGCGGCCGGGATCGAATTCGCCAGGGAGGCTCATGAGTTATGAAATGTGTGGAATGGGATGACACGACCCCCATCGGCACGGAAACGGACACTTATCGTATCATTTTGAAGAACCTGGCAAAGGCAACGCCCACCGAATAACGCCAGCAAAAAAAGCCGAAAACCAAGCCAGCGCAGTGAATCTTGCTCAGGGCTCGCCCGACGCGTCCGCTTCCGCGGCAAGCGCCTCGTCGGCATCGATTCGATTGACGCTCACCTGAACCGTCATACCGAGATAGGCGTCGCCGGGACCGGCCCAGCTTCCCGAGATGGGCGCAGCCTGTTCCGGAATGCGGGTATAGGCGACCCGGATGAGGTCGGTCCCCCCGTAGATGGTATTGGTGGGATCGAAGGGCACCCAGCCGGCGCCCGGCAGATACACATGGAGCCAGGCATGGGTGGCGCCGGCCCCCTGGACGGCAGCCTCGGCATCGAAGCTCTCGGCCTGGCGCGCCCCTTGTTGCAGGCTGGTGCCGAGCGTCGCAGGCGCGGGACCGTCCAGGGAGGGGTCATAGAGATAGCCGGAGACGAAGCGCGCAGCCAGCCCCAGACCGCGGGCAGCCTCGATCATCAGTAGCGCATAGTCGCGGCAGGTGCCGGTCTTGAGCGACAGGGTCTCGGCGGGCCGCTGGGTACCCATCGCCTCCCGGGCCGAGTAGGCGAGATCGGCGCGGATACCCTCGGCGATGTTGAGCAGCAGATCGCGGGAGTGGATGACCCCGCGGGCGGGCAGGAACTGGCGCACCCAATCGCTGACAGCCACCCTGTCATCCGGGTACTGGAGGGCCAGAAAAGGTGCCAGGTCGAGTTGGTCCGCAGCGCTGTAGACGAAGGGGTATTCCCGGGCCTCCGGGTCGACCGGCAACTCCAGGTTGCGCACGCCGAAATGCTCGACCGTGAAGCGGGCGTCGAAGCGCAGCTCCGCGGCCGGCTCCAGTGGCTCCACCACCGCCACCGAGTTGGAGAATACGTCCTGCACCCAATGCTGTCGCGCGAGCGGCGAGACCGCGAGGCTGGCCCGCAGCACGCGCAGATCGTGGGCAGCCCGAGGGCGAAACATGACCTTGTGCAGACCGAGCTCGACGGGCTGGGCATAACGGTAGGTGGTGACGTGCGACACTTCGAGAAAAACGGACATGATTGCTTTTCAACGATCTCTTTAGGTTCTGCCTGGAATAAGGCTTCCAGCCCCCAGCCGACGCGGATCGGGATTCCACCGCGCACTTCTACTCCCGTGCGGCCTTCCCTGGCCCCTCGTCTACTTGCGCTACGAAGCAACTGCCGGGAGATCCCTCGGGTCTCGACACAACGGCAGTGCGGACCGCGGCGGTCCGTCGACGCTGGCTACACTGGCTGCGATTCCTCTATCGGACCGGATATACTCGCGCCCACCCGTCATGGAAAGGGCGTCGACCCCCATGTTATACCCCCGCTCGTCTTACCTGCCCATCGCCGGTCACGAGATCCATTTGACCGCCTGGGGCGATCCCGCCGCCCCCGCGCTGGTGCTGTGGCACGGCCTGGCCCGGACCGGCCGGGACTTCGACACTCTAGCTCGGCATTTCGCCGATCGCTTCCATGTGCTGTGTCCCGACACCATTGGCCGCGGTCTGTCGAGCTGGTCGACGGCGCCGGACACCGACTACACGCTCCCCGCCTATTGCCTGCACGCCTGCGAGCTGTTGGACCGGCTGGAGATCTCCCGGTGCAGTTGGGTCGGCACCTCGATGGGCGGATTGATCGGCATGGCCCTGGCGGGCACCCCCGAGACCGCCCCGCGCATCGCACGGCTGGTGCTCAACGATGTGGCACCGCGGCTTAACCCGTTGGCTATCGAGCGGATCAAGGCCTATGTCACCGTGGTCCCCGAATTCGCGACCATGACCGAATTCGAGGGATTCATGCGCCTGGTCTACGCACCCTTCGGCCAGTTGACCGATCGGGAATGGCGCGCGCTCGCCGAGCGCTCGATGCGCCGGCGCGACAATGGCCTTATCTCGTCGCATTACGACCCGGCGGTGATGCGGCTATTCGCCGCGCAGTCCGAGGACTTCGACATGTGGCCGATCTTCGACGCCATCGCCTGCCCGGTGCTGGTGCTGCGCGGCGAGCATTCGGATCTGGTCGAGCCCCAGGTGGCCGAGGAAATGACCCGGCGCGGCCCCAAACCCCGGCTGGTTAGCATCCCCGGCTGCGGACATGCCCCAGCGCTGAACGTCGCGGAGCAGATCGCGGTGCTGGAGGGGTTTCTGGGGTAGGGGTAACCGGTGCGCGCGGGCGAAGGGAGCGTCTGCGGCGCGCACCGATCGCCGCTAACGGCTGGAGTCCGGCATACCGTGCTCCGCGGGCGGCGCCAGCAGGTGGCGTACCGCGGGCGGCCCGTCCCCCCGGTGAAGACCGCGGATGCGCTCCTGGATCATCCGGTCCGCACCGGACACCCGCTCGTGATGGCGCAGATGGGCGAGCCAGGAGCCCTCGACGAAACACTCCACATAGACCCCGGGGGCAGCGACGTCCTCCATGATCCACCACTGCACAGCCCCGAAGCGGCGGCGTGCCCGCGCCTGCTCCGCCATCAGTGCCAGAAAGGCCGGTGCATCGGCGGGGTCGATGCGATATTCGACCGTGGTCATCGCCGGGCCACGCTCCTGCGGCGTATCGACCAGGACCATGGGCTCCGGCCAATGCAGCGAGGGCGACAGGTCCAGCGCCGCGCCCTGCCCCACCCGCACCCTCCGGACCAGCGGGAGCACGAGCAATACGCCGGCCGCGGCGATCGACAGCGCCGGACCGATGCCGAGCGCCGAGGCGGTCTTGCCCCAGATGGCGGACCCCAGTGCCATGCTGCCGAAAAAGAGCGTCAGGAAGAGCGAAAGACCCCGGGCGCGCACCCAGTTGGGCAGCGCGGTCTGGGCCGCGACCTGCAAGGTGGACAGCACGAAGATCCAGGAGACCCCCGCCAGCACCGAGGCCAGCACAGCGGCCACCGGGCTCGCGACCAGCGACAGGACGGCGAGCGAGACCGCGGTGCCGACAGTCCCGACCGCGACGTTGCGATCCGCCCCCAGCCGGGCCGCCGCCCGCGGAAGCAGCAGTGCGCCGAGCACAGCACCGGCACCCATGGCGCCCAGGAGCACCCCATAGAGCCGTGCGCCGCCGCCCAGCGAGACCCGGGCGATGACCGGCAACAGCGCCCAAAAGGCGCTGGCGAACAGAAAGAAGGCGATGCCCCGCACCAGGGTGGCGCGCAGCGGCGCGCTGTTCAGGGCATAGCGCAGACCGGTCAGGATCGCCTCCCCCAGACCCTCTGCCGGCAGACTCGAGGCCGCTCGGGCGGGCGGGCTCCACCAGGCCAGCGCCGCCACGATGACTAGAAAGCTCAGCGCATTGAGCGCAAAGGGCGCGGCGAATCCGACCGCGACCACCAGCACCCCCGCCAGTGCCGGGCCGATGGCACGGCTGACGTTGATTCCCAATGAGTTGAGCGCGATCGCCTGGCCTAAGGTCGCACGCGGCACGAGCTGCGGGACGATCGAGAGCCAGGCCGGTGCGATGAATGCCGCACCGCAGCCCAGCAGGAAGGCAAACAGCAGCAGCAGCCCGGCGTTCATCGCCCCAAGGGCCACCAGGACCGCGAGCACGGCGGCCACCAGTGCCATCGACCCATTCACCGCAAGCAGCAGCCGGCGCCTGTCCAGCAAGTCCGCCACCGCCCCGGCGGGCAAGGCCAACAGAAAGGCTGGGGCCGTGCTCGCCACCTGGACCAGGGCCACCGTCAGCGGATCCGGGCTCAGATCGGTCATCAGCCAGCCCGAGCCCACGGTATTCATCCAGGTGCCGATGTTGGAGACCACGGTGGCCGCCCACAGCACGGCGAAGGCGCGGTAGCGGAAGGGGTCCCAGGGGGATGCGGCGGGGGCGGGTCGGGTGCTCATGGGTAGCGAGGTGTACAGCGGTTTGCGAGTCGATGCGGACCAGGGCCAAGGTGGCGCGTGCCATGGGGTATTCATAGCCCGGGGCTCATCCGTTTCGCGTAGGGTGCGCCGAGCACACCGGGGAGGCGCTGGCCCCGCTGGGTAGGTGCGCACGGCGCACCCTACGACGGTGACTTGAAGATCCGAGGATTTCCGCTGACCGGCGGCACAGCGTCCGTTTCAGCCCCCCAGGACGGCGCCGCTACGACACCCTCGGCGACCGCCCGACACCCCTGCCCCGCCGCCCCAAGCCCCGCGTGAACATCCGGTAAGTTGTGGAAATCGGCCTCAGCGTTTAAGGTTGCGGGCTTTTGACGGTCCGCCTCGGCCCCGACCGGCCGTGCCGCATGTCCCGCGCCGCGACCGGGCTATCATGCTTCCGTACCCTTCTGCAACGGCTTGACCAAACCCCATGCTCCAGGCGACACAGCTCGAATGCCGACGCGGAGACCGTCTGTTGTTCTCGGGGCTTGACTTCGCGGTGGACGCGGGGACGCTCCTACATGTACGCGGGCGCAACGGCAGCGGCAAGACCACGTTGCTGCGTACCCTGTGCGGACTCTATACCCAGGACTCGGGCGAGATCCGCTGGAAGGGGGAGCGCATCGGCGCACTGGCCGAGGACTATCGGCGCGAGCTCTTATATTTCGGCCATTTGAACGGCATCAAGGGCGATCTCACCGGGGTCGAGAACCTGCATCTGTCGGCCACGCTGGACGGGGATTCGGCCGATCTGGACGCGGTCTGGGAGGCGCTCGCCCGGATCGGGCTTCAGGGGTTCGAGGACCTGCCCACGCGCATGCTCTCCCAGGGACAGAAGAAGCGGGTGGGGCTCGCCCGGCTGATCCTGAGCCGAGCCCCGCTGTGGATACTGGACGAGCCCTTCACGGCCTTGGACGCGGATGCGGTGGACCTGCTTCAGGGATTGATCGCGGGGCATGTGGCAAAGGGCGGGATGGCGGTGCTCACCACCCATCAGGCGGTGCCCCTGACCTCGGGTCAGGCGCGTCATCTGGACCTGGGCCGTTAGGACAGCGCACAGTGCTCAAGGTCTTCTGGAGCGTCTTGCACCGCGACCTGCTGCTCGCCATGCGCCGGCGAACGGATGTGCTGACGACCTTGTTCTTCTTTGTGATTGTGGTCAGCCTGTTCCCCTTGGGCGTAGGCACCGAGACCGCGACCTTACGCATACTGGGTCCGGGCGTAGTCTGGGTGGCTGCGCTGCTGGCCTCCATGCTGGCCCTGGAGCGGCTGTTCGCCGCTGACTACGAGGACGGGACACTGGAGCAGATGCTGCTCGCGAACCAGCCCTTGCCGCTTCTGGTGCTGGCCAAGGTGACCGCACACTGGCTCTTGACCGGACTGCCGCTGGTCTTGATCGCGCCGCTGGTGGGCATGCAGTATCGACTGCCCGACACGGCGATCGAGGTCATGATGCTGGCGCTGCTCCTGGGTACCCCGGTGCTGAGCCTGATCGGGGCCATCGGGGCGGCACTGACGCTGGGGCTTCGCGGCGGCGGGATATTGTTGTCGCTCCTGATCCTGCCGCTCTATATCCCGGTCCTGGTCTACGGGGCCGGGGCTGTGGAGGTCAGCGGCGTGGACCTTGCGGACACCCGGCCCTATCTGATGCTGCTCGGGGCCTTTCTGCTCGCGGCACTGGCGCTCGCCCCGCCCGCCTCGTCCGCCGCACTGCGGATCTCCATCCAGTAGCCGCCAAGCTCGCACCCTTTCAGCCAAGCAGCCCAACACAGCCAACCCCAAACGCGGTCTCCGATGTCCATATCCTGGTCCAGATTCGCCTCCCCCGCCGCCTTCTATCCCATTGCCGGGCGCCTGATCCCGGCATTCTGGGTCCTGGCCGCGGGGCTGATCCTGCTCGGTCTCTATTGGGGCTTCTTCGAGACCCCGGACCGGCTGGGGGGCAGCAACCCCCAGAAGGAGTATTACCGGATCATCTTCATCCATGTGCCCTCGGCCTGGATGTCGATGTGGCTCTATGTCGTGATGGTGGGCTGGGCCGCCGTGGGGCTGGTGCTCAACACCAGGCTGTCATTTATGATGGCCAACGCGGTGGCGCCCACCGGCGCCATCTTTACCTTCCTGGCGCTCTGGACCGGATCCTTCTGGGGCCGGCCGAGCTGGGGAACCTACTGGGACTGGGACCCGCGCCTGACCTCCCAGCTGATCCTGTTCTTTCTCTATATCGGCTATATCGCACTGCACTCGGCCATCGACGATACCCGCAGGGCGGACCGGGCCGCCGGGCTCTTAGCCATTGTGGGTCTGGTCATGGTCCCGGTGATCTTCTGGTCCATCAACTGTCCGGACCCCAACCAGTGCGCCGCGCTGCACCAGCGCTCGGGGCTCGGGAAGGTCGACGGCAATATATTGTTCGCCATGCTAATTATGACCCTGGGCTTCTGGGCCTACTCCTTCGCCACAACCTTCATGCGCCTGCGCGGAATTATCTTGACCAGGGAGTCCGAGACTGCCTGGGCCCAGGAGCAGGTCCGGGCCGAGCTGAGCGCCCAGGGGGGGCGGGCATGAGCGCGTTCCTGTCCCAGGGCGGATATGCCGGCTTCGTCTGGGGTGCCTATGGCATGGTGGCCGCGCTTCTCGCGATCGAGATCATAGGCCTGCGCCGACAGCGGCGAACCATTTTGGCGCGACTTGGTCGACTGATGCGACTGCGCAGCTCCGGAGGTCAAGAGTGAAAGCAAGACAGAAACGACTGGTCCTGGTTGGTGTGGGCATACTGGGCGTGGGCGCAGCGGCAACACTCGCGCTCACTGCCCTGCAAAGCAACATCTCCTATTTCTTCAGTCCCTCCCAGGTGATGGCGAAGGAGGCCCCGGCCGATCACGTCTTCCGTCTGGGCGGATTGGTCTCGAACGGGTCCCTGATGCGAGCGGAGGATGGGCTGACCGTCACCTTCGACGTGACCGACATGGCCCAGACCGTCCGGGTCTCTTACACGGGCATACTCCCGGACCTCTTCAAGGAGGGTCAGGGGGCGGTGACCAAGGGACGGCTGGGGCCCGACGGGGTCTTCTACGCAGACGAGGTGCTGGCCAAGCACGACGAGGAGTACATGCCCCCTGAGGTGGCAGACACCCTGAAGGCCGGCCATGCCCAGGGCGTGGCCCGAGCAGCGGACGGAGCCTCAGCCCAGGCATCCAATCAAGGCCCGGCCGGCGTCCCCGGCACGACGGTGACTCAATGATCCCCGAGCTCGGACATTTCGCACTGATCCTCGCACTGGGTCTGGCACTGACCCAGGCCGCGGTCCCGCTGGCCGGCTCCTTCGCGGGTCGGCGCGCCTGGATGGAGCTGGCGCGACCGCTCGCCTGGGGTCAGTTGACCTTTCTGGGTCTCGCCTTCCTGTGCCTGCTCCAGGCATTCCTGACCGACGACTTCTCGGTGGTCTATGTCGCCACCAACTCCAACAGCCTGATGCCGGATATCTATAAATTGTCCGCCGTCTGGGGTGCGCACGAAGGCTCGCTGCTCCTGTGGGTGCTGTTGCTGGCCGCCTGGGGCGCGGCGGTGGCCGGATTCAGCCGCAACCTGCCGCTCCCGATGGTCGCCCGGGTCATCTCGGTGCAGGGCATGATCGCCATTGGGTTTCTGCTCTTTATGCTGCTGACATCCAACCCCTTCGAGCGGATCTTCCCGATGCCTCTGGAGGGTCGGGACCTGAACCCGCTGCTCCAGGATCCAGGGCTCGCCATCCATCCGCCCATGCTTTACATGGGATATGTCGGATTCTCGGTCGCCTTCGCCTTCGCCATCGCGGCGCTTATCGGCGGTAAGCTGGACGCCGCCTGGGCGCGGTGGTCGCGGCCCTGGACCACGGTCGCCTGGATCTTCCTCACGATAGGCATCGCGCTCGGCTCCTGGTGGGCCTACTACGAGTTGGGCTGGGGCGGCTGGTGGTTCTGGGATCCGGTGGAGAACGCCTCCTTTATGCCCTGGCTGGTCGGCACTGCGCTGATGCATTCGCTCGCGGTCACCGAGAAGCGAGGGGCCTTCAAGAGTTGGACCGTGCTGCTGGCCATCGCCGCTTTTTCGCTCTCTCTGCTCGGGACCTTCCTGGTGCGCTCCGGGGTGCTGACCTCGGTCCATGCATTCGCGACTGATCCGGCCCGGGGCACCTTTATCCTGATTTTCCTGGTTCTGGTGATCGGCGGCTCGCTGGCCCTCTATGCCTGGCGCGCCCCGTCGGTCTCGGGGGGCGGGCGATTCGATTTGATCTCCCGGGAGAGCTTCCTGCTGATCAACAACCTGTTGCTCGCCGCACTGGCGGCCCTGGTACTCTTCGGCACCCTGGCACCGCTGATCTACGAGGCGGCCGGCTGGGGCAAGATCTCGGTCGGATTCCCCTGGTTCAACACCATGTTCGTGGCGATCTCGCCGCTCCTGGTGCTGGCCATGGGGATAGGCCCGCTGACCCGCTGGAAGCACGACGATGCGGGGCGACTGATCCGGGCGCTGGCGGTCGCATTCGTCCTGAGTATCGCAGTGCTTGTGCTGGCATCCACCACCCGGGTCATCCCGGGCAATCTCCATGTAGGTCTGGGGCTCGGGCTCGTCGCCTGGCTGGTCCTGACCCATCTTCAGGGCTTGGTCGAGCGCATCCGGCACCGCGGCGTCAGCGGGATCGGCGCGGATTTGCGCAGCCGGAATTTGAGCTTCTACGGAATGTGGCTCGCGCATCTGGGGATTGCTACGTTCATCGTGGGGGCGACCCTGGTCTCCAACCATGGCTCCGAGACCGATATCCGCATGTCCCCCGGCAGCAGCCACGAGGTCGCGGGATATACCTTCCTGTTCAAAGGTGCCCGGGAAATCGACGGACCCAACTACCGGGCCCAGCAGGGCGAGTTTGTCGTCACCCAGAGGGATCGGCAGGTGGCGGTTCTGCGCCCTCAGAAGCGTCTCTATGTGGCGGGCGGCATGCCCATGACCGAGGCCGGCATCGACCCCGGGCTCCTGCGCGATCTCTATGTCTCGTTAGGCGAGCCGGTCGGCGACAAGGGCGATTGGGCGGTACGGCTCTATTACAAACCCTATGTGCGCTGGATCTGGCTTGGGGGCATCCTGATGGCCTTGGGCGGGTTACTGGCGGTCTCCGACCGGCGCTACCGGACCGCTCCGGAGCGCGCACGCGCAATCGCGGGCGTACCGGTCGGCAACCTGTCGGGGATTTAAGGACCATGACCGAATCGCTAACCGCTCGAGGACCTAAGCCAGTGGCCCGATCGACCGCTCGTTATCTGGTGCCGCTCGGCATCTTCGTCGCACTGGCGGCGCTCCTCTACTACGGGCTCGGCCTGGACCCGCGCAAGGTCCCATCTCCGCTGGTGGATAAACCGGCGCCGGCATTCGACCTGGAGTCGTTGACCGAGCCCGGCAAGCGCTTGACCGGAGACATCCTGAAGGGAAAGGTATCGCTGGTTAATGTCTGGGCATCCTGGTGCCCCTCCTGCAGGGAGGAGCACGGGGAGCTGGTGCGCATCGCCAAGGACTCGGGGGTGCAGATGATCGGGTTCAACTGGAAGGACGAGCGCCCGGCCGCCCTGGAGATGCTCCAGTCCTTCGGCAACCCCTATGCGCTTTCGCTCTACGACCCCGACAACAAGGCCGGGATCGATTGGGGCGTCTACGGTGCGCCCGAGACCTTCGTGGTCGATGCGGACGGGATCATCCGCCACAAGCGAATCGGCCCTATCGACCAGCGGGTCTGGGAGACCGAGATCCTACCGGTGGTCCGGAAATACCGCCCTTAAGGACTAGGGCCGTGCCCGATTTTGCCAGCCCCAAGAGCCTACCGACCCACATGCGCTTAAGACCACTGCCCACTACCCTGGCCATATCCCTGCTGCTCGCCGCCGCACTCGTAGGCAGCGGCGCCAGCGCCTTTACCCTGGAAGAGTTTAAGTTCGACAATCCGGCCCAAGAGCAGGAGTTCCGCGAGCTGACCGGCAAACTCCGCTGCCTGGTGTGCCAGAACGAGTCGCTGGCCGCCTCCCAGTCCGACGTGGCCCAGGACCTGCGCCTGAAGGTCTACGGCATGATGAAAGAGGGCCAGGACCAGGACGCGATCGTCGCGTTCCTGGTCGAGCGCTACGGCGACTTCGTCCTCTACCAGCCCCCCTTCAAGCCGTCTACTTATCTCCTGTGGATCGGCCCCTTCCTGCTGATCGGGGTCGGGGGCTATTTTCTCCTGCGCGCCCTGCAGCGCAAGAAGACCGAGCCAGAGCAACGGTTGAGCGGCGAAGAACGCCTGCGCCTCGACCGGCTCATCGATGCCTCCGACCCTAAAGACCCAGTCAAATGATTATCTTCTGGATACTCGCCGCCGGGCTGATGGCCCTGGCGGTCCTGTTCGTCGCGCTGCCTTTGATGCGCGAGCCTGAAACAAGCCCTGCACCCAGCCAGGACCACCTGAACCTCCAGGTCTTCCGCCAACGCCTAGAAGAGCTGGACGCCGATCTCGCCGCAGGCTTTCTGGACCAGGGGCGATACGACGCCGCCCGTGCGGACCTGGAGCGCGAGCTGCTGTCCGACCTCGACCGCGATTCGGCGACTGCCTCGGGCGACGCCGATGTCAAGGCCAAGCCCAGCACTGGCAGCGGACGCGCCCCGGCCCTGGCACTGATCCTTGCGGTCGCACTGCCGACGGCCGCGGTGCTCGCCTATCTGGAGCTGGGCGACGGCGGGATCATCCCGCGACTGGAGGCAGCCGGCGGCGCCGCGGTCGCAGCCACACCCGGGATGGACGGGATGAATGCAGGGGCCGCAGCGTCCCTGGAGACCATGGCTCAAAGTCTCGCTGACCGGCTCGCCAAAGACCCGAACAACCTGGAAGGGTGGCTGATGCTGGGGCGAACCTATTTCGCCGTTAACCAACCGGCCAAGGCACTGGATGCACTGGAGCGCGCCTACAAGCTCGGTCCCGACCAGCCCGGAGTCATGCTCGCCTATGCGGAGGCCCTGGCGGCCAATGCCGGGAATGCACTCGAAGGGCGTCCGGCGGAGCTGATCCGCGCCGCGCTGAAGATCGAGCCGGGCAATGTCAGCGCCCGCTGGCTGACCGGCATGCTCGACTATCAGCAAGGTCGGTTCGCCGACTCGGTCAAGACCTGGGAGGGCATCCTGGCTGAGCTGGACCCCGTGGGCGAGGAGGCGGGCCAACTGCGTCAGATGATCGCGGAGGCGCGTAACCGCGGCGGGCTGTCGGCCCCGACGGCTGCGGATGCCTCGCCCTCAGCGGCCGCGGCACCGTCGGCTGCCGCCCGGCAGGATACGCCGGCCGCCGCCCTGCCCCCGGCATCGGCGCCCGCGGTAGCCGAAGGTCCTGACCGAACCGCCGCGTCCGCCGCCGCCCCCGGGCCTACCATCAGGGTTAAAGTCAGCCTGGCGCCGGAGCTGGCTGCCGCAGCCGCACCGGGCGACACGCTCTTCGTCTTTGCCCGCGCAGTCACGGGTCCGCCCATGCCGCTGGCTGTGCAACGACTCAAGGTCTCCGACCTGCCGGCCACGGTCACCCTGGACGACAGCATGGCCATGATGCCTTCGATGCGGCTGTCTGCCTTCCCGGAGGTCGTCGTGGGCGCACGCATTTCCAAGAGCGGCCAGGCGACGCCCGCGTCCGGGGATCTGGAAGGCATCACCGGAGCCGTTCCCGTCTCGGGAACCCCGGCGGTCTCGGTCAACATCGATACGACGCGGCCTTAGCGCACCTGGGCTCAAGACCCCAACGCGATCCCCCGCAGGACAGGGGCAACGCACGGACGACCGGGTTCTTGCCGGAGGGGCGCATCGGCAGACGAGCACGGAAAGTGCGCGCGGCGCACCCGACGGCGGTCCAGGTCGACCGGTCGCGACGGCCCCGGGCGCAGTCAGCCGCCGCCCTTGCTGTAGGTCCCTACCAGCTCGGTGCGGGCCAGGATGTGGTCCTCCATCGCCAGCAGCAGGTCGTCCTTGGTGGGCGTGCCCAGCTCCTCCGGGAGCCGGGTGTCCAGGGCATAGAGCCGATGGAAATAGCGGTGGCGACCGATGGGCGGGCAGGGACCGCCGTAGCCGGTCCGGCCCCAACTGTTGATGCCCTGTCCACAGCCCGGCGGCAGATCCGCGGGGTCGCCCCCCTCGGGAAGACCGCCCATGGTCGGAGGCAGGTTGTATAAAATCCAATGGTCCCAGACCATGCGCGGAGCGGCCGGATCCGGCGCGTCGGGGTCGTCGACGATCAGAACCAGGCTCTGGGTGGACTCGGGAAGGCCCTGCCAGTACAAGTCCGGAGAGACGTTATCGCCTTCGCAGGTATACTTAATGCCGATCTCACCGCCGTCGGCGAACGCCTCCGATTTGAGAACTAGTGACATTTTGCGCCTCCGCAACTGTGCTAGATTTACGCCGGAATCCGAGTGCCGAATCTGAACGGTTAAGTTGATCGGGTCAAGGGGACATTCCCTGCTACGATCATTGTTCGAGGTGCCTATTGCGGACTGATTACCCGACGATCGACGAGCAAGCCAGACCGAGCGACAACAAGGCTGAACCGACGATTACATACCGTTAGGCGTGCGAGACTGCACCGATGCGCGTCCAAACCGGTCCCCGGGTTACAAGGACAAAATCGCCCTAGAGACGGTTTTACCCCTCCCTAGCTGTGCGTCCTTCGGCGGCCGAATGGCCGCCTTTTTTTTGGGCGCGATACCCGCCCGCGCACCCGGGCGAATCCCAGTGCCTCGCCCGCGGGCATCTCCCACCCGCCCGTACGCCCAAACATGACCCCAAGCACCCGCCGGCCCCCCGCAACCGGGCGGTCCGGCCAGAGAGTTACGGTATAATTTCGACTTTCTGTACAACCGCGATGGGCCACGGCGCCTGCCTTTCCGCCCCGCCTCCAGTCCCCCACCCCAGCACAGGATCGACGATGTCCGATTACAACGCCGAGGATGTCCGCAATATCGCCTTAGTCGGCCATGCCGGCTGCGGAAAGACCACCCTGGTCGAGGCACTGCTTGCCGCCGCGGGCGCCATCGCCTCCCCGGGCAGCGTCGCCCGCGGCACCACGGTGTGCGACTACGACCCCCTGGAGAAGGAGCTGCAACACTCCCTCGACTCCTCGGTCGCCAGCTTCAACGCCCACGGCAAGCACATCAACCTGATCGACACCCCCGGATACCCCGATTTCATGGGCCGTGCGGTCTCGGTGCTCCCGGCAGTCGAGACCGTCGCACTGGTGGTCAACGCCCAGGCGGGCATCGAGTCGGTGACCCAGCGCATGATGAAGGCGGCGGACAACCGCAACCTGTGCCGGATGATCGTCGTCAACCAGATCGACGCCCCCGGGGTGGATCTGGGCGAGCTCACGGAGCAGATCCGCGAGACCTTCGGAGCCGAGTGCCTGCCGATCAACCTGCCGGCGGACGGCGGCACCCGGGTCATCGACTGCTTCTTCCAGCCGAGCGGGGACGGTGCGGACTTCTCCTCCATCGAAGAGGCGCACGGCCACATCATCGACCAGGTGGTGGAGGTGGACGAGGCGCTGATGGAGGTCTACCTGGAGCAAGGTCAAGACCTACAGCCGGAGCAGCTCCACGACCCCTTCGAGACCGCGCTGCGCGAGGCGCATCTGATCCCCATCTGCTACTGCTCCGCCACCACCGGCGCCGGTATCCCCGAGCTGATCGAGATCCTGGTGCGGCTCATGCCCAACCCGGCCGAGGGCAACCCGCCCGCCTATATGAAAGGCGAGGGCGCGGCCATGGAGCCGGTCACCGTCTCCCCCGACCCCAGCAAGCACGCCCTGGCCCATGTATTTAAGGTCATCAACGACCCTTTCCGCGGCAAGCTCGGCATCTTTCGCATCCACCAGGGGCGTCTGACCGCAGGTAGCCAGCTCTTTATCGGCGACGCACGCAAGGCGTTCAAGATCAACCACCTGTTCCGGCTCCAGGGGAGCGAGCTGATCGAGGTCGCCGAGGGCGTCCCCGGAGACATCCTGGCCGTGGCCCGGGTGGACGACGTCCATTTCGACGCGGTGCTCCACGACTCCCACGACGAAGACCACCACCACCTGACCACGATGGAGTGCCCGGTACCGCTGTTTGGGCTCGCCGTCACCCCGGCCAAACGCGGCGACGAGCAGAAGCTCAACGACGCGCTGAACAAGCTGCGCGCCGAGGACCCCTGCTTCCATGTCGAGCACCACGCGGCCACCAACGAGACCATCATGCGCGGCCTTGGGGAGCTGCATCTAAAGGTGCTGCTGCGCCGGCTCTCCGAGCAGTTCCATGTAGACGTGGATACCCGCCCGCCGAGCATCCCATACCGGGAGACCATTACCGCCAAGGCCGAGGGACACCATCGGCACAAGAAGCAGACCGGCGGTGCCGGCCAATTCGGCGAGGTCTTCCTGCGCATCGAGCCCATGGAGCGCGGCGCCGGATTCGAGTTCGAGGACGCCACCGTGGGCGGCTCCATCCCCGGCAACTTCATCCCATCCATCGAGAAAGGCGTCCGCCAGGTGCTCCAGGACGGCGCCATCGCCGGCTATCCGCTCCAAGATGTCCGAGTCATCGTCTACGACGGCAAGTATCACCCGGTGGACTCCAAGGACATCGCATTCTCCACCGCCGGACGCAAGGCATTCCTGGATGCCGTCGACAAGGCGAAGCCTGCGATCCTGGAGCCCATCGTCAAGATCCGGGTCGTCGCGCCCGACTCCTGCATGGGCGATCTGGCCGGCGATCTCTCCAGCAGGCGCGGACGCATCAGCGGCAGCGAGTCCAAAGGCCGCGGGCGCATCGCCATCGACGGCGAGGTCCCGCTCGCCGAGCTCACCGGCTACGACGCCCGCCTGAAGGCCATCACCGGCGGCGACGGCACCTACTCGATCGAGCTCAGCCACTACGAGGCGGTCCCGGGTAACATCCAGAAGCAGCTCGCGGACGCTTATCAGCGCAGCGAGGACTGAAGCCCGCCCGCAAGACGGGCGGGCCACTTCCTGGCCCGCCCGTCGGACTGTCCTCTTTGGGGTTGATTCACAATCCAGGCATGCGGGCAGCGTGCCGACTGGGATCCGGAGCGCCGGCGCGCGACGTCTCACCGACGCTCGGCGACGGGACTATACCCCCTCGCGAAAGAAGGCGAGCCAGATACCCCCTGCGACAAAGAAGGCGCCGACCCCGTGGAACCACCCTGGCCGCTCGCCCAAGAGCGCAACTGCCAGCAAGGCCCCGAATAGCGGAATCAAGTGCATATACTGCCCGGTGCGGTTGGCCCCCAGCCGTTCCACGCACCGGGTCCAGATCACGAAGGCGAGCACCGACGGGAACAGGGCCACATAGCCCAAGGCTGCCAGATTGACCGGGCTCGCGTCGAAACCCCGTCCATCTGCCAGCTCCCAGGCATAGAGCCCGGCCAGCGGGACGCACCCCAGGGCCACCGTCGCGGTCAGGAAGACCAGGGGCTTGAGGCCAGCCGGACGCCAGCGCAAACACACCGAGTAGAGCGCCCAGTCGAAACTGGCTGCGAGTATCCAGAGATCCCCCGGGTTTGGCCGAAGCCTCGCCAACCGGGCCGGATCACCCTCGGTCACGATGGCCAGCACCCCAACGAGCGAGAGCGCCAACCCCAACCCCTGACGCACCCCCACCCGCTGCCTCAGGAGTAGCCACGAGAGCAGGACAATCAGCACTGGCGTGGTCGAGGCAAGCAACACCCCATTGGTCGCGGTCGTGGTCTGGAGTCCGATGTACGCGAAGGTGTTGTAATTGGTCACGCCAAGCACAGCCAGCACCGACAGCCAGCCCCAATGCCGGCGCAACAGCCGCCACTGGGTGCGCAGACCCCGCCAGGCGAACGGCAGCAGAATCGCGAAGGCCAATGCCCAGCGCCAGAACGACAGTGCGAGCGGCGGGAGCTGCGCATGCAAGGCGCGCCCGAGCACGAAGTTGCCTGCCCAGAAGAGCGGCGGCAGGGCGGCGAGCAGGACGAGAGGCTCGATACCGTGCCGCCCCGGGCGAGCGGAGGATTCTCTACAGTCGTTTGCCGTCAACGCGGATTCGCACCTTCCGGACGCTTGAGCCTGGGCCGAGAGAATACCCGACCCGATCGATGTCCACCCGGACGGTCTAGAATCCCCCCACCGCAGCAGCCTGTTTCTTTCACTCGACGCACATCATGCGCATCGGCCACTCCATTGCCCAGCTTTATCGTCGGCTCGTTCGCTCGATAGTCGAGTCGGCAGAGGACGCGGAGCCCAAGCTCTTCATACTTGGCCTACTCTCCACGGTCGGGTTTCCGCTCTATTACGTTATCTGGGCCTATATCTTCCCGCAGCCCTACGAGAACCTCGGCCTGCGGGTGGCGGGCATGTGCATTGCCGCCCCCGCATTATTCATCGGACACTGGCCGAAGTCCGCCCACCGCTATGTAGCAGCATACTGGTACTTCTCGATCTTATTCTGCGCACCTTTTTTCTTTACATTTATGCTGTTGCAGAATGACGCAAATACCGTTTGGTCAATGTCTCTGCTAGTGTCGGCAACGCTTGTTATGCTGGCTTTCGATCTACTGAATGCAGCGCTGATGCTGATCCTGGGGTTTGGATTCGCGCTCTTGGCTTATGGCGCGCTCGCAACGCGCCCTATACCTTGGCACAATCTTATCGAGCAGGTACCCATCTATGCATTTGCCGCCATCACGGTAGCGGTCTTTAACCACGCAATTGCGCGCGAGACACGCGCCAAGACCGCTGCCGCTATGGCACTCGGCGGACATATCGCCCATGAGCTACGGACACCGCTCGCAAGTATGCGAGCGGCTGCCGAGCTCATAGAAGAGCAGCTGCCGCATCTCTTGAATGTCGATCCGGCCATCGACACGCGCCGGGCGCCACCGCTCATCGACGCAGAAGACCGGCGACTCCTGGTAACGGCCCCAACGACCATTATGCAAGAGGTGAATCATGCGCTAATGGTTATCGACTTGACGCTCGTCAACACCGGAATAAGTCCCTATGGCACTCATGAGCTCAAGACCCTGCGGATTATCCGCGCAGTGAAGTCCGCTATCGATCGCTACCCCTTCAAGGACTCAAACCAACGGAGCTGGGTTCGCATCGATTCAAGCACAAGCTTCAACGTCCGTGTTTTCCCGGTGCTGCTTGACCATCTGATTTTCAATCTGGTAAAGAACGCGATCTATGCTATACAGGCCGCGGGCCGGACCGATATCGGAAAGATTGAAATCCATGCCGAGCCAGGGCGCCATCTCAACCGACTCCACGTCATAGACAATGGCATTGGAATTCCTCCCCCGATCATTGGGAAAATATTCAATCCGTTTTTCTCGACCAGGGTCAACGGCACGGGCCTGGGCCTTCACTTTTGTCGGACCGTCATGATGCGATTCGGGGGCGACATCGCCTGCCGCTCCGAGCCCGGTCATCGCACAGAGCTCGTCCTGGAGTTTCCGGCCATCGAGACCGGCGAGCCGCCCCCGCGACCGCACTAGGCAGCAAGACCTGAGGCTCGAAACCCGGGACGCGCAAGCCGCTCCCGGCATCCCGAGCGGATCGGGTCCCCACCCACAGTCGGCGCATTCACATTGCCGCTGGCATCCGCATCGAGCAACCGACCCGCACGCACTCTTGCCCGGCAGATCCGACGGGTCGATCCCCAATCCGACAGACCGACCTCGTCGCGTATTTCGGAACAAACCTCAAGGATCCGCCGAAGCTCCGCTTCTTCGAGTCCCGCATGGACCGATAACCGAATACAGGCACGGTTTTTTGCTGTCGCTGGCGCAAAAAAAGGGGCGCCGAACACCCCTCGGGACTGGAGTGCATCGGCCAACTGCACGATTCTCTGCTCTGTCCCGGCCTCCAGTGAAACGATCTGAGATCCGCTGGCCGACACGTTATAACCAAGCCCATCCAATCCAGCCCGCAGCCACGCGGCATTGCGATGCAGCTTGGCCCTGCGCCAGTCGTCCCGCTGAACGATTTCCAGTGTCTTGGCAAAGGCCGCGAGCTCATGGGGCAGGATGGCACTGGAAAAGATGGTCGGGAAGCTCGCAAATCGCAGGTAATGAGCAAACTGGCTGGGGCAGGCAACCAGACCCGCACGTCCGCAGAATGCCTTGGCGAGGCTGGCGGTTCGAAAATGGACGCGCTGCTCCAGACCGAGCGCAGCCACAAGTCCAGCACCGCACGGTCCATGGGTGCCTAGCGAATGCGACTCGTCCACAACCAGCGCGCAGCCCAAATCCTCAGCGACCCCCAGTATATCCGCGATTGGTGCCAGGCTGCCGTCCGTGCTATAAACGCTATCGATGGCGACGATACCCGGGCCATATGTCTTCACCTGCCGCTTCAGGTGCTCTACGTCATTATGCCGAAATGGGCGCACATCCGCGCCCGCAGTCAAAGCCCCCCGATAGAGCGATGCATGCGCTATTCGGTCCAGATAGACCGGCGTCCCGGCCTCTGCGATGGTCTGCATCAAGCCGGCATTCGCCTGATAGCCGGACTGGAACATGACGGTCGAGCCCGCTCTAACGAAACCCGCGAATCGGTCCTCCAACTCTGCCTGCGGATTGTCTGGCGTCAAAAAGACAGCGGACATCATCTGGTGATTTCCGGAGCGCCGGAGCTCGCGCACCTGCGCCTCCAGGACTGCGGGGTGCCGTCCGACTGCCAGGTAATCGTTGGATCTGAGATCGAGATCGCCGGCCCCCGGGGGCGAGCCGAGCACGATCGAATGCGCGGAGCGATCTGCGCGGACGGTCTCGGCCTCGAATTGTGCGAGGCGCTTCAAGATGAAGGGGGCAAGCGACCTGGAATCGGGGGTGGCGCAGGCGGTCGTCGAGGACATCGTCAGTATCTCCGTGGCGTTGCAATAGGCGGAGCAACGGACAGGAGATCGGCGATTCACCGCCCGGCTCCGGATGAGCTGAGAAGCGGAACGAGACAGTCGGCGCCGCCCGACTTGGCAGGACAGCGCTCAGTGTCGGTTTAGGCGATGCAGGTTGCGGAAACGGCCACTGTCAGGTGTCTTGCAGATTGGCGGAAACACGACAGGATGGGAACGGCCCGGCGCCTGCGATGATATGATCCGGCTCGACAGGCGGTCCGGTCGCGGCCGGACGTGCCGAAAGACAGCGGTACCGCACACCCAGGAGCAAAACGATGGAGGAAACGGCCTGCCTGCCTTTTTTTCATCCAACACGAGTAGTGTTTGTCGACGACGACCGCGCCTTTCTGGATTTTTTCCCCCGCAGCCTCGGCCCCGGCATCCCCATCGCCCGCTACGACTCGCCCCGCAAACTGCTTGCGGATCTGGCGGATGGGCGCATCGAAACGCGCATCGACCTGAACTGCTGGACGAGCTACAGCGGCCGGCTCGCCGACCAGGAGCACGAGCATGTGCTGGGTCTGGATAAAACGATGCTCTTCATGCGGGTGTTCGCCCGCCGCCGATTTGCAGCGCTCAGCGTGGCGGTGATCGACTTCGACATGCCGGAGATGGACGGCCTGGAGCTGTGCCAGGCGCTCGCCCACCTGCCCTGCCGCAAGATCCTGCTGACCGGCCAGGCCACTGAGGCCCAGGCTGTGGCTGCCTTTAACGAAGGCCTGATCCACGCTTTCGTGTCCAAGAGCGACCCTCGCCTGAAGGCGGTGGTGCTCGATCGCATCCAACGCTACCAGCGGGCCTTTATTGCGGACGCCAGCCGGCTGGTCCGCCAGGCACTGTGGACCGAGAGCTTCAGGACCTGGGACGATCCGAGCTTCGGCTACCTGCTGCAGCGCCTGTGCGATGCGCGCGGAATCGTAGAGTATTACGCCGTCTCCGACCCGGCCGAGGGCTTCCTGCTGGTGGACGCCGAGGGTAACGGCCAAATGCTGCTCACTTTCTGGTCTCAGACGCTGGAATCCCAACTGGCCGCCGGACGGTTCTCCGGGGCGCCAGCCGACGTCCTGGAGCGGCTGGCGCGTCGCCAGACTGGTATCTACTTCTCGAACGACCGCGCGGATCAGGTCCTGGATGCCGAGGTGTGGCGCCAGGCGAGCGTGGACCTGCACCCCTTTCCCACCGACCCGGACCGGTTCTATGGCCTGGTCGGCCACTGTCATCCTCTGGACGTATCCCCGCAGACAGTGCTCGGACTGCGCGCCTTCCTCGCCGGGCGCGAATAGCCTCGCCGCGCACCAGTCACCTGCGCGGACCCGCCGGTATTCTGCGAGGCTTTCTGGGATAATGGCAGCCTGACCTACCTCGCCCGACACCGCACGATTCATGGGGATCGCCTTGTCCAACGGACGCCCGAACGCTCGTCGATTTGTTCTTAATGCGGTGCTGGCCAGGGCCAGGACGACAGCCGCGCTCGTTGCCGCGCTGGTCCTAACGCTCGCCATCCGCGCCCCGGCCCTGGCGCGGGACGCGCCTGGCTCCGCCAAGCCCGATCTCCAGTCCGCTGCCGTCCTGGTGGTGGACGAGTCCGGCCGACCTCTGTATGCCAAGCACAGCCAGGACCAAAAGCCGATCGCCTCCATCACCAAGCTCATGACGGCCATGGTGGTGCTGGACGCGGGCGTCTCGCTCGCCGAGCCCATCACGATCATAGAAGCCGACCGCGACCTGCTGCGCCACAGCCGCTCGCGCCTGCGCATCGACCGGTCCCCGACCCTGCCCCGCGGCGAGATGATGGCCGTCGCGCTGATGTCGTCCGACAACCGGGCTGCCTCGGCACTTGGACGTACGGCGCTACCAGGAGGCAAGCCGGCCTTCGTGGCGGCCATGAACCGCAAAGCCCAGTCGCTCGGCATGACCGACAGCCGCTTTGCCGATCCTACCGGGCTCGACGGCGGCAACCGCTCCACCGCAGAGGACCTGGCAATCATGGTGCGGGCGGCGGTCCAATACCCCGTCATCCGCTCCATTACGAGTCGGGCCTCCATCGTGGTTTCCCCCTATCGCGATGGGGGAAAGCTCGAATACCGCAATACCAACCCGCTCGTCAAGGACTCGGGTTGGAATGTGGAGCTCAGCAAGACCGGTTTCGTGAACGAGGCTGGACACTGTCTGGTCATGCGGGCGGTGATCGCCGGGCGTCGGGTCGACATCGTGCTCCTGGACTCGGCCGGCAAACGCAGCCCATTCGGGGACTCCAACCGGTTGCGCAAATGGCTGGAGTCCAACGCACCAGGGCAAGCAGGGCGAGTGGCCAGCAGCCGATGGGAAGATTGGGAATAGGATAGGGCTCGAAGCCGACGTACGGATGCCGGACGGTTGCGCCGGACCCGAGATCCCCTACCCTCATTCGAGCGTCCCTTCCCGTTGTGTCTTCACAGGCCCGGAGCAGCTCCAGGATGTATCGAGGCGAACGATTCAACAGCATCACCCATCTGGTTGGCGCCGTGCTGGCCCTGATCGGGGTTACCGTCATGGTGACCCTGGCCGGCATCCAAGGCGGGGCGACACGGATCGTCAGCTTCACCGTCTACGGCGTTACCCTGTTCCTGCTCTATTTGGTCTCGACCCTCTACCACAGCCTGCGCGGACGAGCCAAACGGGTCTTCCAGATCCTGGACCACAATGCGATCTATCTGCTGATTGCGGGGAGCTATACGCCCTTCACCCTGATCGCGCTCAAGGGCGCGACGGGCTGGTGGCTGTTCGGCATCGTCTGGGCACTGGCCCTGGTGGGCATCCTGCTCGACTCCCTGCCGCGTAAGGGCAAACGCTGGTGGTCCATCCCGATCTATCTGAGCATGGGTTGGGCGATCGTCTTTACCCTGGAGCCCTTGATCGCCGCTCTATCCCCCCCCGGTTTCCGGTGGCTGGTGGCGGGGGGGCTGTTCTACACGGTGGGGATTGTCTTCTACGCGCTGGACAACCGCTGGCCCTTCTGCCACGGGATCTGGCACCTGTTCGTGCTGGCCGGGAGCGTGAGCCATTATTTCGCTATCCTTTTGTATTTATAAGGAAGTAGCGAGTCGCTAGTGGCGAGCGCCGAGGGTTATAGGATGCGCCGCGCGCACCCGAACGGGGCTCGATCCGCAGCTTAACAACGGCGATTGCCAGTCGCGAGGGTCGCGCCAGATCGGTCTCAATAGCCTGATCGACTGCCGCGGCCCCCTCGGGTCGGACCCGTCCCGGGACCGCTGTGATCGGCTCCGCCTTGCCAGACGCGGGAGGCGGCGGTGGGGCGCCGCCGCGGACCCGGCGGCTGCATGCCCGCAAGGACCAGGAGTGCCGAGCGCTCGGCCTCGTCCAGCGGACGCCAGCTCCCCGGAAAGAGTCGCCGACCCAGCTCCACGTTGCCGTATCGCACGCGAATCAAGCGGCTGACCTGACAGCCCGCAGCCTCCCATAGGCGCCGAACCTCCCGGTTGCGGCCCTCCTTCAGGACGACGTGATACCAACGGTTGGCCCCGCTCCCGCCGCGCTCTTCGACAACGTCCAGATGGGCCGGGCCATCCTCCAGCTCGATTCCGGAGCGCAAACGTTCCAGGGTACCGGGCGGAACCTCACCCAGAATGCGCACGGCATATTCCCGCTCCAAACCCCGGGATGGGTGCATGAGCCGGTTGGCGAGCTCGCCGTCGGTGGTGAATAGGATCAGCCCGGAGGTATTGATATCGAGCCGACCCACTGCGATCCAGCGCCCCTCCTTGGGCCGCGGCAGGTGTCGAAAGACCGTCGGACGCTCTTCCGGATCGCGGCGGGTGACCAACTCCCCCTCGGGCTTATGATAGGCGACGATCTCGGCCGGGCGTGCGTGGCGCCGGGACCGGCGAATCTCATGGCTGTCCACCCGAATCCGGTCCAGGGCGGTCACCCGATCCCCGAGCTTGGCGACCTGGCCGTTGACACGCACCCGTCCCTCGGCGATCCAGACCTCGATCTCCCGGCGCGAGCCCAGACCCTGATCGGCCAGGACCTTCTGTAGACGCTCGGCAGGGCCGACCGACAGGACGGGCTCCGCCCCGCGCCCGCGCCCGCCTCCCGCCGACCGGCCCTTGGGGATCCTCGGCCCCATGCTTCCCCGGCGGCCGTCTCGCTGGCGATCTCTGGGTGGCACTCAGATCTCCGAGACGACCTTGTCGTAAAAGCTTAAGTAATCGTCCCGTTTGGGTCCCTCGCACCACTCGATGGCCGAGCGCGGATGCTGATTGAGCTGGCCGGTGAGGTTGTAGGGCACCGACGGACCCCAGTCGAGCTGCCGACGCAGTGGGAGCAGGTAGTTCTGGATCACATCGACGATGGGACGCAGATTGAATTTCGGGTTGCGCAGGAATCCGAGCAGCAGCTCGGTGTGGCAGTTCCCGGCCCCGCGCCCGAACCCGAAGATCGTGGAGTCGACCCGATTGCAGCCCAGGATAATCGCCTCGATGGTGTTGGCGAAGGCGAGCTGGAGATTATTGTGGGCGTGGATGCCGATCTGCTTACCGGAGCTTTCCATGGCAGACGCGTATTTCTTGTAGAGCCTGTCGATCTGCTCCCGGTACAGGTGCCCGAAGCTGTCGACAATCACCATGGTGCTCGCAGAAGTGCCGGCGATCGCCTCCAGCACAGTGTCGATCTCTTCATCGGTAATCACAGAGACCGACATCAGGTTGGCGGTGGTCTCGTAACCCAGCTCCGATGCGTGCTGGATCATGTCCACCGCCTCCGAGACCTGGTGGGCGTAGAAGGCAACCCGGATCATGTCGAGCACGCTGTCCGCCGCCGGCAGGATCTGCGTCTCCCAGTCGCTCTTGCCGGCATCCGCCATGGCGGCAAGCTTGAGCCCGGTAGACGCGGAATCGTGGTCGCCCACCACGCGGCGCAGGTCCGCCTCGTCGCAATGGCGCCAAGGCCCGAACTTATCGGTGGGAAAGACCTTTTTGGAGTTCTTGTAACCAATCTCCATGTAGTCCAGACCCGCGTCCACGCAGGCCCGATACACGGCACCGACGAGCTCGTCGCTGAACTGATGGGCGTTGACCAGACCGCCGTCGCGAATGGTGCAGTCGAGCACCTTGAGCTCGGGCCGGTAAGTGATCCAGGGGGCTTTGTCGGACATGGGGAGTCGTCTCCTTGGGGATGCAGATAAACTCTGCATTGTCCGCGGTTCGGCAGGGCGCGGCAAACCCGATCGATCGGAGCGGGAAGAGCGACACAAGGCTTTCGGGCATCGCCGTCCCGCCCTTGCGAGCGGCGATCCGATCGGGCTCAATAGTCGCGTCCCGGACTGCACCGCTCGACGACCAGGGCCGGGCCATCCATCGCGGCGCTCGGTCTACTGGCCGGGACCGCGCCCCAAGCGGACACAGACGGAGCCAATCCATGGACCCTAAGAATCCCTACCGCAGCCCCCAAAGCGACCTGACCTCGCCCGTGACCGGGGTCGATACCACCAACCCCTTCGACCCCAGCGGCCGCTTTACCCGATTGAGCTGGCTTGCCTGGAACATGGTGGCAGGTCTTGCAAGCATTCCAGTCGTCTTTGCGCTGGCGACAGCCGGGGTGATCGCTGTCCCCGACCCAGAGTCAGCCGCGGCACCCGCCATGGGCCTTGGGATGGGCATTGGAATGATCGTATTCTACCTCGCGATCATCGTTGTTTTTGCTCTGTTCACCATCCGCCGCTTCCACGACATGAATGCGTCCGGCTGGTGGACCGCACTGATGATCGTCCCCTTGGTCAGCTTCATCGTCTTTCTGGTGCTCGCCATCAAGCGCGGCACCGAGGGGGGCAACCGCTTCGGCCCGCCGCGGCCAACCCCGAGCTGGGAGAAGGTGCTGGGCATCATCTATATCGTGCTGATTGTGGTGGGATTCATCGGCGGCATTGTCGCAGCCATCGCCATCCCCGCTTACCTGGACTACCAGCAGGCGGCCGGCGGCTTGCAATAGGCCGGTCCGCACCCCGGGGCTTCAACCCGCGGGCCTCGCCTGAGGGCCGAACAAGCGGGAATAGTTGGCGCCGGTGGCAGCGGCTAACGCCTCCACCGGCAAGCCACGCAGCCCCGCGATAAAGGCTGCCACATGGACGACATGGCGGGGCTCGTTGGGCTTGCCCCGGAAGGGAACCGGTGCAAGATAAGGGGAGTCAGTCTCGATCAGCAGCCGATCCAAGGGCACCCGGAAGGCCACATCGCGCAGCTCGGCGGCGTTCTTGAAGGTGACGATGCCTGAGAAGGAGATGTAGAAACCCAGATCCAGGCCCTGACGGGCCGTCTCCCAATCCTCGGTGAAGCAGTGCAGCACCCCGCCTAAATCTCGTGCACCCTCCTCCCGCAGGATACCGATCGTATCCTCCCGGGCACCCCGCGTATGGACGATCAAGGGCTTACCGCTGGCATGGGCGGCGGCAATCTGAATGCGGAAGCGTGCGCGTTGGGGCTCGGGATCGCCCCGGCCGTGGAAATAATCGAGTCCAGTCTCCCCGATGGCCACCACCCGCGGATCGGCGGCCAGGGCCACCAGGCCCTCGACCGTCGGCTCGGCGACTGCCGGCCCGCCCCCTTCCGCATTCGGGTGCACCCCCACAGAGACCGCCACGTACGGATAGGGATCCACCAGCGCCCGCATCCCCGGATAACGCTCCAGATCGATCCCGACACAGAGCAGATGCGAAACCCCCGCAGCGCGGGTCGCCTCCATCAGCCGAGCGAAATCGCCGCCATAGGGACGGAGATCCACGCGATCCAGGTGGCAGTGGGAGTCGATATACATAGGGGCGTACCAAGGGCCGAGGGCCGAGGGCCGAGACTAGAAATAGATCTTCACTGGCCCTCGGCCCTGGGCCCGCGGCCCTCCCTCTGCTACATCGTATGCGTCGGCCGCTCGGAGCTCAGTGCCCCGGCCAGGTATTCCTCGATCTTGCGCCGGGCCACGCCTTTGTCCTGGTCGCTGAACTGGACCCCGACACCCACCGCACGGTTTCCCTCGGCCCCGGGCGGGGTCACCCAGATGACTTTGCCGGCCACCGGGATTCGGTCAGGCTCCTCCATCAGCTGGAGCAGCAAAAAGATCTCGTCGCCGAGCTGATAACGCTTGGTGGTGGGGATGAACAGCCCACCGTTCCGGACGAATGGCATGAAGGAGGCATAGAGCGCGCTCTTGTCCTTGATCGCGAAGCTCAGTATCCGTTGCTGGCCGCCGAAGGCCCCGGCAGTGCCGATTGGGGTGCTCATATGACCTCGTCCTCCCGGTCTAAACGCCCCGGGTTGTGCGGACTCGCATCCGATTCGGGTATTGGGATCAGAGCGCCCGGCCGGTCGGCGGGGTCCCCTGGGCTTGGGTGACGAAGGACCATTCGATCAACAAGGACTCCAGCGTCAAGAGAGGATTCACGGTGCTATCCGCAAGTCCCCGCGCCTCCAGGACGCGGCGCAACAGGCGGTGGACCTGGGCACCGTCGATTCGGCCGGCAAGGCCCTCGAAGGCCCCCCGAGCCTGCGGATCGTCGAGCCGCGGGGGCTCCGCCGAGACCTTAAGACGCAGTAGGTCGCAGAGCCAACCCGCCAGGCTGTCCAATGATAGCCGCGCCCCCAGCCCGTTCCAAGCGCCCGCCTCCCCCACAGGATCCCGCTCGCCCCTGGCGATCCCGAGCAGACCGTTCAAGAGCGTCCGACGCTGCTCCAGCAAGACCCCGTCCAGCTCCCCGAGTGCCCTGAGTGGCGCGCCATAGGCGATCTGTAGCCGCCCCGCCGCCTCCGCTGCGTCCAGGCCCATCCGGGGGGCGAGCCAGGCGAGCGCGACGGCGGCAGGCGGGACCGGTACCTTGAGCCACTGACAGCGGCTACGGATGGTCGCCGGGAGCCGACCGGGCTGCTCGGCGATCAGGCACAGCAGGGCCGCCCCTGCGGGCTCCTCGAGGGTCTTTAAGAGCGCGTTGGCGGCGGCGGAATTCAGGCGGTCCGCCGGGTCGATCAGGATCAACTTGCGCCCAGCGCGCGAGGGCGTGAGCGAAGTCCGCTCGGCCAGTGCGCGGATCGCCTCGATGGCGATCTCGCCGGACTTGGACTCCGGGTCCGGGGCGACCTGCAGCAGGTCCGGGTGGCTGCCGGCGGCGGCCAGCCGGCAGTCCGTACAGCGGCCGCAGGCGCGTCCCCGAGCATCCGGGTCTGTGCACAGGAGTGCGCGGGCAAGCTGTCCCGCGAGCCGTCGCTTGCCGACCCCGCGGGGCCCGGCGATCAGCAATGCATGGGGCAGCCGGTCGGCCGCCCTGGCAGCACACAGCCGTTCCCAGAGTGGATCGAGCCAGGGCAAGGGCTCGTCTTCCGGGACCGCAACGGCCGGGGACACAGGCTCAGCCCCCCGCCGTCGCGGCAGACGGTGCGTCTGCGAAGGCGGCGACGAGACCCGCAACCTCCGCACCCACCTGCTCCAGGGTGCGGGAGGCGTCCAGTACCCGATAGCGCTCCGGACAGGCCAGAGCGCGCGCCAGGTAGACGGCCCTGGCGGCCTCGAAGAAGGCGAGACGCTCGGACTCGAAACGGTCCGGTGCCCCCAGCCCCCGCGCCCTGGCGCGGGCGAGCCCCAGTGCCGGCGGCAGGTCGAAGACCAATACGAGGTCCGGCCTCAAGTCGCCCTGGACCAGATCCTCCAGGAGTGCAATACGATTCATGTCCAACCCCCGCCCGCCGCCCTGGTATGCATAGGTGGCGTCGGTAAAGCGGTCGCATAGGACCCAGGTCCCGGACTCCAGGGCCGGCAGTATGACCTTATGCAGGTGCTCGGCCCGCGCGGCGAAGACCAGGAGGAGCTCCGCATCGGCGCACAGACCCCGACTCTCCGGGTCCAGGAGCACCCCGCGGATACGCTCGGCGAGCGGGGAGCCGCCTGGCTCTCGGGTGACGGCCACCGTCAGCCCGCGCCCGCGCAGGCTCCGGGCCAGAGGCTCCACCTGGGATGACTTGCCGGCGCCCTCGATCCCCTCCAAGACGATGAACCGACCGGGTGCGCTCATGGAGATGCCGATTGTCCTAGGGGGGGGCGACGGAGCTGATACTCGCGCACTGCCCGATTGTGTTGGTCCAGTGTGGCGGAAAAGGCATGGGTGCCATCGCCCCGGGCCACGAAGTACAGACTATCCCCGTCGGCCGGGTGGAGCGCGGCAGCGATCGCCTCCCGCCCAGGAAGCGCGATGGGGGTCGGCGGCAGACCCGCGATGACATAGGTGTTGTAGGGGGTGGCCTCTTTCAGGTCTGTCCGACGGATGTTGCCGTCGTAGCGCTCGCCCAATCCGTAGATCACGGTGGGATCGGTCTGGAGTCGCATCCCAGATCGAAGCCGCCGCACGAAGACCCCGGCGATCGCCGGGCGCTCGGCCGGGGCCGCGGTCTCCTTCTCCACGATGGAGGCGAGAATCAGTGCCTCGTAAGGTGTCTTCAAAGGCAGACCCTCGGCACGCCCCGCCCACTCCTGGGCCAGGACCTCGTCCATCCGCTGCATGGCCCGGCGCAGGACATCTAGCCCTGCCGCGGCACGGGGGAAGCGATAAGTGTCCGGGAAAAAGCGTCCTTCCGGATGCTCCCCGGAGCGCCCGAGCGACGCCATGATCGCCGCGTCCGAAAGACCCGCGAGATCGGACCCGAAGCGTCCGTCGCTCAGGATGGCCGACACCGCCTGACGGAAGGTACGTCCCTCCACCAGAACGACGGGGTACTCGATTGCCCGACCGGAGGTCAGACGATCAAGCAGGTCCGCCGGGCGCATGAAGCGCGACAACTCGAACTCGCCGGCCTTGAGCCGACCCTGATTGCCGCGCTGGTAGGCCAGGGCGAGCAGGAACCAGGGCTGTCGGACGATCCCGCGATCCTGAAGGTCGGCGGCCACCCGGCGCAGGCTGGCTCCGCGGGGGACCTCGAAGACCAGGCGTTCGGCATCGAGGCGGATCGGGGCCTCAAGAAAACGCACGTAGTCGAGTCCCACCCCGATGGCAACGAAGACAGCAGTCAACGACAGCACCAGCAGGGTGCGCCCCATCATGCCCCATGGCCCCCCGGACTGCTGGATTCGCGGACGATGGCGGCAAGCAGGTCCAGGGGCAGGCGCTGGGGATCCAGCTCCCGCTCGCCCAGGCGCCGTACCGGCCAGACGCCAACCAGCGAGTTGGTCAGGAACATCCCCTGGGCGCGCGCCATCACCGCCGGCTTGACGTCCGCCACCACGCAATGGATCCCGCGCGCGCGCGCCAGCTCCAGGGCGATCGCGCGGACCGTACCGGCAACCCCGCAGCGGTCGACCGCCGGCGTCATCAGTGCTTGGCCGTCCCACAGAAACAGGTTGGTCATGGTGCCTCCGACCACCTCGCCGTCCATCCCGGACATCAGTCCGTCGACGATCTCGGTATCCTCCCACTCGGCCCGGGCCAGCACGCTGTCTAAACGATTGAGGTGCTTTAAGCCAGCGAGTGCCGGATTGTAGCTCGCGGGGGTCTGGCAGAAGCGGACCGCCACCCCCCGTTTGCGCCAGGCAGACGGATAGTCGGGGGCCGGATAAACGTGAAGGATACGCCGCGGCTCCACCGAGGGCAGGGCTCGATAACCGCGCCCCCCGATCCCGCGTGTGAGCAGGATCTTGAGGACCGCCTCCTTAAGCCCGGCGGTCAGCAGCCGGACCTCGGACTCCAGGATATCCGCGGTCGGCGCAGGGATGCCAAGGCGCCGACAGCCGAGGATGAGACGGGTACGATGGCGCGGCCACTGGCAAGGCTGGCCGTCATGCACGAGGACGGTCTCGAACAGACCGTCTCCGTAGCTCAAGCCCCGGTCCCAAGCCGGAACCGTTTCTCCGGGCACCCCGTCGATCAGGGACGCCACCGGGGCGGACCCCGCGGGTCCCGCGGTTGCACCGATACGGTCGAGCCGCGGCACCTGATCCTTGACCCGGCGCGCTCAGGAACGGCGGAAGATCAGTGTTCCGTTGGTACCGCCGAAACCGAACGAGTTGGTCAGCGCAACAGTCATGCGCAGCTCGCGGGCGGTATTCGGCACATAGTCAAGGTCGCAATCCGGGTCCGGCGTATCGTAGTTGATGGTAGGCGGAACCACCTGATCGCGCAGCGCCAGGATGGTGAAGATCGCCTCGGCTCCCCCGGCGGCGCCCAGCATGTGCCCGGTCATGGATTTGGTGGAGCTGACCGGGATGCGATAGGCACGCTCGCCGAAGGTGCGCTTGATCGCCAGGGTCTCGGCCACGTCGCCCGCCGGGGTGGAGGTGCCATGGGCGTTGATGTAGCCGATCTCGTCCGAGTTCACTCCGGCGTCGTCCATCGCCAACAGCATGCAGTCGGAGGCGCCCTCGCCGTTCTCGGAGGGTGCAGTCATGTGGTAGGCATCCGAGTTCATGCCCACGCCGATCAGCTCGGCATAGATGGGGGCGCCCCGGGCCACCGCGCGGTCGTATTCCTCGAGCACCACCACGCCGGCACCGTCGCTCAAGACGAAACCGTCCCGGTCCTTGTCGAAGGGGCGGCTGGCTCGCGCCGGATCGTCGTTACGGGTGGAGAGCGCCCGAGCGGCAGCAAAGCCCCCCAAGCCCACCGGGGAAGTGGCCATCTCCGCACCGCCCGCGATCATCACGTCCACGTAGCCGTGGCGGATCATCAGGGCAGCCTCGCCGATGTTGTGGGTGGCGGTGCTGCACGCGGAGACGATCGAGTAGTTCGGGCCCTTGAGTCCGAATTTGATCGATAAGTTGCCCGCAACCATATTGATGATATTGGCGGGCACGAAAAAGGGCGAGATCCGCCGGGGTCCCTTGGACCGGTAGGCCTCGTAGTTGTTCTCGATCCCGGTGATGCCGCCGATCCCCGAGCCGATCGCTACGCCGATGCGGCGGCAATTGGAGTCGTCGATGGCCAGACCCGAGTCCGCGATCGCTTGACAACCCGCTGCGACGCCGTAATGGATAAATTTATCCATTTTCTTGGCGTCCTTCTCGGAGATGTAGAGCGTCGGATCGAACCCGTAGATCGGACCTCCGAAGCGCGTGCTGAAATTCGCCATATCGAAGTGGGTGATGGGCTGGATCCCGCTGCGTCCCGCCAGGATGCTCTCCCAAGACGATTTCACGTCCTGCCCAACTGGCGCCACGAGCCCCAGACCTGTAACCACGACCCTTCTGCCTGCCATTGCCTACCCCTCTCGCTTCAGATTGCCTCGACCGGTAAAGCGCCGCACGCGCGCTCCGTGCTGCGGGCGGCGGCCGTTCCGTCCTCGAAGCAGCGCGCCTCAGCCAAGGTGCTCGTTGATGTAGTCGATGGCCTGCTGGACAGTGGTGATCTTCTCGGCATCCTCGTCTGGGATTTCGGTCTCGAACTCTTCTTCGAGGGCCATCACCAGCTCCACGGTATCGAGGGAATCCGCACCGAGATCGTCGACGAAGGAGGCCTCTAAGGTCACCTCCTCCTCTTTCACGCCCAATTGCTCGACGACGATCTTCCGAACTCGCTCTTCAACGCTGCTCATGTGTCTGAATCCTCCGGATGAAAAAGACGGCCCGGTGCGGGCCACGCGGTATTCTAGTGACAATCGGTGGGGGATGAAAGCGGCCAAGCGCCCCAGCGATCATCAATTAACTGTATGATCGCGCTAGGATTTGCCTGTTGCGGGCGGATGTGCCCGCGGCAACGCCCGCGGCGGATCAGGCCATATACATGCCGCCGTTGACATGCAGGGTCTCGCCGGTGATATAGGCTGCGCCGGGCGAAACCAGAAACAGGACAGCGGCCGCGACCTCCTCCGGGCGCCCCCCACGCGCCAGCGGGATGCCTGCCAGCAGGGTCTCGCGGTGTGCGTCGGAGATGGCGCGTGTCATGTCCGTCTCGATGAACCCCGGGGCCACGCAATTGACCGTGATTGCGCGGGGGCCTACCTCCCGGGCCAGCGACTTGGTGAACCCGATCATCCCTGCCTTGGCTGCCGCATAATTGGTCTGGCCGGGGTTACCGGTGGCACCCACCACGGAGGCGATGTTGACGATGCGGCCTTTACGCGCCTTGGTCATGGCGCGCAGGCAGGCCCTGGTCATCCGGAAGACCGAGCCCAGATTGGTGTCGATGACCGACTGCCACTCGTCGTCCTTCATTCGCATCAACAGGTTGTCGCGGGCGATGCCAGCGTTGTTGACCAGGATACTGGGGGCGCCCAGGCGCTCGCCCACCTCTGCCACAGCCGACTCCACCGATTGCGGATCGGCGACGTTCAGGACCACGCCGATACCCGCATGGCCGCCGTCGGTCAGGGTCTGCTCGATACCCTGGGCACCGGCCGCGGTGGTGGCAGTTCCGGCGACCGCCGCCCCTTGCGCAGCGAGGGCCATGAGGATGGCCCGGCCGATACCGCGGGAGGCACCGGTAACCAGTGCGATCTCACCCTTAAGCATATGCGCTCGCCTCCAGTGCCGCCGCCAGGGTTGCGGGATCGCACACCGGCAGCGTCGTCAGATTCTTATGAATGCGCTTGTTGAGACCGGCCAGCACCTTGCCGGGGCCGCATTCGATGGCCATGACGGTGCCGCCCTCGGCGATGGAGGTCACGGTCTCGACCCACCGAACCGGGCGATAGAGCTGGGCGACTAAACGCTCGGCGAGTCCCGCCGTGTCCGTCGCAGCCGCCACGTCCGCGTTGTGGATAACAGGGACCGACGGGAGGCGCAGATCCAAGGTCCGAAGCCGCTCCGCCAGACGTTCGGCCGCTGGCCGCATCAGGGCACAATGCGAGGGCACGCTCACCGGCAGGACCAGCGCACGCTTGGCCCCGGCTGCCTTGGAACCGGCGACTGCCCGCTCCACGGCCGCCCTATGCCCGGCGATCACCACCTGCCCAGGAGAGTTGAAGTTCACCGCCTCCAGCACCTGTCCTTGTGCCTGGTGCGCGCACAGCGCAATAACCCGGTCGTCGTCCAGCCCTAGGATGGCAGCCATGGCTCCCTCGCCAGCCGGCACCGCTTCCTGCATGAACCGGGCGCGATCGCTCGCAAGCCGGATGCCATCCGCAAGACTCAGGGAGCCCGCGGACACCAGGGCCGCATACTCGCCCAGGCTATGGCCGGCCATTACCCTGGCATCGGGCCCACCGGCGGCACGCCAGACCCGCCATACGGCAACCCCGGCGGCGAGCATGGCGGGCTGGGTGTTCTCGGTCAGGTCCAGGTCCTCCTTGGGACCCTCTGCCACCAGGGACCAGAGGTCGCGGCCCAAGGCGTCCGAAGCCTCGGCAAAGGTCTCGCGCACCTGGGGCCAGTCGGCCGCCAAAGCATCGAGCATACCCACGGACTGCGAGCCCTGTCCGGGGAAAAAACAGGCGATTGCGTTGATCATCGTCGGATCGCTGGCGAGATAGATCTGGATCGGGCGGATAGGTCGGACGGATGGCTCAGTAGCGAACCAGGACCGAGCCCCAGGTCAGACCGCCCCCGAAGGCTTCCATCAGCAGCAGCTCGCCGCGGCGGATGCGCCCGTCTCGCACCGCCTGGTCGAGCGCCAATGGGATGGAGGCGGCAGAGGTGTTGGCATGCTCGGCCACTGTGACCACTACCCGCTCCATGGGCAAGTCGAGCTTGCGCGCGGTGGCCTGGATGATGCGCGAGTTGGCCTGATGGGGGATCAGCCAGTCGATATCCGAGCGGGAGAGCCCATTGGCCTCCAGGGTCTCGTCGACGATGCGCCCCAAGGTCGTGACCGCGAGGCGAAAGATCTCGTTGCCTTTCATCTCCACGCGATTGTTGGCGGGGTCGCCGTTGCCGATCCCGCCGGGAACCTGCAGCAGATCTTTGAAGGCCCCATCCGCGTGCAGATGGGTGGAGACGATCCCGGGCTCCTCGCCAGCCTCCAGGACGACTGCCCCAGCCCCGTCGCCGAAGAGCACGCAGGTGCCCCGGTCGGTCCAATCGAGGATGCGCGAGAAGGTCTCGGACCCGACCACCAGCGCACGGCGGGCAGAGCCGGTACGGATGAACTTGTCCGCTACGCTCAGCGCATAGACGAAGCCAGTGCACACAGCTTGGATATCGAAGGCCGGACAACCGTGGACATCGAGCCGTGCCTGCAGGAGACATGCAGTGCTCGGGAAAAACTGGTCGGGGGTGGTGGTGGCCACCACGATCAGGTCCAGGTCCTGGGGGGCGACGCCGGCAGACTCCAGTGCCAGCCGGGAGGCGCGCTCGGCAAGGTCGCAACAGGACTCGCCCTCCACCACCAAGTGTCGCTTCTCGATCCCGGTGCGCTCGCGGATCCAGGCATCGGTCGTATCGACCATGACTTCGAGCTCGGCGTTGGTCATCACCCGCTTGGGGAGATAGCCGCCGGTCCCGACAATTCGGGAGTACAACATCAGGCGGTCGCCCTGTACTGGTCGTTGCCTAAGTGGCGCCCCACCTGCTCGGCGATCCGCCGCGGGACATCGCTATGGATCTCCTTGACTGCAATGCGGATGGCGTTCTCGAATGCCAGGGCATCGGCCCCGCCGTGGCTCTTGATGACGATTCCGCGCAGGCCCAGCAGGCTCGCACCGTTATAGCGGCGCGGATCCATGGTTCGGCGAAAGCCGTTGAGGATCGGCAGCGCGGCCAAGCCCGCAAGCCGGGTGAAGAGGTTGCGCTTGAACTGAACGCTTAAGGTATGGCGCACGAATTTGGCCACGCCCTCGCTGCACTTGAGCGCCACATTGCCCACGAATCCGTCCGAAACCACCAAGTCGACGTCGCCCAGGTAGATGTCGTCGCCCTCCACATAGCCCACATAGTTGAGTCCGCTATGGGAGAGTAGCTCATGGGCCTTTTTGACCTGCTCGTTACCTTTGATCTCTTCCTGGCCGATGTTAAGCAAGGCCACGCGTGGCTCGGGCACCCCATCGACGGCCTTGACCAGCTCGCTGCCCATGACCGCGAACTGGAACAGGTGCTCGGCGGTGCAGTCCACGTTGGCGCCCAGATCGAGCATGTGGGTGTCGCCGTGGACCGACGGGACCGCCGTGATAATCGCCGGGCGATCCACGTTGGGCAGCATCTTGAGGACGAAGCGGGCGGTCGCCATCAATGCGCCGGTGTTGCCGGCACTGACGCAAGCGTTGGCCTCCCCGCTCTTCACCAGATCGATGGCCACGCGCATGGATGAGTCCTTTTTGTTGCGCAGGGCCTTGGAGGGTAGCTCGTCCATCGCCACCGTCTCGCTTGCGTGACGGATGCGGATACCAGCGGGCACGCGCTTGCCCAAGCGCGACTCGATCTGGTCCTTTTGTCCGACCAGGATCAGATCGACGTCCGGGTTCTGGGCCGCAAAGAGCTTCGCCGCCGCAACGACCACGTCAGGGCCTATGTCGCCGCCCATGGCGTCGAGTGCGATGGTATTGCGACGACTCACAGACCGCCCCGAGGCATGCTGAGAAATATCCGGACGCAAGACAAGCGACGGAGCTGGGCTATGGGTCACTCCGACTTGTCCAGGATCTTCCGGCCGCGGTAAAAGCCGTCGGGGGAGACATGATGGCGCAGATGGGTCTCGCCGGTGGTGGACTCCACCGACAGGGTCGGCTTGCTCAGTGCATCGTGGGAGCGGCGCATGCCGCGCCGGGAGGGGGTCTTTCGGTTCTGGGGAACTGCCATGGCTTTCTCCGCTGGGCGCCCGGGGCCTCGAGGCTCGCCGACTCGCCTTCCTGTGATGATCCTGGGCCCGTCTTAAGACCGGCCCGCTCTTTTAAGGTCCTGACGCCGGTACCTTAAGGTCCGCGTCTCACTCAGATCTCGTCCGATTCCGGACCCTGACTCCGCAGGGCTGCCAGCACCGCGAAAGGATTGTCGCGCCTCGCGGCCGGGGACTCCGCCACCTGGGATCTGGCCGGCCGGCAATCCTGCGCCGGGTGTAATGGAATCTGCGGGACGGCGAGCAGCAGCTCGTCCTCCACCAGATCCAGGGGTCGAATCGGGTCCCGCCCCAAGGGCATCGGGTCCAGCTCCTCGGGCAGGTCGTCGACCGCCGCCAAACCCAGAACATCTGCGCCTGCCGCGACCCGGACCAAGGCCAGCGCAATGGGCACATCGACCGGGACCGCCAGCTCACCCAGGCAGCGCTGGCAGATCAGGTGCAAGGTCATGGAGACCCGACCCAAGGCGACCGCCCGGCCCTGCGGATCCCGTCCGAATGCAAGCTCATAGCGGCACGGCCCGTCGGATCCGAGCACGGCCTCGGCCAGCCTGGGCAGACAGTCGAGGGGGACGATCCCGGCGAACGAGGCCCCGGCCTGCACGGCATGCCAGGGATCGATCCAGTCAGGCAGTGGCGCAGACATAAGCGCGGCAAAATAATCGATTCAGGCTCATCAAGTCAATTCTTGCAGGACCCAACCCAGGTCGGAACGGACCAGCCGCTCTGCGCACCCGAGCCGGCGGGGGTCCCGATCGGACTCCGGGTCGGCGCCAGGGAGCGCGGTCACGACCCGGCGGCCGGCCTGGCGCAGCCGCTCGACCTCCGCGAGCAGGTCGGGGTCCGGCGCCCAGGGCGCGTAGACCGCGGCCTCACGCTGCTCCGGGCGCCGCGCGAGACCCTGACCCAGGCGCAGCAGACCCTTGAGGTCGGCGCTAAAACCCACCGCGGGACGGGCGCGCCCGAAGACCCGGCCGATGTCGTCGTAGCGTCCGCCGCGAGCGATCTCCAGCCCCCAGCCGGGGACAAATGCGGCGAATACCGCACCGGTCTTGTAGCGATAGCCGCGCAGCTCGGCCAGGTCGTAGTGGATCGACACCCCGGGGAGCCAGCGGTCCAGCGCCTCCGCCAGACGACGCAGATAATCCACCGCCTCCCGCACGGGCGGGTCAGCCTGACCCAGGACTGTCTCGGCCCGGGCAAGTGCGTCGTCGCCGTTGAGGTCGGCAAGCTCCACAAGCATGCGCCCGGGGGCGGCGGGGAGCCCGAGCCCCCCTACCAGGGACTCGATCTCTGGGATCGCCTTACGCTGGAGTGCATCGAAGAGGGCGTGCTCCTGCCCCTGGTCCAGGCCGGCTTGACGGGCCAGGCCACGGAAGATCCCGACATGGCCCAAGTCCAGATAACACCCCTGGATACCGGCGGCTCCCAGGGTCGCGAGTATCAGCCGGACGATCTCGACATCGCTTTCGATCCCCGCATGGCCATAGATCTCGGCCCCGATCTGGAAGGGGCTGCGGGTGCCGGCGAATCCGTCGGCACGGGTGTGCAGCACCGTGCCCAGATAGCACAAACGGGTCGGGGTGTCCCGGCGCAGGTGGTGCGCGTCGATCCGCGCCACCTGGGGGGTCATGTCCGCCCGGATGCCCAAGAGCCGCCCGCTCAGCTGGTCGGTGAGCTTGAAGGTCTGGAGGTCCAAGTCCTGACCGGTGCCGGTGAGCAGGGACTCCAGGTAGTCGATGAAGGGGGGGACGACCAGCTCGAAGCCCCAGGCACGATAGAGATCGAGCAGGTCCCGGCGCAGGTCCTCCATCGCCTGGGCCTGGGGCGGGAGTATCTCCTCGATCCCCGCGGGCAGCAGCCAGCGCTCTTCGGCCATCGTCACCGTTCTATCCACCAATGGAACCGCTCAGTTGACCAAATACAGCAGGCCGACACCGGCCAGCATGCTCGCGAGCCCCGCCCACCGCAGCGGACGATCGCCTTCGGAGACGACCGACATCAGGGCACGCCGAAAGCTGCCGGGACTCAGAAAGGGCCAGACGCCTTCGATCACCATCATCAGGGCAAGGGCAACCAGGATCTCGTGCACGGCGGCGGCAGCGGGGAGGCTCGGTGCGAGGTCGTGACCGACCGGCGGTCGAAGTGGGGCAGTGTTCCAGAGCCGCCGCCATTTGTCCAACGGCGCACGGGGCGAGGCACTCAAAACGTGGAGCCATGCCGGCTGTCGGACACCGAACAGGACGAATCCTATCCATTTTCTTCAGGCCGGCAAGGCACCGGATCGGGCTAGTTGCCCGACTGGTTGCGAAAGTAGCGGAAGAACTCCGAGTCGGGTTGGAGGACCATCATGTCCCCGCCCTTGCCGAAGGCACTGCGATAGGCATTCAGGCTGCGGTAGAAGGCATAGAAATCAGCATCGGCACTGAATGCCTGGGCATAGATCTCGGATGCCTTCGCGTCTCCCGTGCCCCGCAGCTCCTCGGATTCCTTATAGGCATCGGCCAGAGTGACGGTACGCTGGCGATCGGCGTCCGCGCGGATACGCTCGGCCGCCTCCTGGCCCTTGGCACGCAGGTCGCTTGCCACCCGCTCGCGCTCGGCACGCATCCGCATATAGACCGACTCGCTGACCTCGGGCGGCAGCTCTATCTTCTTGACCCGCACGTCGATCACCTCCACCCCCAGCTCCCCGCCCTTGAGGTCCATGTCTTTGCTCAGCTTGTCCATCACCGCCTGACGGTCCGAGGACACCACCTCCTGGATGGTGCGCTTGCCGAACTCGTCGCGCAGGCTGGTGTTGATGCGCTCGGACAAGAGCCGGGAGGTCCGGGTCGCGTTGCCGCCGGTCGAGCGGAAATACTGAGCCGGATCCATGATCCGCCACTTGGCGTAAGAGTCCACGATGACATCCTTTTTCTCGATCGTCAGGAACCGCTGGGGCTCCGAGTCGAGGGTCTGGATGCGCCGGTCGAACAGCTTGATCTGGTTCAGCAGCGGGACCTTGAAATGCAGGCCCGGGGCATACTCGCTGCCGACGATCTCGCCGAGGCGCAGCTTGATCGCGGACTCCGACTCCCGGACCACGAAGGTGGACGCGTAGAGCACCAGCAGCAGGACGATCAGGGCTGCCGGCAGTAAGGTCTTATAACGGCCCATCAGCGGGTCCTCCGATCGCGGTCGACGGGTCGTGCCAGGTTAGGTCGCGGTGCCGGCTCCGCGGGCACGGCGGCAGAGGGCGGAAGCGTCAGGGCGTTTGCGGCAGCCCCCGGGCGTTTGTCGAGGAGCTTGTCTAAGGGCAGATAGATCAGACTGTTACCGCCATCCTGGACATCCAGCACCACCTTGTTGGTACCGCCGAGCACCTGCTCCATGGTGTCCAGATAGAGACGCTCCCTGGTCACGTCTGGGGCCTTCTTGTACTCCGTCAGCACGGAGGTAAAGCGCGCCGCCTCGCCCTCGGACTCCGCGACCACCTTGTCCCGGTAAGCCTTGGCGTCGGCGAGGATGCGTGCGGCCTCGCCGCGCGCCTGGGGAAGGATCTGATTGGAATAGGTCTCGGCCTGATTCTCCAGACGCTCCTTGTCCTCGCGCGCCTTGATGGCATCGTCGAAGGCTTCTTTAACCGGCTCCGGGGCCTTGGCCGAGCGCAGATTGACCGAGGTCACCAAGAGCCCGGTCTTGTACTTATCCATGAGCTCCTGCACGCGCTGCTGGATGGTGGCAGCAATCTGCCCGCGACCCTCGGTGAGCACATAGTCCAGCTTGCTGCCGCCGATGGTCTCGCGCATCACGGTCTCGGTGGCGTCCTTCAATGTCCGTTTCGGGTCCTGGTCCTGGAACTCGTAGTCGGCCGCGTCTTGGATCCGCGACTGCACGGTCAGCTCCACATCGACGATATTTTCCTCCTGAGTCAGCATGGCTGCCTGGTGGCTAAAGGTCGCAACCTCGTCCACGTTGATCTTGGCCACGCTCTCCACGGGATAGGGGATGTGCCAATGCGGGCCCGGATCGGTCGTGTCCACATACTTGCCAAAGCGCAGCACGAGCCCGCGGTACGCCGGGTCCACGATATAGATACCCGACGCCAGCCAAACCAGGACCAGCACCGCAACGATCGCGCCCACGGCGCGGCCGCCAAAGCCGCCGCCGGGCAGGCCGAAACCGCCGCCGCTGCCGCCTGACGGACCGCCGCTCTTGCGACCGCCGAACAGACCGCCCAAGCGCTCCTGGAGCTTGCGTACCACCTCGTCGAGGTCGGGCGGCCCTTGATCGCCCCCGCCCTTGCCGCTCCACGGGTCTTTGTTACCGCCACCTGGCTCGTTCCAGGCCATAGCTACTCCGTCTTTCATGCTCGTTCGGTTAGGGGGTCGCCGAAAGGATCGGCGTCTCCCGCGGGGCAGGATGCCCCGCCATGTCGGGCGACGCGCATTCGCCCGACATGGTGCCGGCCGAGAATCTTAAGCGCTCGGACGGCGACCCGGCCCGCCCCAGTCGGGGTCGAGTCGGCGTCTTACGATACTCGTACCGGCTCTGGCTCAGGCTAAGCCCGATCCCGGAAGGCCGGGACACCCGACGACATCGCCGCCGCAATAGCGCGAACATGACAACGCGGACCGCCGGATTCAACCCGCCACACCCCAGCGGGTCGGTCTCGACTCGAGCCGCACCGACGCGGGGGACCGGGATTGTAGGCATGCAGCCGCCCGAGGCGCAAACAGCGCGCCGGGGCGCGGGCAAGCGACCGACGGCCACTCAATCGGTCAATCGCCCGGCCAGACCCGGCTCCCGGACCAGCAGACGCTCCAGATCGGCCTGTGCGATCAGCAGCTCCATCTGCCATCCGCCGGACTCCTGGGGGAGCTCGCCGATCACCCCGGCGTGCGCGTAGAGCCAGGCACGCACCCGCCCATCCTCCGGCCCCAGACTCAGACTGCGGTGCACCGCGCCGCCCCCCGTCAGCTCGGCGACCGCCTGGCGCAGTAGATCCGCCCCGTCGCCGCGGGCGGCGGACAACCAGACCCGGACCGGGGCACCGCGGTCGTCGCGCTCCAGACGCGGCGACTCGCCCGGGAGCAGATCGATCTTGTTCCAGACCTCCAGCCTTGGGATCTCATGGCTTCCGATCTCCCTGAGCACCGTCTCGACGTCGGCGATCAGACGCGCCCGATGGGGCGCCGCCGCGTCTACGACATGCAACAGCAGTGCGGCGTTGCGGGTCTCCTCCAGGGTGGAACGGAAGGCCGCAACCAGCTCGTGGGGGAGCCGGCTCACGAACCCCACTGTATCGGCCAGCAGAGCCCGCCCGCCGTTGGGCAAGGCGAGACGGCGCAACGTCGGATCCAGCGTCGCGAACAGCTGGTCGGCCTCCAGCACGCCGGCCTCGGTCAACCGATTGAACAGGGTGGACTTGCCGGCATTGGTATAACCCACCAGAGAGACCACCGGGAGCTCTGCCTTGGCGCGTGCCCGCCGGCCCTGAGCGCGCTGGGACTCGATGCGGTCCAGGCGCTTGTCGATCGCGCCGATGCGTTTGGAGAGCAGGCGCCGGTCGGTCTCGAGCTGGGTCTCGCCCGGACCGCGCAGTCCGATTCCGCCTTTCTGTCGCTCCAGGTGGGTCCAGCCCCGCACCAGGCGGGTCGAGAGGTGGCGCAACTGGGCAAGCTCTACCTGGAGCTTGCCCTCGAAGGAGCGCGCACGCTGGGCGAAGATGTCCAGGATCAACCCGGTGCGGTCTACCACCCGGCACTCCAGGAGCCGCTCCAAGTTCCGCTCCTGTGCGGGCGAGAGCGGGTGATTGAAGACCGCGAGCTCGGCCCCGGCGGCGGCCACCAGATCTTTAAGCTCCTGGGCCTTGCCGCTACCGACGAACAGTCGCGCGTCTGGGACCGCCCGCGACCCGCCCAAGGTCCCGACGACCTCGGCACCGGCGGCCCGCGCGAGCAGGACAAACTCCTCGCGCTCGTCGAGCTCGGCGCTTCCGCCGATATCCAGATGGACGAGGACCGCCCGCTCGCCCGACTCCGGCCGCTCGATCACGGCGGCGACCTCCGTACGGGGACGCGCCCAAAGGCAGCGCGCGGAGGGCGACCCGGATGACGGGCCGGAGCGGCCAAGGCCTGAGCCAGCGATCGCTCAGGTATTGCCGGGCTCCGCTGCCTCGTCGGCAGAGGCCGGCAGCTTGACATTACGGGCGGGGACCACGGTGGAGATCGCGTGCTTATAGATCATCTGGCTGACATTGTTCTTGAGCAGCACGACGAACTGGTCGAAGGACTCGATCTGGCCTTGCAGCTTGATGCCATTGACCAGGAAAATAGATACGGGGATGCGTTCCTTCCGCAAGGCATTGAGAAAAGGGTCTTGCAGGCTTTGGCCCTTCGACATGGCGGTGACTCCTTATTGTAGTCGTTACGTGGAAATTGCCCGACTCGAATCGCTCGACCGCCCAGGCTCGCGGGGCTCGGGCCACCGGTGCCGGGATGGGCATGGGGGCTGCGGTCTGCAGTGCTGCGCGCGGATTGCAGCCGGGACTTGCACACCCGCGCAATAAAACAGGGCTAGTGTAACCAAGCGGCGGACAAAAACCACCGTAGCGATGTTCCCCTTTAATCCGATCCGCGACACCAGGCGCGAATCCACACCGAGGAAGTCCGCTCAAGCCCCTGACATTGCGGACTCGACAACCCGCAGGGCCTCGGGCAATGGCGACGGGGCGTCCGCCAGCCAGCAGCACCCGGGCTCCGCACGCAACCAAGTCATCTGCCGTTTGGCCAGCTGCCTGGTGGCGACGATGCCGCGGTGCAGCATTTCATCTATGGTGTACTCGCCAAGTAGATATTTCAAGACCTGCCGATACCCCACGCATCGCATGGAAGGCAGATCGGGGTCCAGATCCCCGCGTCCCCAGAGTGCTTGCACCTCCCCGATCAGCCCGAGCTCGAGCATCCCGCGGAAGCGTCCCTCGATGCGCGCGTGCAGGGTCTGGCGGTCCGCCGGGGCGCGCACCAGCTTGAGCAGCCGATAGGGGAGCCCGGGATCCGGCGCCCCGTCCGCACGAACGCCCCGGCCAGCCCGGATCAGGTCGGTCAAAGATTCCCCGCTGATCGCATGGACCTCCAGTGCGCGTTGGATACGCTGGGGGTCGTTGGGATGGATGCGGGCCGCGGCCGCGGGGTCCACCGCGGCGAGCCGGGCATGCATGGCGGGCCAGCCCACGCGCCGAGCGTCCCGCAGCAGGGTTTCCCGCACCGCAGGGTCCGCGTTGGGGAGCCGGGCCAGGCCCTGCTGAAGCCCGCGAAAATAGAGCATGGTCCCGCCGACCAAGAGCGGGATGCGCCCGCGTCCCGCAATCTCGGCCATCTCGCGCAGCGCATCGGCTCGGAAGCGTGCGGCGGAGTAAGAATCGCTGGGGTCCAGGATATCGATCAGCCGATGCGGGGCCAGCGCAAGGACCTCAGCCCCCGGTTTAGCCGTGCCGATGTCCATGCCTCGATAGACCATGGCGGAGTCCACGCTCACAATGTCGCAAGGCAAGCGGCGCACCAACTCCACCGCCATATCCGTCTTTCCGGAGGCGGTCGGTCCCATGAGCAGAATCGCCAGAGGGCGGGCGTCTTCGGTCATCTCGGCGGGCGGGAAGAATCCTGGTCCGCAAATGAGCGCACACGCGCACACACGGCATGAGCTTTGCCTCTAATTGCGCACATTGGCCCTCAACGCCCTCGCGAGAACAGTCGGTCCAGATCTGCGTGGCTGACGCTTATCCAGGTGGGGCGCCCGTGGTTGCACTGGTCCGCACGCTCGATACGCTCCATGTCGCGCAGCAGTGCGTTCATCTCCGGGAGCGTCAGGTGCCGGTTAGCGCGCACCGCCCCGTGGCAGGCCATGGTAGCCAGCACCCCATTGATATCCTCGGACAGCCGGTCGCTGCGCCCGTGCACCGCCAGGTCCGAGATCAGGTCTCGCACCAGTCGCTCCAGGTCCGCCTCTCGCAGCAAGGCCGGCACCTCCCGAACCGCAAGCAGATCCGGCCCCAGCCGGTCGACCACCAGACCCAGCCGCTCTAAGAGCGCCCGATGGACGTCCAGCAGATCGGCCTCCCGCGGGCTGGTCTGGACGGTCAGAGGCAGCAGCAGTGGCTGACGCGTCGCCTGACCGGTACCGACTGCGGCTTTGAGCCGCTCGTAGACGATCCGCTCGTGGGCGGCATGGATGTCCACGACGATCAGTCCGTCTGCCCCCTGGGCCAGCAGATAGATCCCGTTGAGCTGGGCCAGCGCGAACCCGAGCGGGGGGACTTCAGTGCGGTCCGGGTGACCAGGCGATTCGCCTTGGACCGACGGGCGCTGAAAATCCAGGTCCGCAGCGTAACGGGCGGCGGGCGGCTCGCCGACCCTGAGGGGCAGGCTGGCCGGGTTCCAGCCCCGGGGCGATCCGCCGCGGGTTCGGCCCGATTCTTCCGGCGCCTCGGGCGTCCAGTCCGCCGCCGGTCCCGCCTCTGGGCCGGGGACCGCGCCGCCCAAGGCCCCCGCGGACAGCCGCCTCTGCAAGGCGCGGAAGATGAAGTCGTGGACCTGACGCCCCTCCCGAAACCGGACCTCGTGTTTGGCCGGGTGCACATTGGCATCCACCATCCGAGGCGGCAGACTCAGGAACAGGACATAGGCCGGGTGTCGGCTATGGTGGAGCACATCGCTGAACGCCTGGCGCACCGCATGGGTCACCAGCTTGTCCCGCACCATCCGACCGTTGACATAGAAGAATTGCTGGTCGGGCTGCGAGCGGGAAAAGGCCGGACGCAGCACCCAGCCGGAGAGTCCCAGGTCCACGGCTTGCTCGTCCAGCCACAGCGCCTGCTCGCCGAAGCCGCTTCCCAGAAGTGTATCGAGGCGCTTGCGCATGCGCGCCGGGTCATCGCCCGCCGGGGCCAGCTCTAACAGGGTCCGCCCGTTGTGACGCAGGCTGAAACCGACGCCCGGGCTCGCCAGCGCAATGCGGCGCACCACTTGCTCCAAGTGCCCTAGCTCGGTCCTGTCGGTGCGCAGGAACTTGCGACGCGCCGGGGTGTTGTAGAAGAGATCGCGCACGTCCACGGTGGTCCCTTGCGGGTGGGTGCAGGGACTCGGGTCCCCGGGCTCGCCGTCCGGACCCACCGCGACCTCCTGTCCCAGTGTCTCGCCCGCAGCCCGAGAGCTCAGGGTCAACCGGCTGACCGAGGCGATGCTCGGCAGCGCCTCCCCCCGAAAGCCCAGGGTCGCCACCGCCTCCAGGTCTGCAAGGTCCGCAAGCTTGCTGGTGGCGTGGCGCGAGAGCGCAAGCGCGAGTTGGTCCGCAGGGATGCCGCACCCGTCGTCGCGCACCCGCAAGCGCTTGATCCCGCCCTGCTCGACGTCGATCTCTACCCGTAGAGCCCCGGCATCCAGGCTGTTCTCGACCAGCTCCTTGGCCACCGAGGCCGGGCGCTCCACCACTTCCCCGGCAGCGATCTGGTTGACCAGATGGCTCGGCAGAATGCGGATGGGGCTAAGGCCAGTGGCGAGTGGCGAGTGGCGAGTGGCGAACGACAAGTGACCAGGTTCCTTTTCAACCGCCTTCCGGGATAGTCAGTACCTGCCCGACCCGGATCTCGTCCCCGGCAAGCCGGTTGGTATCGCGCAGGGCGGATACGCTCACGCTGTGACGGCGGGCGATCTCGCCCAATGTGTCGCCCAGACCGATCGTGTAGCGGCGAGCGCCATCGCCGGTCGCGGACGTCTGCCCGACATCCAGGGGCTCGGGCCGATATTTACGGAAATAGCCCTTGACCCCGGCCAGGATGGCCTCCGCCAGTCGCTGCTGCTGGGCCGGAGCGGTCAGCCTGGCCTCCTCGGCCGGGTTGCTGATAAAGGCGGTCTCCACCAGCACCGATGGGATGTCCGGGGACTTGAGAACCGCGAACCCCGCCTTCTGGACCTTACCGGTGTGGGTAGCCCCAAGCCGGCTTAAATGGGAGAGCACCGCCTTGGCCGCCTCCCCGCTGTGCTCGATGGTAGCGTTCTGAGACATATTGAGCAGCACGTTGGCAAGCACGTCGTCGCCCTCCCCTAGGTCCACCCCGCCCACCAGATCCGCGCTATTCTCGCGGTCCGCCAGCCACTTGGCCGCCTCGCTGCTGGCACCGCGCTCGGACAGGGTGAAGACGGAGGATCCGCGCACGCCCCGATTCTCGAAGGCATCCGCGTGGATCGAGATAAAGATGTCTGCCTCATGCTTGCGCGCCTTCAAGATCCGGCTGCGCAGCGGGATGAAATAGTCGCCGTCGCGGATCATGACAGGGCGCATGCCAGGCTCGCGCGCCACCAGGGCCGACAACCGCCGGGCGATCGCCAGGGTGACGTCTTTCTCGCGGGTCCCGCGCGCCCCGATCGCCCCCGGGTCCTGGCCCCCGTGGCCGGCGTCGATGGCTACCACCAGCGGTCGGGAGGACCGGGGTCGGCTGGCGAGCGGAGCCTTGGCGGCAGGCTCCCGGTCTCCGGAAACCGCTCGGGACGCAGCGGATACAGCCCGGCCGGTCAGTGCCCCGCCCGCCTTAGCGCGACCTTTGGGAATCAGGTCGATGACCAGCCGGTGACCATGACCGTCCTGGGGGGCGAGCAGGAAGCTCTTGACCCGCACCGGCTGCTTCAAATCCACGACGATGCGCAGGTCTCCCCCGTCGCGCACCCCGCTGCGCAGCCCCACCAGGGTCGGGTCGTCCGGCTCGGCTTTAGGGAGCTTGCCCAATAGACGCGCATCGGCGATGTCGACCACCAGCCGGTCCGGGCCCTCGAGCGCGAAGATCCGGTGCTCCACGGTTCCGGAAGTATCCACCACCAGCCGGGTTCTGTCCGACGCAGGCGCGATCCGCGCCCCCTGCACAGTCGCCTGAGCGGACGCAATGCCAGGTTGGAGGATGGCCAGCAGGAATAGGAATAAGGGTACGAGCGGCTTCACGAGTCGGCCTCGATGCATCGATTACCCCGAAGGCGATGCCATCAAGATAGCATGGAAACGCTAATCTTTCCAAATAAAATCCTATAATTAGAGAGGATTCCTCAGCTTATGCGAAGCTATCGGCAGTGGCCCGGCAGGATCGGGCTCGCCGCGCACGACCGATGTCGCGAAGGCTCGCGTCGGGTTGGCCAGCGCCGATCGAAGACCTCTTCGGGGTCGCCTCGGTCAGAATGCGCGTCAGCCAGAGATCCAACTGAGCCGGCTCGGCGGCCTGGATGAGAGACTCGACCTCCGGTGCCGGCGGGCCGAACTTGACTTGCAGCAGCCGCAGCATGGCCTTGGCCTCGCCGCGTTGCTCGCCTTCCTCGCGGCCTTCCTCGCGTGCGAACCGTTCCCAACTCGTGACATAAGACATTTTGGTTTGCTCCTCTAAGTCGGCCAGCGCTTGACGCAGTGCAAGCTCCAGCGGGCGCGGCAGGCGGATCAGCCAGTCGATGAAGCGCAAGAGCTTGAGCGCGTCGTCGCGGCGGCCTTGATCGGTAACTCCGGCGGCAGGTCGTCGCGGACCCGTCGCGGCCATAGCGGTAACGATACAGCAGGGCGATGATCTCTCCCTTGTGCGCCTTGCGCTCCGGGTTGCCGGTGCGCCGGTGGGCGGCGAGTTGGACCAACGCGAGCGCGTTGGTCTCCGCGCGCCGGATCAGGTCGTCCTCGTTCCATCTCGGCAGGGCCTGGACGAGAAAGCCGAACCTGACCCCCAGACCGTCGCTTCATCTTGACTCGCACGACGAGCGAGACTCTCGGCAGTTTCGGCTGATGCGACGCTCGCCTAAACACTTCCAGCGGAAGCTTTTTTCAAACAACTAGTCCCTCGACCAGTAGACGGCCCGCCGCACTGTCCGCCGTCAGCGTCAGCCGGCGGCCGGCCGCTAGATAGTCCAGTTGGATACGCAGGTCCGGGGCCGGCAGTGCGCCCAACCCCCGCTCCGGCCATTCCACCAGGAATACTGCGTCTTCGGCAATCAGGTCGCGCAGCCCCAGATAATCCAGCTCCTGCGGATCCGAGAGTCGGTAGAGGTCCAGGTGATAGACGCGGCGGGCGCCGATTTCGTAGGGCTCGATCAGGGTGTAAGTGGGGCTGCGCACGGCGCCCCGATGTCCGAGCCCGCGCAGAATGCCGCGGGCCAATGTGGTCTTGCCTGTCCCCAGGTCCCCCTCCAAAAAGACCGTCAGACGGGGCGGCAGTTGTCCGGCCAGACGCTCGCCGAAAGCGCTTTGGGACTGTGGGTCCCGGATCAAGATCTCCATCGGCCTTCGTCCCCCGCCGGAATGCCGTTTGCCACTGGACGCAGACAGTCCAGGATGTCCCCTGCGAGCATGCCCTTCTCTCCCCCCCTGCGTGCGGCCCGGTCTCCGGCCGCCGCGTGCAGACAGACGCCGATGCGGGCTGCGTCCTCGGCGACAAGCCCCGCGTCCCGCCCCTGGGCCAGGAGCGCGGCGATAACCCCGGTCAGTACATCCCCGGCCCCGGCGGTCGCCATGCCCGGGTTGCCGTCGGTGCAGACCGCAAGTGGAGCCGCAGAATCGCTCTGGATCAGGGTCCCGGCGCCCTTAAGGACCACAGTGCCGCCGTAGCGCAGTTGAATCTCGCGGGCTGCGCCGAATCGGTCGTGCTCGACCTCTGCCGTTTCGCACCGGAGCAGGCGCGCAGCCTCCCCGGGATGGGGGGTGAGCACCCAATGCTGGCTGCAACCCGGCTCCTCGGCGAGCAGATTGAGCGCGTCGGCGTCCACTACCATCGGCTTGGCCAGGGTAAGCACCCGCGCCCACAGCTGCTTGCCCCAGGGGCCGCGCCCCACGCCTGGCCCGATGGCCAGCACGTCGGCCCGCTCGATCAGCGGATCCAAGGCAAGCGGGTCGTCCGCGGCGCTGACCATCAGCTCCGGTCGGGTTAGGTTGAGCAGCGCGGCATGCCCGGGGTGGGTGGCGACGGTGACCAGTCCGGCCCCGCAGCGCAGCGCCGCCTCCCCCGCCAGGCGCGCAGCCCCGGACATGCCGGGTGCGCCGCCGACCACCAGCACATGGCCGAAGTCGCCCTTATGGGCGGTGAGTCGGCGTTTGCCCAGGTACTGAGACTGCTCGGCCCAATCGACCCGCCGGGCGGACACCGCCACGCCGGCGTAGGCATCCGCCGGGATACCCAGGTCGGCGAGCCGGATCTCGCCGCAGCAGTCGGGGCCGGACCCGGTAAAGAGCCCCTGCTTGAGTCCGACGAAGGTCAGGGTGACATCTGCCCGCACGGCGATGCCCATCTCTGCGCCGGTGTCCGCGTGGAGTCCGGAGGGGATATCGACGGCGAGCACTGGGGCGCGGGCTGCATTGACCGCGGCGATCGCCGCAGCCCAGGGACCTTCCGCCGGCCGGTCAAGACCGGTGCCCAGCAGGGCATCCACCAGGACCCCCGGTCGGCGCGGGAGTCCCGCCGAGTCCGTGAAGGAGGCGATCTCCCCGCCCGAGCCCCGGTAGGCGGCGAGACTCAGTGCCGCATCTCCATGGATCTGCCCCGGATCTCCGAGCTGTAACACCCGCACCCGCAATCCGTCCGCCCGGGCCAGCCGGGCGACCACATAGCCGTCGCCCCCGTTGTTGCCCAGTCCGGCGAGCACCGTCATCCGGTCCGCCTCCCGCCAGCGCTCGCGCAGGTGCTCGTAGGCAACCGCACCCGCCCGATCCATGAGCTGGATACCAGGAATACCATGGACCTCGATGGCTGCGCGCTCCAGGGCACGCACCTGCCCGGCACTGTAGAGTGCATAGGGGAGCGCCGGGGGTTGGGGTCTGGGGCGAAACATAAGGATGTAGCGAGTGGCGAGGGCCGAGTAGCGAGGGGGAAGGACTCTTCCTCGGCCCTCGCTACTCGCTACTCGCTACTCTCTTAAAGACAAATATGATGGTAAATATCGAGATACTGCTGTCCCGGCCGGTTCCATGAGTTGTCCGCGCGCATGCCGTTGACCCGCAGTTGGCGGAAATACTCGGGGAAGCGATGCCAGAGCCCGATGGCGCGGCCCATCGCGGACTCCAAGCCCGCTGGGGTTGGGTCGTCGAACAGATAGCCGTTGCGCACCTCGAACGGTTTATCCGAGTAATTGGCATCGAACACCGTATCCGCAAGCCCACCCACCCGGCGCACAATGGGAACCGATCCGTATTTCATGGCGATCATCTGGGTGAGACCGCAGGGCTCGTAGACACTCGGGATCAGGATCATGTCGGCGCCGGCATAGATCAGGTGCGAGAGCTCCTCGTCGTAGGAGAGCACCAGTCGGCAGTCCGCACTCGCGTCCATCTCGTTCTTGATCTGCAAGAACATATCGTTAACCGCAGGCTCCGGGGCAGAGCCCAGGAGCACGAACTGGCAACCGTTTTCCAAGGCATAATAGATGCCATGGCGGATCAGGTCGACGCCCTTCTGGCGGTCGAGCCGGCTGACCACCGAGACGATCGGCTTAAAAACGTCGTCCAAGCCCAGCCGGGCACGCAGCGCTTGCTTGTTGGCGGCCTTGCGAGGCAGGCTGTCCGGCCCGTAGGTCTGGGGGATGTGACTGTCCAGCTCCGGGTTCCAGACGGAGTAATCGATGCCGTTCAACACCCCGCCGAATTTGTGGTCGTGGTACAGGAGGACCCCCTCCATGCCCATCCCCTGATCGGTGTGCTGGATCTCCCAGGCATAGCGCGGCGAGACCGTGGTGACGAAGTTGGAATAGACGATCCCGCCCTTCATCAGGTTTCCCGCCCTGTGGGTCTTGGGGTCCTGCATGCGCTCCATGACAATCAACCGCTCGGGTCTGAGGCCCACCTGGCGCAGGATATATTCCCCAACCACACCCTGGTGCCCCATATTATGCAGCGTGAAGCAGGCGCGTGTGCGGGTCATGCCCAGTGCCTGGTAGATCTCGTAGAGCAGCACGGGGATCAGCCCGGTCTGCCAGTCGTTGCAGTGAATCACGTCCGGGTGTTTGCCGGATTTAAGCAGGTATTCCAGAACAGCCCGTGAGAAGAAGGCGAAGCGGTCGGCGTCGTCCACTTCCCCGTAGATCGCGCCGCGGCCGAAGAAGTTCTGGCGGGCATGGGCATCGATGAAATAGCATTTGAGCCCGTCGACCTCCCCGTATTCCACGTCGCAGTGTATCCACTGGTCGTAGAACGGAACCCAAAGGTCCCGATGGCACTTATGCATGTTCCAGATACGGTCGTAACGCAGCACATCGTACTTGGGAAGGAATATCTCGACCGTATTGCCGCGGACCTGGAGCTCCCGGGACAACCCCTGGACGAAGTCACCCAGACCGCCCGCCTTGGCGATCGGCGCGCACTCGGCACTGACCATCGCGATATACATGTGCCCTGACCCCTTTGTTTATTTAATGTATCGGACCCGGGAACAAGCACTCCCGCGGCGGCGGGCCCGCGCGGGGGCGGGACCACGGGCAGCTCGTCGGGCCGCCCGCTCCTCAAAGATTATACCCAGCCAGGGGCGCCGCCCAACGTCCGCCGCGTCGCACCTCGCTGGAGCCGGAAAAGCCCATCCGGTGCAACCGGGCGCCGAGGCGCTAGGGCTCGTCGCCGCGCAGTGCCTTAAGCTCCGGCGGCGGGTTGTGCTCCAGCGCACGGCGCAGGAGCTCCGGGTTGTCCACCCGCACGGTCAGTTGGAAACGCCCCCCGGGTCCCACCCGGAAGGGATACCCGAAGAGATCCACCAGGCTCCCCGGGACCGCCTGACCGACGATGCGCAGCTCGGCCGACACCGTGAGGCCACCCATCCAGGCGGGGGGTACCCCATAGGCGGGTGGATCGATGGGGGCAAAGATGGCAGAGCTCCCGGCAGCAGGGCCGGGCGCCGATTCCGGGTCCGGGCGGGGCGTGCGGACGACCGAGGTCGGTTGGATCGGATGGGGTGCAACCGTCGCGCCCGCGTCGTCCGCCGACTCGGGCGTCATCGGGCCTCGGGACGCGACCCCGACCGCAGCCGACTCGGCAAGCGACAGACCCCGTCCAGGCAGCATGGACAGCGGACCGTCCCCGGCTGGCACGGCCACGGGGAATGACGGTACCAAACCGGGACCCTGCTCAGCGACGACGGGGGACAAGGCCCCGATCGGATGCAGGGTCAGGTCGGCCAGGCTCGGGTCCTGGGGCTGGACGACCCGGGCTGCGGGGGACGCGCCCGAGGACAACGGAGCCATCCGGTCCGGCGCAGCCCAGGTCCCCGGAGCTCCGGATAGTCGAGCCTGTGCGTCCGGCGGCGGCGCTGGGACAGGCTCGGCTATAGGCACCGGGACCATGCCTGGCAAAGACCGGGCGTCCCCCGGGATGGTCAGGCGCGGTCCGACCCCGACCGTATTGTCCAGTCCATTGGAGCGCGCCAGCATCAGCCAGCCCCGGTCTCCGGCGGCGAGACCCAACTCGGCGTGATAGCGGCAGAGGTCCGGCCCCAACCGGAAACCCACCTCCCCCACCCGCTCCCGGGCGACTCGCATCAGGGAGACCTCCTCGACCAGCTCCGTGCCGCCCTCCGGAAGGGAGCGCCGCAACCGCAGGACCGGTACCGGGCGCTCGCCGCCTTCCGGAAAGCTGCCAGCGAACCGCTCCCGATCATGGGGCTCCAGGGACCAGCTCGCCCGCAGCTCGCCAGGGGCGGAGTCGTAGAGGACGAGCCCGGTGCCCCGCCGGTCCAGGGGAAACCGCGGGGCCAGGCCCTGCGCAGACTGGGCGAGGTCCGGGGTTACCTCAGGCTCGCCGGGGATTGGAGACTCTGCGGCAGGAACGGGCGAAGCGTCCGCCGCCAGCACCACCGGAGGCTCGAGCGGAACGCCTTGGTCGGACTCCGGATCTGGTGCGAGGGTCATGTCCCGGTCTCGGCGCCCTGGGCCGGCCTGCGCCGGGAACCAGGACTGGTCTTAACGGGTCGGCCCGCGCCCGGAGCGGCCCTCGGGCCGCGGGCCGCCGCTGGGCTCGCCGCCAGCCGCGGTAGTGATGCGGCGCGCAACCGTCTTTCCGGCCACCGTCTCGGATACAGCAGCCGCCTCGGCCGCTGCCCCTGCCAGTGGGCGGGCGACCGGCCTGACGATCGTCTCGGGCACGGTCGGCGGGGCGGGCGATGGCGTCGGCTCGGGGCGCACGACCGCGGCACGGGCGCTGGACGCAGAGCCCGCCACCGAACGCGGGGCCGAGGCAGGTTGGGGATCCTGCCGGAGCGCTTCCGGGATGTCGGGCATGACTTCCGGAGTATCGGGCAATGTCTCCGGCGGGGTCTCGGGCGGAATACCGGGCGGAATACCGGGCGGGGTCTCGGGCGGAGTTTCGTCCGGGATATCGGCCAGCTTGGCCTCGGCGACGGGGAACGACAGCGCAGCCCCGATCTCGGGCACCGGTGCAGCCGCGCGGTGCGCGGCAGCCATGGCCGACTCCGCCGTATCCAGCTCCCGAGCCGCCGGGCGGGTGTGCTCGTACAGGTGCGGGATCCAGGCATCCCCCCAAAACAGGAAACAGCTCGTCTCGGCCTCCAGAATCAGACGCCGGGCACGCCCCAGGGACTCCTGGGCGTGCGAATCCGCGGGCAGACGGCCACGCAGGTTCCAGTAGCGGCTGCTCAGCCGATGGACCTCCTCCACCGCGGCCCGTTGGGCATCGCTGCCGGCCCACTGGGAAAAATCGAGCCCGGAGGTCGAGCCCACGTTCCAGGCCCCGGTCTGAACCTGGGCCTGGGCCACAGGGGGATGATGCCGAAGATAGTCGCAGATAGAGACCGGGGCTATGGGGTACTCGCCGCCCTGGAGGTGCTCCATGTAGGGGGCGAAGTAGTGGCCGAAGAAGCCCGAGCCCTCATGGGTCTGGCGGAACCAGCCGCCGTTCTCGCCGTCGGACCAGGTGGTCACCAGCCGCGGCTCGTGGGGACGGGCTGAGCCCCCCACGCGCCAGCGCACCTCGTGCTGGAACCAGGTCGCGTCGAACCCGCTCTGCTGGGCGTTGGAAACATCCCGGTCCCGGGGCACCACGGCGATGCACACCCCGTCGTGGCACGCGAGGTAGGGCCGGAACACATCGACGATTCCGTCCTCGGGGAGCACATGCACCCCGTCCACCACTGCGTAGTCGTAGCCGGCATCCACCAGCGCCGGGATCATCTCCATGGAAAAGGCCATCTCGGACGGCCAGAAACCGTGCGGGGGGCGGCCGAAGGCACGCTCCACGACCTCGCGCCCACGCTCGAGCTGGTCGGGCCAGTCTGCCTGGGGGATCAGCGGGAAGATCGGGTGGTAATAGCCCATGCCAATCAGCTCGATATTATCGGCCTTGCCGTAGCGGTCGAGCATCTCGGGAATATCCACGATATGGCGATAGCGGTCCACGATCCCGGGGTCCAGGAGCTGCTCCAGAAGCACTCCGGAAAACCCGATGTGCAGGCGCGCCACATCGCGATATCGGGCCGCATAGCGCAACGGGCGCTCGTAACAGCGGACGATCTGCTCGGCCTCCCAGGGGTTGGCGTCCATCAGGAGCCGCAGGTTGCCGGGCGGCTGATGCATATGCAGACCAAGGGCGTGAAAGATCGTGTTCCGTGTCATCGTTCCTCCCCGGAGGCAGGGGCAGCGCCGGCCGGCACCGCCTGGATTGCTCCGATCATCGCACGGGAAGTCACGAGTGACGAGTGGCTAGGGCCGAGGCAGGCGCCAACGCGCCACTCGCCACGCGCTCTAGCTGCCGGCGACTCGCGACTCAAGCGCGGCGACACTGCGAGAACGCAGGACCAACATATCGCACTCCAGCCGGACCTGGTCACCGGGGGCGACCAGGTCCATCGGCGTGGCCGCGCCGGTGTCCATGGCGCAGGACCACGCACGCCCCGGGAGACTCGGGACCGCGAAACGCTGGGCCTCGCCGGTCATGTTGATGGCGATATACAGGGGCGGCTCGTCCGGAGCGGCGGGGGCCAAGGTTAGGGCCAGGAGCTGGGCTTCGGGGTCGTCCCAGGGGGGCTCTCCGAGCTGTAGACCGTGCCAGGTCACGTCCGGCAAATCCGCACCGTTGCGGGGCGTGCCGCTCAAGAAACGGCGACGGCGCAGGCTCGGATGGCGGCGGCGGAGCGCGACGAGCCCGCGCACGAAGCGCAGCATGTCGGCATTGCGCTCCATCAGCGACCAATCGAGCCAGCCGATGGGGTTGTCCTGGCACCAGGCATTGTTGTTACCCCCCTGGCTACGCAGCACCTCGTCGCCAGCCAGCAGCATGGGTATGCCCTGGCTCAGAAACAGCAGCGCCAGCAGGTTCTTGGCCTGGCGGCGACGCAGCGACAGGATTTCCCCGTCCTCGGTCTCGCCCTCCACCCCGCAGTTCCAGCTTAGGTTGTCGTCCGAGCCGTCCCGATTGCGCTCCCGGTTGGCTCGGTTGTGCTTTCCGTTATAGGAGACCAGATCCCACAGGGTGAATCCGTCGTGGCAGGTGACGAAGTTGATGCTATTGATGGGTTGGCGCAGGTTGGCCCCGTAAAGGTCGCTGCTCCCGGCCAGCCGGGTAGCCAGCTCCGGAACCAGGCCCGGATCCCCGCGGACGAAGCGGCGGATGCTGTCGCGGTAACGCCCGTTCCACTCCATCCATCGGTAGCCCGGAAAGCTGCCGACCTGGTAAAGACCGGCGGCATCCCAGGCCTCGGCAATGATCTTGCTGGCGGCCAGGGTGTCCGAAAGCTCGATACCCCAAAGGACCGGCGGATGCTCCAGAGGCCGGCCGTTCGCGTCCCGAGCCATGGCGCTCGCAAGATCGAAGCGGAATCCGTCCACATGCATCTCCCGAACCCAATATTCCAGGCAGTCCAGGATGTACCGGGCGACAAAGGGGTGATTGGCATTGACTGTGTTGCCGCAGCCGGTGAAATCCAGATAGATCCCCTTATCGATCTGGTCCAGGCAGTAGAAGGTCTCGTTGCCGAATCCCTTGAAGGTCAGCATTGGCCCACCGCCGTTACCTTCGCTGGTGTGATTGAAGACCACATCCAGGATCACCCCGATGCCGGCCCGATGCAGGGCGCGCACCATGTCCCGGAACTCCCGGCGGTGGCTGCCGCGCTCCGGCGTCACGCAGTAACCCGAATGGGGCGAGAAGAACCCGAAGCTGCTATAGCCCCAGTAGTTCTTGAGTCCCGCATCGTGCACGCCGTCGGGCACGTCCTGCTCGTCGAAGGCCATGACCGGCATCAGCTCCACATGGGTGATGCCCAGATCCTTCAGATACGGAATCTTCTCCGCTACCCCTGCGAAGGTCCCCGGCGCCCGCACGCCGGAGGACGGGTGACGGGTGAACCCGCCCACATGCAGCTCGTAGATCGTCATCAGCTCGGAAGACACCCGCAGGGGCGAGTCCCCGCACCAGTCGTACTCGTCCGCCAACACCACGGCCCGCGGGGAGTCATGGGGACCGACTCCATCGCGCTGACGGCGCGCGCGGTCCCAGCCGCACGAGTTGACCGCCCGCGCCCAGGGGTCCACCAGCTCGACCTTGGGATCGAAGCGCCAGCCGTGTCCCTTGGGGTCGTTGGGACCGTCCATACGCCACGTATAGTGAGTCCCGGGAGGCAGGTCCACGACCAGCACGTGCCAGGAAAAGAAGGTGTGGTTCTGGTCCGGGTCCAGGCGGACGATCTGAAAGGGTTTCCCGCTCCCCGCCCCGGAGTACAAAAGCAGCTCGGCCCCCACCGCGTGGCGGCTGTAGACGGAGAAGTTCACCCCGTCCTCCTCGACGCTGGCACCCGGGGGATAGCGCCGCCCGGGCAGGGTGCGAAATGGGCCTTGGGACTCTGGCATAGTGGCTGTGCGGCTCCGGGTCCCGCGGGGAATTTTAGGTTGCTGGAGACTGCCCCAGCACCGCGCCTAGGGTGCCCCTGGAGGCCACCTCGGCGTGTCGCGCTTGCGCCGGAGCATATCACGCGTATCGGGCGACTCTTGGCGAAAAAACGCTAAAACAGCATCACCGGGTTGCTGCTGCTGTCGAGTCCCTGGCGAATCGCCTTCCATTGTCCCGCTCGCGCCGCTTCCCCGGCGAAGCGCTGAGACTTGGCTTGCCAGTAAAGCATCTCGTGTCGACAGAATGACTGTTTGCCATCCAAATCCCCATTTCCCGAAAATTGCCGTACGCAGCCCTGCGGCTTGCATCTATCGCGCAAGATATTGCAGGCTTGCAGGAGAATCCGGAACGAAGCCTCTGCGCATCGACCTACTCTGGCCAAGGTTGCGTCGGGTGAGTAAGGAAATACGCACTCCCTCGCACGATGGGGCGTTCGAGTAGAAATTGTCGAATACCAGGCGTCTTCTTGCCAGGTCGTCTGCATAAATGAGCACGACATTCCAGCGACGCTTGGTGGTTTGGACATGTGCAGATGGATCCGCGATTCCGTCTTCGGGAGCGTTTCCGCTATCGATCTTGCCCATAGCTGCGTGTGCGACACCGATCGGAATCGAGGCTGACGCGACTAGAATCCAGAGCCTTTGCATCTTTATTCCAAGCTACTCTGTCGCGTCAATCTGGACGTCCGCCCGTAAGCCTGCGGTTCGAGCAGATCGGGAACGCCGATGAAATCCTCTCCCCCGTCGCCGGCGCTTTCGTTGAGTCCGCCGGGAATGGCACCCGACCGTCTGCAAGAGCTTCAAGACCCGCACCGACGCACAGACATGGGCGCGGCGCCTGGAGACGGGCATGGATGCGGACGACTCCGGCCTGAACAACGAAGGCCAGAAGCGCGCACTCGCCGACGCCATCGCACGCTACCGGACCGATCTTGATCCCTGTACCCAGGTTAGGAGCACTACCCCCCGAGAGAGATCTGGCGTAGCCTCAAACGGCGCGAATCGCTCGCTTTGCACCCGACGCACGTCGAAGGAAGGGTGACACATCACGCACTTCCGTGCCCTATCCCCGTGCAGTTGCTAACGGATAATGCGAGACTGCCGCGAAAGCCAAGATAATGATGCGCCCCGCCCGACGCATGCAGCTCGAACAGCTTCAGCCTAAGGCCGCCATCCGTGGCATAGTCCCCGATGCGCTGATCGAGGTGGTCAGCGTCCAGTAGTTCGGCTCGCAAGCCCTGGAGCTGACCTACAAGACCCCGGACGGCAAGGTCGCCAACGAGTTGCTTTATCGCCACGACGAGCCCCGTCTGGAGCTGATGGAGCAGGGCCGGCCCTGGAGCTTCGACGGCGACGGCGCGCTCTTCCGTCTGGTCTCCGAGGCCCACCGCATCCGCCTCGCCCACCTGTTCGACCCGGTGCTGGCGGTGCACACCTCCGTGGTCGACCCCCTGCCGCACCAGATCACGGCCGTCTACGAGGCCATGCTGCCGCGCCAGCCGCTGCGCTTCCTACTGGCCGACGACCCCGGAGCCGGCAAGACCATCATGGCGGGACTGTTGATCAAGGAGCTGATCGCCCGCGGCGACCTGCAACGCTGCCTGATCGTCTGCCCCGGCAGCCTCGCCGAGCAATGGCAGGACGAGCTGTACCGGCGCTTCTATCTCCCCTTTGAGATCCTTACCAACGACAAGCTGGAGGCCGCGCACACCGGCAACTGGTTCCTGGAGACCAACCTCGCCATCGCCCGACTGGACAAGCTCTCGCGCAACGAGGACGTGCAGCAAAAGCTCCAGGCCCCCGACTGCCGCTGGGACCTGGTGGTCTGCGACGAGGCCCACAAGATGTCCGCCACTCAATACCGCGGCGAGATCGAATACACCAAGCGCTACAAGCTCGGGCAACGGCTCTCGACCCTGACGCGGCACTTCCTCTTGATGTCGGCCACGCCGCACAACGGCAAGGAGACGGACTTCCAGCTCTTCATGGCCCTCCTGGATGGCGACCGCTTCGAGGGACGCTTCCGCGACGGCGTGCATACCGCCGACGTGTCCGACCTGATACGTCGCATGGTCAAGGAAAGCCTGCTCAAGTTCGACGGCACCCCGCTCTTCCCCGAGCGCATCGCCTACACCGTCCCCTACAAGCTCTCGGACCCCGAGCGCGCGCTCTACCAGTCCGTTACCGAGTACGTGCGCGAAGAGCTCAACCGCGCCGAGGCCCTGGAGAACGACAAGCGCGCCGGCACCGTCGGCTTCGCCCTGACCATCCTGCAACGGCGTCTCGCTTCTTCGCCCGAGGCTATCTACCAGTCCCTGCGCCGTCGCCGCCAGCGTCTGGAGAGCCGGCTGCGCGAGCTGCAAGTGCTCCAGCGGAGCGCGGGCGTCCCGCCCGCGTCTGAATCGCTGGATCCAGAAGACCTGGAAGACCTCGAAGACGCCCCAGACAACGAGGTTGAGGCCGCAGAGGAAGAGATCCTCGACCAAGCCACCGCCGCGCGCTCCATCGCCGAGTTGCGCATCGAAATCGACACCCTCCAGCACCCCGAAGCCCAGGCGCTGGCCGTGCGCCGCAGCGGCAAAGACACCAAGTGGTGCGAGCTTTCGAGCCTGCTCGGCGAGATCTTCACCCCCGCCTCGATCGGCAACCGCATCGAAGAGCCCCAGGTGCCCTACGGCGCCGGACCCATCCCGCCGCCCACGCCCTCGCCGCACCAGAAGCTGGTCGTCTTCACCGAGCATCGCGACACCCTCAACTACCTGGAGGGCCGCATCTCCACCGTGCTCGGGCGCAAGGACGCGGTCGTCGTCATCCACGGCGGCATCGGGCGCGAAGCGCGACTCAAGGTCCAGGAGTCCTTCAAGCACGACCCGCAAGTCCAAGTCCTGCTGGCGACCGACGCCGCGGGCGAGGGCATCAACCTCCAGCGCGCCCACCTGATGGTCAACTACGACCTGCCGTGGAACCCCAACCGGCTGGAGCAGCGCTTCGGCCGCATCCACCGCATCGGCCAGACACAAGTCTGCCATCTGTGGAACCTGGTGGCCGCGGAAACCCGCGAGGGCGATGTCTACTGCAAGCTGCTGGAGAAGCTCGAACAGGCGCGCCAGGCCCTGGGCGGGCAGGTCTTCGATGTACTGGGCAAGCTCCAGTTCGAGGGCAAGTCACTGCGCGATCTGCTGATCGAGGCCATCCGCCACGGCGAAAGGCCCGAGGTCATGGCCTTCCTCACCACCGTGCTCGACGCCACCCTCGACCGAGGCCACCTGCAAGACCTGATCGAAGAGCGCGTGCTCGCCCACGACGCCATGGACGCCAGCGGGGTACGGCGCATCCGCGAAGACATGGAGCGTGCCGACGCCCGCCGCCTGCAACCCCACTACATCGAGTCCTTCTTCCACGAGGCATTCAAGCGGCTCGGCGGCACCGCCAAACAGCGCGAGCCGCGCCGCTACGAGATCGGGCATGTCCTGGCCCCGGTGCGTAACCGCGACCGGCTCATCGGCATCGGCGAGCCCGTGCTCCCGCGCTACGAGCGCATCGCCTTCGAGAAGGCCCTGGTGGCGCCCCAGGGCCAGCCCCTGGCCGCCTTCGTCTGCCCTGGCCATCCGCTGCTGGATGCCGTCATCGACCTCACCCTGGAGCGCAACCGCGATCTGCTCAAGCGCGGCACCGTCCTGGTGGACGAGCGGAATTTGGGCACCCAGCCCCGGGTGCTGTTCTATCTGGAGCACGCCATCCAGGACGCCGGATTGACCCGCGCGGGCGAGCGCCGCGTCGTCTCCAAGCGCATGCTCTATGTCGAGCAGGAGCCCGGCGGCGCCACCCGCCACGTCCATTACGCCCCCTATCTCGACTACCGCCCCCTGGCGGCCGGCGAGCCAGACATCGACGCCATCCTCGACCGTCCCGAGTGCCAGTGGATCGACCGCGAGCTGGAGCGAAGGGCGCAGGGTTATGCCATCGCCCATGTCGTGCCAGAGCATTTGGCCGAGGTCAAAGGCGGCAAACTGGAGCGGATCGCCAAGACCGAGGCGGCGGTCAAGGATCGCCTCACCAAAGAGATTACCTACTGGGACCACCGCGCCGAGGAGCTGAAGCTCCAGGAGTCGGCCGGGAAGCCCAATGCCAAGCTCAACTCGGGGGAGGCGCGCAAGCGGGCCGACATCCTTCAGGGGCGGCTGCAAAAGCGGCTCGAAGATCTGAAGCTGGAGGCCCAACTCTCGCCGCTGCCGCCGGTGGTGTTGGGTGGCTCGCTCATCGTGCCGATGGGACTGATCCAGGTGATGACCGGTCAGCCTGGCCCAGTAACCACCGTCCCGGTCGACACTCAGGTCAGCGCCGCCTGTGCCCGCGCCATCGTCATGGAGATCGAGCGCGGTCTCGGTTTCGATCCCACCAACCGTGAGCTCGAAAAGCTCGGATACGACATCGAAAGCCGCGTAACGGGCACCGGAAAGCTGCGCTTCATTGAGGTGAAGGGCCGCGTCTCGGGCGCTCCGACAATCACAGTGACGCGCAACGAGATCCTCTATTCGCTCAACAAGCCGGACGACTTCATCCTCGCCATCGTTGAGTTCCTGGACGAGGACGCGCACCGCGTCCACTACCTGCGTCAGCCCTTCCGGCGCGAGCCGGACTTTGGGGTCACCAGCGTGAACTACGACTTCGCCGAGTTGCTCGCGCGCGCCGAGCCACCACGATGACGCGAGCAAGCGGCCGGGCTACGGGTCACGCAGCCCCGCCCTTGCGCGGCTTGATGACAGCACATACGCTATCACGATGACCCCAGTCGTCATCGACACCAATGTCTTTGTCGCTGGACTCCGATCGGCCGGAGGGGCGTCGCGTCAGGTTTTGCGGCGGGCGCTCGATGGCCGCTTGCAGCCCTTGTTCGGTAACGCGCTCTGGTTGGAATACCAAGAACTGCTGACCCGACCCGTCTGGGGAACGGCAACGACCCCCGACGAGCGGGTGCAGATACTGGCGGCGCTGGCCCGTCAGGGGCGATGGGTCAGCGTCTACTACGGCTGGCGTCCCAATTTGCCCGACGAGGCGGACAACCACCTGATCGAGTTGGCACTGGCCGGCGGCGCCGCTGCCATCGTCACGCACAACGTGCGCGATTTGCGCGGCGGCGAATTGCACCTAGGCCAGTTGCGCGTGTGCACACCGGCAGAGATCCTTGAGGACTATCCATGAGCACCCTGACCATTCGCTTGCCCGACGACACCGCCGAGCGTCTCAAGGCACTCGCTCGCAGCCGCGGACTGAGCATGAACAAACTGGTGGAAGAGCTGAGCGCCCAAGCCCTGTCCGCCTGGGACACGGAAAACCACTTTCGCGCCTTGGCCGCCACCGGCAATGTGCAGCAGGCGCTGGCGATCCTCGACCGGCTGGATGCCGAAGAGCATGCGGTAAACCATTGAGACATCGCTGCCCGGCAAGGTCCGGATGGCCGCCCAGGAATGACCAAACAAGATCGACCGGAACGCATGACCCCAAGAAGAAGCTCATCGAGGTCGCCCTGCCGCTGGAGGCGATCAACAAGGCATCCGCACGGGAGAAGTCCATTCGTCATGGGCATCCATCCACCCTGCACCTGTGGTGGGCGCGGCGGCCACTGGCGGCAGCCCGCGCGGTGATTTTCGCTCAGATGGTCGATGATCCGTCGGCTCATCCGGATATCTTCAAGACCGAGAAGGCGCAGGAGAAGGAGCGGCAGCGGCTGTTCCGTATCATCGAGGAGCTGGTGCTGTGGGAGAACACCACCAATGAGACGGTGTTGCAGCGGGCGCGCGACGAGATTTGGCAGAGTTGGCGCTACACCTGTGCCGAGAACGCCGATCACCCGCGTGCCAAGGAGTTGTTCGACCGTTACAAGTTGCCGGCCTTTCATGATCCATTTGCCGGGGGCGGGTCGCTGCCGCTGGAGGCGCAACGGCTGGGGCTGGAGAGCTATGCCTCCGACCTGAATCCGGTGGCGGTACTGATCAACAAGGCGATGATTGAGATCCCGCCCCGATTTGCCGGGCGGGCGCCGGTGCATCCGGATGTGTCTGGATCCGGCAAAGCGGGGAAGTTTAAGGAGGGATTATTTAAGCGCGACTGGAAGGGTGCGGAGGGACTGGCCGAGGACGTGCGCTATTACGGACAGTGGATGCGGGACGAGGCCGAGCGGCGTATTGGGCACATCTATCCGAAGATCGAGGTCACGGCAGCGATGGTCGAGGACCCGAGCAACCCGCGGCCAGACCTGAAGAAATATGCCGGTCAGAAGCTCACTGTCATCGCCTGGCTGTGGGCGCGGACGGTCAAGAGTCCAAATCCAGCCTTTGCCGATGTAGCGGTTCCGCTGGCGTCCACGTTCATGCTCTCAACGAAGGTGGGTAAGGAAGCCTATGTGGAGCCGGTGATTGAGGGCGGCGGTTACCGCTTCACGGTGAAGGTGGGCAAGCCGAAAGACGCGGAGGCAGGCAAGAACGGCACCAAGCTGGCCCGTGGAAACTTTGCTTGCCTTATGTCCGGCGCGCCCGTCTCTGGCGATTACATCAAGGCCCAAGCCAAGGAAGATCGCATGGGCGCCCGGTTCATGGCCATCGTCGCTGAAGGCGGGCGCGGACGTGTATATCTCGCGCCAGCGCCGGAGCATAAGGCAGCGGCACAGCAGGCGGAGCCCGCGTGGAAACCCGAAGTCGAGCTCTTCCAAACAGGCCCTGGGCTTCCGGGCCGGCACCCGGCTGATTGTGTTCGGCTCGCAGGCGCGCGGCGAGGCACGGGCAGACAGCGACCTCGACTTGCTGGTGGTGGAGACGGAGGTGCCGGACCGGTTCGCGGAGATGGCACGCCTCGCCACCCTGCTGGGTCGACGCCTGATTCCCGCCGACGTGGTGGTGATGAGCGTGGATGCCTTCAAGCGCCAGAAAACGGTGGTCAACACCTTGGCCTGGCGCGCGGCGCAGGAAGTGCAGGCGTATGACTTGGCCGCTTGAGCATGCGCTGGCGCTGCTGGCCCGTGCGCGCGGCCAACGATCGACCCAGCGTAACCCAATGCCACCACTTGCATTCGGAGTTGAGGCCTGAACGATGCCAACAGAACATTTCGACCTGAACGATATCGAGCATGAGCCCTCTGACGAGCAACTGGATGCACTGATGAAGTCGGTTGCCGCCGAGGCGAACCGGCGTGCAGATCAATTGCGTCGAGAGTTGATGCGCCGGCTGCGGGAGGCCATCGCGATCGCCAATCGTCCTCAGGCTCCGACATGAACGAGACGCTGAAACCGCGTCTGATCGTTGTGGCCGGTCTATCTCGTTCCCACGCTCCGCGTGGGAATGCAGTCTTGGCCGCTCCTGCGGCTCGTCCCGCGCGGAGGATTACATGAACCCTCTATCGAAACTGAATGAGACGACCCTGGCCCATCTTTGCGAACGGCACCACATCCGCCGCCTGGCGCTCTTCGGCTCGCAACTGAAGGGCACTGCCCGGCCGGATAGCGACATCGACCTGCTGGTGGAGTTCTTCCCCGAGGCACGGACCACCTTGCTGGACATGGCGCAGATCGAGATCGAGTTGTCCGACGCTTTGGGCGGACGCAAGGTCGATCTGCGCACCCCGCAGGACTTGAGCCGCCATTTCCGGGACGAAGTGGTGCGCACAGCGGAGGTGCAGTATGTCGCCGGATGATCGCTGGCGGGTCAGCCACATGATCGAAGCGGCGGAAGATGCGCGGACCTTTGTCCAGGGGCGTCAGCGCGCGGATCTGGATCAGGACCGGATGTTGTGCCTGGCCTTAACCCGTGCCGTGGAAATTGTCGGTGAAGCCGCCGCGCAGGTGAGCGCCGCCGGGCGCGCCGCGATTCCTGGCGTGCCCTGACAGCAGGTGGTCGGCATGCGCAATCGATTGGTCCATGCCTATTTCGACATCAATTTGGACATCCTGTGGGATACGGTCGAGCTGGCGCTGCCGGCCTTGCTCGCTGAGCTCCGCATCCCATCGGATGAGGATTAGGGAGCGGCGATGGCCATCACCAACCACGAACGGGTCGGCAAGGCGCTGGAGCTGCTCAAGGCCGGTCTCGGGCCATTCGTCGACCGCGAAGTCAGGGCGGCCATCGCCACCAACGCTCTTTCGGGAGCCAAGGTGCAAGGCTTCGTCGACGACCCGATGCTCGCCAACAAGGGCATCGGCGCCTGGGACGCCGCGGCCTTGCTCAAGCTGATGTGGGAGACCTGGAACGAGGTGTTCCGCCGGACGCTGGGCCATGCGGAGCGCAGCCTGGTGTCGGAGGTCCGCGACTGGCGCAACAAGTGGGCGCACCAGGAGCCCTTCTCCAGCGACGACGCCTACCGTGCCCTGGACTCCGCCGAGCGCCTATTGTCGGCCGTCTCGGCCCCCGAGGGCGACGAGGTGGAGCGGATGAAGATGGAGCTGCTGCGGGTCCGCTTCGACGAGCAGGCGCGCGGCGAGAAGCGCAAGTCCGTCAGCCAGGCCATCGAGAGCGGGGTGACGAGCGCCCTCAAACCCTGGCGCGAAGTGGTGATGCCGCACGAGGACGTGGCCAGCGGGCGCTACCAGCAGGCCGAGTTCGCCGCCGATCTGTGGCAGGTCCACTTGGGGGAGGGGACGGCCGAGTACCGCGACCCGTTGGAGTTCTTCCGCCGCACCTACCTCACCGAAAGCCTCAAGGGGATGCTGGTGGGCGCGTTGCGGCGCCTTGCCCCCTCGGCCGCAGGGGCCGGCGGCGATCCGGTGGTCCAGTTGCAGACCAACTTCGGCGGCGGCAAGACCCACTCCATGCTGGCGCTCTACCACCTGTTCTCCGGCATCGCACCGACCGAGCTGGCCGGTATCGACGCGGTACTGTCCGCCGCCGGCGTAAGCACGGTTCCGACCGCCCGGCGCGTGGTCCTGGCGGGCAACAAGATTTCGCCCGGCAATCCGAGCGTCAAGCCCGACGGCACCGTGGTGCGTACCCTGTGGGGGGAACTGGCCTGGCAATTGGGGGGCAAGCCCGCCTTCGCTTGGGTGCAGGCCGACGACGAGAAGGCCACCAGCCCCGGCGACGTGCTGCGCGAGCTGTTCAACGCGTACGGCCCCTGCCTGATCCTGGTGGACGAGTGGGTGGCCTACGCCCGTCAGCTCCACGACCAGAGCGACCTGCCGGCGGGCGGCTTCGAGACCCAATTCAGCTTCGCCCAAGTCCTGACCGAATCGGCCAAGCTGGCCAAGCACTGCCTACTGGTGATCAGCCTGCCGGCCTCGGATACCTCGGGCCGGTCGCACGCGGACGACGTAGAGGTCGGCGGCACCCGCGGGCGAGAGGCCCTGGACCGGCTGCGCAACGTGGTGGGGCGGATCGAATCCTCCTGGCGGCCGGCGACGGCCGAGGAGGGGTTCGAGATCGTCCGTCGCCGCCTGTTCCAGCCGCTGGCCGACCCCGCGCAGTTCAAAGACCGGGACGTGGTGGCACGGGCCTTCGCCGAGCTCTATCGCACCCAGCAGGCGGAGTTTCCCCCGGAGTGCCGCGAGACCGACTACGAGCAGCGCCTCAAGGCGGCCTACCCGATCCACCCGGAGATCTTCGACCGGCTCTATACCGACTGGTCGACCCTGGTGAAATTCCAGCGCACCCGCGGCGTCCTGCGCCTGATGGCGGCGGTCATCCATAGCCTGTGGGAGAAGGGCGACCGCAATCCGCTCATCCTGCCGGCCAACGTGGCCATCGACGACCCCCGGGGGCAATCGGAGTTGACGCGCTACCTCTCGGACAACTGGGTACCGGTGATCGAGAAGGACGTGGACGGGCCCAATTCCCTGCCGCTGAAGCTCGACAGCGAGCTGCCCAACCTGGGCAAGCTCTCGGCCTGTCGCCGGGTGGCGCGCACCATCTACATGGGCTCGGCGCCGACCACGGCCGCCGCGCACAAAGGGATCGAGGACCGGCGCGTGAAGCTGGGCTGCGTCATGCCGGGCGAATCCCCCGCCGTCTTCGGCGATGCCCTGCGCCGGATGGCGGGTGCGGCCACCTACCTCTACCAGGACGGTCCGCACTACTGGTATTCGACCCAGCCGACCGTGACCAAGCTGGCCGAGGACCGTGCCGAGCAGTTGAAGCGCGAGCCGGATAAGGTGGTGCACGAGCTGGAGAAGCGCCTGCGTAAGGACCTGCAACGCATGGGCGACTTCCCCCGCATCCACCCGATGCCGCAGAGCGGCGCCGATGTGCCGGACGATCTGGACGCGCTGGTGGTGCTGGGCGCATCCGTACAGCAAAGAGGCCGGAATGCGGCCGAGCTGGCGGCCAAGCCATCTGGAGTCGCGCGGCACACGCCCCGCCTCTACCGCAACACCCTGGTCTTCCTGGCGGCCGACAAGACCCGTTGCAGGACCTCGACGAGGCCGCCGCAAGTTCCTGGCCTGGGAATCGATCCTGGCCGAGCAGAAGGACCTCAATCTCACGCCCTATCAGGTCACCCAGGCCGAGACCCAGCGGACCGCCGCCGAGAGCACCGTGACGGCACGCCTGCCGGAGACCTACCAATGGCTGCTGGTGCCGGGACAGGCCACGCCCCAGGCCGCCATCGCCTGGGAGGCGCTGCGGCTACCCGGGACCGACGCGCTGGCGGTGCGCGCCAGCAAGAAGCTCCGCTCCGACGAGCTGTACCTCACCAGCTTCGCCTCCACCCGACTCAAGATGGAGTTGGACCGCGTGCCCCTGTGGCGCGGCGATCATGTGGAGGTCAAGCAGCTGGTCGAGGACTTCGCGCGCTATCTCTACCTGCCGCGCCTCAAGGAGCCGACGGTTCTGCTCCATGCGATCGGCGACGGGATGAACCTGCTGACCTGGTCCCAGGACAGCTTCGCCTTCGCCGACAGCTTCGACGAAGCCGCCGGACGCTACAGAGGCTTGCGCGGCGGGCAGATGGTGACGCTGGTCGATGCCCAGGCGCCGGGGATGCTGGTGAAGCCGGAGGTTGCAGGCAGGCAGATGGATGCCGAGCGGGCCGTCGCTGTTCCAGCTGACCCACTCGGGACCGCGCCCGGGAATGGCAACGGAACGACGCGTGGCTCGACCGATGCCTCCAACCCGGGTCCCACTCCGCCTGCCGATCCCCTACCACCGGCTGCGGCAACGCCCAAGCGCTTTCACGGCACCGCCGGACTCGATGCACCCCGCGTTGGCCGCGATGCGAGCCGCATCGCCGAAGAGGTCATCTCTCACCTGGCCGGCCTGGTCGGGGCCAAGGTGACGGTGACTATCGAGGTCGAGTGAGATGTGCACTCTGCCCCCAACCTTGCCCCGCGCGGCTCAAACGAAAACGGCCTAGACGGGAAACGTCTAAGCCGTTGTCGAACAAACCGAAGGATCAAAAGGATTCAATTGCTGTGGATAAATCGCCTTGCATGACACCAGGTGACACGGATGAGGCGAAATTGAGCTAATCGACGCGCTCCCTGCAATCCTTAAACCGTTGATTTTATGGTGCCCAGGGGCGGAATCGAACCACCGACACGGGGATTTTCAGTCCCCTGCTCTACCAACTGAGCTACCTGGGCAAATTCTGAGCCGGTGCCTGAAGCTAATCCGAATAGCGTCAGCTAAAGATCGCTTTTTTCAAACGCCCGAAGTTAGTTGGTCTAACTCAGGTGCACTAGGCCATTTATTTAAGCTGGACTTTGGCGTCCAGTCAACCCCCTATACCGACGCTTTCCAGCGCCGATTACGGACCCCACCATACCGCCTCTCGCGGCAGACTACGTCTCATTCGCGCGATAAGGCTTGCGCTTCGCGAGATATCGATCTGGCGAAGCACCGGATTGAAACACAAAGGGCCTAACCGCATGCCGGTCAGGCCCTTCACGAATTGGCTCCCCGGGACGGGCTCGAACCGCCGACCTAGTGATTAACAGTCACCCGCTCTACCGACTGAGCTACCGGGGAATGACGCGAGCCCACAAAGATACCGGCAACTTACATCCGCGTCAATGCTTGACATTCAGCCCGCGCCTTGACCCAGGCTCCGTCGCTAGGGGCAGGTCAGCGCATCCCCGCCCGAACCGTAATCGCTGACGCGTACCCGCCCGATCTTGGAGACCAACACGGCGCGCTTGTTGCTGGAGTCGCCGGAATCGCAAATCGTCAGCGTACCGTTAGTCCCGCCTGCGGTGCCGTCCCCCTGGAAAGTGAAGCGCATTCGCCCCCCGGAGCTGATAGTCAAGCCTCGCATCTCTTCGGCATCTACGCGCCGCAGCAAGGTCGTGACGTTAGGCGGGCTATTCCCGTCCAGGATGGCAACGACATAGCCGATCTGCCAGACGGACGGATTGGCGACGACGCAGGCGGCGCCGTTCGCGCTCGGGCAGACGCTCACGTCGGCGCCCCGTTTCACCGCCTCCGAACGGGCAAACTGAAGATGCGCAATCAAACCGTTGGCCGCATTAGTCATCCTGGTGTGGGCGATCAGACCCTGGAATCCTGAGACCCCAAGGGTCAGCACGATCGCAGCGATCGAGAGTACGATCAGCAACTCCACGAGGGTTACGCCCAGGTGGCGACTCAGGGATGATCTGTGCGACATGCGATCTGGCTCCTTGGTTGACAACTCCAGTGTAGCCAGAGTCCTGTCAGGTCACTGCACGCCCGTATCGCTGGCCCCGGCCACTCGTCAGATCTGCCCCCCCGGCCCGTCGAGCAGCCGGCTTCAGCCGACCGCCGAGGCGATGCGATCCAGGGCCTGATCGAGGTTGCTCGGGCTGGTTGCGATCGAGATACGCATGTGCCCCCCGAGACCGAAGGCCGAGCCCGGCACCAAAGCGACCCCGGCGCGCTCCAGCAGGTACTCGGCCAGATCCAGATCGTTGTTGACCCCGGGGAGGCGCTCGATCGCCTGTTGAACCCGGGGGAAGACATAAAAGGTCCCGTCGGTCGGCAGGCACTCGATACCAGGGATCGCGTTGAGACGCTCGACCACGTGGTCGTGACGCTCTTTGAACGCCTTGAGCATGACGCCGATACAGTCCTGGGGGCCCTCCAGCGCCGCCTGTGCCGCCACCTGGGCGATAGACGTGGGATTTGACGTGCTCTGGGACTGGACCTTGGTCATTGACTTGATGACCTCCGCAGGCCCGCCCGCGTAGCCGATCCGCCAGCCGGTCATGGCGTAGGCCTTGGAGACCCCGTTCAGTACCAGGGTGCGCGGGGCAAGGTCCGGACAGACGTTCAGGATGTTGACGAACGGGCTAGAATCCCAGCGGATGTGCTCGTACATATCGTCGGTGGCAATCAGTGCCCGCGGGAAGTCCCGCAGCACCGCCCCGAGCGCCTTGAGCTCCTCGGCGCTATAAGCCATGCCCGTCGGGTTCGACGGACTGTTGATCACCACCAGCTTGGTCTTGTCGTTGAGCGCAGCCCGGAGCTGGGCCGGGACTATCTTGAAGCGCTGGTCTGCCCCTGCATGCACCAGCACCGGGGCACCCCCGGCCAGCAGCACCATGTCCGGGTAAGAGACCCAATAGGGTGCGGGGATCACCACCTCGTCGCCCGGATCGATCGTCGCCTGGGCCAGATTGAAGAAGCTCTGCTTGCCGCCGCAAGAAACCAGGATCTGCTCCAGAGCGTAGTCTAACCCATTTTCCCGCTTGAATTTAGCAGCGACTGCGGCCTTGAGGCTGGGCATCCCGTCCACCGCCGTATACTTGGTGAAGCCATTGCGGATCGCCTGGATGGCCGCGTCCTTGATGTGGTCCGGGGTATCGAAGTCGGGCTCCCCGGCCCCGAGTCCGATAACGTCCTTGCCGGCCGCCTTGAGGGCCTTGGCCCGGGCGTCGACTGCGAGGGTGGCGGAGGGCTTGACTGCCTGGACACGGGCTGCGAGCTTGATGGTCATCTGGGGAGATCTCGGGATCGCTGATTCGGCTGGAACCGGAAGAAATGACCTCTAATAATAACGGATCGCCCCGGACCGGGCATCCCGCCCGGCCGCACTGCCGCTGTCCCGCGCTGCCCGAGCCCCCGGAGGCCGAGGGGCGCGGGTCCGCTGCACCACGAGGTCCACATGCCCAGACCCTTCGAGCTGGTTTCCAAGTTCGCACCGGCCGGCGACCAGCCAGCGGCGATCCGGCGTCTGGTCGAAGGACTGCGCGACGGCGAGTCGGCCCTGACCCTGCTCGGCGTCACCGGCTCCGGCAAGACCTTCACCATCGCCAATGTCATCGCCGAGATCCAGCGTCCGGCCCTGATCCTCGCCCCCAACAAGACCCTCGCCGCCCAGCTCTACGGCGAGATGCGCGAGTTTTTCCCCCACAACGCGGTGGAGTATTTCGTCTCCTATTACGATTACTACCAGCCGGAGGCCTATGTCCCGGCCACCGACACCTACATCGAGAAGGACGCATCTATCAACGAGCATATCGAGCAGATGCGGCTATCGGCCACCAAGGCACTGCTGGAACGGCCGGACGTGACGATCGTCGCAACCGTCTCCTCGATCTACGGGCTGGGGGACCCGGACGCCTATCTGAAGATGGTCCTGCATTTGACCCGCGGCGAGCGCGTCGACCAGCGCGGGATACTGCGCCGGCTCGCGGACCTGCAATACCGGCGCAACGAGATCGAGCTCGCCCGCGGTACCTTCCGGGTGCGCGGGGACCTGATCGACATCTACCCGGCGGAATCGGACGACGAGGCGGTGCGCGTCGAGCTCTTCGACGACGAGATCGAATCGCTCTCGATCTTCGACCCGCTCACCGGCGAGGTCCTGCGCAAGGTGCCTCGGTACACGGTTTTTCCGAAGACCCACTATGCCACGCCCAGGGAGACCATCCTGTCCGCTGTGGAGCACATCAAGCTGGAGCTCAAAGACCGGCTGATCTGGCTGCGGGACAACGGCAAACTGGTCGAGGCCCAGCGACTGGAGCAGCGCACGCTCTTCGATATGGAAATGATGCTGGAGGCCGGCTATTGCTCCGGCATCGAGAACTATAGCCGCTATCTCTCCGGCCGCGGACCCGGAGAGCCGCCCCCGACCCTCTACGATTATCTCCCGGGCAACGCCATCGTGATCATCGACGAAAGCCATGTCACGGTCCCCCAACTCGGCGGCATGTACCGGGGCGACCGCTCGCGCAAAGAGAACTTGGTGGAGTACGGATTCAGGCTGCCCTCGGCGCTCGACAACCGCCCGCTCCGATTCGACGAGTTTCAGGCCCGCCAGCCCCAGACCATCTATGTTTCCGCCACCCCCCGCCGATTCGAGATCGAGCATTCGGGCGCTATCGTCGAACAGGTGGTGCGCCCCACCGGACTCGTTGACCCGGAGTTGGAGGTCCGCCCGGCGCTGACCCAGGTCGACGACCTGCTCTCCGAGATCGGGCTGCGGGTCGCGGCCGGGGAGCGCACGCTGGTCACGACGCTTACCAAGCGTATGGCGGAGGATCTGACCGAATACTTGAACGAGCACGGGATCAAGGTCCGCTATCTGCACTCGGACATCGACACGGTCGAGCGGGTGGAGATTATCCGAGACCTGCGGCTGGGCGAGTTCGACGTGCTGGTGGGGATCAATCTGCTGCGCGAAGGGCTGGACATGCCGGAGGTCTCTCTGGTCGCTGTGCTCGATGCGGACAAGGAAGGTTTCCTGCGCTCGGAAGGCTCTCTCATCCAAACCATCGGCCGCGCCGCCCGCAATGCCAACGGCAAGGCCATCCTCTACGCGGATCGGATCACCGGCTCGATGGAGCGGGCCATCGGCGAGACGGAGCGCCGCCGCGCCAGGCAAACCGCCTTCAACGCCGCCCACGGGATCACCCCCCAGACGATCAGCAAGGCGGTCGCCGATATCTTGGAAGGCGCGCTTCCAGGTGCGCCCAGGTCGGCCCGCGCCTTCGCACGGATCGCCGAGGAGGTCGCCGAGTACGCTCGCCTCACGCCACAGCAAATGGCCAGAAAGATCAAGGCACTGGAAAAAGAGATGTACGGCTACGCCAAGGATCTCGAGTTCGAGAAGGCGGCCACGGTGCGCGATCGGATCAAGGAGCTCCAGGGGCGGGGGCTGGCGGCCTGAGCCGGGTGGTACGCATTACTCGACTTGGCCGCTCGGTGTCAGGTTTCTTTACAACAGACGACGCCGAAACCTAGACACGGACACCCAAGCCATTGATTCAATATATCCCAATATAAACGGCATCGATTTTGCAGGAAGCTGCGAAAAACTAAGGTAATCCGTGCCTGTCTCACCGCACACGGGCATCTAAACCACGCCAGGAGCCGCCCCAGATGTCTCACCGCCAAGTCCCAGCCGCCCTGAAAGGCGCGACCCTGCCGAGTCGGTCCAGCGCCCTTGCCTTAGCCGTGGGTGCCGCGCTCCTCTCCGGGCAGGCAGCGGCTATCGAGATCGTCGGGTTCGATTGGACCTCGGACATCGCGGGGAACCAGGGGTATAACAGGTACGCGGCAACCTGTCCCGAGGCGACAGGCAATACCAGCACGCTCTGCGGCTCAAACGGTGTAGCCCGTCCGGTATCCAGCCAAGCCAATAACCTCGGGACAGGGACGGGCAGCGTCATATACAGTTGGGGGATACTGGGGGACGTCGACAACAGCCGCTACAACTGGACCAATAATCTGGGCTATGCATTCCGGCTCGATAGCGTCCAGCTGCTTGGAGCCAATCCGGTCGGCACCCCCCCTGGCGGAAATCCTGCCGTAGGACAGAACTCGGTCTCCCAGCAGCAGGGCCAGGGCATCGTAGCCGCTTGGGAGCTTGACTCGAAGGCACGCAACGGGCTGCTTGTGGATGCGCGCGTGGGAGTGACGGGGTCCGGTGTCTCGGCAAACGCGCAATTGCTCACGACGAACCCCTACACCGGCTTACCGCTCCCGCCTTATGACGGAACCGCTGCAACGGAGATTGGCTGGTTCAACGGTGCCGCGGGAACAACGGCACAAACCCCGATCGATGCAACGGTCGCGATCGGAGGCGTGGGTATTGCCAAAGAGGGCGCGATCGATCTTGAGATCTTCGAAGACTTCAAGGATGTCACTGGAGGAGAGCCGCGACCGGATTCAGTCCTCGGATCTCTGCGAGTCGTCCTGAGCGGCGAGCGGGCGAATCTTGAGGCAACCGACGTCGACTTCGGCGCGGCTCGGGTCGGTGCCGGCCCCTCCATCGGCGTGAGCACGGTCTCGAACACCGGCGGATATCGCGCGGTGGGCGTCCAGACCAGCGCGCCGACCGACTCGCAATTTACCCCGGCCGGCACCCAGAGCCTGGGACTCATCGCTGCGGGGGGGGGGAGCGCCCAAGCCCAGTACAGTTTCGCCCCCACCGTTATCGGCGAAGACTACAGAAACTCCATTTCGATCCAATCGGACGGTCAACCCGCAAGCTTCGAACTCAGCGGCACCGGAGTCGGCCCACAGGCCCAGGCGACCTTCAACGGTAGCGTCTACAACGGCGATGCCATTAACAACATCCTGATCGACTTCGGAAACGTCGACATCGGACAATCGTCGCTTCCGCTCGCGCTCATCCTCAGCAATGTCTTCGGAGCAGATTTGGGCGACTTGACGGATCTCACCGTCAAGATGGTCTGGGGAGACGGGTTCGCATTGAATCTACTCGGCCAGCCCGTCGTCGAGGACGTAAACCAGACTCCGATTGCAGCAGACTCCTCCGCCACGGCACCTTTCGAGATCGTCTTTCGACCCCGGCTCGATCGGCTCTACAATACCGAGTTGATGATCTACACGGACGTGGGGAGCGCTCTGGGGGATACTGGGCTCACGGGGGGCTCCATGTACCGCGTCACACTCCAAGGGCGTGGCGTCCCACCGACACCAACGCCGCTGCCAGGGATGCTTGCACTCTTCGCACTCGGGCTGGCCGGCATGCGGCTGACCCGGCGCTGAGTGCATTCAACGGGGAATGTATACCCGTTAGTGGCGAGTCGCTAGTTGCGAGCAGCTAGGTTTCTTATGCGAAATAGGCAGATAGTTTCCATGAAACCGAAAATCTCGAATCTCTCGGGTATATATTGTCGATCCCGCTTGATGGGCCTCCCCAGCCGGTCTTGATCGCGGTCCGATCAAGCTCATCGGCGGCAAACCGATCAGAATGGCCACCAAGGTTGGCCAGCGGGATCGATTGAAGTATTCAAATCCGACCCGCAAGATCTCGTTTCGATATCCGCGATCGGCCGATCTATACGGACACCAGGGCGCCGAATCTATACGCGTGGGCGTTCCGCGCTTAGGGCCTGAGCCCGGCTCGCTCTGTTCCATCTTAGTACCAAAGAAGGCTCTGCTTCCTAGCGGCCTTCAACCCAACTGCAAGCTTCGCGCTTAACGTCCCACCCTCACGACGTTCAGACCCCAACTCGACGGAAGTGCCAGGGAGACTCAAACATAGCGCTCTCACGCACGCGCATCGACGCTAACCCGCTTGCGGGTGTGCCAACTTTGCTGACACCTGGGGCAGTGAGGCGCAGTCTCCATAAACCCAAATCTGGCGATTGCTCACGCCAAGGCGCCAAGAAAAACAGAGGGATGTATGCAACATCCAGGTTCCAGACGGGTGCGCCACCCAACGCCTACAACGCTCTGAAAGACCTTGGCGAGCTTGGCGCCTTGGCGTGAGAACTGCTCTTTCTTAGGTTCATTGGATCTGCTGCCATACCCGCCAGCGCAGCACGGATGATTCCAGGAGGCCAATCAGATCTCCTTCGGAGGTCGAGACCATCGTCTTGGTATCCCCACCAACCAGAGGCAGTGCCGCAGGGCCCGAGTAGATCCCATCGGCGCCGGCGACCCGAATGCTGGTTCCTGCAACGGCCGGATCGGTATCCGTTTTCAGCAGATCTTGCGTATCGAATGTACCGCTGCGGTCGTAGTCGAAAGGCGTCTCGTCCAAAGCACCGCCGCTCGAATAAGAGACCGCATTGATCCAACTGGACCCGCCGCTCTTGCAGGGCTGCGACTCCGGAATGATGCTCACGAACACGACGCGATCCCCCCGAATTTGCGGCGCACTGACCACCCGTTCGCCCTTCTGGGTATTGTCCGGCTCGAGCAGATCGAGCCGCCATCCGGTATTCGCCGACCAATCGACCGCGTTCCGGGTACTGATCCGGCCGTAGCTTGCAGCCACGCTCGCTTCTGAATCGCTCGAATCCACTCGGACATTGGTCTTAAGGAATCGCTGCACCAGCAGGCGATCGTCGTTAGCGACCCGTGGGACGCTCGAGTTGCCCGGCTCGCCCTTATCCCAGATACCGTAAAAGGTTTGGGTCGCGGTTTGGCTCACGTCTGCCAGCGAAAAATAACGCCCGGTGCCGAAGAGCAACAGGGTACCCAAACCGGTCGGATGAGGCGCCACCGCCAAGGGCGCGGTAATCGGCTGCTTGCTCCCAGCCGAGAACACCAGCGTCGCACCCCGTCCTGTCTCCCCCTCCTCCAAGCGGTTTAGGTCGAATCGCCACACATTGCCGAACAGATCGGCCGCATAAGCCATCGTTGCAATGGGGTCTCCCCAACCGATCTGCCCGCCGTCTTCGTCCGTCATCACACGTCCAATCACGTACGGCTGACCTAACCCATTCGGCTCCCTGGCCGTCCCTACACGCGTAGCGTCAGGATCTTGCGCGCGTCCCCAGCCAGTGTCGAGCTTGGCAATCAGGGTTCCCTTTTCCATGTCGACCACGTAGAGAACGGCATGTCCGCACGGGTCATTCTCTCCGGCGTCGCAGCCGGCTGCACGCCGACCGTCGGCGGCCGAGCTGTTAATACCGTTACCGAACACAGCGACCCATTTCGGCTCGTCGTTGCCAGCCATCAGCACCCGAACGATTGCCGGCTTGCCGAAGACATAACCCATGTCCGAATCGTGTTGATCGGTAAAGTCCCAGAGATGGATCGCCGCGGGGTCCACCTCTGCATCCTCCGGCGACCGGATTGCATAGACCCCTTGAGCACCGAGACCCATCGCACCCACTAAGACCGGATGCCAGCCCGCGGGGACGTCCGTCTCGGCACCTCCCGCAAAGTAGGCGTCGCCCTCGGCAATGGGTCCATCGACGAAATTGGCGTGCGCCGGGACACTCCCGTACCCGGGCTCCGCAAGGAGCGCCAGCTTGCCGAGCAGTGGCCTCGGCACATACCCGAACACCTCGGATCCAGTCAGCGCGTCGAAGGCGTGGAGTATCCCGTCGTTCGCCCCGACATAGACCAGATCCCGACGCGCGCGGTTCGCGGCCAGGTTTCGATATGCGACATAGGTTGGATCGTTGAATACCCGATTTGGGGCACCGACCACCACTGGCCCAGACCGAATGATGTCTCCCAGCTTTTTATTGCGAACCCTAAAAACATACGAGCTGCTCGCACCCGCCTGACGCGGCCCCTCGTATTCATCGCTACCGCGGATATAGTCGATAATCGCCTGCCCCTTCAGCAGTCGCGCATTCTCCGTAGCGACGGTATCGACTGCCCCATCCTCGCCCACCACGTCATCAACCTCGACTGACCGCAACAGTGCCTGAAAATCATCCGAATCGACCGAACGCACAGATGCCAGATCCCCCCATTTGAGCGCGACCCGCTCATAATCCACGACGGTACGGATGACGCCATCCTCCTGCGCGGTATCCGCAAAATCCGCGGTCGCGGTTGCTAGCACTCGGGTCTGCGGATTCAAGTGGAGGCGCAACGCTTCCTCGGCCGACCAGACAGGATCGTCGGTATCCTCGCAGAGATCGCCCCGCGGCTTATCCCGGCAGGGTCCGGCGCTCGCCCCGCCCGAAACGTGAAATGCAAGCAGGTCCCCACTCCAATCGGCACTATTGAAGCGAGCCTGAAAGGCCATGCGGTCGCTGTTGGCGCTTCCGGTGTTGAAGGCAGGGGCCACGGCAGCCGCAGATTTTTTTGCAACGTTCGAGACCGCATTAACGATCTGCTTGAAGCTCTCGCGCAGCGCCTCGGGATTATTCGCCGAGTAATAACCGCCCCGGCCGTTGATTCCGGCGTGCCAGAGGTCGTCGACCTTATTCGCGGCAGAGGGCAGCCTACCGTTTCGAGCCGTGCCGGTAATGGCATCCCACTGCCCGGGGAACCCATGGTTCTCGATCGACTTGTCCGCCCCATAAGTACCGTCTGGCCTCACCTCGCCGGACACACCCAGACTCACCGTAAAGGTAGTCAGATGCTGCCAATCGGCAGGATCGTTTCGCGGAGCCCAGAAGACGCTCGCCTCGGGCTGGCCGGACACCTGGATTTCTTCGGGCACCAGCTCGCGCACCCGGTGAATCGTCGCATCGAGATCCGGCCGAAGATCCGTCACCCAAGAGCGAAAGACGATATCGGCCAAACCGCCGATGTTGGCATCGGCAAAAATCCGGGTGGCCAGCGAACCGGAGTCGTACTGCGTGATAGCTGGACTGAAGGTATTCGCGTAGGCGCGCTCAGCCGGCAGACCGATCGTAGTCCCATCGGCATTGCCGGGGGCGCTGCCGTTCGGAATATTCGAGACCGCCGCACCGTAAGCATCCTCCCACATGCCATCCGTGAAGATCAGATGGAAATTGTTGCGGCATCCGAGTAAAGGGTTATCGTCGCCCCCATTGCGCGCTGGATCCCTCAGATAAGCGATGTCCTGCCCGCAAAAGGTCTCGACACGCAGTGCCGACGAGAGCAGATAGGTACCTGCGTTTGGCCGACGCCCGAAGAGCCAATCCTGAAATGCCTGACGGCGGGTTTCGTTGAATGCACCGAAGCTTGGGACCAGCTCGTTTCGATACATGTCGTTATCGGTGTCCACTGCGCCCGCGACCAGACGCTGATAGCCCACCCGCACCGTCGGATCCAAGGTCGAGGCAACCTGTGCAATGGCAGTCTGCAGGGCACGCCACCGGTTGCGATGGAAGACATACCAATTGGCGAAGTTGCGCTCCGCCAAATCGGTCTCGTCGAGTGCCGCCTCCGCACCGCCCGCCCCCCGAAGCTTCTCCGATCGCTCCGCGTGAATCGCTGCGGACGTTAAGGTCCGCTCCTCCTTAGAGCCCACCACGATCCGATTGAGGCACTGGGGAAGCGCCGCCGCTGCGTCCGACGCAGATAGATGCAGCGGATCGAGGGAGGCGCAAGAGGCCCCGACTGCGTAGCTCTTGCGAGAATCCCAGGCGTAATAGAAGGCCGGACAGCGCACCTGCTCCTCGTCGGCTTCGGTATCCGCATCTTCTTCGTCGGACACCTCACCCTCGAGCGCAGTGCCATAGATGCAGTATTTCGCCCAGGCTGCCGCCGCGGCCTCCTTATGCGCATTCGTGGTGTACCTGCCCAAGTCGGCGAGATACTTGCGATAGGCTCGGAACACCGGATGGCCCCAATCAATCGTGTACTCGTTATTGGTGTCGCCGGCCCCAATGGCTCCGTCGGCAATCTCCGTGCAGGGCGGCCGGTTCTCGTCCCAGAGCGGGGCGTACTGGCTCCGGAGGTCCAGCCTGCAATCGACCGAGCGATCGCTCGCGACGACATTCTTAAAAAAATCCCGCGGGGCGCTGGCGAAATCGGCATGTGGAAACGACTTGCCGCCCGCATCCACCGGGGGCAGGTAGACAATGGCCGGATCGTAATACAGGCTATTGCTGATCGCGGAGGTATCGCGTGCGTCGAATTGTGGCACCACCCGGTCGTCGGAGTCCGCATTGCCCGCGGTCATACTGTTCGAGTCGTCCAGGGTCAGAATGAGGTTAGGGGCCGCACCGGAGAGCAGGAAGACCGGTGCATGATCGACCGGAATCTCGTCCGCCCAGGCCATGCACCCAATCCCCAGAGACGCCCAGACCGCCAGGGATGCAAACCATGTCCGCATGGGACCTGCGGATCGCGATGGCCCGAGCCCCAGCGCCTGCAATGCCGATCTCGATCGTTTCATGTCATGCCCTCCCCTGCTGGCCGCAGAAGCTACCACGCGTAGACCTTGCCAATCGTGGTCTGCAAGATAGTCTCGGACTGGCCGCTTGCACCCATACCTAAGGCGCTCGCGGTGTAATAATGAATACCGCGCCCCTGAGCGGCGGCCTCAAAGTCCAACGGAGGGGAATAGCGCGATTCGATCACCACGTGCGGTTGGTGAGCTGCCGACAGATCGAGCAAGATCGCGCCACCGAACTGGGAAATACCGACCCCTAATGTGGGGGCATCGGCCCCTCGCCAGTCGTCCAAAACACCCTGAAGCCTGACGCAAGGCATGTCGTCGTCCCGATCGGTCACCCTGCATGCGTCGCCGATGCTTCCGTTCCCCCAAGCGTCGTTGGCCGGAGGCAAGGCTCGCGACTCGATGGCAGTCAGCGCGGCCTGGATGCCAGCCTCGGTTGCCTGAAATGCACCGGCCTGATCCTTGAGATTGCCGGCCATCCGTTCCTCGAGGATGGTGCTGCGCATGGAGCCGATTCCGACCACGGTCATGACCGCGAGGATGATCAATCCGGTGACCAATACAGCCCCGCGGGCGCGCGCAATGCCGCGGCAACGGTCCGACATGGGACGTGCTGGCCTAGTCGCAGAAAGGCATTTGAATATGTTCATTCGCGCACATACCAGGGCGAGGTGGCGCGGGTAGCAACCGTCACGTCGAAGATATCGTAAATGCGACGATCCGCACCCAGGCCATATCCGAGGTCGGTGGCCTCGTCAGCATCGTGAACCGGGCTGACTGCGGCGGCGGTGCGAACCTCGTCAGCGCTGGTGACGAGAAGCTCGACCCTAGCGCTGTCGACCTTGTCCCAATAGCCTCGATCGCTAACCCATTTGGCGTCCGCCACAACGCCGGTCATATCCGAAAAACGTTTCTTGGCAGTTGGGTTGAAGTCTGCGTCCCTGCCCCTCTCGATGCCGGTATCCAAACCGCCATCGTAGGTCACCCGTAGGTCTGCCACATCGGAAACCAATTGTTGGGCACCGTCGCTTGCGCTCCAACGGCATAATGCCGGGCGATAGCGCGCCGGAGCGTTGCCGCAGTTGCCGACTGCACCGCCTTCCTGAATGGTGCCTGTACGGGTATCGGTACAACAAATATAGAACGCCATGTAGTCGAATGGAAAGACGCGCGCCCGAATGGATGTACCTGGCGAGGTAGCGGTGCCCTGTCGGTTGTACGCGCGTGCAAGGTCGCCGCGGAGATTGACTTTAGACGCGGATCGGTCGGTGTAGCTGGGATCCGACTCAGCCGAGTCGGACTCGAACGGGGCTCCGTCCGAATCGTAATTTAACGCGTGCTCCAACGCACTCGGGAGATCCAGTGCCCGATGTTGACGGGTATGCGGATTGGTGATCGTGAATATGTCGGTGGCTTCGCAATCGGTGATCAAGGCCAACCGACCCCCGACCAGATCTTCGTGCGGAGCGACTAAATCGACGGTGCCGGAAAAAGTCACTTCATCGGTTTCGCCGTTCTTAACCTCCAATGACCCGGGTGCCTCGACGTAGGTCCCTTCGCCCACAGAGCCCCAAGACACCAGCACGTCGCCTCGCAGCCACTGGGATCTGACCTTCTGCTCGCCACCGCCCGAGCTTGCGTTTCCGGGTAGTCCGGCCAACCACCGGGCTGGATCGTCGCGCTGCTCCGAGGCAGAGTAGCCCATGGGCTTTTCGGAGCCGAGCGCAGAGCCTCCGCTACATGCGGCCTGCGCGTCCGTCGGGTCCAACAGGTCGCAGGCCAAGACGGTCAATGATTTGCGAGCCTCCTCCAGCGCGATGCTGCGGCAGCCGGAGCTCCGGGCTCCGCGCAGGTCCTTAGCCAGGATCTGCGCCGCGTAACGCCCGTTCTCCTGGACCCGTGCCTGGACCTCGGCCAACCGGTACGAAGCCCGACTCGACACAAGCACTTGGAGTATCCCGCCGACCAGAAAAAGTCCGACCGCCATCGCGATCAGCATCTCGACCATCGACAGCCCTCGGGCGAGGGTGCGCGCCTTCGGACCGGGAGCAGCATGACTGATGCACATGAGGGGGTCGCTTAGATCGCTGTAGCAAGCCGCGTACAGAAACGGAACTGTAAGGTTTCGGGGTCTCGCACGCCCGCTGCGGCATCGGTCGCCTCGCCCCGCGCGTCGTTCCAGCGAAACTCGATGGAGCAGTTCCCCGCCCCGCAGGCATTCGAATCCTGGCAATCGACCGCGCCCGAGAAGGGCTCTGGCAGCCGGATATTGCAGAAGTCCTGGCTCCAGCGGCCGATGGCATCGGTCGGGCTCCCCTCGTCGCCGCAGTCGTCCGAGGAGATCGATATCGCACCTTTCGACGCCTGCCCTCTCAGGAAGTACGACGCCGGATGGGCACGCAGCCGGTCGGCGAGATCGTAGGCAGCGATACTAACCTCCGTGCGCATCCGAGCGCTGTCGTTAGCCCGCAGACCGGTAACCTGCATGGCGGCAAGGCCCAGCAACCCGACGCTGAGGACCAGTAGCGCAACCAATGCCTCCACGAGCGAAAACCCGACCTGTGCCGCTAGGGGATGGTGCGGCTCCGATCGGAGCTCCACCTTGGTTGAGAGAACCGCGACGCGCATGTTTTTTCCGGCCAGCTAAGGCACCTTCCAGAATCGAACCTATATAGACGATTCGTCGGACTTCGGCGGAGCTGCCGACGGATTCCTTGGGAAACCGGACTGGCGGGAATCGCAGGACCCCGCGGCCGATCGCTGGCGGGGTGGGAAGCGCAGACCCCGATCCCATCCGACCTTCCCCCCGGCGCCCGACCCGCTAGGTGTGACATAGCGCCCCGTGAAGGCGCCCCGGAGGGGTACGCGGCAACCCAGCGCGCAAATCACTCCGGACAAGGTCCGCTTGTCGATCGAAAGATAGTCCGCTGGGGCGCACCGATTGCGATGTACCACACGCACGTGGGGAAAACTTAAGCGTTGCCCCCAGGATAGTATGCCGATGGTGGTAGGCAAGTCCGAATCGATGAGTGCGGGCGTCCTGGCGCGAGCCCAGCCCGGCAGACCGCGCCCGGAGTTTAGAAGGTATCGGGATCGGCTCGCAAGCGACTGAGGAGCTTTGGCAAATGCTGGACTGGAAATGGCGGAGAGAGAGGGATTCGAACCCTCGATGGGCTTTTGACCCATACTCCCTTAGCAGGGGAGCGCCTTCAGCCTCTCGGCCATCTCTCCGAAAGCGGATCTTGGGCAGCCGCTAAGCGGCCTGCAGGAGACGTTCGACTAATCTATACCCGTTAGTGACTGGTTGCTAGTTGCGGCCAGCTAGATTTCTTATCCGCAACAGACGGATAGTCTCCAGGAAACCGAAAATCTCGAGTCCGTCGAGTATATCGCATAGACGATGAACTTTGCGATCAGGTATCTGGAATGCCGGGCTCGTCGCCTACGGGCCCGACATTCTATCTCGGTTGACGGCCTTCTGCCAGCTACTCCGCAGGTTGAGCGCCTTGGGCATTTGCACCAGTGCCTTGGCCGGCCTCCGCCTGCTCGCGTTTGATCCGTTCGTAGATCTCTTCGCGATGCACTGCGACATCCCTAGGGGCGTTGACCCCGATGCGGACTTGGTTGCCTTTCACACCAAGGACGGTCACGGTGACTTCGTCACCGATCATGAGGGTCTCGCCCACCCGGCGAGTCAAGATCAACATTGTAGGTTTCTCCCTTCTTTCCTTTATCCGAACTTAGGTGGCCGGCCCAGCAACAACCGAACATCGTCCGTTTGCCCTATTGCGCGGGCTTAAACCACACCCAGACCAAGCGAGGGGCAAGGGGGCCCCTGGCTGGATTTTAGCAACACAGTGGACTTAGCCAAAGTTGTTTTGCTTCGTTTCCACGACATTTCTTAACCGAAAGGCTTGTAAGAAATGCGGAAAATGCGAAAGGTATACGCCGGACGGCAACCCGCCGCCTAGGCGATCGCCTCGCGGTCGAGTTGGAATGCGTCGTGCAGCGCGCGCACCCCAAGCTCCAGATATTTCTCGTCCACCACGACCGAGATCTTGATCTCGGAGGTCGAGATCATGCGGATGTTGATCCCCTCGCGGGCCAGGGCAGCGAACATCCGGCTGGCGATGCCCGCGTGGTTGCGCATGCCGACCCCCACCAGCGAGATCTTGACGATCCGACCATCCCCTAAGACCTGGCGGGCAGAGAGCGCGGCGGCGGTACCCTTGAGGATCTCCAGGGCGCGCTCGTAGTCGTTGCGATGGACGGTGAAAGTGAAGTCCGTGGTCGCCTCGTCCGGGGCAATGTTCTGGACGATCATATCGACCTCGATGTTGGCATCGGCGATCGGACCCAGGATCTTATAGGCGACGCCGGGCTGATCCGGCACGCCGAGCACTGTAAGCTTGGCCTCGTCGCGGCTGAACGCGATGCCGGAGATCTGGGCGTCTTCCACGGACTCCTCCTCGAACGTGATCAGGGTGCCCTCGCCTTCGTCGAAGCTCGAGAGCACGCGCAATGGGACCTTGTATTTGCCGGCGAATTCTACCGAGCGGATCTGCAGGACCTTGGACCCCAGACTCGCCATCTCGAGCATCTCCTCAAAGGTGATGCGCGATAGCTTGCGGGCCTTGGGCTCCACCCGCGGGTCGGTGGTATAGACGCCGTCCACATCCGTGTAGATCTGGCACTCGTCGGCCTTGAGTGCGGCTGCGATGGCCACCGCGGAGGTGTCCGAGCCGCCCCGACCCAAGGTCGTTATGTTGCCCTGACTGTCGATTCCTTGAAAGCCCGCAATCACCACCACCCGTCCTGCCTCCAGGTCCGCGCGCACTCGGGCTGCGTCGATATCGCGGATGCGCGCCTTATTGTGGGTGCTGTCGGTGAGGATATGCACCTGGGCACCTGTGTAGGAGCGCGCCGGACAGCCTTTGGAGTCCAGCGCCATGCTCAGTAGTGCGATGGTGACCTGCTCGCCCGTGGAGAGCAGCACATCGAGCTCCCGCGGGAGCGGCCTTTCCTGGATCTGCTTGGCGAGTCCGATCAGCCGGTCGGTCTCGCCGGACATGGCCGACACCACGACCACCACTTGATGGCCCGTGTCCCGCCAGCGCTTAACCCGATCCGCGACTGCGCGAATGCGCTCGCTATTACCGACGGAGGTGCCGCCGTATTTCTGAACGATAAGAGCCATTAAATCATCCGTTTATTGCGGAGAGAGTGGCGAGTGGAGAGGGCTAAGGAAACGCTCTCGCCTCCCACTCGCTACTCGCCACTCGCCACTCGCAACTTCTTCAGAACCCAATCTTCGACCAGCCCCAAGGCCGCCGGCAGGCCCGACGGGTCGTTGCCGCCGGCCTGGGCCATGTCCGGGCGTCCCCCGCCTTTGCCGCCGACCAATGCCGCAACCTCGCGGATCAGGTCCCCGGCCTTGAGCCGGGCCGTCAGGTCGGCGGTTACGCCCGCGACCAGACTGACCTTGCCGTCCGACTCGGTGGCCAGCACGACCACCGCGGAGCCGAGCTTGCCCTTGATCTGATCCAGGGTATCGCGCAGTGCCTTGGGATCTACGCCGTCGATACGCGCGGCCAACACCTTGATGCCCGACACATCGACCGCTTGGGAGGCAAGATCTTTGCCCGCCGAGCTCGCCAGACGCGACTTGATCTGATCCAGCTCCTTTTCCAGGGCGCGGCTGCGGTCTAAGAGAGCGGCCACCCGGTCGTCCAAGTCGTCGCGTCCGCCCCGCAGGAGTCCGGCGAGCCGCAGCACCCGGTCCTCGTCCGCTTCCACCCATTCCAAGGCGCCAGTACCGGTCATAGCCTCGATCCGACGCACCCCCGAGGCGATCCCGCCCTCGGAAACGATCTTGAAAAGCCCGATGTCGCCGACCGCCTTGACATGGGTGCCTCCACATAGCTCGGTGGAGAAGTCCCCCATGCGCAGCACCCGCACCTGATCGGCGTATTTTTCCCCAAAAAGCGCCATAGCCCCGGTGGTCTTGGCGTCCTCCAGACTCATGATTCGAGTTTCCACCATGTGGTTTTCGCGGATCTCCCGGTTGACCAGACGCTCGATGGCGAGCAATTGCTCGCGCGTCACTGGCTCGTAATGGGAGAAGTCGAAACGCAGCCGTTCAGGCCCCACCAGGGACCCCTTCTGCTGGACATGGCTACCCAGTAGCTGGCGCAATGCCGCGTGCAGTAAATGGGTGGCGGAATGATTGAGCGCAATGGCACGGCGGCGCGCCGCGTCCACTTGGGCCTCGACCGCGTCGCCAACCGAGATCTGGCCCTCGGACACCCGGCCTAAGTGACAGGTGACGCCCTCGCCCTGCTTTCTGGTATCGGACACCTCGAAGCGGCCGGCTTCGGCGATCAGCATGCCGCGGTCGCCCACCTGGCCGCCGGACTCCCCGTAGAAGGGGGTCATATCCAGGACCGCCAGACCCTCGGCGCCAGCCTCCAGCGTATCGCAGGACTGACCGTCCCGGAACAGGGCGACCACGGTCGCGGGCTCGGCCAGTGTTTCGTAGCCGCAGAACTCCGTCTGACCCTGAACATCCAGGGCCAACTCCTGGCCCGCACCGAATTGGCTGGCCGCACGGGCGCGCTCCTTTTGCCGGTCCATGGCGCGCTCGAATCCCTCCATATCCAGCGAGAGCCCACGCTCGCGGGCGATATCGGCGGTCAGATCGGTGGGGAATCCGTAAGTGTCGTAAAGCTTGAAGACTGTCTCGCCCGGGATCTGCGCGCCGCTCAGCCCGACGATCGACTCGTCCAGGATACCCATTCCGTTGGCCAGGGTCTCGGCGAAGCGTTCCTCCTCGACCCGGATCGCCCGCTCCACCTGACCTTGAGCGGCGGCCAACTCCGGATAGGCGCTGCCCATCTCGGCAACCAATGGACCCACCAGTCGATAAAAGAACGGCTCAGAGCACCCGAGCCGGTAGCCGTGGCGAATAGCCCGGCGCATGATTCGGCGCAGCACATAACCGCGCCCCTCGTTACCCGGGGTTATCCCATCGGCAATCAGGAAGGCGGCAGAGCGGATATGGTCTGCAATAACCCGCAGGGACTTGTCGCCGCGGTCGGCACAACCGGTCAGCTCTGCGGCAGCGGCGATCAGATTGACGAAGAGATCGATGTCGTAATTGCTGTGCACCCCTTGCATGACCGCAGCCAACCGCTCCAGGCCCATGCCGGTGTCCACCGAGGGCCGCGGCAATGGGGTCAGCGAGCCGTCAGCCGCCCTGTTGAACTGCATGAAGACCAGGTTCCAGATCTCCACATAGCGGTCGCCGTCCGCGTCCGGGGAGCCGGGAGGCCCGCCCTCGATCTCCGGGCCATGGTCGTAGAAGATCTCGGAGCAGGGTCCGCAAGGGCCAGTCTCGCCCATGGACCAGAAATTATCCTTGGCCCCACAGCGGGAGAAGCGGGCTGGGTCGACCTTCATCTCCTCGAGCCAGATGTCGGCCGCCTCGTCGTCCTCCTCGAAGACGGTGACCCACAGTCGCCCGGCCGGGAGCCCCAACACACGGGTCAGATAGTCCCACGCATAGCCGATCGCCTCGCGCTTAAAATAGTCGCCGAAGCTGAAGTTGCCGAGCATCTCGAAGAAGGTGTGATGCCGGGCGGTATAGCCCACGTTCTCCAGGTCGTTGTGCTTGCCACCGGCGCGCACGCAGCACTGCGAGCTGACCGCGCGGACATAGGGCCGACGCTCGCGCCCGAGAAAGACATCCTTGAACTGCACCATGCCTGCGTTGGTAAAGAGCAAGGTCGGGTCATTACCCGGAACCAGGGGGCTGGACGCCACGCGCTGGTGATCCCGCTCTGCGAAATAATCGAGAAAGCTCGCGCGAAGCTCAGCACTGGTGGTCATGGATGCTACTCGGGGAGGAGCCGCACAGGGGCTCGGTCAATCGTTCCAACGGAGAAATCGGCGAATCGCCTCGGAGTGGAAGCCGCGGCTCTCCAGAAACCGGGCTCGCCGCGCCAACTCTCCGAAGTCGGAGGGAAGGGCGGGGCCGAACCGGCGGTCGTGGGTCCGTGCGAGACATGCGGGCCAATCGTCGGCCATCGCAGCCAGATGGGGCTCGATGGCGGCATCCGAAAGACCTTTGTCTTTCAGCTCACGGCGGATACGCAGTGGGCCGAAGCCCTTGCCCGCGCGCTCGGCCACATAGAGCTCGGCCATCCGAGACTCGTCGAGCAGACCGTCGGCGGTCAGCCGATCGAGCACCGGGGCGACCGCGTCCTGTACGAAGCCGCGGGCGGTAAGCTTGCGGGCCAGCTCCAGGCGCGAGTGCTCCCGGGCGGCCAGGAGCTTCAGCGCCAGGCGCTCGACGTCCGGTCTTAGGTCGCCCTCCGACATGGCGATCGCCGCGGCGCTCAGGGCTCGAGCTCCGCGGCTTCCGCGGCCTGCTCTGGGGCCGGCACATCGTCCGCCGGACGCGGCAGCAGCCGCTCGCGGATGCGCGCCTCGATGGCGCGGGCCACCTCGGGGTTCTCGCGCAGATAGTTGCGCGCGTTGTCCTTGCCCTGGCCGATGCGGTTGCCCTCGTAGCTGTACCAGGCGCCGGACTTCTCGACGATCCCGGCCGCCGCACCCAGATCTACGATCTCGCCTTCCCGGGAAATCCCTTCTCCGTAGAGGATGTCGAACTCCGCCTGCTTAAAGGGCGGGGCGACCTTGTTCTTCACCACTTTGACCTTGGTCTCGTTGCCGACGACCTCGTCGCCCTTCTTGATACTGCCGGTGCGGCGGATGTCGAGCCGCACCGAGGCATAGAACTTGAGCGCATTGCCGCCGGTGGTGGTTTCCGGCGAGCCGAACATCACCCCGATCTTCATGCGGATCTGGTTGATGAAGAGGACGATCGCATTGGAGCGCTTGATGTTGCCGGTCAGCTTGCGCAGCGCCTGGGACATGAGTCGCGCCTGGAGACCCACATGGGAATCTCCCATCTCGCCCTCGATCTCGGCCTTGGGCGTCAAGGCAGCCACCGAGTCCACCACCACGATGTCCACGGCACCGGAGCGCACCAGCATATCGGTGATCTCCAGCGCCTGCTCTCCGGTGTCCGGCTGGGACACTAGCAGATCGTCCATGTTGACCCCGAGCTTCTGCGCATAACCCGGGTCCAGCGCGTGCTCGGCGTCCACGAATGCCGCGACGCCGCCGAGCTTCTGGACCTCTGCGACCACATGCAGGCTCAGCGTCGTCTTGCCGGAGGACTCCGGGCCATAAATCTCGATCACCCGGCCGCGCGGCACCCCGCCGATGCCGAGCGCCAGATCCAGCCCGAGCGAACCCGTGGAGACGACCTCCAGGTTGCGCGCGGCGGCCACGTCGCCCATACGCATCACCGAGCCCTTGCCGAACTGTTTCTCGATCTGGGTCAGTGCGGCAGCCAGCGCCTTCTTGCGGTTTTCGTCCATCGGGTCTCCGTTAATCCTGATTGGGGTAAGCTTGCACGGATCGCACCAGCCAGGCATGGAAAGTCGATAATTATCGCACAGGCCGGCCGGAGACGTCACAGCGGACAGTCCGGCGGGCCAGTCTCGGTCGCCTCGCCGGGGCGCTCTGCGTCCAAAGCCCAGGTGCGCCACCGGGCGTAATGCGGCGTCCGGCCCTCCACCCGATGGGCCAGCACCAGCTCCCGGGCGATCCATCGGACCGGACTCACCCACTCGCCGGACGGATACTGCCCCACCTTGCGCGCCAGCGTGATATGCGGCGAGTAGGGCCGACGCTCTGTAATCAGACCCCGCTGCGCAAGCGCCCGCGCGAGTCGGGCGTGGAGATCCATGAGACCGGGGGACGGCTCGGCCGGCCCACACCAGAACACCCGGGGACGGGCGAAATAACCAACCCGGTCGATGTGCAGATCGACGGGACCGGCGCACAGGCCATCGGCCGCCTGCACCGCCGCGTCCAATGCCTCAGGGGCGAGCTCGCCGAGAAAGATCAGGGTCAGATGCAAATCCTCGGGATGGGACCTGCGGACATCCGAGGGGATCACACCGGCCGCCCCGTCGACCAGAGCGCGGCGGGCGGCCGCGTCGGGCCACAGGGCGAAGAACCAGCGCTCAGACATCCGTCCCGCCCGGATCGGCGACCGCGAGTGCCGCGATCAGTCCCTCCAGGGCCAGGCGCACGGTCTGGCGGCGCACCCGCTCCCGATCGCCCGCGAGCCAGTGCCGCTCGGCCCAAGGCTCCCGGCCCGGGACAGACCAGGCAAGCCACACGGTGCCGACCGGCTTTTCCGGGCTACCGCCGCCAGGACCGGCGATCCCGCTGGTGGCGACCGCGACCTGCGCGCGGCTGCGCTCGAGCGTGCCAGCGACCATCTCCAGCACCGTGTGCTCGCTGACCGCACCATGGGCAGCCAGTGTCTCGGCGCGCACGCCTAAGAGCTCCTCCTTGGAGGCATTGCTGTAGGCGACGAATCCGCGCTCCAGCCAATCGCTGGAGCCGGGGATATCGGTCGCCGCCTTGGCAATCCAGCCGCCCGTGCAGGACTCCGCAGTCGCGAGCCGAAGCCCGCGGCGCAGCAGGACCTCGCCCAGGCGAGCGGCGAGCGAGGCAATCGGGTCGCGCGGATCGGTCATAGGGCCAGTGTCGCCGAATGGCTGCGGCCGGCACAAGTCGCGGATGGAAAAGCTGCCCGGTCGGATGCACCATGACGGATCGAACCAGGCACCCCCGCCCCACCCAACCGGAGACCGCACCCATGACCGACCTCGACATCCTGGTGGAGCACAACCCCTCCCCCGCCAAGCTGGAGGTGCTCGGGGTGGAGGACTGGCCGATCTGGCGTAAGGAGCCCGCGAGCTTCCACTGGCACTACGACCAGACCGAGCGCTGCTATATCCTCCGGGGCCGCTTCACGGTTACCCCGAAGGACGGGAAGCCTCAAGAATTCGGCCGCGGCGACCTGATCCGCTTCCCCGCCGGGCTCGCCTGCACCTGGGAGATCCGCGAGGCGGTCGAGAAACACTATCGACTCGATTAGGGGCCGTTGACATTCACGCCTAGCCCATTGGGAGTTATCCATGCCCACGATCGGAACCCCTTTCACCCCGACCGCGACCAAGGTCCTGCTATGCGGCGCAGGCGAGCTCGGCAAAGAGGTCGTCATCGCGCTTAAGCGCCTAGGGGTCGAGGTCGTCGCCTGCGACCGCTACCCCAATGCGCCCGCCATGCAGGTGGCCGACCGTGCTTACAGCTTCTCCATGCTCGATGGGGCTGAGCTGCGGCGGGTGGTGGAGCTGGAGCGCCCCCGTTACATCGTCCCCGAGATCGAGGCGATCGCCACGGACACCCTGGTGGAGCTGGAAGGGGAAGGATTCACCGTGATCCCCTCTGCCAGGGCGGCGCGCCTTACCATGAACCGGGAGGGCATCAGGCGACTGGTGGCAGAGGAGCTTCGCATCCCCACCTCCCGCTACCGATTCGCAGACACCCGGGAAGACTTCGAGTCTGCGGTCGCCGAGATCGGACTGCCTTGCGTGGTCAAACCCATCATGAGCTCCTCGGGTAAGGGCCAGAGCCTGGTGCGCGCGCCCCAGGACATCGGCCACGCCTGGGACTACGCGCAGGCCGGCGGGCGTGCCGGGGGCGGTCGGGTCATCGTGGAAGGGTTCGTGGACTTCGACTACGAGATCACGCTGCTCACCGTCCGACACCGGGACGGGACCTCGTTCTGCGAGCCCATCGGTCACCGCCAGGAGGACGGCGATTACCGCGAGTCCTGGCAACCCCAGCCGATGACCCCAGCCGCACTGGGGCGCGCCCGGGAGATCGCCGCACGGGTGACAGATGCCTTGGGGGGACGCGGGATCTTTGGCGTCGAGCTCTTCGTGCGCGGCGACGAGGTCATCTTCAGCGAAGTCTCTCCCCGGCCCCACGATACCGGCATGGTCACACTGATCTCGCAAGACCTGTCGGAGTTTGCGCTCCATGCCCGCGCCATCCTGGGGCTGCCCATCCCGCAGATCCGCCAGCTCGGCCCGGCCGCCTCAGCGGTCATCCTGGTCGAGGGCGAGTCCAAGGCGCCACGCTTCGGCAACCTGGCCGACGCCTTGGCGGAGCCCGACACGGAGCTGCGACTGTTCGGCAAGCCGGAGGTCCGGGGCCGGCGGCGCATGGGCGTGGCACTGGCGCGCGGGCGCGATTGCGACGAGGCCAAGACCAAAGCATTAGCGGTGGCAGCCAAGGTTCGGGTCAGCCTGGATTGAAGGAGGCATTTTGGTCCGCAAATGAACGCAAATGAACGCGAATAAACACCTTAGAGCGGGCGCGCGGATCTTTGGAGCCGCGCTGATCGTCATCCTGATGCTCGGCTGTCAGCCGGTCGAGGTTCGGGAAGATACCGCCGGGGCCTGGAACGCCATCCCACCCGGGAGCGCCCTGACGCTGAACCGTCCGGTGCAGATACCCCAGGACCGCGCCCGAATCTTCTTCATCGGAGGACAGATCCGACCGGCGGGGGCCAACCTGGGTCCAAGCTGCGGGCTCGAGGTTCGGGCGCTGTCCCGGGACGGTCCCCAGACCGTCCCGGCCGGGACCTACCGTATCGCACAGGTGGAAAACTATTGGACCCAGGTCGCCTGGCAAGATCCGCCGGGCACCGTACGACTACGGCTGGCTGCCACGACCGACGGCGGAAGCCCCATGATCCAGGAGGGCTATCACCTGTATCTGACCGGCGGCCCGGACCCTAACGTCATGCGACTCACCTGTCTTGGAATGCTGAACGACATGTGGAAATCCAAGGCCATTACTCTGGCCGAGATCCGTGCGGCGCTCGGGACTGTCGCGACCTTGGATCTGGCCGGTCCGGCGGGGGCTCGACCCTGAACGAAGCACATTCATCCCCGTGATCGCGCCGTGCTGCCGCCGATCCGAGAATGGCGGGCGCGCGACCATGTGCGGACGGCAACGATTCCCGGCCGCCCTTGGGGTGACTATGCTCTGACGACAACACCCCGCGGTGTCGCATGCCCTACCCGCTGGCAGCGACGACCCGGCTCTTCGGCGATTCGCCCGCGGACCGGCCCCAGTTGGCGATCGAGGTCGTCTGGACCTCCGGGCGTATCGACAGACTGGATATCTATAGGAAGCTCGGGGTCGCCGAGATCCGGTACTGGCGCCAGGGCCGCATCGAGCCCTACGGTCTGCGCGGCGACCGCTATGTCCAGATCGCCGCGAGCGAGGTCCTGCCGGGCCTGGACCTGGATCTGCTCACCGCCTTCCTCGACCGCCCGACGACCTCCGAGGCGATCCGCGGCTATCGGGAGCGCCTGCGCGCTGGCGGCCCCGCGGACTGAGCGTCTGCCGCCCGCGGGTGACGCGAGCCCGCACCGTCCAGGCAAGAAAGCGCATCGCAGATGCGCAGATTAACCTGAGGTACACCCCCCCAACCTGAATCGGCCTATAAGGAATCGACCTGCCCGTGGACCCGTCTTACGCCGCCATGCTCGCCTTTAACGCGGTTTCCAGTCACTTTTACCGCAGATCGCAGGCGCGGACCTCCGATCAGGAACGCGACCAGCAGCACGCTTTCCAACAGCAGCAATTCGAGGCACAGCGCGCCGCTCAAGCCAAATCGAACCGCAAGAACTCCATGCTGAACTGCCCCCGCCCCTGGGTCAGACTGCGCAACGTCGTGGCATAGCCGAGCAACGATTGCAGCGCAGCCTCGGCGCGGATCTCGGCGCTGTCAGCCCGGGTCGCGGTGTCGGTGATCATCGCCTGGCGCGACTGAAGATCGCCCAAGACCGATCCCAGGTTGGCCTCGGGCGCCACGACCTCCAGGGCCATGACCGGCTGCATGAGCGCGGGATCCGCTAGCTCCAGTGCCTTGCGCAGCGCCTTGCCGGTGGCGGCGGCCAGTGCCTCCGGGGTGGAGCCCGGGCCGAACAGCTCGACTTCCTTGACCCTCACCTTAAGATCCAACAGTGCCGCACCCTGCAAGGCGCCGGACTCCAGACCGTTGCGCACCCCCTGCTCGATCGCCTGGCGCTGGGCGTCTGTCAGAGCCGCACCCTCGGGCAGGATGCGGGGTGCCACCTCGGACTCCACGCCTTTGCCCCGGGGCAGCGGCTCCACTGCGACCGACACCCGGGCCATCAGGTCCGGCTGGCGGGAGTCCGGGATGGGCGGCGGGGCGAACAGCGCATCCGCCAATCCCGCACGGCGGATTGTCTCGCGCACCGCCACCGCGGGACGGCCGCTCCTCACCTGGACGGCGAACTCCCGCTCCATGCGCTCCAGCACCATCTGAAGATGCAGCTCCCCCATGCCGCGGAGCAGCCGCTGGCCGGTCTCCGGGTCTTCTTCCACCCGCAGGGTCGGGTCCTCCTGGACCACCTTGCCCAGGACCTCAAGGAGCTTTTCCTCCTCGGTCCCGGCGGCCGGCTCGATGGCGAGCCCGAGCACCGGGGCGCGCGCCTCGATGCGCTCCAGGCCCAACAGATGACCGGGGGCGCACAGGGTGTCGCCGGTGGTGGCGAAGCGCAGTCCGGCGATCAGGACGATCTGGCCGGGCTCCGCGCGATCGAGCTTGGTCTTCTTGCCAGCATCGACCTCGAAAAGCCTGGCCGCCTGCTCGTGCCTGGTCACACCGTCCAAGCCCACAAATTCCACGGTGTCCCCTGCATGCAGCGTGTTACGGTAAATGCGCGCGAAGACATGGCGCCGTCCGTCCCAGAGCTGGACCTTAAAGGCCAGTGCCACCAGCGGCCCATCCCCCCCCAGCGCTACCTCCTCGGTGCTTCCGTCCGGTCGGCGGCCGATGGCCGGGGGACGGTCTAAGGGGTTGGGGAGGAAATCGACCACCCCGTCGAGCAGGGGCTGCACGCCCAGATTACGAAGCGCACTGCCCCCGTAGCAGGGAAAGAGTCGCCCGGCCAGGGTGCCCGCGCGCACGGCAGCGCGCAGGGCCGCGGGGTCCGGGTCCTCCCCGGCCAGGACCCGCTCTGCCAGTGCCTCGTCGAACTCGGCGGCCGACAGTGCCAGGGCTTCCCGCTCCGGGGCCAGTCGCGTCCACAGGTCCTCTGGGCAAGGCTCGGTCTCCAGGATCTCGCCTTGCTCTCCGACGAAACGAATCCGCGTCCGGTCGATCAAATGCACCACGCAGGGGGCCCCGGGGCCTTCGGTCAGCGGGATCGCGATCGGCACCGGCTCGGCCTTGAGCCGCTGGCGGATGGCCGCCAGACTGGCCCCGAAGTCGGCACCTGGCCGGTCCATCTTGTTGACGAAAAAGAGCGCAGGCAGATTGAATCGGGATCGCTGGCGCCACACCGTCTCGGTCTGGGGCTCGACCCCGCGTACCCCGTCCAGGACCAGGACGCAGCCGTCCTGGACCCGCATGGCGCGCTCCACTTCGATGGTGAAGTCGACATGACCGGGAGTATCGACGAGCTGTATCAGGTGGTCCTGCCAGGGTGCCTTGGTCACCGCGGAGGTAATGGTGATACCGTGGCGTTGCTCCTCGGCCAGATAGTCCATGTGGGCGGCCCCATCGTGGACCTCGCCGATCTTGTAGGAGGTCCCGGTATAAAACAGGATACGCTCGGTCAGCGTGGTCTTGCCTGCATCGACGTGGGCCGCGACCCCAATATTGCGAACATGCGACAATCGCGACGGTTTTTTCATCGTGCTGTTAAGAAACGGGTGGAATGAAATGAGAGGTATTAAGAAAAACAACGCATCGCTCGCCCCCGAGCGCCGACGGAGGTGGGCCGCTGGCGCGGCGCTGATCCCAATCGGGCTCGCGCTCGCGACGGCAGACGCACGGGCCGAGACCTTCGCGCTCGCCCATCCGGGCGATAGCGTGATTGGGGCGCCCTTCTATGTAAAGAGCCGGCATAAGGACACACTGCTCGACATCGGGCGCCAGAACCAGCTCGGCTACCAGGACATGGACCAGGCCAACCCCAAGCTCGACATGTGGGTGCCGGGGGACGGCAGCGAGGTGCTGGTTCCGGCATTCTATGTGCTGCCAAACGCCCCGCGCTCCGGACTGGTCCTGAACCGCCCGGAGATGCGGCTCTATTATTTCCCGGCGGGCAAGCCCAACGAGATCCAGAGCTACCCGATCAGCATCGGGCGGGAGGGTTGGAACACCCCGCTCGGGACCTTCTCCATTACCACCAAGGTCAAGGACCCAACCTGGACCCCGCCCGCGTCGATCCGCGCCGAGCATGCGGCCAACGGGGACATCCTGCCAGCTGTGGTACCCGCGGGCCCGGACAATCCGCTAGGCCCCTACGCCATGCGGCTTAGCGTGCCAGGGTATCTGATCCACGGCACCAACAAGCCCTGGGGCCTGGGGATGCAGGTCAGCCACGGCTGTATCCGCATGAATAACGAGGGAATCGAGGAGCTGTTCCCGCAGGTGAGCGAAGGCACCTCAGTGACGATCGTGGACCAACCTTACAAGCTCGGCTGGCTGGGTGACGATCTCTATCTGGAGGTTCATATCGACAAAGAAGAGAAGCGCAAGTCCCCCCGCTCGGTGATACCGGAGTCGGTGGCGAATGCGCAGGGGCTGCAAATCGACTGGCAGGCAGTGGAGCGGGCGGTGACTGAAAACACCGGCCTCCCACAGCTCGTGGGAAGCCGGCGCAGCTCAGCCGATCGGCTTCACTTGGACATGATTTTCTGATACATCCGATCCAGCCGCTCGGTGTTGGAATCGCAGCAGGACTGGGCGGCGTTCGCCTTGTCCAGGGCCTGCTGAGCCATGTCGCGAGCGGTCTGGTCGGTGGCGCAGCCGCCGAGCAGGGAAACGCCCAGAAGAGTAGCAGCGGACAGGGAAGCGAGCTTGACGATCTTGGTCATTGGTTAAATCTCCGTAGGTTTGGCCAAAGGGCCATATTCTTATAACACAGGTTCGGGTTTTTCCGAATACCCGGGGTCCGAAATCGCACGCGACGGCGCGCCTCGCGGGCGGTCTGGGTTGGCTGGGGAGGTCGGAAGTCCGGGCCTTGGCGTGCCGCAGGCGGCGGTCACCGAAAGAGTCGGACCCGGCAGTCAAGCTTGCGTTAAACCGGCCCGCACATCAAGTCCGAGATGGCGAACGGCGCTCTGCCGGCCCCCGACCGAGGGATACCGCAAAGCAGCGCCGTGGATTCCACGACACCGGGGCGCCATGGCCGTTTGGGCTGTCGGACCGGGTCGCGATGGGGCACAATCCACGCTCGCAAGCACACGAGGCTCTCACATCCCATGCGCCGCTATTACGGTCGTTCTCAGGACGACCCCTCCGAATCGCCCTTCCGGTGCGACGGCTATCTCCCAGGGGGGGCCATCCGCGACGAACGGAGCGACGCGCGAGGCTCGCCTCTGCCCCTGGCCGACCTGCCCCCCTTCCTGCGCGCACTCCTGGTGACGGACGGTACCGTGACCAAGATCCTGGAGGCCTATTTCTGGGAGCCGGTGGCAGTGGATACCCTGGAGCAACGCTTCGAGGACGCCGTCGCCCCGGTGCCCTGGATCGCGGTCGCAGCCGGGGACCGCTGTCTGGTGCGCGACGCACGCCTGCGCGGCGTGCACAGCGGACGCGCCTTCGCCGAGGCCTTCTCACTGATCCGCACCGAGCTGATCCCCGCCGACTTCCGCCGCAGACTGATCGACAGGGAGATCGGCATCGGCGCCCTGATCCGCGACAGCGGCCTGGAGAGCTACCGGGAGGTGGTGGATGTGGGTCTCGAGCGGTCGGCGGACGGGGCCGAGTCGGTCTTCCGCACCTATCGGATCATCATCGATGGGCACCCGGTCATTCTGATCACCGAATGCTTCCCGCTGACCCTCTATCGCGGAGGGGGCGAGACCTGAGCAAGGGTCGCACCCCGCGGTGCAGCCGGGTGCCGCCCGGCCAGCGGCCAGCACGACGCGCCGAAGCGCCGAGGCCGCGGGGTCCCGCTGCACCGCACCGATCTCCGAAACCCTGACGCCATGCCGACCCTGCTCGACACCGTAAGACTCAACGAGACCCCGGAAGGCGTGGACCTGGGCCTGAGCGTTGCCGGACCGGTCCCGCGGGCGCTTGCCCTAGCCCTCGACGGACTCATCCGGCTCGCGCTCTACATGGTTCTGATTCCCTTAACGGCGCTCGCCGAGCTGGGAATCGGCCTGATTTTGCTCGGCACCTTCTTCATCGAATGGCTCTATCCGGTGGTTTTCGAGGTGGTTCGCGGGGCCACACCGGGCAAGCGCGCACTGGGCCTTGCGGTGGTCCACGATGACGGCACCCCCGTGGGCCTGCCCGCATCCCTGATCCGCAACCTGCTGCGCGTGGTAGATTTTCTACCGATTTTTTATGGGGTTGGCTTGATTTCAATGCTGGCGGACCCGGACTTCCGCCGACTCGGCGACCTGGCCGCCGGGACCCTGGTGATCCATGCGCAGGACCGTGCCCCCAAGCCCCCCATCCCTGCTGCCGACCCGCGCCCGCCCCCCCCGGGCCTGACGCTGGCCGCCCAGCAAGCGATCCTGGCCTTCGCGGAACGCTCCCAACGGCTCTCGCCGAGCCGGTGCGAGGAGTTGGCCGAAACCCTGGCCGCACGCCTGGACGGACCTGCTGCGGTGCCCGGCCGGGCGGCGGTAGAGCAGGTTCTAAGCTTTGCCAGTTGGCTGGCGCGCGGTCGCTAGAGGGCCTTCGAGCATGCGCCAAGAGCCCTTCCAGGCCGCGCGGTCCCCCGATTGGGAGGTCTACCGGGCTGTGCTGGCCCGGTTGGAAACCGGTGCCCGACGGGGAGCTCCCCCCGTACCGGGCCTGGGTCGCTTCCCTGAGCTTTACCGGCACCTATGCGCCGACTATGCTCTGGCGCGCGCCCGCCGCTACAGCCCGGGGCTGATCGACGAGCTCCACGATCTGGTCCGCCGGGGCTATCGCCAGATACACCGGGGGCGGCCCGGGGTGCTTGGCCGCGCCCTGAGCTTTCTGGCGGAGGGATTCCCCAGTACCCTGCGACGCCACGCCGCCCTGTTCTGGCTCGCGGCCGTGCTGTTCGCCGTGCCCGCGCTCGCCATGGGGATCGCTTGCTACCAGGACGCCGAGCTGATCTACAGCATCATGGACACCGGGCAGGTAGCGGACCTGGAGTCGTCTTATGACCCATCCAACCGTACCCCGGGACGTAGCGCCGAGCGCCAGGCGGACAGCGACTTCCAGATGTTCGGGTTCTATGTCTGGAACAATGTGGCGATCGGATTCCGCATCTTCGCCTCCGGACTGCTCTTGGGACTCGGCAGCGCGTTCTTCCTGATATTTAACGGGTTGTTTATTGGCGCTGCGGCGGGTCACCTGACCCGGCTCGACTTCGGCTCCACCTTCTGGACCTTCGTCAGCGGACACGCCCCTTACGAGCTCACTGCCATGGCTATCAGCGGAGCCGCCGGACTCCTGCTCGGCAAGGCACTGATCGCCCCGGGGCGGCGCACCCGACTCGCGGCCTTGCGCGCCAACGCCCGGGAGGCAGTGACCCTGGCTGGGGGAGCGGCCCTGATGGATCTCCTGGCCGCGGTGCTGGAGGCCTTTTGGTCCGGGGGCGGCGCCCCGAGCGGGGTCAAGTACGGGGTCGGCGTCCTGGGCTGGGTCCTGGTCGCACTGTATCTGGGCCTGGCCGGACGCGGAGCCGGGCGCTCGGCTGCAATAGGCAACCATCATGGAGCTTGACCGGATCGCCGCGACCCTGCGCCCCCGGCGGCCCTGGGAAGGACTGGACCTGGGATTCGCCCTGGGACGTACCTGGTTCCCAACTCTCTGGCCCCTATGGTGGATCTCGGTCCTGCCCATGGCGCTCCTTTGGCTACCCCTGACCGGCGCCCGAACGGATCTGTGGATGTTGGGTCTGTGGTGGTTCAAGCCACTGTACGAGGCCCCGCTGGTCTATTGGACCAGCCACGCACTGTTCGGCGAGCGGCTGCCCATGCGCTCGCTCCCATCCATCCTGCGCGCCTCCTGGACGCGCCGGCTGCTGCCCTTCCTCCTGTGGCGGCGGCTCGGATTCAGCCGCTCCTTCAATCTGCCCATCGCCCTGCTGGAGGGGTTGCACGGCCCAGCCGCCAGGCAGCGGCGCCGGGTCTTGAGCGGCGGCTCCGCGACCGCCGCGTGGCTCACCCTGGTCTGCTACCACTTCGAGGCCATCCTGTGGGGCGGGCTGCTCCTGACCCTGTTCTTTCTGATCCCGGAGGGGCTGCCACGCATCGACCTGCAAGCCGCCCTGACCGACTCGCAATCCTGGCCCTACTGGACGAGCAGTCTGTTCTATTTGGTCGCCTCCTCCATCGTCGCCCCTTTCTATGTCTGCGGAGGCTTCGCACTCTATTTAACCCGCCGCACCGAGCTGGAAGCCTGGGACCTGGAGCTCGCGTTCCGCCAGATCGAGACGACGGGCCAGCCCAGGGAACTCGGCCGGCCGGGTTCCCGTGCGTTAGGGATCGGCGGGGCACTGGCCCTGGCGCTCCTGATCCCGGCCCCGGGCACAGGGCCGTGCGCCGCCGAGCTGCCGGACGCACAAGGCGCACGTGGGCTGATCGCAGAGGTCCTGTCGGATCCGGATTTCGGACACACCCGGGAGGTCGGAGTCTGGGTACCGATCGGGGAGGACAAGGCCGAGTCCGGGGAGGCAACCGAGCCGCCGGGATGGCTCGGCGATCTGGCGATCGGCATCGGGCGACTCTTCAAGTGGCTGCTGATCGCCCTGGCAGTCGCCGCCCTGGTCCTGCTCGCCCGCCGGGTGGTCCGCGATTGGCAGCCCCCGAGGCGACGCCGCCGCACACCCCGGGCGCGGGCACCGGCGAGCCGGCCGATGCCCCCCGACGAGGACCCGTATCCGGACCCCGCGGACTTGGCCGCCCTGGTACGGGCCCGGCTCGCGGCCGGCGACCCCCGCGGCGCTCTGGCCCTACTCTATCGGGGCGGGCTCGCTCATCTGGCCCGACGCGGCGCCGAGATCCCCCAGGGCGCCACCGAGGGAGATGCCTTGCGGCTCGCTGTCCGGCACCTGACAGACCTGGAGCTGAAACCCTTCCGGCGAATAACCCGGGACTGGCAAGGACTCGCCTATGCCCACCGCACCCCAGACCCGGAGACCATCTCGGAGCGCCTGGACGAGTGGCTGAGCGGGACCGCAGACGCTGCGAGCTCGGGGTCTGCACCTGCCGCCGACAGCGGGGCAACGCATGGCGGGTGACCGACGCATCCTGATGCTGATCCTGACCGGGTCCGTCCTGATCGGCACGGCCGGACTCGCCTCATGGTTCTTCGCCAACTTCGAGCGCAGCACCCTGGAGATCCCGGTCGGTGCCTCCGCGCAGGCCCGCCGAAACCCCTTTCTGGCCGCAGAGCGCTTACTCGCCCGCCTGGACATCCAGGCGGAGAGCCGGGCGGGCCGGGACCTGCTGCGTCGCCTCCCGCCCCCCTCCGACACGCTGGTTGTCAATGGCTTGAGCCCACTCGATCCGGAGCGCCAGGCGGCCCTGCGGACCTGGATCGCCGAGGGCGGACGGCTGGTGGTGAAAGCGACCGAGATCTGGGAGGATGAGGCCCCTCCCAACGACCTGCTGGGCGAGCTGGGTATCGGGCTCAAGGCCCTGGACCCAAAGGACTGCAACTGCAAGACCGAGACATTGGGCGAAGCCGTCGTTACCCCCGGCGCGCCGCCTTTGAAAATCGCCTTTGCCGCGGGCCATGCCTTGGCGCTGAACGATGTCGATGGCCAGCAGGTCGAGGCCGGCGGCCACCCCCGTCTGGTCCGGGTGCCGATCGGCGCGGGGGAGCTCGTCGCACTGAGCGACACTGAATTCATGACCAATGGCGCCATCGGGGAGCGCGACCATGCACTGTTCGTCGCCCATCTGGTCAGCCCCCCCCGGGGCGGCAAGGTGTGGCTGGTCTATGACAGCGCCCTGCCCTGGCTCGGCGCACTGCTGTGGGCAGCGGCGCCCGGAGCGTTGATCGCCGCGGCCGTCCTGATCCCGGTCTGGCTATGGTCGCTGGGCGCTCGACTGGGTCCCCTGGAGCCCCCGCCGGATCGGCGCCGACGCGACTTGGCCGAGCATCTGGAGGCGAGCGGCGCCTTCCTGTGGCGTTACGGACTGGCCTCCAGCCTGGTGGAGCCAACCCGCAAACGCGTGCTCGCCGCTTGGCAACGGCGCCAGCCGGAGCTGCGCGGACTGCCGCCCAAAGACCAGGCGACGCTCATCGCCCGGACCTTAGGCGAGCCCGCGGACGCGCTAACCGAGGCACTGCTGACCCAGGCCGACGACCGGCGGGGTTTCGCCGACCAGGCACGGCGTCTCCAAGGACTCTGGCAAGGCGCACGTCCCCGCCTCCAGGCGGGGCAGCCGACCAACAAGACCCACCAACCACGGTCCCACGAGTGAGACGGATGAACCAGACTGTAAGCGGAATCGAGGGCGAGGTCGTGCAGGCAGCCGACCGGTTGAGCGACCTCGAGGCATCGGTCACCCTGGCACTGATCGGCCAGCGCCAGGTGATCCGGGAAGCGGTGGTCGCCCTGGCCGCCGCTGGGCATGTCCTGCTGGAGGGCGTCCCTGGCGTCGGCAAGACACTCCTGGTGCGCGCCCTGGCGGCGGCAATGGGAGGACGCTACTCGCGCATCCAGTTCACCCCGGACCTGATGCCGAGCGACATCGCCGGCCACGCGCTGTTCGACATGAAGAGCGAGGAGTTTCGCATCCGCCGCGGTCCGGTCTTCTGCAACCTGCTCCTGGGCGACGAGATCAACCGTGCCCCGGCCAAGACCCAATCGGCCCTGCTCGAGGCCATGCAGGAGCAGCAGGTCACCATCGAGGGCCGCTCGCTCCCGCTGGCACCGCCCTTCCTGGTCTATGCGACCCAGAACCCGATCGAGCAGGAGGGCACCTATCCGCTGCCCCAGGCCCAGCTCGACCGGTTTCTGCTGAAGGTCTTCATCGGCTACCCGGGGGCGGACGAGGAGCTGGCGGTGGTGCGTGCGGTCACCCAGGACCGGGTGGGTGACCAGCTCGACACCTCGGGGGTCACCCGAGTGCTCTCCCCGGAAGACGTCATCGCCATCCAGGGCGTGGCTGCACGCCTGCGCTTGGACGACAGCGTGCTCGCCTACGCAGTGCGCCTGGTGCGCTCGGCGCGGGACTGGCAGGGCATCGAGACCGGCCCTGGACCCCGCGCCAGCGTCGCACTGGTGCGCGCCGCCCGCGGTCACGCACTGGCAGAGGGGCGCGATTTCGTGACCCCGGACGACGTAAAGGCCATGGCCCCGGCGGTCCTGAGACACCGGATCAAGCTCACCGCCGATCTGGAGATCGAGGGCTACCGGCCGGACGATGTGCTGCGCGACCTGCTCGCGGGGGTGGCCGCACCTCGGACCTAGCGAAGGGCGATTCGCGAGGAGCCAGCCGTCCGCCATCCGAAACCTGCCCGACCAGCCACTCGCCACTCGCTACGCGCCACGTCCTATGCACCCCCGCCGCCCCCTGGTTATCGCGCTCGCCGCCTGGACTGCCCTGGGACTGGCCGTCGCCTGGCTGCCCGGGCTCTGGGTCCTTTGGCAGGGGCTGGGGGTCGCGATCGCCGGGTTGGCCCTGGCGGACCTATGGTGGCTGCGGACACTGCCGGACCCGCGGGTTGCCCGTCGCATGGGCCGCACCCTGCCGCTGGGGGTCTGGAGCCCAGTGACCCTGGACCTGGCCAACCCCTCCGGGCAGATCCTGAGCCTGACCGTCCACGACCTCCACCCAACCGAGTTCGCGGTGCGCGGGCTACCCCGGGAGCTGCGGCTCCCACCGCGTCAGGAGGCGCGCGTCGAATACCGGCTGTGCCCGCCCAATCGGGGCGACTTCCCGATCCCCGGCTGCGGCGTCGCAACCCTTTCGCCCCTGGGGCTATGGCAGCGCACGCGGGTACTGCACTTACCGGAGACGCTCCGGGTCTTTCCCAACTTCTCCGAGATCAGCCGCTACACGCTGCTCGCGGCCAACGACCAGCTCGCCCAGCTCGGTGTGCGCCGGCTTCAGCGCCGCGGCACCGGAACGGAGCTCCATCAGTTGCGGGAGTACCGGGAGGGGGACTCCCTGCGTCAGATCGACTGGAAGGCAACCGCGCGGATGCGCAAGCTCATCTCCCGGGAGTATCAGGACGAGCGCGACCAGCGGCTGGTTTTCCTGCTGGATTGCGGCCGGCGTATGCGTCACCGAGACCAGGGACGCGGACACCTGGACGAGGCACTCAACGCGCTCCTGCTGCTGGCCTATGTGGCGGTGCGCCAGGGGGACGCGGTGGGACTCATGACCTACGGCGGGCCGCACCGCTGGCTTGCCCCCCGCAAGGAGCCACAGACCGTCAACCGGCTCCTGGAGTCGGTTTACGACCTCCAGCCAACCCTCGAGGCGTCCGATCCGCTGGGGGCCGCCCGGACCCTGCTCGCCGCCCTGCCCCGCCGCGCCCTGGTCGTTATGGTCACCAACAGCCGCGACGAGGACCAGGATGGCCTGGAACGGGCCACCCAGCTCCTGGGGCGCCGCCATCTGGTGGTAGTCGCGGACCTGCGCGAATCCACCCTGGACCGCGCCCTGGACGCACCCATCGAAGACACCCTGGACGCACTGCGCTTCCATGCCGCCCACGGCTGGCTCGCGGAGCGACGCCGCCATCAGGAGCGGCTCCAGCACTTGGGCATTCAGGTGCTGGACCTGCTGCCGGCCCAGCTGCCCATTGCGCTCGTCAATCGCTATTTCGATATCAAGCGGGCGGGGACGCTATAGGAAGCGTCGATGTGGCTCGCGGCGATCGACGCACCGCCACACGCATTGTCCATTCGATTCGGCACACCGCAAACTTGACAGGAAGCCATTCCATGCAAAGACCCTTAGCCGCACTCGCCTTGCTTTTTGCCGCTCAGGCGGTCCAGGCCGCCATCCCGGCCACGCCGGTGATGACCATCTACAAATTCAACGGACCCATGACCGTCCCTTATTACCGGGCGGACGGGTTCTCGGGACCGGGCACTCCGGCCGGCACCCTGACCCAGGGGACATCGCTCGTTCCTTGTCTGGTCGTCCGCAATGGCGAGCCGCTGACCGACTCCAAGGGCACGCCTTATGTAGGGTTCGAGGTCGTGGTCGACCCGCGCCGGGCCACGCCGGCCGATACGGAAAGGTTCAAGCGCACGGTGGCCGAGCGCGCCCGTCTCAAGGTCGAAAACCACCATTGCGAGCCCGACGTCAAGAACGTCATCGACGTGCGCCAGCTCTATGCGCTGGAAAAGGCGCCATTCTTCGACCCGCCCCGCTCCGGGGGCAGCGGCGGTGCGGGCGGGGCCACGGACTTGGACCGCATCGTGCGCGCCTTCCATGCCTCCCCCCAATGCGCAGAGGCCAATCGGGCGCTGACGGGACGGCGCGGCGCATTGAAGGGCGCCTGGGATTCGTTCATCCGCGCCAACGGGGGCTTAGGCTCGACCACCGAGCTGGCCCGTGCCAAACACCTGGACTATGTGATGCGCACCGCCATCTACGAAGGACACTTGGGCCGCGGCTGCAATGCCTATGGGGCCTGCGAGCGCAATATCATCGCGCTCTCCATCCGCAATCGCGTGGTGGGCCAGTGCCAGCGCAACCAGGGGTGCGGATTCCCCGGCGACTTCCAGGGCGCATCCTCCACGGTCAACCAATACAACATCTGGGACGAATACCTGACTCAGATCTCCGGACTCGCATCCTGCTTCCTGCGCCCGGACCTGGCGGAGCAGGACCCGTACCGGAAGATCCAGGCCATGTACGAGCAAAGCGTGGGCGACGTGGAGCGTATCCTCTATGGGGACGAGTCCGACCTCAAGGATATCTTTCCTGGCACCCCGCTCTCGGACCTCACTCAACTGCGGCATTACTATCACGCGCCCGCCATGGGCAAGTGCTTTCCCCGGCACGACCGGGTCGAATACATGTCGGGCGCAGTCGCCCAACGCGGCGGAGACTTCGCCCTGATCGCAGACACCCGTATCCAGGTGGGCACCAAGTCGGGAGACGGCTACAGCTTCAAGGAATTCCAGTTCGAGGAGACCCCGGAGGGCGACCGCATCGAGATCCTGGATGCCTTCCCCGGATTCGCGGTAGACGCCCGCAAGGTCTCCCTGAAGAAGCCCGGGAGCTGCCCGGCCTATGGCGTACCGGCCGGCTGCCGCTTCGGCCAGGTCGGCCGCTACCGCAAGACCCCTAGCTGGCTCGCCGCCGGCAAACCAGTAGAGATCGCCTGCCGGGTCAAAGACCGGGGAGAGACCTGCAGGGGCGGCGGCTCGCCAACCACAGCCCGGGTGGGCGGCGCCTGCGACGTGGAGATGCGGCCGGTGGCTGGGGTGCGTTAACCCGATAAGCGCGTATTTGTCCGCAAGCGAACGCACATAGTCATTCGCGTTCGTTCGCGGACAATCTCTTTGCGAATGACCGAGCACATCCCAATCGACCGATCCACCCCGCCCTCCGAGCGACACCAGGAGCGCCTGACCGGCTCGATCGAACGCATCACCTTCCACAGCGAGCAGAGCGGGTTCTGCGTGCTGCGGGTCAAGGTGGGCGGTCAACGGGATCTGGTAACGGTGATCGGCTCCGCGGCCAGCGTGAATGCGGGGGAGACGGTGGAATGCCTGGGCCAATGGGTGAACGATCGCGAGCACGGACTTCAGTTCAAAGCGGCCAATCTGCGCATGATCCCGCCCTCCACCCTGGAGGGGATCGAGCGGTATCTGGGCTCCGGCATGGTCAAGGGCATAGGCCCGCACTTCGCCCGCACCCTGGTGCAAGCATTCGGCGAGCGGGTCTTCGACGTGATCGAGGACAACCCGGAGGAGCTCTTAAAGCTCCCCGGAATCGGCCCCAAGCGCCAGGAGCGGGTCACCCGGGCCTGGTCCGAGCAGAAGACGATCCGGGAGATCATGGTCTTCCTCCAATCCCACGGGGTCGGCACCGCTCGGGCAGTGCGGATTTTTAAGACCTACGGGGACGATTCGGTCGCCCGGGTCACCGAGAACCCATACCGGCTGGCACTCGACATCCACGGCATCGGATTCAAGACAGCGGACCTGATCGCACAGCGCTTAGGCATCCCTGCGGACTCGCTGATCCGAGCCCAGGCAGGGGTGCGCCATGTGCTCCAGGAGATCGCAGGCAACGGCCATTGCGCCGCCTACCGGGAGGATCTGGCCGAGAAGGCAGTGGCGCTGCTAGAAATACCGCCGGCGACCGTCGAGCAGGCGATCGTTGCGGAGCTGGCCCTGGAGAACCTGGTCCAGGAGCCCATCGAAGACAGGCCCGCGGTCTTTCTCACCCCCTTGCAGCGCGCGGAGCTCGGTATCGCGGCCGGCATCCGCCGGCTATTCTCGGGTCCGCCTGTATGGGGCGCCATCGACCCCGGGCGCGCCATCCCGTGGGTGGAGTCGCGTACCGGATTGGCGCTATCGGAGTCTCAGCGCGCGGCAGTGGCCGCCGCAATCAACGGGAAGGTGACCGTGGTAACCGGCGGCCCCGGGGTCGGAAAAACCATGGCGGTGCGCTCCATCCTGGACATCGTCGGTGCCAAAGGGGCCAAGATCCTGCTCTGCGCACCCACCGGACGGGCGGCCAAGCGGCTCGCCGAGTCCACCGGGCGGGAGGCCCGCACCATCCACCGGCTCCTCGAATTCGACCCCAAGGCCATGGCATTCAAGCGCGACCAATACTCGCCGCTCGATGCCCATCTGGTGGTGGCGGACGAATGCTCCATGATCGACGTAGCCTTGATGAACCAGCTCCTGCGGGCGGTGCCGACCAAGGCCGCGGTGCTCCTGGTAGGCGACGTGGACCAGTTGCCCTCGGTCGGACCGGGGGCCGTGCTCGCCGACTTGATCGACTCCGGGGCTCTGCCCACGGTGCGACTCAAGGAAGTCTTCCGTCAGGCCGCGGCGTCGCGCATCGTCGTTAACGCACACCGGATTAACGCCGGGCACTTGCCGGAGCGGACCCAATCGGGCACCGACTCCCGTAAGCTCGACAGCGACTTCTATCTGATCCACTGCGCCAATCCAGAGGAGATCATGGACCGATTGCTGCGGGTGGTCATGGAACGTATCCCCGACAGATTCGGATTGGACCCGGTGCGCGACGTGCAGGTTTTAACCCCCATGAACCGCGGCGGACTCGGCGCCCGGGCGCTCAATGTCGAGCTCCAGCAACGCTTAAATCCCCAGGGTCACCCGCGCATCGAGCGCTTCGGCTGGACCTATGCACCCGGGGACAAGGTCATCCAGCTCGTCAACAATTACGACAAGGAGGTCTTCAACGGAGACATCGGACGCATCGCAGCGATCGACCAGGAGGAGGGCCTGGTCCAGGTGGAAATAGACGGACGCCTAATCGAATATGAGCTGGGCGAGCTCGACGAGCTGTCGCTCGCCTACGCAACCACCATCCACAAGGCTCAAGGATCCGAATACCCGGCGGTGGTGATCCCGCTCGCTACCCAGCATTACACCCTCTTGCAGCGCAACCTGCTCTATACCGCGGTCACCCGCGGCAGACGGCTGGTGGTCCTGATCGCCGAGCCCAGGGCGCTGGCGATGGCGGTCAAACGCACGGGCTCCAACCAGCGGCTGACCAAGCTCCGGGAGCGGCTGATCCAGTGCGCGGCCGATCCGGCGAACCCCGGACTCGGACTTTGATGGCCCGAGGCGAGCTCGTTGCGTCACGGGTGCGGGCGACGCACCCTTAAGCGGACGCCCCGGGGGCCCCCGGATCCAAGGCCCTGCCACGCCAAAGCAGATAGATCGCGGGAATGACAAAGAGGCTGAGCAAGGGCGCGGTGATCATTCCTCCGACCATCGGCGCGGCGATGCGCCGCATGACCTCGGAGCCGACTCCGGCCCCCAGCATGATAGGCAGGAGCCCGGCGAAGATGGTGGCGACGGTCATCGCCTTGGGCCGCACCCGCAGCACGGCACCCTCCATGATGGCGGACTTGAGTCCAGCCAGGTCGAGCGGCTCGCCCCGCTGGGCCCCCTGCGCAATGCGGTGTTTCAAGGCATTATCCAGGTAGACCAGCATGATGACGCCAAATTCTGCGGCGACGCCGGCGAGTGCGATGAACCCCACCGCGACCGCCACCGAGAGATTGTAACCGAGCAGATAGACGAGCCAGAAACCGCCGACCAATGCAAAAGGCAGCGACAGCATGACGAGCAGTGCCTCGCCCGCTCGGCGGAACGCGAGATACAGCAATAAGAAGATGATGGCGAGCGTAATGGGCACCACCTCCATGAGCTTCTTCTCCGCCCGCAGCAGGTATTCGTATTGGCCGGACCAGGCGATGGAATAGCCGGGCGGCAGCCGCACCTGCTCGCGCACTGCCTTCTGGGCCTCGGCGATATAGCCGCCCAGATCGCGCCCGCGGATGTCGACGAAGGTCCAACCGTTAGGGCGGGCATCCTCGCTCAGGATCATCGGCGGACCGTCGACGACTTTGACCTCGGCTACCTGCCCGAGCGGGATCTGGGCACCCGTGGGTGTGACGATGGGTAGGTCCCTAAGCTCGTCCAGGTCGTCCCGCTCCTCCCGTGGGAAGCGCAGATTGACCGGGTAGCGCTCCAGACCCTCGACTGTCTCGGTAATGTTGATACCGCCGATGGCGGCGCCCACGATGTCGTTGATGTCCGAGATATTGAGTCCCACTCGGGCAGCTGCCAGCCGGTCCGGGCGGATCTCGATATAGCGCCCGCCGGCCACCCGGTCCGAGAAGGCGGAGGCGGTGCCGGGCACCTGCCGGAGCACCCGCTCCACCTCTCGACCGATGCGCTCGATCTCTTTGAGGTCCGGACCTGAGACCTTGACACCCACCGGGGTCTTGATTCCGGTGGCGAGCATGTCGATTCGGGTACGGATGGGCATGACCCAGGCGTTGGTGACGCCGGGGATGTCGAGCTTGGCATCCAACTCCGCGATCAGCCCGTCCAGGGTCAGACCGGGTCGCCACTCGGACTGAGGTTTGAGCCGGATCGTGGTCTCGATCATGGTCAACGGGGCGGGGTCGGTGGCGGTCTCCGCCCGCCCGATCTTGCCGAAGACCCGCTCCACCTCCGGCACCGTGGCGATGAGACGATCGGTCTGCTGGAGTAGCTCCTGGGCCTTTCCGATGGAGAGTCCCGGCAGGGTGGTGGGCATGTACATCAGGTCGCCCTCGTAGAGCGGGGGCATGAACTCGGATCCAAGCCCCGCGGACAGGCCCGCGAGCCCGGGAAAGCCTCTGAAGGTCTCCCGCCAGCCAGCGGCAAGGGACTTCTGCCAGGCATCGATCCGGGCAATAGCGGCGCGGTGGGGCCCCTGCTCCAGCATTAGCCCGACCGCCTGGAAGGGCCACTTCAAGGGGGCCAATATCCCTGGGATACCCTGGATCGGGACGAGCGCGGTCAGCACCAGGACCAGCGATAGTGCGACCGTGGTCCGCGGCCAGCGCAGCACCGCGGCCAGCCCCGGCCGATAGATGGCGATCAGGACTCGGCTCAAGGGATTCGCCTGCTCGCTCGGGATGCGCCCTCGGATCAGGTAGCCCATGAGCACCGGCACCAGGGTGACCGCAAGTCCGGCCGCCGCCGCCATGGCATAGGTCTTGGTGAAGGCGAGCGGCGCGAAAAGACGGCCTTCCTGTGCCTCCAGGGTGAAGACCGGCAGGAAGCTCAGTGTGATGATCAGGAGCGAATAGAAAAGCGCCGGGCCGACCTCCGTCGCCGCCTGAGCGATGACTGCCCAGTGCTCGTCCCGACTCAGCGGGGTCTCGCGGCCCTCCCGAGCCCGCTCCAGGTGCTTGTGAGCGTTCTCGATCATGACAATGGCCGCGTCCACCATGGCCCCGATGGCGATGGCGATGCCGCCCAATGACATGATGTTGGCGTTGATCCCCTGCTGCTGCATCACGATGAAGGCGGCGAGGATGCCGAGCGGCAGGCTGACGATAGCGACCAGGGCGGAGCGCAAATGAAACAGGAAGACAACGCAGACGATGGCGACGACGACGAATTCCTCGACCAGCTTGTTGCGAAGGTTGTCAACGGCGGCCAAAATGAGGCCGGATCGGTCGTAGGTCTCGACGATCTCGACGCCCTCGGGAAGCCCCGGGCGCAATTGGTCGATGCGCTCCTTGACCGCGGCGATGGTGGTCAAGGCGTTCTCCCCGGAGCGCATGACCACGATCCCGCCGGTCACCTCCCCTTCCCCGTCCAGATCCGCCACCGCCCGGCGCATCTCCGGACCTACCTGGACCCGCGCCAGGTCCTTGAGCAGCACCGGCGTGCCCTCCGGGGTCACGTCGATGGGGATGGTCTCGATGTCGGACAGGCTCGCGAGATAGCCACGGGTACGAACCATGTACTCGGCCTCCGCCAGCTCCAGCACCGAGCCCCCGGCCTCCTGATTGGCCCCGCGGATAGCCGCCGAGACCCGGCTCAAGGGGACTCCGTAAGCGCGCAGCTTCGCCGGGTCCGCCACCACCTGATATTGCCGCACCATGCCGCCGACCGTGGCCACCTCAGACACCCCAGGAACGGTCTGTAGCTCGAAGCGCAGGAACCAATCCTGGAGGCTGCGCAGTTGCGCCAGATCATGGCGGCCGGTGCGGTCCACCAGGGCATAGCTGTAGACCCAGCCCACACCCGTAGCGTCCGGACCCAGTCTCGGCTCGATGCCTTGGGGAAGCCTGGAGGCGGCCTGATTCAGATACTCCAGAACCCGGGAGCGCGCCCAATACAGGTCGGTCCCGTCCTCGAAGATCACATAGACATAGGAGTCCCCGAACATGGAGTAGCCGCGCACGGTGCGCGCCCCAGGCACCGCGAGCATGGCGGTGGCGATGGGGTAGGTCACCTGCTCCTCGACCACCCGTGGGGATTGGCCCGCATAGGTGGTCCGGACTATCGCCTGCACGTCCGAGAGGTCTGGGATGGCATCGAGCGGGATGCGCCCGATGGCCCAGAGGCCCCAGGCGGTCATTAGCAGGGTGGCGAGCAGGACCAGGAAGCGGTTCTTGATCGACCAGAGTATGACTTTATCCATTTAAGACGTGGCGAGTGGCGAGTGGCTAGCAAGCGGCTCTGCTCCAGAGGTGGATCAGTGCTAGTGGGCTGGGGCAGGATCCGCATCTCCCATGCGCCGGAAGCTCGCCTGGAGACTGGACTCGGAGTCGATCAGGAACTGGCCGGAGACCACCACGCGATCCCCTTCCGCTATCCCGTCGACGATCTCCACCCGGTCGCGCCGGCGCATGCCGCTCTGCACGTCCACCGGGGCGAAGCGCCCGTCGCCGAGTGCCTTGACCACGCTCTCCCGCTCGCCGGTGAGGATGAGTGCCTCGGCCGGGACGGTCAGCACGTCGCGCTTGGGTCCGCCGTGGATGACCGCATCGGCAAACATGTTGGGCTTGAGTGCCAGGTCCGGGTTGGGGAAGACCAGCCGGACCTTGAGTGTGCGGGTTTTGGGGTCAAGCTCGGGATAGAGATAATCGACCTGGCCCTCCCAGATGCGTCCGGGCCGGGCCGGCACCCGAATCTCCGCGGCGAGACCCGGGGCGAGCCAGTCCAGTTGGTCCTCGAAGACATCCACCAGCACCCAGACCCGACTCAAGTCCGCGATGGTGAACATCTCGGTCGCCTCGGTCACATACATGCCGTCCCGGGCCATGAGTCCGGTCACTACCCCTGCGATGGGTGCGCGCACCGGCACGGTGTTGCGGGTCGCCCGGGTACGCTCGATATCCCGAATCACATCGTCCGGGAGGTCCAGAAGACGCAATAAGTTGCGTGCCTTGTCGACCTTAACCTGAGCGGCTTCCTTGGGTTGAGGCTCCAGGGCAAGCAGGAAGTCGACCTGGGCGCTGAGGATGCGCGGGGCGTAGAGCTCGGCCAGCTCCTGGCCCTTGGTCACGGCTGCGCCCTCGGAGCGCACGCCAAGCGCCTCGATCCAGCCCTCCGCCCGGGGGTGCACATGGACCAGGCGGGTCTCGTCGTAGGCCACCCGGCCCACGGTGCGGATATGCTTCCAGAGTGTCTCGCGCGCGACCGGGGCGGTACGCACGCCTAGCGCCTGAACCACCGCGGGGCTTAGGGACACCTCGGGGTTGGCCGCGCTGGGTTCATCCGGCGGGGCGGCATCGTCCGTTGCCCCCTCCAGCTGGCGCTCCACCAGAGCCATGCCGCAAATCGGGCAGTTGCCAGGGGCGTCGCGGACGATCCGAGGGTGCATCGGGCAGACATACTTGGGGTCCTGGTGTTTGAGCGCATGCCCCATGGACGTGTCGTCCCCGGCGACGGACGCTGGCTCGCTTGCGCCCTCGGGCTGCGGACCGCAGGCGGCGAGCAGACCGAGCAACAGTGAGGCGAGCCCAAGCGATCGAGCTGAGCGGACCAGACCCAGGGACGATCGCTGAAGGACAGGACACATACTTAGGGCTCCATGAAGACCGAAGGGCACCTGCTGGACTTCGGGGTTCAAGACGCAAGCGCAAGGCCAACAGTCCGGCGCGGCCCTGGCGCAGCGTCGCGATTCCGTGGAAAATCGCCCAAAAAGCGAAGTCCTCCGGAGATCCCGCCTTTGCCTAATTCATACGCCTACAAGCCTGGAATCGGCGCGCTGGCGGTCTATGTGGTCATCGCCATGGTCACGGCTGCACTGGTGAACGGACTCATCGTCTTCAGCGATGCCGCCGAATGGACCGAATCCTTGAAAAAACCGCCCTTTGCATTGACCGGCATGCAGATCGGACTGGTATGGGAGTTTCTGTTCGCCAGTATGGCCACCTCCTTCTGGCTGATCCGGCGAACCCCGCCGCACGCCACGCGCCGCGCCGCATCCACGGCCATGGCCGCCATGTTCTTCGTGGTGCTTGCCTTTCCCTTCTACGCCATCCTGCCCCAGAGCCTACTCAACAGCTTCGTCGGCACCTTGGCCTCCGCATTCATCGCCTGGGTCGTCGTCGCAGTGGTCTCGGTCAACAGCAGATGGGCCGGGGTGATGTTGCTGCCCTTGTCCTTTTGGCTGAGCTTTGCTGCCATGATCGCCTACCATGTCAATCGGCTGAATCCACCCCTCGGACTCCTGGAATAACCGGGCATCGGTGTTAGGCTCGACGGTCGCAACATTGACGGCACTAACCGGAACGGACCGATGAACGACGAACAGCTCCTGCGCTACAGCCGCCAGACCCTCCTACCGAAATTCGGTATCGCCGGTCAGGAGCGGCTGCGCGCATCCCGGGTCCTGGTCGTAGGGCTCGGCGGTCTGGGCTCTCCGGTCGCGATGTATTTGGCCGCTGCGGGGGTCGGGCGGCTGGTACTCGCGGACTTCGACGCGGTGGACCTCTCCAATCTCCAACGCCAGATCCTCCATACCACCGAGCGCATTGGCATGCCCAAGGCAGACTCGGCCCGGATCGGCCTGGCATCACTCAACCCGGAGGTCGAGCTGGTCACGGTCAAGCGCAGCCTAAGCGACGACACCCTGCCTGAGCTTGTGGCCAGCGTGGATCTGGTAGTGGACGGCAGCGACAACTTCGCGACCCGCTTTGCGGTCAACGCCGCCTGTATGGCCGCACGCAGGCCGCTCGTCAGCGGAGCCGCCATTCGCCTGGAGGGTCAGGTCGCGGTCTTCTCCGGTCAGCCGGGAGGACCCTGTTACCAATGCCTGTATCCCCGCGACGGCGGTAACGACGACACCTGCACGGCGAGCGGCGTTCTCGGACCGGTTGTGGGGATCATCGGCAGCATTCAGGCGACCGAGGCGATCAAGTTGCTGACTGGATTGGGCCAGTCTCTGACAGGGCGCCTGTTGCTCTTGGATGCCGCCGCCATGGAATGGCGGAGTCTGCGTATACCCGCAGATCCCGCCTGCCCGATCTGCGGCACTTAGTCATCCGCCGAAGAGTCGGCCAAGCCAACCCTGGTCGCGCTTGCGCCGCGGGGCCTTCCAGCCCGCCACAAGACCCGGCGGTTGCACAATGTCGCCGGGCAACCGGTTCTCCAGAATTGCGACCGGACGGTCCAAGACCAGACGGCCCGCCTCCTCCGCACCGATCCAGGCCTCCGCGGCCCGTCGGCCCTCGCTCAGTATCGGCGGGCGATGGATCGGCTCGTGGGCGTCGGTCGCGAGGATATGCACCAGACCGTCGCTCAAGAAACGCTCCGACCAATATTTCGCCTCTCGACCGAAGCGGCCCACCACTGCGCCTGCCGTGATCTGCACCCAGGCACCGTTGCGCACCGCGGCGACGAACCAGGGGTAATGTTCGTCGTCCAACCAGGTCAATCGCTCAGGGTGGGTGATCACTGGCACATAGCCCGCCGCCAAGGCGTCGAAGATCGACTGCGCGAACGTTCGCGGGACTGTGTGGTGAGGCGGCTCGAACAAAAAATAGCGCGACCCGGCAATGGTTGGCATGAGCCCGCTATTAAGCCCCCCAACAAGCTCCGGAACCAACTGAATGTCTGCCCCTGAAACCAGGGCCAGGCTCAAGTCTGCCCGACGCAGCTCCACCGCCAGGTCGTCGACGCGGCGCTTAATGTCATCCCCGCGGTTCTCGAATAGTCCCGGATAGATATGTGGCGTGCACGCGGTCGTCGCAATTCCGTCCGCAAGCGCGATCCGAGCCATCTCAAGGGACATCGCCAACGACGCCGAGCCATCGTCGATGCCCGGCAGCAGGTGGCAGTGCAAGTCGATCATCTGTTATAGCTCCGCGAAAAAAGGGCCAGCTCGATCCCAACGCTGCAAGATTCGACAGCGAATCGGCGAAAAAGCTCGGCCATTGAATCTATCGGGCTTCTCCGGGAAAAGGCAAAAAAAATCCCGAAGCTTATGGCTTCGGGATTTTTCGGCAGAGGGTCCTGGCAGTGACCTACTTTCGCATGGGGAGACCCCACACTATCATCGGCGATACACCGTTTCACTTCTGAGTTCGGGATGGGATCAGGTGGTTCCAGTGCTCTAAGGCCGCCAGGAAAAAGGTTCGGCCCGCCCCCGCAGGGACCGGCCCGATTCGACAAGATCGCAAGCTCACGACACGCTGCCCAAAACGCTTGGGCGTTATATGGTCAAGCCGCACGGTCAATTAGTACGGGTTAGCTCCACGCGTTACCGCGCTTCCACACCCCGCCTATCAACGTCGTAGTCTTCGACGGACCTTCAGGGGCATCGAGTGCCCAGGGAGACCTTATCTTGGGAGGGGCTTCCCGCTTAGATGCTTTCAGCGGTTATCCCGTCCGTATTTAGCTACCCGGCAGTGCCACTGGCGTGACAACCGGAACACCAGAGATACGTCCACTCCGGTCCTCTCGTACTAGGAGCAGCTTCCCTCAAGTCTCCAACGCCCACGGCAGATAGGGACCGAACTGTCTCACGACGTTCTAAACCCAGCTCGCGTACCACTTTAAATGGCGAACAGCCATACCCTTGGGACCGACTTCAGCCCCAGGATGTGATGAGCCGACATCGAGGTGCCAAACACCGCCGTCGATATGAACTCTTGGGCGGTATCAGCCTGTTATCCCCGGAGTACCTTTTATCCGTTGAGCGATGGCCCTTCCATACAGAACCACCGGATCACTAAGACCTACTTTCGTACCTGCTCGACTTGTCCGTCTCGCAGTCAAGCACCCTTATGCCTTTGCACTCACCGCGCGATTTCCGACCGCGCTGAGGGTACCTTCGCGCTCCTCCGTTACACTTTGGGAGGAGACCGCCCCAGTCAAACTACCCACCATGCACTGTCCCTGACCCGGATCACGGGCCTAGGTTAGAACTCCGAACATGCCAGGGCGGTATTTCAAGGTCGGCTCCACGACGACTGGCGTCGCCGCTTCACTGCCTCCCGCCTATCCTACACAAGCAGGTTCAAAATCCAGTGCAAAGCTATAGTAAAGGTTCACGGGGTCTTTCCGTCTAGCCGCGGGTACTCGGCATCTTAACCGAGATTTCAATTTCACTGAGTCTCTGGTGGAGACAGTGCCGCCATCGTTACGCCATTCGTGCAGGTCGGAACTTACCCGACAAGGAATTTCGCTACCTTAGGACCGTTATAGTTACGGCCGCCGTTTACCGGGGCTTCGATCAAGAGCTTCGCCGAAGCTAACCCCATCACTTAACCTTCCGGCACCGGGCAGGCGTCACACCCTATACGTCCTCTTGCGAGTTTGCAGAGTGCTGTGTTTTTAATAAACAGTCGCAGCGGCCTGGTCACTGCAACCCCTCTCCGCTCCGGCCGCAGGGCCGTCACGTACCAGGGGCGTACCTTCTCCCGAAGTTACGGTACTATTTTGCCTAGTTCCTTCACCAGAGTTCTCTCAAGCGCCTTGGGATTCTCACCCTGCCCACCTGTGTCGGTTTGGGGTACGGTCGCATACAACCTGAAGCTTAGAGGCTTTTCTTGGAAGCAGGGCATCGATCGCTTCGCCCCCGTAGGGGCTCGTCGTCACGCCTCGGCATTGCCGCTCCGGATTTGCCTGGAACGACTGCCTACACGCTTAAACCGGCAACCGTCAGCCGGCCGACCTAGCCTTCTCCGTCCCCCCATCGCAGTTGTATCCGGTACGGGAATATTAACCCGTTTCCCATCGACTACGCCTTTCGGCCTCGCCTTAGGGGCCGACTCACCCTGCGCCGATTAACGTTGCGCAGGAAACCTTGGGCTTTCGGCGAGGGGGCTTCTCACCCCCTTTGTCGTTACTTATGTCAGCATTCGCACTTCCGATACCTCCAGCAACCCTCGCAGGCTGCCTTCGCAGGCTTACGGAACGCTCCCCTACCATGCCCTTATCGGGCATCCGCAGCTTCGGTATGCAGCTTAAGCCCCGTTACATCTTCCGCGCAGGCCGACTCGACCAGTGAGCTATTACGCTTTCTTTAAAGGGTGGCTGCTTCTAAGCCAACCTCCTGGCTGTCTGGGCCTTCCCACATCGTTTCCCACTGAGCTGCAATTTAGGGACCTTAGCCGACGGTCTGGGTTGTTTCCCTCTTCACGACGGACGTTAGCACCCGCCGTGTGTCTCCCGCGATTGCGCTTCCCGGTATTCGGAGTTTGCATCGGTTTGGTAAGCCGGGATGGCCCCCTAGCCGAAACAGTGCTCTACCCCCGGGAGCGAGACGCGAGGCGCTACCTAAATAGCTTTCGGGGAGAACCAGCTATCTCCGAGCTTGATTAGCCTTTCACTCCGACCCACAGCTCATCCGAATCTTTTTCAACAGATCCCGGTTCGGACCTCCAGCGCGCGTTACCGCACCTTCATCCTGGCCATGGGTAGATCGCCCGGTTTCGGGTCTACTCCCAGCGACTAAGCGCCCATTTAAGACTCGCTTTCGCTACGCCTCCCCTATTCGGTTAAGCTTGCCACTGAGATGTAAGTCGCTGACCCATTATACAAAAGGTACGCAGTCACCCCCAAAGGGGCTCCCACTGCTTGTACGCATACGGTTTCAGGTTCTATTTCACTCCCCTCTACGGGGTTCTTTTCGCCTTTCCCTCACGGTACTGGTTCACTATCGGTCGGTAGGGAGTATTTAGCCTTGGAGGATGGTCCCCCCACGTTCGGACAGGATATCTCGTGTCCCGCCTTACTCGATTTCACCGGGAAGGGGTTTTCGTGTACGGGGCTATCACCCGGTATCGCCGGACTTTCCAGTCCGTTCCACTAACCCCAACCCGACTTAAGGGCTAATCCCCGTTCGCTCGCCGCTACTAAGGGAATCTCGGTTGATTTCTTTTCCTCCGGGTACTTAGATGTTTCAGTTCCCCGGGTTCGCCTCGCGCGCCTATGAATTCAGCGCGCGATACCTGCCTTACGACAGGTGGGTTTCCCCATTCGGATATCCCCGGATCAAAGCTTGTTTGCCAGCTCCCCGAGGCTTTTCGCAGGCTACTACGTCCTTCATCGCCTCCTACCGCCTAGGCATCCACCGTATGCGCTTCGTCACTTGACCATATAACCCCAAACGCTCTGGAGTTATGTCTTGCCGACATCGTGTCGCATCCCGCCAAACTTCCGCTTGGCTGGTGCCTTCTTACGATCTTGCCGAATTGTTAAAGATCTCGCCCCGCAGATGCGAAGCGCTCGAAACTCCACGAAGCTTCGAGCGCTTG